>NZ_JAPCIL010000016.1:0-72735 GCF_025910075.1 Pantoea sp. RG18
AAAATTTTAAAGGTTATAGTAAATGTTGTGCTGAATTTGAAAGCAAAACTTGTTAGAAAAGAAATCAATGGCGATTTTTGCTATCTGCAGGTGTAAGTTATTTTTAGATTGAGGAGCGAATGAACAGTGAATGATTATGTGGGAAAAGCCATCAACATAGCTAATACCCACAAGTGAAAATTAAGTAATGGTATTTTGGTAAATATCAGGAGGTAATTATTTCCATAGCTTTCTTATTTGTCTCACCCATATCGAGGAAATGTCCCTGCATGTATAGGAAAAATAATGTAGTTATGAATCTTTTTGTATTAGGCTTTGAAAACATAGACGGAACTAAACTAACAAAAAATTTAGCCAGTTTTTCCTCAGCAGAAATCTCTGATGAAGCATATTTATGCTTCATTACTGCTCTACAACATATGTTAAAGACTCTATCAACCTTAGGTCCATATGGATTATTAAAAGCCGTTAAGTGGCTGTTATTATAGCACTCACCCGGTAATGAATTGGTAATTACTGATTTTCTAAGATAACAGTCAAAAACTTGGGCTAAAAAATCGCTTGCTCTGAGTTCATCATTGAAAGAACCCACATAATTACTAAGAAGCTTACAAAGAACATCGCCCTCAGGATCGATAGGTGAACATGCAAGATTTAAAAAGTCAGTGCTCTGGATCGGGAAAGGCAAGCCATTAACTGCATGCAGTATAATTAAATTTTCTCTTTGAGATATTGAAAGTGTTGATGCCGCATCACCGATTAGTTTATACGGGTTAATTGGAGTTATCTTAAAAAGATGTACCATAAACCAACATAATTGCGTATCTATGGAAAAAATAGGTATATCGCTATTTTTTATTGCGTATATTGATTTAACACAGCGATGACCCCAGGTTTTAATATTATCATTAAAAGTCTTATCATAGTTGTCAGGGATAATAGTTAACACATGAAGTAAAGGGAAAATATTTTTTAAGTTAGCTATAACATTGGCATTGAATTTTTTAACGAGTTCAGATGGTACACACAGGATTTTACCATTTTCATCTTTAGAGACAGATAAGGATTTAACGTTTTCAACATAGTTAACCCAGTTCTTGAGCGCATCAATATCATCCTGAGTTAAGTGCAATTTAATTCCATTTTTAACAAAATATTGAGACGTCGATGTTAAGCATAAGTACATAATAGTTATTATGTCAGTGCACGCATCAGTCTCAATATTTTTCCCTCCATTTATTAATGCTTCGAATTTAGTATCTTGATTTTGTAGAAGCATCATAGCCGACTTAACTGGATCATTCTTATTAATTAAATTCATCCTAATAGCTAGAGGAATGGCTTTGTTCGTAAATAATGTGTCATCAATCTTATTTTGAGGTAAGTACCTACTAAATTGCTCAACCATAGTTTCCGGATTTTCAGATAATGTTAAAATCTGAAAGACGTCTGAACCGTCATTTGACTCATCTCGGATTTCTGTTGCTAAATTCTTAATTGCAACAAATGGTGGTAAAAAATTCTCTATTTTTAAATGCTTTATCCCTGATATGACTTCATCTCCTACCTCTTTATCCTTAAAAGCTTTCGCTAGAATGGAACTTGGGGTAAGAGTATGCCGATTAGATAAATTATCATCACTGGATATTATTTTGATAATACTCTTATCACCATCAAAGTATTGGATTGCACGCTCTAAGCCATTGATATTATATGATGGTTTAAAATTTTGAACATGTTTGCTCATTATAATCTGTAAGCACGCTTCAGAGATATAATAGTAGTTATTTTCCAATGACTCTTTGAACCAATCAATAATGATGCTTTCAACTAATTTAAAATTCTTTCTTTCAACTAATATTTTTATTATTTCAAGTGTCACGCTTTTTGGTTTTGCAAATAAAGAGCCATCTAAATTACTAATTATTTCATCAATTTGTGCAAACATACCTAGCTTGTAAAGAGTTTTAAATTTAAGATCGATTCCGTTTAGGCTATTGTTTTCTTTGATTTTTTTTGCTTCAGTTAAAGCTTCTTTGGCTGATCCATAATATAGGTGAGTCCAAACTATCATATTATAAATTTCAATAGGTTTTTCTTTATCATTCACCTTGTCGATTAGTGATATCACATCCTTATGACGGGCGATACTGTGTAGTTTAAAAAGGGTGTAACAAATTAGTGGAGAACACCATATGTCTTTTATTTCTTTTAGGAAATACAAGAGGAGATCGCAAGCTTCGTTTTCTCTTTCGCGCTTATAAAGCAGTTCACTTAGCGCTTGAATAAATTCTGAGTTGATATGCTCATGCTCAGGCTTTGGTGTTTTGAGTAGTGACTCTATGCACGTATCTAACTCAGCATCATTGCTTGATAACAAAAGCACTCTTAATGCATTTAATTTATTTTCAAAATCACTGAATGCACCGGTTATAGTAACGCCATTATCTATCCAAGCCCTAAAGTCATCATCAGGGATTATTTCTTCTGCAATCCAGAATGTGAGGTTATCCACCTCATTAGTTTTTATTATTTCACTAATTTTTTCTTCTTTATCTTTATCGCTGCAGATAATTTTTTCTAAAATTTTAGTTGGGTGGTTATCTGATACATCACCTGCTTTAAGCGACATTCGGATTTCATCTGCATAATCTTTGGCGAAGATTTCGGCTTTATCTATATTTGATGCGCAAACTTCTATAAGTTCATCGTTTGAAAACTTAGTGAAAATTAATGAAGGAAAAAAAATACTGAATAATCTAGAGTCACTGCATTCACTGTCTTTGTAGATTTGCAGAGCTTCATTAAGTAAGTTATCAACTTCATCTTTTTCTAGCTGCGTTAAAATCCAATAATCTCTTTTTTGTATGCTCTCGTTGAACACTAACGCTTTTGTGAATACTGCTGCGTATTGGGAATTATAATTATCAAAATTTAATTTTAGATAATCTGCAACTTGCTGAGCCTCAACAAAACATTTTAGACGTGTTAACCCTTCAATTATACCGTTAAGTTCTACTTCAGATAGGTTGTCCATATCATCACGATATAATTGAATTAGTTCTTCTTTAGTAGAGAAGAAAGCTAAAGCAACTGCTTTACTATATGGCCCAACGTCTTTACTTTGTTCAAATCTTTTCTTTGCTTTTTCAATCTCCTTGGTTGTGGACTCCACAGATAAAATTAATGATAGTGCTAAATCTTTTACGATCTTATTTTCTGAATTTCGTAATGTTGCAGTTATCTCTCTAAGATCTATCTCAAAGCTTGGATTAGATGTGTGTTCACATTTTATTTTTAGGATAGTTAGAAGTTCTGTTACGGCGTTTTCTAGCCCGCCCATACTTTCAATAAGACTTATTTTTTCTCTTGCTGCATCAAAATTTCTATTATTTATTGCATCCAATATTGCTCTGACAGGTGTTTTCAAAGAATCAGGAGTCGTAGAAGTGATTGTTTCAATATAGGTGCCAATGTTAAGGATTTTAGAACCAGCTACGTTATCGCCTGGCCCTGAATGAATTAAGGTTGTATCTGACATGGGGTTACCTATTAACTATTTGTTGTTAACTATCTTGCTGCCGCCAACGTTGTCGCCTGAGCCCGAATGCTGTTGATTTATATTAACTACAGATTGAGCGGGAATTGCGTTTAATAATGCTTTAATTTCCGGGGATTCATCAAATCTTCTTTCAATAGCTTTAGGACTCATTTCATCGTTCAACGGTATTGATTTAATCTTGTCTGAAAGAGATTCAACTGCCTCATCATCCAGAATAAAGCTTTTTAACTTTTCTTTTATAGTGCTTTTTGAGAATGATAAACCAGCCTGTAACAAGTCATAAATTCCGCGTGCTAGGATTGCTGTAGTGATTGCTTCCATGTAGTTTTCCTTTTGGGTTAAACCATGTTCATTTATGTCAGATACACCTTCCCTCATAAACTAAGACTTATCCTACTCATTGGCAATCATCATTGATGCTTATGTGAAATTTTTTTTCATGACATTTGAGTATACCCAAATGTCACCCCCTAAAATCATGCGTTTTTACCTTTAAGTCATGATATAAAAGTCATGCTATCCTTAGTCATAACCTAAAAGTCATTTATGGGTAAAAAATGTACATTTTTGCTTATCTGCGTGCTTCCACGCGAGAGCAGGACGCTGAACGCGCTAAAGATCGTCTTCAGCAGTTTGTTTCAGAACGTGGACATCGGATTGCCAGCTGGTACGTAGAGAATGTATCTGGTGCGTCACTGAGGCGACCTGAGCTGATGCGATTGCTTGAGAACGCGGCTCCGGGTGATGCGATACTGATTGAACAGGTTGATCGCTTATCTCGCCTTGATGATGATGGCTGGAAAACACTTAAAGAGCTTATAAGTAGCAAAAGCCTGTCGATCATCAGCCTGGACCTGCCTACAAGTTATGTCGCGCTCGAGAACCATCGTGGAGACGAATTCACAGCTGCCATGCTGCGGGCTATAAATGCAATGATGCTGGATATGCTTGCAGCCATTGCACGCAAAGACTATCAGGACAGACGTCGCCGGCAGAGCGAAGGGATAGTTAAGGCGGTAGAGAGCGGAAAATTCAAAGGTCGTCAGCCGAATCTGCAGATGCATCAGAATGTCATTAAGCTGCGTCTGCAAAACGGGATGAGTATCAGGGAGACAGCTTCAATATGCGGCATCTCAGAGCGCCAAGTGATTAGGATTACGCAGCGCCATCTCAGTAACAGTGATCCCGAAGGGAAAGGGGTGGATGATGAAGCACACAGCATATGAGCGCGGAGCTCAGGCAGCGGGTCTGTATAAGAAATTAACAAAAACAATGAGGGTATCGAATGATGCCTGCATAAGCTGGGCCCAGAAAAATGGGCTACCAAACATTTTGGGACGATTACCCGTTCCGATAGCAATTTTCTGTTTGCTGATTACAGCTCTGCTTTGTGGGGTAGTAATAGGTAGCTTAATTGTTGTGGCAGCTATGTTCATTTATATGCTTTGCAACATAACTATCAGTAATGAAGACGGTTACAACAGTGAGCATAACCCCTCCTACGGCACGGAGTGGCGTAATGGTAGCGAGGGCACTGGAATCTATACTGGCCCGGAGCATGGCCCCGGACCTTCTTATCGTGTAGATAATGATGACGATGAAGATTAGAAGTCTCATGCATCTAATCTTGGGGGCAGTTTGGATATAGAAAATTATTGTACGGTAAGCCTGTTTTTTGTACATTTTTAGGGCTATTGCCGAAGGTCGTTCACTACTTACTTCATAGGCCGTAACCGTAGCCAGAGGCCTTATCGGCCACTAAGCGGACTAGATCAGCAAGCGATACATGCTTAACTCTTTTACGGTTTGCGCCATGCCTTGCCGTAGTAACGCTTCTAAGTATTCATCAACTGACATTGGCGGCCTCCTCAGATTGCTACGCTGCGTAGTTACTGCCGAGAGTACGAGCGCGCGATTTAAATCGAACAAATCCATCACAAAATCATCAGGATGCAATGCTTCTATACCGAAAGCATTAAGTGCCGGTGCCGGAAAATCTTTAAGATTGAACGTCACTATGATTTCAGAATTGCTACGAACAGAAGCTGCGACGACGTGGCGATCGTCAACGTCAGGTAAATCGACACTATCAATTAGCGGTTCAAAACCTGTAATCATCGCATCGGGAACAGCTTTATTCATCAGTGCGGCGGTGTGTTGAATCTGTTCCGGGGTTAAATCAGTCCTATTTGCCAAAAGATTCCGCTGCCATTCATCTTCAATAGTGGCTGACCATTTCGGCTGATACAGTCCAGTCAGCCCTAAGCGGATCAGTAAATCCCGTAGAAATGACGGGTAAAGTACGCAAGCATCTAAAACTACGGGATAAGGTGTGTGGTTCATTAGTAAAGTCCAAGCTCCTGGCTTAGATCTGCCAACTCCTGCATTGCTTTATTGCTTTCGCTATCTCGCTGATCTTTGTACTTCATCAAATCGGCGAAAAGCACGCGGCGGTGGCGACCTGTTTTATGAAAAGGCAGCTTCCCGTCTTCCAGCAGTTTCACCATGTGAGGGCGTGAAACATTCAGAATATTGGCTGCTTCCTGCGTCGTTAATTCTGCATGTACAGGAACAACTTGAACCGCGTTACCGAGGGCCAGTTCACCTAAAATCGACATAAGCAGCGTCAGTGAAGACGTTGGCAGTTCGATCTGGTGGGTTATGTTATCTGCGTCCTGAATTGCAATTTTTTGTGTTTCCATTTTTGTGGAGAGGTAGGCGGCAAGCTCCCTTTGTCCACGTACAGCTGCCTCAATCTCCCCTTTAGCCGGAAGGCTAAGGCTATCAAGAATTGAGTTTGTCATTTTAGTATTCCAGTTATCTAGTTGATTTGAATGTATAATTTTATGTGTATATGCGTATGTTTGTGATTTCAGTTTATGGCTTTAGTATGTGATTTCAGTTTATGGTCTTAGTGTGCGATTTTAGTTTTAGTGTTACAGCAGCTGTTAATAAATAGATTAGTCGAAATAAACGAAAAACGCAACAAACGAAACAAGCGAAACATACGAAATGCGCACGAAAGGCGATTATTGACGAGTGCGGCACTCTAGCCGTTTCGGTCTGGCGCGGGAGTGCACCCGATTGCTATAGGTAAACCTGTCTAAAAAACAGGCTTACCGTACAATAATTTTCTATATCTAAACTCACCCCATCTACACCGACGTTATAATTTCACGGCTCTTTTAGCGGTATCAACAGCACTACCGCCTGCTTTTTGCACATCAGAACTTCCGTTTTTAAGCGCACCATCAAGTGCTCCACCCACTCTGATACCTGCCCATGAAAGCGCACCCATCCAGAACGCCGGCAGCACCAGAAACATCGATGCCATCACGAAGTTCATGATCAGATCATCCGAGCTGTTCTGAAAGCCGGCCATGTTGAAACTGCTGTGTGTGTCCGAGCTGTAGAGCGCCGTCAGCAGCCAGCTGTCCAGCCAGCGCGCCAGCTCCCACCAAAACGTCAGGAAGTGCAGGGCGAATACAACAAACGTCAGTGTGATAACCGTCTTAATCTCATACGCAGAGAACGCCAGGATAAGCGGCAGAATGACCACTACGGCCATTAGCATCACAGCCTGGACCATTGGTAAGGCCTGTCGCATGGCGTCAAATGCCGGAAACGCCGCGAGGCTTCCAAGGGCCGTTCCTCCGATCGCCGCGACGCGTGATACTGAGTTATCTAGGGTGAAATCCGCATTGCCGCCGTAGCCGGCATAAACATGGCCGCCCTGTGAAACCGTCAGGCTCTCAGGGCTTACCAGACGGCGTACTACGGCCTCCCGGTAGTCGGTCGCATTGCCTCCGATCATGGTCATGGCTGCTGAAAGACGGGTCCATAAGCTAGGGTCAGCCTGGTCCACGACGCGAGCCTGCAGGCCGGTTTCGGCCTTGCTCCACCATTCGCTGCAGGTCGGATAGCCGCCCCGGCCGGTGTCCGGCCGCCCGCTGTCCCGGCTTTCGTTCCATGGAAACGCGGCGCGTGGTGTTTTTGACTGCAGGCTGCCGTAATAGCTGCCTAGGAACGTCTTACTGCCAATCCACTCAATGTCGCGCAGGGTGGCTTTATCCTTCGTCTGCCCCTGGTCCTCGCGCTTCCACATGTACAGCGCCAGGGAATAGCAGTCGTTGGTGAAGTCCTGCAACTCCTCGGCGAGTCCCTTGTTATTGATGCGCGTGTGTTGCACCTCAAAGCGGATCTGGCGCATATCAGGACGGCAGGGGATGGTGGCGACGGACGCCTGGGTGATGCCCTTTGCCAGCTTGTGCATCAGATACCACCACACAGGTGCGGCGGCGGTCTGGTCATTAAGGCTGGAAATCACGGGCGAATAGCCCGTGTCATCCGGTGCCTTCGGTGTCCAGGTCCCGCACGTCTGTGCGCGCGTGGCGTCATATTTGATGGTGCTCATGTCCACGTTCATCAGCGGCATACAGCAGGCAATTATGACCAGAAAGGAGGTGTAAATGGCGTGCTCCATCCGGGGAATGGACAGCGCCCCCTTGTTTCCCTCATCTTCACCTTCCTCCCGGACCTTCAGCCAGATGCCGATAAGGCGAAAGGCCACCGGGGCGGCAAAAAGGCCGGTACTGAGCAGGATATTCCACAAACCGTTATTAACGACCCAGCCGAGCAGGGTCAGGAAATACTCCAGGTAGCTGTTAGTCAGCATTATGATGCTCCCGTGCCGCTGAGCAGCACCAGTTCACACACAACGGCAAAAACCACGCTGACGGCGGCAATCCGCATTAGCGGCTGCCTGTACTGCGACCTGAAGCCGGGCGCGCGCAGGATCTTCACAAACCCCCACGTCAGGCCACCGTATACCGCCAGCCGCCACATCAGCCAGCCGTATTTTGCCTGCTCCATCCATTTGCTGAAGGCGGCCGTCTGGTCAGGATTTTTGATTGCGTTATCCGCAATAACGAGCGCGGCGAGCAACAAAATTAGCAGCGTGCCGGCAATAATCAGCGTGCGCTGCAGAAAAGGATGACGACGGAAAAACGAGGCGCGGCGCGCCTCCCTTACAGGTTTCATGGTGCGGGCCTCGCTCATTTGCTTTCAGTCTCAGGGACCGCCAGCCGGTTCATGCGGCTGTCAGTGTTGTCATCGCTTTGGGTCTGCGGGTTGCTATTTACACGGCCATTTTCGCGCTCGATAATGGTCAGCACGGAGTTACGGGACAGCTCGCGTTTGAGCTCCATTTCGTTACGCAGCGCGGTAATTTCCCTGTCGATGGCAGTTACCCGGCGGTCGCCTTCTTCAATGGCGGCTGTCTGGGAGGCAGCGTTCGGCTCTGACATGCCGGTGACGATCATACGGCGCATAATCAACGCCGTTTCTACCGTATCAGCCATTGCCAGCTCGCCCGCAAGCCGGGCTGTGAGTGCGGCATTGTCAGGATCACGCTGCAGCGCCCTGATAACGCCGGCTGTGATTGGCAGGCTGCCAGTTTTAAGCTTCGCCAAATTGGTGGCGTTGGGCGGCTCGCTGCCGTTAACCAGTTTAACCAACTGGTCCGTGTTCTCTTTTGTCGTTTCCTCAAGAATGGGGGCAAAGCCGGTGCCGGCCTGAGTGGCTCCCGGCTGCTGTTCGTCATCGCCACTGGTACACTGTGATGCATCGGCGCACGTGCGCAGCGAGCTGTCACCAACCACCTGCACCACGGCTTTAGCCGCCTCTTCTGCGCTGCCATATTTTGCGCACGCACCGCCGTTGCAGCTGCTGTTGCTGATTGGCGTGTTGCTTAGCACGGGCTGGCTGTTCATCATGTTGTAGCCGGCGGCGGCCAGATCGTGCGTAGGACGAATGGCAGGCTGATTTTGCCCGCCGCGCTTCTGTCCACCTATCCAGTTCTGTCCGGACTTGCCCTGCAGCTTTTCAGAGGCGTTGTTAACGCGTACCGCGTCGGCATCGCCACTGTTGACAAGCGATTTATACTCATCCATGACTGCGCTCTGGTTCCACTTGTTGTTGCCAGCAAAGTTCATCATGCGTTTAGACATGTTTTGACAGTTAAGTTGGGCCTTATCAAATGCTACGCTTCCCTGTAGCACACCGTTGGTCAGCATGTCGTACAGGCCCGGATTGGCGCGCTGTATCACCATGGCCGGCAGGCTGGCGACCGCGCCGGTGGCCCCCTGAATAACGTCGCTCATCAGGTTTTTATAGCCGCTGGTCACGCCGTTCAGCTGGTTACCCACTGTAGTTTTAAGATCGAAATTGCCGCACATCAGGTCACTGCTCCAGCCTAAATCCATTCCCAGTTTGCGCATGCTGCTGCGCGTGGCTGGCTGGGAAATTACGGAGCCTCCGCCGAGGGTGTAATAGAGCTTGTCAGATACCGCGCCGCTGACGTTTTTGCCGTAGCCGAACGCACTGTCGTTGACCGACGGCAGTGAAATGCCAAATGCGCCGGACCGGTTATCGTCATCAGCCTGTGCCATGCCGATCGATATGCTGACCAGGACCGCAAGAAACGCTGGCCTCAGTGTGGTTGTGTTCATGGTTGCCTCTTAAAAATTGGTTGCATACAGAAAGGTCTGGCCGCGACGTTTGCAGCAGCTGTAGGGCTGCCACAGGGCATAGGCTTCGTTGCCGTCCTGCGCCGTGGGATAGGCGCCGTCGGGGAATACGGCACAGGTAGCCGAGAGCGTGGGCGACAGACGCTGCCATTTATGATTGGCCGTGCCGGTGTTTTCTTTCACCTCGCCCGGCGGCCAGTAGCCCGGCTTACGGGTGCCCTTCAGCTGCTGATAAACGTGGATCTGCCCGGATCGGGTGATGATGTCGGCCACGCGCTGGGCGACGACGGCGGAAGCCTTGTCATCGTCCGTCTGGCTGACGAAGCCCGATCGTGGATAGAGGTTGCCCCACATGTTGGCGGCGGCCTGGCTGCCCAGCTCGCGCTGTCCGGGAATAAGCGCCTCCGGATAAAGCGATTCCGGCAGGCCCGTTCGCCACATAAGCGAATCGAGGGTGCTGAGGAAGTAGGGGTTAAATGCCCGGGCAGCGGTGTCGCAGGAGTAGCCGGCGATGCTGCCGCCAATCAGAGAGGTCGCCGGATGCCCGATGGCGTCTGCGTATTTAAATTTGATGTTTGACTGACGACGCCCTGCGTCCTTGATGTCGGCGGCATTGCCTCCGCCGGCGGCAGCGCCGCTGGTGAGTCCGCCGTCAACGGCTCCCGCAGCTCCGCTCATAAAAGCCGTTTCATGCCAGGGATTGCTGCCCGGTCCTGTGTAAGTTGATACCACCACCTCAGGAATATAATGCGTCACCTTAACCGAGGTTTTAACCGAGCAGCCAAAGGGCGTACACATCAGCCAGTAACAGACGCCACTCACGCGCCAGCTGATACAGTCCTGCGTCACCGCGCTGGCGATAATCGCGGCGGTATTGATGGCGGCAAACGTGGCGGGTGCGGCGGCCACGGCCAGAACCGAGGCCGTACCGGCGGCGGCGAGGTGCTTTTTGTATGACCCTGGCATCAGCCTGCCCCCTGCGTACGGTGCAGGCTGGCCTGCGCCACGTCAGCCGTGCCATATACTACGTCCCGATCATCAAATACTACGGCTGGGTACTTGTGCAGGCCAATTTCCCAGGCGTGGACCACCTGACGATAGGCGCCGGCAATTTGCGCCTGCTTCCGGGGCCAGTCGGGTGACTGAATGACCTGCTGAGCCTGCAGGGCGGCCTGCTGAGGATCTGACGATAGATCACCGAAAATAGCCTGCTGCAGACGATCTGGCCCATCCAGCCAGACAACTTCAGTATCGGCGGTAAGATTCAGGGGAGGGTGCTGAGCGTCGGTAAAAACGACGGTGCCTGCCATTACCTGGATCGGTATCAGCAGGGAAAAAAACAGGAGTGTCCTGATGCGCATTGCAAATCTCCGTCACGGGTATCAGGATGCCAGCGTGACAGCGCGTGCTCAGGGATTCAGCAGTAAACTCTATTTCGGATTTTGAAAATTTTCAGGTCACGCCAGAATTCGGCGTTTGAACAAAAAAGTATGCGACAGAACATTTGTAGTGACAGGTTTAACCAGGATGGAAAATTGCCTCCTGCGCTTTCAGGAGGCATTTGGACAAACAGATAAAAGCTGGACAGTGCAGATTTAATGTTAAATTTTCTTATTAATTTGAGCCATGCCAATGTCGAACTTATGATTTTTTGCTGCGTCCAGCACCTCTCCGAGCCCCTGACGTTCAGGTCCGTCCCGGCCATCAAGACCCTCGCCTTCAGAGCGATTAAATTTAACAAATTTATAAATGGTTTCAACGCAAAACTCAGCCAGTTCGGCTCGCGAGCTGGCACTATCATTTTCACGATTGTTTAAAAAATTCTCCAGTTCCTGAGCAATAGCAGTTGTGTTTTTCACTAAGTAACCCTCTTTGTGATTTATTGAAATAATATGATTGGATCATTGCTGGTTAGTGAAATTAATGTATTCCAGTATTTGGAAGCAAGATGAGACCAAGTATTAATTGAAAGCGGATGTTAATTAACGTGGATTAAAAGATTTGATTTGATGCTAAAAAACCGGCCAGATCGGCCGGCTAATTGATACGTCTGAGACGGGCATTACTCCTGAAAAATACTGCTAACCCAGAGCGTCATATAAACCATATCCGCCGCATCGGGCACGTTGACGTACCAGCGAGGCGAGTCAAATTCATTGTCCAGTGGCAGGCTGGCACGACCTTCCTGAGTCAGAAGAATGTCAGCACGCTTTCCCCGGCCATCTTCCAGATGAATGGCAACACAGCTGTTTTTCCCGATCCGATGCGGGTTACAGGTAATGGCGACCGGCGGCTGCAGGCGCTCCTTCAGCGCGCCTTTCATCGCCTCAAGTCGCTCCTGGGTGCTCTGCGTGGCGACAGGCTCACCCTGCGGATACAGGCCGAAAAGAGTCGGCGTGGGCGTCTCATCGGCCGCAGGTGTGTGTGTTACAGGGCTCGCGTATTTAAGCTTAATCATGCGGTCAGCTTCTCTCTTTTATCGTTGTATTCCGGCATCCCAGCCGACTCAGCCGTCATCAGTCCACGCAGACGATCCAGTTTTCTTGCTACGAGAATAGCAGCATCGAGCTCTGAACAGTTATGTTTACGCATCAGTGCCTTGCGCTCCGCTTTCTCTTCCTTCTCCGTCATGCCCAGCGCCAGAAACAGGCTGGGCGGCACGGCCCGGAACAGTGCCTGCATTTTTTTCGACAGCACCACGCCCTCGGTATAACACCCGGAAAGTTTGCTGGCAGACAGCAGCACGGTCTTTTCCTCCTCGGAAAGCGTGCGGAAGCGGGCGATGTCCTCAACTTCTTTCTTCGGCATGGTCAGGCAGATCCACCATTCGGCCATGTTCAGCATTTTACCTGCAGCCGCCGGGTAATCCTCCAGGTTCTGGGTGGCAAGCCAGAGCCACGCGCCGAGCTTACGCCACATCTTGACCACCTTGGTCATATACGGCGCGAGAAGCGGGTTAACGGTCACAATGTGCGCCTCATCCACGGTAAACACGATGTCGCGCTCACGATACTGGTCGCGTTCGGCAATATTGTTAACAGTATTGGTCAGGGATACCATAGTCAGCGCCATCTGCGCCTCGTAACCCTCGCGTGCAAGGTGGCCCAGGTCAATAAGCGTCACGTCCGCTTCCGGCCACAGCGCGCCCTCCTGATTGAATAGCTCGGCCTCAAAGCTGCCGGGCTGAGTGAACATGCCCAGCGACTCAGCCATTTCAGCTGCCTTTGCCCGACGCGACTCATTACGGATCTGGCCTCCTTCACTGGCCTCATCCACGGATATGCGGTTCAGTGCGTTCTGCAGATCGCCCGGCAGCATCTGGCGATTTTCATTCAGGCTCTGCCTTGCGGCCATCAGCAGCGCTTCGCGGATCATTGCCCGGTCGGCGCGTCTGAGCGCAGCGTCTTCCTTCGGGTCGCCGCCGGTGATCATCATGCGGGCTGAGATTTCCATTTCGCCCAGAATGTCGCGCTTCTCGTTGCCGTCTCCCTCTTCGTCCTCGTTGTCCTCGTCGATCTCAGGCAGGTCGCTTTCATTTACTGCCGGCGCCGGCGCGTCCACCTCAAACAGCTTGTGCGCGTCGGCGAACGGCGGCAGCGATACGCCGCTACCAGGCTTGACGCTGACCTTATTCACCGTGAGGCCAAGGCTTTCAAAGTAGTCCGCCGTCAGACCGAAGCTGTTGCCAGCCTCGGCGATAAACAGACGTGGGCGCTGTACGGCCATTAGCTGGCAGAGCATCGAGCACAGGGTGGCCGATTTACCCGCCCCGGTTGGCCCGAACAGCAGCATGTGCGCGTTCTGCGAGCGGTCGTGTTTGTTGAGCGGATCGAAGTTCAGCACGTCGCCACCCCGGTTAAAAAAACTGAAACCCGGGTTGCCGGTGCCGGTTTCACGTCCGGTGACGGGCAGCAGTCCGGCAAGGTGCTGAACCCACGTCAGGCGGGTGTACCAGTGCTTCTTGTCACTCTGGGGGTTAAAGCACATCGGCAGCGCGCGCAGCCAGGAGTTCAGCGGGCCAACTTCGTGCTCGGAGCGGACGGGCTGCAGCCCCTCGTTGAGCAGCACTGTGGAAAGCTCGATGCGCTTTCGATTCATGTCGGTCATATCCTTTGCACGCAGCAGGAACGTGATGGCGGAGCGGTACAGCTTGTGCCGGCTGCCCAGCAACTCCTTTACGGCGGCCACGTCCTGGCGCACACGTCCGGACTCGGTGTTTTCCCCGATGGCGTTCTTTGCCAGCCGGTTAAATTTCTCTTCCAGCGTGTCCTGTGGCTCCGCAATGATGGTCATACATAGCATCGTGCCTTCGGGAAACATGTCCATCAGAGCATTGACCTTTTTCTCGCCCCGGCTTTTCTCCCCGGTCAGCGTACCCGGCGTCGGCGGCTTACGCAGCCGCTCAACCGACAGCGCTGAATGCGCCAGATCGTCAAACCACCACACGCCGTTCTCTACGTCAGAACGTGGCGGCGTGAACAGCAGCGTCTCGGAGAAATCGTTTTCAACGGGGATCGTGCCGTCCGGAGTGTTGCGGCTATCCTCATAAGCCGCCGCACGGTAAAAGCTTTCCCTGTCCATGCCTTCCGGTGCCGGGTTAAACAGGCGTAGCAGCCAGGCATGGATCTGCAGGCCGTTCTGGCGCGTGCAGCCGATGTTGACGCTGGAGAGGGCGCCGCACAGCCTTTCGCATGCCTGGTTCAGCATGCTGACGGGAGGCATCAGGTCACGGCTGTTTTTATCCACCCAGCGGTATACGACCATGCGGGTCCGTCGTTGCTGGCCGCGCCAAGGCTGCCCGGTGATCAGCTTATCTTCAAAAAGCCCCTGCGGTCTGGCGATGCCGCGCAGGTGACTTTCGGTTTCCTGTAGCCACGCTTCGGTAAATTCGGTGTGCTGCGCGTGCGGCTTGACGTACCCGCGCAGCTTGTCCAGATAGGCGTCCATGTCGTTTTCGTCCTGGCAGAAAAACTGCACGATCCAGGGATTGGCCTCAATGTCATCAAAGCTGTCCTGCAGGGCGTCCTCAATCACATCACGGATTTGCTCAAGGCGTGTGTCGGGACGTCCCTCGGTGGCAACCGGGGTGATGTCGTACACCGCCCCAACCGAGACGCCATCGTCAAGCAGCAGGCACTGTTCTTCGTCCAGGAACTCCGCCCAAGGCAGGTAGTCCACGACGGACGGGTTATGCGCGTAAACACGCTTTTCATCATTCTGCGTCATATTTCCCGGACGCGTCAGCGGCTCCGGGATGCTTTTTTCAGGTGAATCTTGTCGCGTGTGCTGACTTTTTTTAAAGAGTCCGAACATTAGAGCGCCTCCGTGCGTTCGCCTGGCATCGCGTATTGCGTCTGGTCATAGAAAGGGAAAACGGTGCTGTAGCCCGGCACGGGCGTGTTGCCCTGCGCCAGGTGCGGGAAAACGTACATCACCATGTCTGGATTCGGCAGGCGCGGAAACTGCTGATTGATCTCCGACTCCTGCGTGCGGCTGTAACTGCGATCGTCGCCGGCGGCTGCCTGCTGTTCGCCGTCGGTCAGGGCGCGGCGCAGGGCGGCGCGCCCCTCCACGCCGCGCGACGGTCCGCTTTCGCCGTCCGTGCCCTTCCACAGCTCCAGCATGTTGCTGTCGCCCGCCGGAAGCATCTCATCCTTTGACGTGGAGCAGCCCGTCAGGGTGGCGGCCGCGACCAGTACAAAAACGCCAAGCGTTGCTGAAATCTGCATGTTATTTCTCCTCAGTCGAGCCCGCCGGTGCGGCCGTCTTCACCAGGCAGGGTGAAGTCGTAGCGCACCCTGCGGCCCTTGTCTTCATAGTCGATTGCCAGCTCGCGGGTGATGTGCACGGCGAGGTGCGCCCCCGGCTGAACGTAAATGGCGTCAAAGGTCTGGCCGTAGCGCTGCTTCACCCACTCGGTGATCTCGTCGGAGCTGCCGGAAAGCGCCTTGCCGAGCACGGCCTGTCCGGCGTCGCCGGTCAGCGTGGAGGTGACGCCGCCGTAGGCGTTGGTCTGGCTGGTCTGCTGGTTCTGGCCCACCGCATCGCCGGCGGCGCCGGCGGCGCCCAGCAGGCCCAGCGTCGGCAGGTACGTGGACGCGTTGGATTTACGCGTGCCGGAAATGCACGGAATGCCGTTCTCGTCGGAAATCCAGCCGATGCCGCCGTTTGTGCCGGTGTCTTTGTCGCCGTTGCGGGCGTTCTGACCGCTGCCGTTGCCCGCGCGCCCACTGCGGTCGGGCTTCGGCAGGGTGCGCACCGTACCGTCGGTAAACACGAAGGTAATGCTACTCACCTGGCCCCTGACGCAGGACAGGGTCCAGTCGCCCGAGGCCGTGCCGGACACGATCGCGCCCTCTACGTCCGGGAGCTCGATGCCATTGGCGGTCAGGTTGTCTTTACCGATAAGCACCTTGAAGGGATATGGGTCGGTCACGGTGCCGTTAACTGGCACGCGGCCCAGCAGGGCAGTCATGGCGCGGCTACCAATAAGTGTTGAGTTTTCCGGCAGGGTATAGACCGGCTCGGCCTCGTCTTCCTCACCCTTTTCACTGGTCGATCCCTTCACCTGCTGCTCGTAGTGTGCTTTCTGCTTTGTAATCGCATTGTCGCTCATGAATGAGGTCGGGAAGGCCGTTGTGCCGCTGGTGCCGGCACCGGATCCATTGCTGCCCTGGCCGGACGCGGCGCTTTTACCGTCCTGTGGCGTTACCCACATCATGCCGTCATTACCCGCCGCAGCCGGGCTGCCGTTCCCGCTTCCCATTCCGTCCAGCCCGAGGCCCAGCGGTATGTCGCCATCCTGGCCGGCGGTCTTGTCGGCCAGCCCTTTGCCGGTACTCTGCAGCTGGGAGGTCAGGTCGTTAATTTTCGACGTCAGCGTATTCTGTTGCTGACGCAGCTGCTTTTCGCGCTCGCTAAACCCTTTCTGTACGCCCTGTACCGCCTCGTTAACCTGTCCGGACACGTTCTGGTTGCGAGCGCGCAGCTTGCGGTTTTCTTCCAGCAGGTCGGCGTTCTGTTTGTTCAGTGTGGCTTGCTGCTGGCGCACGGCGTTGAGCGAGCCTACGATGGTTCGCAGTGTGTCCTGCGGCGTGTCGCCCTCAACCCCGATGGCCTTGAGCTCCTGCGGCGTCAGGTTCGCAAGCGCTGGCGAGCTCTGCGCTGAGGGCTGCGCCGGTTCGGACGGTTTGCTGTTGTGGCCTTTAACGACCACAAAGACGCCGGCAATCAGCACCGCCGGCACCAGGACCTTGACCAGGCCGTTTGACTTAATCTTCATAGCGGTTCACCTTCTGGGCGGAACGGACGGCCTTGCGGGCAGTAGAGGGCTCACGCACGAATGCCTCATCGGCGCGGCCGGCGGTGACCAGGTAAAGCGTGGTGGTATCTTCTGGCGTGCCGGCGGCTCCCAGCCAGCGATGCTGGAAGGTGGCGGTGACGAACTGGCCCTGTAGCTCCCGCGGATCGAGCACGATCTTTTGCGGGGAGTTGTTACGCACCCGCAGCGCCACCACCGTACGACCGGCCACACCCCAGCCGGCCACGGGTGACACGGTCACAGGCGCCGAGGGGTAAAGCGTGGTGATTCGCGACGGCAGCTGCGGATTAACCGGATGAATACCCGACACCCCTTCAACCGTGCGTACGGGGGCGTAAAGGTTCTGCGCGGCATAGCGCGTCAGTAGGACAGGAATGGGCGCCTTGTAGCTGACTTTTTTACGTTTAGCCTGCGGTTTATCTCCCTCCGCGCCGGACGCCGGGGAGCTGGCTTCAGCGGCGCTGCTGGCCGTGCTGACGTCGCCGCTGTAGATGATTTTGACCGGCTCGGTCGGGCCTTTACCGGTGGCGCGAACGTCCAGCAGGATTACCTCGCCCGATTCCATGTCCTGCAGCTGCAGGCGGGTTGGCGGGAAGTCGCTTTCAGCTCTGAGGTAAACCGCGCCGCCGGTGCTCTGCACACGCAGCTTGCCGTTGAGCGCGGGCGGAAAGCCGACGCGTACGTTTTTGTCAGCAAAAATAACGCGCTCGGTGCCTGTTTTCAGGGGGATCTGCAGGGGAACGCGTTCCCACTTCATCAGCTCGTCGGCGCGGGCAGATGCTGAGCTGAGTATCGCGGCGGGCAGCAGTGTGAGCGACAGCGCCACCAGGCAGGCGCGGGAGCTGAAGGTCATCTTTGAGCAAATCATCACAATGTTCCCTTATTTTCTGCCTTAGAAAGCCGTTGCGGGATACCCTCGTAGCAGTCCAGTGCCAGCCCGAAGGGATTGGTTTCGGAATCGCCGTCCCAGCGAACGACTCTCAGCGGATAGCGTACCGTTGCGCGCTTGACCGGCTCGGTGAGGTAGTATTCATCCGCAATCAGATCGAGGCTTACGACCCAGTTGTCCCGGTCGATAACCTTGACGCTTTTAGTGGTGTAACCCCTACCGGGGATTTCATAAACAACGCGCACGCGGTCAGTCAGCTCGCCTTTGGCATCCCGCTGGTTTGAATCCTCTTTAAGAAACGCCTTGCACTGAGGCGTGAGGTACGGTGAGAGCGACTCAATACGGGCGGGATAGTCCACTTTGCCGTTTTTCGGCCAGGCGTTAAGTTGCTGAAAAATATAATACGTAAAGCTGTAAACGGTCGGCGGTGGCACTTCCCACACGGGACGCGTGCTGCCCTTGCGCAGATCGGGCGGAATATGAATGGTCAGCTTCTCCGGGGCGCGCATCCAGCCACCCAGAGCGGTCATCAGCAGTATCAGCAACACGAAGCAGGCCGCCCTCAGGGTAAAAATATGCTGATCGCGGCCCTTAACCGCGTGGCGAAAACGACTCATTTGGTACTCCTGATTGGTATACTCCGGCGCACAGACCAGCGCCGGGAATCGACGATCAGTTTCGGATCACCGATCCCCATGTGGCGCTTTCTGAGCGCGAACATCTGCCAGATATAGTTCTCGGGCTTGCCGCGCTTTTTGCGGGCAAGCCACTTTCCGCCAAAGCTGATGAACACCAGCGGAAATAGCAGGCTCCCCGTGGGGATAACCAGCCAACTGAGAAAAAGTGCAAAGGGCAGTGAAATGATCAAGCCCAGAACGACTCCGATGCAGGCAGCCAGGCCTAACTCGGGGGTGGTAAACCCCCGGAATACGACTGGCTCTGAATTGAGACGATCCGGCATATCTCGGATGGTCGCCATTCACACCGCTCCTTATCAGGTAACAATTTCGGCGGATTTGCCCAGCAGCCAGATAACCAGAACCAGCAACACTACGCCCACGATCATAATTCCGCCGAATTTACCCCACGTGGCGCGCCCGTCGCGGACCTCGCTGAACGTGGTGATGCCAGCTTCCGCAACCTTCAGGAAGCACACGGCGGCGATGATGAGGCCGATGAGAATGATGCCGTCCTGAAAATAACCTTTGATAGTAGTCATCAGCCCGCCGCCGCCGCCGCCCGAGGTTGGGGCTTCAACAGCCGGCAGATCCGCCATAGCATTACCAACCGACAGAGCACTCAGGGTCACCAGCGTGGTGGCACGGGCCCAGCTTTTACGCACGCCGGAACGCGTAATGGAAACTAAAGACGCAATGTTTGACATGATATTTCCTGTTTAAGTGATTGAAAAAAATTAACTTCCGAACATCCAGATACTGATTACGACTAAAACGATGCCCCGTATAAAAAGGCTTTTTACTGCTGATTCCCTCACCCGCTGGTTGGCCCAGCCCGAGTAAAGGTCAATGGCGGCCCAGGCGACCCAGGTAAACAGCGTGGAGAACAGCAGACCAAGACATAAGAGGTGCATCGCTGCGGGGTCCAGATCGCCCGAAGCTGCCTTAAAGGCCATCACCTGCGCCTGAGTCATTGCCATCAGGGACGCTCCCGACGGTAATTGCCCGAAACGCCCGACAGATCGCGAGGCTGTGCCCGGGACGGCTCAATGTAACGATCGATGCCGGCGCTGATGGTGCGCAGATCTGCCGTGGCGCGCTGGTAGTCAAAGAAGTAGCGGCCACGTTCTGCGGTATCCTCCTGAGCGGCGGCCACCCGGGCACGCTCCAGCGACGCCTGCACCTGAACGATCATGCGCTGGGCGGACGCCAGCTCATCCTTTTCAGATGCCTGAGCTGACAGCGCCGTGAGAGATGAAAGGCCCAGCACGCCGCCATACAGAAAAAGTCGAGCTACCGGGCGATAAGATTTCATATGCACCTCCATTGGTTGTTTGGTGCGGTAAGGATGCGGAATCCGGCTGGACGGGTCAGCCGTTAACTCATTACCCGAAAATGAAAATTAATTGGGAGGGGTTGAAGCGGGGTGAAGTGGTTAGAATGTTTTAGGGTGTTGTAACTATTAACTTCTGCTGTCGCACCGCTTCGCGGCTTGCCTGCTGACGACGTTACCCGAAACGAGTTCAGGTAACGTCGTCCAGCCTGGTAAAAGCAGTGGTTACGCTATTAAGACATTAAAGTCCGCTATGAGCGAAAAGCGGATATTCACATATTAGTTCCGGTGGCCAAATTTAGTGCGCCACTACAGAGTCGATTGACACCTATCCTTTAAATCTGGTCGGCCTATGCATAACAATCTATTTTTGAAGTCAAGGTTAGGACAGCTCTTCCCGCTTAACTAATGGAACGCTGTAATCAGGTCGAATACTCTTTGAACCCGGCATAGCTCGCATCTCTTGTGGAAAATGCCAGATATTAAAATCCTTATTCGGGAATGTATCGTAATGGAATGAATCCCACCCAAGCAGAGCAGCCATACGTTCAAAGGCAAGCTCCTTAGCCACTGATAGTTCCAGCCGAGGATTAAGATACTTCAAGTACCCAGAGTTTACAGCTCCGGTCAGAATGTCGACAACCTGCAATCCAAGATGATGCTTAGAGTCGTGCATCGTGACAGACTTAACCAGCTTCTTCATCCCTGCCCTCGCCAGCATATTGTTAGCAACAATACCTGTCACTTCATCATTCTTTTTGTACTTATCGATCTTCTGGTCGATGATGACCTCAACGTCACTCTTGATCTGTTTAGCAACGTTCTTAACGAGCATTGTGTACGTCTGGTAAAAAGCCAGCTCCCTGTCCGTCTGCCAGTTGTTGTAGATGTTCTTAACTACAACAATCGAGTGGAAGCAGCACGAGTTCTTAAGCACTATAGCAAGCAGCTCAATGCAGATGTTTGCCTGCCCTGCACTATTCTTAATCTTGGACCACTTCAACTCACCGACAATCCCGTACTTATCTTTTAACTTCTGGACGCGCTCATTGAAGATGTGCAACGTATCTTTACGCACACATAGCAAACCAATGCCGTAACAGCGGTCACTTCCTGTCGTACCACTTTCATCGCCAAAAGCCACGTATTCCATACAAATACCCACTCAAAATTGAATGGGTATTTTATGCTCAACCCAAGCGACAGACAATGTTTGTAGGTCTACTCAGGATCACTCAGGTATTTAATGTATCAATACGTTCGCACAATTTACTCATGGTACTTGACGAGCAGGACGAAGGTCTTCTATGAGCGAAAAGCGGACGTCATCATATACCGGAGTTTGCATGTAACTCGCGTAAAACAATCCCCAGTGTTAATTTGTAAGTGAACCTGTTAAGCAAAACCAATGTTTGAATGGTTAGTGGAGAGATCATGGGCGTAGAGTTATATATAACACGGGCTGATTTTTGGGCTGAAAATGAAGAAGCACAAATAACTCCTGAGGAGTGGCTTTCTCTCATTGATAGTGACAACGAATTAACGATAGACCTTAAAAATGGCGATTATCATGCTTTGTGGTTGGGTGCTTCATCGCATGATGAGGCATGGCTTGACTGGAACGATGGCAATATTTACACCAAATGGCCAGACACGCAGCTATATAGAAAAATGTTAGACATTGCCGGGTTCCTCGGCGCTCGGGTAATGGACGACGATGGTAATATTTACAGCGATCCATCTGCCTGGGAATATGACTCTCCTTCTACTCCTTAACGTCCGCTTCTGGCACAAAGCGGACATCTGCGCATGGTAAGGTATGCTATTAGCTAAAAGCGGAGAGTGGCCTTAACTCTGACACAGAGTTGATTTGCTTTTAATGAGTGATAACCCCTCATACAGGCCAGTGTGCTATCAGGCTCTCACTGCCTTCAAAATTCAAGAAATTAATGAATATTATTCATAGCTCTAATCCCTCTGCATACCATTATCCGGCAGGATAAACACGTTAGCATACGTCTGATTATTCATATCAAAGCGGACTGCCATGCTTAACCCTCAGGCTCCAACACAGCCAGCGACAACCAGTAAAATCGGTTTTTCTTTTTTGCTAATTCTCAGTGCCTTAATGGCCGTTACTTCCTTATCAACCGACATTTATCTTCCTGCCATGCCTGTCATGGCCACTGATTTACAGGGCGATGCAGAACTGACGATCACGGGTTTTCTGATTGGGTTTTGCCTTGCCCAGCTCATTTGGGGGCCTCTTAGCGATCGCTTCGGTCGACGCCGGCCGATGTTTTTCGGGATGGGATTATTCGTTATAGGCTCGGTAGGTTGTGCGTTATCAACGGATATTACACAGATTGTCTTCTGGCGCGTTTTTCAGGCATTGGGGGCCTGTACCGGTCCGATGCTGGCGCGAGCAATGATTCGCGACCTGTTCAGTCGTACCCGTGCAGCACACATGCTGTCTACCCTGATGATAATCATGGCAATAGCGCCGATCGCCGGGCCACTGGTTGGCGGGCAAATGATTAAAGTCACCTCGTGGCACACCATTTTCTGGCTGTTGGCGATTATCGGGACATTATTGCTGATATCGTTATTCTGGTTACCGGAAACGCTTCCCGCGGAAAAACGTATACAAGCTTCCGTACCCGGCGCTTTTCGGAACTACAAATCATTACTTACCAACACCAGTTATATGCGTTTTACGTTATGCCTGACGTTCTATTATGTCGCGGCCTATGCATTTATCACCGGCTCGCCGTTTGTGTACATCACCTGGTTCGGTGTTGATCCGCAACATTACGGCTGGTTATTTGCCGTAAACGTTGTTGGATTGATGGCAGTGAGCATGGTTAACCGACGCCTGGTTCACCGCTATCCGCTGGAAACGTTGCTCCGGATTGCTGTATTCATCGCTGCTATTGCAGCATTAGCGCTGGCAGTTACAACTGGCTTGGGAGTTGGCGGTATCAGCGTGATTGTGGCAACTGTCTTCGTGTTCTTCTCCATGAATGGCATTATCGCCGCAACGTCTACGGCCTGTGCACTGGACGCTGTACCTGAAGTTGCAGGCTCAGCATCAGCCTTAATGGGCGCGCTGCAATACGGTAGCGGTATCGTCTCATCGCTGCTTCTGGCACTATTTAGCGATGGCACACCATGGACAATGGGCTGGATTATCGCGTTGTTCACGGCAGCCAGCGCCCTGATGGCACTGACAGTGAAGGTAAAAAATCACGCTTAGTTATCGATGCCAGGTAACACTTTCCTGAACAGGAATTCGTCCTTCCCTGTAATGCAGGGAAGGATGAGTTTTATCTGGCGTACCAAACGAAATGCCGTAAAGCAGCCTGAAATTCTCAGGGACATGTAAGATCCGGCGCACCGTTTGCGCGAAGTAACTCAGTACTGCCTGCGGGACTCCCGCATAACCGCGAGCCGTGAGCGATAGCAGGAACGTCTGAGCGTACATGCCGGCGTCTGAGGCAACGCGAACGTTATCGCCTACAACAGGAATGAACAAAAATGCCACATGGGGTGCCCCGAAAAATCTGACATTGCGTTCGACCACTTCTGAACGACTCAGCGTATCGCCGCGCGCAACACCCAGAGCCTGGTAATAGGAGCGTCCCTGTTCTGAAGCCCTTTCCCTGAATGGCTCAGGATAGGCTTCTTTATCAAAGGTGAAATCGGAACTGTCGTTTCCGGCCCTGAGATCCGCAGTCAATGCCTGGCTTAACTCTTCAAGCTTATCTCCCATGACGATGTGCAGGGACCAGGGTTGCGTGTTGCAGTTGGATGGCGAGCATTGTGCTTCATACAGAATGTCTTCGAGGACATCATCGGGAATAGGAGATGGAAGAAAGGCTCTTGCTGAATGCCTGCTTTTAACAACGTCACTGAATGTTGGCTCTTGCGAACTCATTTGCTCCTCCGCCTGAAAGTGATCTTAAGAGAATGTATCGCTCTCTCCGGGCCCATCCTGTCACAACCGGCTTTTAATGATCATTCCTTGTTTCTGATTAAGCCTATGAATTTTATTCATAGCACCTATTTTCGTAGCGCAATTATCTTTAGCCACAACTTCGTTAGTCTGGATATATCACTTAAATGAAAAGAGTGAAGTGAAGCGGGAAGTAACGGCAGGCAGGCGATATCCCCCAGCCGGACAGACCGGGGTGTCCTCGGAGGCTGACTAAATATTCTTATCGAAGAATACGTCTAATTTTTGCATTGCCTGATCAACATATCCGGGAACCCAGTAAGTCTCTATATGGGTTGCACCGTCGATAAGGAACAGCTCTTTGTTCTTCGTACCGGTCGCTTTAGCAAAGGCAGCTTCGGTCATATACAAGGTATCTGCCTTTGTACCGGCAATCATTAACAGCGGTTTATTGATGAGGTTGATATGGTCTGTCACGTCAAAGTTCATCAAATCCAGCAGGCTACTTGTCGTGTATTTAAAGGTAGAGTTCGGGTGCGCGTGGGTTTTCCAGTAGTACTCATAGCCTTGTCGGTATAAGGCAAAAGGTAATTTAGCGATCTGTTCATCAGTCAGATTTGCATCGCCGGAATAAAGAACCTTCCCTCCGGCAGCTTCCTGAGCCCGCGCGTCAGAAGCCTGCTGCAGCCGCTGCTGGACAGTATCCAGCTGTGAATCCTGTAAACCATTACGGCGTACAAGCCCTGAATTAAACATGCTGACTGTTGCGATCGATTTGAACCGTTTGTCCGTTTCGGCTGCAACAAGTGAATACCCACCGCCGCCACAGATGCCAAGCAGGCCGAGGCGGGACGTATCCACCCCCGGATACTGGCTGATGTAGTCAGCCATACCGTGAACATCCTCAATGCGGTTTGCAGGCTTATCCACACTACGAGGTCTGCCACCGCTGCCGCCCTGCCAGGCTGCATCGGCAGTAATAGTAATGTAACCATGCTCAGCGAGGCGTTGCGCATACAACCCGGCGACCTGTTCTTTCACACCACCATTGGGGTGTGCGACCACCACTGCAGGGTATTTTTTTGCAGGGTCGTAATTGGCCGGGGTGTAAACATTCGCGGCAATCTGGATGCCATGCAGATCGTATTTTACCGGATGGATGTTGACCTTGCCTTTGACGTTCTCAGTGATGGCACCGTCATAAGCGAGCGTAAAGGGGTTTTTTTTGTAGTCAGCCGCATTGACTGAAGTCGCTCCGGCTATTGCCGTGAGCAGTATTGCGCTTATAAGCGTGAATTTCATGATCTCTCCCGATGCGTGTCAGCCCGGCTCTGCAGGCTGCGGTATCAAATATGCAGTCCCAGATTAGGAGCGGGGGGCTGTCAGCATCGTGACAGAGACATAACATTTTTGTCAGGAAGCGTTATCTGGCAGGCAACCTTTTCTGACAGGGCTGTCAGCCAGCCGTCAGCATTATGTTGGCAATCAGGGAGCAGAATGTTCTCTGGTTAAATGGGATTCATATTCAATTTGCTTCGAAAAGGAATGGTCCATGAAAAGTCAAAACAACCCTGCAATGCCCACACGACGTAAGCTGTTATTCGCCGGGGCCGGTATTGCCGCCGCATCAATTGTTCCTCAGGCAACGGCGGCGGGGAAATCCTTTCAGGTCGATTCAACGGGACACAGTAGCCAGCGCGTTGCGGCAATGAGCAGACGCAAACTCGGTAATCTCGACGTTTCTGCCCTTGGCCTGGGCGTGCAGAACATGAGCCGTAAATATGATACCTCTGTCCCGTGGCGTCCTGAGATGGTGAAGGTTATCCGCCGGGCATTTGATGAGGGTGTAACGTTCTTTGACGCAGCAGAAGCGTACGGACCCTTTGAAGTAGAGAAAATCCTCGGGGAAGGCGTTGGCCCTTTCCGGGATAAAATCGTTATCGCCACCAAGTTTGGCTGGAATATTGATCAGCAGACAGGTAAACGCCTGCCTGGCCTCAATAGCCGACCGGAGCATATCAGGCTGGTAGTAGAAAACATGCTTAAGCGCCTGCGTACCGATCGCATCGATTTACTCTATCAGCACCGGGTCGATCCTCAGGTTCCGATCGAAGACGTCGCCGGTGTCATAAAGGATTTAATGGAGCAGGGGAAAGTCCTGCACTGGGGTCTGTCCGAAATGGGCATCAATACGCTGAAGCGGGCGCATGCGGCATTACCTGTCACTGCCGTACAAAGTGAATATTCCATGCTCTGGCGAGGACCAGAAAAACATGTGCTTCCGCTCTGTGAGGAGCTGGGGATTGGATTTGTGCCTTGGAGCCCACTAGGCGTACAGTTTTTAACAGGCTGGATTGATGAAAAAACCCGATTTGCTGCAGGTGATATACGCGCCATAGAAACCCGCTTCTCCCCCGACAACCTCCCGCATAACTTACAGCTGGTTGAGTTACTGAAAACCTGGGCGATAAGAAAAGACGCCGCACCGGGTCAGATTGCGCTGGCATGGCTGATGGCACGTAAACCCTGGATAGTCCCGATCCCGGGAACCACAAATAAAGACCATATGCTGCAGAACACGGCTTCTGCTGCCGTCTCGCTGACACATGCTGAGATGACCGAGCTGACCGGTTCACTGGACGCTATCACCGTCCGGGGGCAACGGCTGCCGGATGCCGTTCAGGTTTATTCAGATGTTGAAGCTCCGCTGAAAAGTTAAGAGGAAGTCCCCGTCATGCGCCTGTTGTTAGTCGAAGATGAAGAAAAAACGTCAACCTATCTCAGTCGTGCGCTGGGTGAATCGGGTTTTACGGTGGATGTTTCTGCAGAGGGTGCAGAAGGTCTTCATTACGCGCTGGAGTTCGACTACGACGCGATAATTCTTGATGTGATGCTGCCGGGGATGGATGGCTACCGGGTACTTGAAGGCATACGCGCCAGTAAACAGACCCCCGTACTGATGTTATCTGCACGGGGCTCGGTCGATGAGCGCGTCAAAGGACTCAGGCTTGGCGCAGATGACTATCTCCCCAAACCGTTCTCGCTTATCGAACTGGTAGCTCGTATTCAGGCTCTGGTACGTCGCCGGTCAACAGATGGTGCCGACATCACGCAATTACAGATTCACGATCTGCAACTCGACCTGCTGGCTCGCAGGGTGTTTCGTGCCGGAACGCGACTTGAACTGACCGCGAAGGAATTTGCTCTGCTGAGCTTTCTGGCCCGTCATCAGGGCGAGATTCTGTCAAAGATGATGATCGCTGAACAGATATGGGACATGAATTTTGACAGTGATGCCAACGTAGTTGAGGTTGCCATTAAACGTCTGAGGGCAAAAATTGATGCCCCGTTCGACATTAAGTTACTCCATACCGTGCGCGGGATGGGGTACGTTCTGGAAGTAAGGCCAGTATAAATGAAGGGGATAAGCATGATAAAGCGCGCCATCTCAGTCCATCTGGCATTGATGTTTGCATTATCGGCACTTCTGATTGTTTCTGTTATCGGCATCCTGCTAAGAAGCTCATTACATGAATCCCTGCAAAAGCAAATGCACAACGAGCTGCTGTTTCGGGAATCATTAATGAGCCCGTGGATCACCGCCCGAACCTCAGCTGACGGCTGGTCAGTGCTTGCCAGTAAGTTCACCGTTCTGACCAATTCCGAAGGTGAGCGCGTTCGCTACTGGATTGTCAGTGATGATCCACGGTTCAGTATCGGTGGTACACCGCCAGTGGGAGTCGGGTGGTCTTCTTTACAGGAAGGCTTCAATAAAATGCCCGGCGCATCCGACGGAGCTTGTTCACTTTTCCTGTTAGTGAAAACTATCCCCCAAAATGGTGAAAGACCTGAGTTGCGCTATGTCGTTGCCATCGACTCCACACCGTATATGGGCACACTCAATGCGTTCACCCGCACTCTGCTGATTATTACCGCACTGGGTGTCTTTGTTGTCGCTTTACTGGGTTATATGGTCTCAAAAATCGGCCTGCGTCCGGTAGGCGCCCTTAGCAAACAGGCGCAACAACTCGCCCCTGGAGACCACGGCCAACGCCTTGATACCACGAGATTACCCGAAGAGTTGCAGCAACTCGCCTCGTCATTTAACGGCGTGCTGGAGCGTCAGGAGATAGCGTGGAGACAACTCGAAAGTTTTAATGCGGATGTGGCCCATGAACTCCGAACGCCGCTGACAAATCTTATTGGCCAGACGCAACTGGGGCTGTCACGCCGGCGGTCGCATGATGAACTGGAAGAGTTACTCGGTTCTAATCTCGAGGAGCTTGAACGTATGACATCGATCGTTAACGACATGCTTTTTCTGTCACATGCTCACGCAGGTGAACATGCTTCTCAGCTTGCCCGGGTCTCCCTGCGGGAAGAAACCCTCAAAACAGCGGAATATGTCGAACCCTCGTTTGCTGAAAAACAGCTTTCACTGGACGTTGAGGGCGATGTCATTGCGCATATTGACCGGCGGTTATTTCACCGCTCCCTGGCTAATTTACTGGAAAACAGTGCAAGGCATTCACCTCCGGCAAGCACGGTGACCGTCAGGCTGAGCGAAAAAAAGAATTACGCCTGTGTTGAGGTATCAAATCCGGGAGAGCCCATTGCAGCAGAGCATTTACGTCGACTTTTCGAACGGTTCTATCGGGTCGACATCTCCAGAGCCAACAGTGATACCCATCATGGGTTGGGTCTTTCTATCGTACGAGCCGTCGCCATTATGCACCGGGGAGATGTCTTTGCGCGCAGTGAAAGTGGCGTCAACACGTTTGGACTGAACTTTGCAATGCAACCCGGAAAAGCGTTCTGTGATGTTCTTCCTGAGGTGGAATCCGGAATACATTTAACTGACACAATTGTCAGGAGATCGTCAGCCTGACGACATGCCACTCTCGCTAGAATCATCGCAGGCTTTCCACCTCATGACTGATAAGGACGCTTTGCATGATCAGACATTTACGCTACATCGGGCTGTTACTGCCTCTTTTTACTGTCCCATCCTGGGCTGCGGAGCAAAATACCTCAGCTCAGATTGCTCCAGCTGGAAGTCAGGCCGCAGTATATGGACCTGCGGAGAATTTTACCGGGCGCGTCCGGGTTGATCCTCTCTTCAGACCTGATAACAACATGAGAGTATCAGGCGCTTACGTCACCTTCGAGCCGGGTGCCCGCTCCGCCTGGCATACGCATCCGGCAGGTCAGCGACTCATTGTCACTGCCGGCGTCGGGCTCACGCAGCAGGAAGGTCAGCCTGTGCAGGTAATCCGCCCTGGTGATGTCGTCTCCTGCCCTCCTGGCGTCAGGCACTGGCATGGTGCTTCGCCTGACAGCGCCATGACGCATCTGGCGATTACGGGGATCGTCGATGGCAAAAGCGCTAACTGGATGGAGACGGTGACAGATGAACAATACCATGCCCATTAAAGCATTGATGGCAGCGGTACTTCTCACCGCTGGTTTTGGTCTCCTGACAAACGTTGCGTCAGCGGCGAAAGGAACCTCAGAAATGAACCAGGAAAAAACCGTTTCAGAAGCGCTGACGACCCGTCAGCAGGCTATCCCTTTGATTGCAGCATCAATGGCCAGCAGTCAGATGGATAAGCTGGACCGTGCACTGAATCAGGGACTGGATGCAGGACTCACAATAAACGAGGCCAAAGAAATTCTCGTGCAGCTCTATGCTTATACGGGTTTTCCTCGCAGCCTTAATGCCCTCAGTGCACTGATGAAGGTTGTTGAAGCGCGAAAGCAACGCGGTATTAAAGATGTTGAGGGTGCAGAACCTGCTTCTCCCATCCCTGTCGGTGATGAACTTCGTCAGATCGGCACCGCTAATCAGACCAGAATCTCAGGGGCACCCGTCCAGGGGCCACTTTTTGATTTTGCCCCGGCCATTAATCAGTTCCTGCAAACCCACCTGTTCGGCGACATTTTTGCCCGCGATAACCTCGACTGGCAAAGCCGCGAGCTGGCAACGGTCGGCGCACTGGCGGCCACACCAGGCGTTGAAGCCCAGCTGTTATCGCATACGCGAGCCAGCATGCGGGTCGGCCTGACGGCAGCGCAGCTGCGCCAGCTGGTACAGGTTCTGCGTGAACATGACGAAAATGATGCCGCCATGCGTGCTGAAAAGGCGCTGCAACAGGCGCTCGCAAACAATTAGGAGTGGGTTATGGAGCATGATCCTAACCGCAGAATGTTAATCACCGCACTTGCCGGGCTCACGCTGGCGAACGTTTCACTGGCATCGGCGGCGCCCGGAACTGCTAATGTTCAGGGCAACAGCCGTATTCTGGTGGCGTATTTTTCCCGTAGCGGCAATACACGGGTCATTGCGGGTGTCATTCACCGAAGCCTGAAAACCGATCTGTTTGAAATCGAACCGGCTGCACCTTATCCGGAAGACTATTTTAAGACCGTTGAGCAGGCGAAAAATGAGCGAGCCCGGGGAATAAAACCGGCTTTAAAGAATAGCGTGCCCGATATGGGACGCTACGAAACTGTCTATTTAGGTTTCCCCGTCTGGGGAACCAGCGTGCCGCCCGCAGTGCAGACCTTTCTGAGCGGCCATAACCTGGCGGAGAAGTTGCTTATACCTTTCATTACCCATGGCGGTTACGGCAAAGGTGACAGCGACGATATTCTTGCAAGCCTTGCCCCGGATGCGCATCGGGAAAAACCTCTGGTCATTGAATGTGATCAGGAACGAAGAACCACGGAAACGGTAACGAGCTGGTTAGAGACGATACGCAGCTGATTATGCGTACTCATAAAACTCTCAGATAAGGGTAATCACAGGGGGCCAAATAATCCTCTCTGACAACTCAGATATGATTGAACGCCAAACGTAACAGAGGACGTAATCTTGAAAACAATCTTAAAAACGCTGGTCATTTGCGTGATGGCAGGTGGTCTGGTGACTCAGTCCATTTATGCCGCGCCTCTGGTCATTAAGGACCAGGGAAGCTTTTCTGCCGGTGGTACTGTCATCACCGCTCCCGGGAAGTTTGACGCAACGAAGCCGCTGGATTCCGCCGGTCAGACTTATCATGGCGATCATGCATCAGTGTTCTACCAGATCCCGGAGAATCCTCATAAATATCCCCTGGTCATGTTGCATGGCGCAGGCCAGTTTTCGCGTACCTGGGAAAGTACGCCGGACGGTCGTGAAGGATTCCAGAACATATTCCTGCGTCGTGGATTCTCAACGTATCTGGTTGACCAACCGCGTCGGGGCAGTGCGGGACGCACAACGGCAGAAGGCACTGTAACGCCGAAGCCGGATGAGCAGATGTGGTTCAATCAGTTCCGTGTAGGTGTCTGGCCAGACTATTTTAAAGGCGTCCAGTTCTCTCACGATAAAGAAGCCCTGAATCAGTATTTCCGCCAGATGACCCCGAATACCGGGCCATTTGATATCAATGTAATATCTGATGCCATGTCCGCCGTAGTGGATAAATCTGGTCCGGCTATTCTCTTCACTCACTCTCAGGGCGGTGGTCCCGGCTGGTACACTGCAATGAAAAACAGCAAGGTCAAAGCCATTGTCGCCTTCGAACCGGGTAGCAGTTTTGTTTTCCCGGAGAAAGAATTACCTGCACCAATGCCAAGCGCATTTGACACGCTGAAAGGTGAACCTGTTCCGATGGAACAGTTTATGGCGCTGACTAAAATCCCCATCCTGATTATTTATGGCGATAACATACCGGATAAGCCTGTAGCTATGCCGGCTCAGGACAGCTGGCGAGTACGTCTGGCTATGGCCCGCGAGTGGCGCGATGTGGTGAACAAACATGGCGGAGATGTGACAGTGACGCATCTGCCTGAAGCGGGAATCAAAGGTAATACCCACTTCCCGTTCTCTGACCTGAATAATGTGCAAATCGCTGATTTAGTCAGCCAGTTTCTGAAAGAAAAAAATTTGCAGTAGGCAGTGAGCGAGCGAAGCCTGAGTTCAGTCACGATTAATGAATTAAATTAATTAACCCTAGCTCATTGCCCTATCTAATCGGATAAATCACTTTGCGTTATGCTTTTCTCATACAACAGCTGAAGGATAACGTCATGCAAACTGTAAAACTGAACAACGGTATGGAAATGCCCCTGCTGGGTTTTGGTGTGTTTCAGATGTCAGATGCCGCTGAATGCGAGAGAGCTGTCATTGATGCTATCGATACGGGGTATCGACTGATAGATACTGCGGCCTCCTACCAGAACGAAACTCAGGTAGGGAACGCACTGAAACAGATCGGCATCGCACGTGAAGAACTCTTTGTGACAACCAAGCTCTGGTTGCAGGATACCAGCTACGAAGGTGCGAAAGCGCAGTTTGAACGTTCACTGAATCGGCTGCAGCTGGACTACGTTGACCTGTATCTGATTCACCAGCCTTACGGCGATGTCCATGGCGCATGGCGTGCCATGGAAGAAATGCAACAGGCCGGCAAAATTCGCGCCATTGGCGTAAGCAACTTTCATCCTGACAGGCTTGCCGACCTTATGGCCTTCAATAAGGTTGCCCCTGCGGTAAACCAGATTGAAGTTAACCCCTTCAATCAGCAACTGCATGCTGTGCCATGGATGCAAAGTCGTGGTGTTCAGCCTGAAGCATGGGCCCCTTTTGCAGAAGGGAGAAATGGCCTGTTTCAGCATCCTGTTCTGACTGCAATTGGTGAAAAGTACGGCAAAAGCGTGGGTCAGGTTGTCCTGCGCTGGATCTTCCAGCGTGGCATTGTTTCACTGGCAAAATCTGTACGAAAAGAACGTATGGAAGAAAATATCAATATCCTTGATTTTGAACTCAGTTCAGAAGATATGCTGCAGATTGCCGCCCTTGATACCGCCACCAGTGCCTTCTTCTCGCATCGTGACCCTGCGATGGTGGAATGGCTGACTGGCCGCAAACTTGACGTTTAAATCACGCAAAAGAGAGATTAATTCAATGCAGAAACGTTACCTGGGTAAATCCGGGCTGGAAGTGTCAGCTCTGGGACTCGGTTGCATGGGGCTCAGCCACGCCTATGGTCCGGCAACAGATACCCGTCAGGCTATCGAACTCATTCGTGCTGCGGTCGAACATGGCGTTACCTTCTTCGATACGGCTGAATTGTATGGCCCGTTTGTAAATGAAGAAGTTGTCGGCGAAGCCTTAAAGCCCTTCCGCGATCGCGTCGTTATTGCGACCAAATTTGGCTTTACCTTCGGCGATGACAATAAGCAGCAAATCTTAAACAGCCGTCCTGAGCATATCCGCGAAGCTGTTGAAGGGTCTTTACGTCGTCTCAAAACAGATGTTATTGATCTGCTGTATCAACACCGTGTCGATCCGGATGTGCCTATTGAAGATGTCGCGGGAACGGTGAAAGACCTGATTGCTGAAGGCAAGGTCAAACATTTCGGCCTTTCCGAAGCTGGCGCTCAAACTATTCGTCGAGCGCATGCGGTACAACCTGTTACTGCCCTGCAAAGTGAATATTCCATGTGGTGGCGTGAGCCTGAACAGGAGATCCTGCCATTGCTTGAGGAGCTGGGCATTGGTTTTGTACCATTCAGCCCACTGGGCAAAGGCTTCCTTACGGGAGCAATTAAGCCTGGTGCGACTTTTGGTCAGGATGATTACCGCAGCACCGTGCCGCGTTTCGCCGCGCAGGCGCTTGAAGCCAATGAAAAACTGGTCGCTTTACTGGGTGAACTGGCTGCAGAAAAAGGGGCAACATCGGCGCAAATCGCACTGGCATGGTTGCTGGCACAAAAACCCTGGATAGTGCCTATCCCGGGCACCACCAAACTGCACCGTCTGGAGGAGAACCTGGGAGCAGCTGAGATTATCCTTTCAAAGGATGATTCGCTTCAGATCACACAGGCGCTTGAAACGATACAAATCGTCGGTGAGCGTTACTCGCCAGAGCATCTGGCTCGTGTAGGTCGTTAAGACTCAAGCGGGTCTGCATCAAACTGCGGACCCGTTACTCTGAGTAACGAAGCGCGTCTATCATCAGCGCAAAAGCGGGCGGATGCTGTCTTCGGCTTGGGTAATAAAGGTAATATCCGGGGAAGGTGGGACACCATTCCTGCAGAATCTGAATAAGTTTCCCTGACTTTACGTGATCCTGAATCATATTCTCAGGCACGCAGGCCAGACCAAAGCCAGATAAAACAGCGTCGATCCTTTCTGCCAGCAGGTTAAACGTGACTTGTCCTTCAACCCTCACACGCAGCGGCTTTCCATCCTTCTCGAACTCCCAGTGATAAAGACCACCGGTCGTCGGTAAGCGCATATTGATGCATCTATGATTCTGGAGTTGATGCGGGGTTTCAGGCACAGGGTTAGCTGCAAAATAGGAGGGTGCACCAACAACTGCCATTCTCATATCCGGACCAATCCTTACGGCAATCATGTCTTTAGCAACGCTTTCACCAAGGCGAACCCCGGCATCAAAACGCCCATCGACAATATCGACAAAACCATTATCAACAACCAGATCGACATGGATTTCGGGATATTTCTGGAGGAAAGGTTTTAACTTTGGCCATACCAGACTGCGTGCAGCATGCTCTCCTGCAGATAAACGGATATTGCCTGAAGCCGTGCCATTCAGCTGAATAAGCGACTCCAACTCCTGCTCAAGATCGGCAATACGGGGTTCAAGGCAGGCGATAATTCTCTCACCAGCTTCTGTAGGGGCAACGCTTCTGGTTGTTCGGGTCAAAAGACGGATGTTTAAGCGCTCTTCCAGTGATTTTATCGCGTGGCTAAGTGCTGACTGGGACACGCCGAGTTTGCCGGCAGCTTTAGTAAAACTTCGCTCCCTTGCCACAACAAGAAAGATCTGGAGTTCATTGAAGTTTTCTTTGAGCATTGGCGATTTCCTTAATCAGGTATTCCCTCCACAGAGCACTCATGAAAGGTGGTCATAGACACAATCATTTTAACCCCATTACTGAAAAATATGATAATTGATATTCTGAGCATGTCGAAATAAGCCTTTAATATATTGAGGTTTATTATGAAAATACTCGTTACTGGAGCGACAGGAAGTATGGGTCTTCATGTCATAAAACAGCCATTGAATTGGGACATCAACCTGTGGCTTTAGTCAGGAAACGGCGCAAAGTGAAATAGCTTCCTCATGGCGCTGATATTTTTTATGGTGATTTTTCTCTGCCTGAAACGTTAACTGATGTGACGAAAAACATTGATGTCGTTATTTTTACACTTGGTTCCGATGGTCAGGAGCGGATTGGCACCAGAGCGTATTGTTTGAGGATTCTCACCTGGCTCCCAGCGGGACAGCCATGTTTGTGGGCTGCAGTGTTCAGGTCTGGCTCACTGGAAAATGTGCAGAAACAGTAAATTCAGGCGGCAACTGAGCACAGTCGTTACCCTTTAGGAGCTACTTTTAATTCAACCAATGTTTGCTTCTGGCACAAAGCAGACATTCAACGCAGGCATAAAATGAACCAAGCTAGTACGCAGCGAGCAGTCAGCCCCTGAATGCCGCTTTAGCGGCATGGAAGCACCAGATTTCACTAAGGATAAAAATTAATGAAAGAAGGTAAGTGACCTGAACAAGTGAAAGGCCCGCTTTTGCGGGCCAGGGGAGATCAGAGGTACTTTTTAAAGGACGCTGTGGTTACCGTAATGGCAAGCCCCAGCATGATGGCCGCGGGTAGCAGCAACAGGTTGGGATAGACCGCCGACGGCCATGACAGGTACGCCATTGCCGGTATGTATACCGCCGGCTTAATCAGCCTTTTTGCGCGGTGGTATAAAAACGACGATTCATACCCCGCCCCGTAGCGACGCAGGTCGCGGCGTCCCAGCCCCTCTACCACGGCCACGGCAATGACCAGCACAAACAGCGGGATGGAGAGCGTCAGTATCGTAACCCGAATGAGCGTCACCACGGCCACCCAGACGCTGGCAAGCAGATACTGCTGCAGGTAGCCAGCGAGCCAGCCGCTGGCCGATTTCAGCTGGCGGGAAATTTCGTTGCCGCTGTTCATTTCCGATTCATACATCGACTGCACCCAGCCAACGAAACCGCTGTCAACAAAGGCCCACTGATAGGCAAAAGTGATCCAGTGCGTGACGGTAACTGAAGGTTCCGAGAGCAGAAGGCTGCGGGTGAAATCCGACGACAGGTAGCCCATTTCCGTGGTCATCACCTGCTGGCTATGTGCGGCGCCCATTTCCGGCCAGAAGAACGCGATACCGATGTATTCCACAATCAGGCTCAGGAACAGAGAAGCCAGGATCATGCCGACCAGCTTCCACGGCCAGCCCCAGACCAGGTTGTAAATCAGCCCGTGCTCGCGCGGCGGAATCGGCTGCTGTTGTGGGTTCTGTGGCGTGACGTTACGACGGGGTTCAGCCATTGTCTTCTCCTTTCAGGGCACCGTGACCGGCCGCGCCGCCGTTCCACCACCCTTCGCTGCTGTGGTAGTTCCGGCGCATCTCTTCGGCCAGGCGGGTAATATCGTCCGGCATGTGCTCGTCGGCGGCGTCACCGGCCGGCAGCGGCATGCGGATTTTCCAGAGCTGCCCACCCTCAAGCAGGGCAAACGCCTGGCCCTTCGGCAGCGATACAATATCCGACGGCTCCAGCAGCGGCACCTTGATCGTGCCGACGCGGTCCTGCGTGCTGGAGGTAAAGTCGTGATTAACGGTGACGTCTGCTGAATCCTGGTGCCCGGAGACCAGCGTTTTGCTGTAGATTTCCACCTGCGGCAGCTGGGTGGTCAGCAGCTCTGCCGTCCGGTTCTCGCGCACGCGCAGCATGATGAGGTTGTTAAAGTTACCCTGCACCTGGGAGGTTTTGGCCGCACTGCCGATACGCGCCTCAATATCAGAGGACGTCTGTGTGTAGGCTGTGACCTGCATCCCTGCGCCGCCGCCCTTGTTAATCAGGGGAATAAACTCATCGCCCATAAGCTCGTTGAACTCATCACAGTGAAGGTTAATCGGATTTTTGCGATCGTCCGCCCCTGGCAGGCCCGCGTTGATACCGTGCTTGTAAATGTGGCCGGCCACACTCACCAGATCGGCAAACATGCTGTTACCCACGGCGCTGCCTATCTCGCTGTCGCTCAGCGCGTCCAGGCCGATGTACACAACGCCTTTTTTACGGATCACCTGCTCCCAGTCAAAGATCGGACGCGGGTCGCCCATGTTGAGGTAGTCGGGCGACAGCAGCTCGGCGGTTTTGCCCGTGGTCAGCTTCTCCAGCAGTGGCAGCAGGGATGCCACTATCTTGTCAAAGTAGGTCCGATCGTAGCGCACGGCAGAGCGCAGGCCGTCCAGTATCGGGTCGTACAGCTGCTGTCCCAGTTCGGAGCTCAACGCCACCTCATACGCCCAGATGCGCACGGCATCCGGCTGTCCCTGCATGTTGCGGGGCACGTCATCATCACCAAAAAGTTTGAGGTTGTTTTCGATCTGCTTGCTCAGGTCGGGAAGCTTGTCTGTAATGACTTTCACCGCGTAGCGCAGGTACAGGTCGGCGATGTTATTCACGTAGCGCGTGATCAGCGTGTAGTCCGGCCGTTCTCCTAGTGCAACGAGCGCCCGCGCCACGATGTTCACGAACCGCCAGGCGAACTCCCGGAATGCGGCGCTGTTGCCTTCGCCGCTTAGCTGACCGGCCACACGCGACGCCACCTCGGAAACGCGCCCGAAGCGCCCCACGGCGTTATAGCGGGCCGATATGTCGGGCCACCCGAGGTGGAAGATGGTCAGCTCGTCGCCACGACCGGCGCGGTGCGCCTCTGCCCACACGCGCTTGAGCAGGTCAGCGTCCCCTTTCGGATCAAACACGATCGTGGTGTCGCCGCGCCGGATGTCCTGAGTGATCAGCAGCTCGGCCAGCCGGGTTTTACCCACGCGTGTCGTGCCGTAGACCACCGTGTGCCCCACGCGCTCGCGTAGATCCAGCGTGACGTCGATTTCGTTAGGTTCGATGCCGTGTATGGCCGGGTTACCGCCGACCGGTGGCAGCGGGCGGACCGGATTCAGAACAGAGTCGGCATTCAGCAATTTGCTCAGCGCGGGCAGCCGCTTTTCCGTGGCCTCCTCGGCGCGGCGTGCCAGCTGGTACAGCCTGGACGGCTGCAGATAGTGGGCGACCTCGGGGCGCAGCGTGTCGCGCAGGCGCTGGGTATGCGTCTGCGTCCACCGAAATCCCCTGCCTATAAAGAGCCGTCGCTTACTCAGTGGGATCTGCCGGGAGGTCATCACGTAACGCGGCAGCCGGCGCAGGTTGCGCCGGTAGCGGATCACCTGCATGCCCTGACGGGCCCGCACGATGGACAGCACGGCAAAGCCGCCTGCCGTAACGTAGCTGACGGAGGGGGCAAGGGCGACCGCCCAGGGCGCGGTGACGCACACCACGGCGGCGGTGCCCGCCACGGCGGCCGTGTTCAGCTCAACGGCCGGGCGCAGCAGCGCTTCTATAACGTAGCGGTTACTCATAGGACCATTCCTTCAGTGAAATGCCGGACAGCAGCCTCAGCAGGTTTTGCCCACTGATGATCTTAAGCCGGGAAGAGGTACGGCAGACGGCTTGGCTCATCTGCCCGGTTCTGCCGGTATGGATAAAAAAGCCGCGCTGGCCGGCGCGGGAGAGCAGCGCATCAAAATCTCGGACATGCCCGGGAGAAATGGCCCGGCTATAGCGTTTGGCCTGTATCAGCCAGCACTCGCCGTTGATAAACACTTTGCCGTCCAGGCCGCCGTCACCGCTGTAGGACGCATTGCGCTCGACCTTGAGCCCCTGCCGCTCAAAGGCAAGCAGCAGCAGCTCCTCAAAAACGTAGGGATTTATTTTGCGCAGATAGCTCATCCGCTGGCCGTCGCCGTTCAGTTCGCGCAGGCGCTGATGCACGCGCGCTGCGGTGGCGCGATAACGACGGTGCCGACGGGCGGTGGCCGTCTCCCGGCGAAACAGCCACGCGACGACGATAAGCAGGACGACAAGCCCGGCGGCCAGCAGAGGATTGACCGACAGCAGCAGGGCAACGGTTTGGGGCGTGCCCATCATGGCGCGGGCTCTTGGGTAAGCCCGCCATCGGTGATAAGCACTGGGTAATGCGTCAGCTGCAGGCGGCGCGCCAGATCCGAACCGGAGGCCGGGGCAAGGGTCATGCCGGGCGCCAGGCCGCGCAGCCCGTCTAGGGCGTCCTGGCTATCCACGTTCACGACAAGCCCCACAGCGCCTCTGGCCGACAGGCGTTGCGCGTTATGCTGCAGCCAGGACCGGGATACGTGATCGTCTCCGATGATGAACAGCGCGCCGATGCCGGGCAGCTGCAGGTCGCGCGGGCTGACCGCGCCCGGCGACATTTCCGGCGTGGTAACAGGCAGCATTGCGGCTTCGCCCTGAACGGGCGGCGCGGAGACGGGTGCCGGCGAGTCCTGCCGGTTAACCGCGTCAAAGATGGCCTGCGTGCTCTGTCCGCCAAGGTCGGCCAGCACGTTCAGCTCCGCTTGGGACGATAGCGACAGCAGGATAAAGGGCATAGCAAGAAAGCGGACGTTTTTCATGGTCTCGGGCTCCTGGGTTCAATCCAGACGAATCCGGTGTTGGAAGTAGATGCTGGCACAGGGGCGTTGTCCGCCAGCTGCACCGGAGCCGGGGCCGGCTGTGAAGGCGGCGACTGCAGCGTGGCAAGCTTTGTTCTGATAAAGGAACGGTAGCGCGCGGCGGCCTGTCCGCCGGCGGGATGGTGATAGCAGCCGGCGGCGTCCAGCCAGCTGCCGGGCTTGCGGTCCCAGCATGCGCGCAGGATAACGGCGGCGGCGTTGAGGTTGGTGTACGGATCCAGCGCTTCCCAGGTGGACGTGAAGTAATCGCCGTTCCAGCCCAGGTTGACCTGCGCAATGCCCACGTCAATGCGCTTCAGGGAATGGGTCTTCATGAACACCTGCAGCGACTGCCAGGCCTCAAGCCGGGTTTTGTAGCGATACCCCTTTCCCGCCACGTTCAGCGTCCAGGGCCAGGGACGTACGCCCTGAGCCAGCGTGCGGGAGGATTCCTGCAGGGCAACCGAATACAGCGCCTCCGGTGGCACGCCGTGCTGGCGCGCCACCTTTGTATAGCCGTCGGGCACGGTCTGCATACCAGATGACCAGCAGTTTGCCGACGCCAGCAGCAGCAGGGCAGCGCCGGTCAGTATGCCGCGAGTTGCCATCCGTTTTCCCCCTGCTGCAGCACCACGGGCATCATGCCGTTGCCGAACCGCATCCAGCGGCCACCGTCGTGATTGAGCGTGATCTCACGGCTGCGTACTCTGTCCAGAGGGATGTGATGCGCTTTGGCCCAGCTGCGCAGCGCGTCGTCGTTGCCCTGACTATCAACCAGATAGATATCGACCGGACGCTTGTCGGCCAGCACGGCGGACAGTCTCGCGTCGCACTGCGCGCATCCGGCAGACTTCACGAACAGCGCCAGTCGCCCGCCGGTGTCGTGAGCAATGCCCGCGGCGTTGCCCATGTTAACGGCCAGCGTGTTGGGGTACAGCCGCTGCCAGGCGCTGTTTACCTCGCGCTGAAATTCCATTTCTTTCTGCGTGCGGGCAAACTCCTGCTTCACCCACTTCTCGGCGTACTGACGGCGCTCTTCGGCGCTGCGCGCCTCGATGCCGAGCGTGGAGAGTGGATCGAGGCCGGGCGACTGCGTGCCCCGGGGGCCGTTCATCAGCTGCTGATAGCGCTGATAGTCCTGCTGGTTCAGCCCCCACTGCCCCGCCTGCTGCTGCAGATTCTGAACCGCGCTTTGCCCGGTGTGCTGCGCGTCCGTAGCCTGGCCCTGGCTGTCAGTGGTCTGGATACTCGCATACGCGGTGCCGCCGCAGGTAAGTAGCAACAGAATCAGTGCTTTTATCTTCATTTCGACTCCGTTAGTGAACGTTAACGGTGGTTGCGTGCCCGTTTACCCGAAACTGCGCCTGTCCGTATCCGGCGCCGATTAGCGTCCAGCCCTGCACGGACTGGCCTTCGCCGATAAGGCGGATCTGCGACAGGTCGCTGAAGCCCTGCGGGGCTACAGCGGCAAAGGACGTGGTGCCCCGCTTTTCCACGCCGGTCAACACAAACGGCGCCCGGCGTGCCACTTTATGGGCGGCACGATGTGGCTTAGCGGGTGCCTGCTTTTTTACGGCGGGCGGGGTATTGGCGTGAGGCGTCTCTTTCGTCTTGTCCTGGAGCGCGTTCAGCTGCGCGTCGAGCCCGGACAGCTGCGCCAGCATGCTCTGCCGGGCGGCGCTGAGATCGCCGACGGCCTGCTGCAGGGCGACAAGCGCCGGGCCGCTCCGGTCCTGCTTCAGCGCGGCCTGCAGGGCGGCGATCTGCTGCTGCTGCCGTTTCAGATCTCCACCGTACGCCTTCAGGCTGTCCTGCAGGGGCGTAAGATCGGACTGGGTCAGCGCCTGCGAATACACCACGTTTTGCTGTTTTTCGACGTGGGCGAGACGCTGATCGAGCGCGCTCACGCTTTTAAGGGAAACAAACGTCAGGCCGGCCACGGCCAGCGCCACCGCGAGGCCGCCATAAAGCGGCAGTCGGCGCAGAATCGCCGCGCCTTTGCGTGGCTTCTGCTGCACTTCACCGGCGAAATCGTCTTCATCAAGGGCGGGATTGCTCATTTTGTCAGAAACCCTCCGCGTACGGGCTGGCCCTGAATCACCGGCGGGGAAATGGTGTTGCCGGACGCCTCAGGCAGTGTGGCGGTGCGCGGCGACAGCTGGGTGGCCGGAAGCTGATAACCGGCGCGAAGGCTGTGGCACACCACGCGCTGCACGTCGTCCACCTCAAGCTGCCAGGCCGCGCCGGCCATTACCTGTAGCGCGGTGCGCAGACGCATCGGGCCGAGCTGAAACTGCACCGCCGGCAGCGGCTGCCGGTATAGCACGCCGTTGGCCGGGCCGGTCTGACAGAGCGAGTAACCGGACTGCTTCAGGGCATAGCGCATGGCGTCGGCGACCGTGGGCTGTACGGACGGGGGAATGCGGATGTCGATAATCTGGGAAAGCGGATCCTGCTGGGCTGCCTGCGGGTCGGTGCTGACCAGAAGGTAACGGTCGTAGCGCACCACCTCCGGCGCGCGCCCGTAGGGATCGTCGGCCGGAGTCTGGACGTTGCGGGAGACGCTGACCGACGGTGTCGGCTGGACGGGCGCCCGCTCCTGCAGCTTCTGGGGCGGCGTGGCGCATCCCGTCAGCAGCACCAAGGGCAGAACGGCGGCGAGGGCGTGTAGTTTCATCTGAAGATTCCTGTAGGTGACAGAACAGGCATCACTGTGCGGAACTCTTCAGCGGGCTTCCACGAACAACTCTTTTTCCGGATCCAAAAAAAAACGCCGACCGGGGTCAGCGTTCAGGCAGGGCGCGTCAGGCGACCTGATGAGGAGGGTGCGTGATGTCACCGCGCCCCTGTATCAGCCCCTCAACGGAGATGTCTTCGTCAAGGGCGTCCCAGTGTATGCCACGGGGAGATAGTTCGTAGTCGTTGCGCTGCTCGGGCGTGGCGTCAAGCAGCCGCGGAAACCAGGACAGCGGTACGCCAAGCGTGCGATCGTCCGTGAGTTCAACCCACATGGTGGAGTCATCGAACCGGACGTCTCTAGCTGAAATAGTCATTCCAGGCCTCCAGTAGTGTCGTTTTGTGTAGCTTCACCAGTACAAACAGCTCTTTAAGGGTCCGTGAGTCAAATCCGTCATTTCTTGCCAGCGCCACCACGGGTTCAAGCCAGAACTTAGCTTCAGCGCCAGATTTGGAAACGTGGATATGCGCGGGTTCACGCGGATTGCCTTCGTTGGAGTAGAAAAAGAACCGAAAACCGTTCAGCCGAAGTATGACAGGCATCGTCAGTAACCTTTAGGGAATTATGGTGGAGATTACAGCGGCAGTCAAAACCCTGCAAACGCCGTAAAACTGCCCGTGAAAGGGCAGATTTGGGAGGGTAAAATCAGAACGAATTGTCAGCGTAGGACGGTGCCTGCTCTGAGCCACTCTGTGCCGGCGGCGCATCGCTGCGTTCCGGTTTGTAGACCATGTCCTGACCGATTTTAATCCAGTCTACCTTGATCAGTCGGGCCTTCAGGCTGACGCGGCTTTCGCCGGCGTGCTCACCGTTTTTCAGCTGAAAAATGTCGGTTGACGGGTTGCTCAGAGAAAACCCGATCAGCACCTTCTTGTCCTCATCAACCGCCTTCTGGCAGCGGTTAATCAGGCTACTGGCTTCTTTGCCAGCAACCGTTACGTCAAAACGAACGTAGGAAGGACTGTCACTCGGGCCGGACAGCGCGTTGATCACGCAGCTGATGAAGGTGCCGGACTGCGCGTTAACCTGCCGGACGTTACTCAGGTAACCCAGGCCTTTTATGGTCAGGTTAAAGTAATCGTTGCGGCTGGCGGCGGAAGTGGTGGTGGCGGACTGCGCGTTGTTTACAGACATGATGTTATCTCCGGGGGTCAAAAAAAATCGACGGAGAAAACTTCGGCCCGGACGGGAGAAGTCTTCCCGTCGGGGAGTCAGATTCAGGTGAGTCTGACTGTCTGGTTAGTTGAATAAACCCTGATCGTCAGGCAGTAGGTGCCATATGTTGACGATATCTGCTTCCAAAGGTGCGCAGATGTACCACACAGTGTGCGCTCTCTTTCAGGCTACAGGAGCTTTCTGTTCAGCCACCCGAAGGCGATTCTCTCAGGCTGATGAATCATTGGTGGTCGTCAGAGACGACGGATAAGCCCTTTTATTTTTAGGCCGCGCGTTCGCAATGTCAACCGTCCACCTGTAAAACGCCCGGGGCTTTTGGCCCGCTGCTCCTGCGCTTCCCGGCGGCCCGGCGTTTTGTTTTGCGGTTGGCCTCACCAACGATCCCCTTGCATTCCGGGTACTGAACGCAGCCCCAGAACGTGCCCTCTTTACCCGTTCGCTGACGCATCGCCTTGCCGCAGAGTGGACAGTCTGGACCGACCGGCACTGTGACGTGAAACGGCTGCGCGCGCCCCTTTTCAATCAGGTGACGCGTCCACTGCGCCTGTTTTTGCATAAAGCCGTGCAGACCCGATTTCCCCTGCGCGATATCGTCCAGCGCCTGCTCCCAGAGAGCTGTCATGCCGGGGCTGGTCAGCGTCTCCGGTAGCGCGGCGATCAGCTCGCGGGCCATCTGAGTGGAGTGAATGTGTTTCCCTTTTTTCTCCAGGTATCGACGCTTGAAAAGCGTTTCCAGCACGCCGCTGCGCGTGGCCTCCGTACCCAGCCCGGCGTTTTCCCGCAGCACCTTTTTGAGCTGGGGATCGCTGACCAGGCTGGCCGCGTTTTTCATGGCCGCAATCAGCGTGCCCTCGGTCATGGGCGCGGGCGCTTTCGTCACGTTGTCTTTTACAGTCCCGCCCTTCACGCGGCATACATCGCCTTTGTCGAGCGGCGGCAGGCTGGCCGGTGCGTCCTCTTCGCCTTCCGCCTCGTCGTCGTCCTGCAGGCCGCTGAACAGCGTTTTCCAGCCGGGCACCACGGTAACGCGTCCGCGCGTCCGGAACAGCTGGTTTCCCAGGTTAAACGTCGCGCCGGTGACGTCAGATTCCTGCAGCGGCATAAACTGCGCCAGATAGTGCTGACGAATAAGCTGATAAACCTTCAGCTCGTCTGAGCTGAGGCGCGCCAGGTCAAATGCCTGGCGCGTGGGAATGATCGCATGGTGAGCGGTGATTTTTTTATCGTTCCATACCCGGGACATAAAGCTTTTGTCCAGGCCCGACAGCGCCGGACCGACCGAAGGGTCGGATGCCAGAACAGCCCGGAGAACGTCCGCCACCTCGTCCCGCATGGACAGCGGCAGGTAGCCGCAGTCGGTACGCGGATAGGTTGTCGCCTTGTGGGTTTCATAAAGCGCCTGTGCGATGGTCAGTACCTGGCTGGCCCCCATACCCCACTTTCGGGAGCACACCTGCTGAAGCGTGCCGAGATCGAAGCACAGCGGGGCGGGCGTTTTTTCCCGCTTCTTCTCCGCGGTCAGAACGATAGCCGATCCGGTTTTCTGGCAGAGCTGCAGAACGGCATTGGCAATCGGCTGATTGATGCAGCGCTTTTCCTCGTCGCAGTATTGTTCTGCGCCGACCCACTCGGCGTGAAAAGTCACGCCGTCTTTTTCCAGCTGTGCCCTGACCTGCCACCAGGGTTTGGGGGTGAAGTTCGCGATCTCATTGTCGCGGTTAACCACTATAGCGAGTGTCGGCGTCTGTACCCGCCCCACAGAAAACATCTCCGCATGGCCGACCTCGCCGGCCTTCAGGGTGTACAGGCGCGTCAGATTCATCCCGATAAGCCAGTCGGCCTGCGAACGGCCGACGCCCGCCTGATAGAGTTTTTCGGTTTTCTCGCCGGGCAGCATGTTCTGTAGCGCCTGCCGAATGCTGCCCTCGTCCAGCGCAGACAGCCACAGGCGGCGAATAGCGCCACGGTAGCCGCAGTACGTCATCAGTTCCCGGGCAATCACTTCGCCTTCGCGATCTGCGTCGGTGGCGATCACTACCTCGCGGGCTTTTTTCAGCAGCTTTTTAATCACGGCAAACTGATCTGCCGTTTCTTTCTTAACCACCATCTGCCAGGTTTCGGGGATCACCGGCAGCACGTTTGCCCGCCATGGCCGCCCGAACTGTTCACCGTAAGCCTCGGGCGTGGCAGTTTCCAGCAGATGCCCCACCGCCCAGGTGACGGTGACGTTCTCGCCTGAGATATATCCCTGCCCGCGCTGGCTGACGCCCAGCACTCTGGCGATATCCTTTGCCTGTGACGGTTTTTCACAAAGATAAAGCTGCACAGCTGACCTCCCGGATTAACGGACCTTGCCTGATGCGACTTGCTTAACTTCCGTCATCAGCTTTTCAAATGCGTTGCCGGTCAGGTGCGATGCCGACGGCGACCGGTATGTGACATAAGCGCGCGTGCCGGCCCCGTTTTTTTCCAGCTCAATCTCCATATGATCGTTGTCACCTACATCACTGCCCATTCGGTAAGAACTGCCCTGTACAGCTTCCCAGACCGGATGGCTGTCTTCTATCGCGGCAGCGGCCCAGCGGCTGTTACGGTCTTTATTGCGAATATGGGCGATCTCATCAGGGGTGACATAGCCGTAGTGTCGCTTGAGACGGGCGGCTGCGGTATCGATGTCAACCGGCAGGCTGAATTCGCGGTTGACACTTTCGGTTACCCCAGTTGACGCTTTTGTCATTACAGGCATGCCATTGCCTGGATCTTCGCCACCGCCACGTAGGGTTTTACTGACGCTGAAAGCGGTATCGCTGATGTTCTTGTTTATGGCGGCCAGGTCGGTGCCGGCACAGCCGGTAAGAAGTGCGCAGACGGCGCCGGTAATTAGTATTTTTTTCATGTCAGACATTCTCAGCAGGGGTTGTCAGAAGCGGGGAAAAAGAGGATCGCTTTTCACCGGAAAGGATGGCCGGATCAATTTTGCCAAGCTTTTCAGCAGCGGCGATGCTCCGGGCGGTGTTATTGCGGATATCGTCATAGGTCACCGGCACGGTTTTGTATCCCTGAATGACGCCATAGACCTGACGCACGGCGTGACCACCAACGTTAAGGTACTGATCACGTTCCGACAGCGAAATCAGACCGTAATGGAATGCCTGGAAAACCTTGAGGGCTAGCTGGTCAAAGTGCACCAGAAGCCACACGCAGCGGTAGCCAAGAGGCGATCGGCTGAAGACATCCAGATTCAGGGGCTCAACGGATGAGACGTCAGACAGATTGATACCTGCCGGGATAGCCGAAAGGACGCGTTCAACCTTTTCAATGGTTTCATGTACCCGGTCGGTAGCGGCTTTCAGCGCATCCTCAAGACGTACGAGAACCTGATCGGCATAAGGGTTGCCGGCGGCAGAATCACGCCCGGCCAACCCTGCACGCGAGATAGCCTGCGGCATACCGATAATTTCTGGTCTTTTTTTACCCTGATTCGGTATTTCATCCCGGCGCCGGCCTTCCCACAGGCGAATGGCGTAGTGTGAATGCAGGTCGATGGAAAGTGATGACTGCAGGGCTCCCGAGCGGCGTGGTGCGGCCTGAGGGGGGGTTTGTTCGGCCATAGCTGTCTCCTGTTAGGCAAAGGCATCGATTATGCTGAAGGGGCATCCTCATTCCTGAGGAGCGAATGAACAATTCAAAATCAGTATTTGGAAACAGAAAATTTCCGCAGAAAAAGGTGTCGCGCAGCGGAGTGCTGCTTACGTTTCGTACTTTGTTGCAGGCTGCAACACTGCTCACTTTTCGTACTTTGTTGCAGACTGCAACACTGCTTACTTTTTGTACTTTGCTGCAGCGTGCAACACTGAGCGCCTCACACTCTCATCCGGAAGCTGACTTAGTCATTGTCAGAGCGGTCAGAATGAATGTGAGATCGCACACGCTGAATGATGTCCCGCACGCGGGCGTCATTAGTGACCTGCCGGCGCAAAGGCCGTTCGGACTGGACTGGCCGGTACTCAGGCCGGGCGGGTACAGGTTTAGCGATGGATTCCCTCTGCGGCTGGTAAAGCTCGCCCTTTCGCGCTTTCTTGAGCACGGTCAGCATCCATCCCACCGGATTTTGCAGAGTGCCTTCTTTCATGGCCCTGGCGAGGTTTTGCAAAACCAGCTGTGCCTGTTCTGGCTGAAGCGCCTGAAGCTGTGCGCTCAGCATTTTACGGTCTTGCTCACTGAGCAGGCTGGCAAATTTCTCCGGCAGAGCAGATGCCTGCTGTACGTATGTATTTTTAGTATTGTTATTAACAATACGTACGTAACTGTTCGGTTCCCGAACTCTGTTGTTTCCAGGGGCTTTTTCACCGGGTTCGGAATCCGAATCCGGTAATATTTTATAGCCTTTGTCACCGGGTTCGGATTCCGAACCGGGATGCATTAGCTGCATACGATTTTTCATGTCAGAGGGGTTTTGCGCTGCCCCCAGCCGCCCTTCTATAACCGCCAGGTGACTTCGGTGATGACGCATGGCGGGATCAAGGCAAACATCGTTGATAATGGTTTTTGCCGTCTGGCTTATTGTCTTATTGCTGCTAAAGCACGCCTCCGCTACCGTCTGAAGCCAGCGAGGATCAAGTAACTCGGCATCTGCAAATGCCAGAGGTTCGTCATGCTGCGCATAAATATTTCCCCTTATTCGTCCTTTATCATCTCGAACACGCTTACACAGGCTCAGCCAGCCGGTAATGCGCAGCATAAGCAATACCCGGCTGATGGTTTCTCTGGAGGCTTTACCTTTGCCCGGCGTTGCCAGCTGAAGCTGCAGATCATCATAAGAAGGAAATACCGCGCCATCGTTATGCTGGGCGTGCAGGCGAATAATTATCCAGGCCATTTTATCGAGAGGAGATAACCGGGTATCCAGCAACAATCGTCGGGGAAGTGCATCATGCACGTTACCCATAAACAGCAGCCCGCCGCGCGCAAAGTTGTTTTGCTCTCCCGACTCACGCGCCTGCAGGCGGTCATTCATTTTTTTGACAGCGTGGCTAATCAGGCTGTCATCCGGAAGCTTCATTACTCTCCCTTATGCGGATCGTGGCTATAAAAAACACTTAGCGCTACGCCTGGAAGCGTACCGCTAAGCAGTCTCTCTCGCGTTCAGTTACGAATCGCAGTGTTGTATCTTTCATGATTCATCATTATCCAGGTCTGGCCTTCATCTCTGCTGAGTAAGCGCCAGAAGGGGCCAATATCTATTTTGTAATAACCAGTCTGATTTTCATGGAGCCGCTTAAAGTTACGCTCCCCCTTATAAAAACCGCGTACCGCTCTGGCGGCCTTGTTGCAAATGGCAGATGGAGCCGTAGCCGGCGCTTTCAGACCCGGGATAATTTCATTTAGCTTCACGATGAGTCCCTTAGCTTACTTATTACAGTGAATGTTCATGCCCGCTCTGTCTCAAGCCGCGGGCAGGCTCTTATGCCATTCTTCGACTCGCAGCGGTCAGCTTTTCACTTTCCCATTTACGGATCGTATTCCAGACGGCGGTAAGCGGAATGTTCATTTCCTCAGCCGCAAGCAACATGATTTCAAGACCTTCTTCCGTGTCGCAGGAGACCGTCTTGCCGCTATTATCCCAAATCGACCAGAGCCGGGCGCTCTCATCGTCAGATATGACCGTTCCACGACCGGCACGAACTTTTATGCCGGCAATGCGGCGGCGGGTAGCAACTTCGCTGCTTGGTAGGCCAAAGAAGTGGGACAGCAGCGCAATTGAGCCACCCAAGGCCAGGGCACGATCGAGCCTTTTAAGCCGTGTCTGCTCTGTCCGCGCCTGATTCAGCAGCCGGCTGAGGTTTTCATGGTTTATCTGGAACGACAGCACAGAAACCTCACTGTTACAGATGTAGTGAATATCCTCGATCGTCATATCCTTGAGTGCGGCGATTTCCTCCCCAGTCAACCCCATTTTGTCACAGCGACGAATGAAACCATTTTTAAGCTCCATAACGAGATCGAGCAGAAAACCGTTAGCAGCGCGGGATAAATTAGTGTTCATTGTGCAACCCTTCAGTTGTTAAGGCATAAGTCGGAGCAGCGGCCTGTCGCTGCAGTTCGCGGAGGCGACGAAGCACCCTGACCAGGCGAAATAACGTCAGGGTCATATCGTCATTGAGTAAAGGAGGATGAGATTCAGATGTACCGATCAGCAGATTTACAACGAGCTCCATATTCACGGTGTCAGCACCGGTGCCAGTGAGCGAAGCCAGAAGTAGTGCAGCCGGATGTGAAGTTTCTGCAGATGCCATACGATAACCTGGGGCGTTTTCGTCTTCGCTCGCCGGCTCGAAACCTTCAGCACAGCCTAACGCTTCGCTGATATCCCAGCACAGTCGATAGGCCATGCTTTGCAGATGTTCGATATCGTCCTGAAGGGCATTTATTTGCCAGAAAGAAACATCTGATTGGTTGTTTGCAGTGAAGTCAGCAGACTGAGGTGATTGTCCATCAGTTGCAGTATGTGTTTCAAACGCTGATGAAGCGACTTCTGCATGTACAACCGGAGATGACTCGCTTTGAATATCATCAAGCAAATCAGAGGTTTTAGAGGGAGTCTTCTCTTCTGTAATGTGGAGTTCGTTATTTCGCGGTATATCAGCAGCGATTGGTTCAATCTCTGTTTCTGCCATATGAGCAACTGCCTCATCATTGGCCCCAACAATTGGCACGACTGACGCTTGAGGTTGATGCAAGACCTCCTGCTCAAGATCCCCAGCGTGCAACATTGGTTTTCTGGCGTCTCGAAGTTCCAGCAGCCAACGGTCATAGTCCATTTCATCATCAGGCAGCGCATCAGTCAGATCACCAATAAGCTCGTCAAGGAACATGTCCTGAGACCAGCTTTCAGGATCGTCGAATTTTTGGCAACACCCGCCGTACACCTCTGCGAAGGTTTTAACAGGCTCAATGCCTTTATTAAGGCAGCAGTTGTCCCATACTTTTTCGGCACTTTGCCTGAGCGACAGAAGCTGGTTGATACTTTCTCGTTTAAAACCGGATGTCAGCAGGGTCGGCATCCAGGGAAAAAGATGCTTTAGAGTGTCTTCCATCCGACTTATTGTGGAATAGTGAACGGGCAGACCTTCCTTCGCCAGAATAGCTGACAGCTCACGTAAGGTTGCCTTTCGACCAACCGTTTCCTCGTGAATTTTTCGGACATTCTGCACGCCAAACGCTTTATCGATAAACGTCAGTGACCCGCGCCCTTCATTTTCGGCCAGATGACCAACCAGGCAATTTAATCTGCCAGGCCAGGGTTTAATGGCGCATAAAATCTCATTGAACCGGCTTTCACCCGTTTCTTCCCAAAGCTCTTTAAGAATTGCATACCGGGTGTTACCCCCGTCACTGAACGTCCATATCCCATCGGGAAGGCGTGGGTCACGAGTAACAATCGGCACGGAGGCAAGTCCGCGAGCCCTGATTGACTCTTTTATATAATCGAAGCGAGGATTACGCGTTTTGCGCGGATCGTCAGGATTAGGACGTAACTGATCAAGCGTAAACACCCGCGTAAGCGTGCTTTCTACTCCAGCAATTGAACCTTCAGGCAGGATTTTTTTCATCGGGACTGCTTCCTGTCATCGTATCCGAGGTCATAACTGCCTTCAGGGTACTCAGAAAACAGCGTATATTTTCCATCAAACTGCACTTTCAGGGTTCCGGTTGGCCCCTGGCGCTGTTTACTGATGATGATCTCTGCCTGCCCTGCACAGTTAGTGTCGGCGTTATAAACCTCATCTCTGTAGATAAAGCTAATCAGGTCAGCATCCTGCTCAAGCGCGCCGGAATCACGAAGATCGCCATTATTAGGGCGTTTATCAGCGCGTTGTTCTACCTGACGATTAAGCTGGGAGAGCGCAAGCACCGGGCAGCCGAGTTCTTTGCCCAATGCCTTAAGAGAACGTGAAATCTCGGCGATTTCCTGCGTGCGGTTCTCCATGCCAGGACAACGTACCAGCTGCAGATAATCGACCATGATGAGTGAAGGCTGCCCGTACTTACGGATATAACGGCGCGCACGGGTACGAAGCGTTGCCGGGGTTTGGGCGCTGTTATCATCGATGATAAGTCGATTGCGCCATTCGGCCAGTTCGTGAGCCCCTTTACTAATGAGATTCCATTCAGTGTCACCAAGATCACCGCTGCGCAGACGACTAAGCTCTACCTTGCTACGCATGGAAAGCAGCCGCATCATCAGCTGTTCGGTAGGCATTTCAATACTGAAAATGAAAACACTTTGTTTCGGTCGTCCCAGCAATGCGCCAATGCACCAGCTCAGCGCCATAGAGGTTTTACCCATTGATGGCCTGGCGGCCAGCAAAATCAGATCCCCTGGCTGAAGTCCGCAGGACATGTAATCCAGCGCTGCCATACCTGTTGGAGTGCCGGTTATAAAATTGTCTGATCCTGTAGCTGATTCAAGTTTGCTAAGCAGTAAGTCCAGCGCTTCCGTTACTTCGAGCTCTTTTGCATTCTGAAAAACGCCCTGCTCACTTAGTTTGAAAAGGGCATTTTCAGCATGCTCAGCAACCTCCGGCGCGCTAAGGCGATGGTGATGCACGTCGGCAAGAATGGCATTGCCAACCACAAGCAGCTCCCGTAAACGACTTTTCTCCACCATGACGGCGGCATAGCCCATAATGTTGGCAGCTGAAGGGGTATTTTTAGAGAGTTCCGCCAGATAAGCGAAACCGCCACAGCGCTCAAGATCATTACTGCGTTCCAGCTTCTCGCTAAGCGTGATCAGATCAAAAGGCTGGGACGCGGCAGACAATGTAGACATAGCCATATAAATGGCGCGATGCCCGGAAATGAAAAAATCTTCCTTCTTCAGCAGTAGATTGACGTCATCCCATCGATCATTTTCCAGCATCAGCGCACCAAGCACGCACTGTTCCGCCTCAGTCGAAAAAGGTATATCAGTAGCTTTTTCAGGCATGAAATTCCCCTCTACCGTCAAGTAGATATAAAGAAGTAAACAATCAGATTATTTAGTTTTGCGGGCCGTTATTTCATTCACGTAAGTATCTAAATAACGGTCGATCAGGCCTTGTACGAGCTTTGATGACGTCATAACTCTTCCGAACGCGGAGCCGACTGACATAGCAGCCTGCTCGGTTTTGACTCGTCTTGCGGGACCTATGTAAACCAGAGGGGCTAATTTTTTATCGTTTTCGAGCGAGGGCATAGCTACTGACTCCTTGTTAAGTTTTGTTGTGGAATTAGCCATAAATAAAATTCCATATGAAAACGAACTGAGCCCCTGAAATTTTAATGCGCTGCCATGTAAACCGCGCTAACCCTCGCTCAAACAGGTTTGTGTTAAGAAAGAGCAATATTATGATAATGTTAAACACTAAATAACTTTAGAGTTTACATATTAACATTACTAATGAAAAAAACGCAATTATTTTGCGTTCGATTGTTTTTTATTTACCTTTAATGCTTATAAATTTCCTTTAAAATCATAAAATTAATTAGCCTCATGGTGTGTGCATGTTAGATACGATTGGGAAGCGGCTTAAATGCTGTAGAGCTGCAACCGGCACTTCTCCTCAAGAGTTAGTTGCCTATGTTCATGAAAAAAAACTGGACCTGTCTTACACTTCTTACACACGCTGGGAAGCCGGCAGTGCTTTTCCTGTCAAAAAAATCCAGGCACTCAATGTGATTGTTGAATTTTTCAACAAGCATGGGCTTCATGTTGAAACGGAATGGATCTTAACTGGCGAAGGATTTCCTCCTCAGTTTGCTGAATACACCACGCTAGACGAAGACACTCTTTTTATTCTTGCAAGCCGGCAGCTGGCTGATGTTGAGCTGATACAAATTGGCGGCGTCTATGGTGAGCCGTATGTAAATTTCGGAGAGTTCTGCATTGTATCTAATGAGATAAATATCGACCCTAATAATGGTAAGTTGTGTTACATCAGGCATGTTGATGGCATAAAGATAGGGGTTATCTTAGTTTTGGATGAAGATACAATTCAGATTCAAGGCAAAGAAATTATAAATGTAAAAAAAGAGAACGTAATAGAGTGTCGGAGAATAAAGTGGATTCAAAAGAAATAAAAATTAACTTCCATCGTTGTAGTAACGAGGTAATTAATTTTTTAGATAAATTTGAGCGAACCACATACGTATCTACCTTACTTGTAGAGAATAATCTGATCTGTGCTCATCAGAGCAATGGTTACGCAGACTGGGATAACAAGTTTTATTATGAAGGTAAATACAAAGACAGTCTTCTGATAAAAATAGGTATCGAATTAACCAAGATTCGGAAGGGTGATGTTAGCACAGTTATATGGGATGAAGCCCTTAAGATTGACAAAGATAACATTATCGACAAACAGCGTCGCGAGCATAATATTTATCATGGCATAAGCTTTATTTACGGCATTGAGGACAATGTAAGTATGGCCCTCAATGTCTGCACTGGAGAAGACACATCGCAAAAGGAGTTCGAAAATTTGATGCTCCCAATGCGCTTTGCGCTTCTGAATTATTTTAAGGATTTATAATGTTTACTAAAGATTTTACTGTTGACGAAAAACATGTTGATTTTCAAGGTGTTGTTGACGGACTTTACTATCCATTCTATATGGAATGGACGCGCCATGCGTTTATGAAAGATGAGCTTGGTCTGGATCTGGAGCAGGAATTCACTGAAGGTAGAATTCACATGATTCTTGAGTACACGATGAAATTCAAGAAAAGCCTGCAAAAAGCTGATGAAATGCAGGTCACATGCTCCGTTGCGGAAAATGAAAAAAAGAACCGTATCAATTTCGTTCAGCAGATATTAGTAAATGGTTCAGTGTATGCAGAGGCTGTATTTGTAGCAACCTGCCTTGTTAAAGGGCGCCCGTCTGTCCCTGATGTCGTAAAAAACGCTCTCGCTAATTGATATTAAGGGAATCCTTTCGGATTCCCTATTAACTAAACATCTATAAATATATATTTTCCATCCCCGCTGGTAAATTCACTCTTCCCTAATACCTTTGAAGACTTCAACATATAACCGCTATTTTTCTTAAACTTCCCCTGAAATTCAACCTCTTCATATATACGAGCCCTAAAAAAACGATTGTCATTTTTAGAATGTAAAATATTCATTTTCTCTATTGCTGATTGTACTTTCCTTTTATCTACTTCAAGAGAGTTAGAATTGATAAATTTGAATATGGTGTCAGGTAACGATACGAATAAGAATCCACTTACTGTATGCACTAAGCTTTCATTCTCATTAATACTCAGGTCTCCCCTTTCAATCCCCTCTGATAGCCATGAAATAAACTGGGGACCTAAATCATTAATGTCAGTTATATTATTTTTTGGTTCTTCAATGACTGATATAAGATTTTCATCATTTAATTTTTCCTTAACGCAAATTTCCAGTTCTTCCCCCTGGGTAACAGTATCTTCCAAGTCTAAATTATTGCTTTTTACTGTAGGATCAACGGCTAGGTATGCCTCCTTTACGAGAGGTACTGGCTCCAGTTTTGACTCCTGCGAATTTTCCGAAAAAGCGGATGCGTGAATAGGCATTTCAGCATGGTGGTCTGTGTCTAATCCTTTGTCATCCTTGTCTTTATCAACAGCAAACATGCTAAGTAAAAGAGCGGTGTCGTCCTCCTGAACCTGAGCAGTGTCCTCCGACACCTTTTGCTCTGGCTCTGTATTTTCTATGCCTTGTTGCAGTTTATCTGGGACCAGATTTAGGTCAGTTTCAGAATGTGGTAAAGCTGATGAGAGCAAAGCGTCCAGATTATCTGCAAGTTCTGGATTAGCAGATAGATCCTCCCCTGAAGATGTCGAGCCGAGTTCGTGGCTCTTCGCAATGCTTTCATCAATTGCAGGTTCCAGACTCGCTCCTGAAGCTGTCAGACTTAGCGTATCTTCTAAGCCTGGAATCGGCGATGTCTCCTTAGTAGAAGGATGACTTTCTGCTGTCGCCAGTGTGTGGTTTAAAACACCTGGAGCATGCAGTTCAGGTGAGCCCACCAGTTCCCTTGCCTTTGCAATGATCTCCTCAATTAAAGGTATTCCACTTACTCCCTGATGCATCAGAAGAGTCATAGCCTTAAAAGCAGCAGGTTTGGAAGAAAGCCATAAAACTCCGTCTTGCGGCAAAAGTCGGGCGGCGATAAATGTTGCTAATGGCTGTCCACTGGCATTGCCGGCATCTTTAGCAATATTCCGGAACCTGAAAATACTGTCTGGTGCTTTAACCCCGGGAGGCCAGGAACTACCATCCAAAAGCTCGCCTTCGTAGTGAGCCAGTAATGGCAGATGATGGAATAACGCCGCCCAAAAAATCACAGCATTCCATAAAGAATTTTGCGCCGCCTGCTCCTCAGGAGCAGCTCCGGGTGGAAACATATACCCCTTCGCTAATCTGACGCTGTAGGCTGTAAACTTGATCGTCAAATCAAGATATCCGCCTTCTGAGCTCCATTCTCCAGTTGAAGTGGCTGGGACATTCTGGGTAGTTTGCGCGAGCGTTCTGAGGGGTTCCAGATAAAGTCTTTCATACACATTTTCAGGAAGCGAAGTGTTATCCCAGAGCTGTTTTAAAAGCTTTTTTCTGTGTGGCAAAGCCAGCAGCTCAGCGCCTGTGGAAGGTGTAAAGTATCCTGAAGGAGATTTTTTTGCTGAACTGTCTTCAGCTGCATCCTTACCTGAAAATAAATTTTTCAGCTTGTTTAACATACTGAAATCCTGAGAAGTTGGTGTTGGTTCGTAAGAGCTATACAGAGGGATTTATGGCGTTTGTTTGACGACTTGCCTGACTATTTCATTGAGAATCAGCATTTTTCTGGCCCGTGTCGCTGCAACGTAGAGCAAGTTCAGCTCATCTCTTCTATCTTCTGCGCTTATCAGCGGATTATTGATGTCATTAAAATCGTCGTTAAGAACGACCGTATCCCATTCCAGGCCCTTACTGCGATGAGCCGTTACTACTGTTAAATCCGCGTCGCTTTCGTTATGTGCTATCTGTCGCTTCAAAATTACGAGTTTCTGCGGAAGTGGAAAGTACATTTCCAGCAGCTTTATAGCCTGCCCCATATCTGCATCTTTTGTAGCTTTTGCTATCGCTTTGTACTCCTCAAAATCCCTGTAATCTTTGGTAAGCAGCGACTTTTGCATTCGCTCAGGCATATCAACTGAGAACCAATATAAATCCTCCAGATCCTCGACCCTATATCCTTCGATACCGCCTATCCATAAGACTCTTTTTCCTGCAAGGCTTGCCGTAAGCGCTGCCCAAATAACGCCGGCTATCGTTCTGCTGATCACACAGTGATGTTCTGCATTCTCCGGAAGCGTATCAGCAATACTGTCTTCACCACCGCAGCCAGTGACTTTCCGTTTTTCTCCTGCCTCTCTCAATAATGCATTTGCCACTTCTGCTACAGCCGGTCCGAACCTAAAGCTGTTTGTTAGCCAGAGTCGATCTGCGTCTGCCAGCTCATTTGCATTAAGAGCATTTTCAGCCCCCCTGAAACGGTAAATCTGTTGATACTGGTCACCGACCAGAATGACGCTACATCTCTGATTAAGCACAAAATGACTGGTCACAGGATTAGCATCCTGAGCCTCATCAAAAAGGATGAGATCCCATTTCAAACTAAGATCTGGAGTTGAAAGCTGGAATAGTTTCAGATAGGTATCGTGTGTAACGGGAAAGCGGGAGTCAGAGCAGCTCATTTCTCGCCATAAAACCTGTACGGCACCCAAAATTTTGCCAGCATCAAGGCCGCTACGATCGTTTTCATCAGGCAAATGAGCAAGACTCGGAGCTAAATCAGCACTGTAGAGGAAGTTATTCAGCGAAGTGAGGCATGCTTTTGCAAGAGGCCAGTATCGTGAGTTCAACAGCTTTGCAACGTCGGTTATGCGAAGAGACGTAGTAAGTCGATGCTGAAAGAAACGACCGAACTGGGACCAGGCAAGCTGATGCGACGTTTTGCATTCAACATTGAAAGGAAAACGGCGTTCAGCCTCATCCCGGATGGCACGATTATATGCCAGATACAGCATTCGCCGCTCTGGGTTCGCTCTTGCGAACGCTTCAAGCGTTGATGTTTTTCCGGTTCCGGCAAAAGCACCCACAACAAGCTTGTTTCCCGTCCACGTAATGATTCTTTCCTGCTCGGGAGTCTGATTAAAAGACATAGCTCGGCAACCTCTGACAATTGGGTGTCACAAGGCTGCCGGTTTTGAGGGGGATAAACGACCATAAACTGAATGTTGAAATTTAATATTTTCTTCTTCAGCTTTTTTCCAAATACCAGACAATAAAAACGCCTCCGAGGAGGCGTTATGGTTCAGGCAGCGTTATAAAGCGGCGAACGATGACTGCGCGCTGTTCACGGCTTCAGGTTCATCCACATTATCAGGAACGACTACCTCTTCTACTTCCGCGGCCAGCTCGTCGATAGTGACTTCGCCACTGCTGACGTGTTGCCCCCGATCGTAACAATCGAAACCTTCAAGTTCATGGGCGGGCTCGCTGTACCAGTGACGAACCTCGCAATCGAACATTGCCGATAGTGCGGCCACTGATTCACCAGACGGCGGAAACCAGGGTGAGTCGAAGGACAGCTTTATGCTGTTTATCCCTTCACGCTGAAAGCGGACGTTATGGCCGGCGGGCCATTCCATTCCGTACAGCCGACAGTAAAGACTGGTTGCCGTAGACATACCGGCCAACAATCCACCGCTCCCGTTTATCTCAGCCGCAAGCCGGCTGGGAATAATCTGCAGCAGATCGCAGGGCTGAGATCGTTCGGGAAACTGCCCGAGTTTTTCCCAGCACAACGCAAAGTCAATGTCTCGCGAAAGGGACGCTACACCAAACCAGTCGGCATACCGATCTTCCATAAGCCTGCCAATATGTCTGCGCGACAACTCTGGAATGCTTTCCCACTTTATGGCGCCAATACCCGACTGATGATAAACACGATTTATCGACCGGATATGATGACCGTCCAGGGGTACGTCTTTTTTCAGATATTCCAGCCACTGTTCATATGCCTGATTAGCCAGCGTATTCTGCCCGACCCCAAATTTTATAAGCTCCGGGAAGGGTGAAAAAGATGCCGTTTTAACGGGGCGGAGCAGGCCGCTATAGCCAGCAAGGAAAATTTTTATGCTCTGCATAACGGCATGACGGTAAAGAGGCTCTGTTTCGCCTTTTATCCATTCCTCCGCAACGGCCAGAAGCGGAGATTTACCGGTAATTTCAAAATGATTTCTGCACCAGTCAGACATGGTTGATTTCCTCTCAGGTAAAAAAAGAGGGCATCATCCCGTGAGGAATAATGCCCTCACGGGATGGCAGCGCGCGAAGTGAGCGCTACCGGTTTGTTTAATTAAGCAGCCTGGGCCGCTTTTTCAGTTGACTGCAGTAAAAAATCTGACGCTTCTCTCGCGTGCCGGCAGGCACGAAAAAGGGCTTTTTTGTCCTCTTTAAGCGCCTTCAGCCAGGAGTCGATATAGCTTTCATGCTGGACCTCACCATAAACGCCAAGCTGGGCGCAGAGAAACGCGCTGCCCATTTCAGCTATCAGCTCCTCAAATGCATAAACCGGATCGCCAAACTTTCTGGATGATTTGGTTATGCCTTCGCGGTTGAGTCGTTTCTCATGGCCTGATGCATGCACCATCTCATGCAGCAGCGTGGACCAGTAATCGGCCTCGGTAAAAAATTGCTTCGCCTCCGGCATCACAATTCTGTCTGTGCCAGGGCTGTAGTAGGCGCGATCCTGTAAACGAATGCTGATAGCCACGCCTGCGGCATCGATCAGTTCCATTATTCGCTGTTCGGTCGGCCAGTGAAGCCCGCCCTGCTCATCTTCATCAGGAGAGGCATGCGGTATATCAACAGCAGATTCGGGTAACCCGTCACACTGATCGACGTTAAACAGGAAGTTGGGCTTTATCATCACCCGCGACTCCATCAGCGGATTACCTTCGGCGTCGAAACGCAGGTTTCCACTGAGGTCTTCAGCCTGTTTTTCAAAAGGCTTGAAGATAACGGCCTGCGCGCAGGTTTCACCCTTGCGAACCTGGCCGCCCATGTCCTGAGCCTGTTTGTACGTCACCCAGCGATCCGTTTTGTACCCCTTCTCTTCGGCCTCAAGCCAGAGAAGCAGAACGTTAACACCGCTGTAGGCGCGCCCCGTCGATGCATTGACCGGCAGCGGGCCTGCTGCGGCGTACTTCTGTGTCGTGCGCCACGGTTTTTTCCATGGCGCGACGCCTTTCTCAAGTGCCTGCACGATGCGATCCGTTACCTTCTGATAAAGATCGACGGTTTCTGTTTTCTTGGCGCGACGCGCTTTGACTGGTTTCTTCACGGGATACTCCTTCAGTAAAAAAAGGGCGTATCCCTCCCCTGATGGGCGAGAAATACGCCCGTCAGGGTAAGTTTTTAACGCACCGGAGAAATGATCTTTCCGTCGGCGGTTATGCTGTTTAGTCGCGACCGGAGTTGCCGCCTGGAATGATAAAAATCGTGGTGGTCATGCCGCTTACTGTCAGTAAACATTGCTTCTTCAAGCATTGAAGCTGCCGAACCGAACCACCGGGCCCGCTCTTCGTCGCAACTGCAGTCACAAAAATCCGCAGTCCTCATCAGGTCCATCCGTTCACGGAACAGCCCGAGTTTATGCTGACTGAGCCAGCTGATGGTTTTACGCTTCAGCTGATAGGTTGAACGGACAGACAGAACAACCACCTTGTCTGCAGGCGTTATGGGACTGAAAAAGGTAGGGTCATCTACAGTGAGAGCGTACGTCTCAGAGATCTGACCAAAATTCAGTTCGACCTGCACGCCCGGGTCGGCACTCCCTCCGCTGTATTCCAGGGCATAAATGCGCTCTTTGCGGTAGAAAAGCTGACCTGGTAATCCGTTCCTGAATTCCAGGAACAAACCTTCCTGCGAACAGATAACAAGCCTGACTGACATAGCCTGATGGTAGGTTTCATGAAACAGCTGCGCGAGCGCGTCGCTGTTGAAAGTAAACATTGGATCACCTGCTGTAATAGCGGGATCTGTCTCCTTACGGAGAGCAAACACCGGAAGGATAGGTATAGGTCAGTCGTTGTGCTGCTGAGCAAGCCAGAACTCAATGCCTGATATAGCTTCCCACTCTTCAGTGGTGACCTGCTTACCGGGACCGGAGGTTTTTACCAGCAGCAGGTGTTCAATTGCGCCAGGTATAACAAACGATGCCGGTATTTTTTCAGGTGCTTTGGTGAACATATCCATATTCCATGCCAGCCATCGCTGCGCGAAAAGCCAGTTTTGTGGACAGGAACTGGTTATGTGATAGCTGTCCGGGCATAGGTTATGCAGAAGAACCAGCACGATGCGCACGAATAAATCCTGTTTGCATCGCTGGCTCTCCACTTTGCGGTACGGCCGAAAATTATCCGAAAGCGTCTGCCTGAGGTAAAACGGATTGAGGCAGTAGCCTTCACCGTCCTTGTGGTTAAACGTGACTGAACCCTCGTCATCAAAAAGTTCTGACGCGCGGTTCATGTCAAAACCCAGCTGTTTATAAGGCCGGAGCTGAGCGGGAAGAAGCCAGAATGCTTCTTTAACTGCGTCGGTAAATCTGAACCACTGTTCATCATTTATGGACGCTCCCTGCTCAAACTGGTAGACGCCTGGAAGGACCAGATGCTCGGTTGGTATATGTGTCATGGTGAATCTCCATTAAAAACGGGGATTTACCGCCCACAGGGAGGTAAATCCCCGTTGGGTTAAGTTAAATCGATTGCCGGATCAGCGTTTGCGGGTTTTCTGTTCTTCGAGTGTGAACTCAAGTTCTGAAACCAGTCCCCAGTCAGCCGTCGTAAACGGACGTTCACCTCCGGAAACGCTTCTGATAAGCAGTTCATCAGCTGCGCCGGTAATGAAACCTTCCATGCTGAAAGACTGAGGAGCATCACTGCCATCAATCAGTTGGTGTCGTATTGCCCAGCGAACAGGAAGCGCCCAGCTGACGCCGCCGGCTGATGACGTTATCTCAAAGCAGCCTGAGCAATGGTGATACAGCATTAGCAGCGCAATCCGCGTGAAAAAGTCGATGGGCTGACCTTCCGTTTCAATACGCAAATCAGGGCTCGTATCCCGGGTAAACATCACGCTTTGAGATATGTAATTCCCTTCGTCTTTTCCAACGAATTCAAAAGCATCAGGGTGAGTAAACATCAAAGATGCACGTTCCAGACGTGTACCGTCAGTTGGCGAGCACGGACGGAGATGTACCGGTAACAGCCAGAATGCTTCAGTGACCGCCAGGGTAAAACTGTGCCACTGGCTAGGGGATATCCATCCGCTCTGCTTCACGGTATAGGTAACGTGTTGGGGCGGTACGGAGATTGGTGTCATGATAAATCCTCAAAAAAAGGGGATTTATCCCCCTGATGGGGAATAAATCCCCACAGGGTTAAGTCAGATTAGAAAGATTCTAATCGGCCAATTGCCAGATCGCCCAAGCCTTCAGAACGTCCATTTAAGGAAATCCGTTCATGCAAAGAGCGGTCAAGCCTGATGCTCATGGCACGGATGGAGTCAACCAAATCAGCACAGCCAGAACTGAGAAAACGATCCTGAACCATACCGAACTCAAGGTTGTATATGACGTTGATCTGAACAGCTATCGTGAAGGGCAGCTCACCGTATAGGTGCACCTGCTCGTCAAGATCGTCCAGACCAAATCGCTGATAGGCTAATGCCGTAAGCATGTCGCACTCGTATTTAGCTAACTGCAGCATATCTGCCAGGTTTGTTGAAATAGTCATATTCCACGTCCCTTTACTGATATGCATAACGCAGGTTTGCCATCTGATTCGCCAGCTTCAGTGCAAAACGGCGAGCCTGACGGTAAGAGCGGAATACCTCATCCGGCTTTTTCAAAGAACCAAACCGGTGATTACCGTAAAACGTGCCGGAACGAGTAAGTATGCCGGCCGTCCATTTTCCTGAAGGTAACTGATGAACCTGAACCTTAAAGCTGAGTGAGCCAGTCCGGTTCGTTATCCACTCTTCTTTTCTTTTGCCGGCCGCAACGCGATCCCTCAGGGATAAAGCTGTAGCGAAGGCTGCTGAAAAGATGCCTTTTATGGAAAGGGAGGTTGGTAATAAAAGGGTAATCATGGTGTTTCTCCTGTAAAACGGGAAACACCTGCCCTGTCGGGAAAGATGTTTCCCGAGGGGGTCCGCTGAGCGGATGGATGGTTAAGAAAGTAATCAGTCCTGACCCGTTAAGACGGTAAGTGTCGCCAGTGCTGACGTTGCCATTTGCGCCGTTTTACGGGCCGCTCTGAACGTATGAAACTCACCGTGACGGCTGTGCACAAATGCTTCCGACGGCTGTCCGTCGATCATCTTACGGGCCATAACAATGGCGTGGTAACGACGATCGTCAAACCAGACGTGGGAGCGGTATTCATGCAGACCGGAGGGTGAGGCAAGCCAGGGCGTTCTTCTGATAGCAGCTTTGAGTCGGGGACAGTCTGAAACAACGCGAGTTGTGGCAGAACGGGCCAAATCAAACGGTTTGCTGAGCTCAGTAAGAAACGAACGGATAAGTGACATGATTTCTCCTGAAAACGGGAGAAACATGAGCCCGCTCGGGAATGTTTTCCCGAAGGACGTAAGGCCGAAGCCGGATAGTTAAGAAACTACATGTACCCCGTTTATTTCCTGTGCGAGAGTTTGTATTGAGCACACCAAATCTGCACAGGCCGGGGCAAGAAAATGTCCTATATCAATTCCGTACTCGAAGGTGAAAATAGCGATTTCACTATCGATATGCACTTCATGATTAGGATCATCTATGCCGAGTTTTTTATAAGCTAATGCAGTGAGCAATTCGCTCTCGAATTCAGCTAATCTCAGCATATCGGACAGAGTTGTTGATAGATTCATCATAGGTATAGTTTCTCACGATAAATGGAGAAACATTAGCCCGATCGGGAATGTTTCCCCGAAGGACAAAGGCCGAAGCCGGATAGTTAAGAAACCTCGATCGTCACGCATTAGGAGCGAAAACTGACGATATCTGCTTCCAGAGGTGAGCAGATGTACCACACTTTACGTGTACTTCCTTGCAGGCTTTGGAAGTGTTCGTTTGTAGCTACCCGAAGGCGGTCATCTCAAGCTACGAGACCATTGGTGGTTGTCCGAAGACAACGTGCGAAACAGTTTAATAATAACGTTTATTGTACTTATTGTTCAAGAAAATATTATTCATCATTGATCATTCGATTATATACGCGGGCAACATATGCACCCCGCCCGTCGCCATGCCCAAGATCCATTGAAACAAGCGCCTCAGCCTCCTTACGACTCATTCCATTTTCAACATGAAAATTAACAGCGTCACGAGCATAAGCATATCGCAGGCTGTGCGGGGCATTAACGCCGGTCATACCATTTTCTCTTAGAACATTATGAAAACGGTCGAGCGACTGATGAAGGGTAGGTTTATTAATCAGTCTTCCATTATTTTCATTTGCATAAGAAATGGCTTGATTCAATAAGTGCATGACTTTCTCACGCTCAAATATTGTGACGTCCCGTGCCCGCCCACCTTTTGATCCAAAAACAACGCTTATTTTATTTTCACCGGCAGCTAAAGTTTGCTTCCAGGTTTTCAGGGATTTTGCTGACTGGACAACTTCTTCTGCACGAAGACCTATATATCTTGCAAGCTGAACACCGATCGCCACTCCTTCATCTTTGAGCGAGACAGCAGCCACGATTTCGGCCAGTCTTTCATCAGTAATTGCAATTTTCTTCCCTTCCCTGCTCGCCCCTGAAATATTCAGCGCCTCATTGCTTAACTTTTCATGCGAGGGATTAGCAAGGATATTTCTGCCTCCCTGTGAAAGCACAGACCGAATAGCAGCCATTTCATTCTGCAGCGTTCGGGAAGATATATTCTCTTCCTGTCGGCTTCTTATATAATTCTCGATATGCTTTGTTTTAACATGGCTTACGTCCCGAATCTGAATATTAAGGGTTGCTAGTCGCTCCGAAAAGCGGCTGGCAATCTTAGAACGATCTGAAACAGTTTTAAAACTTCCTCCGCCCTGGCGTGCCAGCGTCACGAGTTGTTTACTTAATTTATTGGACATATTCACCTCTGCCAGAATCCAGAACATTCAGCACGCCTGTGCTGACCGTTCTGTAACTCTGTGCGCTTACATCTCTTCCCCGACGGCGTGGTTGCCTTTGCGCTTCCTGCGGCTCAACTGGTATCTGTGCATCGGGGCGGCGAAATGTTGAGTTCTTGCGAGGCTTCCCCAGGTCTCTGACCTGTTTGCGGCTTGCGCCGTGCTGACGTGAGTCAGTCTGCCTCCGTACATCAGTTTCCTGATGTCGCCATCGATACCGAGTCGATCATTCTCCTTCTAGTTAAACGCCCCTGACGTTTCGTTCGTCAGTGCCGCGTTGTGGTTAATAAATAGCCAGAGTTGTTCTGAAAACACGTACTACGTGCACGTCAGATTGTACCGGCCCGTTGAAAACCGCACTGTACGTGGGTTTGGACGTTATGCGCTGCGCGCGTCACTTTGTTCTCGTTTCACTCGAACCAAAGTGACGCCGCGCAGCTTCATGCTCCTAATGCGTCTTCCGCAAGCGCCCAAATGTTCCAAATGGGCTTATGCGTCATAGCAAAAGTCGGATGCAGCTCAGGCCGTACACCTGAAAAGCTTCATAACGGAAGTGTGCGAAGCAGCATAAGCTATGCCGTTCGTGAGATGCCTGGCGTATGTAAAAGCCGTGGCTGAGATGTGTATATAAACCTTCATCGTCTGCGACATAGATGCGCTGTTAAAGACGATATCCGCTTCCAAAGGTGAGCAGATTTACCACGCTTTTGCGTTCTCCCTTTCAGGCTGCGGGAGTGTTTCTTGTAGCTACCCGAAGGCGATCCTCTCAAGCTACCGGACCATTGGTGGTCGTCATCGACGACATAGAACAGTTGAAAATATATCAATCAATCTGTAGAAATGTCAAACGTTAGATTTGCAATTAATATATACAACAAAAATCAATCACAGGAGGAACCGTGAATATTGAATGGTTAAGAGGAATAAGCTTTATATTACCAGCAGCTGCAATGGCTCTTAATTTTTCTGCAAGATTTAAAAAGCTTACAAATGAGAGGATATCTGTTTTTAAAGATATAAAGCCACTTTGCGCAGCGATAGAAATGGAACCCTATGAGATAAAAGCGATTGACAAGGAAATAAGAAATCTGATTCTACTTGAGGCAACAGGAATAAGAGACCCCCTTTTGGCGCGGCAGCATTTGAAAATACTAAGCTGTAATGATGTTACTGATATTCAAAAGTCGAGAATTAAGAGACTTGCACACTGCATTGATCAAGAAACTAATAACACCGCAAATGAAAATAAAGAGGTAACATTCAAACTTAACAAGAGCAAGTATATTAAAAAGAGGAATGAAGGCGCTGGATTTTTAATTACATTTCTGGCTACTTACTACATCTTTTTCTTTTGTTCTTTTACGGTTCCCGAAAAGGATGTTGTAGTAGCTATAGGAATGTTTATCACATCCATTGTACTTTTAGTTCCTATATTAGTAACAGTTGCCACATACCCCATGTACGGATTTTATAAGAAAAACAAAGAAATCATAGATTCATTGAATAGATTTCGCGATGAAAGTTAAGATTTAATCAGGCGTTGGTAGCAACTACCGACAGATGAATTTTATTATTAACTTGAGGGTATTAATTTTTAACAATCAATAACAATGAAGGAAATAAAATAGTCATAAAGTGGCTATGAATTTTCCGACAATTGCATTTTTAATGTAATTATCATTATTGTGCAGTATTACACTACTGAGGCGTTTAGTTTCACTGTATTAACAGTATGCAGGCCGGCCTAGAAATTCCCGCTAATTTTTCTGCCGGATTTAACAAGTGCAGCGCCGTGTAGGCCGGTATGGGAATCGCCCCTACATTTTCTGCCAGGTACTGCCAGTTCAGCGCAATAAAGGCCAGTATGGGAATAGCCCCTACTTTAGCTATTGCAGGCTGATATGGGAAACAGCCCTACTTCCGGACGCGCACGCACCGCAGCTGGTACGCCGGCGCGGGATATGGGAAACAGCCCTACTTCCGGACGCGCACGCACCGCAGCTGGTACGCCAGCGCGGGATATGGGAAACAGCCCTACTTCCGGATGCGCACGCACCGCAGCTGGTACGCCGGCGCGGGCTATGGGAAACAGCCCTACTTCCGGACGCGCACGCACCGCAGCTGGTATGCCGGCGCGGGATATGGGAAACAGCCCTACTTCCGGACCCGCACGCACCGCAGCTGGTACGCCAGCGCGGGATATGGGAAACAGCCCTACTTCCGGACGCGCACGCACCGCAGCTGGTACGCCGGCGCGGGATATGGGAAACAGCCCTACTTCCGGACGCGCACGCACCGCAGCTGGTGCGCCAGCGCGGAATGTGGGAAACAGCCCTACTTCCGGACATGCACGCACCGCAGCTGGTGCGCCGGCGCGGGATATGGGAAACAGCCCTACTTCCGGACCCGCACGCACCGCAGCTGGTGCGCCAGCGCGGAATGTGGGAAACAGCCCTACTTCCGGACATGCACGCACCGCAGCTGGTGCGCCGGTGCGGGATGTGGGAAACAGCCCTACTTCCCGGCGTGCCGGAATGGCTGCTGAGCCGCCGGCGCCCGTTATGGGAAACAGCCCTACTTCCCGGCGTGCCGGAACGGCCGCTGAGCCGCCGGCGCCCGTTATGGGAAACAGCCCTACTTCCCGGCGTGCCGGAACGGCCGCAGAGCCGCCGGCACCAGTCATGGGAAATCGCCCTACTTCCGGACGCTACGTGATGGTAGCTGGCACCTCGGTGCAGAATATGGGAAACAGCCCTAGTAGGAATGTAGGGCCGTAGTGAGGAAGGTACAGCTGAGGGTCTGATAAAATAAGTGAAATATCTTATTGTTTTGGATAGATATTAAAAATCAACTTCCCGTTAGAATCTGCTTGATAAGAAACCCGCAAAGGGGTTTTATCATTGATCTGTCTTAGAGCAGGTTCTAAAAATGTACGTTTGAGTTCTGCGAGATTAGATTTCTGAGACTCGGGCAGCATGAATCTTTCAGAGAGCCAATCATGCGAAGTGACCCAAATCTGAGAGCTTCTGAACTGGCAGAGGCTCTCATAAAGTCGCACAGTACGCGGGTTTTTGAGGCTTCCACAGTCCCTGAGTGAGTAGGTAGTGAACTGACTGCCCAGTACATACAGATAAGGCAAAACCTTATGGTTAAACTCTATTTCCCATAACCCTTTACTGGAACGTCCTCCTGCTTCTGTTAACCAAGGACGTGCGATCACATCGTGGCGGCCAGTCTTGGGATAGAAAATGATGGCAGAACGTGAGAGCTCGAACACACCTTCTTTAACGTCACGACTAGCCTGATTACGGCTTACATTGAAGATATCTTCGTAATCTGCAACAGCAACGGTAAATATTGGATTTGCAGACTCCTCTTCATCAGTGAAGTAAGTTTGCATAAGACATAGCCACAACACACGTTTTGCCTTCAAAGACAAATGATAAGCAGCTTCAGTCAGCTCATTGGATTGCTTAACATTTATCTTTTTTTTCAACACATTAGCCATAGCAATAATCTTTTATGGGTTAATTTATGTCCCCCACAATATCATTCAGTACACACAAGTCAACTAATTATTAATTTGTGTGTGATGTAGGGCTAATTCCCATAGCATCTAGGGCTGATTCCCATACGAAGAAGGGCTGATTCCCATATTAAGTAGGGCCGATTCCCACAATATGTAGGGCTAATTCCCAGAAACAAGGCAATTTTCCTCAATAAAATCATTACTTTAAACCACTCTAAAAAGCTTTAAAAAGATATAAAATACTAATTAAAAAGCTATTAAAAATAGTGCTGTGGATAAGTGGATAAGTTAACCTCGGCATAGAAACCGGCTTCACTACGTTCACCCGGTCAACCCCTCTGCAGCGCAAAAACAAGTTTTGCACTGCCTCGCGGTTTTGATTCAAAACGAACGAATCTTCACAAGTACAGTGACTTTATACTTCTATTGACTATGACAAGCGCTACACTTAACCTTCTACAAAATGATGATTTTAGGTGACATATGGCGCAGAAAAAACAAATGACACAGCAGGAATGGGATCGATTAGTTCCAGCTATGGCAACTTATGCGCACATAACAACTGAGATCGGTTATGCAGTTTTAGTTGAAGGCGAAAGGCAGACAGATGTAGCCGTTCGCGTAGGTCGGACAAAGCAAAACGTGGCAAATGCAGTAAAGCGCATATGGGAACTCTACCAACAGGTGACAACTGATGATGGAGAAAACCTTGAATTAGTCAGTGTTTGGTTGCCAAAACCGGAAGCGGATAAAGTAAGAACGATCGCGGCTAAATTTTCAATCAACGGTGATAAAGTTAAATCGTAGAAGATGGAGCACAAATGGCGTTTCAATCCCCTGCAGCTAACTTCACAGAACAACGTCTTGATTTTACTAACCTGGTAAACCTATCCTCACATTCCTCATACGTCTTCAAAAGCGCAAGCGATTATCCTGATATTGGTATACTGAAAGGGTCATTACTGGCAGTAGATCGAGCAATCCCCTTTAAACACGATCAAATCGTCATTGCTAACGTTGGTGATGATCTTGTACTTCGCCGCTTATTACTCACTCCGATAGCAGCCCTCCAGGAACTGGATGGTCCTAAAACAATTACACCAATGCCGTCCAACCAAGATGTACCAGTCTGGGGTGTAATCGCATACGTCCTGACTGATATGGCTGGCTCAGGCTTTAATTTCAACGAAGAAGCCTAACTAATCCCCGCCTACAAATTTAATCTTGTAAAAACCCCCCGCAGAACAAATACTGTATACATAAACAGTATTTTGATGAGCTATCCCTATGTTTGCGCTTGCTGACGCTAATAATTTTTATGCCTCTTGCGAAAGGATCTTCCGCCCTGACTTGAAGGGGAAACCAATTTGCGTTGTGTCTAACAACGACGGATGCGTGATAGCACGCTCAGCTGAAGCCAAAAAGTTGGGAATCCCTATGGGTGCCCCACTTTTTAAAAATGAGCGTTTTTTCCGCGAAAATGGCGTGATTGTTTTCTCCAGTAACTATGCCTTATACGGCGATATGAGTAATCGTATGATGTCGATTCTTGGGGATATGGCACCTGGACAGGAAATTTATTCGATCGACGAAAGCTTTTTGGACTGCACCGGTATTGCCAGTTACATGCCTTTAGAGGAATTTGGTCTTCAAATGCGTAGCCGTGTTAAGAAAGAAACCGGATTAGTAATTGGCGTTGGTTTTGGGCCTACAAAAACCTTGGCTAAGCTGGCTAATCATGCGGCTAAGAAATGGAGTAAAACCCTTGGCGTGGTTGATCTCTCATGCCCGGAACGTCAGCGCAAACTGATGGCGATAGTTGACATAGATGAAGTCTGGGGTGTCGGAGGGCGTATCAGAAAACGGCTGGAGGCCATGGGCATTAACAAGGTGCTGGATCTGGCTAATTGCAACACCACTATGATAAGAAAAAATTTTAACGTCGTTCTTGAGCGTACAGTTCGAGAATTGAATGGAGAGTCCTGTATAGCTCTTGAAGAGGCTCCCCCACCCAAACAACAGATCGTATGCTCCAGGTCATTTGGACAGCGCATAACTGGGCTGGAGGACATGCAGCATGCGGTTGTAACGTATGCCAGCCGAGCTGCAGAAAAAATTCGAGAGCAGGGTTCAAAATGTAGGCACATCAGTGTCTTTGTAGCCACTGGCCGCTATGGCGATGAACCTCAGTATGCTAATACTTCATCCTTAACCTGTGAATATCCAACTAGTGATACGCGTGACATCGTGGGTTTTGCTATCAGGGGCTTAGATAGCATATGGCGTGATGGTTATCGATATGCCAAAGCAGGCATCATGTTAGGTGATTTTTACCAATCCGGAATCGCACAGCTTGATATGTTTAGTGAGAACCAGCCTAAAGCCAATGCGGATGCCTTGATGGCAGCTCTGGATACAATCAATAAATCCGGGCTTGGGAAGGTTTGGTTTGCTGGTCAAGGAGTTGATAACCCATGGCAGATGAAAAGAGAAATGCTGTCGCCCAGATATACAACAAGCCTGAAGGAATTGCCCATCGCTAAATAATACACCTAGCTATATAAAGATGGAGCTGATCAAATTTATATTAGTTACATCATTCAAATAAACGCTAAATGCACTAGGAGTTTTAACATCAAGATTTGTATCGTATTTAATTCTATAATGTATATACATTTGAATATGCATAAGCCTACATTCAAGTATATCCATTTGTATATACATAAGAGAGCTCAATGAGATTGCCTGTATTTTGGTTAACGTCAGTCAATTAAATTGACTAGGTTTTATGTATATACATTTGCATATTCATGAATCTGCATTTGAGTATACGCATTTGTATATACATAAGAGAGCTCGATGAGATTGCCTGTACTTTGGTTAACGTGAGGAAGCTAAATCGATGAGGCGCAATGTATATTCATTTGTATATACATTGCGCTACTAAAATTAAGTATTCTCAACAAGGAGCTGAGCAAGCTTTTCAATGAACTTATCGTCTTCAAGATAACAAGCTGCTCTGAGAACTCGAGAACGAGTAATGTTTTTCTGAGGCAATTTCTCCTGAACTTTTTCAACCAGCATCGACAGAGCGTCATCGTCTAGGCCAGTAAGGCGAAGGTTCATCTGTTTGCCTGTAGTGATATTTCTTCTCTCAGTTACACGCGTTACACCTTTTGCTATGCGATCACTTCTTGCCACTTTCAGCCTCCACAATCTGCTGCAGAAGTTCTTGTGTTAGCGCTTTATAGTCACGGTAGGGACGTTCGTTTTTAGCAAACATCATCACTGGTCGATGAACATCTGTAGCCTGCTTAAAAAGTTCACTCTGACGGATTTCAGTTTTTGCTACTTTGTAACCAGCCTCACTGATGTAACCATCAATAGCTTTTTTCATTTTTGAGTGGGAGTCGTTAACTTTTGTCTTTACAAGTGTATATACAAAATCTTCATTGCGTCTTACTTCTCGTACAACCTGGAATAGATCATCTATACCTTTCACAGCCCTGCGGTCCATGTCTACTGGCACGACAATTTTATCGGTTATAAGAAGAGCATTTTCGATACTTAGGTCGATAGCTGGTCGAAGATCGATAAGTATAAAATCATAGGTAGTTTTAAGTCTGCTTAGCCCTTCGTCCAGAATATTCAAACGGTGACGGAAGCGTTCGGCACTACGAGCTTCAACAGCAAGGGTGATGTCGGCTGGAATGACATCCAAGTTTTGGATAACGTTTTCTCCATCAAGAGCGTTATAAACCAGCTTATTTGTATCAAACTTAGGGTCTTCAAAGAGATCGGTGATTGTATAATCTTCCTCACCCCGACCAACGTCATCACTAAGGTTACCCTGATGATCCAAGTCAACTAGCAGGGTCTTATAACCTGCAGCAGCTAGTGCGCAACCCACAGCAATACAGCTCGTTGTCTTAGCCACGCCACCTTTACTGTTTGCAAAAGAAATTATGTAGGGCTTTTTCATTTAGAGCTCCATGTATATACAAAAGTATATGCATGATACATCCAATAGGTTAAAAGTCAATGTATATGCTTTTGTATATACACGTGGAGGGCTGGTGTGTCTGTTACTGCTCTTATGAAGGGGCTGCCACTTGTTTGCTTGTCATGTCAGTAATGGGATCAGTGCTCAAATGGCGAGTCAGAGCAGGCAAGTAGAGAAAAAATTTT
>NZ_JAPCIL010000017.1:0-202034 GCF_025910075.1 Pantoea sp. RG18
ATGTTGTCATGTTCAATCTCCATTGGGTCAGGAGATGTGATTATGAGTGTCCCGTATGAGCGACAAGCGGAAGTTCGAAATTATTATCTACATGGAAAAGCGCTTGATGAAAACTCAGTGCAATATGAGGCGGGTCAACTGTATGCTATAGCAGGTGTAGTACAGTGTGTTTTCATCCTTATAATCAAGCCCTTGGAATCTACTATGGCTATCCGGAAAAGTATCCCAAACGAAACCAAATTGCGGCTGTTTTCGGCATCAGCAGGTCATTGTCAGAACCCTGGCTGTCTTGAGCCACTTTTCCCGGCAGAGATAGGCGGTGATAAGCATATAGCTGAAATGGCACATGTCATTCCTCATGGTGAAACTGGGCCCCGCCACGAAGAGAGGCCTGCTGAGGAGTTTGAAGCAGACTCATTTGAAAACCTCATACTGCTATGTCCAACTTGCCACACTATTATCGATAAAGCGCCTGAATCATTCTCAAGAGGCATGATTTTAGGCTGGAAGAGCAACCATCTTGCAGCCTTAGCGCATAAGCAGGGTATTATTCGTTATGAAGATAGAGGGCAAGCGAGAGAGGCTGTCATAGCAGCTATGGATGAAAGTAAGGCTATATGGAAAGAGTTCGCTCCTGTTGAGGGGGCAAGGTTTGAGATCAATCCTGAGTCTGAAACGGCACAGATATGGTTGCAAAGGATGAAAAGTGTCATTTTACCTAATCACTTCCGCATTCAGGCGATCATAAGCATGAACTTATGCCATCTGACAGCCGACGAGCGGGAAACCTTTGCGCAATACAAAGAGCATGTTCGTGGACTTTCTGAACGCCATGTTTGTGGTGTTTCTGGAAGGGCTATACGTTACCCTCAAGATATGGATGGAATATTTGCATGAGCTGGCAAGTTAATTATGCACTTGAAAATATAAATAAACACTTCAAAAGAACCGGTTCCGCAGAACATGTCAGTGATGATGCTATCAAAATCTCTATCCACGACAGGCCTGACACATTAGCTATTATTTCCGCATCACATGAGATCACTATTTAAATAGCAAAGCAGTATCATGAAAAATTCCCTGATTTGGATTTTATCTGTGGTTACAGGACAGAGTGTGTGTGGACAGGTGAAGCTATCAAGTACTTAAGTGGCGAAAAAATAGGATGGGGCAATGCAGGCACCTTATATTCTGCCCTTTCAGACAACACTGTTAATATTGCTGCTCACAAAGATTATTTTTTCTCTTATCGACTTATAACTCAAATGAGAGTTGTAAGGAGCATAGCGCGGGAGTTTGATCGCGTATTCAATATTAATTTAGCCGATGGTCGCAAGCTGAGGGTGGGCATGCTCCTTGAGTACGAACCTACAGCTGATGCAGTGAGATCTTTTTGGGAAAGGTTTGGTCCTGTTGATGTCATGTGGAATATTAATCCAAACGGAGATCCTACTAAAAATGCCCTTGAAGCTGGGCGTGAACTTGGTTGCGGAGTCATGAAATGGTCAGAATTCAAGGAGTTAATTCTTCGCCGTTGATGTCGGTAAGTGATGTGGCACGCCATCTTTTAAAAACGTGCCAGACATTAAAGTTTTTTGAATGCTTTATGTTTGGTTCGTCGCTTTCTGGGGTTGGCACTGATTACGATATTTTGGTTATTGGCCCTGAGGGAGAAGCATTAATCCAACTCAAATCAGAGCTGAAGCTTGCAGGAGTGGAATTGCCGCTGGATATTTTATACATGCTTCCACAAGAGGCGGAAGAAACAGATTTTGTTGTAAAGCAAAAATGTGTATCCCTTACCCATTTAGTGACTCTGGATTCACTGGCTGTGTAACTTTAAAACATTCGTTTTGCTTGCAGCATTTTGGGCTATAAACTTCCGCTTATGGCACAAAGCGGTCTGAAACGCGGACCCATGCCTCCAGTGCGTTTTAACCTGCCACAACCTGTCAAAAAAGAGGTGAGCTTGTTAGCCGAGCTCAATATCGACTGGCGGGCCTGCTACTGCAGTCAATCGAGCGGTTCAGGCATTGACTGTACCTTTTTCAGGAAATCCACAAAAGCGCGCAGAGGTGCTGACATAAAGCGGCTGGGAAAGTAGAGCAAGGGACCTTCAAATTCGGGCCACCACTCCGGAAGCACAGGCTGCAATTCACCCGTCGTAAAGCAGGGCTGCAGCCAGTGTTCAAAGACGGCGACAGCCGGTTGCCGTCGGAAGGCATTAAAGTGCGGCTGGCTATCATTGACGTGACAGACCAGAAAAGTGTTGATGCGGCCGTCGGGCAGATAAAGTCAGAAGATGGAAAACTAGATATGCTGATCAACAATGCGGGTATTCCCGGAACCTGGCCCATCGCGCCTGAGTCGCAGAGCATCAGCGATATTATGACGGTGTATAACACCAACGTTTTCGGCGTCATCAGAGTAACGCAGGCTTTTCTGCCGCTGCTCAAACTGGGTGATGAACCCCGGATTATCATGGTCAGCAGCGGGCTGGGATCGCTGGAATGGGTATCTGACAAAGCGCATCCCTACTCTCAGGTAGCGGCACTGGGCTATACCAGTTCAAAAACGGCATTAAATGGCGTTACGGTGGCATTTGCCAATTCACTGTCTGAGTATGGCATCAGCGTAAACGCAGTTGACCCGGGATATACGGCCACCGATTTTAACGGACATACCGGTTATCGAACTGTATCCCAGGCGGCCAGGGGGATCGTCTGGCTCGCTGCTGAAGCATCCCAGACAATCACCGCAGGATTCTTTTTGGATGGAGAGCGCGCACCCTGGTGAATCTCGCCTAATAAAAGCATTCCACCTGCCTGGATGAGGCAGGCTGGTTGACGGGTTGCGGCAGAATGCCTGGCGTGTCGTGCGCAGTCGGTTCTCAAATATGTCCGAATCATCCTGAAGGAAAATAAGCGGCTCAATGTTTCTTAGCGCATCTGAATGTAATTAATGGCCGCCTCAGGCACGGCTCGTACAGAAAGTTAGGTCATAAGGTCCGCTTTGAATGAAAAGTGGACCCAGACCTACAGGCTGGTCATCAGCCGGGGTAGTTTCTGAAGTTAAACGGCAGTTTTACAGAAGATGACAACAGATAACGATGACCGAATAAATTTATCTGAAAGGCGGGCACGCCAGGGGCGAGATATACACACACACTGGATTTCCTGCCCTGTAAATACACATACTGACCAATTATGGCTGTTCAGGTGAATCAGTCGCCTGCTTCCCATATCCAGACAACATTGACGTAGCTTCATCCATCCGTTGTCTATCAAGTTTATAGAACACCCAGTTCTTGATACGTTTCGATGTCACAATTCCGGCCTTAGCAAGAATTTGCAGATGGCCTGTCACGGTGGGCTGACTCAGTCCAATTTTTTCGGTGATAAATCCGACACACACACCATCCTTAACCAGATCGCCGTCCTGCTGCACCGGAAAATGTGACTCTGGATCGGACAGCCATTCAACAATCACGAGCCGATGCTCATTACCAAGGGCACGAAAAATATCGGCCATTAATGTCTTTGAGTTGTGCATATAGTCAATCGCCTATATAGTCATTTTCTTATATAACTTTAGGGGCATACTATGACAAACCACAGACAAAGGCTAACAGACAGTGTCACGCTGAAAGATATTTATGCCGCTTCCGGGCGAATTAAATCAACAGTATGCAAAACTCCACTGGAGCCTTCCCACTCGCTGTCTGCTCTTGTCGGGACGGAGGTCAGGCTTAAGATGGAAAATCTTCAGCATACGGGTAGCTTTAAGCTGAGAGGTGCTGCAAACGTTCTTGCCAGTCTTAATGCAGACCAGCGACGTGCCGGCGTCATCGCCCCGACGGCAGGGAATCATGGTTTAGGGCTTGCCTGTGCGGGACATGCGGCAGGCATACCCGTATCCATATTCTTACCGTTTTCAGCAGACCCGATTAAGGTTTCTGCAATGAAAAGTTATGGTGCGCAGGTTACGTTTTTTGACAACATTGAAGATGCAAGGCAGGAAGCCATTGTTGCAGCGCAACAGTCCGGCGCTACGTTCGTCTCGGCCTATAATAATCAGCAGATGATTGCCGGAGGCGGCACCGTCGGTCTGGAAATCATGGAAGACTGGCCAGACGCTGACGTTATTCTCGTGAACATTGGCGGCGGCGGGCTGGCCTCCGGTATCGCAACAGCCATCAAGGGCATAAACCCTGCAGCCGAAGTGTGGGCAGTGCAGAGTGAAGCAAGCCCGACGTTTGCGTGCTGGAAAGAAGCTGGTGAGGCGATCCCAGTGGAAATATCGTCGTCAATCGCCGAAGGCATAAGTGGCTATATAGAGCCTGAAGCGATGACCTGGCCACTTATACGCGATCGCGTCGATCGTGTTCTTCTGGTTTCAGAAGCTGAAATTAAAGCAGCGATGCTGTTAATGCTTAATCTGCACAGCCATGTTGTAGAGCCTTCAGGCGTACCCGCAGTTGCGGCAGCCATCCGTTATGCAAAAGAACTGAGCGGGCGTAAAGTTGTCTGCGTGGTGAGTGGTAGAAACATATCGGGTTCCCGCTATCTCAAATTAGTTAATGAGGCGTCACTATGAAGAAACAGAGCGGAGTTAAGGTCGGCTGAGCTCTTATTGCACAACGTTCTTATCATAACGGCTTCATTCATTATGCAGGCTTTGAGGTAGTGCCGCCTTTGACGGCCTGCCGTTTAACAGCTTTTTTGCTAAAGATTCTATGGTTCGTTTAAGGGAATGTCAGGCATCATCATCAAGAAATATTTTTGTCATACAAGGAGTAAGACTAATGAATATTAATATAAGAACAGCCCGGGCTTCTGATGTTGATAGTATTTTCGAAGTCAGAACCTCAGTGCTCGAGAATTATTTGAGTCGTGAAGAAATGCGTCAGTTGGGAATCACAGAAAGCGTCGTGGCCGATATGATTGAAAAGAGTCTTTGCGCCTGGGTTGCGGCTGAAAACGACAAAATAGTCGGATTTTCAATGATTTTGCCGGATGAATGCTGTCTTTTTGCGGCCTTTGTTCTCCCGGAATATGAAGGCCAGGGGATAGGTCGCAGGCTGGTTTTTCTCGCCGAGCAGGAATTATTCAAACATCATGAGATTGCGTGGCTGGAAACCGATAAAAATAGTCGCGCGGCGAAATTTTACATGCAGCTCGGCTGGGGTAATAAAAAAGAGATTAACGATACCGATATCAAACTGGAGAAACATCGCAGCGCGTAATCCACTGCCATTTTCATAAACGTCTGCCTCTGGCACAAAGCGGACGTTTAGCCAAAATAACATCTTTGCTGTCAGCAAGACCGATTGGGTGGCCTGGCGAAAACGCTTTAATCATTAATCGTCCGTTCTCAGAGCGATTTTATTACGTCGGCTTACATTCCCAGACTGGCCAGCAGGTCGTCCACATCATCCTGACTGGCAGGAGTCTCTGGTGCGGAGGAGGGTTTAGAAGGCGCAGTGCGCTCGGCGGTGCTATGTGAGCCGGTATTATCGCGGATGACCTGTATCAGCTGCTGCTCAGCCTGATTCAGCACGGCCATCATAGCCTGCACAATCTGTCCTGTGAGGTCCTGGAAGCCCTGTGACATCATAATCGCGTGCAACTGCTGTTGCGTCAGACCCGTGACACGGGGGACATCATTCAGCAAGGCAACGGTATCTGCCGCTAATGCCTGGGTCTGTTCTTTTTCTAATGGCGTCCCCGATGTGGCATCCCAGCGTTGCGAGAGTTTCTCCGCTTTTTCTCCCAGATCGGTTTGCAGAGGCTGCGTGATTTCCACGCTGTTGATTACGCCCTCTGCTGCTTCGCGGGTCATTGTGACGACATAACCCAGCCTTTCACGGGCGTTAGGGATGCTTCCCGCCACATCGGCGATGGTTTTATCAAGCCCCAGCTGTTGCAGACTGTCGCGAAGCTGCCGCAGGATGAAGCCAGCACGCGCCGTAATTTCGCCAATTTCCTGATGCTTACTATGGGTGTCGGATGGTGACATGGATGTTGTTTCCTGCGTACAGAGTTTCGATACCTGAGGTTATCGGCAGCACGCGGCGGTTTTTTAAATTTCCTGAGGTTTTTACTCGTGTAAAAAGTGACATGATGTGAATGAGACACCATAGAGCTAACGACATCAGGGTTGTAAAAGGCAGAAAGTGTTGCGCGCAGGCCCTGTTTTTTCAGCCGGAGGGGGTTGTCAGGTATAGAGCGGAATGTGTGCGGATTAATGACTGTTATGAGCGAAAAAAGGGGCGTATTACCCACTTTTGAAAGGTTTACGCGAGGGCAGGCAGTGGAAAATAAGATATTTTATTTATCATGCAATTACCTCGTCTTAATTAATCCGCCAACGGATAACATTTTGTCCAGTTGTAGTTAACCCTCGCCAGTTTTAATTCTCCAGCAACCTCCCCAAAATTAATGGTCTGACGTCCATAAATAAACTCACGCACGGGTGCAGGTAAAAAATCAGCGCCGTAGCGCAGAATCGTGCTGTGCCAGAAGGGGGCCGGTAATGGGCTGCCGTTATGACGCATCAGCAACTCATTTTTCCAGTTCGAATCCAGAACTTTTTTGCAGAATGAGTGGCGCATGGCTATTGCCGAACTATCAGGGATCCCCGCAAGCAATAACTGACTGGGCAATGCAACTAACCGCAAATCTCTGATAACAATTTTTATTGCATCAAATTCGCTCCAGATATTCGTTAATTCATCGATTTTTTCGGGCAATGGCTCGTTTTCGTTATAGAGCGGCAGGGTAAGGGGTAAGAAAGTATAATGGAAACCCTGTGTGGGCAGAATATCGGCAAGGGGATCATCCTTTGTGAGTTGCTGTAATTCACAAATAAGACGTGAGACATCAAAGGGCACCGGCGGCTGAATGCCCGCTGCAAGAGCCAGCCTTACAGGATCGTAGTAATTCCCCTCTTTAACAGCCCCAACTCCTGCATTTTCTGACCATATGGAGAGGGTGTTCTCGTTGGCAGAGCGATACAAGTTTTCCAGATTTATCGATTTCATTACAGACCTTTGGCATTGGTATGAGCAGAGGCGATTCGTCATTAATAGTATTTCTGTCTGGTATTTTAGGCTATTCGATTAATTTTTAAGGGATAATAAGGATTTGAGAAGTGAGTTGTTATTACTGCCCATAACTTATCAGGCATATCCCTTTTGCTGACCGCAAACATATCACCATATGTTCAACGTCTCGCACATCTTTAAGGATAGCGTTGCGTCGATTCGTCCAGTTCACAGGAGATGGCGAACGCAGTCTACCCGTACAGTGGTCACTGATGACCAGTTAGCGACCAGATTTAAATGATTGTATTACATGGTTATTCATGGTCAGGATGACGGGTCAGGGCTGGCTGATGAGTTGGCAATCCCTCAGTAAATGCCAACAGTATCTGGAAATCCCGATTAGCCGCAGCTGTTTCGCGGTCAGGAGTACATCCACAAGGGGCACTATCTGATAGATCAGGAAAAGCGCACTGGTACATCATGCTGATCCCAGCTAACCACCCGCTCTGTGGATAATGGACGGTTACAAGTATCACGCGACAGAAAGCCTGCGCTTCAAGGGTTTTTTAGTGCTGTTTTCAGGTAAACTTGCTTAAGCTATTCAGGTAATTTTTAAGGATGAAAATCTATGAAAGTGAGTGAAAAAGCACTACTGGAATCCGGCTTTAGTCATGCAGATCTACTAAAACTGAAAAACAATATGGCTAATTATGGTGGCTCACTGGATTCCATGATCCATGATCTTGCTAACCGCTTTAACGCCTCGAAGTGGATTACTATTATTGCCTTTATCATACTTGCTCTTACGCTGATGCTGGCATCCGTAGATACCAGCATCACGCTGGCGGCCACACTTGCGATTGTATTGCCTTTTATATGGTATTTAGCCCCAGCAAAGCTTGCATACAAGTCATGGCGCTATCGCAGAATCACGGCTCATTCAGAGCAGCATCAGTGACAGACATAAGGTCAAATATGACCTTAGCTTTAACACCATAACCGACTATATTCATTGTGAGTTTTGGACGGCTCATAGTGCTGACTTTCCTGAAATAATCCGCGGGCAAATATCTGAACAGACGCCAGGTTCCAGGGCGTCTGAACAGACCGAATACGCTATAGGCATTTGCAACAAGCGAGATTGATTTATAGATTCCCAGCCCGCTATCAGGGCTGAACCCCATGAATGCAGCAGTGGACATAGCGGCATCAGCAACCAATCCTTCAGACTGTTTGTTATCCATTACATAGTGCGCAATTTCTTTGCTTATGCCGTTCGCACCATCAGTAACTAAAACTGCACCGGCCAGAACGCCCAATGGTGTCATAGTTCCTATAAGGGTCAGGCCAGCAGCTATTTCAGCCCCCGACAAAACTACATTTACAGCCGAAATGACATACCCGACAATTTTATTATTTTCCCTGACGAACTCCACTTTGGCATAGAGTTTCGCCGTTTTCATGCGCAGCATTCTGTCCTGCTCCTGAAGGTTTTCCGTTTCTTCCCTCAGATTTTTAATACAGGCTATGCATTCTTCTTCTGATTTTGCACGTCAGGCAGACGCAAACTGCTGCTCAACCAGATCTCTGATCTCCTGAACAAACTTCACCTGAGTCATGCCATTCGAAAGATGGACTGAGGACACATGATTAGCTGTATTAATCAGCTTTCTGGCCTAAAGATTAATCATTGTTTCAGCCCAGTTTTTACTTCTGCCTGAGCGCATCATTTCGATCAATGCTACATCCATTTATCTTCTCCCTGTACATAATATCGCCGATAATACCCCATTATTTACAGGTGTAAACCGTCGTTACAGTTGAAAATATGTTGCTTCGGATAACACGTTAGAGGATGAACTATCAGGATTTATTTCAAATGATCGTGGCTCTCACACTTATACAGAGGCCATTCGCATGACAGCGAAAACCGACCCAAAGCGAAACTCATGCAATTGAGATCGCCAGCGCATCGGCCGCGTTACGCTTTATCAGCATGTCGCGCCTGTCTGGCTAAGTCAGTAAAAGAGGGCAGGTCATACTGATTGTCACAACCCCGCTCTGCCCCTAAACGGACAACCAGAGGACAGATCAGGACAACAGATGCCTGACGTATAGAATCGATCAACTCTCTCTGATATTGATGATGTCGATGGCGTTAAATCACTCCTGTTAAGAGAGCTAAAATGAATTTTTATTGCAGTAAGGAATTTACCGGTTCGAAGGCCTGGGACTCACAGCATATTGCCAGCTTCGATAATGTCAGCGTGAAACTTCACTGGACCGATCAGCCTTATAAGTGGCACATCAACGATGGTCAGGAGGTTTTTGCTGTCATGGATGGATGCGTTGAAATGCAATATAAAGAGCAGGGCGAAGTTAAAAGCCGGGTACTCAACGCTGGTGATATTTTTTATGCCAGTGAAGGGACAGAGCATATTGCGCGTCCACAGGGCGTCGCCCGCGTGCTGGTGATTGAAAAAGAGGGATCGGTTTAATTAAGTTGTGATTCATTATCTGGCTGAGCCATCCAGCCAGTGACAAAACGGGCGATCTCTTCTCCCAGATTGATAAGAAAGGCGTCGCGTGATGGGTGGGTGTCAGTGATGTGCGGAGGCAGGATGTTCATGAAGGTAAAATGCCCGGCATCTTTAACCACGCAAAGTTCTGTCTCAGTTCGATTATCTAATTCTTCTTTGATGAACAGCGCTTGCGATGGCGGTGTCAGGGTGTCCTGCTCGCCAGTCCAGATCCTGACAGGCACTTTCACGGAGGCGAGTGCCGAGGGTGCTCTGAAAAAATCCGCAGGTGGCGCTAACAGCACCAGTTGATTCAAATCCTGTCTGCCTGCATATGTCACCTTCTCTCTGGTGCGAGTCCAGGCCGTCGCCCCGGCGTGCATTAACAAAATCACGGTGCCGAGTGAGTGCCCGATGCCGGTAATCGAGGCATAATGTTGACAAAACGCATCGCGGGCGAGGACCAGCCTTTGGCTGCGTTCCAGTAAGTCAGCCTTTGAGGGCGTGGAAGAGGTTAACCGTTCGAAATGGGGCGCTACCACTGAAATACCAATGCGGCTAAAGGTCTGCAGAAGCTCAAGATGACGCAATGGACTTCCGCCAGCACCTGCCGCAAAAAGGATACACTGGCTGGCCTCATTCACCTTCAATAACGTGACGTCAAAATTCCTGTCGGCATGCCTGATGACAGAGGTTTCCGCCCTGGTGTTGTTAATCATAAAGCCGACTCCCCGCTAAAAGGTCAGTCTGGAGATATTAACCCGTTCCCGGTGAAACGATAAATTTCCGTCTGCTTCTGGCGCCAGACTACCGTTACGCAAGGCGCCAGCAGCAGATCAAAGCGGACCGGTTATTCATACTCTGGCGTCAGGCCGCCGACCTTTCCGCGCTTACTGCGTCGCCTCTGCCCATAATGCCGCCTGAACAGCAGGGCGCGCACTGATATTTGCTCTGTACGCCACCAGCGCAGGCCAGCGATCCAGTTCAATGCTGAAGAACTTACACCAGCCCAGTACGGTGAAAAGGTAGGCGTCAGCAACGCTGAATGACGGCCCCATCAGAAACGCTTTTTCGGCGAGCGTATCATGCAGAAAGTCGAACCGCCGGAAGAGCTTTTCACGAAACAGTGACAGGACAGCGTCGGGCAGTGCCTGGTTAAACAACAGAGCGGAACCCGCGTGGATTTCACTGGTAATGAAGTTCAGCCACTCCTGCAGTCGAACACGCGCCCAGCTGCCTGCTGGCGGTGCCAGCCCGCTTTCCGGCCTCAGGTCGGCGAGGTACTGCACAATCGCCGGCCCTTCAGTCAGTATCTGCCCGTCGTCCAGTTCCAGTGCAGCAACATAGCCCTTGGGGTTGATAAGGCGAAAGTCGCGTCCGTCAGAGGTGAGCTTGCTCCTGTTATCCACTTTAACCAACTCAAACTCCAGTGCGAGTTCACGCAGCACGATATGGGGTGACAGCGAACAGGTATCCGGGGCGTAATAAAGTTTCATGTCTTCTCCGTTAACATTGAAAGCGATGTGAGATTCTCTTTGTCGTTACGGAACAGACTGTGCTTAACGCAGAGGATTCTGTAAAATTAATACTTCAATAATTAACTATTAGCTGGGCTACTGATAACCATGATGAATCTTCTGCACTGGCGCTTGCTGGTAGCGGTGGCCGATGCCAGTAATATTTCGCGTGCTGCTGAAACGACAGGCATGACACAGTCCGGTGCCAGCCAGGCTATCGCCCAGTTAGAGTCGTCACTCGGGTTCGCGGTATTCGTGCGTGAGCGCCGGCACATCGGTGTTACCGCGCTGGGAGAGCAGGTCATTGAACATGCCAGGATTATGCTGTCGCAGCTCAGCGCGATCCGCGTGCTGGCTGATGAGAGCCGGGGTTTAAAAGGCGGACGCATTCGGCTTGCCAGCTTTCCCTCTGTGACGTCCACACTCCTGCCTGGGCTGTTGCGTAACTTCAGGCGTCTGCATCCGGGCATGGAGGTGGTGGTGCTGGAAGGGACGGATCAAGAAGTTGAGGAGTGGCTTGCAGCGGACACCGTTGAGCTGGGGGTGGTAATGAACCCGGCACCCGGACGTGCTGATGTGATACTGGGACAGGACGCATGGGTCGCCGTCATGCCAGCCAGCGCTCCGCACATCGGTCAGTCAGGCGCGAACGGTATAACCCTGCAGGAACTGGCAGACCAGCCCTTTGTGCTTGCAACAGGCGGATGCGTCGTTAATGGCAAAAGCCTGATGGAACAGTCAGGATTCCACCTCTCTGACGTGCGCGTAAAGGTCCGCGACTGGATCAGCGCCTGCATGCTGGTGCGTGAAGGCATGGGTGTCGCGCTGGTGCCGGAATCAGCCCTGCCAGCGGAACGGCGCGGCCTGTCAGTGATGCCGGTCATCCCGCCTCTGCACCGTGAATTCGGGCTGGTTTGTTCGCCTTCCGGAAAAGCTTCTGGCGCGACGCAGGCACTCCTGAACGGACTGCGTAAAGGACAGGGTAATATCTCCGGATAATCCTACTGCACAGCTGACTTTATCTGCCGTTACCCGATCATAAACAGCAGAATGGCTGGCCGGGAAAGAGAGGTCTGCAGACTCTCCCGCCCGCGATCCTTTCTCAACTCGCGTCTTAACGCTTTGCCGCATAAGGTGATCGGGGCGAATAACGGTTTATGGCGTGGCGTAACACGCCTGAATCATCGGGATGGCTCAGAATTCGCGTAACTGGTCGAACAGCTGATACAACCGCGGCTGATCCACAAGCGTGGCGCCTTGCTCGCCCAGTTTCTGCTCCAGCGGGTTCAGAACATCGCACAGCACACTGTAGATCTCCTCACGCTCGACCGTCTCAATCGCCTTTGAACGCCGGTCGATGAGATTAAAGGCTTCAGTGTAGGCGGATACGGCGGCGGTTAGCAGGCTCGCCACATCCATGCTGCGATCGATGTTGTTCGTGGCAGCCCGCAGGTTTTTGTAAGCCAGCGCTGCTTTTTTGGCATAAGTGGCCGAAATATGTTCGCGGCCATCCCAGTCCCGGAAAGGATTGTGCAGATTCTCAGCCAGCCATTCCGGCTTGCGCGCTTTACTCAGCGAGAGATCCAACCCCTGAGTTGTCGCCTTTTTATAAGCGGTTCTGACAGAGCTGACCACGTCAAGCGGAACGCTGGTCATCCACAGGCATGAGAGATTGGGCAACGCTTCTGGTGAGGGAAAGTCAGCCGCGCTGAAGCCAAACAGGTCGAAGAAAGTCAGCATCTGCAACTGTGGCAGTGCGGCAATACGATGCAAATTGCTGGCTACGCCGGGATTTCCCCAGATGCGCAGCTCAGTCAAACAGGTAAAGCGCTCAACGACTGGTGCCAGGTCAATCTCTTTAACGCCTGTCAATGACAATGCCCTGAGCCGGTCAATACCCTGCAGCACAGGCAAAGTCTGCGAACATTGCAGGCACAGATTGCGTCCCTCCTGATCAGCCTCTACCTGAAAGCCTGAAGAAGGCGTTGCGGTGAGTGACAGCAGGGAGAGATCAGGATTCAGCCGCACGCAGCTGACGCCTTCCGGGTTCAGAATAAAACGCGACAGACGGGTCGCCCCGACATCGATTTCGCTGACGACAGCGGATTGCCAGTGCAACTCATTAATGAAGTCATGCTGCTGTATATAAGCCATCAGTTCCGGAGTGCCATGACTGGTTTCGATGGTCATCAGGCAGGGCAGGCGATCCAGTTCAGAGAGATCGGTCAGGGTTTGCAGGAGGTGGTCATTGATACGGGTGGTGTCCTGGCGAAGTGTGTGGCCGCCGACAACCACGTTGTGCGCGCCTGAAGCAGCCTTGAACCGCGCACGGCTGGCCGGGTCGATCTTCTCCCAGTTTCGCTGACGAACAAGACTGTCTCCCACGTCCCAGCCGAACTTGTAGGCGTTTACTTCCTGATCTGCCAGCGGCGGCAGGTTGGCAATTAATACATGTCCCGGTGGGACATTGGCGGAGACATAACCGTGATCGAAGCTGTCTTTGACAAAATAGTAGCTACAGCGCAAAGGCTGCATACGGCTGGCTTCCGCCCTGTCAGGCAAATGATCACCTGCCCAGTCGAGCTGGAGTATGGCTGCAAGGACTTTACCTCTGGCATTAGCAGGCTGCTGGAGGTGTGTCACCTGACAGGCGACGTACTGCTGCAACTGCGGGGAATACACGCTGTAGATATCGCCGACCTTTGCTTGCACTCTCGCTCCTCTCAGTCAAAAATTTTACAGTCAGAAAATCTGATATAGCGCGCATCCTGCTCAGGGGTGCGCTTTGCCACGGATCTCAGATCCATCCAGCACACTAGCCTGGCATAACGTTTTAACGAAATGCTGGCGCGTGAACATTTTTATTTTTTTCGCGGCAGGTGACAGCGTCAGTCGGGTTGCACGCAGCAGCCCGACTGACGAAGCCTGCCCGGAGGCATGCGGGGCAGGTATTCAGCTTACAGGCGGTTACCGGCCTCAACCAGTTCGTTATAGGATTTTAAAACACGCATCGGTGAACCCGATACCATCCAGCCTGAATTGCCGCTTCCTTTCAGCAGACTCTGCTCACCCGTGCTGTAAGGTGTTTTATCGCGAATCCGACGCATGCGATCCTTGCAGTCTTTCAGGAAGGTTCCGGCATTATCCTGGAAGATGGACCAGGTTAATGGCTTGCCCGCTTCGCTGGCCGTTGCCTTTTCTGCCTCACTCAGCAGCGTACTGTAAGCATCAATCGCTTTTGTCATCTCTGTCACGTCGGGAGCGGAAGAGGTAAACAGGGTCGCCAGCGGTTTGGCCTGTGTGACTAATGCCAGGCGGTAGTAGCGACTATGACGGCCCTCAGACTTTTCAATCTCAACGAGTTGCGCAGCAACGACCTCATTGTTCTCTTTTTCAACTTCGGCACCGAACTGGTCGCTGGATTTCATAAAGCTGTTAAACGCCTTCATGAGTGGCGGATGCATTTGTTTGGCTTTCGCGAAGCCATCATCCTTGTAATCTTCCTGACTGTAGTAAAGATGAGCCTGCGAAACCAGCGGCTGCAATGTCGTTAAATCCGCCAGATACTGTGTTGCTGCAGCATCCAGCGCCGGTAACGTCGGCTTAGCCTTTGATGCCTGATTGATGGCTTTAGTGCAGCTCTCCAGTTCATAAGGCGTGACCTCACCCAGTACGTTGACGCTGCGCTCTTTGCCGGTTGGCCCCTTTTCAGCATTCGCCATCCAGCTCACATAGCGCAGGGCACTATCGCGAACCGATCCATCCGTAGTGTTAAAGCAACCCACATAGGCGTTTAATTTTGTGGTGAGTTGCGCAGCGCTATCCTCCGCAACAGCCTGGGGTTGACTCTGAGGGGCGGGTTTTGCATCCGCTTTGTCACTGTTGTCACATGCTGCCAGCGGCAGCACAAGGGCAGTCAACAGCATCCCGGGTATCATGGCCCTGCTTGCTCTTTTAAACACAATCGTTCCTTTATTTATGTGGTCAGAAATAGAGATTGAAAATGGATGTTCGCATTGGCTCCCTTTTCAGCTGCAAGGAGGGAGCCGATGACAAACGGGTTATGCGCTTTGCGTCGCTGCCGCCGTTTCTTCTTTCAGCAACGCCCTGACTGTCTGATGACGATGCCAGTAATAGCCGAGGGTGTTTTTAAAGGCTTCAATCTCCTTTTTCAGGCCCGGCAGAGGGATCTCACTGCGTTTTTTCCCCTGCGAGTTTGGCTGCACATGTTGCACGTAGAGCTTATCCCGGCCGAAACTACGAATGACGTTGATGTTTTTAACGTTATCCCACTCCAGCACTTCGCCGGTTTTCGGCGACACGATGCCCTGCCAGGTGATGACGATCTGCGAGCCATCTTTCAGGGTATAAGGAACATTGGGGAAATGCTTCAGCACCAGCGCGGTTTCCATTTCACCGTCAGGCTGATAGCGCCAGGCCAGGCTCTCTTCATGCACAGAAGAAAAGTCGCGCTCATATTTCTGCCACAACTGCTGTTCAATCTCGTTGGCAACCGGCATCAGATCGACCCAGCTCTGGGCCGGGAAATCGGCGGCGATCGCTGCATAGTCAGCTTCGTTAATCTCATACCCTACGTTACGCATCCTTTCCGCCAGAGGCGGGTGTGAATCAAACGGGTGCGGCACATTCTGCTCACGGATGACGCTGATAAAGTCCGGAGAGGCGACATGTTCTGGCAGACCGGCAGCAATAGCTTTACTGATCCCCAGTTCATTTTCGTGCAGCGTCTGATTATTAAAGAAGTTTCGTTCAACTTCATTCCGGTAGCTGGCATACGCAGATACTTTGATCAGTGATTCGATAATCGCGGCAGGGGAGACCAGCGTTGATGCATTGCGATCCGCGACAAACTCACGTTCACGGCTGTTACGCTGCCACGCCAGTTCAAAAAGCATGCGATAAAGATAGAGCGGATAGAAGACGATCAGCGTGGCCACATTCTGACCCATCAGCTGCATATAGAGATCAAACCGATGCAGTTTCGGTCCCAGTAATGCGCCGGAGGCGGTGTCGCCTTCATGCAGGTGGGTCAGCTCATGGACCATCACGCCATCAGCCTGCGCAACGGTGAGCTGACGCAGGAGCGGAATACTGACATAGAGCTTACGGCCGGTGAGCGGATTCCCATTCACGTTCAGCGGAGCTTCGGTCACGTAGAAGTTGGTGTCGATACCCGCAACAATATGATCGGGTGGCGTGGTGCCCACTCTGGCGGCGAGCATATCAATCTGTGACCAGAGTGCCGGTGCCGCTTCGCGGGTCACGACTTCGCCTTCAATACTCTCTTCCGGTGGGAGTTTTTTGAAGATGCCTTTAATCATGTAATACATACCGGCCAGCACCAGCAGTCCTACTGCCATCACCAGTTTGGGATAGTAGGTTTGCGTGAAGAAGGCGGTGCCCCAGAATGAGAGCCATACCAGCATGCCGCCCTGCACCATGACTTCCAGCGAACAGGCCAGCATCAGGAACTTGCGGGCCAGCGCCAGGCTGATAACCTGTCCCTGGCGGCTTTTAAAGGCCAGCGCACTGAACAACAGCACCATCAGCAGGACAGCGCCGCTGCCGATCAGTGTCCAGAATGCCACTTTATCCATCATGTAGAACTGCCACAGTTCGGATTGCGGTTCGCAGACGGCGTTTTTGTAATCCTGCAGATTTTCATCTACCGGGCCGCAGACACTGGAAGGCGGGTTCTGCTGCAGAAACGCCTGTAGTTTATCCGTATCCTGATGTTGTTCCCGCGCATCGTCCATGAAGAACTGCGTATATTGCTGATCAAGTTGTTTGTTGCCATATTCAGCAAAAAACAGGGTAATGACAGGGACGAGAAACAGTGTGAACAGCAGCCAGAAAAATACCTTTAGATAACCCTTTTTCAATTCCGTTAATGTATTCAAAATAATAACATCCTGCATGTCTATGAAAGGGAGAAGCTGCTGCTATCAGGAAATTCCGAAAAGAATATCCTGGCCCCGGTTAAACGGTGCGGAAACATTTATGCGAGCTTCACGATATTATAATTATTGCAGAGCGATTATAAGCCAGCCTGAACCCGTTTTGAAAAGGTATAGACGGATATTTTCGGCGATTTTTTCCTTTTCCGTCAGGTTATTTTTCTGGCGGCTTCCGGTGGTTCTGCCACGACAGCACTAATTTGAGTTAGTACTCATCACTTATTCTGTCCGATCTCCTGACCGAGGGCTAATCCCCGCCATCTGTCTGCATCCGATACACCATAATCCTATATTTTACCATCAGAGCGGTGCGAAAAAATTACCAGCGCATCCCTTTGAAGGGATTCCAGCCGTTATCGGCTTTTTTCTCTTTCAGGTAATAACTGTAATTGGTGCTCATGCCGTACAGGGCATTAAAACCATAGCCCAGGCCGATCTGAAGATACCGTGGAAATTCCATGCCCGCTATCGCTAAGGCGATGATCAAAATAGTATAAACAACTACCATAATTAAAATCAGCATGATGTTCTTCTTCCACAGGCCGAGTACGAACAGATAAATCGGGCCGAAAAGGAAGGCAATTAAATTCATGTTCACTTTTAATTTTTGCCTGAAAGGCAGTTGTTTCAATGCCTGTCTGAAGCCTGGTGTACTGGGAGCACCATGAAGGTCGAAAAAATCAAATCGGGTCTGCCATTTCGCACTGTACTCTTTAGTTGCATTTACTTTATTATGATTTTCAATAGGTTGATTCATGATTACCTCAATATCCTGCGCAGAAAACTACAGAGACCGACACTGTTTCAGACGGATGACAGCCGCATGAATGGTGCTTATCGACCGCCAGAACAGCGCATACGAATTTTAAAAACAGGGAAGCCGCGTTAATTCGCACGAAAATAATATCGGTACGGTACAAATAGCCATGCTACACCCTGGGTGCGCTATTAGCTGCACGGGTGCCGAATTCAGGTTAAACAACAATATTTGAAAATAAATCCATCAGAATCAGTAATGTGAAAATTGCACAGGCCGGACATCTCCTGGGCTGGATGTAATTTATATTAGCATCAAAGAAAATATCGCCACAATGATAAAAATATGTTAATTTTCAAAAAAAATATTCCTCGTTCCTCACACCTTAGAAGGATATAAAGATGATCGCATGGAGCGGAGTGGGTTTTTTCGTCGCAGTATTAATTTCTGCCGCCTACCTCCTGTGTAAATGGCTGTTAGATATTTATTACTACGACGGTTTCTTTGTCTCCCATCTATGGGCGACAGGCGCTACGCTGATCGTTTCTGCCCTTTTTTGTGCGGCCTTTGTCTGGGTGCTCCGGCAGGAAAAATGGCTGGACTCCCTTGCACAAGCAACGAAAAGCCAGCCAATGATGGCCCCTGAAAAAACCCACAACTTCTTTTTTATTCCCGTTCTCTACTGGCCGATTATTCTGTTTCTGCTCGGCTCAGGGATCTGTATTTACGACCTGACCCGATAACACTTCACATCATTGATACAGGCCATACTGATGCTGTATCAGCGAAATGGAAATATCATCAATACGAAGGAGTTCATGGTGAAATTAAAAAAATCATTAAACATTATGGGTGCGATCTGCCTGGCAACTGCCATCGGGGCTACTTCTCTGATGGCATCAGCCGCTGAGACAGCACCAGCTGCAAACACGCAGACTCAGACGATCTCTTTGCTGGATGGCAAACAGACGTTCAAACTGCAGGGCTATGAAAAGCAGCCTGTGCCGGGCGGCGGACCAGGCACCATGTATGTGAACAAGCAGGAAAAACGCGTATTGATCATTGGCGAAGAAGAGATCCCATTGATTGCGCGCGGTGGCAGTGACGCTGATTTTCTTGAAGGCGGGAAGTCTATCAAAGACAAGCAGAAGCAGGCTTCACCTTCTTATACGGTGATCAGTGAGAAAACTGAAAATACCAACGGTTTGCCGGTCTATCATATTGAAGCCACCGACAAAATGGGTGGCAACGATGTGCAACAGGCGACGCTGCTGGCGGTCGCCAACAAGAAATTCACCGTTATTCAGGTGATTTCAAACCACAAAGACAAGGCTGGCCACCTGAAAGCAGTAAACAATATCCTCGGTAAGTAAGGCCTCGGTCGCTAAGCCCGGTTAGCTGATCGACCCGGATAAGGGGTTGCCGGTGGGGTTCATGAGTTTACTCAGAACACACCTGCAATGCCTTGTCTGAACAATGCTCAGGCGTCATCACGGCTTGCCCGCAAACCCCTTTCCTGACCTCTTTCTTCAGGCGTTATGCCAGACCTGAAAACAGAAAAGGCCGTCTCCGGCCTCTCGTTAACGCTCTGCAAACATCTGCTTCAGGCTGCGCGAACCTGCGGCATCGCTATATCCGCGCTGATACGAGCACCTTCAGCATCAAATATCATGCAATGGTGCGGATGGAAGGTGGGGCGCAGCGTCTGATAAGGACGGAAATGCACATCGCCGGGCAGCAGCATCTTGAAGCCGTCGTGGCCGTGGCTCTGACCAAACAGATAGGTGTTGTTGCCAAGTCGCTCAACCACTTCGCAGTGGAAATTGATATTCAGTGGCGCATCGCCGTTGATCTGCAACTGCTCCGGCCGGATACCCAGCGTGATCTCATCACCAGGCTGCAACTGGCGGATGGGCGAGGGGAGCTGCAGCCGATGCTCGCCGTCATTGATCAGGGCGACAAGGCCAGCAGGGCCGCACTGCTCCACGCGCGCAGGCAGGAAGTTCATCTTAGGTGAGCCGATAAAACCGGCGACAAAGCGGTTAATCGGGTTGTAATAGAGCGCCATCGGTGAACCCACCTGTTCAACCTTGCCGTAGTTCATGACCACAATCTTATCGGCCAGCGTCATTGCTTCCGTCTGATCGTGCGTCACATAGACCATGGTGGTTTTTAGCTCCTGGTGCAGCTTCGCAATGTGCAGCCGCATATCGACACGCAGCTCCGCATCCAGGTTCGATAAGGGCTCATCAAACATAAACACCCGGGGATTACGCACGATTGCGCGACCAATGGCGACACGCTGACGCTGACCGCCGGAAAGCTGCTTTGGTTTACGATCCAGCAGATGCGCAAGCTGTAGCGTCTTCGCCACCATCTCTACCTGATGCTGAATCTGCGCTTTCGGCAGGCCGTTCACCTTCAGTCCGTAACCGATATTTTCCGCCACCGTCATATGCGGGTAAAGCGCATAAGACTGAAACACCATTGCCACTCCACGGTGTGAGGGTGCGACATCATTCATGACCTCATCACCAATCAAAATCTCACCGTCACTGATCTCTTCCAGCCCGGCGATCAGCCGCAGCAGTGTGGATTTACCGCAGCCTGACGGACCGACGAAGACCGCAAACTCACCGGCCTCAATATCAAGCGCGATATTTTTCAGCGTTTCTGTTTTACCAAAGCGTTTGGTGACGTTTCTCAATCTGATGCTGGACATGCTGATCCTCATGGCAAGGGATTTGGCGGCTGAAATGTATGACGTATAACAGTTTGTCTTTTTACACGTCAGCCCTGATGGTGCCTGCGCTGACTATATCGCTCCGCCAGAGTGCGCCCTACCGCTGATTTTGATTTCTGTAATAGCGATCACACATTGATGCGAACGGGCTGGAGCGCGGTACGCATTCCGCGTAGCTTATGGCTCAAATGCGATACGTTATCCACACTTCATATGCTCAATAATTCCTTGTTCAGCATGTGCCTGAAAAAAGAACATCAGCAAATGACAGCTTAAAATGTCATACCTTCACATGAGGCCAGTAATGAAAATCAAAATCAGCGTTACGCTACTTCTTTCCGCATTGGTGCTTAATCAATCCGTCTGGGCCGCTCAGCAACTTACCGTCTGGGAAGACATTAAAAAATCAGACGGCATCAAAACGGCGATCGCCGATTTTCAGAAACAGTTCGGCGTTGAAGTAAAAGTTCAGGAGATGCCGTTTGCACAGCAGATTGAGAAGCTGCGTCTTGATGGCCCGGCGGGTATTGGCCCGGATGTCCTGGTGATCCCTAATGACCAGCTCGGTAGCGCGGTCGTACAGGGATTACTGGCACCGCTAAAAATTGATGCGGCAGAGCAGAGTGCTTACACCCCCTCAGCAATGGCGGCTTTCACACAGAACAGTGTGGTCTACGGCGTACCCAAAGCGGTGGAAACGCTGGTGCTGATCTACAACAAAGATCTGCTGCCGTCGCCACTGAAAACGCTGGAGGAATACCGTGCCTTCTCTCAGAAGCAGCGTGAGGCGAAGCAGTATGGCCTGCTCGCTAAGTTTGACCAGATTTATTACAGCTGGGGTGTGATGGCTCCGATGGGCTCTTACATCTTTGGCAAAGACGCCAAAGGCGCCATTAACACTCAGGATATTGGTCTGAACACCCCAGGCAGCGTGGAAGCGGTGACTTATCTCAAGCGCTTCTTCAGTGAAGGATTGCTGCCAGGCGGCATCATGGGCGACAACGGTCTCAACGCCATCGACTCGCTGTTTACCGAGAAGAAAGCGGCGGCGGTGATCAATGGGCCGTGGGCATTCCAGCCTTATCAGGCTGCCGGAATCAACTATGGCGTGGCACCGCTGCCGCTGCTGCCTAACGGCAAGCCGATGAGCTCCTTCCTGGGCGTCAAAGGCTATGTGGTCTCTACCTGGAGCAAAGATCAGATGCTGGCGCAGAAGTTCCTTACCTTCATCAACCAGCCGCAGTACGTGAAAGAGCGTTATCAGAAAACCCAGGAGATCCCACCGGTCACCGCGCTGATGAACGATCCGATTATCAAAGATGATGAGAAGGCCAACGCGGTCGCGGTGCAGGCGGCGCGTGCGTCAGCGATGCCAGGCGTGCCGGAAATGCAGGAAGTATGGGGGCCAGCCAATGCTGCCCTTGAGCTGAGCGTATCCGGCAAGCAGGAGCCAAAAGCGGCACTGGATAATGCAGTGAAGCAGATCACCATGCAGATTGAAGCGATGCAGGCCAGCAACCAGTAATGCAGGTTCACGGGATAACCGTACAGGATAAGGATCAGGGTGTGGCTATATCTTCCGATGAAAATCTGGTGACGGCTAAGCGTCCGCGTCGTCATGCGACCACCGGTGCGCTGTTGGCACTGCTGCCTGGCTTCGGCCAGTTTTACCACCGCCAGTGGGCTAAAGGGCTCTGTTTTCTGATTTTGCTCAGCAGTTTTACCGGCGTTTTCCACGATTTCCTGCGTGAGGGATTCTGGGGGCTCTATACGCTGGGCGAATCGGTGCCGCGTGATAACTCCATTTTTCTGCTGGCAGAGGGCATTATCAGCGTACTGATTGCCGCCTTCGGCGTGGCGGTCTGGGGAGTGTCAATGCGCGACGCCTGGGTCAATGGCGTCAGGCGCGACAAGGGTCAGCAGCTGAACAGCGTGCGCCAGCAGTATCAGTTACTGCTGCGCGATGGCTTCCCCTATCTGATGATTTCGCCAGGCTTTATTCTGCTGGTGTTTGTAGTGGTGTTTCCGATTCTGTTCGGTTTCGCCATCGCCTTCACCAACTACAACCTCTATCACACGCCACCGGCGAAGCTGGTGGACTGGGTGGGGTTCAAAAACTTCATCAACATTTTTACCCTGTCGATCTGGCGCTCCACCTTCTTTGACGTGCTGCAATGGACGGTGGTCTGGACACTGCTCGCTACCACGCTGCAGTGCACCGTAGGCGTCATGCTGGCGATTCTGGTCAATCAGAAAGACCTGCGCTTTAAGCCGCTGATCCGCACCATCTTTATCCTGCCGTGGGCGGTGCCGGGCTTCGTCACCATTCTGGTCTTCGCCGGAATGTTCAACGACAGCTTTGGGGTGATCAACAACGCTATTCTCGACTTCTTTGGCATTGCACCTAAAGCGTGGATGACCGATCCATTCTGGACCAAAACCGCGCTGATTATGATGCAGACCTGGCTCGGTTTCCCGTTTGTGTTTGCGATGACTACCGGCGTCCTGCAGGCGATCCCTGACGATCTCTATGAGGCGGCGATCATGGACGGTGCCAGCGCCTGGACGCGGCTGAAAACCATCACGCTGCCGCTGGTGCTCTACGCCATTGCGCCGATCATCATCACGCAATACACCTTCAACTTTAATAATTTCAACATCATCTATCTGTTTAACAACGGCGGTCCGGCGGTGGCGGGGTCGAATGCCGGAGGAACCGATATCCTGGTGTCGTGGATCTACAAGCTCACCATGTCGTCGTCGCAATATGCTATCGCCGCCACTATCACCATTTTGCTGTCGATTTTCGTGGTAGGTCTGGCGCTGTGGCAGTTCCGCGCGACCCGGTCGTTTAAACAAGATGAGATGGCGTAAGGGAGCAGTTATGGCGAAGTCCGGCAGTATTAAACGCGAAAGGTGGATACGCCTGTCGCTGACCTGGCTGGTGGTGCTGGCCGTCTCGGCCATCATTATCTATCCGCTGGTCTGGACAGTAGGAGCATCCCTGAATGCAGGTAACAGCCTGCTCAGCAGTTCGATCATTCCGGAGAATGCGTCGCTGCAGCATTACCGCGACCTGTTCAATGGCACGGTGCCTTACCTGACGTGGTACTGGAATTCGATGAAAATCAGTTTCCTGACCATGGTGCTGACGTTGATCAGCGTCAGCTGTACCGCCTACGCTTTTTCCCGTTTTCGGTTCAAGGGGCGGCAGAACGGACTAATGCTGTTTCTGTTGTTACAGATGATCCCGCAGTTTTCGGCGCTGATCGCGATTTTCGTGCTGTCGCAGCTGCTGGGGTTGATCAACAGCCATCTGGCGCTGGTGCTGATCTACGTTGGCGGGATGATCCCGATGAACACCTGGCTGATGAAGGGTTATCTCGACTCGATTCCCAAAGATCTGGATGAGTCGGCTCGTATGGACGGTGCAGGCAACTTCCGCATCTTTGTTGAGATCATTATGCCGCTGTCGAAGCCGATTCTGGCGGTAGTGGCGCTGTTCTCCTTCACCGGCCCGCTGGGTGATTTCATCCTCTCCAGCACCATTCTGCGAACGCCAGAGCAGTTCACGCTGCCGATTGGCCTCTATAACCTGGTGTCGCAAAAAATGGGCGCCAGTTACACCACCTATGCCGCCGGTGCTGTGCTGATCGCCGTGCCGGTGGCGGTGTTCTATCTGGCCCTGCAGAAATACTTCGTTTCTGGCCTGGCCTCAGGCAGTACTAAAGGATAAATCATGACGCCAAAAACATTGATTCTCGCCCTGGCACTGGCCTGGGCGACACCGCTGCTCGCCGCCGATCAGCCTGTCATCGGCTCTGCCGGGCCGTGGCCAGCCGATTTTATCAAAGGTGCGGATATCTCATCGCTGGCTGAACTGGAGAAGCAGGGTGCGAAATTCTACAACGCAGATAACCAGCAGCAGGATGCTATCGCCATCCTGAAAGCCAGCGGCATCAACACCATCCGGCTGCGGCTGTGGGTGGATCCCCGCGACGACGGCGGTCAGACCTACGGTGGTGGCGGCAACGATCTGGCGACCACGCTGGCGCTGGCGAAGCGCGTTAAAGCGGCGGGCCTGAAGCTGCTGCTGGATATCCACTACAGCGATTTCTGGACTGACCCAGGCAAGCAGTTCAAGCCCAAAGCCTGGCAGTCACTGCCTTTTCCGCAGCTGGAAACCCAGGTTCATGACTACACCCGCGACACCATCGCCCGTTTCAAAGCGGAAGGTGTGATGCCGGATATCGTGCAGATTGGCAATGAACTCAACGGTGGCATGCTCTGGCCGGAAGGCAAAAGCTGGGGCCAGAACGGCGGTGAGTTCGATCGGCTGGCCGGTCTGCTGAAAGCCGGGATCAGCGGGGTGCGTGAGAATCTCAGCGACCCGCATCAGGTGAAGATCATGCTGCACCTGGCTGAGGGCACAAAGAACGACACGTTTCGCTGGTGGTTTGACGAGATCGTTAAGCGTGATGTGCCATTCGATGTGATTGGCCTGTCGATGTACACCTACTGGAACGGCCCCATCAGCGCTCTGAAAGCCAACATGGATGATATCTCCCGGCGCTATGACAAAGACGTGATGGTGGTGGAAGCGGCCTACGGCTACACGCTGGAAAACTGCGATAGCGCGGAGAACAGTTTCCAGGCCAAAGAGGAGCAGGCGGGCGGCTATCCCGGCAGTGTAGCGGGCCAGGCGGCTTATCTGCATGACCTGATTAAAGCGGTGCTGGCGGTGCCGGACCATCGCGGCAAGGGTGTCGTCTACTGGGAACCGGCGTGGATCCCTGCGCCCGGCAATACCTGGGCGACACCCGCCGGCATGAAATATATCCACGACGAATGGAAACAGGGTAACGCCCGCGAAAACCAGGCGCTGTTTGACTGTCACGGCAAGGCGCTGCCTTCGCTGCAGGTTTTTCATTAACCATTAGCGCAAACGCTGATGTCTACCTCTGAGGAACAGGTATGAATAAATTTCCCCCGCTCAGCGCACGGGTTAACCGGCTGCTGCATGGTGCTGACTACAATCCCGAACAGTGGGCGCACCAGCCGGGCATTATTGATGACGACGTCATGATGATGAAGCAGGCGAACTGTAACGTTATGTCGGTGGGTATTTTCAGCTGGGCGAAGCTGGAGCCGGAAGAGGGGCGCTATGAATTTAGCTGGCTGGATGAGGTGATTGATACGCTCTGGCTGCAGGGGATTTCTGTGTTTCTTGCTACACCAAGCGGGGCCAGGCCAGCCTGGATGTCGCAGGCGTATCCGGAGGTACTGCGTGTGGGGCGCGATCGCGTGCCGGCCCTGCATGGTGGTCGTCATAACCACTGCATGACCTCGCCGGTGTATCGCCAGAAAGTGCAGGCGATGAACAGTCGGCTGGCGGCGCGCTATGCGCATCATCCGGCGGTGCTCGGCTGGCATATTTCCAATGAATATGGCGGAGAATGTCATTGCGATCGCTGTCAGCAGGCGTTTCGCGGCTGGTTGCAGCGCCGTTATGAGACGCTGGAGAACCTGAATCTCGCCTGGTGGAGTGATTTCTGGAGTCATACCTACAGCGACTGGTCACAGATTGTGTCGCCAGCGCCACAGGGTGAGATGTCGATTCATGGTCTGAATCTGGACTGGCGGCGGTTTATGACCGATCAGGTTACTGACTTCTGTCGTGAGGAGATTAAACCGCTGAAGCAGGCCAATCCCGATCTGCCTGCGACCACCAATTTTATGGAATATTTCTACGACTACGATTACTGGAAGCTGGCACCGGCGCTCGATTTTATCTCCTGGGATAGCTACCCGATGTGGCATAACGAGAAGGATGAGACCACGCTCGCCTGTTATACCGCGATGTACCACGATTTGATGCGCACCCTGAAGCAGGGCAAGCCTTTCGTGTTGATGGAGTCGACGCCGAGCGCCACCAACTGGCAGCCGACCAGCAAACTGAAGAAGCCGGGTATGCATATTCTGTCGTCACTGCAGGCGGTGGCCCATGGTGCGGACGCGGTGCAATATTTTCAGTGGCGCAAGAGCCGGGGTTCGGTCGAGAAGTTTCATGGCGCAGTAGTCGATCATGTGGGTCATCTTGATACGCGCACCGGTCGTGAAGTGAGTGAGCTGGGCCGGATGCTGGCCGCGATGACGCCGGTGATGGGCAGCCGGGTTGAGGCGCGGGTGGCGATTATTTTCGACTGGGAGAGTCGCTGGGCGATGGATAATGCGCAGGGGCCGCGCAATCTCGGACTGCATTATGAGCGCACAGTGAACGAGCACTATCGTGCTTTCTGGGAGCAGGGCGTGGCGGTGGATGTGATTAACGGCGACTGCGATCTCAGTGGTTACGATCTGGTGATTGCGCCGATGCTGTATATGGTGCGGGATGGTTTTGCGGCGCGGGTGGAGCAGCATCTTGAGCGGGGCGGGCATTTCGTTGCCAGCTACTGGAGCGGCATCGTGAATGAGAGCGATCTGTGTTATCCCGGTGGCTTCCCGGGGCCGTTGCGGCCGTTGCTTGGCATCTGGTCAGAAGAGATCGATAGTCTGACTGATGAGGAATTCAATGGCGTACGCGGGGTGCGCGGCAATGAGCTGGGTCTGAGCGGGCCTTATCAGGCGCGAGAGCTTTGCGAGCATATTCATCTGGAAGGGGCAACGGCGCTGGCCAGCTATGAGAGCGATTTTTATGCCGGTACCCCGGCGGTGACGGTGAATCGCGTGGGTCAGGGCAAAGCCTGGTATATCGCATCGCGTAATGATCTGTCTTTCCAGCGGGATTTTTATGGTGCGTTGATTAAGCAGCTGGCGTTGCCACGCGCGCTGGCGATTGATCTGCCACCGGGTGTGGTCGTTCAGCGGCGCACTGATGGCGAACAGGCGTTTCTTTTTGTGCAGAATTTTACCGGTCAGGTGCAGCAGCTGTCGTTGCCTGCTGGGCTCAGCGATTTGATCGATGGCTCGGTTGTGGGGGAATCGCTGGTGCTGGCGCCGTGGGGATGTCGCGTTCTGAGTGTGCCGCTAACTGAAGGCACAAGCCTTTAAAGTTAGTTGAATGCCGCTCGATGGCATGGAGCAGGTCAGGTGGACGATGCTGGTAGTCTGAGCACTGGCCCCCATCGCTTTAAGTTTGGGAGTGGCCTGTTGGTTGGTTGGTTGGGTGAGTGCCTGGAACTGATGGCATGGAGCTCATTTTGTTAGGTTTGCTGACAGTCTGAGCTGAGGCTCAGGGGGCCAGTACCTTCCGCAAAGACGCAAAAGACGGCATCCCTGCCAGCTCAACACGGGCAATTACGCACCTCATCCCTGAGGTGCGCCCGTTCCCGGGCCAACGCGTTGCGTTGTTCAAAAACGCTCCCGGCGTTTTTGTCCGTGGCCCGTGATGCTTTGCTCCAGGCACTGGCCCCCATCGCTTTAAGCTTGGGAGTGGCCTGTCGAATGGGTCAGTGCCTGGAACTGATTGCATGGAGCAGGTCAGGTGGAAGTTGCTGGCAGTCTGAGCACTGGCTCAGGGGCATATGCCCTCATCGCTTTGAACATGGGAGTTGTGTGTGGGAAGTTCTGCGTGGCTTTAATTGCGGACTTTGTGGCGGAGGAATAGGGTTTGAGGGCAGGAAGAGTGTATTTTCTGTGAGTGCCCTGAAGCCATTCCCCCTCGTTTTCGTTTATCAGTCGTGAGTGGCGGGCAGCAGCCCGCCTTTTTATTATCTGGAGGAGAACAACATGGTGAGTCTGAAATCGTTTAAGCAATATTTCAGTCGGCAGCCGCTGACGGCGGAAGAGGTTGAGATTGACAGTGCGCTGCTGGAGCGTCTTGTAGAGTGCTTTGGCGGGCGTGAAAATATTCAGCAGGTGGACGCCTGTTTAACCCGGCTGCGGGTGAAAGTGACATCGCTGAGGGCGGTAGATACGGCAGGATTACAGAAGGCGGGGGCGATTGGCGTGGTGATTCTGGGGCAGGAAGTTCATGCCATCTTTGGTACGCAATCCGACCAGCTGCGTCAGTTGCTGGAAGCCCGATTCTTTAAGCCGCTTCAGCCGGAGTAAAAAAAATGGATAACCGTCGCCGGTTATCCAAATAAGCCCCTGCATAAGAGCTTAACAATGATCACAATGAGGAGACTGCTTGGTTACCACCAGGCTTCGACCTGTACGCCGAAGTTCCAGGTGTTGTTACTGGTGTTGTCCTGGAAACTGTGTCCGTCTTCTGAGTCATTCAGGTAAGAGGCAAACAGACGCAGTTCCGGGCGTGACATAAATTCGGGACCGGCTGCGAGACCCAGCGCCAGCGTATATTTCTGACCCGCCTGTTTGTAGTCACTGCCCACTTTGTTCTCATCTTTCTGCCAGAAACTACCCACTTCGCCGATGCCGCGGACATACTGCGTGAACTGATACTGACCACGACCCACCAGCGACAGCAGGGTGCTTTTGCTGGTCTGCGCGGTGACGTCATCCGCTGAACCCCAGGTAAAGACCTGATTCAGGGAGAACTTGTCGGTGATCGGCAGCAGGCCGGTATTGATTACGCGGTATCCGGTGGCATCGCGGGTATCGTTCCACATGTCATACCAGCCACCGCCCTGTGAAATCATATTTTGTGCCAGGCCTTTGTTAGCGTACTGGAACACCAGTTTCTGATAGCCGCCCCACATATCCTGACTGATTTCACTGGTGAGCATAACGCCGTTTTCCGCATCATACAGGCCACCATACTCTTCCTGCTTTTTGGTGGTGTTCGGCATGGCGTAATCAATACCAAACTCGGTCCAGGCGCCGCTCCACGGTTTCCAGCCAGCATACCGAAGATCGAGGTAGTTAATGTTGACGTCGTTATCGCCATCCACCCGGTAATCGACGTCATTGGCATCGCCACGGATCCAGGCAAAGGAGATCGCGCCCGGGCCCAGAGTGTAATTTTCGATACCCGCACCGGAGCCGGAGATATTCCAGTATTTGGTATCAATGATGTGCAAATCGTGACGCTGGTAGTAACGTTTACCGCCCCAGATCACCGCATTCTTGTCACCCGGCACCAGCCCTTTGATCTGCAGATTAAGCTGACGCAAACCAAACTGCGCATCGTCACCGAAGGTGGTTTCGTTATCGTTAGAACCGTCGGAGAACATGCTGACCATGGTGTCGACGTAAAAACTGACGTCATCCTTTTTGTAGACTTCGCTGCCCAGCTCAACCTCGCCGTAGGTGTCGGCTTCATTGCCGAGACGGCCAATCTTGTTCTTTTGATACTCTTCAATACCGCCATCCTGCGATACGCCAACGCCACCACGCAGATAGCCATGGAAATCAATGTTGTCGATAGCAGCATAGAGCGTCGGGGAGGTCAGGGCCGCAGCAAGCGCCACAGCAGCAGTACGTAACCTTGTTTCCATGTTATCCTCAATTTTATTTGTAATACGTTCACATGACAGCGGCAGTTAACGCTTTTTGTCAGATGAGTGACAAACAAAATCGCGATAATGTGTGATGCAGTGCAAATAAAGTGGCGGTATTTGTAACGATTAGTGAATCAGATCACCAAATCTCGTGATGTGAAGGTATGACTTTTACTTTTTATTTACGCAATGTGACTGCGGTAACCTGGCTTATTCGGCTGCTGTGATACCATTCCGCCATCGGTAATCAGGGATGCGAATTATGAAATCAAAAAATGCCACCTTAGAGGATGTCGCCCGCCATGCTGGCGTCTCTTATCAGACGGTTTCGCGGGTTTTGAATAAGTCGGCAAACGTCTCAGAATCAACGCGGCGCAAGGTGGAGCACTCTATTGAAACCCTGCGCTACGTGCCAAACAGACTGGCGCAACAGCTGGTGGGTAAGCAGAGCACAACGCTGGGTCTGGTGACCACATCGCTGGCGTTGCATGCTCCTTCGCAGGTGGCCGCTGCGGTTAAACGATATGCCAATGCCGCTGACTATCAGGTGCTGATCGCCATGATTGATGAGAACGTCAATCAAAGTCTGCAGAACTGTATCAATGAGCTGAAGTCGCAGCGCGTGGATAAGGTGATTATCAACGTTCCGCTGGAGAGCAGTGATGCGGAGCAGATCGTGCAGGAGAACGACGATATCCTGTGCCTGTTTCTTGATGTTGATCCCTACAGCGCGGTGTTTAACGTTTCGTTTAACCCGGCTGACGGCACCCGTGCCAGTGTCAAATATCTCTATGAGCAGGGGCATCGGGAATTTGCTCTGCTGGCCGGGCCAGAGGAGTCCGTTTCTGCCAATCTGCGGTTAAAGAGCTGGCTGGATACGCTGGAGAGCTATCGTCTGAAGCCGGTCAGCGTCAGCCACGGTAACTGGGATGCGCAAAGTGGTTACAACGGCGTGCTGCAACTGCTGCGTGAAGCGCCGGAGTTCAGCGCGCTGCTGGTGGGAAATGATCAGATGGCACTGGGTGTGCTGAGCGCGCTGCATCAGCGCGGGGTAGCGGTGCCGGGGCAGATTTCGGTGATTGGCTACGATGACACCTATGAAAGTGCCTTCTTCCATCCGGCGCTGACCACGGTGTCGCTCGATCTTGATTTACAGGGCAAAGAGGCGGTCGCGCGTCTGTTGTTAGCCAGTGAGCAGGATGAGCAGCGTTCCTCTTCTATCCTTCCGGCAAAACTGGTGGTACGCAGCTCGACGGGTATCGCCGGTCAGCAGCAGCGGGATCTGAAGCAGATTGCTGAGCAGCTGCGGCTGCTCGCCAGTCGTCTTGAGTAGCAGAACACCGTAAGCAGATAAAAAAAGCATAAGAACGCGCCGCTGCTATGCTCAGATCAGGATAACGATTCTGCACGTCGGAAAATTATCCGATCACTAAATCGGTCAGTGAACGGGCATTCTGCTTCGCGGTAATGCAGCCGACACGTTCAGCCCGGTTTCTCTACTCTCAGGGAGTGACATTATGTTGTGGCTTGAACAGGGGCTTTACCTCAGGATTGAAGAGTTAGCGCATGGCCCCAGGCCACTGCCGCTTTCCAGCGGTTTTACCCCGCAGACGGCTTATCGCGCGCTGGGCTGTTTTAACCCCTCTGAAACATCAGATGCTTACTACATTCTTTCAAATGACCGCGATGAAATATGGTTCATCTGTAACCGTCATCTGAGAACCGTTTTCCTTGATGCCAGCAACACGGCGTTTCGGGTGAAAATGCAGGAGCCTGCAGAGAGTCTGCCGGTACTCGCTGCTGCACCCGATGGTCAAATCGTCTCCTTTGAGCGCTCTGTCTGATGTAGCCTGTTACGCATCAGATAATAAAAAAAAGCCGCCATCGCTGGCGGCCCTGATTACGTTTAAGTCGATGCGTTATCTGTAAATCTGCCAGTAACGTCTTTTAACTCGCCGTGGCGGTCTTCATTGCCGGACGCTGGGGCAGTATCACCAGGAGAGCGATGATGATTAGCGCCAGCGTCAGTGAGGCACCGTAGCGGCTTAGCGCGAGTCCGCCTGAGGCAAGGGGTTTGTCCAGAAAGTCGCCGACCACGGCACCCAGTGGTCGGGTCAGGATAAAGGCCGCCCAGAAGAGCCCCGTACGCGAAAGTGATGTGAAGCGACTGGCCGCCCAGATGATTGCCAGCGCGCCAACAAACAGCAGGATCCCGCCATCGTAGCCCAGCCCTTCAGTGTCTGCCGTCCAGTCACCTAAGGCCGTGCCCAGGGTTTGTGAAAACATAATAGTGACCCAGTAAAAACTCTCTGTGACGCCGTTGCTCACTGAACTGACCGCAACCGTACCACAGGTGATTTTCCACAGGAAAAGCGAGAGGATAAGCAGGGTGCTCAGCAGCACGGTGCCCCCTAAATATCCTATGCCCAGTGAGCGATCGGCAAAGTCTGCCATCGTCGTGCCAACGGTGGTTGTGGCCACCACGGTGAACCAGTAAATCCATTTGTTGAAACTGTGGCGATTTATCTGCACCACCACCGCGACCAGAAAGATGATGGCGAAAATCAATGTCCCGGTCAGGTAACCGAAATTCATCGACATGGTCACCGCATCGCCGCCGGTTTCACCCAGGGTAGTCGCAGCGATTTTGGTTAACCAGAAAGCCGCGGTAACGGCCGGAACTTTACTGAGAGCGTGAGAAGCTGTGTTGTTATTTTGCATAGGGTGATACTCCGGAACAGCCCAACATGGGCTAATACAGAGACGATGTTATAAGATTAATCTTAAGAAAAGGTTAAGCTAAAGAAAACTATGACAGGAATTTTGATCACAGCTTGTCACTCGCTAAACCGGCATTTACCCTATGATTTAATGTAATATTTGCCCTTTCGGAGTGCAGTGTTTGGGCTGTTTCCCCTGTTAACCTATAAGAATTAATTCTGAGTTACTCTGTTTTCTTCTTAATTTTCAGGCGATGCAACGAGTGATAGCCCGGCGGCTTAATCAGGTAAAAATTGCAGAAAAAGTAGCATCAGGGCGTGCGAGCCATGCCGGGGCAGTATTGCCCTGATAATCAGCATCGGGGCAGGGTGGATGGCATAGCAACCCCGACGCTCTTATCCGGATATCACCAGTTTTGTCTGGTGGGAGAAACGATCAGGTCGTTGACGGTAACGTTCTGCGGCTGATTAAGTGCATACACCACCGCATTAGCCACATCCTGTGGGCTGATGGCTAATTTATTGAGTTCCTGAGCCACTTTACGGCCCTGAGGATCGCCGACTTTATCGGCCCAGCCGGTATTGATAACGCCAGGGCTGATGGTATTGACGCGTATCCCGTTATTAACCCCTAAGTCTTTGCGCATCGATTCTGTCATGGCATGGACGAAGAATTTTGTTGCACTGTAAACCCCTGCACCCGCATCAACCTGATGACCTGCAACCGATGCCATATTCAGGATCTGTCCCTCATTTTTCTTCAGCATAACGGGTAACACAGAGGCAATGGCGTTCAGATAGCCTTTGATATTGACGTCGACCATTTTGTTCCACTCTTCCCATGCAACGTCACTCCAGCTTGAGAAAAGCATCAGGCCCGCATTGTTAATCAGTATGTCTGTCGAGCCGAAGGTGTCACTGGCGAACTTCACCAGCGCCTGGGTATCTTCCAGACGCGTAACATCGGTTACCAGGCCGACAGCGCGTCCCCCTTCAGCTTCAATCTGGCGTACCAGCGTATCAAGGCCGTTCTGGTCCAGTGCTGCCGCCACAATATTCACGCCATGACGAGCAAGTTCAAGCGAGGTAGCCGCACCAATCCCGGAGGATGCACCTGTAATAATGGCTGTTTTCTGTTGCAGGTAATTCATTTTTAAATCTCCTTCTGGTGAAAGGGGCGGGTAGTCACCCGCCATAAACCGTTATCAGTAGCTGGCTTCCGGCCAGTCGGTATAACCCTCTGCACCACCGCCGTAATAGGCTTCTTTCGGCGCGATGGTCAGCGCGGCACCGTAACGCAGACGCTTAACCAGATCCGGGTTGGAGATGAACAGGCGTCCAAAGGCAACCGCATCAATAATTCCGGCGTTGCGGCGGCTGATGGCCATCTCAAGGTCATAGTTGTTATTGCCAATAAACGGACCGTTGAACTGTGCGCTCAGCGCGTCCATGTCCACATCGGCAGGCACATCACGAGAGGTGGCCGTCGCGCCTTCAACGAAGTGCAGATAAGCCAGGTTGAACCGGTTAAGTTGCTGAATGAGGTAGCCGTACATCGCCATAACATTGCTGTCTGGCGGGGTGTTACCGGCATCAGGCGTGACCGGAGAGAGGCGGATACCGACTTTGTCATTGCCCCAGATGTTGATGATGGCTTCTGTCACTTCCAGCGTCAGGCGGGCGCGGTTTTCAATAGAGCCACCGTAGGCGTCAGTACGGTGATTGGTGGAATCACGCAGGAACTGATCGAGCAGGTAACTGTTGGCGGAGTGCACCTCAACGCCGTCAAAACCGGCACGCAGGGCATTTTCAGCTGCACGTTTATATTGCTCAATAATGCCGGGGATTTCTTCTGTTTCCAGCGCCCGCGGCGTCGATACCGGCACAAAACCGTTTACGGTGTAAGTCTGTCCATCAGCTTTAATAGCAGAAGGTGCAACCGGACGCTGGCCCTCAGGCTGCAGTTCCACGCTTGAAAAACGGCCCACGTGCCATAACTGGCAGACGATTTTGCCGCCTTTAGCGTGAACCGCATCAGTGACTTTTTTCCATCCAGCCACCTGCTCTTCGCTCCATATCCCCGGCGTAGCGGCATAGCCGCGTCCCTGCGGAGAGATGTTGGTGGCTTCAGAAATAATCAGGCCAGCCCCGGCACGCTGTGCATAGTAGGTAGCATGGAGTTCATCAGGCACACCCTCTTCACCGTAACGGCTACGCGTGACCGGTGCCATGACAATGCGGTTTGACAGCTGAAGGCTGCCCATCGAAACAGGTGAAAATAAATCGGTACGGATACTGTTGTCAGTCATATAAACCTCTTAATAGTTGACCGGTCGTCTAGTAATTGGATAAAAAAAACCGGCTACCCGAGTAGCCGTGTTGTTGCGTTCATTGCCTGACTGAACGCTTTGTCAGGATCGTGGATTTTCGCCATCAGGGAAGCCCCCAGCCAGAGCTGATAGAGTTCTTCTGCCAGTTCAGTGGCATCCGTTACGGCGGGCAGGGAGCCATCTTCCTGACCGAGTCGGAGGCAGGCAGCAATTTTGAGCACAATTTCATGGGTGCCCGTTGCCAGCACATGCCGCATGTTATCGTACTGGTCGCAGACTTCCGCCCCCAGCTTGACCACGAGACATTTACTTTCAGGCAGGTCTGCGCCCTGGGTCGTTTTCCAGAAGGTAAAATAGCGCAGCAGTCGCTCTCTCCCCGTTCCTGTTCCGCCTAGCTGATGCTCAACTTCCAGCAAATAGTGGCTGAAGTAGTGCTCCAGCAGCGCCTCTGCAAACGCTTCCTTCGACGGAAAGTAGTAATAGAACGAGCCTTTTGGGATATCCGCCGCTTTTACAATCTCGGAAATCCCGACGGCGCTGTAGCCCTTATGAGTAATGATCGCCCTGGCCACATCAATGATGTGCTGCCGCATATCTGTCACGTTTCTTTTCATAATGTGCACACTCTAGTGAAAAACTGACCGGTCGTCTAGTAACTTTTAACCTGTTTCATGCTATCTGTTTCTGATTGTGAGCGGGTGAAGCAGTCGGGTGGCGTGCTGGCCGATCAATTTCAGGCTCTGAAGCGTCGCACCGTCTTTCGCCTCTATCGACATGCCTTCCAGCAGCGTATTCAGAACGGTAGCCAGCGCGACGGTGTTGGTATCTGCGGGCAGTTGCTTCTCCTGAACCGCTCTGACCAGCCTTTTTTCAAACAGATCTTTCCCTTCCTGTCTGAGAACGCTAACCGCCCTGACAACATCCGTCGATTCTGCTGAAACATTGATGGCTGCCAGCACCACCATGCAGCCGCAGGGCGCTGAAGGGGAGAGCAGAATATCGGCTGCTTCGCTAAAGAAACCGTCAATCGCTTCACCAATATCCTGCCTCTCCTCAAGCCGCAGCCAGCTGGCTTTCCAGTACTTCGTTTCGTAGTAGTTCACGGCCTCCAGAAAAAGTTTTGCTTTGTTGCCAAAGGCGGAATAGAGGCTGGGTGGGTTGATTTCCATGGCGGTGCAAAGTTCGGCAACCGATGCTGGCTCAAAACCTTTGCGCCAGAACAGATCCAGCGCCTTCAGCAACGCTTTATCACGGTCAAAGCTTCGTGGCCGGCCTTTCGGCTTTTCAGTGGCAGCAGGCTGGTCAGGTATTTTCATAGACGGCCTCAATCATTCTCTTGACACATTACATAGTAATCACTATACAATAATACTATTACGTAGTGCTCACTACAGAATTAAATCGACACAGTGGCACGACCTTTATCCCGCCTGCGCTCCCCCGGCAGGCTGCTGTCGCGCTGAGTCGGTACATGTCTGTGTCAGAAAATATCACCCAAAAGCGGGGTGTCTGAAGGGATACCTTATTAATCAGAACGGAGAGAAAACAGATGAATAACACGACCTATGTGCAGGACTATAACGCCATCGTGGCAGTGCTGAATCAGTATAACGAAGGAGGTAAGCAGGCGAAAAGTGAGCTCATGAAGCCCGCTTTCAGCGACAGGGCGACCATTTTTGGTCTCGACAGTGACGGCAACCTCAGCGGCGGTCCAATTCAGGGATTGTTTGACACCATCGACACCGCATTCCGTCCTTCACCCGAAGCAAAAGCGGCTATCGTGCGCGTAGATATTGTTGGGACTGCCGCCAGTGCCCGCATCGACACTGACGACATTTCTGGTTTCCGTTTCACTGATTTTTTTAACCTGCTGAAAGTGAACGATCGCTGGACCGTGGTCAGCAAGATCTATCACACACATACGGCAGACTGATCGCAGTCTGGTCAGCTGACCGTTGCAGCCTGCGTTTGCTGCGGGCTGCAAAAATGGATTGTGACGACTAAAACAGTAAGGTGATTTTACGCCTGATTATCCGGTTGCTATTAATCAACATAATCATACCCCAGCGCTTTTGGCAGAGGTGGCATCATTAAAGATTCTGGGCCGTTCGGCCGATAAACACTGGCTCATACTTCTGACACTGAATCCCGGGTTCGCTCACTTTTGTGCGGGCAGGGCGGCACCTCAGCAGCTGCAGACGGACAAGCGCAGCGTCAGCCGCCGTCAATGGCGGGTATTCTCGCAATGGTGAACCTGTCTCCGGATCCTCCTTCAGCTACAGGCGGACATTAACGGTTATAATCAGGTCTGTAGCGACGAGTATTGAGCCTGTTTAATATCGTCAGCTACGTTGGAGTCGGCCGCCATGAACACAATGATCAAACCCTCTTTTACCGCTGTCTGGTCTACAGATGCCCAGGGTATCTGCGTCGCCAGTCAGGAAAGCCCTGCTGGTCTGATGCCTGAACTAAAGGGTGTGACGCTGAGTTCATGGCTGAGACTGGCACAGGCCGACGACGATGCAAAGATCGCGCTGCAACTGACCGCAGCGCTTGATTTCCTGACGCCTTTTCATATTGAAGTGCCGATCAACTGTCTGGATGGCAAGACGCGTCGGGTTATTGTATCTGGCCTGCCGGATCGCCAGCCTGGTACGTCCCGTCTGCAGTATAACGGCTTCATTCTGGATGTGACCGGACAGCGTAAAGCGCTGGAAGATGCGCTGCGCACGGCGGCAGAATATCGTCTGTTAATTGAAAACAGCACCGATCTGATTGCCCATTGCGACGCGGATGGCCGGTACGTTTCAATCTCGCCCTCTTATAGCGAAATGATTGGCTGGACAGCCGAAGAAGTTGTCGGTCAGCTGGTGGTGGATTTCCTGCATCCCGATGACCGCGGCCCCGCTTCTGAAGCACTCGCCTGCATCTTCAGCGGAGGAGTACTGCCGGACGTCGTTGAGGTGCGCAAGCTACATCGTGACGGCCACTACATCATTCTGGGCACCAAAGCCTGTGGCGTCATCAATCCCTCTACCGGCAAAAATATCGGTGCAGTTCTGGTGTCGCGCGACATTACGCGAGACAAAGATAGGATGCGCAATCTGGAGAAGCTGGCAACGCTGGATACGCTGACCGGGCTGCATAATCGTACCTGGATCAACGACCAGGTTGGGCGCATGCTGGCGAAGGTGGATGATGAGGCCTACACGACGGTGATGTTTATCGATCTTAATGGCTTTAAGGCGGTGAACGATTTGATGGGCCACGCGACAGGGGATGCCTTGCTGCAGCAGGTCAGTGAACGGCTGCAACGCTGTATGCGTCCGGGCGACTCACTGGCGCGACTGGGCGGAGATGAATTTGTTGTGGCGGCAAAGTGCAGAAATCGCGATACAGCCGCTGCCATTGCCCTGCGTATTATTGAAAGTCTGCACGCGCCATTCGCCATTGATAATATGGATGTGCGCATTGGCGCGGCTATCGGTATCAGCCTTGCCCGCTTTGGGACGGCATCGGCCAAAATATTATTCGAAAACGCGGATAAAGCGATGTACCAGGCCAAAGCCCGACGTGATGGGTCGTATCAGTTTTTTGAGTCAGAAGAGCCTTAGTCGATGCATATGATTGCTGGTATAACCTTCCGGATTTGAAGGTAATGGATCTTACGTTTAACGCTTTGCCGCCTGTTCCCGCAAGGATACATTTCCTGAACGCCTGATTAACCCGCCTAATATTCTGAAACCGCGCGCCACAGCAGAAAGATTTTCTGTTTCAGGCTCAAAAAGAAGTCTGTTGCTGATGACCAACATCTATGTGCGAGACAGGCTACTGAATTCATTCAAACGTCTGTGATGAACTGGCCTGAGTGACTTCGCGGAACTCCGCGTACGGCAATTCATTGCGTCAGTTTATTATTTCTGTTGGTTTTTCACTTTCGGGAGACCAGTAACCCCCACTGCCATGATAGGTTTCAGCTCCCAGCACGAACGAGGTTCCGCAATGATTACATGCAAAATGGTAATCAACGATATCGCCCCAAATCATCTGTTCAGCACATTCAGAAAAGGTGTACTGATTCCAGTTATTGATGGTTGAAACTTCGGAAATGATCTCTTCTTTAACTGCGTTATGTGCAATACGTATTGCAAGGCTCAACTGACGAGGTTCCCGTATAACGAATTTAACACATAGATCCTGACAGAACTCACAACTCATTCTGTAAAACCTCCCTTTTATCTGAATGTTCAGGTGTAGAGCTATCGCAGGACACTGTTTTGCACTTGATATCCCACCTGAAGGGACAGTCGCTTTCACTTCAAAAAGTTTAAATGTGTTCTTTAGTACTCATTGTATTCATTGTGAGGCAGAACGCCGGTCAATGATTTCTTTCACGTAATGCTCAATAACAATGTGATGTTCATGGCTTATCTGAGAAATGAATGTTTGCAGGAAATCGGGTGTGGAGTGAAGGGTATTTGTGACCAGTTTATCGAAGTCTTTCTGGGTAAAGCGGTCATAGACTTTTAGCGTCGAACGCTGGAGCAAGGTATGCGCAGTAATTTCGAGCACGGCACGTCTGTAATCATCGGAAAGCAGAATATCCAGATCGTGCCGGCTGATCTCAAAGGCAAATTCATAGCTGATAAAAGCAGAATCGACAGGCAATGAGTAGGTCAGTTTACCTTCCTCCTGTGTCACATGAGGTTCGTATCCGTCACCCATGAGGCGAACTGATTGCATATTAATCTCCTGATCTTTCAGACCTGAGTTGTTACTTCAACAGTCTAAACCACCGATATCGATATTATTCCGCTTCTGACGACGAGCGCAGATACTCACAATATCAGATCGTTCGATAGCGGAAGTTCCCGGTTGTTCACCTGTTCACTAACGGCAAAACTGACAAAGTGGTATGCCTGTTACGGAGAGTCATGTCAACCGTGAGCAGTGAGCTAAAGTTTTCCAGGTGACTTTATGAGCCGGTCGCCTCTCCCCGCTGGTTTTCTTGTCTGCCACGGATAAGCGCTTTCAGGCTGACCCGCCAGTGCCAGCAATAAATGCTCCTGATTAAACCCTGCACAGAACTGCATGCCAATCGGCAGATTATGGGAAGAAAGGAAGCCCAGAGGAACAGACATCGCGGAAGTTCCGCACACGTTCGCCAGCGCAGTAAACGGTGACTGATTGAAAACGTGATGTTAGCGCATCGACTGGCTGCTTTGAGCGAAGAGCGGACATTCAGCCTGCTGATTTCTCGTTTCTAGAAGCGTACAAAAAGCGAGTAATGCGCAGTAACTCCCTGAATGCCGCCTTAGCGGCATTCAGGCGCCAGATGACATTGAAAGTAAGGCCTGTGTAAAGTGGCGCCGTTAGGCCAGTGCATTCGATTACAGACGTATAAATCCTGCCATTCCACAGACCTTCACTGTGCAGCTCAATTTTCACATTGATGACCGCCACTTCAGTTCTCCAGCATCTTCTTCAAGGGGCTGCCGAAATGCCCCAGATGCGAAAGTTACTTTCAAGCCCCATTCTTATTATGTCCCGCATTTGCATCATCCTGTTCCAGCGCCAGTACGGGAAGACGGTTTTTGATGAATGGAGAACGTCTGATAATATCTGGAAAATCCTCCTGATTTTCGTTAATTACCTGACTCACTGTCTCGGCTTCAGCCCTTGGCCAGGCGCTGAAAGTAAATTGCTGTGCATTAAGCCACGAACGCAATACCTCATCACTGGAAGCAAGACTGAACAGCGCTGCTAGTGCCCTTCGTGAAGCTTTCCCTTCCGGTTCTGCAAAGTTAATAACATCATGAAAATCATGAATGACTTTGAGCCTGTTTTCTTTAAGCGTATCCACTTCCATAAGAACATCGTGGAGTTCTTTAAGTATTTCAGACCGGTGCACTTCATTAAGACATGACCATATCAACCTTACATTATTAGTGGTTTTCAGCTCTACACCATCAAGATTCCGATACCAGTCCGCGAAGAGGCTGATACCTGCGGTCATGTTTACGTACTTTCCTGCTGATGCCATCCTTTGTAGAACGAGGCTTCTGTTGCTTTCTATAGCTTTAAAGGCACTATAGAGCTGCTCCTTACTTGAAATAATGTCCTGACTGATTGTGTGAAGTTTCTCTTTGAATCTTTTGAGCTCATTTCCGGAGAAAATATCTTCCAGAAATTCTTGGCTTATTTTTGCTATATTTTTTTCATTTATGCCTCTGAGCAAACCAAGCTCGCGATCGACAATTGGACTCATGTAATCTACGTCACTCATTTCAGACTTGAGCAATGGGTAATAAGTATTAACGTAATCGGCTGTATTAATATAACCTAGATGATTTTCAATGAATAAAATTTTTATGGCTTCTTTTACATACGCTGAAGACTGAGTGTCTTTCAGCGCATCCAGTACGATACTAAAACTCTGAGCGTAGCGGAAATAGTAAGATAGATATTCAATGTAATTTACATCATTTTCATAACCTTCAGCGTAGTTCGGTATTTCAGAGTGGTTTTTTACTGCCACCAGATGTGCGACCATGTGAGCAGCATATTCTTCAGGATAATTTTCCCTGATGGCACTCTGTTTTTTTAAAATGGGAGTTATTTGACTGTCATACCACTCAGGGTTGAAAATAACATAGCGAAAATCATCTATATCCTCATTGCTGCCGGAGTTTCGGAGCAATCCCAGCTTGCTAACTATATTTTCAGGTAAGTTCTCATTTTCGTTTTTAACTATATTTTCTACTGCCCTGCTTGACAGCTCAAAAAAGCGGATGATGTCAGGGTTGAAAATTCCGTGCGCCTCAGTCTGCAGTAAGTGGCGAAGCATGTCTTCCTGCTCTTCATCTGTAAGTGAAAGTGTACTGACACAGAGATTGGGCAGATTTTGTTTTTCATTCAGCAGGTACATGGAGTAAAGTTTACCGCTAACTTCATTCTCTGTCAGGTCCAGCAGGTTTTTTTTAAATATTGCAGAATAAAGGTCCGCCTCCTTAAGAAGCTCCCTGACGTAAACCACATCTCTTTCCGGCATTTTCTGTAATTTATTAAGTTCTGCGACGAGATAATTTTTCTGCCGGACCATGAAATCTTCAGTACCAAGGTAATCTTTTTCTTCTAAATATTTGAGGCTTTCGGTGAAGGATTCACGAAAATCTTCCCGCTCAGATAATGCATATAATGCGTTGAGCCTAGCAATAGCACCGCTTAGCTCTTCTTTGATTTTAATTAATGTATCGTCGGAAAGTTTTATGACAGTTTCCATCCAGTCGTACATATTAAAGCGCCCGGCACAGCGCTGCCATGCATGAGAGAATCCATACATACCTATCAGTTTCTCCAATGCCACAGCATCCCGGCTATTAATCGCTTCGGTAAGTGGCAGATCAAATAACTCTGTACGCGCAAGCTCCACCGATGCCTGGAAATGAATGCTCATCAGATATTCACTCCATCGATTCGTATCATTCATGAAAAGACGGTTTAACTGGGCTTTTGTTGCTTGCAACTTATCTTCATACTCATCGGGCTGCACGTTGATAGCGTCATTTTCAGCGAATCTCAGTAGCGCCATTACGTCTGATTCATTGTAGCGTACGAAAACCACATAAAGTGCAAGTAAAACATATTCCTCCGGAGCTTCCGCAGGCACTGTCATCAGGAGTATGTGGACGTCATTTACCAGTTTTTTTAGCAGTCTCGGCGTCATCCGAGGATACTCAACAGTACGCCAGCGTTCCAATATCTGCATGGTCTCCGCGCAGGAGAAATCATTCCGCTCATTCACGGTTTCTTTCCACATTTCACGGAACGTGTCCTGCCATCCGGCAGTGATCAGAGGTGGCACGGTAAAGGTAACGGGGATGCGTTTGGAGATAAATTCCCGGCCGGTATGGCCCTCTAGCAGAAGAGATTTTGCAACATGACGAGCGGAATAAGGCACAATAATACGGAACTGCCGGTGCGTTGTTCCCGCAATAAGCTCCATATCACTCCAGAGCTCTTTAACCTTGTCGGCGTTAATGCGGTCGAGGTTGTCAATAATGAGGATAAACTTCGCGTCAGCAGAAACAGATGAGCTACTGGTAAAGCCTGCGAGCGCATTCGTTAATTCAATAGTCCCTATTTCCCGGCTTATCAGCCACTTTTCAGTAATACTGTCGGTACTGTTTTGCTTGAAGAGATCGCCCACGGTGGTGACGTCCTCTGAATTACCCCAAGGTTTTTTATTAAGTTTTTTGCTCATTAAAATCCATACTAAAAGCAGGGCCGAGGACAGCGCCGCAACTAGCTCTAGGGCAATTATCCAACCTGAGATTGTGCCTGAAGTTTTGGCATTTGCACTGATATCTAAAATAAGATAGCTGACCGCCTGCACAGAAAACAGGCATAAAAGAATGAAGCTTGCGGTCCACCAACTTTTTAAATTTAACTTCGGGCTTACTAAAAGCCATAATAAAAGTAGACTTGGTGAAAGCGCCGCAACTATTTCTAGAGAAATTATCAAACCTGAAATTGTGCCCGGGGTTTTGACATTAGCATTGATGTCTAGGATAAGATATCTGACCATCTGCACTGAAAGTAGGCATAAAAGAATGAAGCTTACGGTCCACCAACTCAGTCTACTGCTTACTCGTTTATCATACTTTACGATGTTTCCCAGAGCTGTGTTTTTGAGTTTATCGAGGTTGTCCTTATTTGCCCCTTTACTTTCACTCAGCCCATCGTGAATGACTTCGATGAGTGCTTTTTTTGTATTACCGTAATGATAAATCTCTGCATCAAAGTCTATAAAAGTGTATTCAGCAGACAGAGATTTTTTTAAAAAATGAATGATGGTCGATTTTCCGGATCCAAGCTCACCTTCCAGACCCAGAATATTAATATCCTGTTCTTTAATTACCTCTGCCATCCTGTCTGCCACATTCTGGTGGCTGCCACCTTTGAAAAGGTCGCTGTCTGCGGGCATTTCCTGCTGAAGTTTAAGTGCCACGTGCTCTCCTTGTGCTTCACATTGTTGCTGGGGGATGACCTAAGGTCAGTGAAAATGTGCATTCATCAGAATCGCTCACGTTTTCATCATAATGCTGATGATAAGAATATTCCTAGTGCCTTTTGAAGCAATAGCAGCAATTCCTTATTGTTAAATCCCGCAGATCCGAAAAGGGTAAACTCGGATCTGTACTGATTAATCGCGTGGACGTGTGAAGGAGGCACGCCAAGAAGGGGTTGCAATCAAAAGGCCGGAGGCATTGGAAGGTCCGCTCCTGGCACAAAGCGGACTGACGGCAGGCCAGGGTCCGCTATGAGCGAGAAGCATAAGTCGCTGCTGCGTGAGCCGGAATAGAGCTTTGGTGGTGCGGCGGGCGAGAAGAACAGTCCGCATTCAAAAAGCTTTCTCGATGGCGTCAAAAGGTTCTTCGACGATTTGACTCGCTAAGCGGAAACGCTGCGGTAAACATAAAAAGCTCCTGCTGTGCAGGGGCTTTTTTTATTGCTGCACTTTTCAGCAAAACGTATCCGTTAGGCGTACTTAAAAATTTTTCTCATGTTTCCGCTTTCGTTGTCGATAACCTGATTGCTGGCTGAGTGATGATTTCACTCAGCATTTTTTTCATTTCAGGCGATAAGGATATTTATGAACAAGCTTTGTGTTGCGGCGTTGTTGGCTCTGAGTTTAACCGGCTGTGCGCAGCAGACTTTCGTAATGAAACAGAATCAAGTTGGCGCGGCGACGAAAACCACCAGCCAGCCGTTCTTTGTTTCAGGTATCGGTCAGCGTAAGAGCATTGATGCGGCGCAGGTGTGCGGCGGCCAGGAAAAAGTTAACCGGGTTGAAGTGCAGCAGACGTTTGTTAATGGCTTACTGAGCGTGGTGACGTTTGGTATCTACACGCCACGTGAAGCGCGCGTTTATTGCGCCATCTGATAATGCCTCAGGCCGGTTCGCCGGCCTAATCCTGCGCCTGTTATTATATCGCATTAGTATATTGTAACTATTAAATTCTGCTCTCGCACCGCTGCGCGGCTCGCCTGCTGACGACGATATCCGAAACGAGTTCAGGCAACGTCGTCCAGCCAGGTAAAAGCAGTGGTAAGCTGTTGATGCGTGTCAGTCCGCTTTGAGCGAGTAACAGACATTGCTAAAAGCGTGCTGTAAGAATTAACAGGGAGCAGGTCAGTCGCCTTCATCACTTATACGCATAAAATGATAAAGCCTAAGGCATGCATCTGCGCGGGCATCCAGATCCGGTTTTTCGCACCTCCTCCAGCTAACTCCTCCACACCCCGACTTCAATGATGACGTCGCGTAGCCCCGCACTGGTTAAGTCTGACGATAGAGAAAGTAATGTTTTCACTGATGATATGTCCTAAAATCATGATCATCGAGTAAAAACGATGGCTGCAATCAGACTCATAGCATCATAAGCCGTGAAACAGTCAATCTGCATTTCAATTATTTCTACAAAATGAGGTCAAATTGAGGCCTTTAAGACAAGCTGCTACGGAGTGACTGGCATGAGTGAGTTAGTGACAATGGCTTTGAGGGTCCCACCTGATGACGAATAAACAGGGTGTTTTGATTGTTAACCTTGGAACACCAAAAGAACCAACGCCTGTTGCGGTAAAGAAATTTTTATCTAAATTTCTGCATGACTACAGAGTGGTCGACTTACCAAGAATCATTTGGTGCCCCATTCTACATGGCGTGATTATCCCATTACGTGCAAGGCGAGTGGCGAAATTATATTCTTCGATTTGGATGGAGGAAGGTTCCCCTCTTATGGTTTACAGCGTCAGGCAAGCCCGTGCGCTTGAAGAAGTGACAGGTATGCCCGTCGAGCTGGGGATGAGTTATGGCGAGCCGAGTATAGGTGGTGCAATTGACAGGCTACTGGAAAAAGGCGTCGATAAAATTATCGTCATTCCTTTGTATCCCCAGTTTTCATCTTCGACCGTTTCTTCTGTTTGGGATAGCGTGAGCCGTCACCTGCAGATAATGAAGAACCGGTATACGCCCTCCATAAATTTCATCAATGACTATGCCGATCACCCTGCCTACATTGAAGCGTTAAGAGCATCCGTTCAGGCATCTTTCGAAGCTAACGGCGTTCCAGATGCATTGTTAATTTCATATCATGGTATACCGGTAAGGTTTGTCAAAGAGGGGGACCGATACCAGGAAAGATGTGAGTTAACGACAAAATTACTCATTGAAGCAATCAATATGCCGTCATTGAAAATATTGATGACGTTCCAGTCAAGATTCGGCAGAGAGCCATGGTTAACGCCTTTTACTGATGAGACAATTAAAAATCTACCGAATGAAGGAATAAAAAGCCTGCATGTAATCAGCCCGGGGTTCGCATCAGACTGTTTAGAAACGCTTGAGGAGCTTGATGAGCAGAACAGGGAGATTTTTATGCATGCGGGTGGTACATCGTTTACTTACATACCGGCGCTTAATGATAAACCGATTCATATCGAGATGCTGCGACAACTTGTGAACCTTAATCGGTTTCAGGGATGATTTTCACACTCTTGGGAGCAGGATGTTGCAGGTGTCAACATTCATAGTGAAACCAGAAGTGGGCCCTCCCGGACATGTATGTGATACGTGCCGGGGCGGCGTTATAGGGGCCGCCTGGAAAACCAGCCACTCCAGCTGCAAGCAACTGCCTTGTACGTGGGTATGAGTCGGAGATTATTCGTGGGCAAGTCAGCTATGAGCGAGGAGCGGACGTTTAGTATTTACGGGTACGCCTGCGCTGGCGCACCCGGTTACACTCAGGGCTTCCAGCGGCGCAGAGAGGTATGGTCTTCATACGGCAGCTTTGAAGGTAAAGAAATTAGTTCAATGACGCTACCCCACGGCGTGCGGCCGTAACAGAAAAAGTTATTCTCTCCCACCTCAGTTGGAAACATCAGGGGCTGAGGAGAAGTAAACATTTTCCCGCCAGCCTGCTCGAACAGGCTGATAGCCTCGTTGATGTCATCAACGTAAACAGCAAAATGCTGCAGGCCATAATCGCTGGGTCGCACGGGCTGACTTTGCTCTGGCCCCTTCATTTCAAAAAGTTCCAGTCCCGGGCCGTGCTTCAGCTTCATCATTCTGACCGTGGTAATTTTCGTTCCCGGGAACAGGTTCAGAATATTTTCCGTTTCTTCGCCTTTTACGTCATCGTCTGAAGGCGAGACGGAGTCATAAATAACTTCTGCACCAAAGGCGTCAGAAAAGAAGCGGGTAGCCTCATCAATATCAGCAACGGTAATGCCGACGTGGTCCATACCGCGAATAACGTTGGTAGACATAGTTTTCTCCCTGTGGTTGTTCAGATGTGAGTAATGTTATTAATCAGCCCTGGCGGGCCGCCATTGTTGCGAGCGCACTAAGCTGAGCCGAAATATGGTCACGGGTGTCCGCATCCGTTATGCGGCCGGATTTCGGGTCAAGCCGGGAAGAGGCCTGTCCAATCATGACCTCTGGCTTGTTAAGCACTCTGCCGTCGAGAAAGACCAGAATCTGGCGCAGGTGATACTGCGCCCTTGCGCCACCTATGGCACCGGGTGACGCAGTGATTATGGCGACGGGCTTACCGGCGACAGGGGTATCCGGAAGACGTGAAAGCCAGTCCAGCGCATTTTTCAGGGCACCCGGCACAGAATAGTTATATTCAGGTGTGACAATAATCAGGCCGTCTGCTGCCGCTATCGCTTGTCCCATTTCCACAACCGATTCAGGAAACCCCTGAGCCTGCAGGTCAGCGTCGTAATGCGGTATTTCTCCGACAGAGCTGAGCGCGCTGACATCCACGCCTGCCGGCGCCAGCAGGCTAAGATTGCGGGCTACGACGGCGTTAAAAGATTCCGCGCGAAGACTGCCCAGCAGTGAGACAAATTTCAAAGGTCTTGTCTGTGACATGACTGCTCCCCGTGTTTTTAAGATGGATACGCCGACAGGTGCCGGCACTTTGTTTTCGAACTGACTTAAGCCTGGTATAGAATTACACATCGATAAACACGCTATGTGTCGCCAGAGAGTCAACTTTATGTCTACCGGTTTTACAGCGGAATCCTTGCGAGGAATCACGACTTTTGTCACAACGGCCAGGTCCAGCAGCTTTACTGAAGCTGCGGAGCAGTTGGGCATTACAAAATCTGCCGTCGGAAAAAGCGTTGCGCGGCTTGAGGAGAGGCTGGGAACGCGTCTGTTTCACCGCTCAACCCGTAAGCTAAGCCTGACCAGTGACGGAGAGGCCTATCTCACCAGTTGCCTCTCTGCGCTGGAAATTCTGGACTCGGCTGAAAATACGCTAAGCCGGCGGCAGGACAATCCTGCCGGAACGGTGCGTATAGACATGCCGGCATCATTCGGACGCAACCTGATGATGCCGGTGCTGCTTGAAGTGATGAATCGTTATCCAGCCCTGCGTCTGGTGTTGACCTTTAACGACCGTCTGATTGATCCGGTTGAGGAGGGCGTTGACCTGGTACTGCGCCTGGGCGAACTGCAGAGTACCGATGAGCTGATTGCGCGTCGTCTGAGCCGGCAGCGCCTCATGCTCTGCGCATCTCCCGCTTATGTTGAGCGGCATGGTCAGCCCTTTGATGTCGATGCGCTAAAAAAACACTGCTGCATTATGGGGTACCGGCGGGGGGCACCGCTTGCCTGGCGGCTGCGGCCAGCCGGGGAGCGGGAAATAAAGTTTATCTCGGCCTCGGCACACCAGATAAGCGACGGAGACGCCATGCTTCAGGCCTGCCTGGCAGGAGCAGGTATTGCCCAGTTTCCGGAATCGATGGTGAACAGCCATATTGATGAGGGCAGGCTTGTTGCTGTTATGCCCGATCATATGCCCGTACCCGTCGGGCTGAACGTTGTCTGGCCCCGCACAAGGCATCTGATCCCCAAGGTCAGGCTTATTGTCGATGAACTGCTAAGTAAGGCCGAAAAAGGATACTTTGGCACTCTTAAGTAGAATTTTTATCACCACTCAGGCGATTTCAGGGCTGTTTATCAACTCTAAGCAAGCTTATATCCTGTCTGTCCTGCTGCCATCACCGTGTCATGTGCCGGTTCTCTAAACGAAAGCCGGCACGTGTTATGCGCAGCTCAGACAAAAAAATAGGTTAACTGACAGGATATTTGTTATGCCACTTGCTCTCTGGGCGCTGGCGATTGGTGCATTCGGTATCGGTACGACTGAATTCATCATTGCCGGCCTGCTTCCCGTTATTGCCGCTGATTTCAACGTTACTATTCCCGTGGCCGGAAATCTGGCAACGGCTTATGCGCTGGGTGTTTTTGTCGGCGCGCCGGCCCTGATTATTCTGGGCTCAAAAGTGCCCCGAAAAGCCATGCTGGTTTTTCTGATGCTGCTGTTTGTGGCGGGTAACCTCGTTACGGCCTTTGCGCCCACGCTGGGCATTGCCATTCTGGGCAGGATCATCACGTCTCTGACTCACGGCGCCTTCTTTGGTATTGGTTCGATCATTGCTGCCGATATGGTTGCGCCGTCTAAGCGGGTAAGGGCGATTGCATTCATGTTCATGGGACTGACCGTAGCAAATCTTATTGGTGTTCCCGTCGGTACCTGGATCGGGCAGCATCTTTCCTGGCGAGATGCTTTTATGGTTATTGCCGCAATTGGAGTTGTTACGGTTATCAGCGTCGGCATGCTTATCCCGCATCAGCCCCGTCCGGAGAACCATAATTTCGCACACGAGTTTAATGCCTTCCGCAACGTCAATGTTCTGCTGGCGATGGGCATAACGGTCTTTGGGCCGGGTGCATTTTTTACCTCCATTACCTATATCGCACCCATGATGATCGGGCTGGCTGGATACAGCGAAAGCAGCCTGGCATGGCTGATGCTGCTGTTCGGTCTGGGGCTATTTGTCGGTAATCAGCTGGGCGGCAGATATGCCGATCGCGCGCTGATGCCGATGCTTTACGTCACCCTGGCCGCTCAGGCCGTAGTCCTGCTGGTATTTAACTTTACTGCCCACAGCCAGGTCATGTCAGCGGTCTGTATTTTTCTGATGGCTGCGTTTGGGTTTGCGACCGTGTCCCCCATCCAGAAACTGGTGATGGACAAAGCGCGGGCGGCAGGGGCTCCGACGCTGGCTGCAGCCGTTAACATAGGTCTCTTCAATCTCGGTAATGCCCTGGGTGCATGGCTGGGAGGGGCAGTTATAGCGGCCGGCTTTGGTCTTCAGTCGCCTGACTGGGCAGGCGCGATACTCTCGGTTATAGCGCTGATTCTGGCGGTTATATCCGGACTGACTGACAAAACCGGGCATAGCGCGGCTATGCGTTCTGCTTCTCACAGTGAGTAACGTCCGCTTCTGGCCCTGAACAGACGTCGATGAGTTACAGGCGCTGCCAGGTGGAGCGGAAAGAAACAGTTTACTGGTAATCCCGTCATTGACAGTGAGATGGTAAAACACCTCACTTAAAGAGCAGCAAGAATGGCGTATTCCATTTTCTCCGGGGTGGTGGTCGGGGCAAAGCGTTTGATCGGTTTGCCGTCGCGCCCGATCAGGAACTTAGTGAAGTTCCACTTAATACGACCACCCAGCACGCCGGGTAATTCATCTTTCAGGTAACGGAAAATCGGGTGCGTTGAGGTGCCATTGACCTCAACTTTCCCGAACATCGGAAAACTCACACCATAGTTGATGTGGCATGTCTGCGCGATTTCTTCGGCACCGCCGGGTTCCTGCTTTCCGAACTGGTTGCAGGGAAAACCCAGCACCACCAGGCCCTGCGCGGCGTACTTTTTATAGAGCGATTCAAGACCTGCGTATTGTGGCGTGAATCCACAATGGCTGGCGGTATTAACCACCAGAACCACCTTGTCAGCGTAGTCGGCCATCGGGATAAGCTGGCCATTCAGACTGGTGGCAGTGAGTTGATAAAAGGGAGACATGTCGCAATCCTCAGAGCAAAAACCGTATGGCGTTAACATTACCACAGAGTGCATAACGAGAGCGGGGTCTGGGAAGCAGATGCTTAGTTAGCAGGTCACGCATCCTGGCTTCAGGTGCTACCACCTGAGTTAATGACTATTTCCCACGTCAGATTTGGTTGTTATTCCTGATGAATTTTAACCACGACTTTACCCTTTGCATGTCCGCGTTGAAGCCAGTCAAGCGCATCCTGAGTTTCTGCAAATGGGAACACCCTGTCGATTACCGGTTTGATATGTCCTGCTTCAATAAGTTTGCCGATTTGGGTGAGTTGATTGCCATCAGAACGAATAAAGAGAAATGAATAATCCAGACCGCGCTTTTTTGAAAGGCGCATAATTTTGCAACTCATCAGGGCAAAAATCATCCGCAGGAAGATATTCAGCTGCCTGGCTCGCGCGAAATTAACGTCTAATGGACCGACCAGAGAAACAATCTTTCCACCAGGTTTAAGAATCTGCATGGATTTTTCAATTGAATCCCCCCGCAGCGTGCCGAGTACGAGATCGTAGCCACTCAGCACGGTTTCAAATTCCTGCTTTTTATAGTCGACCACTTCTTCTGCGCCCAGCCGACTCACCCACTCTACGTTGGCTGAACTGGTCGTCGTCGCTACCCGGGCGCCAAGATGCTTTGCCAGCTGAATCGCAATAGTGCCAATCCCTCCCGAACCTGCCGGAATAAACACTTTTTGGCCTGGCCGCAGATGTGCTCTCTCTGTAAACGCCTGCCAGGCGGTGAGGCTAACCATCGGCAGTGAAGCAGCCTCAATGAAATCCAGATTTTCAGGCTTAAAAGCCGCGAGACTTTCAGGAACGCATGCAAAATCGGCGAGTGAACCTGTTCCCCTGTCGAAAATGCTGGCGAAGACTTCATCGCCCGGCTTGAAACGTGTCACCCGGCTTCCTGTTGCAATCACCACGCCTGACAAATCACTGCCCAGCGTCGCCGGAAGTTTAAAATGCAGAATCGGTTTGAAAATTCCGCCGGGGATAATGTTATCAATGGGATTCAGACCAACGGCATAGACTTTTACCAGGATTTCATCGGCAGCGGGGGAAGGGTAATCTACATTTTCAAATCCCAGCTCAGGTGACTTCCCGTAGCGTTTAAACGTAAAGGCTCGCATCGTCCTGGTTTTCATTTGGTGTTTATCCTCTGATGTTTAGCACTGACGTACTTTCAGGTGCCTCTGTTGCTGAGCAAAAAAGCGGCTCCGGGGAGCAACGTAATAAATAATGGAATAAGGTTTTGCCGGTTAATATGCTCATGCCGCCATTAAGACATTCATGGTCGATTTACCGCTCAGCAGAACCCTGTAAAAGGTTCTGCTGAGCAGGGCTTGGCTAAAGGGTTTTGTATCGCTCTGCGGCCTCTTCCTGTCGGATGTCCGAGAGCAGACCCTGACGGGAGGCATCAAGAACATCCCAGCGCTCAGCTTTATGTAATGGCGGAATCGTCACGTGCTCGCGGCGGTCAAAACCCGCCAGAGCGGCGTCAACCAGTTCACCCACTTCCATCATTTTTGAAGCGTTACTGATGTCGATACCGGCACGATCCCAGATTTCGGTGTACGTACCTGCAGGGAGCACTGCCTGGATATAAATGCCTTTTGAAGAGAGCTCAACGTTCATTCCCTGAGAGAGGAAAAGAACAAAGGCTTTTGTTGCGCCGTAAACCGTCATTGCAAATTCCGGGGCGAGACCCACTACGGAACTGATATTGACGATCGAACCTTCTCCGGCTTCTGCGAACCGGCCTGCTGCAGCAGTGGCCAGTCTCGTCAGGGCAGTGACGTTAAGCGCGATAAGGCGTTCGATGGAATCAGGCGTCTGCTCGGTAAACGTGCCGGACTGAGCGATACCTGCGTTATTGATAAGAGTGCCTATCCGCGTGTCTTCCCGGAGGCGTGCTTCAACAGCAGCTAAATCACTCGCCAGCGTGAGGTCGGCAGGCAGCACATCGACGGAAATATGATTTTCCTGACGCAGCCGTTCAGCAAGCGCCTCTAATTTCAATTTGTCGCGAGCAACCAGAACCAGGTCATGTCCACGACGTGCAAAGCGCTCAGCGTAAACAGCACCAATACCCGTTGATGCGCCTGTAATGAGGACTGAAGTACGAGTCATAATTTTATCTTCTTCATTTGTTTGATAAAAATCGCCGTTAGCGATGCAGTGTTAACCGTGATATCTAAAGAGTGTTACCGCTAAGCGATGGATAGTCGGTGTAGCCCTCCGCACCTCCGCCATACAGTGTTTCAGGATTAAGCGGGGCCAGAGGTGCTCCCGACTTAAGTCTTTCGACGAAATCGGGGTTAGAGATGAAGGGGCGACCGAACGCGAACAAATCGGCTTTGTCCTGTGCAAGATGGTCAGACGCCAGCGCCAGGTCATAGCCATTGTTACCGATGTAGGTGTTTTTAAAGCGGCGACGCAGCGAAGCGTAATCAAACGGTGAGGCATCACGGGGACCTCCCGTCGCGCCTTCAACAACATGCAGATAAACGATACCTGAAGCATCAAGTTGCTCTGCCAGGTAGTCATATTGTGGCTGCGGATCGCTGCATGAAATCGCATTAGCAGGTGAGACCGGTGAGATGCGAACGCCCGTCCGCGCTGCGCCGATCTCATCTTTCACGGCCTCCACGACCTCTAGTAGCAGACGCGCACGATTCTCAACTGAACCGCCATATTCATCGGTGCGCTGATTGGCACCATCTTTCAGGAACTGCTCAAGCAGATAGCCATTCGCACCGTGTATCTCTACGCCATCAAAGCCTGCGGTAATGGCATTGGCTGATGCCTTTCTGAAATCGGCAACAATGCCTTTTATTTCCTTCAGCTCAAGCGCTCTGGGTTCTGAAACATCAACAAAATGGTTGTTCACGAAGGTTTTGGTTTCAGCACGGATAGCTGACGGCGCGCCTGGTGCGGCACCTTCTGGCTGTAAATCGACATGTGAAATTCGACCTGTGTGCCACAACTGCACAAATATACGTCCGCCTTTGTCATGTACCGCGTCTGTGACTTTACGCCAGCCCTCAATCTGGGCCTGCGTGTAGATCCCCGGCGTATCCTGATAGCCCTGCGCCTCTGCTGAAATCTGGGTAGCCTCGGTAATCAGTAACCCTGCTGTGGCACGCTGAGCGTAGTAAGTCGCTGCCAGTTCACCTGGCACCAGGCCTGCGCCTGCCCGGTTACGCGTCAGCGGGGCCATCACGATGCGATTCGCAAGCGTGACAGATCCCAGTTCATAGGGCTGAAATAAGGATTGATTCGTCATGGTTATTCCTTTGCGGATTAGCGGGTCAGTAAACTGATTTAATGATGATGATCGTAATCATTAAAGTCAACTGGTTTGATTATGATCATCATCAATGTATACTTAAGCTCAGTTTCAGGAGGAAAAGATGAAAGTGTCAAAAGAGCAGGTTCGCGAAAACAGGAACCGAATCGTTGAAACGGCGTCAGAACTTTTTCGTGAGCGGGGTTACGATGGGGTAGGCGTCGCTGAACTGATGTCAGCCGCAGGGTTAACGCATGGCGGGTTCTATAAGCACTTTGGGTCGAAAGCCGATTTGTTAGCCGAAGCGATGAACTGCGGCTTCGCGCAATCGGCGGAAAAAACTCAGGGTGTGAGTCGGGAAAAGTTCGTTGAATATTACCTTTCCCGCCAGCATCGCGATGATATGGCAAAGGGGTGTGTCATGTCGGCTTTGGGCACCGATGCAGCGCGCCAGTCTGAATCCATCCGCGAGACCTTTGCGGCCGGAATTGAACGACAGCTTGCCCTTTTAGAAACGGAACAGGTCACGCGTGCGGATCTGATCAATACGCTCGCGCATCTTGTGGGTGCCCTGATGCTTTCGCGTGCCTGCCCGGATAATTCCGGGCTTGCTGATGAAATTCTGGAGGTCTGCCGTACGCGTCTGCTCAGCCCGAATGACTGTAAAGATTGAATCGATGCTCTTGCCGTTCAACCTTACTAAAATCGTTGCGGCATGGACTGAACGCACCAGCCCGCTGGCGTTTTATTATGAACGGCGGGAAAGCGTAATCCGGACTTCCCGTTCCGGATACCATTCCCATCAACGAGCTATCGATCAGTCGGCCATCCACCTGGGACAGTGACGCATCACTCAGCCGTTGTCGCGGAATCCGGGATAAAGGCTCATTCCACCATCGATAAAAAGCGTGGTGCCATGAACGTAATCAGAGAGATCACTGGCAAGCCAGACGACGGCGTTCGCCACATCTTCAGCCGCACCGATACGCCCATAAGGAATGAGCTTTAACAGCGCTTTGCCCGCTTCACCCTGGGTGCTTTCCTCGTTGATGGCGGTAGCGATAGCGCCGGGCGCCACTGCATTGACACGAATACGTTCTTCACCCACTTCCTGAGCCAGCGTTTTCATCAGCAAGTCAACGCCGCCTTTTGATGCGGCATAGTTGACGTGTCCGGCCCAGGGAATGAGCTGGTGAACCGAACTCATATGAATAATCTTACCGACAGCTTTGCTGATATCCTGGCGATGCTCCTGCCGCTTGAACTGCCGCAGCGCAGCGCGCGCGCAGAGGAACTGGCCAGTCAGGTTCACGTCCAGAACGGTATTCCAGTCCTCTAGCGTCATCTCAATGGACGGGGCATCTTTCTGCAGTCCTGAGTTCGCCACCAGGATATCCAGCCTGCCAAATTCCCTGATCGTCTGGTCAAAAAGATTCTCTACATCCGCCTCTTTCGACACGTCTCCTTTGACAGCAATTGCACGGCCTCCATCGGCGCGGATTTTCTCAGCCAGCTCCTCGGCCGGTTCCGCCTGGCTATGGTAGTTAATCACTACACAGGCACCTTCTTTAGCGAGTGCTTCTGCGCAGGCATAGCCGAGACCCGAGCTGGCACCGGTAACCAGCGCAACCTGATTTTTGAGAGAAAAGATCATGAGGCATCCTTATTTCTGTAAATGATGATCGTCTTAAACCCGGCCGGCATCATCGGGAGAGTGAATATCGATGTATCGCTGACACTACGACGTCCAGCCATCCACAAATTGATTAATCGGCTAGCCGGATCGAGTACATGGGCCTGAGTCACTGAATTATAGATGTGAAGTACAGGGTTAGCCGCTAATGCGCCCTGGGTGGATAGTCAGGAAACGTTGAAGCAGGAACATAAGCAGTAAAAATGGGAGACCTGAAAGGCAAAAAAGCAGCTATCAGAAGATAGCTGCTTTTGACGCTCAGGCTTTTCTGGCTGGAATCACTTTTACTATTTATTGCTCATTGCCTGATAACCAGGCCAGAGCTTGATCATTTTCTATCGAGACCACGAGACCGGCCCCCTTTTCCTGAGGCAGAGGAGGTGGTAATGAAAGCTAAAGAGTCTTTACCACCATTCCAGCCGCGGCCATCATCATGATGGTACCGGCTGAACGAAAAAGGAGTCGTTGCGCTTTAGCGCTGGTCAGGAGATGGCGTATTCTGAGGGCTGCAAAAATAAAAACGGCTCCCACACTCAAAAGGACTAACACGGTAAGCGGAACCAGCAGTCCTCCCCACAACTGAAAAGATACATTATCGAGAGAGATAACCAGAGGCAGTATAGCCAGATAGAAAGCGATGGTTTTAGGGTTGCCCAGCGTTATGGTCAGCCCTGAAAACCAGGCTGATGCCAGTTCTCGTTTTGTCGCTTTTTGATCGATTTTTATTGCCTGAGGCTGGTGGCACCAGAACTGCCATGCCAGCAGGCATAAAAAGAGTGAGGCAGCCCAGTTAATCAGCGTAAAGAGAGATGTATAGGTATGAGCGATCACCGCCAGACCAAATACCGCCACAGATAAATAAATCAAATCTCCGAGAATGAGACCGGCCAGCATCGTAAAGCCGGTTATTGCGCCCCCACTCACGCTGCGAGCGACTAATGCAGTCATCCCCGGACCCGGAATTGCAGCAGCTAAACCGAGTGCAGCAATATAAGATAGTATTTCAGTAGTTCCTGACATAGTTATTCCTGTTGAAATGCACTTCGGTAAAAGGGAACAGAGTTAGTTGTTCAAAAATGCCTGGTTCTGAGCGATGGTTGTCATATAAAAAGCTTAATTAAGGGTTAAAGATATGCATCCTTTTTATCAGTTGGTTTAACGTTTAAAGTGGAGGTTCGATTATTCCAGGGCGGATGTTGCTGCATTGATTTAACTACGCAGATGACAAGTTTAATTTTCATGTGCGCGCAGTGTTCTATCCGATCCTCTCTTCCAGAGATGATCAGCTCCCGGCATTCTTTAAATTAAATTGGACCATATGCATTAAATCAGGATTCAGTTTTCCCTTATATTGTTTGTAATAACAGCCCGGAAAAGTAAATATATTATGCAGCAGGAAAGCGGAAAATTGTTACCTATATTATTTACTTAATGCCTGTTTTTAGGTAAAAGTAACCCTAAACCGCCTCCATAAAGAAAGGAATTCCCCCTTATGACGCTCAGCTCGACAGATATGAAAATTCTCGAAATTTTACAGGACGATGCCCGGGTAACTAACCAGGTGCTGGCGGAGAAGATAAACATTTCAGCATCTCCCTGCTGGCGCAAAGTTCGTAAGCTCGAGGAAGATAAAGTGATTCAGGGCTATCGTGCTGTTCTTGACCGCAAGAAAATTGGGCTGGGAGTAATGGTTTTCATTCGGGTCGTCATTGACAGCCATAGCGAAGCGGAGGCCAGGAAATTTGAAGAGGAAGTGACCGCCCTGGAGGATGTGGTTGCCTGTTATAGCATCGGTGGGGATGCTGACTTTCTGCTACAGGTTGTGGCTTCAGATCTGGACTCCTATGCTGATTTTGCAATGTCAGTGGTACGCAGATTGCCAGGAATTAAAGAAATGCAGAGTATGTTTGTGCTTAAAGAGATCAAACCACTCGTTAGTTATCCTATTAAGAAAATCTCTGAGTAGTCTATCGCTGCCGGGATGCCCAGTGACTGATTATCAATTCCGCATAGAGCGGATTTAATGATCAGGCACGCTACCTGCGTGATTCAGCGCACAAAACTGTTATCCGGCATGATCTTACACAAGTTAATAGTGGCATAGCGTTAGCGAGCGTGCTGACTCTCCTCATTTTTCTGCTTTAACAACACGAGTATTTGTGATGACTTGATTGTTGATAACGACCAATAGTGCCTTTCAAACCGGAGCAGCCAGCAGCTTAAACTTTAATTCATAGCCTCTCTTCAGCCTCTGTCAGCTTAAAAAGAGACGCTTATTTACATGAAATTATGCCATCAATCTTCCCCCAGCCATAAAGTCCATGCTTTACCGTGACGATAACCGTTGTACCGGGATTTGCCGGTGCATTATTGTTTTCACCACGGAAAAAATATGAAACTTAATCATTTTACGATAGGGCAAAGACTCAGTGTGATGGCAGCAATCCTGCTGCTGGCGACAATGATTGTCGGTTTGAGGGGCATAAATCTGAATGCTCAGGCTCTGCAAAAAAATATTGACATCATGGCAAGCGAAACACGTGTCGCAGAGAGCATTGATACTGCACGTAATGCACAGGTTCAGTTTAAAATTCAGGTACAGGAGTGGAAAAATGCCCTCTTACGCGGCACACAAGGCCAGAGTGTTTTTGACAAATACAAAACGGCCTTTCTGACGCAGAGTGACAAAACTCAGGCACTGCTCCATCAACTGCTGATACTGCAACCCGAGCTTGGGATGGATACGGCGCAGGTGAAACAGACGATTGAGCTACACGTCCAGCTCAGACAAAAATACCTCGCTGCGTTGCAAAACTACGACACGCGTAACCTCGCCAGCGCCCAGCTGGTTGATAGCCAGGTCAATGGCATCGATCGTGAGCCGACCAAAATGATTGATGATGTCGTTCATCATACGCTGGCACATGCTCAAAAACTCAATCAGCAACTGACAGCGCAAAACCTTGCTCAGTACCGTGAAACCCGTATGACCTTATGGATCGCCATGGCCGGTATTTTACTTTCCGGCATAGTGATAACTGTCTGGTTAATCCGCAGCATTACCCATCCATTACGCGAAGCAGTCAATATTGCGCGCACCGTGGCTTCAGGTGATCTGCAGACTGTTATTCGTCCAAACGGACGTGACGAAACCGCAGAGTTAATGACAGCGTTGCGTGAAATGAATAGCAGCCTGACTTCAATCGTCTCTGGTGTACGTACCGGTACAGAAAACATCGCCTCTGCGTCAATTCAAATCGCGCAGGGCAGCCAGGAACTTTCCTCACGTAACGAGGCGCAGGCTGGCGCACTTGAAGAAACTGCTGCCTCCATGGAGGAACTCACTTCGGTGGTGAAAAACAACGCGCAGAACGCATATCATGCCAGCAATATTGCCCAGGATGCCCGCTCCATTGCGGGTCAGGGCGGCAATGTGGTGGAAAAAGTGGTACACACCATGAGCGAGATCCAGCAGTTCTCGAACGAGATTAACCAGATCATTACGGTGATTGACGGTATCGCTTTCCAGACTAATATTCTGGCACTGAATGCTGCGGTCGAAGCGGCGCGTGCGGGCACCGAAGGTCGAGGGTTTGCGGTGGTTGCGGCCGAAGTACGTGCTCTGGCACAGCGCTCTGCAAAAGCGGCAAAGGATGTGCGTATCCTGATCGAACGTTCTGTGAGTTCAATCGGCCAGGGCAATGAACTGGTTCAACACGCGGGGACGACGATGGAGGAAATTATTTTACGTATTCATCAGGTCAGCGAGTTGATTGAAAACGTATCATCGGCCAGTAATGAGCAGAGTGTTGGTATCGATCAGGTTAATCTGGCGGTCACACATATGGACGCGGCCACTCAGCAAAATGCCGCGCTTTCTCAGCAATCCACAGCCGCAGCGCAGGCCTTACAGGCTCAGGCCGAAATGTTGCTTGCCAGTGTCAGCGTCTTTAAAATTAATAGTGCGCTGGTTTAAGCTTTAATGTCAGGGCGAGGTTTTCACGATGCCGCGCCCTGACAATCTTTCTCGCGACTGGATGATTTCAGTCGCCGAGCCTATTTAAGGCGTCTCATCAGAAAATCGGGCGCTAATCGCATCAAGTTCGTAGCCCTGCGGTTGTGTCAGAATATGGTATAAATCAGGACGGCGACCATGGATCCAGCGACGTCCGGTACTCATTGCAAGCAGACTCAAATCAAGGTTAGCGCTCACCATAAAATCTTCCGCTGCCCAGGTTTCATTAATGATTCTTCCATAAGGATCCAGGATCATTGCATTACCTGTGCGCACTTCATCATCATCTGCACCTACGCCGTTACTGAAGAGAATAAATAATCCGTTGTCATGCGCACGAGCGGGCAGCCACCTCATCAGCCATTCCCGACCATTTGCCCCTTTGAATGCAGCAGTAATTTCTTCCCTTCGCGTTTCCCGTTCCGCCCAGAGCGTCAGCGGAATGGGTTTCATCGCATAAGGACTGCGGGAATCGGTACCGCCTGTCTGATGTGGCGCAAGAAGAATATCTGCACCCAGCAATGCCGTTGCACGCACATTTTCTACCAGATTATTGTCCCAGCAAATGAGGATACCTACTTTTACTCCCCAGGGCGTTTCAAAAACGGTAAAGCGGTCACCGCTGCTGATTGACGGATGTTCAAAAGCGTGGAGTTTGCGATGAGTGTGCATTGAGCCGTCCGGCATACAGGCAACATATGCATTGTAGAGGCGGCCATCATCGGCTCTTTCGATAAGCCCGACACCAATAAGCATTTGATGTTTCATCGCCAGGGAACGAATCAACGTAAGGGAAGGACTCCCCTCGATCGGCTCGGCGAGAGCAGTTACCTCAGCCGGGGTGAGTTTGGGTACATGCCAGTAGCCGGTAATACACATTTCCGGGAATGTGAGGATTTTCACCTGCTCAATCGCTGCCTGTTCAATAAATTTCTCCATTATCAGCAGATTATAATTTTTGTTATTTGCCTGATGCTGAAATTGCACGGTGGCAGCTTTTAAGGATGTATGTTTGCTCATGGTACTTCTCCGGTAGTAATCGAAACTGAATTACATAACCATTGCTGATAACTGTATAATCAAAACATTTCCGGTTTCGATAACCTTTTGGAATGTAAAAATGAACATCCGCTTGCTTAAGGCCTTTTTGATGCTGGCTGAAAAAAGAAATTATGCCGACGCGGCACGGGCGTTGTTTATTTCGCAACCTGCATTGACCAAGCAGATTAATCTCCTTGAGTCCCTGGTGGAAACGTCACTGTTTACGCGGGGGCGTCATGGAGCCACACTCACGGGCGGTGGCAGGCGTCTGCTGCCAGAGGCTGAAAAAGTGGTCAGGCAAACCCGATTATTTATGCATCATGCAGAGCGGGTTTCAAAAGGGATTGAAGGGCATATAGCCGTGGGGTTCGGTCTCTCAAGTTTTTATCTGGCACCACGCTGTATGGCAGAATTTCGTCGGGAGTGTCCGGGGATAGAGATGTCATTGACAGATCTTCCTTCCTTCCAGCAGTACGAACTTTTGCAAAATGATGAGCTCCAGGTCGGTTTTGTCAGAGTTCCGCCTCCCGTAGCGCTGGATTACCTGCCATTGTTTACCGATCGGTTGGTTTTGATTGCGCCTGCAAGTTCACCGTCATTGCCTGCTGATGACTGGCTGAAGAAACGCCCTCTGTTGCGACTTCATGCCGGGCGAGGACGGGGTTTAAATGCGCAAATTGATCGCTTTCTTCATGACAACGCTCTTTTCATATCATCCACTCAATTGAGTGATGATATACAAACTATTGTCGCGCTGGTCATCGCGGGCACGGGTGTTGCCCTTGTGCCATACAGTGTTATGCATATTGCACCGCCGGAGCTGGTTATTATTCCGTTAACAGGTGAGTCAATAAGCTGGAAAGTTGGCATTGCCTGGAACGCGAACCACGAGGATATAATCCGTGATAATTTTATTGCCAGTATAAAAAAGGGTATCGTGCTTCATGACGTCTGACCCTCCAGGAACAGTCACTCCTTTTACCATATTGGATAGGGCAGGATTACTGACATAATTCTTAGTACCCTCTTCAGAACAGGGGGATGACACCGAGGCACCCTGGCAACGAATAATTTCCTGTTGCGGATACAGCTTCTCAATACAAACCGTCATTCAAAACGTTCTGCACAGCAGGAATAGCATCCCCGTTTCGCATTATGTATCTGGATATAACTAATCTGAGGATCGGCAAAAAAATGGCCGATGAGATTTTCAGCAACTTTCCCCTCAGCTATATCCGCCTCTTTTAAAAAATGCTTTCCGTCATAGGCCCTTAATGACAGCGTTCTGCTTAGCAGGACTTCAGGTAATTCATTGATGTAAATGCCTTGCCGGGTGCATCCCTCCCATATATAGATTGCATGAGTACCAAAATAGGGCGTGTCGGCAGGCTGATAGATGTGATTAATCAGGAGGGCGCTTTCTCCAGCGGGGATATCGCACAATGAGATTCTGTCGGGATAACCCGGATAGCACTCTACCGTTTGTCGTACTGCATGGTGTTTTTTCAGATATTCATCGCTCTGTCCAAAAAGATGAGCAAATTGCCCGGCGTTCAGGCCAGTAATTTGGTATTTCATAGCATCCCTCTCTTTTCACCGTAACACCGCGAACAATGACGTTATCGAATACTGTGAGGAGAAACTCGCCGTTATCGGTCAGGGAATTTCATGATGTGACCGTCCGACAGTGGCAGGCGAGTGCTTCATCAGCTGCAAACTCTCAGACGCTGGCTGATATCTTCACACAAGTGCTAAGGCCTCACATCCCGACGGCGGCGCTCAAATTACTCTGTTCCCTCTCACTCTTTCCCGTTCTCCTGTCGTCACTTCATTAAAAAGATCGCTGAACTCCACCCGTTAACGACATACTCGTCACATAAACTAAGGTTGATGAATACATTTTTGTGACAAATAACACAACCCCATTACATCTTCCGGCGGGAAAGAATTTTTATCGTGATAATGGTTTTACTCAGTACATTACAGTTTTACAGAGTAAAACAAAGCGCTTTGCGGATTGCACCTAAAGCGATGACAAAATTGTGAGGATCATCATGTCTGAAAAACAGCACATCCCGACTTTCTCTGCCGATATTGAGCAGCAGACCGTTAAGAAGGTGGTCTGGCGCATTTTGCCCTTCCTGATTGTTTGTTATCTGATTGCCATTATTGATCGCGGCAACATTGGGATGGCTTCGTTGCAGATGAACGAAGATTTAGGATTGTCGAAAGCGGTATTTGGTTTTGCGAGTAGTCTGTTTTTTGTCGGTTACTTCCTGTTTGAAGTACCCAGCAATCTGGCCATGCAGAAAATTGGCGCAAAGATTTGGATCTCTCGCATCATGGTGTCGTGGGGTATCATCTCTGTCTGTACCGCCTTTGTTGAAAGTGCCAATACACTCTATATATTGCGCTTTTTACTGGGTGCCGCTGAGGCCGGATTTTTCCCTGGCGTCATTCTTTATCTGACTTACTGGATCCCCGGAAAGTACCGTGCACGCGTGATTGCTACCTTTATGGTGGCCATTCCTGCGGCGAACTTTATTGGATCGCCCATTTCTGGTCTGATTTTGTCACTGGATGGCTGGTACGGTATGCGTGGCTGGCACTGGTTATTTATCCTGGAAGGTATTCCGGCGGTAATTCTGGGAATTGCAGCCTTCTTTTTACTGAGCAATCGTCCCACGAATGCCAGCTGGTTAAATCAGGAACAAAAAGCGTGGCTGAACAGCACTCTCGAAGCCGAAAATGCGAAGAAGAAGGCGATAGGTCATATCTCTTTGTGGCAGTTGCTGCGTCACAAACATATCTGGGTGATGGCGCTGATTTATGCAGGCGCGTCTGCGGCTGGCTCAACGCTGAGCGTCTGGTCTCCGCAACTGCTTAAATCGTTTGGACTGGATAACTTCACCACCGGTTTAGTCAATGCGATTCCCTACGGCCTGGCCTCCATTCTAATGATTATCTGGGGGAGAAGTTCTGACCGCAGCGGCGAGCGTCGCTGGCACACCGCGTTAACGCTGTTCTTAATTGCAGGTGGCCTGCTGTCAGCCTTTATCACCAATAGTCTGACCGGCAGTGTGGTGATCCTGTCGCTGGTATTAATCGGAGCCTACTCAATGAAAGGACCTTTCTGGGCGCTGGCATCGGGATGGATGTCATCGACTACCGCTGCAGCGGGTCTGGCGGCTATCGGTGCGATGGCGAATCTGATCGGCGGTGGGGTGATGGTCAACGTTTATGGCATTATCAATCAGGCGACCGGCAGCCATACGCTGGCTATGGTGCCACTGGCTATCCTCTGTGGCATCGGGGGCATTGCCGTGCTGGTCATGGGCCGCAAAAAAGAGTTAACCATCGACGTTGAAAATAGCGCTTCGTCAGTCAGTAAATAAAGTAATCCCGCCTGCAGACGCTTAGCAGCGCCTCTGCAGGCGGGTTCTTCCGGCTTTATCTCTGCCATATAAACATTCCACATCCTGTCATTACCTGAATCAGTCTGCTGGTTGTTGATGTCTGTTATGTGTCAGATGCGGAAAGAACTTACCTTTGGGGATTTACTGACAATACCCAGTTTAAGAGCGTTCAGAACTGTTAAGCATGAGATCAATAAAGGCGCGTACAGCAGGATTTGAACGCCTGCTCGCATGCCATACCGCAGAAATATTATGCCGCTCTACTGAAAAATCAGTGAGAAGGGGCACTAACTCCCCGCGCTTAACCCAGGAAGCAGCCATAAAACTCGCCACCATGCCTATTCCGGCACCGGCCGCCACAGCCGCGATAACGGCCTCGCTTGCATCGACGATGACAGCAGATGATGGCACAATTTCAATCTCCCGCTCGCCAACCCGGAACGGCCAGCGAAAAATCTGCCCCGTATTTTGATATTGCAAACTAACCGTTTTATGCCCGATAAGATCATTGGGGTGTTCGGGTTCCGGGCATCGGGTCAAATAATCTGGCGAAGCATAACAACCTATTTGATATGGCGACAAACGACGCGACAGAAGATTTGAATCTGCGAGGTCGCCGATCCGGATGGCTATATCAATACTCTCGTCAACAATGCTAATTACGCGATCACTCAGCTTTAAGTCGATTGTCACTTTAGGATGAAGTGCACAGAATTGCGGAAGGAGAGGCGCGATCACATGAACACCAATCGGAAACGATGCCGCAATGCGTAATGTTCCCGCTGGCTCCTCTCGCGATCGCATGGCGACCTGCTCAAGCTCCTCAGCATCGCGTAATAACTGCAGCGTGCGCTCGTGCAGTTCACGACCCTCAGCAGTCAGCACCAGCGAACGGGTGGTTCGGGTGAACAATGTGATGCCAAGACGCTGCTCCAGTCTCTGGATACTTTTACTTATCGCGGAAGGGGATACTGCCAGCGAGCGAGCGGCAGCGGTAAAGCTGCCGAGCGATCCCGCACGAGCGAATGCAATCAGACCTGTTAGTCTTTCAAAGATTATTTGTTCCTTCATGGCAATATTAAAGCGAAATCCAGCCCCATTATCAATCATCACAATTGGTCATATTCTGGCACCTGAATTTGTGTTGGAGTGAAATTGCCATGACTGAAATGATGAAAGCAGTACAGCTACATGCGTATGGTGGCCCGGAGAATCTCAGGTATGAAGATGCACCCCGCCCAACTATCGGGGCTGACGAAGTCCTTGTGCGCGTGCATGCCGCAAGTCTGAACCCACCAGACTTGTATCTGCGTGATGGTTATCGGGCGCTTCCGCCTGAGTGGCGGCCCGAACCCCACTTTCCCTTAATCCTGGGAACGGATGTTTCAGGAGTTATCGAAGCCGTGGGCGAAAATGTTTCCGCATTCAGCACCGGAGATGAAGTCTATTCAATGGTGCGTTTTCCTGATGGGATAATGGCCGGTAGTGGAGCTTATGCCGACTATGTAAGCGTTCCTGCATCAGAGGTGGCGTTAAAACCTCAGGGAATAGACCATATCCAGGCAGCGGGTGCCCCGATGTCACTGCTCACCGCGTGGCAATTTCTTGTCGACGTCGGCCATGATGCGCCCAATCCGTTTCAATCTTTCAACCATAAACCGGTTCTGCTTGAAGGCCAGACGGTGATGGTTAACGGTGCAGGAGGAGGCGTAGGGCACATTGCTGTTCAGATTGCGAAGTGGAAGGGTGCGAGAGTCATTGCCGTCGCTTCTTCCCGTCATGAAGTGCTTATGCGCGAACTGGGCGCAGATGATTTTATCGACTACACCAAAGTAGCCGCTGAGAATGTAGTGAAAAACGTCGATCTGGTTATTGATGCTGTTGGCGGAAAGCATATAGAGCGCTTTTTAAGCTGCATCAGACAGGGCGGAGCACTATTTCTGGTGAATCCTTTGAGTTTTACCGGGCAGACTGAGGCCGCTCAAAAAGGGATTACTGTGTCAACAACGCAAGTGCGTTCAAGTGGTCTGCAGCTATCCGAAGCGGGGCTTTTACTGGAAAAAGGCATTATCAACGTCGTGATTGACAGCACCTATCCATTAGCCATGGCATCAGCCGCACATCGGCGCGCTTCGTCAGGAAGTATCCAGGGCAAAATTGTGCTGACTAACTTCTGATTACCCCATACCTGATCAGCCATTTTCTGAGGGCGAGTAGCAGTCAGTTAAAGGAAAAATAAAATGCTTATCATTTCCGGTCATATGTACATTGATCCATCTATCCTGGAGCAATTTATGGGAGAACTTAAGTTATTGGCAAATGCCGTGCGACAACGTCATGGAAACCTTTCATATAACGCTGCCGTGGAGGACTATCAGACCGGAAGATTGCTTATATCAGAACGATGGGTGGATCAGGACGCGCTCAATGCCCATCTTATAAAAACCGACACGGTAGAGTTTATCAACCGATGGCAGGGGAAAATGAAGGGGAAACTCTTCAAATATGACGCCTGTGACGAGAGAGGGCTTATGGATGGGTAAATAAAAATCTTATTAAAATCGAGAGTGCTTTATTATCAAGCCTCGGATCTGTGAGTAATCGCTCTTAGCTCATAGCAGGCATAAGCCTGGACGATGGTCCGCTTTGTGCCAGAAGCGGACATCAGAGGCTTAAGCAGCAAGGATATTTTTCGGAGCTGAGGAGACCGGATCTGTCAGATAAATATATTGAGTGATATTTAACTGCTTTCATCTTTTGCAAAACTGGCGTTTAGTCTTTTCAGCACTTCACTTATGCCCCTGCTGACAATCCGATCCTCCCGCATTACTGTCCCCAGAGTCCGGTGAAGCGAGGGCGTCACAGAGTAAAGGCTGAGACCCTGACTTTCTTCCATACCAGCAACGGACATAAGGGGAACGATGCTGTAGCCCAGACCGGAACGTACCATTCTTTTGATTGCTTCAATACTGCCAAGTTCCATCACAGGGCTGGCAGTATGCCCGGCATACCGGAACCATTCGTCGATTAGGGCGCGTGTCCCGCTTCCGGGTTCAAAGATAATCAGCGGCAGTGACAAAAGGGCGTCGGGAGACAGCGGGTTCGCACTCTGCTCTGATGCATCCTTTTCCATGATAACAACAAACTCATCAGTACCCAGTGGGCTTACGCTCAGGCATTTGCCGGTTACTGGAAGCGTTACAAGTCCAATGTCTATACGATTCTCTCCTACGCTCCGAACAATATCGGAAGTATTGCCCGTGCGTACGTCCACTTTCAGCAGGGGATGTGCCTGTCGCAGCTGTTGCAGTAAGGGAGGCAGAAGATGAATACAGGCTGTTGCACCAGTGCCAACAGTAACGGTGCCGGTGATGTCGTCTGAATGCAGAGACACCGATTCAATGGCCGTATTTACCACTGAATCAATTTTCATACAGTGCTCAGAAAAAGTCAGCCCGGCAGGAGTGGGCCTTATCCCCCGGCTGGTTCTCTCAATAAGCCGGACATGGAGTGCCTGCTCCAGCTGTCTTATCTGCAGGCTGACAGCAGGCTGTGATAGTCCGAGTGCTTCTGCCGCTCCGGAGAAACTTCCCCGGCTGATGACCATCCTGAAAGTAGCAAGGTGATCAAGGTTCAGGTTTGCCATGCCAAAGTTTTCCTTATACCGCTGATAAGTCCCGCGGCCTGTCTGAAATTATTTACCCGGGTTAATCTTTGTTTCTGACCGGATAAAGAGCAATACCGATGGAAATAACTGAAGCAGATGAAAGACATATTACTGCTATCCAGCAGATTTATGCTTATCACGTATTACATGGCACCGCCACTTTTGAAACCGAACCGCCAGATGTACCTGAAATGGCAGCCCGCCTGAAAAAGGTGCGTTCAGCAGGACTGCCCTGGTTTGTGGCGGTTGATGATGGGCAAGTCCGGGGATACTGCTACCTGTCATTTTACAGAGAACGGCGCGCCTACCGGTTTACCCTGGAAGACTCAGTCTATATTGACGCCACTTGTCAGGGGCGGGGCTACGGCAAAATGCTGTTATCCCGTGCGATAGCCTGGGCAGAAGCCCGTGGCTTTCGCCAGCTCGTGGCCGTGGTAGGTAATAGCGAAAATACTGCCTCCCTTGCCCTGCACCGCGCCGCAGGCTTCAGCATCACTGGCACACTCAGCTCGGTAGGATTCAAGCACGGGCGCTGGCTCGATACGGTCATTCTGCAGCGCACGCTTGGACAGGGCGACTCCACGCTTGCGGAGAGCATAGTTTGACAGCCGGACATCTGACAGGCCGCAGCATTTTCTGTATCGGTATGACACAGCTTATTAACTGGGGTATTACGTTCTACATGCCGGGCGTTTTCGGAGCCGCCATCATGGCGGAGACGGGCTGGTCTCCCGTGGTGACATTCTCTGGTCTGACCGTTGCCATGCTGGTTATGGGGCTGGTTTCACCGCTGACCGGTTCCGTCATGGCCCGGACCGGAGGACGCATGATGATGATGGCGGGAACCTTCGCCATAACCATTGGGTGTTTTCTGATGGCGATTACCCATTCCACGGTGGCATGGATTGCGGTTTGGGTCCTGACGGGTGTCGGCATGCGCCTTGCCTTGTATGACGCTGCGTTTGCCCTGCTTGTGGAAACCGCAGGTGCCGGGGCCCGAAGAGCAGTCTCTCTGGTTACACTGCTGGGCGGCCTCGCGTCATCTGTGTTCTGGACTGCTGGCGCGGCCCTGCTGCACATTACCGACTGGCGGCATGCCTTACTCGTTTACGGGTGTGCGGGTCTGGTGGGCCTGCTTTTTCTGACCGCCGTTCCGGCAGGCCGTCGGGTAAAACCTCCCGCTGCTGGTCGATCTGAGCTTCCGGCGGCAGGGACCGCAGAGGAACGAAAAGGATTTATCAGCGGCCTGTGGTATGCCGCCCTGATAGCGCTGCTCAGCTTTGTCTCCACCGGCGTGTCTACGCATTTCCCCCAGATACTGGCCGCTTATAGCATGCCTGCCCTGGCCGGCATGCTTTGGGGCGTGGGACAGGTGAGTGCCCGCCTGCTGGACGTGGCCTCCGGCGCACGAATCTCCGCACTACGCCTGAACCTTATTACCGGTATCCTGCTGCCACTCTGTTTTATGACCGGCCTTGCGGGGTACGTTACGCCTGTGGCTACAGCCCTCTTCGTCCTGGGTTATGGAGCCGTGAACGGACTGTGCACGGTCGTGAAGGCCTTACTTCCTCTCGTGCTGTTTGATCCGCAACATTACGCCCGCAAAACAGGCATGCTGTTATCACCAGGATTTTTTCTCGCGGCACTTGCCCCTTCTGCTTATGCCATGCTGCTGGAACGGGACGGCGTAGGCGGTACGCTGCTTATTTCAGCTTTCCTGACACTGTTCATTACGGCGATTTCCGTAGTGCTCTGGCGACGTCATTCCGGCTCAGGAGTACAGAGCCGTGATTAGAAAATACTACATCTGCCCGGGAAAAACGTTTGATACGGTTCGCGATACTATCAGGATTTGATCTTGATAAATCCGTATCTTGTGTTTTCGCTTTTCGCACATATCGGACTTTATCTGATGCAGATATCTGCTTTGTGCCAGAAGCGGACATCGGATAATAATTTATGTTAATATTTAGAAGAACAACATTCAGCCATAATAACCTCCTGAATTACAGTCATTAATTTTCATTTATGCAGCCTTAAAATTAAATCTATTTTTGCACTTTTAATTTTACAGTCATGGGAAGATTCCTGGCAGGTTTGCCCTTTTCGAAACGCCATTTTGATACGGCTGTTATTACAGCATCATCGAACAAGTGGTCTGGCGTAGACTCGATAATTCTCATCTGACTTACCCTGCCTTCTGCATCAACGTCAAAGTTAAACTTAACCATACCTTCTATCCGGTTTTTAGCCGCATAGTATGGGTAAACGGGCCGATCTTGTCGAAGGGGCTTTGGTTGTTCAACTTTAACAGGTGAATAAGTAGTACATGCATTGAGTACAAGAACAGCCAGAATCATCATAAACCCATACATAACAATATCCTTTTGTTGATAAACATTATCATTATACTTAAACATCAACGGAAGGACATTTGCTGAACTCATCGAATATCGCGTTATAATCCAAAAAAACAGTGGATATAACCCCAATAAATCCTGCCCCAGTCTTGCTACAAGCTAGTCATCCGCTCCTTGCTCATAGCGGACATATCCTTCATAACACATGCCCTTCAATTGACACTTCAAAGAAACCGCTACAGGCAGCTACCTCATTCAATACGCGGGAAGAGTCGTTAACGATTGAAGGGTAATAAACCCATTTATGTGGGCGAAGGCAAGTAAGCCAGAACGGCATAGAACAGAATAAGATTCGTGTCGGAAACCCTGACAGCTAAGCATTACGCTCTGTTGCAGCAGATTAAACCCATTAACCAGCCGACCAGACAGCGCTGTTACCTGTCTGATCGGCTGGAGAGGGCGGTTCAGGCTACCGGACTTTCGTTTTTCAGTGGTTCTGCCAGTACGCTTAATATGTTACTGGCCGCGACGGTACCCATCTTCACGTAGGAGTTATCGCTGACGCCGCCGATGTGTGGCGACAGAATCACATTTCCAACACTCTGCCAGATATGCGGCGCAGTCAGGGGTTCAGTGGCAAAACTGTCCAGTGCGGCCCAGGCGACAGTGCCATTATCCAGCGCCGCTAACAGCGCTTCTTCATCAATGAGACCACCGCGCGCCGTGTTCACCAGGATGGCGCCTTTTTTAAACAGAGCCAGTTTCTCAGCGTTAATCATCTGTTGCGTCTGTTCGGTTAACGGGCAGTGCAGCGAAATGACATCTGCCTGTTGCAGCAGGTCGTCAAGTGAGGTCGATTCACACTCATCGGGAAAGGTTCTGGCAAAAGGATCATAAGCGAGAACCTTCATGCCAAAAGCACGGCCAATACGGGCAACACGACCGCCTATGGCACCAAGCCCTACCAGACCCAGCGTTCTGCCCTCCAGCTCCACCGACTTATGGGTCGATTTGTCCCAGTGTCCCTGGCGCATGCGCTGATCAAGCGGTATCACCGATTTTGCACAGGCTAAAATTAACGCCCAGGTATGCTCGGCCACGGCCGCTGCGTTGGCCCCCGGGGCTGACTGAACACTGATATGACGTTCAGCCGCCGCCTTTTGGTCGATAACGTCAATGCCGCTGCCGTGTTTGGAAATAACCCGCAGGTCAGGCGCGGCATCCATAATGCGGGCGTTGATTTTTCCGTATCGGACGATAATCGCCACAGGGTTATGCTGCTGACAGAGCTGGAACAGGCTATCTTCGCTGGGCTGTTTGCCGGCATAAACAATGCTGAAGTCACTAAGCAGGTTTACTGCCTGCGGTGCCAGGTCATTACCCGTCACCAGGATCACGGGAGAAGAGGTTGTCATCAGAGCGACTCCCCATCGACCAGCATGCCAGCGGTTTGCAGGGCTTTCTCTAACCACGGCGCGCGAAGGTCGCCATCACGAATGGCTGCAATACGGCTGGTTTCGAAATCCAGTTTTTTCTGCGCCAGTTCGAGCAACGCAGGAACGTCTTCACGCGGCAGAACCACCACGCCATCAATATCCCCGATGACGAGATCGCCTGGCTGAATGGCTGCGCCCGCCACAGAAACCGGGTAGTTGACGCGTCCCGCAATGGACTTGGTCGGACCGCAGGGATTCAGGCCCGCAGAGAAAACCGGAAAGCCGTTTGCGCTGAGTGCATCGGCGTCACGCACCGCACCATCAATAATAATTCCGGCGATGCCGGAGGCTTCTGCCTGGGTGGACATTATCTCACCGATTAATGCACAGCTGATATCGCCTTTGCCATCGACCACAATGACATCGCCCGGCTGGGCAATCGCCAGCGCGGCGTGGATCGCCAGGTTGTCGCCCGGTCTCACCTCGACAGTGATAGCCGGTCCGGCGACTTTCATTGTGGGGGACACAGGTTTTACGCGACCGTGCAGCGTTCCGCGTCGTCCGGCAACATCAGCAAGGATTGCCGCCTGAAACTGAGCAGCCTGTTTTACGCGCTCTGGTGCGATACGGATAATGTCGCGATTGATGAATGTATTCTCTGCATGGGGCATAGATTAATCCTCTTTGTTTTACCAGGCACAACTAAGTTGTACAATATAAAACTACTATATCGATGTTAATTGAGTTCGCACCAGTGTTAAGCATTCATTTGTGATGTAAATACGATGTGAATCACAAATTGCGCGGTAAACTGCCTGCCGTCGCAAACAGGAGGACGTATCGATGGGGAATGAAGGCGTAATTGCCGTAGAAAAAGCGCTGGCGCTGCTGGATTGTTTCAAGCCTGGTGAGGAATCACTGACGCTGACCGCGCTGGCGCAGCTTTCCGGGTACCATAAAACGACAGTTTATCGTCTGATGAACTCACTTGAGCGCATGAACTATGTCATTCGTCGCGACAATGGCGTTTATACCCTGGGGCCAAGACTGCTTTATCTGGGCAAGCTCTATGAACAATCCTTTCATCTGGCCAGTATCGTTCAGCCTGAACTTCACGCACTGGCGACTGCGACAGGCGAAAGCGCCACATGGTATGTAATTGAAAACGGTCAACGACTCTGTCTTTTCAGAGCGGAGCCCTCTGAAGGACTGCGTGAAACACGTCTGCCCGGCACTTATCTGCCGCTGGATAATTCCGCCATCGGGCAGGTGCTTCGTTACTGGGGGCTGAATGAACCTCTGTTTGACTCTGTACCTGAACTCCCGTTGTTCACGTCAGGTATTCGCGATCCGCATATCGCGGCATTCTCCGTACCGGTGTTTGGTGAAGGTAACAAACTGCTCGCGGCGCTGGCATTAACCGGTCCGGCTTCACGCCTGACGCAGTCGATGCGCGACAGTGAGATGGGAAAACTGATGAAAGAGGCAGCGTGCAGGCTTTCGGTAAAATCAGGCGCACATAAAGTGATGTGTGATAACGTTTATAAAATTTAGTCGTGTTGCCTGGCTGTGACCGGGATTTATTAGCTGCTGCATCCATGCTGCGTTTAACGCTCTGCGGGTGGGAACCGATTGATTTCCGCTAAATGACTAACAGCACGCTGGCGTGCCTGATTATGGGATCATGAAAGCCTCCGCGCCTTAAGTTGAGGCGAAAGATCACTCCACCTCTGACATCTCTTGCTAAGCCCTCTTTGTGCGAGGCTTTTTACACCCGGATTTTACATCAGGTGTTAAAAGGCTCGCTGCCTCATGAAAATTTCCCCGCTTAAATACTTCAACATGAATTCCCTTCATGTTCGTTGAAATTTAATCACTTTTTTTCAACCGGGTGTTGAGGCATAAAGTAAGAATTGTTAATAACTTTGAGTCATATGAATAGTTGTAAAGGGATAGCCACACTGGATAACCCTTAAAAGCAACAACGCATATCAGCGACCAGGATACCCGATAGCGATGAACAACTTAGCCTTTACCCTTAAGCGCATTCGTTTCGACGAAAACTATAATCCTTCGAAAAATACGCGGGCGACGACTAACTTCGCTAATTTAGCGCGCGGCGAAAAACGTCAGGAAAACCTGCACAACGCCCTGGTGATGATCGACAATCGTTTCAACTCTCTGGCGCACTGGGACAATCCAAAGGGCGACCGCTACTCAGTTGAACTTGAGATTATTTCTGCTGAGCTGAATCTTCGTCCCGGAAGCAGCGACGAATCGTTCCCGGCGATTGAGATTTTAAAAACGCATATCGTGGATCATAAAACCGGTCAGCGCACCGAGGGGATTGTCGGCAATAACTTCTCTTCCTATGTGCGTGATTATGATTTCAGCGTTGTTCTGTCAGAACATAACAAAGGTCAGACTGAATTCAGCCTGCCGGATGATTTTGGTCAGCTGCATGGCAACATTTTCAAAAGTTTCGTGAACTCAGCGGTCTATAAAGAGAACTTCAGTAAATCGCCGGTTATCTGCCTGAGTGTATCGAGCAAAAACACCTACGTGCGCACCGGTAATCAGCATCCGGTATTGGGCATTGAATATCAGCAGGATGAACCTTCCCTGACTGACTTCTATTTCGGAAAAATGGGTCTGAAAGTGCGTTTCTTCATGCCGCAGGGCAGTGTTGCGCCGCTGGCTTTCTATTTCCACGGTGACCTGCTCAGCGATTACACCAATCTCGAGCTGATCAGCACCATCAGCACCATGGAAACTTTCCAGAAGATCTATCGCCCTGAAATTTACAACGCGAATTCTGCTGCGGGACAGTGCTATCAACCCACGCTGCAGCATCAGGATTATTCGTTAACCCGGATTGTTTACGATCGCGAAGAACGCAGCCGCCTGGCCGTCGAACAGGGTAAGTTTACTGAGACGCATTTTATTAAGCCGAATCAGACACTTCTCGCGCAATGGTCTGCTGAATTCGTTCTTTGATTAATTAAATATAGAAGGTCACCTGCTATGAAAACCTTATTACCGACATCTACTGCTGGCAGCTTGCCTAAACCCTCCTGGATTGCGCAGCCAGAGGTGCTCTGGTCACCCTGGAAACTGCAGGATGAAGAGTTAGTTGACGGCAAAAGAGATGCGTTGCGTCTGTGTCTGGACGATCAGGTTCGGGCCGGTATTGATATCGTCAGTGATGGCGAGCAGACCCGTCAGCACTTCGTGACGACTTTTATTGAACACCTCAGCGGTGTGGATTTTGAAAAGCGTGAAGTGGTTCGAATCCGTAATCGCTATGATGCGAGCGTCCCGACCGTGGTGGGTGAAGTCTCACGTCAGAAACCCGTATTTGTTGAAGATGCGAAAATCCTGCGTAAGCTGACCGATCGTCCTATTAAGTGGGCGTTGCCGGGTCCGATGACGATGATCGATACCCTTTATGACAATCACTATAAAAGTCGCGAAAAACTGGCCTGGGAATTCGCAAAGATTCTGAATCAGGAAGCCAAAGAATTAGAAGCCGCTGGCGTGGATATTATTCAGTTTGATGAACCTGCGTTTAACGTCTTTTTCGACGAAGTGAATGACTGGGGCATCGCCGCGTTAGAGCGCGCCATCGAAGGTCTGAAGTGTGAAACCGCGGTTCATATCTGCTACGGCTACGGCATTAAAGCGAATACAGACTGGAAGAAAACTCTGGGTACAGAGTGGCGTCAGTACGAAGAGGTCTTCCCTAAATTACAGCGTTCGGCTATCGATATTGTCTCACTGGAGTGTCAGAACTCGCGGGTTCCGATGGATCTGATCGAGCTGATTCGCGGTAAGAAAGTGATGGTCGGTGCCATCGACGTGGCAACCCATACCATTGAGACACCTGAAGAAGTGGCGAATACGCTGCGCAAAGCGCTGCAGTTTGTGGATGCTGAAAATCTCTATCCTTCAACCAACTGCGGCATGATTCCACTGCCGCGTGAGGTTGCCAATGGCAAACTGCATGCGTTAAGTGCGGGCGCTGAGATTGTCCGCAGAGAGATTCTGGGGAAATAATCTTTCCCTGAGCAGATTCAGTCCGGCTGGCGATTTGATTTCTGAAAGCGATCGATAGCCGGACTGAGTGACAATCATCCCTCTGCCAATGGTCGATTTACTCAGGGATTTATGCCGTCTGCCTGCTCAGGCAGGCCGGAGTACGATAACGGCATATCGACAGCCCTGAGTCGTTTTATTTCTGAACACGCAATCAGCCGGATCGCCCAGTTCCAGACAGTCGCCAGCAGCCATTTCATAGGTGCTGGAACCTGCTTCAAAAGTCAGTGTCCCTTCAATTACCCATATCAGCTGGCGTCTTGAAACATAGGAGATTGCCGGCATCGGCACAGCGGTATTTGCCGGCAGTTCGACACTGACCAGATCGACCGGCATCTCGCCCGGTGAAACGTGGCGACGCAGATAGCCGGTTTCCGGATCCTGCCACACCGGCTGATTTTCATGCCTGACCAGCGTCCCGGTTTGCACTTCAGTCTGAGCAAGCAGCTGTGAGATAGTCATATCAAACGAGCCTGAGAGGCGCGCTAACAAAACCGCCGTCGGGCTGCTCTCCCCACGCTCAATCTTATGGATCATTGCCCGTGAAACGCCTGAGTTATCAGCCAGCTCGGTAAGTGACCAGCCGCGTTTTTCCCTTTCCTCTTTTACCTTCTGACCGATGCGGATGTTCAGGCTGTCTTCTTTGCTGGACATTTTATCTAACATAATGGATAACTATCATAGTGAACAATTCATCTACTTTAGTGAGTGAGCAAAGGGGTGTCCACCATGATTATCCGTGCGGCTGTAGAAAGCGATGCTGAAATCATCGCAGAGATTTATAACGATGCGGTGCTTAACACCACAGCCATCTGGAATGAAAATCGTATTGATGTGGCTAACCGCATCGCGTGGATAAACAGCCGCCAGCAGGCCGGTTTTCCTGTGATTGTGGCGACAGACGACAATGATGATACCGTGCTGGGATATGCCTCTTATGGTGACTGGCGTCCATGGGACGGATATCGTCATACGGTTGAGCATTCGGTTTATGTTCATAAAGATGCACGAGGTAAAGGCGCGGGTGCCGCCCTGATGCAGGGGCTTATCCAGCTTGCTCGCGAAGCCGGGAAGCACGTTATGGTGGCGGCGATTGAATCGGAAAATGCAGCATCCATAGCCCTGCATAAAAAACTGGGATTTATTGAGTCTGGCAGAATGACGGAGGTTGGAACTAAGTTTGGACGCTGGCTGGATTTGACATTTTTGCAGCTGCGTCTGGATGACCGTAAACGACCCTGAGTTGTCCCTTAAAGCGAATCCTTTGATGATACTTCCGGCAGGATGCCGATCCCCGCAGAAGAAAGCTATCTCTGGAAAACGTTTGATTGCGCAGATCGTTTAAAGCGAGAAACGAAGCCGCAGCGAACCAGGAGATAGCAAATTTGCACGTCAGCCGATATAACAGATAAATAACAACCCATCGCAGAGGACATCATGGCGCTTTCGCACGAATTAATCCTGATCTTCACCACCTACTTTGTCGCTACAGCCAGTCCCGGGCCAAGTAATATGGCGATAATGGGAACGGCAATGAAAAAGGGCAGAGGTGCCGCACTGGCGCTGGCTGCGGGTGTCGTGAGTGGTTCGATGCTCTGGGCGCTGCTGGCCGCCTGCGGTGTGCTGACTGTGCTGGCCACCTTCGCTCAGTTGCTGATCGTGTTAAAAATTGGCGGAGGGTTATATCTGTTATGGCTGGCGTTTAAAGCCGGCAAATCTGCGTTACGCCGCACTGAGGCCAGCGATTTTAAAGCCAGCGATGAGCGGGTCGCGTATGGCAGACTGTTTCGTCAGGGTATCCTGATGCATATCGGCAATCCCAAAGCGATTCTTACCTGGGTGGCCATTATGTCGTTTGCACTGAAGCCGGATGTGGTCGCCGCCACGCTGCCGATAATCATCTGCGGCTGTGCGGTGATTTGCGTGGTTGTGTTCGGCGGTTATGCTCTGCTGTTCTCAACCGCCATGATGGGCGCATTCTACCGTCGCATTCGTCGCGGACTCGATGCGCTATTAGCCTGCTGCTTTGCGCTGGCAGGGCTGAAACTGGTATTCAGCCGCAGTTAGTACTGATGAAGGTGTACGAGGGGTTATCCGCTTCTGGCTCAAATCCGCAAAAGATCATGCAATGAGCCGGAGCGGCATTAAAATGACAGGGTTGCGGTAGCGCTTCAGCAGCCCCTTACTTAAACACCACTATGATCAGGCAAGTAGTCAGACAAACCAGGAATCTGAGTGAACAGGATGATGAAATGAAAGGCGCATGTCTGTGTGAAACCGTTGTTTTCGAAATATCAGTAACCCCCACGCGCTATTACCGTTGTCACTGTTCTTTGTGCAGAAAACAGAGCGGAACCGGCTATAACCTGGCAACGATCGTAAAAGAGAGTGACTTCAGCTGGATTTCTGGTGAGAGCCAGATCGCGTCATGGCGCAAACCCACAGGTTATCGCAACGATTTTTGCGCCAGCTGTGGCTCCACAGTGCCTAACCGGTTGCGTGGCAGGCCTTATATCTGGCTTCCGGTTGGTTTACTCAGTGAGCCTGCCGATATGCAGTGCACTGGTGATTATTGTACTGATGACGCCATGCCCTGGGACACAATCCCTTCCGAGACAAATCATGCCGGGCCGGTAGAATCGCTGGACTCTCTTCTGACAAGCTTAATGCTTTTTGATTGAGGGCAGTGGTGCTTCTTTGTTATTCAAAAAGGGTTACTGAGTCAGAGCGACCCTATTAACGGAAAACAGACGTTATTCCGGCAGCCTGTATTCATCGATCATTATTCGTTAGCTGTAATCCCCAGTAGTCAGAACAGGCTTTAACATCGCGGGGAGAAGGAAGCAGAAGTTTTGGCAGTCTGACCTGGTCGTAAAGCTTTTTATGGCGCTTTCGATTCTGCGGGGCAGTACGGATAATATATTTCAGCATCTCCAGGTTCATCTGCTCTCTGCCCATCCCCAGACCGCCAATACGCGGCGTGGATGAGTAACATCTGCGAATGTACCGCAGCAGTGCCACTGTCACTTTTACATCCAGCAGAATTAAGCCTGTGGCACGAGCGAATCGTTCTTCAATACATTTGGTGTAATTACCCTCCATCACCCATCTTTCCTGACTCACCGCCTCAGCATGCAAACGAAGAAATTCTGCCGGTGCTCTGGGCATCCATTGACTGTCCGGAATATGGTGAAGCTGGTCCAGATGAACCGCGGGTAGATCTGTTTTGCGAGCAATGGCTTCAGCTAAGGTCGATTTTCCGCTGTTCGAGGGACCCATAATACAAATGCGTGGCCCAAGCGCGTCTAATGGAAGTGCACTATTCACAACGTCTCCTCTGAATTAACCCTGTCTGAAATGGATAAATGCGTACTGCTCTGAAACTTTCCTGTGCATTCCGTAAAGTCTGAAACGCTGCCGGGACCCGTTGGCTGGTCAGCCTGGGGATTCTGAACCTTTTCTGGATCAAAGTCAGGCCGCAGCGGCGATGATAGCCAGACTTGCCCTGAGCCGTCTTAACCCAGGCAGCAATAAGATTTCGGTAAAGATTGGTTACATTTTGCCGATAAATTGTTCAACCAATCAAACCGTAGAGGGCATTATGGGGTTAATCAATGGCGTGACAACAGAGGTGGCAAGAGGATATTTAGCCACGCTCACCGTAACAAACAGATCTGAGAACACGAGTAAAGAAACTATTACCGGAAAAGAATTACCTGCCAGTGTGGTGGTGATCTCACCCGAGGCAAGAGCGCGCCTGGTGCAGGCTATCGCTGAGCCCATTACGGCAGAGCAGCAGGCGAAAAATTCAGAGGAACTGGCAAAGACAAAGTCATCCGGTCAGGGACCGTCCGTTAACCTTGGATATGCATTATTCAACGATCCCTACACCAGCTGGGACGCCAGAACATTTACTCCGCTTCTGAGTATGACGGCTGCTAATACGCAGACCGCTATGGATGAGTTTGCCGCTGCACTCCATGAGGTGCTGGCTGAAGGCCAGGTGGGCCGTAATCAGTATGATAATTCGGATACCTCGGAAGCCATGGCGCTGACCCTGACGCAGTCTAAGCTCCATAAACTGATAGAAAAATATGTCTCCGGCGATAACCAGAAGCAGGCGAATGACATTGCTGATGAGATGATAAGCGTCAAAGTCGCCATTCGTGAACGTCAGACGTTGCTGGGAGCACAGGATACGCTGGCGTTAGCCATACGTCATGGAACACGCGACATGCAGGAGAGCGCACGTGACTATCTCAGCCAGGTTAAGAGCGCAACCGCACGGCCACAGGTGGAGCTGGCCGGGATGATGGAAGCCATGAAGTCGGGCCGTGATATGGACTCTGTCTTCAGCACCTTTGCCGATTTGATTCGTGCCACGCCGAATCCTGACAACAAAGCACAGCCCTCCATTGATGGCGCACTCAGTCAACTGGAGGTTTATCGCCAGCAGTGGCAGGCGTTCACTGAAAAATACGCTTCTTAATGTTCTTATGATCCTGCAGGCAGCACCTCCGTCCCGGCGAAGCAATTTGCCTGAAAGCGGCGTCTGCAGGATCTCCTCCTGACGTTACGCAGTCAGGCGCTGCGATGAGGGACTGTTAATCCCACGCGCTGTCACCACTCCACCCAGAAAGTGACCCTCTGCCAGAAACCACCGATACCGCCCTGGACAAAAAGCACAGATTACACATTTACAAATTTAAATGTGTAAATATAATGTCGCCTCTTCACACATCAGAGGACTTTTTGTCATGCCGTCACTTTTTACCCCCTTGAATCTGGGCGACCTTCAGCTTCGTAACCGCATTGTACTGCCGCCGCTGACGCGCTGCCGCAGTGAACAACCGGGCAACATTCCCGGCGAGATGATGGTGGAGTATTACCGCCAGCGTTCCAGCGCGGGGCTGATGATCACCGAAGGCACCCAGATTGAGCCTCGCGGGCAGGGCTATGCATGGACGCCGGGGATCCACAGCGAAGCGCAGATCGCCGGCTGGAAAAAGGTTACAGAGGCAGTACATCAGCAAGGGGCCACGATTTTCTGCCAGCTCTGGCATGTTGGCCGCGTGTCGCATAATGAACTGCAGCCGGGCAAGCAGGCACCCGTTGCCCCTTCAGCCATCGCAGCCGATAACGTTCGGGTATTTATTGAAACCGGACCCGGCGCCGGCATATTGACCGCACCCAGCGAGCCACGCGCACTGACTACATCGGAAGTTAAAGAGATCGTAGAGCTTTACCGACGCGCGGCGGAGAATGCCAAAGCGGCCGGTTTCGACGGTGTGGAACTGCATTCCGCCAACGGGTATCTGATTAACCAGTTTATTTCTGAGCACACCAACTTCCGTACGGATGAATATGGCGGATCTGCTGAGAATCGTCTGCGCTTCCTGCGAGAAGTCGTTGAGGCGGTCAGCTCGGTATTTGGCAGCCACCGCGTTGGCGTCAGATTTGCGCCTCTGTTTACCAGTACCGACGAAGAGCGCGTCTATCTCGGCCTGGTTGAAAGTGATCCACATGCGACCTACATCCGCGCAGGAGCCCTGCTGAACGAGCTGGAAGTTGGCTATCTCTCCATTGCCGAAGCCGACTGGGACAACAGCCCGGAGATGCCAGAGAGCTTCCGTGTCGCGCTGCGGGAAACATTCCGCTCTCCGATCATCTATTCGGGTCGCTACACGGCTGAAAAAGCGCAGCATGTGCTGGAAAAAGGCTGGGGCGATCTGTTTGGTTTTGGCCGCTCATTTATCGCTAATCCCGATCTGCCCGCGCGGATTAAATCAGGATATCCGCTGAATGAGGTCGATCACGCCTCCCTGTATGGCGGCACTGAGAAAGGCTATACTGACTATCCATTTTATCCATCCTGATATTCTGTGAGGCGGCATGTCCCCCGAAAATGCCCTGAAGTTACTGTCCAACCCGACCAGAGTGGCAGTGCTGAAGTGGCTTAAAAATCCTGACGAAGCGTTTGCGGGCTATACCCAGCTCTATCCCTTCGATCAGTATGGCGTCTGTGCCAGCCTCATACAGGACAAGGCGGGCTTATCACAGCCCGCCACCTCGTTATGCCTGAAAGCACTTCACAATGCAGGGCTGGTTGAAGCCAGCAAAGTCGGAAAATGGACTTACTATCGCCGCGCCGAACCGCGCATTCGTGAAATAACCGATGCGGTAACCCAATCGCTGCAGGCGCTTTAAAAGCGACGGCGTACAGGGTAATGTAGATGTCAGCACCATCCTTCTGAGGGTGACTTCACCGAACGCATTGACTCAGGGTCAGAAAATGTTTATGTCAGTTCTGTCTTTCACAACCGTCACCACCACCGCCTCTGGCGGCGGCGTGAGCGACTCTGTGACTGGCACCTGACACAACAGATTCTCACTCCCCGCCGAACCGGACGGGGAGCTGTTCTCCGTTCTTAAAAACTGAATGGAGACAGGTCATGGTTACATCTGAAAGTGCACTTTTAATTATCGACATGCAGCAGGGCCTTTTTAATGGTCCCGAGGCTCCCTTCGCCGCAAATTCGATCTTGTCGAACATCTCACTTCTCATTACTAAAGCCCGGGCTTCTGCCGTCCCCCTCTTTTTCGCACGACATATCGGCCCGGATGATTCCCCTTTTAACGAGCAAAGCCCGCTGACGCGCCTGATCCCGGAATTGCAGGCTAACCCGCAGAGTGATGTCGTCTTCACCAAAAGATATCCCAGCTGTTTCAGGGATACTGGCCTGCAGCTTCAGCTGAGGCAAAAGGGCATTAAGCAACTGGTGATTGCGGGGATGAAAACGGAGTTCTGCGTTGATACTACCTGTCGGGCAGCCCCGGAGCTGGGTTTTAACGTCGTACTGATTTCCGATGCGCACACCACCGTCGATAATCCCCACCTCTCTGCGGAGAAGATTATTGCGCATCACAACCAGACGCTGGCGGGCCCCTTTGTGACGCTGGCAACCGCAACTGACTGGCATTTCGGTTCTGCCGGTTAAGTCCGATTTTCTTACCCGGTTCTATGCAGTCTGCTTGACGAAGCTGTCTGCTTAACTTACAACTAAATCCGTCAGGGGAGTCTCGCCAGAGAGACTGAGAGGCTAATAGCGCACCGCGCGGCTTAGCGACCCTTAGAACCTGACCCAGTTGATACTGGCGTAGGAAGACGGGTATCTCATCAGATACTTGCCGCAGGGGCGCATTCGCAACGTTCCTGCCTTTTCCCTCTGTATCACGGGTCTTCGTTAACGGATAACGAGGCCAAATTGAAATATCTCATCCTGAATCTTTCTTTTCCTGTCCGGTGGACACCATGAGCCGCTGGTCGGTGCTCGGCAGCGGCGTTGCCGGGCTTTGTGTCGCCACGCTGCTGCTGGAGCGGGGAGAAACGGTCGAAGTTATTACTCAGCCTGACTGCCGTGCGGCCTCGCACTGGGCGGGCGGCATGCTCGCGCCCTGGTGTGAAGCAGAAAGCGCACCGCCACAGGTGATCGAATGGGGCCAGCACGCGGCCAGATGGTGGGCGAAACGCGTTGATGGCGTGGAACAGCAGGGCACGCTGGTGGTTGCTCCGCCGCGTGACAGCCGCGAACTCACGCGCTTCGCCAGTATGACGCAGCAGCATCAGTGGGTCTCTCCCGGTGACATCGAACCCGCGCTGGAAAACCGCTTTGCCCGCGGCCTGTTTTTCGCCGCAGAGGCGCATCTCGATCCGCGCCGCGCCTTGCAGCAACTGCGCGACAAACTGCAACAGGCTGGCGTCCCCGTTCACAGTGGTAAACCCGGCGGCAAAATCATCGACTGCCGTGGCATCCACGCCACCGATCGGCAGCCAGCCCTGCGCGCCGTGCGGGGCGAAATGGTGATCCTGCACACACCCGACGTACAACTCTCCCGTCCTGTCCGGCTGCTGCACCCGCGCTTTCCCTGCTATCTGGTGCCGCGTGCCGGAGGCCACTTCATGCTGGGTGCCACTATGGTGGAAAGCCACGACAGCAGCCCGATCAGCGCCCGGGCGATGATGGAATTGCTCAGCGCCGCTTACAGCCTGCATCCGGCACTGGCCGAAGCGCGGATCGTGGAGAGCGGCACCGGTCTGCGTCCTGCTTACCGGCAGAACCTGCCGGAAGTCCGCTACGAAAATGGGCGTTTCTCACTTAACGGCCTCTACCGCCACGGCTTTTTGCTGGCCCCGATCATGGCTGAAAAACTTATGCTGCAACTGACTCAGGAGATGACTCATGCGCGTTGAACTGAATGGACGCACGATTGAAACCAGCGCAACGACGCTGGCGGAGCTTATGGCGGAGCAGCAGATCGATCCGCGGACCGTCGCCACCGCGCTGAACGGGGAGTTTGTACCGCGTAGCCGCTATGCCAGCCAGCAACTTGAGGCGGGCAACCAGCTCGAAATCCTGTCACCGATGCAGGGAGGTTAACCATGTTCTATCAATTTACTCCGCAATCCCGATTTCTGCTCGGCACGGCCGGTTATCCGTCACCGGACATTCTGCATCAGGCGATCAACGCGTCAGGCGCGGAGATTATTACCGTCAGCCTGCGACGGGAAGGCAGTGAAGGCGGCGCTTTCCGCACGCTGCTGCAACAGCTCAACAAACGTATTCTGCCGAATACGGCGGGCTGCCACACGGTGAAAGAGGCGGTGACGACGGCGCAGATGGCGCGTGAACTGTTCGACACACCGTGGATCAAGCTGGAGGTGATTGGCCATGCCGACACGCTGCAGCCCGATCCTTTTGCCCTGGTTGAGGCCGCACGGATTCTCTGCGCTGACGGGTTCCAGGTGTTTCCCTACACTACGGAAGATCTGATTGTCGGCGAAAAATTGCTGGAAGCGGGCTGTGAAGTGCTGATGCCCTGGGGCGCGCCGATCGGCTCCGGCCAGGGACTGCGTAATATCGAGGGACTGCGCGCTATGCGTGCGTGGTTTAAAGATGTGCCGCTGATTATTGATGCGGGCATTGGCGCGCCTGGCCAGGCGGCTCAGGCAATGGAGATGGGTTTCGATGGCGTGCTGCTCAACACGGCGGTGGCAAAAGCGCGCGATCCGGTGCGTATGGCTGGAGCCTTTGCTGCTGCAATCCACGGCGGACACGAGGCGTTTCAGGCGGGATTGATGGAGCAGCGCGACATGGCGTCTGCTTCTACGCCTATTTTTGGTCTGGCACAATTCAGTTAAGGAGCAGCGATGGAGCGTTATCAGCGACAGTCGATGTTGCCTGAGATTGGTGAAGCGGGGCAGCAGCGGCTGAGCAGGGCAAGGGTGCTGGTGGTGGGGGCGGGCGGGCTTAGTGCAATGCTGCTGCCGTTACTGGCAGGCGCGGGTGTGGGATTTATCCGTCTTTACGATGGCGATCGGGTTGAACTGCACAACCTCCACCGGCAGACGCTGTTTGGCGTCGACGATGTGGGTCAGCAGAAAGTATTTTGCGCTCAGCGTGCGCTGGCGCAGCGCAATCCTGACTGTCGCGTTGAGGCGCATCCTCACGCGCTAAGCGCCAGTCAACTGCCGCAGGCGCTGGAGGGGATCGATCTGGTGGTGGACGCGGCGGATAACTTCGCTATTACTTATCAGCTCTCCGATGCCTGTTATCCGGCAGGCCTGCCGCTGATCTGCGCCTCGGTGCTGGGACGCAAAGGCTATGTTGGCGGATTCTGTGGCGGTGCTCCTGGCTATCGCGCGCTGTTCCCGCAGCTGCCCACGGCCTCGGGTAACTGCAATACGGCAGGCGTAATGGGACCGGCGGTAGCGACGCTGGGCGCAATGCAGGCGCAGATGGCGCTGAGCGTATTGTTAAAACTGACGCCATCGCCGCTCGGCTGCATGATCCACTGTAACTTTGTTGACTGGCATATCAGGCAGTTTCGTTTTGATGACGCACCTGAACCTGACGCGCCCGGCACGCCCTTTATCGATCGGGCCATGCTGATGGAGGATGATTGCATAGTGGAGTTGCGCAGCCTGGAAGAGGCACCGGTCAGTGTGGCCGAGCGGGTGGTGCGAATTCTGCCGCAGCAGATAGCGGCCTGGCAACCGCCGGTCAATCAGCGTGTGGTTCTGGTGTGTGCCAGTGGCATGCGCGCAGCCCAGGCGGCTGAGAACCTTGCCGCGCGCGGGATTGCGCGGCTTGCGCTGGTGGCGGCAAACACGCTGTAGCGTGCCGGTTTAGACCACCTCGACCAGCTGGAACGTCTCGAAGATCAGCTCCATTTCGCTGTGAAAATAGCCTTCACGCTCGAAGTAGCGCTGATGTTCCTGACGCCAGTGGTCGAGGCTCAGATCGCCTTCACCCTCCAGCATCGCCATCTCTGGCGTGACGCGATCAAAGCGCGTCAGGAACAAGCCGGTGGTGCGGATCACGCAGACGGGCTGCTGTTCGCCGTTGAGAACAATGCTGTAACCGCCCGGTTGAGGCAATGCTTCCTGATCCTGCCAGCTCCGCAACGACCCGCAGGTAGCCACTTTCTTACCGGCAATAATCAGCGTTGCGAGCTCGCTGGCTAATTCCGGGGAGTCACCAAATGCATCTGTGAAGGCACCCGGATATTTGTCCTGCAGTTGTTGCAGCGTCATCGTCATCAGCAAATCCTCAATGAATTAGGCGTGCGGGCCCGGCGTAACGTCAGGTTATCGCCATGCAGGCCAGCGGTGCCGTTAAGATGAACAGCAGCAGCGGCTTTATTCCCACCGTCTGCTGCTGATAGCGGTACAGCTTACCCGGCCTCCACATGGGAAAACAGGCTTAATTATCAGGATATTGAGTTTGAGCGTGAGTGGGGTCGCAAAGGAGAGACTCAGTCTGGCGCGGCCAGGCACAGCCGCGCACTAAGATTAACGAATCAGAAAGCTTGCCCAGTGCGCTATATCGTCACCGCTGCTGATTTCGGGCTGTACCAGACCGTTTACCATAAAGGTCGGTGAAACGTGAATGCCATTCTGGCGGGCATATTTGCAGTGCCATTTAATGGCGTTCTGCAGGTCGGGCTGATCAAACGCGGCGCTGGCATCTACGCCGCTGACCTCTTTCAGGCGGGCGAGAATTTGATTCGGCGTGGCATCGCGGTTCGGACCGGTACAGTGATCGGTGAACTCAAACTCTTCACGATGATCGGCCACCGCCTGCATCACCTTTTTCGCGGCCTCTTTGCTTTCGCAGGCGGCGGCAAGGATATAGCGCACTATCAGCCCGGAATAGAGGTGCCACGGCTGTGATTGCAGACGGATCTTCAGGGTGATGTTCTCTTCACCCGCGTGCGCCAGTAACGCGTCGAATTTATTGAAGGCGCGCACCGAAAAAGGACAGGTGGGTTCCAGAAAGACTTCAAAGATCTCAGGGCCGTGGCCCCATACCAGTACATCAGCGTGCTGACTCATCGACAACTCCTTGAACATTAACGAGACGGGAAACCTGTTTACCCTGGCAAATCCCTCTGACATCAGCCAGTTAAGAATCAGCCGCAATTGTTACAAAAAACAGCAATCAGCTGATGAGTCGCGTGTAATACGCGACAGACAGGTCCATTAGTCGTTAGAATTGCCAACTTTGGCATTTTCAACTGCTGGCACGGCGTAGCCGCCCACGAACAGCTATAGTTGTCAGCAGTGTGCAATCTTTTGCAGGATACAGCCATTTAAGCTGCTTCACTGCTGTTTGTTTGCCCGGAGCTGATAAGCGTTAGAAGAGGTTAATTTTGCATACCGATCTCACCTGGAAAACTCTCCATCACGTCATCAATCAGACGATCTCTGACATGCTTGACGAGCAGCAGACCATTGATGTGTTATCACTGCGCGCCCGGCTGCATGAACTGGCTGAAAAAGAGGAGGATGAGGTCATGCTGCTCTGTTACTGGCAGGCGAGCAAAATTCTGATGCGCTTACCCACGACCGTCACCGCCAGTCAGTTAATGACCGCGGCACGCCACGCTTTTCGCACTCCCATAGGTCACGATTTGCTTTGAGCTGACTGGCTCGCGGCATCAGTGAAAATCACGCAAGTCGAAAACCTGGTGTGGCTGATGATGTAAAACCCGAGGTGAGCCGCTGCTAATCACCGCTGAGAATTTCCGGCACTGCATAATTTTCACGGCGGCCAACTTATATATTCGCATTCTGGAATGAATATATATTTAAGGTTTATATTAAGTGCCTTCTTAGTGAAAATATTTTTTTCAATAAATAATCTTTTTACCTTCTTAAAGTGATGTAGATCAAGGAAGGCTACTAATGTATATCTTCTATGTAAGAACCTAAACGTCTTGTTTAATTTTTATATAGCCGTGAGAGGCTAATATAGCAGCAACATAATAAACATCAGGTTGTTATGTTGGCGCATTTCTGTAAATGCATATTTATCCATCAGGTGACTCATTGCAGCCACTTTGCATGTATTAAAAGAGACAGGTTTGATGAATTTCAGAAAACATATTCTGCCCGTGGCACTGGCTGGCCTTATGGTGTCCGGATCAGCATTAGCAACGCCTGCTGATGGCCCATCACCGATTACTCCTAATCCGGGAGCAGCAGCCGGTACACAGGGTGCCGGTGGTGAAGTGAAATTTACCGGCGAAATTACCGATGTTTCCTGTGACGTTTCTACCGCCAGTAAAAACCAGAGCGTTGATTTAGGTAAATGGGCGAAATCGTATTTCGAAAGCCGTAACGAAACTACAGAAACGCCATTCACTATCTCTGTTAAGGATTGTCCTTCATCAGTTAAAACCGTGGCTGTGCTGTTTGATGGCGATAAAGATAGCGGTGACAACTCCCTGCTGAAAGTCACCAGCGGTGGCGCGTCCGGCGTAGGAATTAAACTTTATGAAGCTGACCGAAGCACGCCGATTGCTATCGGATCCGTCTCCAAAGCGGTCAGCCTGGTAACGGCTGACGAGGGCGGTTCTGCGGACTTAAATTTCTTTGCCGATTATAAAAGTGATGGTGCGCCGATTGCTGTCGGTGCTGCCAACTCAGTCTCTAACTTTGTGATGATTTATAACTGATTAAAAGCAGGGGCAACCCTGCTTCCCCTCCGAAATATCGATGGCACAAATATCTATGTTTAAGGTAATAAGACTTATTTCACTCTTTTCTGCGTGCATGCTGGGCATGGCTGCCCATGCGGGTGTGGTAATGGGAGGGACGCGTGTTATTTTTGTGGAAGGCAAAAAGGAGGCAACACTTTCGGTCACCAATCAGGATAAAAATACGCCGTATCTGGTTGAATCCTGGATAGAGAACTTTGATAAAAATAATCATTCCCGGGTACCATTTATTGTTACGCCACCGCTATTCCGGCTTGATGCGGAAAAAGAGAATCTGTTAAGGATTAATTATCTGGGGATGCCCCTGCCGAAAGATCGTGAATCGGTATTCTGGCTGAATGTGAAATCTATTTCACCGACGCCGCGCGATAAAAGTAACCAGCTTCAGGTCAATATTAAATCGAAATTTAAGCTTTTTTATCGGCCAAAAGATTTGCCGGGTAATCCGGCTGATGCCTGGCAGCAACTCTCATTCCGCCATGAAGGCAATCAGCTGATTGCGCATAACCCAACGCCTTACTTTGTCTCATTTTATTCGCTCAGCGTTAATCATCACGAGATACAGGATCCTGGCATGATTGGCCCTGGAGAAGATCGGCACTGGCGCGTCGCTGATTCCGGCGCAGTGAGCTGGTCTGCAATCAACGACTATGGCGGCATTACCGAACAACGTACGCGCTAATTGTTATTTGTAATTTATTTTGTTTTAAACCCGGGGCCATCATCAGTGAAAGTCAATCAGCACGCTCAGAGAGGAAAGAGAAGGTACGCAAAGCCACTTTACGCCTCTCCCTGGTTAATGCTGATTTTGTTCTGCCCGCTGCGTGGTGCTCGTGCGGATGACTATTTTGACCCGGCGGCGCTGGAGTTCTCATCCGATCAACATCACGCCACCGATCTCCACTATTTTGCTCGTGAGGGCGGACAGCAACCCGGCACTTATCATGTCACGCTGTTGCTCAACAACAGAGTTATTGATAGCCGCGATGTCAGCTTCGTACAAGGCAGAGCGGGGCTGGTTCCGCAACTGACGGTGGCAGAGCTGGCCGCGATGGGGGTGAACGTCAACGGTTTTTCCGCCCTCACTAATCTGAAGAAAGATGAGGCCATCGAAGAGTTAGGCGATTTCATTCCCGATGCATCGACCCACTTTGATTTCGCGCATCAGCAGTTAAACCTTTCAATTCCACAGATCTCGCTGATGGTGAAAGATCGCGATTATGTCGATCCAGCACGCTGGGATGAGGGGGTATCGGCTGCTTTTGTGAACTATACCTTGTCTGGCAGCAGTAGCCGCAATCACAGGGACCGCTGGAACTCGACGTTACTCAGCCTGCGCAGCGGGGCCAATCTTGGTGCATGGCGGCTGCGTAACACGTCCACATGGCGCTACGATCTGGTCAGTCAATGGCAGTCTCAGACCTCATTTCTGGAGCGGGATCTTAAGGCGCTGAAAAGCCAGTTTCGGGTAGGGGATACCTATACGTCCGGCGATGTTTTTGACAGCGTGCAGTTTCGCGGTATGCAGATCATGTCTGATGACACCATGCTTCCGGAAAGCCAGCGCGGCTTCGCCCCGATGATCCACGGCATCGCCCATAGCAATGCGCGGGTAACGGTGAGCCAGCACGGCTATATGATTTATGAAACCGTGGTCGCACCCGGTGCGTTCGAAATCAAAGATCTCTATCCCACGTCCCAGAGCGGTGACCTTGAGATTACCATTCATGAAAGTGATGGCTCGGTGCGCACCTTCACTCAGCCTTACTCTGCCGTGCCTTATATGCTGCGTCAGGGCCATCTGAAATACGGTGTCAGTGGCGGTCGTTATCACTACTCAGGCAGCAGCAACCTGCGTTCGCCTGAATTTGTGCAATCCACGCTGTTCTACGGACTGCCGCATGACTTTACCGCCTTTGGTGGCCTGCAGGTTGCGCAAAACTATCACGCTGTGGCGGCGGGCCTGGGTAAAAGCCTGGGTGATTTTGGCTCGCTGGGAACCGATGTGACTCTGGCAAAAACCCGTATGCCGGAAGGACAAAGCCGGAGTGGTCAGTCGGTGCGTGTGCAATATCAGAAAAATTTCGCCTCCACCAATACGACCTTCAGCATGGCAAGCTATCGCTACTCTTCCAGCGGTTTTTACGCCTTCAGCGAGGCCAATGCGATGACCAGTCCGGTAAGCTATGTGGCTAACAAACGCAGTCGCTCGGAGATTTCATTCTCTCAGGGTATCGGTGATTATGGCAGCCTCAGTGCCTCCGCGTATGTGCAGCGCTACTGGCGATCAGACAATGAAGATCGCACATTACATCTGGGCTTCTACAGCAATTACAACGCCATTTCGTGGGGCATTGCCTGGTTTTACAACGACTCGACCAGTGCCCGTAAAGCTGACCGTGCGGTCTCTTTCAATGTCTCCATCCCCTTCAGCGCACTGCTGCCAGACAGCTCCGTCAGCTACAGCATGAATGCCACTAATGATGGCGATGTGTCTCAGCAGGTCAGCCTGTCGGGCAGCGCGTTGCAGGACGATAACCTGCACTACAACCTGCAACAGGGTCATGACAGTCAGGGACAGAACGTGAACAGCAACGGTTCGCTGGACTATCGCGGCAGTCGCGGCAGCGTCAGTGTCGGGGTCAGTCACGATCGGCACAGCAGCCAGTTTAACTATGGCCTGTCGGGTGGGATCGTCGCGCATGAACACGGCATTACGTTAAGCCAGCCGCTGGGCGATACCTTCGCGATTGTTCGGGTACCGGATACGGCAGATGTGGGCATCCAGAGCGGCAGCAAAGTGGTCACTGATGGCCGCGGCTATGCGATTGTGCCTTCACTCTCGCCCTACCAGGAAAACGCTATCGAACTGGAAACGGATACGCTGCCCGACAACGTTGACGTCGAACTGGATGGGCAAAAGGCTATCCCTACGCGTGGAGCGATTGTGATGGCCGATTATGCCACCCACGTAGGTAACAGGGTGTTGTTCACCCTTACCTGGCAGGATACTTTTCCGCCCTTCGGTGCGGCTGGCCAGGTCGCACTTGCCGCCGCGGGTAAAGAGAGCAGTACCAGCGGCATCGTGGCCGAAAAAGGGGAACTTTATCTGAGCGGTGTACCGGCTCAGGGCCTCATCGAAGTGAACTGGCAGGATGAGGGAGGGCAGAAAAGCTGTCGCGCACCGTTCCGCCTGCCAGCCGCCACTGGCTCTAACCCGGTCAGGCTGGTCTCTGCGGTTTGTCAGTAATCCACAGGAAGTTAAGATGAAATCAGTTCAGCGATTAATGACAGGAATCATACTGATGATCCCGGCGCTGGTTTGTTTGCAGGCGCTGGGGCAGGAGTCCTGTCAGGGTATCAGTCAGGTTGTGGTACAGGTGCAAAACGTCAACTATGTGCCGGGCGCAGCCGATGGCACGGCCATCTCGGCGCAGATGCCTTTGCAAAGCAGTAATGCCTTTATCTGTAATAGAAACAGCGGTGAGCAGGGCTATAACTACAAGGATCTGGGGTTTGAGATTAACGCCGAAGAGTCCGGCTTACAGACGAATATTGCGGGCGGTCATAATACGCCAATATATCGTGTGCCGGGAGTAGACAGCATCGGATTCGCTATCGGTTTCAGGGAGCCCTCCTGGTGCGCCGGTACCTTCTCTGATACCAGCGGCAAGGGCAAAATTAGCTCGATCTGTAATTCCCAGACCGGCCCACAGTTGAATTCTGCACATGACATTACACTTCAGTCCTATGTGGTCTTCTATAAAATCCCGGGCCAGCAATCGCCGCTTAATCCAGGCAATCAACCGGCCAATGTCGGTGAGGTGAATATTGGCAATGCCAGCTTAAAGGTGGGGGATAGTGCAACCAGTAGTCAGCCGATCAATGATAAGCCGCAGATCTTCCTCTCCAGCTTTACCGTGCAATATGGCAGCTGTGCCGTTGTCACCTCCCAGTCCGTGATTAATGTGGAGATGGGAAAAGTGAGTAAGGCAGAGTTTAGCGGTATCGGTAGCCGGGCGGGAAGTGAAAAAGGTTTTCAGATTCAGGTGATGTGTGAACACAGTGCAGCGGTTAAAGTGGGCTTTTTCGGTATGACTACTGCGGGTGATAAGGATGCCCTTAGCCTGACGCCACAGAGCAACTCTGCTTCAGGTGTGGGCATTGCCCTGACCTATGGGTCGGGCCTGCAGGTTCCTGAAGGCCAGCGGGTCCCTCTGAATGTGCCCACCGATCAACTGCCGGTGCTGACGACGATCTCCTCACCCAATCAGACGAAGTCGATGGCGTTTAACGCGCAATATATTCAGACCGACGGGCAGGTTATGGCGGGCAAAGCGGACAGCACAGTGACCTTTAACCTGGTTTATAACTAGGTTGTTCAGACTGTGCATTACAGGTGGTAACGGTGTGATGCATGCTGAATGCGCCACATGTTTCTACCCTGAGCGCTGACACAATCATTATCCGGGCCATCTCCTGCAGCAATCGTTAAAACCGGCACAACCCGACCCGCTGTTTTCCCCAATCTCTGTTAAAATTGAACCTCTGCGCCACTTTGCAGGATGCATGTTCGGGAGAAACTATGTTGTGGATTTGGAATGCCCTGATTGTTCTGGTCACTGTTATCGGAATGGAGATAACGGCTGCACTGGCGCACAGATACATTATGCATGGCTGGGGTTGGGGCTGGCATCTGTCACATCATGAACCGCATAAAGGCTGGTTTGAGGTTAATGACCTCTATGCCGTAGTGTTCGCCGCTCTGTCGATTTTGCTCATTTATCTGGGCAGCACGGGTGTCTGGCCCTTGCAGTGGATCGGCGCGGGTATGACGCTCTACGGCCTGCTCTATTTTATTGTGCATGACGGCCTGGTGCATCAGCGCTGGCCATTCCGCTATGTTCCGCGCCGGGGTTATTTACGCAGGCTTTATATGGCGCACCGCATGCATCATGCGGTACGAGGCAAAGAGGGCTGTGTCTCGTTTGGCTTTCTTTACGCGCCGCCGCTGTCAAAACTGCAGGCGACGCTGCGAGAACGCCATGGCGTTAAACGGGGCGCTGCCAGAGATCAGCGGAGCGTGGAGCGTGACGCGCCACCCGGGAAGTAACCGCCTGACCCGATGCCGCCACCAGCAGTGCCAGTTTCTCTGGCGTGCTGGTGGACTGGCGTTGCTCCCACGCCTGTGAACCCGCCTGAACCACCTTCATACCTATTTTACGATAGACCTGCTGCGCGGTAGCAATCGCCCACGCTGAACGCAGCGGTAAACCCGGCAGGCCAGCCGACGCCGATCGATAATAGGGCTCCGCTGTTTCCACCAGCCGACGGGCGACGCGGCTGAGTGCCTGGCGATTTTGCGGATCGGCGAGATTCTCTCGGGTCAGCCCCTCTTCAGCCAGCCACGTAGCGGGCAGATAGCAGCGTCCCGCTTCAGCATCTTCAACGATATCGCGCGCAATATTGGTCAGCTGAAACGCCAGACCGAGATCGCAGGCGCGATCCAGCGTGGCGTTGTCGCGTACGCCCATAATCTGCGCCATCATCAGGCCAACCACGCCCGCAACGTGGTAACAGTAACGCAGCGTATCATCCAGCGTCTGATAGCGTGTCTCATGCACGTCCATCGCAAAGCCCGCCAGATGATCAAAAGCGTAAGCAGGCAGAATATCGTGTGCCATTGCCACCTCCTGAAAGGCCGCAAAGGCGGGCTCATGCATCTGGGATCCGGCATAGGCCTGACGCGTTTTCATCTCCAGCTGCGCCAGGCGCTGTTCGGCGGATTGCAGCGATGGCGTATCGTTGCTGAATCCCAGTACCTGATCGTCAATCACATCATCACAGTGACGGCACCAGGCGTAGAGCATCAGCACGCTGCGTCGGGTTTTGGCATCAAACAGTTTTGACGCGGTGGCAAAGCTTTTCGATCCCACCTCCATGGTGTCTACGGCATGATCGAGCAGTGACGGACTATTCAAGCCAGATCCTCCAGCATCAATCCTGCGGTAGCCTTGGCCGAGCCAATCACGCCTGGAATACCCGCGCCAGGATGGGTACCTGCACCGACCAGATAGAGATTATTAATATTTTTATCGCGGTTGTGAGGCCGGAACCAGGCGCTTTGCGTCAGGATCGGCTCCACCGAGAAGGCCGAACCCTGATACGCATTCAGCTCATCGCGGAAATCAAACGGCGTGAAGATGCGATGCGTGACCAACTGGCTACGCAGGCCCGGCATATAGTGCTGTTCCAGATAGTCAAAAATGCGATCGCGCAGGCGCGGACCTTCAACGGCCCAGTCGATATCGGCGGTGCCGAGGTGCGGAACTGGCGCCAGCACGTAGTAGCTGCCGCAGCCCTCCGGCGCCAGTGAGGGATCGGTCACGCAGGGCGCATGCAGATAGAGCGAGAAGTCCTCTGCCAGGCCATCTTTGTTAAAGATCTCATCAATCAACTCACGATAGCGCGGACCAAAGCAGACCGTGTGGTGCGCCAGCTGATTGTGATGATGATTCAGGCCAAAATAGATCACAAACAGTGAGTTGCTCATGCGTTTGTTTTGCAGTGATCGTCCCTGCGCCTGCGAAGCGGGATGCTGGCTCAGCAGTTCGCGGTAGGTGTGAACCACATCTGCGTTGGAGGCAACCGCGCGGGTCGGGAAGACCCGGCCATCTTTCAGGTGCACCGCGGTAATCCTGTTTTCCTGGGTCTCCAGCCGGGCAACGCTGGCATTGAGCTCCACTTCGCCGCCCAGATCTTCAAACAGTTTCACCATGCCCTGCACCAGCGCGCCCGTGCCACCGCGCGGGAACCAGACGCCCCATTCACGTTCCAGCGCATGAATCAGGGTATAGATTGAGGAAGTGGCAAACGGATTTCCGCCCACCAGCAGTGAGTGGAAAGAGAAGGCCTGACGCAGATGCTCATCTTCAATGTAGCTCGCCACTTTGCTGTAAACGCTGCGCCACGCCTGAAGTTTTGCCAGCTGAGGCGCGGCCCGCAGCATATCGCGGAATGACAGAAACGGCACGGTGCCAAGTTTCAGATAGCCTTCAGCAAACACCGCTCGGGAATAGGCCAGAAAGCGACGATATCCTTCAACGTCACGCGGATTAAACGCGGCAATCTGCGCTTCCAGCGCGGGCTGATCGTTGTCATAACTGAACACCTTGCCGGACTCCCAGCAGAGGCGATAAAACGGCTTCACCGGCATCAGCTCGACATAGTCAGAGAGCTTTTTACCCGCCAGGGTGAACAGCTCTTCAATGGCGCTGGGATCGGTGATTACCGTGGGGCCGGCATCAAACGTGAAGCCCTGATCCTGATAGACATAAGCCCGGCCGCCAGGCTTGTCACGCTGCTCCAGCAGTCGGGTGGGAACGCCTGACGCCTGAAGGCGAATTGCCAGAGCCAGACCACCAAAGCCTGCGCCAATTACTGTAGTTCTATTCATTGCATCGCCTGTTGACGGTGAGGAGTCATAATAGCCTGTAACGCCGCCAGAACGGGGACCGGGGGCTTGCCGCTTAAGATGCGCAGCCGATCAGGCAAAGTGAGTTTTCCCGCATAAAAACGGGCGATCAGACCTTCGGGAAGGCCGTAAAAACGTTGCATAACCTGCCAGCGCTGGTCAGCCGGACCCGCCAGAAACAGCATACGGTTCAGCATGCGGAAGAAGCGATGTTGCTGCCATGCCTGACTGGCGAATTGCTGAATGGTGGCGTGCAGGGTCTCAGAGGTAAACGTCTGCATCTGCGCCAGCCGGTCAGCCAGCGCGACCGCCAGCGGCAGAGAATAGCCGGTAGTGGGATGGAATAACCCGGCACGCAAACCGCTGCAGGGCAAATCGCGGTTCTGCCAGAAGGCGGCCACGTCGCCGGTCAGCGTAATGGGTAATGCGCCTTGCTCTTCGCGTAGCAGCCGGTCTAAACGCCACCCCTGCTGCGCGGCATAGGCGCGGATATTCTGACGGGCGCGATCGCCTTCCAGCGTGGCGTTATCAATGTAGTGGGTATCTTCAATCAGCAGGGTGTCTGCAGAAAAGGGCAGGCTGTAGACAAAGCGATAGCCTGCCTGCTGATCTACCGTGGCATCCATGATGACCGGCGCGGTCAGGCCATGTGGCTCGCTGAGCTGCCACTCCTGTCCGACAAACGACTGGAAGCCCATGCGCAGCGCGGCATCGGGCTGGTAGCCACGGCCATCAATCACTGCGTCACTCTCCAGCACCCGGCCATCGTCCAGCGTGACCGCGCGTGAAGCGATGCTCGCAACCCGGGTATTCAGCAGCAGATCCGGCGCAAACCTGTCGCTGATGACCTGCGCGAAGCGCTCCGCAGTCACGCAAAAATAGCCACTGTTCAGGCTGCGACTGCGTTGGGGAAAGCGGACCTCATAGCCAGGCCAGTGATGTACTACCAGCGGAGCGATCCAGCGATGCTGCGTTTCGGTGAGATCTTCCGCATGAAACGACCAGGTGTGATTGGCACCCGGTTCACGTTCGGCGTCAATCAGCAGAATGCGCAGGGAGGGCCACTGCTGTCTCAGGCGCAGGGCGATCAGCCCGTTGGCCAGTCCCGCACCCACCAGAATCAGATCATACCGCGGCATAGTCTCTCCTGGTGAGCACCGGCTGGCGGGTCAGCATCGCCTGTTCGACGATGTCCGCCGCCAGGGTGGTTCCGCCCGCCTGACGAAGTGCGCTACGCAGCGTTTTCATCTGCTGAACGTAGCTTTCATCAGCCAGTAAGGTCTGGAGCTGACGCGCCATGGAGTGGCTGGTGGTAAAGCGTGAGGCGCGACGTCCGATACCGTGCCAGACCACTCTGGCAGCCACACCCGGCTGATCAAAGGCCAGCGGGATCGTCAGCAGCGGCGTCAGGTGGTTAATCCCATCCAGCACCGTATTCATGCCGCCGTGCGTAATGGCAAGATCGGCCTGAGCCAGTGCAGCTGCCTGGTCGGCAAAATCGACCACCTGAACATGGCTGGCCTGCGCCAGTTTCTCCGCCTGGAAAGGTGACAACCGACCGCAATGCGCCAGCAATAACTGAGCATCGATCTCCTGGCAGGCGCGGACGATGGTTTTAAACAGGCCGTAGCGATGTCCCTGCAGCGTGCCGAGGGAAGCAAAAATGCGCGGTTTGTCACCATGCGGGAAGTAGCGAGGCTGCGACGCGGCGGGTGCCGGTTCAGTGGTACGCAGCGGGCCAACCGAATGGAAATGATCGGGCAACGCCTGGCGGGGAAAATCCAGTTCCGGAATCAGCTGGCTGATCTGCGCCAGCGGTGAAAAACAGTGATGCAGTTTTTCCCGTGGCGCTAATCCCATCGCATGAGCGTTGCGGGCGATCACCCGATCGTGACGTCGCATCAGCCAGTCATAGATTTTTTCACTGGTGCGATAGCGTTCCCGTGCCTGATCGGTCCTGGCATAGTCAAACGGCATCACGGCCAGCGGGAAATCCGCTTCACGGTTAAGTGGCAGCGCACAGGCAACCGAAACATAAGGCAGGTTCAGCGCTTCTGCCGCCAGTGCACCGGCAGGCTCCATCTGATCGACGATCACGCCATCAATCGCCAGGGTGCTCAGCAACACGGGCAGTTCACGACAGAGCATATCGGTGCTGCGGGCCATCTCATTGATCAGTTTCAGCATTGAGGGGCCGAGAGGATGCGCCGCCAGTTGCAGGGTGTGTGCCAGACTGCCCGCCGGATGCGAGGCTAAACCCAGCGGGAAAAAGCCGATCCGGCTATCGGTGAGTAGCGCGCCAACGTCCGTCTGCTGGATGAAAGTGATCTGGTGTCCGCGTGCGATTAAGGCCTGGCTAAGATGCTGAAGCGCCTGCACATGGCTATAGAAAGGCGGTGCAATGACCGCAAAGTGGCTCATGCAGCATCCTTAACTGACGGCAGCGAGTTTTTTCTCAAACCAGGCCTGAACAAAATGGTGTGTGGCATAACCGTCCCGGCAGGCCGATAACAGATGCTCGCTGGCGCAGCGCAGATGATCGCGCAGTCGCGTTTCAACCGCCTGTGGCCCCAGCAGATTCACCAGCGTTGATTTCCCGTCATCCTGATGAGCATCTTTACCGGTGTCGGCCATGCCGTCAGTGAGATCGTCCAGTAGCTGGAAAGCCTGACCAAGATTAAGCGAAAAACGGTGCAGCTGTTCGCGGGCTTCACCTGAGGCTTCAGCCACGATAGAGGCCATCTGCATGGAGGCGCAGAACAGGGTGCTGGTTTTATAGTGATTGGTCATCAGAATGGCGTCAGCGCTGCGTGGCTTGTCACCTTCGGAGAGATCCTTAAACTGCCCCTGCACCAGCCCCTGCATGCCGACTGCGTGGGATAATTCTGCCACAGCGTCGGCTCTGGCGGTTGCCGTTAAGCCTTCTGCCGCAGCGACCACGCCGAATGCCTTACTCAGCAGGGCCACCGCGGCCAGAATCGCGACATGTTCACCATACTGGCAATGAATGGTCGGACGTCCGCGACGCAGTTGCGCATCATCCATGCAGGGCATGTCATCCAGAATCAGTGATGCGGCATGCACCATCTCTACCGCGCAGGCGAGATCGAGCAGGCCGGCAGGCGTGGCGTTGCAGCCCAGATCGCGCGCTGCCAGCAACAACAGCAGTGGACGGATACGCTTTCCTGGTGCCAGCGCACCGTCGCGCATGGCAGCGCCCACTAAGTCACGTTCGCTTTCAACCGGTAAAAGCTGATCAAGCCGTTGCTCAATGTCGTTCAACAGGCTGGCTGCATCGCTGTGTATGAAATTGACGTGTTGTTCTGCACAGACCGTCATCATGGCTGTCCTTATCTACAGAGGAAGTCACAGCAGGTCGAATGATTCGATGCCATCTTCAATAATCGTCCCCGACTGCCATAGCATAGTTGGCAGGTTTTCAAAGAACGGCGGGTTAATCCATTACAACTAAGAGTAGTTCACGATAATAAAAATGTCGGAGAATTCAGCAGCCTTCCGCGTTTTGCGGCGATAGCCGGACGGGCATTATGCGTAAATTAACCCAGTAATGCGCGCAGCTGTTTCATCACGCTGGCGACATCCTCCGCAGATAATGCGCCATCTTTAGCAAAGCGCACAATGCCTGCCGGATCAATCACCACCACGGACGCGCTTTCCGGCTTAAGATGCCAGCTGTGCGCGGTTACGCCACTGCTGTCGATAATGAATTGCTGCCACGGTGCCGCTTTTTTACTGGAAGCGATGCTGCGCACCACAAAAATGGCACTGCCAGGCAGCGCATCGTCAGTATTCACGATGGTGGTGGTCTGAAAACGGTCACGCGGCAAGCTGGCCTGCTGAATGGCTTCGATTAATCGTGCACTCTGATCCTTCGCTGAGAGACGACCCGCCACATGAATCACCAGACGCACTTTTCCGGTCAGAGTCTGACTGTTCCAGCGCTGATAATTTATGTCGCCCTGATTCAGCACCATTTCGCCTTTATCGGCAACGAAGACAGGTGGTACAGGCTGACCAGGGGTCAGGGTGTGAGCGGTGGCAAAGCCGGAAAACAGCAGGGCAATCATCAATCCATAATGGCGCACGGGTTCCTCACTTCTTTCTCGGTTTGCGTCAGACGCGGTGAACGCTCTCATTAGCAGGCAGAAGATTAGTACCACATCTATGTTTCAGATCAATAAAAGCATTCAGGATTTGGCCTGAAAATGCAGGGGAGATTGTGTTTACAGGAGGTGGGAAATGAGTACAGCATTGATGACATTACCTGAATTTGCCCGTTATATCGGCATTGCCACCCCAACGCTGGCGCGCGCCTTTTGCTGCCGGGGATCGCTGGCGGGTGTGCCGCTGCCGCAGGCGCTGGATGATGCACCGCTGACGCAACGCCACTGGCTTCGCGATGATGTACGTCAGTTCGATCATGCCTATAAACGGGTTCAGGCGATGCAGCAACGTAGCACGCTTTAATCTGCGTTAAACAAGACGTGAGCGCGGGAAAGTTCCCGCGCTTTTTTATGCAAAATTATCGGGCTTTATCAGGAAGCAGACCAGATTGGCATCCCGATCGCCCACGATCTCGACGCTGGAATCCAGCCCGCTGACGGCATCACCGCGACTCAGTCGCTGATCGCCGACGCGAATAATCCCTTCAAGTACGGTAAGATAAGCGACAAAGCCCGGCATCGACGGCACGTCCAGCGTATGGTTGCGCTCCAGCAGCGTGTCGAAGATGTAGACTTCCTGGCGCAGTTCCAGCGGCGCATCAGACTCTTCCGGCCCGGCCAGTTCGGTCCAGCCATTGGTCATAATGCCCTGATCGCGCTCCAGCACCTGGGTCATCGCTTCACCGCCCTGCTGTGCAGGCCGGATAACCGCCTGTAACAGCTCCGCTTCATTTAACGGCACCGACTCTTCGTATTGAACGCCATCACCCGCGTTCACCACCATCACGCGTTTTGCAGAGAGCTGGGTACGTTCGCCGTTACTGTCCTGATGCTGCATCGAACCACGCCACAGGTAGGTGAAAACTTCTTCATCCTGATGCTGCTGCATCGGAATCCGGGCATCGAGTTTTAGCGACATCAGATCAACACTGACCAGCGGGCTTAACGCCTCGCCAGGACGCTGGCGACGGACGGTAAAAGGACCGTACTCAAACAGTTGTTCAGGATTAGCTCGCACAATGTTCATGATTTGCTCTCAAATAAAGTGACTCATAACAACGATCATAGACCTCAGGCGGAGAATGAGAAGCCGGGAGTTTTGCCCGGCTTCGTCAGTTATTTTGAATAACAGAGTTTAGGGTGTCTTGCCAGCTTACTTGCCCTGTTCGTCGCTCTCACCGAGGAAGAAATACCAGAGTGGAATCGACAATAGCCCGGTAAAGACCGTGGAGTAGAGCAGGATCATCATCGCCTGGGTGATATACATGGTCAGCGACCAGTGACTGAAGGGGATCTGATACTGATCAATCACTCCGCCAATCATCGCATTCGCCATCACCGTAATGACAATCAGCGCCAGCACCGTCACGCTGCGCAGAAAATAGCGCATCTCTTTGCGCTTCCCGGCAAAACGCGACTGGACGATGGCCAGCGGCGACTGCTTGTCCGGGGCTACATCCACGCGAACGACCGCGGCGCGCTGTGCGCTGCGCCAGCGCTGAATATCCAGCAGCACCAGCACCAGCAGGCTGATACCCATAACGGGCAGGGCATATCCCAGTGCCAGCATCACTATCAGGCTGGTGCCCTGCGCATAGCGCGGCAGCGCCAGCCAGGCGGATAACAGCGTCTGCGAGGGGTTGAGCTGCGGAACAGCCGGGCGACGAATCCACCACATGCGGTAGCCCAGCACAATCATTGTGCAGAGTCCAAAGCCAGACAGCGCCAGAATCAGCTGATTAGGCAGGCCAAACAGCACGCCCATATGCGCATCCACGCCCCAGCGGGTCAGTTTCGCCACCAGCGGGAAGCTGGCAAACTCAACGCGGTCGACCACGCTAAAATCAGTCGGATTAATTGAAACCGCATCGACCTGGCTTGGCCAGCTGCGGTCAATCTCCGAAACCGTCCACGCCTGTTCAGCGTTCTTAGGCTGACGTAGTTCCAGTTTCGCTGAGTGCAGTCCGGCCTGACGCGCCGCTGCCAGCGCCTGATCCCAGCTGGCATCCGGCTGATTGAGAATCACAGGCGCAGCGGTTTTGGCCGGCATGGTCATTCCGGACATCGTCATCCCTTCCATCGCACCGCGATGGTCAGCATGGGGATCGGCGGCTTCAGCGGGCGCGTTACCGTTCAGTGCAGTATTGACCTGCGGCGTTTTCCAGCCAAAGTCGCTGCGCATCTTTTCAATATTATTGCCCGCCCACTGTGACCAGGTCAGCCCGGTTACTGAAAAGAACACCAGTCCGATTGCCAGCAGCAGCCCCAGCGTGACATGCCAGTGACGGGTTGCCGCGAAGCCGCTCCGTGCTTTACTGCGGGTGCGCGGTGGCCGGGTGCCGGACCATAAGACGATCCCACCCAGCGCGGCGACCCACAGCCAGGAGGCTGCCAGTTCACTGTAGTTTCGGCCAAAATCACCCAGCAACAGGCCGCGATGCAGCTGATCCAGCCACATGCGCAGCGGCAGCACACCGCTGGTGCCATACACCGTCATATCGCCTTTCACCTGCAGGGTGTAGGGATCAATAAACAGCGATCGTGATTCCGATGGGCCAAGCTGTGGCTCGGCAAACTGCACGCGGGTCGTATCCTGCCGGCCGGGTGCCGGACGCACAGCGTAAATGCGTGCTGATTCACCGGCACGGGCTCGCGCAGCGGCAATCTGGGCGGACAACGGTTGGGCCTCACCCTGGGCATCGGTGGTCAGGGCATCATGGTAGATAGCCTGTTCCAGTTGCGGCGTCAGAACGTAGAGCGTGCCGGTGAGTGCCGCGACAAAAATAAACGGCGCAATAAACAGGCCGATATAAAAATGCAGGCGGCGAAAGAGATTAAACACCGTGCCGCGCGGTGCAGGGGACATTTCCTGAGAAGAGGACATAGCATTCCACACTTTTCAAAAGACAAAGACGATCAGGTGACGTTGTCACGCAATCGGATTAGTAAGCAGTGAGTGTGACGCGATAAAGGGTGGCGCGCGCGGTCGATGAAGACGCAACAGCCGTTGCCATTGGGGTGGATTGATAGCCGCTGGCGGCGGGGCGCGGCTGATCAGGCACATCCACCAGATAAACGGGATAAAAACCCAGAGCATCAGCGGAACATGCACCAGCAGATCGCAGTAGCCACAGGCAAAGCCCGGGCCCATCATCATCCCGTGATCAGCCATCGACATCTCGCTGTGATGATCCATCATCGGCATCTCTGCGCTCATGATCGAAGCGCCTTGCATCCTGGCATGATGTTCAGCGAGATTCTTTGAGATCATCGGTGCAACAAACAACAGCAGCACGGCCAGTATCGCAATACCGGCGGTGAGTCGTTGTCTGAGTGAAGATCCCGGCATGATTTCAACGGTCGTATGAGGTCAGAATTCAGGGCGGCAGTGTAACGCGAAGGGAATAAAAGAGTTAAATAAAGTGGCATTTGTTCCGAAAAATTTCGCACTCTTTGAACATTTTCACTTTAATTTCAGCATCATTTAACTTAGTTGTTACTCGCGGTGCACATACAAATAACATTAATCATTCGCCTGCGGTTTAACCAAACCTGATGAAGGAATAAAAAATGAAAATTGTAATGCTGGATGGTGACACGCTGCCGGTACCCCTGCCGACCGGTCAACAGCAGGCTGACTGGGAGATGCGCGCGCAGACTCCGGCTGAAGGCATTGTGTCTTCGCTGGCGGGCGCAACGGTCGCTATAACCAATAAGGTGCCGTTGCGGGCTGACACACTGCAACAACTGCCTGAACTGCGTTTTATCTGTGTCGCAGCGACGGGCTATGACTGTATCGATCTTGATGCCTGCCGCGCACGCGGCATCGTGGTCAGTAATGTTCCAGGCTATTCAACTCAGAGCGTTTCAGAGGCGGTGATAGCCGCGATTTTTGCCCTGCGCCGTCAGCTGATGGCTTATGCCAGCAATACCCGCATCGACTGGCCCCAGGCTAAGCACTTCTGTGTGCATCATCAGCCGATAGGGGATATTGGCGGTGCCACGCTGGGCATCGCGGGTAAAGGCGACATCGGCCAGGCGGTCGGCAGGCTGGCCCAGGCGCTGGGAATGCAGGTGCAGTACGCCGAGCGAAAAGGCAGTGAAAGGGTGCGTGACGGTTATGTCAGCTTTGAGCAGATGCTGGCGACCAGCGACATCATTTCGCTGCACTGCCCGCTGAGTGACAGCACCCGCCAGATGATTGATCGCGAGGCGCTGGATAAAATGAAGCCACAGGCGCTGCTGATAAACACGGCTCGTGGCGGACTGATTAACGAAGCCGATCTTGCTGCCGCGTTAAAGCAGGGGCAGATTGGTGGTGCGGCGCTGGATGTGCTGAGCAGCGAGCCGCCCGCTCCGGATAATCCGCTGCTGGCGGATCTGCCAACGCTGCTGCTGACACCGCACATCGCCTGGGCAAGTCGCAGCGGCGTGGAGAATCTGGTGGCTGGCGTGATGGCCAATATCGCGGCCTTTATTCAGGGCGAGCCAATTAATGTGGTGAGCTGAGTCAGATGGAATAGTTTTTAATGCCCAACATGGGTTGATATTCAGAGCAACCTCGTAGATTTCAGGAAAAGCGTTTTACGCGGTTTAGTCATCAGGGTATTAATTTCGTTATTTCCATCAGGACTTTAAACGTTCGTGCGCTACAGGAATTAGCGCCTTTTACTGGCTGAATCAGCCGATGTAAGCGCTTCAGGAACAGAAAGGATTCTGGTCAGTGAAAAAGAAGAACAGCACGCCTGTGCCTCATGATGCCACATTCCGGCAATTTCTGACTCAGCCGGATATTGCCCGGGATTTCATGGAGCTGCATTTGCCGCCAGAGCTGCTCATATGCTGTGATCTCAGCACGCTGAAACTGGAGTCGGGGTCGTTTGTCGAGGATGACCTCCGGCAGTACTTCAGCGACGTGCTTTACAGTCTTAAAACAACCGCTGGCGATGGATATATCCATGTACTCATTGAGCATCAGTCTGTGCCAGACAAACATATGGCATTTCGGCTGATGCGTTATGCAGTGGCTGCCATGCAACGCCATCTTGAAGCAGGCCATAAGCGGTTGCCGCTGGTGATTCCCGTCCTGTTTTACACTGGCAGACGCACTCCATATCCCTATTCGACCCGGTGGCTGGATGAGTTCGACGACCCGGCGCTGGCGGACAGGCTTTACAGCCGTAGTTTTCCGCTGGTCGATGTCACGGTGATTCCTGACGATGAGATCATGCAACATCGCAGCATGGCGGCTCTGACCCTGTTGCAGAAGCATATCCGGCAGCGTGATCTGGCTGAAATGATGGACCGGCTGGTGACCATTTTGCAGGCTGGCTATCACTCTTCATCACAGGTGATAACGCTGGTACACTACATTGTACAGGCGGGTGAAACATCGGACGCCAAAGCCTTTGTACGGGAGCTGGCACAGCGTGTGCCCCAACACGAGAACGCACTTATGACTATCGCACAACAGCTTGAGCAGATAGGGCTTGAAAAAGGTATTGAGCAGGGTATTGAACAGGGACGGACAGAAGGTAGTCGTGGAGCAAGCCTCAGAATTGCCCACACCATGCTGAAGAGTGGCATGGATCGCAATACCGTTATGCGGATGACTGGTCTGAATGAAGACGATCTGGCGCAGATTTCGCACTAATTAGTTTTTTGAGTTCTGATTATCGCTGACGACTCAAATCGCCAGCGGACTACACGGAAAATGCAAAATCAGCTTCCCGAAATCATGGGAATCCCGCCGCATTTCACCACAGCGAGCCTGTGACTTGCGCGCTCAGCCTCAGAATATCGATCGCCCCAGCTTCTCGGTCAGCAATTCCAGCACAGCGGTACCGGCCAGAGAATTGCCCGCGCTATCCAGCCCAGGCGACCAGACGGCAATGCTCATCTCACCTGGGATGATGGCAATAATCCCGCCACCCACGCCCGATTTTGCGGGCATCCCGACTCTCCACGCGAATTCGCCAGCGCCGTCGTACATCCCGCTGGTGATCATCAGTGCGTTAATTTGCCGCGCCTGACGTGGAGTAATCATCTGGCTGCCATCCAGCGTTTTGCCCTGATTCGCCAGATAGATAAACGTGCGGGCCAGCTCAACGCAGTTCATCGACAGGGAACAGTAGTGGAAATAGGTCTGCATCACGCTGGTGACATCGTTGTCGAAATTTCCAAACGACTTCATCAGCCAGGCGATCGCTGCATTGCGGGCCGAATGTTCGAACTCAGAGCGGGCAACGTGGCGATCATAATTGATATCGGACTGCTGACTCAGCTGGCGCACAATTTCCAGCATCCGCTGACGCGGGGCGGTCAGTCGGGTTTCCAGCAGATCGCAAATCACCAGCGCACCGGCATTAATAAACGGATTACGCGGCTTGCCCTGTTCCAGCTCCAGCTGAACCAATGAATTAAATGGCTGGCCAGAAGGCTCTTTGCCGACCCGCTGCCAGATTTCGCTGTCCTCATAGCGGGTCAGTGCTACGGTCAGAGAAAGCGCCTTGGAGATCGACTGAATCGAAAAGCGCGTCTCAGCATCGCCCGCCTGAAAGAGGGTGCCATCACGCAGGCAAACCGCTATTGCCAGATGATCGGCAGCCACATCCGCCAGCGCAGGGATATAGTCAGCCACCTTTCCCTGATGGATCAGCGGACGCACATGACCCAGGATCTCCTGCAGCAGAGCATTATTCAGTTCAGACACGCACATTCTCCCGTCGATTCCCGCCGACCGGTGATGCCAGGCATCCGCGATCGGCGAGTCATTTATTGTTAACGGCTCCGCCGCATTTTCAGCTAATGGGTTTTGACTGCGCTGCCAGCGGAGCCAGCAGCATCTGTAACAGGCTCAGCATTGCCAGAACGCTGAAGGGCAGCGTCCAGTTACCGCTCTGCTCATGGAGCACGCCAAAGAACAAAGGGCCGAGTGCCGCCAGCGCATATCCGACACACTGTGCCATGCCCGACAGCTGTGACGCCTGACGGTGATGGGTGGCTCGCAGATTAAACAGTGAGAGGCAGAGCACCAATGATGCGCCTGCGCCTAGTCCGGCCAGTGTCAGCCAGATGACGGCCCACTGCGGATTGAGCAATAGGCCCAGCATGCCCAGGAAAATGCCTGATGAAGCAATGAACGCGGTAAGCCGGGAATCTTTTACCCGCTTCAGCGCCACCATGCAGCCCAGGTTGGCGACGATCGCAATTGCCTGATACCAGAACAGCAGCCAGCCTGCGTGGGCCTGACTGAAGCCGTTATCCTGGGCAAACAGCGTAAACCAGTCAATCAGGGTATAAAACGCCAGCGATTGCAGCGCCATAAACAGTGCGATTTGCCAGCCGCCGGGCGTTCGCCACGGATGGCGATATGTAACGGGCGCGTCGGCGGACGCTGCGGTTGACCGCCGTTGACGTAACAGCGGCAGCCAGACGAGTAGCGCAATCAGCCCCGGTAGCGCCCAGACAACCAGCGAGAGTCGCCAGCCTGCCGCTGAAAGCTGGCTCAGCGGAACGGCAATGCCAGATGCCAGGCTGGCAGTAATCGACATGGTGGCGGCATAAAGGCCAATATATTTAGCGGTGTGGGCGGTGAAATCGCGTTTAATCAGTGGCGGCAGCAGCACGTTGGCGGCGGCAATACCTGCGCTGAGCAACAGCGTTCCGCTCCACAACGCCGCTTCAGCAGGCAGCCAGCGCAACAGCGAACCGGCAGTGATCAGGCATAGCGCGCCCCATAAACTGCGCTCAAGCCCGACGCGATTTCCCAGCCAGGCGGCCAGTGGGGCGAGCAGGGCAAACAGCATCAGTGGAATAAAGTTAAACAGACCTGCTTCACCGACACTCAGGCCAAAGGTCTGGCGGATATCCTGTAGTACCGGGCCGATGACAGTAATGGGCGCACGAAGATTAGCCGCGGTCAGCAGCAGGACGAACAAAAAAAATGTGGCGCTGGAATACGCAGCGAGAGGTTTAGCTGGGTGTTGTACAGGCATCATGGCAGGGATCATCACATGCAGCAGTGCTGCGGGGGCGTTGGTTGACGTTAACGCTTACGCATCAGAATTGATGTCTGGGCGCTACTTTACTGACCGGTTAGCAGCGTGTAAAGCCTTGTTATGCGATGAAATAGCGTAATTGAGATCTCACAGCAGCGATCGCCTTGTGACAGGATCAATGGAATTCAGGTTCAGGGAAATGACCGCAGTCGTTCTGGCTGGGATTGGAGCCTGGCTGGCAGGTCTGCTGGCGGGTTTCGGCCGCCGGAACCGGTTTTTCAGCGTGCCATGGGGCACTACAGGCACTGAGAAGAGAAACCAGAATCATCACACTGATAACGCGCATATCCGCTCCTTATTAACCGTCATGAACAAGGCCACGTCGGTGATCGGCGGTTTGCAGGTCAGGGACGTCTTACCTGAGTGTGGTATCTAAGGGGATAATGTCAATTAAAACAGAGCAAACATCAGCGCGACAGGAAAACTCATCGGCCAGGTGGCCCCCACCAGAAAGGCGCTCAGCAGTTTGATGCTCAGCTTATCTTTGGCGATGAAGAACGTGATCAGCGTAGCGATCAATGCAACAACGGCATAGAAAATTAGCATACCCTGGTACAGTGTCATTGATATCTCCGCAGCGTCATTAAGGTTTTCGCTGCGCATGATGCGGATTTTTGTGATCCAGATCAAGTGAATCAGGGTTTAGCATCTAAAGAAATCATGAGTCAGAGCAACTGATTCGCTCGCTGAACTTCATCGTAACAGCGGGCGATTTCAGGCTGAAACCAGGCGGGGAAAACACGGCTAAAACCTTGGCTGATGCCGTCAGCCAGACTCAACAACCTCTGGCGAATACTCCCGGATTAACCGTTGCCATGACGTAAAAAAAGCCCGCCAGCGTGGGCGGGCCTGTTATCGACACTGCATCACTACAGGATATGCGCTTTAACTCTGGCGGTACAACGCCATCACGTCCTCAAGGTCCGGCGTACGTGGGTTGCCGCCGGTGCAGACATCATCCAGCGCGGCCTGTGCCAGTGCAGGGATATCCGCCTCTTTTAAGCCCACTTCACGCAGCGAGCGGGGAATACCCACATCGCGACAGAGCTGACGCACCGCGGCGACCGCCGCTTCCCGCGCCTGATCAAGCGACAATGACTCAACCTGTTTCACACCCATTGCACGGGCAATATCGCGATATTTTTCGCCAGTGCTTGAGGCATTCCACGCCATCACCTGCGGCAGCAAAATGGCATTGGCTACGCCGTGCGGGACATTGTAAAAGGCGCCCAGCGGGTGTGCCATGCCATGCACCAGACCAAGGCCGACATTAGAGAAACCCATACCGGCCACATATTGTCCCAGCGCCATCTGCTCAACCGCCTCAATATTTCCTGCTACCGATTCGCGCAGTGACTGGCTGATAATCTCAATGGCTTTGAGGTGTAGCATATCGGTCAGGGTCCAGGCTCCGCGCGTGATGTAGCCTTCAATGGCATGAGTAAGGGCATCAATACCGGTCGCAGCCTTCAGCGACGCTGGCATGCTCACCATCATCTCCGCATCAATGATCGCCACTTTCGGAATGTCATGGGGATCGACACAGACAAACTTACGGCGATTCTCTTCATCGGTAATGACGTAATTAATCGTCACTTCTGCGGCGGTGCCTGCCGTGGTCGGGATGGCGATGATCGGCACGCACGGATGACGGGTGGGGCTGACGCCTTCCAGGCTGCGCACATCTTCAAACTCAGGGTTATTGATAATAATGCCGATCGCCTTGCTGGTATCCTGTGGTGAGCCGCCGCCAATGGCGATCAGGTAGTCGGCACCTGACTCTCTGAACACCGCAACACCCTGCTGCACAACCCGAATGGTAGGATTCGGCACCACCTCATCATACACCGTCCAGTCAAGCTGATGTTGCGCCAGCAGATCGGTCACCCGCTTCAGCGCACCCGCCGCGACCAGCGCTTTGTCAGTGACGATCAGTGCTTTTCGCATCCCGCGACGTTGTACCTCTTCCGGCAAATGGCGCAAAGCACCAGCACCAAACCAGGCGGTTTCATTGAGAATCATACGTTGGGTCATTAAAACATCCTCTGTTAACAAATGAATTTTTACCATCCGTGATCCCCGGTTCATGTTCTGCGCAGAACCTCTCACTTTCAGGTAAAGACATTTGATAAAAATCAATCAATTAGTAAAAATCACTGCGCCTGTGTCAGCTGGTTTTCGTGCGGTATGTCTGAAATCAGGCTACAGACCTGTTGATGGATTTCTCACTGTCGTCAGTGATATGTAACACTGGGTCATCAGCAAACCCGCATGCCTATGAGGAAAGAAGACATGACCCGATTCGTAATGAATAAAAAGGATGATCTCGTCGACAGCGCGTTAGATGGCATGATTTACGCCAGCCCGTGGCGCAATCTGGTCCGGTTGCAGGTCGATCCGCGCATTCGCATCGTGATGCGTAATGACTGGCAAAAACAGCAGGTCGCGCTGATTTCCGGTGGCGGTTCAGGCCATGAACCGGCCCATGTCGGCTTTATCGGCAAAGGGATGCTGACGGCTGCCGTCTGTGGCGATGTTTTTGCTTCCCCCAGCGTTGACGCGGTTTACAACGCCATCATCAATATTACCGGTGAGGCGGGGTGTCTGCTGATTGTGAAAAACTACACCGGAGATCGACTCAACTTCGGTCTGGCGGCAGAAAAAGCGCGCAAAGCGGGATTCAGCGTCAATATGGTGATTGTCGGTGATGATGTTGCGTTGCCCGATAACCCTCAGCCACGCGGCGTCGCGGGCACGTTGCTGGTGCATAAAGTGGCGGGCTTCGTCGCAGAGCGGGGTGATGACCTGGCGGGGGTGACCGAGGCAGCAGAGGCAGCCAGTCGAGCTATCGCCACCATGGGCGTTGCGCTCTCAAGCTGCCATCTGCCGGATGAACAGACCGGCCAGCGGGTGCCAGACGGCAGCGTTGAAATGGGGCTGGGGATTCACGGCGAACCGGGTGTTGACGTCATGCAGACGCAAAACAGTCAGCAGATTGTGCAGCATCTGCTGGAGAAAGTGATGCCGGACAACGATCAGCCACGCGCGCTGTTAATCAATAATCTTGGCGGCATGTCCGCGCTGGAGATGAGTCTGGTTACGCGGGATTTGATTGAGTCGCCGCTCAGCCTGGGCAGTGATTATCTGATTGGCCCGGCTCCGCTGATGACCGCGCTGGACATGAAGGGCTTTTCCGTCACCTCCATGACGCTGACGCCGTTGTTCGAAGAGGCGATCTGCGCGCCGGTTGAGGTCACCGGCTGGGTTCAGGCGGTTAAAATCGCGCCGCTGCAGCCGGTAAACGCGACAAAAGAGGCAACAGCGCATCCGGCGCAACCCTCAGATAACCCGACCGTCGCTGCGTTTGTTAACAGCATCTGTGAAACCCTGATCGCCAGCGAAAGCGAGCTGAACAAACTGGATGCGCAGGTCGGTGATGGCGATACCGGTTCGACCTTTGCTGCTGGCGCACTCCAGATCCAGCGCGAATGTGCAGATAATCAGCTGCCGTTAAATGCCTTGCCCGATCTGCTCGCGGTGACGGGTGAGCGACTGGCGACCGTGATGGGCGGCTCCAGCGGCGTACTGATGGCGATCTTTTTCACCGCTGCTGCGCAGCAGCTGGCCGAAGGGGATGCGCTGCCCACGGCCCTGCAGCAGGGTCTGGAGAAGATGAAGCAGTATGGCGGGGCACAACCAGGAGATCGCACGCTGATTGATGCGCTGCAACCGGCAATCGAGGCGTTGGTGGCGGGTAAATCGCTGGCAGAGGCGGCTGATGCGGCACAGCAGGGCAGTGATGCAACCGCCAGCATGGGGAAAGCAAAAGCGGGCCGATCATCTTATCTCAACAGTGCTAACCTCAACGGCGTGTCTGATCCGGGTGCCGTTGCTGTCGCCAGGGTCTTTGCGGCATTAAAAAAACTTTAATCCTGTCACGACGCTAAACGCGCCTGGAGAAAGGCCAGTAACTGGCGGTTTACTTCGCTGCGCTGACGGTGCTGCGGGTAAACCGCATTCAGAGAGAGTGCGGGCGGCAGATAGTCGTCCAGCACGGTCACCAGCTCACCGCGTTGCAGGGCTGTCTCAACGATAAAGGCGGGTAACAATACCAGTCCTAAGCCTGCCAGTGCGGCATCACGCAGGACCTCGCCATTGTTACTCACCATCGGTCCCTGAACCGCCAGCCACTTGGGTTTACCATTGACCTGCAGTTCCCAGCCATTCTGACCTTCACGTCCGTAGCGCAGACAGGCATGTTGCAGCAAGGCTTCTGGCTGCTGCGGCACGCCTGCCCGTTCCAGATAGCGGGGGCTGCAGCAGATAACCCGCTTCAGCTCGCCGAGCGGACGGGCAATCAGTGTGGAATCAGCCAGCGTACCGATGCGAATCGCCATATCAACGCCTTCGCCAATCACATCGGCATAGCGGTCAGCCAGCTCAATATGAAACTGCAATGACGGATGGTGGCTTAGAAATTCGGCAATCAGGGGGGAGAGGTGGCTCATGCCAAAGGACATCGGCAGATTGATTCGGAAGGTGCCGCGCAGCGCCTGCTGCTGCTCTGACACCGCCAGTTGCGCTTCCTGAATCTCATCCAGAATGCGCTGAGCATGTTGCGCGAACAGTAAACCTGCATCCGTTACAGACAGCTTACGGGTGTTACGGATCAGCAGTCGTACCCCTAATGATGCCTCCAGCGCAGCCATGCGGCGGCTGACATACTGTTTCGATAGCATCAGATGCTCAGCTGCTGCAGTAAAGTTGCCAGCATGCATTACCGCAACGTAAATCCGGAGATCTTCAATCTGCATAGTGTCCACTTATCGGTGACAATGACGATGATTCAGGCGAAACTTCAGCCAGACGCGTTAACTTATATCGGGTAATGCGTCACAGGGCAACGCGTCAGCTCTCTCAGCCAGCGCGACGGAGATCATAGATTTGCCGTTTCTTTACCCCTGAACAGGCGGTCAGTCGGGTCAATCGCGTTAAAGCCGTTATAGTAATCAGGCTGTGACGCAATCCATACGGAACATAATCTCTTGAGTAATCTGATAAGGAGTGGCTGGTGAAAAAATTACTATGCGCGACGGTGCTGGCCATTTTGCCAATGACCACGCTGGCGGCGTCGGTATTTACGCTGCAATCACAAGACTTCAGCGATAATGCGCTACTGGATAAAAAGTTTGCCGGTGCCAATAAAAGTAATCCTTCCTGTACCGGTGAGAATATCTCTCCCGAATTGAACTGGTCTGCGATTCCGGCGGGCACCCGCAGTCTGGCTCTTCTGATGACCGACCCGGTCGGGGCCAAAGGGCTCGGCGTTACCCACATGGTGGCCTATAACATTCCCGCCAGCCGCTCGTCATTTGCGCAGGGGGCTCTGACAAAGGGCAAGGACTACACCGGCGGAAAAAATACCCCAGGGACGCTGCACTATTATGGTCCTTGTCCGCCTGCAGGCAGTGGGCTGCATCACTATAACTTTGTGCTGATCGCCACCGATTTGCCGGTGGGTCAGTTGAAAGCGGGGTTATCCCAGGCAGAGCTGGTTGCACAGCTAAAAGGCCATGCGCTGGGCGCGGCCAGCACCGTTGGCCGCTTTAGCAATGAATGACCTGCACGTATGCAGAGGCAGCGCTGAATAGCCTGCCTCTGCGCGCAGCGGGTCAGTCGCCACTGAACATCTCGCGGATGCGCGACGCAATGTGATGGGTGTGCGTCTCCAGCGCGAAGTGGCCGCTATCCAGCATCTCGACCACCGCCTGTGGATTATCCCGCTGCCAGGCCACTGCGCCCGGTGGAATAAAGAACGGATCGTGCTTGCCCCAGATCACCAGCGTTGGCACCTGCTGCTGGCGAAAGAACGCCTGAAATTCCGGATAACGTTTCAGATTACTGGCGTAATTGAGAAACAGGGCCTGCTGAATATCTTTGTTACCGGGGCGCTCCATCAGCAGAGTATCCAGGGTATAGGTTTCCGGGGCGATCTGCTGCGGATCGCTCACCCCATGCAGATACTGCCACTTCACCCCTTCCAGCGTCAGGATGGCGTCACGGATCACCTGACCATTTGCTTCGCTGGGATCGTCCCAGTAGGCGCGGACCGGCGCCCAGGCTTCTCCTAATCCCTCCAGATAGGCGTTACCGTTTTGTGATATCAGTCCGCTGACGCGATCGGGGTAAGCCAGTGCCAGTCGCAGACCGGCAGGTGCGCCATAGTCGAAAACATACATCGCATAACGTTCCAGCCCCAGTGCATCGACAAAGGCGGTCAGCGTCTGGCCCAGCGCGTCGAAGGTCCAGGAATAGTTGCGCTCAGCAGGCACTTCAGTGAAGCCAAAGCCCGGCATATCGGGTGCGATGAGATGAAATTTATCGGCCAGAAGCGGGATCAGATTGCGGAACTGATGTGAAGAGGTGGGAAAGCCATGCAACAGCAGCAGTACCGGCAGGGAAGGATCGCCCGCTTCGCGATAGAAAATATTGACGCCATCGGCCTGCTGGTAACGGTACGAAATGGATTGATCACGCATGCTGAACTCCTGTAACTGGTTAAATGATATTTATGGGGTTACCAAGAGTCATTATGCAGCCAGAATGTAACCTGTCAAATCAATTTATAATGGTTACAAAAGATGCGGTGTAACTATTCAAATAGTACTTTGTCGGTTACAGTGGCATCAGCAGAGTTAACAAGGGAGGCAATATCATGGCGGAAACGCAATCACACACCGCCCAGGGACCGTGGTTTCTGGCTGATCATCCGGCGCTGGATTTCATCAATACCGTGGCCATCGTGGAAGGCCAGCCGCACGACTTCTGGCAAACCGATCAGGATGTTGAAGCCTGGCTACACCAGGCCGAACTGGCACCAGATGCCCCGGCTCCGCAGCATGAACCGGGTGCGCTGTTGGAAGCAGCGCGTCACTTACGTCAGATCATTCGTGATAACGTGCAGCAGCACAAAGCGGGAGAGGGCATTGATATTCAGGCGCTGAACGCCTGGCTGGGTGAAGCGACCAGCCATCTGCAAATGACCGGGGAGCCGGGTGCCTTAAAAATCAGGCGGGTCTATGCGGGCCAGAGTGTGATGCAGCGGCTGGGACAGGTTGCGGAACAGGCCGCGATGTTGCTGGCGCAGGAGGACTTCAGCAGAGTCCGTGGCTGTGAACATCCCGCCTGTACACTGTGGTTTTACGATCGCACCAAAGCGCATCGCCGTCGCTGGTGCAGCATGGCGCTGTGTGGCAATCGGGCGAAAGTGGCGCGTTTCAGGGCAGTTAAATCAGCTGGGTAAACAGATCGGATGGCAGATAAAAAAACACCCTGCAGAGCAGGGTGTCAGAACAGTTATTTCGCGGTGGTCGCTGATGGCTTGTGCCGCTTGCGCAGCTTGTCGATCAGGCGATGCGCTTCCGCTTTGGTCGCTACCGCAGGGGATGAACCGGTCAGCGGTTGACGGGCTGTTTCACGTACCGTCAGAATGGTGAGCAGGCCAATCACGCCCGCGCCCATCATGTAGTAAGCCGGCATCATATTGTTTTTAGTGGTATCCACCAGCCACGCGGTAATCAGCGGTGTCGTACCCCCAAACAGCGATACTGAAAGGTTGAAGCCGATGGCCAGCGCACTGTAACGGATATCGGTAGTAAACAGCGCAGGCAGCGTCGAAGGCATAGTGCCGCTGAAGCAGGTGTGCAGTACACCCAGAATCATCAGGCCGCCAAATACCGCCCACATATTACCGGACCCGATCAGCATAAAGCTCGGGATGGCGAGCAGGATCAGACCCACCGCACCAAAGGCAATCACCGGACGACGACCGATGCGGTCAGTCCAGCGACCCCACAGCAGCGTCAGCGGCATCATCACGAACATCGCCACCATCACCAGCAGCAGGCCACTTAACTCTGGCAGACCCAGCACGCCGGTCAGATAGCTCGGCATGTACGAGGTCAGCATGTAGTTAGAGACGTTAAACAGCAGCACCAGACCGATACATTTCATCATCGGTGCGCGGTATTTGCTCAGCATCTGCATCAGCGTCAGACGCGGCTTGCTTTGCTCCAGTGCTTCCTGTTTTTCCATGTGCTGCTGGAAAGCCGGAGTCTCTTCCAGCTTCAGTCGCACATAGAGACCAAACAGGCCCAGCGGCGCGGCGATAAAGAACGGCACGCGCCAGCCCCAGGACATCATCGCCTCATTCGACATCACGGTGGTCATCACCGTGACCAGGCTGGCACCCAGCAGGTAACCACCGATGGTGCCGAATTCCAGGAAGCTGCCCATAAAGCCCCGGCGTTTATCGGTAGAGTACTCCGCGATAAAGGTCGCTGCGCCGCCATATTCACCACCGGTTGAGAAGCCCTGAATCAGACGTGCCACCAGCAGCAGAATCGGTGCCATGATGCCTATTGAAGAGTAAGCCGGGATCAGACCGATACAGAACGTACCAATCGACATCAAGATCATCGTCATCGCCAGCACTTTCTGCCGTCCGATGCGGTCACCCAGCGGGCCAAATACCAGGCCGCCAATCGGACGGACCAGGAAGGCCGCAGCAAACGTACCAAAGGTGGCGATCAGCTGTACCGCGTTGTTGGCATCCGGGAAGAAGACTTTGCCGATGATCACGGCGAGATAGCTGTATACGCCAAAGTCGAACCATTCCATCGCATTACCTAACGCAGCTGCGCCAACTGCACGCTTCAGCATGTCGTTGTCGATGACGGTAATGTCGTCAACAGTCAGCTCTTTTGGCTTCCTGTTCCAGAAATGTTTCTTTGGGTGTTCAGACGATGAGTTTCTGGTGTCCATATTCTCCTCAGGTGCATCAATGAAGGAGTCTTATAGCTTTCGCAGCCGCAAACAATGTTCAGAAGAAACCGTGGAAATGAAAGCTATAAGAAGCCGAATAATTTTTAAGTGAAGCGGCAGAAACCGCAGCCGGTAAACTCTAGACTACGATTGTAAGTTTTTGCAAGTTTTCAGCCGAAATAACTGCATTTACTGACAAACCCAGCATAGTGAACTTATTCACGCCTGCTTACGGGTCTGAACATTTGGTAATAACTTGCGGCTGGTGCTCTGGTTATATCTGGAACTGGTTTTCCCGGTGCTGATGCGCTACTTAAACAGTTTCAGTTCGTCGATGCGATCCAGCGCCTGCAGTAATTGCTCCGTCCCGGTTGTCAGGCTGATGCGAATATAATCACGACCCGCTGCGCCAAACCCGTTACCCGGTGCCACCAGCAGATGACACTGGGCCAGTAGCAGGGCGGCGAATTGCTCCCCGGTGAAACCAGCTGGCGCTGCCAGCCAGAGGAAAAAGGTGCCCTGACGGGCGCGTACCGGCCAGTGCATGGCTGCCAGCCTGGCTAAAATCACTCTGCGGCGCTGATGGTAATGCTCTGCCAGCAAGCTGAGTTGTTCAGCGGGCAGCGACAACGCGGTGATGGCGGCATCCTGCACCGCGCCATACACCGTGCTGTAGCTATGAGTATGAAGTTTTTTAAATGCTGCAATCATCGAGGCGTTTCCCACCGCAAATCCCACCCGCCAGCCTGCCATGAGTGCGCTTTTTGACAGCGTGTAGATTTCCACGCCCCAGGCTTTGCCATCGGGCTGTGCCAGCAGACTCAGCGGCTGTTCGCCCGACTCACTGCCCAGCGTGGCATAGGCGAAGTCATGAATCAGCGGAACATGATGCTGGCGGGCGAAGGCCAGCGCGTCGGCGAACAGCGCGGCTGTCGCCAGTGCGCCAGTGGGATTATGGGGATAATTGAGCAGCAGCAGACCGGCACGCGCCGCGATCTCGTCCGGCACCTGGGTGAAATCGGGCAGGAAATCATTGCGCGCCTCCAGCGGAATGCCATAAAAATCGGCACCTGCCTGACGGGCCGCTGAGCGGTAGAGCGGATAGCAGGGATCGGTAGAGATCAACACCTGCTCAGGATTGAGCAGGGCGCGGGGAAAACCGTTGACGCCAATGTGCGCGCCCTGGAACAGCGCCACTTCAGTTTCAGGATCGAGCGTGACGCCGTAGTGACGCTGGTAAAAGGCTGCGATAGCACGGCGCAGCGCGGGTTTGCCCCAGAACGAGGGATACTCATGGTTCTCCGGTTTCGCTGCCGCAGCCTGTAATGAAGCGATTACCGCGGGCGGCGTTGGCTGACGTGGACTGCCGGAGGAGAGATCGATCAGCGGTAACAGCGCATCATCCAGTTGTGCTGCCTGCTTTTCCAGCATGCTGAAGAGGTTCTCTTCCAGCCCTGCGACCATCTCTGAAGCTGCAAACTCCGCCATATCTCTCCCGCAATAAACAGTGTTAAGCGAAGAAGGATGACACAGCTGACATTAAAATCTTTAGCAGAAATAACGCTGTTCTTTGCAGGGATTCGAATATCCAGCGTGTGACTATCGTTAGCATAAATAAGCCAAAGTCGGGGCTGGGTTTTGCCTGTTCCTCTCCGCGATGGCTGTGATTAAATCGATCGCTCTCACAATAATGAATCAGGGCAAACAATGCAGATCACATCCCGGGGAATTATTCTGGCGCTGACCACCGCCAGCCTTTTTATTTCTGCCGCTCAGGCAGCCGACCAGAAGAAAATACGGATTGGATTTAATCCAGGGCCTTATAAAGAGCAATTTGAAAAAGGCGTCGCGCCCTTATTAATCAGGCAGGGGTATACTCTGGAGTATAAAGATTTCAGTGATGGAATTCAGGTTAATGATGCTGTTCATCGCGGGACGATTGACGCCAATATCATGCAGCATCCCGTCTATCTTAAGTCGGTTAATGACCGGCTTGGCATTGATAACGTTGGGATTGTGCAGGTGCCGACCCCGCCAATGGGGCTCTACTCTGGGCGCGTGAAAACGCTGACTCAACCCGCGCCGGGCAGCACGGTCTCTGTGCCCAATCAGCCCTCAAATGAGTACCGGGCGGCGCTGTTACTCCAGAGCATCGGCTGGCTCAAAATCAGCCCCGATAGCGATGCTGCCACTTTTTCGCAGAAAAATATCACGGAAAATCCCTACAAAATCGTGCTTAAAGAGATGGATAACGCTCAGCAGGTGCGTGCACTCCCCGATGTTGACTATGGAGTCATTCAGGGCAACTTCGCGGTATCCAGTGGCATGAAACTCAATTCGGCACTGAAACTGGAAGCGGCAACCAGCCAGTTTATTAACGTGGTGACGGTAGCCGGTAAAAATAAGCAGGCTCAGTTTGCCCGTGACATTATTGCCGGCTACAACTCAGCAGAATTTAAAACCTATATCACCGGTAATGCGCAGTATGCGGGCTATCTGCTGCCAGATTATTTCAAATGAGTCAGGTAGCCATTGCGTTTCGCCATGTCAGCAAAACGTTTGCGCGTAACGGTGCAGAAGTGCAGGCTCTGAAGGAGATTAATCTGCGTATCAACCAGGGTGACATCTTTGGCGTCATCGGCACCAGTGGAGCCGGAAAAAGTACGCTGCTGCGCCTGATTAATCACCTGGAGACCCCCACAACCGGCTCGGTTGAGGTGCAGGGTGAAGCGTTACAAGGGATCAGCAAAAAGCGCTTAATTCAGGTCAAAAAGCAGATTGGCATGATCTTCCAGCACTTCAATCTGCTCAATGCCAGAACGGTGTTTCACAACGTCGCCATCCCACTGATTTTACAGGGCCGGGATAAAGATTTTATCGCCACCCGTGTAGCGGAGCTGCTGGCGTTTGTTAACCTCAGCGACAAAGCCCACAGCTACCCGGATGAACTCTCCGGCGGACAAAAACAGCGCGTCGGAATTGCCCGCGCGCTGGCAACCAATCCCGCGATTCTGTTGTGTGATGAGGCGACCTCCGCGCTGGATCCCCAGACCACGGTACAGATTCTGCTGCTGTTACAGGAGATTAATCAGCGTTACGGCATCACCATTGTCCTGATCACCCATGAGATGTCGGTGGTCCAGAAGATCTGCAACCGGATGGCGGTGATGGAGCAGGGCCGTATCGTTGAACAGGGCGATGTCCTGTCGCTGTTTGCTGAACCGCAACAGTCGGTGAGCGCCAGCTTTGTGCAGTCCGTCATCCACGATCGTCTGCCACAGCAGACCCTTGCGCTGTTAAGCCAGCATCCGGCTGTCGACGTGTTGCGGCTGGAGTTTGTCGGCAGCACGGCACAACAGCCGATCATCAATCGCCTGATCCGTGAACATGAGGTTGAAGTGAATATCCTGTTCGCCAGCATGACGGAAGTACAGCGTACCATTCTGGGTTTCATGATTGTGCAGATCAAAGGCGAGCCCGCAAGACGCGAGGCGGCCATCCAGTTTCTCATCGCGACCGGAGTGAAAATCAGTGATGTCAGAACTCTTTGAAACCGCCGTTACCGGCGATCAGTTCCTGACGGCGATGCAGGACACGCTGATTATGGTGGCGCTGTCGCTGGGCTTTGGTTCGCTACTGGGCCTGCCGCTTGGCATTGTGCTGGTGATCTGTCGTCCGGGTGGGATACAGCCGAATCGACTGGTACATCAGTTGCTGAACCCGATCGTGAATATCATCCGTTCACTGCCGTTTATTATTCTGCTGATCACTATTCTGCCGCTGACGCGCCTGCTGGTGAACACCACCATCGGTACGGCGGGGGCCATTGTGCCACTGGTGATATTTATCGCGCCCTATATTTCACGGCTGGTGGAGAATGCCCTGCTGGAGGTGGATGAGGGCATTCTGGAGTCAGCCAATGCGATGGGTGCCACCACGCTGCAGACTATCTGGTATTTCATGATACCGGAAGCCGCCTCGTCGCTGGTGTTAGCTCTGACCACCGCCACTATCGGCCTGCTGGGTGCGACGGCAATGGCGGGCACGGTGGGCGGCGGCGGTATTGGCGACCTCGCCATTACTTACGGCTATCAGCGCTTTGATGCCTTTGCCACGATTTCGACTGCGCTGGTGCTGATTGTCATTGTCCAGCTACTGCAAACCCTGGGTACGCGTCTCTCGCGCCGTATCCGACGCGAGTGAGCCATGAAAAAGAATGATTTAGCCGTTATGCACTGGGGCACGTATCACGTCACCACCGATGGGGACACGCTGACGTCGGTCAGGCCGGTGGCGTGGGACCGTAATCCCTCTGCGATCGGGCAGTCGTTACCGGGCGCGGTGCAAAGCGAAACCCGGGTCAAAAATCCGGCCGTCAGGCTCGGTTATCTCCAGAGCAGAAGCGCATCCCGCAACGGGCGCGGCAAAGAGCCGTTTGTGGAGGTGAGCTGGGATGTTGCGTTGCAGCTGGTGGCGGAGGAGCTGGAGCGTGTCAAAACAGAGCACGGCAATCAGGCGATCTACGCCGGCTCTTACGGCTGGTCGAGTGCCGGACGTTTCCATCATGCCCAGAGCCAGCTTCATCGTTTCTTTAACCACTATGGCGGCTACACCGCCAGCACCAACACCTACAGCATTGCGGCCGGTGAACGCACGCTCCCGCACATCATTGGTAACCTGGATGAGTTACAACGTCACCATACCCATTGGCCGGTTCTGGCGGAGCATTGCGAACTGTTTGTGGCTATCGGGGGTTTGCCGCTGCGCAATGCGCAGGTCAATGGCGGCGGGGCTAATGACCATGCGCTTTCTCATTGGTTAACCACGCTACGGCAGAATGGCACCCGGTTTATCAACATCAGTCCGGTCAGAAACGATCTCGCTGGGGTGGCGGATGCGGAGTGGCTGGCGATACAGCCCGGCTCCGATACGGCGCTGTTACTGGCAATCGGGCAGGTGTTAATTACTGAATCTCTCTATGACGCGCCATTCACAGAACGTTACACGGTGGGCTTTGACCACTATGCCGCCTACCTGCTGGGTGAACGCGACGGTATAGCTAAAACGCCAGAATGGGCCGCTCCGCTGACCGGGCTGGCGGCCGCGGAAATCCGTGCGTTGGCACGGCAGATGGCGGCGCATAAAACGATGGTGAATATTGCGTGGTCAGTGCAGCGGGCGCGGCAGGGCGAGCAGGCTTTCTGGGCCACCGTTGCGACTAGCGCTCTGCTGGGTCAGATCGGCACGCCCGGCGGCGGGCTGGGCTTTGGTTACGCCTCAACCAATCTGGCCGGTGCCGCCCGGCGACAGTTTTCCGGGCCTCGTCTGCCCGCCGGTCATAATCCGGTTCAGGAGACGATTCCGGTGGCACGCATCGCCGACATGTTGCTCAATCCCGGAGGGCACTATGAGTTTGATGGGCAACAGCGGGTCTATCCCGACATCCGGCTGGTCTACTGGGCGGGCGGCAATGTCTTTCATCATCATCAGGATATCAACAAGCTGATACGCGCCTGGCAGCGGCCGGACACTGTAATTGTGCATGAGCAGTTCTGGACGGCGCAGGCAAAATTTGCCGACATCGTGCTGCCTGCGACCACGTCGCTGGAGCGTGAAGATATTGGCAGTGCCAGCAACGACGGTTTTATCATCGCCATGCCGCAGCATCTGCCGCCGTTTGGCGAGGCAAAATCGGATTACGCAATTTTTGCCGCCCTGGCGCAGCGGCTCGGTTTTGCTGACGCCTTTACGCAGGGACGGGATGAGCGCCAGTGGCTTCAGTCACTCTATGAAGATTCCCGGCCACGCGCGGCAGCGCAGGGCATCGAACTGCCGCCCTTTGAGGCGTTCTGGTCACAGGGAGTGGTGGAGTATCCCGCGCCGGAGACGCCGCAGATCCTGCTAAAAGCGTTTCGCGATAACCCGGAGTCAGCCCCGCTCAGCACGCCGTCGGGGAAAATCGAGCTTTTTTCTCAGCAGGTGGCCGATTTCGGGTATGACGAAGCGCCCGGATTTGCCTGCTGGTATGCGCCGGAATACCAGGCGCAACAGCAGGAAAAGCAGCAGTGGCCGTTGCATCTGCTCTCCAGCCAGCCACGGACCCGGTTGCATAGTCAGTACGATCATGGACGGGTCAGCCGGGCCACCAAAATTGCCGGGCGTGAGCCACTCTGGATGCATCCTGAAGATGCTGCTGCGCGCGGCATTGAGGAGAACAGCATCGTAAAAGTCTTTAACGGACGCGGCGCGCTGCTGGCGGGCGTGCATCTGACGCAGGATATCCTGCCGGGTGTCGTACAGATGTCGACCGGCGCCTGGTATGACCCGCTCGATCAGCAGGATGGCCAGCCGCTGGATAAACACGGCAATCCCAATGTGCTGACCCATGATAGCGGCAGTTCGCGACTCGGCCAGGGGTGCAGCGCGCAGACCTGTTTTGTCGAGATTGCGCTTTTTCAGCAGCCTTTGCCTGAGATTACGGCGTGGTTACCGCCGGCATTCGTGGCGTGGAGCGCAGAGTAATCTGCGGGTTTAAAGCCCGCGGCGTGGTGGGATATTCCCATCCGTCGCATATCCATAGCAGGATTAGTTGGTAGTTAACGCATAAATGAAATGGCAGTGTAAGGCGATTCCATGCCAACAGAGTGTCAATCATGAGCGCGTTAACCACAGCAGAATTGCCGGTAATTGATTTCGCATTATTGTCAGGTAATCAACAGCAGCAGCAACAGGTCCTGGAAAAATTAAGCCAGGCCGCGCGTGATGTCGGTTTCTTCTATTTAATCAATCACGGCATCGACCGTGAATTATTAGATGAGGTTCAGCACGTCGCGCGGAAATTTTTTGCCCTGCCACAGGCGGATAAATCCGCGGTGGCGATGGCTAACTCGCCGCATTTTCGTGGCTATAACCTGGCGGGCGTGGAAATAACCCGCAGCCAGCCCGACTATCGCGAGCAGTTTGATATTGGTGCGGAACGGGAAGCGCTGCCCGTTACCGCCGATTCACCCACCTGGCAACGGATGCAGGGGCCGAATCAGTGGCCTGAAGCCTTACCTGAACTGCAAACGGTGGTCACCCGCTGGCAGCAGCAGATGACAGCGGTGGCGCTGGAGCTGCTGCGCGCCTTTGCCGGGGCACTGAATCTGCCGCGCAACGCCTTCGATAACCTCTATGGCGACTATCCCAACGAACATATCAAACTGATCCGTTATCCGGGCCGCACGGAGGGCGAATCACGCCAGGGTGTTGGCGCGCACAAAGATTCAGGCTTCCTGACGATGTTACTGCAGGACGATCAGCCGGGCTTACAGGTGGAAGTGACGCCGGACAACTGGATCGATGCCTCACCACTGCCGGGCGCGTTTGTGGTGAACATTGGCGAGCTGCTGGAGCTGGCGACCAACGGTTATCTGCGCGCGACGGTGCATCGTGTGGTGTCGCCACCGCAGAGCAGCGAGCGCTTATCCATCGCCTTTTTCCTTGGCGCGCAACTCGACGCCGTGGTGCCGATCTATCAACTGCCTCCTCAGCTGGCTGAACTGGCACAGGGACCGAGCAGCGATCCGCTTAATCCGCTGCTGCGCGAAGTGGGCTGGAACTACCTTAAAGGCCGGCTGCGTTCGCATCCGGAAGTTGCCCGGCGTTTCTACCCCGAACACAACACCCACTGATAACGATAAGAGATAAATGATGATGATTAAAAAGCGCTTTCTGGCCCTTGCCGGTCTTTCACTGCTGATTGCCCAGAGTTTACAGGCCGCGCCGCTGCGCGTAGCGGCCGATCCGCTGCCCCATGCGGAAATCCTGGAGTATGTCAAAACCCTGGATCCGAAACTGGATCTCAAAATTGTTGAGCTGAGCGGGGGCGTGAATGCCAATGAGCTGCTGGCCGCCGGGGATGTGGATGCCAACTACTTCCAGCATCTGCCTTACCTGAAAGATCAGGAGAAGGCGCTGGGGAAAACCTTTGCCGTGGCCGCCAGTGTTCACATCGAGCCGCTGGGTATCTATTCGCGGAAAGTGAAAAGTTTAGCGGCGCTACCTGAAGGGGCCAGCATTGCGGTACCGAACAATACCACTAACCTGAGCCGCGCACTCTGGCTGTTGCAGGACAAAGGGGTGATCAAACTCAACGCGCAGGGTGAAACGGGTTCGACGCTGGTGACGCCAAAAGATATCAGTGAAAACCCGAAGAAAATTAAGATCGTTGAGATTGAGTCGCCGCAGCTGCCACGCTCGCTGGATGATGTGGATGCCGCAATTATCAACGGCAACTACGCGCTGGAAGCAGGTCTGACCCCGGCGAAAGATGCGCTGGGACTGGAGTCTGCAGCACATAACCCCTACGCCAACCTGCTGGTAACGACGCCAGAACTGGCGAAAGATCCCCGCGTGTTACAGCTGGCGAAAGATCTGCGCTCGCCGCAGGTAGCGGAGTTTATCCGTAAAAATTATCAGGGCTCAGTGATTCCGGTTGCGGACCAGCAGCATGATTAAACTCAGTCATCTCAGCAAACAGTATCCTGGCGCATCTGCGCCAGCGTTAGACGACATCTCGCTCACCATCGAAGAAGGGACCATCTTTGGCATCCTCGGTCGGAGCGGAGCGGGAAAAAGTACACTATTGCGCTGCCTCAATCGGCTGGAGAGTCCCACCAGCGGCCTGATTGAAATTGACGGGCAGGATCTCGCCGCGATGAGCCTGGCGCAACTGCGTCAGCAGCGACAGCAGATGGGGATGATCTTCCAGCACTTCAATCTGCTGCATTCGCGCAACGTGCAGGACAACGTCGATCTGGCGCTGGAGATTGCCGGTGTGCCTGCGGCTGAACGCCGCGAGCGGGTCGCATCGCTGCTGAAACTGGTAGGGCTGGCTTCCTTTGCGGCGGCCTGGCCGTCGCAGCTCTCCGGTGGACAGAAACAGCGCGTCGGCATCGCCCGCGCGCTGGCCGCCCGACCCCGTTATCTGCTGTGCGATGAGGCGACCAGCGCGCTGGATCCCGAAACCACCACTTCGATTCTCGATCTGCTGGCCGATATTCAGCAGCAGCTCAATATCACCATTGTATTGATCACCCATGAAATGGCGGTGGTGAAGCGGATTTGTGACGGGGCGGCGCTGCTTGAGAATGGCCAGCTGGTTGAGAGCGGCAGCCTGAGCCAGATCATGGGACGTGAAGAGGGACGCCTGCGCAAAATGCTGCTGAAGGATGGCGAAGCAGACCGGGCGTTTATCGAAAAATATCAGCGTGAGGCGTTAACCCGATGCGTAGCATGAGTAGTGAGCGGTTTCAGGAACTGCTGCTGAACGCCACTGGCGAAACACTGTATATGGTGTTGCTGGCGGCCCTTTTCACGGTCGCGATAGGGCTGCCGGTAGGCGTGCTGCTATTTCTGACCCGGCCAAAAGGCATTCTGCCCAATCGCGCGATTTCACTGCTGCTGAATACGCTGGTAAATACCGGACGCGCCTTGCCATTTGTGGTGCTGCTGATTGCGCTGATCCCCTTTACCCGTCTGCTGGTCGGCACCACGCTGGGCAGCACTGCCGCCATTGTGCCGATTACGCTGGGGGCATTTCCCTTCTTTGCCCGCATCGTGGAGAACGCGCTGGATGAGGTCGACCGCGGCCGCATAGAAGCGGTGGTATCAATGGGCGGTACCCTGTGGCATATCGTCAGCCGTGTGCTGCTGCCGGAAGCGCTTCCCGCGCTGGTGGCGGGCGTTACCCTGACGATTGTGATGTTGATTGGCTTCTCGGCGATGGCGGGCGTGGTTGGCGGTGGCGGGCTGGGCGATCTGGCGATTCGCTACGGTTATCAGCGTTTCGATAACCAAATCATGGCGGCCACCATTGTGGTGCTGCTGGCGCTGGTAATGCTGATTCAGAAACTCGGCGACCGGCTGGTACGCTCGCTGGCTTATCGTCGATAAGGAGCAACCATGTTTCGCGTGATGTCGCCGAAAGGCTATCTGCAACGGCCAGGGCTGCGGGCCGGGGTGGGAGAAATTATCCGGCCGCTTGCCTCGCATATTCACATCTTCACCTCGCCGCGGGCCTGGCAGGCGGTGAATCCTGACATGAGCATAAGTCTGGAACGGGCGGGGATCCGCTGGCAGCTCGACACCCTGACCGGTGAGTGTACCGACGCGGCGATTGCTGCCCTGCAACAGCAGGTGCAGACGCACGGCGCTACCCTGATTCTGGCAGTCGGCGGCGGGCGGGTGCTGGACTGCGCCAAAGCGGTCAACGACGCGCTGCCGGATATCCGGCTGGTGAACTTCGCCACGCTGGCCGCCACCTGTGCCGCCTGGTCTCCGCTGGCGATTATCTATGATGAGCGCGGCGGCCATCTGCGCAGCCAGCCGCTTAATGCCATGCCGGAGCGGATTCTGGTGGACAGCGAGGTTATCGCCCGCAGCGAGGTACGCTATCTGCGGGCCGGGATCGTGGATGCGCTGGCCAAATGGTTTGAATTTGAGCCTTATCAGCGACAGACGCCGCACCAGCTGGCGCTGGATCTTAAAGTCGCAGCCGCCTGGCAGGCGGTGACGGTGCTGAAACGCTGGGGAGACACGGCGGTGGCCGATAACATCAGGCAGCAGGTCACCCCGGCGCTGGAGAAAGTGATTGAAGCCAACATTGTGCTGGCGGGGCTGGCTAACAGTATTCAGGATGAGATGGCAACCCCCGGTTTTGCCCATATCATCCACGATCGCCTGACTCACCAGCCAGAGCTGCATCACTGGCTGCATGGTGAAAAGGTCGGCTTCAGCTTGCTGGTACAATCCTGGATTGAACAGCAGGGTAAGCAGGTGGAGCCTGAACTGCTGGCGCTGCTGCGCCGTTTCCACTCTCCCCTGACGCTGCCTGCGGCGATTAACGCGGACAGGGTAAGAGAGATTGCGCAGCAGATCCATTTCCCCTCCGCCAGCCTGGCGCACCTTCCCTTTACGTTCGATCACCCTCTGCTGGAGCAGGCCTTGCTGGCGACATCTGCGTTTAAACAGTAAGTGCGGTCAGCGAATCGATCAGTGGCCGCCGCTTGCTAACCTACCAATAGTAACTTACCTTTAGTAGCTTAATGACTAATCAGGTAAGGTGACGACGATGCATGCATTAATAGTGACTTCCCATCCCAATCAGGACGCTCACACTCACCGCGTGGCGGACCAGCTGGCGCTGGGCATTATCGCGACAGGCCACCATACGGCTGAAAAGGCCGATCTGGCGGCAGAAGGGTTTGATCCACGTTTTACGCTCAGCGATCACAGACATTTCAACGGTCTGGCACCGACGCCGCCCGATGTGCTGGCAGAACAGCAGCGGCTGGATCGTGCCGATGCGCTGGTGCTGGTCTATCCGGTCTACTGGTGGTCATTTCCGGCACAGCTTAAAGGCTGGATAGACCGCGTCTTCATCGCGGGCTGGGCCTTTGATGAGCAGGATGGCCATATCGTAAAACGCCTCGGCCATCTTCCTGTGCATCTGGTTGCGATTGGCGCGGCTGACACCCGAACCTTTCTGCGGCGCGGCTATTTCGCCAGCATGCGGAATCAGATCGATCACGGCATCTTTGACTATTGCGGTGCACCGGTGGTGACCAGTGAACTGTTGCTTAGCGGCGATGAAGGTTATCCTGAGTCACACTATCAGCTGGCGCATCAACTGGGCCAGCGTCTGTTCGCCCATCAGGAAAAACATGACCGTTGAAAAAACACCCCGTAAGCGGCTGTCACGCGAAGCACGACGCAGGCAGTTGTCAGACGTCGCGTGGCAGATAATGCAAACCGAAGGCAGCGAGGCACTGACGCTGGCCAGAGTCGGCGACGCGGCGGGGGTCAGTAAACCGGTGGTTTATGACCACTTCACCACCCGTCATGGATTGCTGGCGGCGTTGTATGACGATTTTGATCGTCGCCAGACCGAAAAGATGGAAGCGGCGATGAATGCCGCACCGATGGTGATGCAACAAAAAGCGGAAGTGCTTGCGGCCTGTTATGTGGATTGTGTGATGACGGAGGGGCGTGAGATTCCGGAGTTGCTGTCAGCGCTCAGCACCTCACCGGAACTGGCTGCCGTCAAACGCCACTATCAGCTCGATTTTATCGCCCGCTGTCAGCGCTGGTTTGCCCCTCTGGCAGGCAGCAGCGGTATTCCGGAAGCAGGCATGTGGGGCTTGCTGGGGGGCGCGGATGCCATCGCAGGCGCGGTGGCACGCGGCGATGTCAGCAAACCGGAAGGAGAGCAGGCGATCACTGCCATGGTCGTGGCGCTGGTGGCAGGCAGCCGTGCGTCGGAATCGGATTAGCATAAAAAAGGCGGCCCGCAGGCCGCCGAATCCTTCAACCACAACAGGCGTTGTGTAAGTAGTGGCAACGTACAATGATGATCGTTTTAGCCTTTCACCCCGCCCGCGGTTAAACCGCTCACCAGCCAGCGCTGCGCCAGCAGGAAAACCAGGGTGATCGGAATCGCGGAGAGCACCGCCGCAGCGGCGAAATCGCCCCACAGATAGTTCTGCGGATTGAGGTACTGCTGCATTCCGACCGCCAGGGTGTAGCTGTTTACATCGCGCAGCAGCAGCGAGGCGACCGGCACTTCAGTCACCGCGGCGATAAACGCCAGAATAAACACCACCGCCAGAATCGGCACCGACAGCGGCAGCAGCACCAGCCGGAACGCCTGCCACGGCGTTGCGCCATCCAGCGCGGCGGCCTCTTCCAGTGACCCGTCGATAGTCTCGAAATAGCCTTTGATGGTCCAGACATGCAGCGCGATACCGCCCAGATAGGCGAAGATCACCCCACCGTGGGTATTCAGCCCGATAAAGGGCAGATACTGGCCGAGACGATCAAACAGGGCATAGAGCGCCACCAGCGACAGCACCGCCGGGAACATCTGGAATATCAGCATCCCTTTCAGCAGGCTGGCACGGCCGGTAAAGCGCATACGGGCAAAGGCATAGGCGCAGGTGGTAGAGAGCGCCACGATGCCCAGCGCACTGATTGCCGCAATCTTGATCGAGTTCCATAACCAGAGCAGCACCGGGAAGGGCGGCGGTGTCACCCGGCCATCCGCATGTTCCACGCTGAAACCCAGCGCCAGACGCCAGTGCTCCCACGAGATCTGCTCCGGGATCAGGCTGCCGGTGGCGAAGTTCCCGGCACGCAGCGAAATCGCAATCACCATCAGCAGGGGAAAGAGAATCGCCGCGATAAATAACAGCAGCAGCAGATGCGTGGTGAACAGACGCAGCCGTTGCGATTTCGGTTGTACCATAGCCATAACAACTCCTCAGAGCCTGGTCCATCAGGCTATTTTATTTGTCAGTCTGAACCCGGGCAGTGCTCACAATCCTCACCTCCCAGGTTCCGGTTGTTCCACGCTCTTCGCGTCCGGACTGCCTGCAACCATGACGCCAGTCGGGCCAGGCGCTTAGTCGAATTGCATCCGCGAGGCTTTCAGGTTAATCACCGCCAGCGCACCCACCAGCAGGAAGATCAGCGTGGCGATAGCGGCGGCCAGCCCAAAGTCCTGCCCGCCGCCGCCTTCAAAGGCGATACGCCAGGTGTAGTTCACCAGCAAATCGGTGTAACCGGCTGGCGTGGTGGTGCCGAGGCGATCCGGCCCGCCGTTGGTGAGTAACTGCACCAGCACAAAGTTATTAAAGTTAAAGGCAAAGCTGGCGATCATCAGCGGCATCAGTGGTTTCAGCAGCAGCGGCAGAGTAATCAGGAAGAAGTTCTGCAGCGGTCCCGCACCGTCCATCGCCGAGGCTTCATAGAGATCGTCCGGAATTGCCTTCAGCAGGCCCATGCAGAGGATCATCATGTAGGGGTAGCCGAGCCAGGTATTGACGATAATCAGCATGGTGCGCGCCAGCGTCGGGTCGCTGAACCAGGCCGGCTTCACGCCAAACAGCGCGCTGAGCATCACGTTGATTTCACCAAAGCTCTGGTTGAACAACCCCTTGAAAATCAGGATCGAGATAAACGCCGGCACGGCATAGGGCAGAATCAGCATTACCCGATAGACCGCTTTGCCGCGCAACGCCTCCCACTGCACCAGACACGCCAGCACCATGCCCACCGCGACGGTCAGCACCACGGTGATCAGCGAGAAGAGTAGCGTCCAGCCAAATATCGCCAGGAACGGCTTCTGAATCCCTTCGTCAGTAAACACCCGCACGAAGTTTTTCCAGCCGGTATTCACGGTAAAGCCGGGACTCAGGGTTTCGTTCGCCCAACTGCCGTCGGCGTTAATCGCCTGGTAGAAACCGGTCTGCGGATTAGCGCGATAGCGCGCGTTGCTCTGCTGATTGATCAGCTCATCCTGCGCACCCACCCGATAGAGCGGCTGGGTGCCGGAGAACTGGCGCAGCGAACTCATCCGCAACTGACGACCATCCGGCAGTTCAGCCCGGATCTGGCTCAGTGCCTGACGATGGGTCGTGATCGCTCTGAAGTTTGCCCGTTCACCTGAAGGTGGTGTGGCAGGGGCCATTTTCAGTGTCTGTTCAGCGCCAAACTGAAACGGCGGTGAAACATAGTCTTTGCCATCATTCAGCACCAGCTGCCAGCGATCGCCGGCCGGGAAAAGAGAAAAACTGACTGCTTCACCCGACTGGAAGGTGCGGCCCAGCAAAACCTGCTGCGCCCGTTCAAAGGTGAGCTGGTTGCTGCTGCTGTAGTTGGTAAAGGCAATGGCAATCGTGCAGGCGAGAGGGAACAGTACAAACAGCGCCATTCCCGCTACGCCGGGATAGACATAACGCCACGCATAGGCGCGACGGTTAGCAAAAATCCACAGTCCGGTCGCACTGAGGATCAGCGTCAGCAGCGCAAACAGATATTCGCCCTGCGCGTACATCAGCACCAGCAGATAGCCGACCAGCAGACAGCAGATCCCGATGAGAACGCTTTTCAACAGCACACTGCGCGTTTTCGGTTTTCCTGACATGATGCGGTTTTCCTTAACGGTCACTCAAGCCGGGTTGCCCCGGCTGCAAGGGGAGAATTACTTCTTCAGACGGGCCTGAGCATCTTTCAGTGCGGCGTCGACGCTCTGACGACCGCCCAGCGCGTTCAGGGTAGCGGTGCGCATCGCATACCAGAATGCCGCCATCTGCGGGATATTCGGCATGATGTCACCCTGACGGGCGTTGTTCATGGTGGCGGCGATACGCGAATCTTTTTCCAGCGTCTGCTGGAAAGATTTCAGCGCCACAGCACCCAGCGGCTTATCTTTGTTGACCGCATCCAGACCGGTGTCAGTCAGCAGATAATTCTCCAGGAACTCTTTCGCCAGCTCTTTGTTAGGACTGGCGGCGTTGATCCCGGCACTCAGCACGCCGACAAAGGCTTTCGACGGTTTACCGTTCAGGGTTGGCAATTCGGTGACGCCATAGTCGATGCCGCTCTTGTCGAGGTTGCCCCACGCCCACGGACCATTAATGGTCATGGCGGTTTCGCCTTTGTTAAAGGCGGCCTCAGCAATCGAATAATCGGTGTCCGCATTCAGGGTCTTGGCTTTAACCTGATCGACCAGGAACTGCATGCCCGTTTTGGCCCCGGCGTTATCGACGCCGACATCCTTCACGTCATAATGTCCGTCGGTGAGCTTAAAGGCGTAAGCCCCGCCTGCGGCCAGCAGCGGCCAGGTGAAGTAGGGCTCCTGCAGGTTAAACATGATGGCGCTTTTGCCTTTGGCACGCAGTTGCTTGTCGAGACCGGCGATCTCTTCCCAGGTTTTTGGCGGGTTCGGCAGCAGTTTCTTGTTGTAGATCAGTGACAGCGACTCAACGGAAATCGGGTAGCCAATCAGCTTGCCGTCGAAGCGCACCGCGTCCCAGGTGAACGGGAAAATCTTCTCGCGGAAGCTGGCATCCGGCGTGATCTCTGCCAGCAGGCCGGACTGCGCATAGCCGCCGAAACGGTCATGTGCCCAGAAGATAATATCCGGGCCATCGCCGGTCGCTGCGACCTGCGGATACTTCTCTTCCATTTTGTCAGGATGTTCGACCGTAACTTTGATGCCGGTCTCCTGCTCAAATTTCTTACCCACTTCGGCAAGGCCGTTGTAGCCCTTGTCACCGTTGATCCAGATGACCAGTTTACCTTCCTCAATTTTTGCCATCGCGCTTGCCGAAAAGAGCACGGCAGAGAGGGCAGAAAGGGCCAGAATTCTTGCTCCGGTTTTCATCGTCATAAATCCATCCTGTTAGCGGAAGTGGTGAATGCTTTACCGGCATCATTGTGCTTATCCGCCACGGCTTCTCATCCTCCTCTGCTCTACGCCCCTCGACCTGCCGCTGTGATCGCGCTGGCAAAAAGCCCTTTAAGCGGGCGCTTACGCGGCAAAAATTCCTGCGGGTCTGCGTTAGCGATCACAAAAAAGCGCGGCAGCGCGCGGGTCGTGGCGTCAGACCGCGTTTCTCCTCCTCCCGCCTCCTCCCCCAGCGGAATGCAGTGGGGTGGAGGATGTTACCGCCAGTTTCCTCTCGCATAGTGAGCCCCGGAACTCGTCTGCCGCTGGGCAGACACGACTATGCAGCTAAGAGGGAAGGGATCATGGCGAGCGTTGTGTTACGCAATGTCACGAAAGCCTGGGGCGATACGGTGGTGTCGAAAGATATCGATCTCACTATTCGTGAAGGGGAATTTGTTGTTTTCGTCGGCCCATCAGGCTGTGGCAAATCGACACTGCTGCGCATGATTGCCGGACTGGAGACCATCACCAGCGGCGAGCTGTTAATCGGCGACCGGCGCATGAATGAAGTGCCGCCCGCCGAACGCGGCATCGGCATGGTGTTTCAGTCCTATGCGCTCTATCCCCATCTGTCGGTGGCGGAGAACATGTCTTTTGGCCTGAAACTGGCCGGGGTGAAAAAAGCGGAGATCCAGCAGCGGGTTAATCAGGTGGCGGAGATTCTGCAACTGGCGCATCTGCTCGATCGCCGTCCTAAAGCCCTCTCTGGCGGGCAGCGTCAGCGCGTGGCGATTGGCCGCACGCTGGTGGCGGAACCGCGCGTCTTCCTGCTGGATGAACCACTGTCGAACCTTGACGCCGCGCTGCGCGTTCAGATGCGCATTGAGATCTCCCGTCTGCATAAGCGCCTGAAGCGCACCATGATTTACGTGACCCACGATCAGATCGAAGCGATGACGCTGGCCGACAAAATCGTGGTGCTGGATGCCGGACGCATTGCGCAGGTCGGCAAGCCGCTTGAGCTCTACCACTATCCCGCCAACCGCTTTGTCGCCGGATTTATCGGCTCACCAAAAATGAATTTCCTGCCGGTCAAAGTGACCGCCACCGCCATCGATCAGGTTCAGGTGCGGCTGCCGAATCAGCAGCTGGTCTGGCTGCCGGTTGACAGCGCCGGTGTGCAGGTCGGCAGCAACATGTCACTGGGTATTCGCCCGGAACATCTGCTCTCCAGCGATATCGCCGACGTCACCCTGGAAGGGGAAGTGCAGGTGGTGGAACAGCTGGGGCATGAAACACAGATCCACATCGAGATTCCCGCTATCCGTCAGAACCTGGTTTACCGCCAGGAGGACGTCGTGCTGGTAAAAGAGGGCGCCATCCTCGGTATTGGCCTGCCGCCCGAGCGTTGTCACCTGTTCCGCGAGGACGGGAGCGCGTGCCGCAGGCTGTATCAGGAGCCGGGTGTATAGCCCTGCCAAAAACAATAAAAGCAATGACCTCAGGAGATAGAAAATGTTAACTCTGCGCAAACTTCCCATCGCCTTTGCCGTCGCGGTGGGAACCCTCTCCGCCCCGACGATGGCGGTTGATTTTACCGGTTACGCCCGTTCCGGCATTGGCTGGACCGGCAGCGGTGGTGAACAGCAATGTTTCCAGGCCACCGGTGCCCAAAGTAAATACCGTCTGGGCAACGAATGTGAAACCTATGCCGAACTGAAATTAGGCCAGGAAGTGTGGAAAGAGGGCGACAAAAGCTTCTATTTCGACACCAACGTGGCTTACTCCGTGGCACAGCAGAATGACTGGGAAGCCACATCGCCCGCCTTCCGTGAAGCCAACGTAAAAGGTAAAAACCTGATCGACGCGCTGCCAGGCTCTACCATCTGGGCCGGTAAGCGTTTCTATCAGCGTCATGACGTCCATATGATCGACTTCTACTACTGGGATATTTCCGGTCCGGGTGCCGGTCTGGAAGATGTCGATCTCGGCTTCGGTAAACTCTCTTTCGCCGCAACCCGTTCATCTGAAGCGGGCGGCTCTTACACCTTCTCCAGCGATCGTATCCGTGACTTCGCCACCAGTACTGCCAACGACGTGTTTGATGTGCGTCTGGCCGGCCTGGAAACCAACACCAACGGCGTGCTGGAGCTGGGTGTCGACTACGGTCGCGCTAATGCCCGTGACGACTACCGTCTGGAAGAGGGGGCCTCTAAAGATGGCTGGATGTTCACTGCTGAACATACCCAGAGCATGCTGAAGGGCTATAACAAATTCGTACTGCAGTATGCCACCGATGCGCTGACCTCTCAGGGCAAAGGCGTGCCGCAGGGCACCAGCCTCAACAACAATGGTGACATGTACCGCATCCTCGACCACGGTGCGATCTCACTGGCCGAACGCTGGGATCTGATGTACGTCGCCATGTACCAGAATATCGATCTGGACAATAACCGCGGCACCGAGTGGTACACCGTGGGTGTGCGCCCGATGTACAAATGGACGCCGATTATGAGCACGTTGCTGGAACTGGGCTACGACAACGTCAAATCGCAGCAGGCTAACGAACGCAACGGCCAGTACAAAGTGACGCTGGCGCAGCAGTGGCAGGCGGGCGACAGCATCTGGTCACGTCCGGCTCTGCGTCTGTTCGCGACCTACGCCAAATGGGATGAAAAATGGGGCTACAACAAAGATAACTCAGGCGATCTCACCACCTTCGCCTCTGCGGACACCAGCGGCAACGGCATCCTGACTAACAGCCGTGGTAAAGACGATGAAGTGACCTTCGGCGCGCAGATGGAAATCTGGTGGTAAGCCAGCACCTTTTCTGACAGGTGCGCCTGCGCCTGATGGATCTCTTTGGTCGCGGTGTGCCATTGCCTGGTTCACGCCGCGACCTGCAATAAGGTAGACATAATGAAAATGAAAAAACTGGCTGCACTCTGCCTGAGTGCCGCGTTACTGACAGGACACGTGCTTCCCGCCCTGGCGGATGTCAATCTGGTGCCGCAGGATCTCTCGTCCGCACCAGTCGTGGCACCCGAAACACTGCAACGCCTGAGCTGGCAACCGCTGGCTGCTTCTCAGACACAGACCACAAAAATCGCTAACAGCGGACAGACGCTGAATGCGCCACACATTGCCGGTCCGGTCGCGGCCTATAGTCTGCCCGCCAATATCGGCGAACTGACGCTGACGCTGAGCAGTGAAGTGGCGAACGGTCAGGTTTTCGCACCGAACGTGCTGGTGCTGGATGAAAACCTGCGTCCCGCGGCCTGGTTTCCCAGCCGCTACTTTACCTATCAGAAGCCGGGCGTGATGGCGGCAGATCGACTGGAAGGGGTGATGAAATTAACCCCGGCGCTGGGTCAGCAAAAAATCTACCTGCTGGTGTTCACCACCGACAGCGATCTGACACAAACCACCACGCTGCTTGACCCGGCCAAGGCCTACGCCCAGGGCACCGGTCATGCGGTACCGGATATTCCCGATCCCGTCGCCCGCCACAGCCGGGAAGGGACAATCAAGCTGAAGATGCAGACCAGCTCCGGCTCATCCATTCTGGTCGGGCCGCTGTTTGGTTCATCCGGCCCGAGCGCGGTGACCGTCGGCAATACCGCACCGGCGTCCGCGTACAGCGCAGCACCGGCGCCTGCACCCTCAGCAGCGCCCGCGCCAAAAGCCCGTGCGGAACCGATCATGAGCGATACCGAGAGTTACTTTAACCAGAAGATCAGACAGGCGGTGAACAGCGGTAATATCGATAAGGCGCTGAAACTGCTGGATGAAGCCGAGCGGCTGGGTTCCACCTCTGCCCGGCAGACCTTTATCAGTAGTGTTAAAGGCAAGGGGTGAAAATGCCCCGACAATACTGATGTTGTTCCATCTGGTGCGCTGCGGCGCACCTTTTTTTGTTACAGAGCTCCTGATTGCATGATTTTTTTGCGTGGTTTTACGCATTGCGTAAGTCATGCTGTGGGCAATAGCGTTTGATGAATATAGGCTAACTAAGCTGTTTCAGGGATGACTTTTCTGGAGGCTATATGCGAAGTTACACGACAACACAGGCCCGAAAATATCTTGCTGAAATCATGGATATCGTGAGGGCGGGTGAGCCTGTGATTATCACCCGCCGGGGCGGCTCTGCTGCTGTGCTTATCAGTCGCGAAGAGTTTGATATCTGGCAGGAAATAAAACAGGGCGCCAATTTTTCAGGCGATACGGAAAAGCATAATCAGAAACTTTTAATGAAGACTTAGTAACAAAACATTCGCTCTTATCGCGATCAATGCATTTGCATTACCAATGTAACTGCATCACTGCTGACTTATCCTGGTTAATAATAGTGAGAATCCACGATGGGAACTCTGACTCATGCAAACATCTCTCTGCGTGCTTCATCAAAACTGACAGCCCGCGGACAGACCACCATCCCTGCCGCAGTTCGTGATGCGATGAATCTGCAACCTGGTGAGAATATCGAATACGCTGTTCTGCAGGGCGGCAAAGTCCTTATTACCCGTCAGGAAACGGTGGCTGATGATGCTCCAGTGAAGGCGAGCTTTCTGAGTTTTCTTCCTGCTGACAGGCGCAACACGGCTGCAAATATTAAAATGCTGGATCGAGGATTATTAACTCGCATTACATCGTTGACCGAAGGTATGGACGTTGATTTGGATGCTCCACTCATGGACGATGAGTAATTAAGTATGGAAGACAGCACGGTTATAAATGGATGGCACGTTTATGTTCCTCCCTGTTTTGAATCGCAGCTGATTGCGCTGACCAATGAAGTGGAGTTACTCAGGGCTAAATATCCTGAAAGTTACCAGCGAAAAGCGACGACGAAGCTTTTAGCCGCTGTGTTTAAAGTTATCAATAGTGAGATTTGCGCCGATCCACATCAGGCAAAGTTTCGCCAGGGCGATACGCTGGGAGAACAAAATAAGCATTGGTTCCGTGCAAAGTTTTTGATGCAGTATCGTTTGTTCTTTAGATTCAGCGAGCAACATAAAACCATCATCCTTGCATGGATGAATGACGCTGAGACCAAACGTGCTTATGGCAGTAAGCGTGACGCCTATAAAGTATTTTCAGGAATGTTGCATAACGGCTATCCACCTGACGACTGGGCATTGCTGTTAAAGCAATCTCAGGATTGGGCGAAGATAAATTCTTAAGTTCATTAAATCCTGAACAGAATCCGGTGTGCTTTTCAGACGCTCGTGCTCAGGGTGATCTTATCACTGTTGAGAGGCGCTGATTACAGTAGCAGAGTGCGAGCCGTTGCCGGCCCGCACGCTGTAATAACTGAAAATGATGTAAAACAGGCTGCGTCAGAGACGAGTCTGAGTCGCGCGTTGACCTTCAATTGCGCAGTAGTCGCTTCCGGCGTGCCGTCAGATCACGCAGCAGCGTGTCAGTGGCAGGATCGCTGAACAGCGTTTCCAGCGTGGCGCTGAGCTTGCGTCGCCAGTTCGGATATTCATCGCTGGTGCCCGGAATATTGACCGGCGTCGCCATATCCAGCCAGTCCTCCGGTTGCAGTCCCAGCAGGGCGCTGTGACTGTCAGCCAGATAGCGCTGCATCGCCCGGTTTAATGCCTTGCTCATGCCGGTGCGACGTGCATCGCGTCCGGCACGTTTCGGCAGGGCACCAACGCGATGCAGACTCTGCAGCAGCGCCTGCTTCGCTCGCAGCCGATCCTGATATAGCCCGGCCAGCACCACTTTGTCGGGATAGAGGCCGAGTTGTGCGCCGGTGGTCAAATCATCGCTCTGCCACCAGCCACGCAGCGTCGGAAGATCGTGAGTGGTCGCGACCGCCATTGCCTGTCGTGGCCATTCGGCGGGCGGACGAAAACTGTGGGCTGACTCCTGCTCAAAATAGAGCACCTTATAGGAGTAGACCCCGCCATCACGCAGCTTATCGACAATCGCTTCCGGCACCGTACCGAGATCTTCGCCAATTACCATGCAGCGATGACGCTGACTTTCCAGCGCCAGAATCGCCAGCAGATCGTCGATGGGATAGTGCACGTAGGCACCGTGCATCGCGCTATCACCGGCCGGAATCCACCACAGCCGCATTAGCGCCATCACATGGTCAATGCGCAGTGCGCCGCAGTGCCGCATGTTAGCGCGCAGCAGGGCGATCCACGGCTCCCAGGCGCGCTGACGCATCACCTGCGGATCCATGGGCGGCAATCCCCAGTCCTGGCCGCGCGGGCCGAGAATATCGGGCGGCGCACCGATGCTGGCATCCATGCAGTAGAGATCGCGCTCGCTCCAGGTCTCTGCACCACCCTGCGCAACACCCACCGCCAGATCGCGGTAAAGTCCAATCGGCATCTGCTGCTGCTGGCAGATGTCCCAGCAGTCGGCAAACTGCTTCGCGGCCAGCCACTGCAGCCAGAGCCAGAAGCGCACCTGATCGGCGTGCTGTTGCAGGAAGGCCTGCACGGCCGGACTGCCGGGATCCTGCAACGCCTCCGGCCACACCGGCCAGCCCCAGCGATCACTATCCTGTGCTATCTGATCGGCGTGCAGCGCATCAAACAGCGCCTGATGCTGAAGACTCTCGCCTCCTTCACGTATAAATCCATTAAACGCCTGCACCTCGGAATCGCTGGCGTCACGCTGAGTAAACTGCGGCCACGCCAGTCTCAGCGCGGCAATTTTCAGCCGGGTCACCGCCGCATAATCCACCCAATCTGCTGCGCGAGCCTGTTCCAGCGCCTGTTCTGTTTCCGGACGTTGCCACCAGGCCTGAGCGGCAGCGCTCTGCCGGAAGTCAGCGACTGCGCCCACATCGATGTAGAGCACATTAAGCCAGCGCCGGGACGAGGGGCTGTAAGGGCTGGCACTCTCCGGGCTGGAGGGAAACAGCGCATGGATAGGGTTAAGACCGATAAACGCGCCGCCGCGTGCGGCTACCTCCGGCAGCATCCGGCGCAGATCGCCAAAGTCGCCGATTCCCCAGTTCTCCGCCGAGCGCAGGGTATAGAGCTGCACGCAGGCGCCCCATATTGACTCACCTGCCAGCAGGGCCGGGGGTTCATAACAGCGGGCCGGGGCAATTATTATCCGGCACGACCACTGCTGCGCACCCTGTTGCAGCGTCAGCTCATGATAGCCTTCAGGCAGCGGCGGCAGATGCAGCGGCTGAGAGGGCTGGCAGCGACCTGAGCTGATTTCACCCGCTTCACTGGTGAGATGCCAGTGGGCATCGTCAGCGAGCTGTGGCGACAGGCTCAGAAGATCGCCGCTGCGAAAAATCACCACCGGTGGCAGCGGCGTGCTCAGCGGATGGGAAGGCTGCATCACCGCCAGCAAACGCTGGCGGGTCAGGGTCGGGATCGCCTGTGGCTTGCCGTGAGCATTGATATACTCAGCGGCGATGCCCGCCCGGGAGAAATCGTCCATAACCGGATCTGTTTTCATGGCGTTCCTTAGCGTTTCGCTTGCCAGATGCGCTGCTGGTAATCGCGGATAGCGCGATCGGAGCTGAACATGCCACAGCGTGCGGTATTGAGGATGGTGGCACGTGTCCAGGCCTCCTGATCGCTCCACAGCGCTTCTACCTGCGCCTGTGCGTCAAGGTAGGGCTGGAAGTCAGCCAGTACCAGATAAGGATCACCGCCTTCCGGGCCGAGACTCTGCAACATCGCATCAAAGGCGTGGCAGTCGCCCTGGCTGAAGGTGCCATCTTCCAGCGCCAGTAAGACCTGATTGAGCTGCGGATCTTTCTTGCGCCACTGCGCTGGGGCATAACCGTCTGCTTTTAACGCCACCACCTGTTCCACGGTATGCCCGAAGATAAAGATGTTTTCGCTGCCAACCTGCTCAGCGATCTCGACGTTCGCTCCATCCAGTGTGCCGATGGTCAGTGCGCCATTCAGCGCCAGCTTCATATTACCGGTGCCGGACGCTTCTTTACCGGCAGTGGAGATCTGCTCGGAAAGGTCGGCGGCGGGAATCAGCCGCTCGGCGACGGAGACGTTGTAATCGGGAATAAACACGACTTTCAGACGGTCACCGATGCGGGGATCCTGATTGATCACCTCGGCCACTTTGTTGATGGCATAGATGATGTTTTTCGCCAGTGCATAGCCGGGCGCGGCTTTGGCACCAAACAGCACCACGCGCGGCGTCCGGTTAGCCTGCGGATCGGTGACCAGCGTCTGCCACAGTGCAATGATGTGCAGCAGGCTCAGATGCTGGCGTTTGTACTCATGCAGTCGTTTGATCTGTACGTCAAACAGCGCGGTGGGGTCAATCTCAATGCCGGTCCGCTGTTTCACCCAGTGCGCCAGCGCGACTTTGTTCTGCTGCTTGATGGCGCGATATTCCGCGCAGAAGGCGGCGTCATCCGCAAAGGCTTCCAGCCCCTGCAAGGCATCGAGATCGTTCAGCCAGGGTTTTTGCAATGTCCGGGTGATCAGGGCACTCAGCGCCGGGTTGCACTGATTGATCCAGCGGCGCGGCGTAATGCCGTTGGTCACGTTGTGAAATTTCTCTGGCCACATCTGGTGATATTCCGGGAAGAGATCCTGAACCACCAGTTTCGAGTGCAGCGCCGCCACACCGTTGACCGCGAACCCGCTGGTCACGCAGAGGTTCGCCATCCGCAGCTGGTTATTATGCACCAGCGCCAGTCTGGCCCACTTCGCTTCATCATCCGGCCAGCGCGCGGTGACAGCCGTTTTTAGCTGCGCGTTCAGGGTATTGATGATCATCATATGGCGCGGCAGCAGGCTGCGCACCAGACGCACATCCCAGCACTCCAGCGCTTCCGGCATCAGGGTGTGATTGGTATAGGCAAAAGTGTGCTGTGTGATCTGCCAGGCGCGATCCCAGCTCAGCTGATGCTCATCCAGCAGCAGACGCATCAGCTCCGGGATGGCCAGCGTCGGATGGGTGTCATTAAGCTGGATCACTTCATGATCGGCCAGGGCTTCGATGCTGCGTCCGGCCCGATGATGGCGACGCAGAATGTCAGCCAGCGCGCAGGCGCACTGAAAATATTGCTGCATCAGACGCAGTTTTTTACCGTTCTGATGATTGTCATTGGGGTAGAGCACCTTGGTCAGTTTTTCAGCATCAATACTCTGTTGCTCCGCGCGCAGAAAGTCGCCGTCGTTGAAGCGATCAAGGTTAAACGGCTGGGCATGTTTCGCCTGCCATAGACGCAGTGGCTGGCTGATACCATTCTGATAACCCACCACCGGCAGATCCCAGGCTTCGCCGAGCAGTTCAAACGCCGGTTGCCACTGTGGCTGACCCGCAACCGTCACCACTTTACCGCCCAGCCCGACCCGCACGTTAAGCGCGGCGTTGTGGTTAAACCACGGATAGCGGTCGCGCTGCCAGTCATCCGGGCTTTCAATCTGCGCGCCCTGTTCGAAGCGCTGGCGGAACAGACCGTACTGATAGTTCAGACCGTAGCCCGTAGCGGGCTGACCCACATTCGCCATGGAATCCAGGAAACAGGCTGCCAGACGACCCAGGCCGCCATTACCCAGCGCCGGATCCGTTTCGGTTTCCAGCACGTCAGTGAGTGAGATATCCCAGGCGGCCAGGGCCTCGTTGACCGCGTCATACCAGCCCAGGTTCAGCAGGTTATTGCCGGTCAGGCGACCGATCAAAAACTCCATCGACAGATAGTTAACATGGCGCAGTTCTGTCGGGGCCGGGGGAGCAGGCTGCGCAGCCAGCATATCGGCCAGCGCACCGCTGAGTGCCTGCCACCACTGTGTCGTGGTCATCTCCTGCGCATCGCGCAGGCCAAAACGCTGCCACTGACGGGTCAGGGCAGCATTGAACTGAATCGGGTTGAAATCGGGCTGTGTCATGGTTGATGTCCTGTGAAAACGGAAAATGGATCAATGTGGCGACAGTCTGCCCGCGCGGAAACCCTCGCTCATCCTCCTGCAAAGAATTAGCGGAGGAGGATGGGGAGGGTGGAGAGGATGAGGCTAATCCGAAATCGTTGAAGGAGTGTGATTGCGCACGCTTTTGTAAAGTTTAATTAATGGGTTTGCTTGCATTCATCTGACGAAATGCTGAACCTGTGTAAGGAATAATTACGAAGCGTAAAATAATGATGCGCTCGACAAATGGAGAAACGCGCGCCCATGTTAATACCCGCTAAACTCAGCCGCCCGGTGCGTCTTGAAGGCACTGTGATTCGGGAGAGATTGCTGCAAAAGCTCACCGCTGCAGGTAACTATCGGCTGGTGCTGGTCACCAGTCCGGCGGGCTACGGTAAAACCACACTGGTGTCGCAGTGGGCGGCAGGGAAAAGCGATCTGGGGTGGGTTTCTTTAGATGAGGGCGATAATCAGCCGGAGCGCTTTGCCGATTACCTGATCGCTGCACTGCAACAGGCCACCCACGGTGGCTGTCCGCGCAGTGAACTGCTGGCGCAGAAGCGGCAGTATGTGAATCTCAACGCCCTGTTTTCTCAGCTCTTTATCGAGCTGGTGGAGTGGCAGCAGCCGCTGTGGCTGATCGTTGATGACTACCATCTGATTACCAATCCGGTGATCCACGACGCGATGCGCTTTTTCCTGCGCCATCAGCCTGAAAATCTGACGCTGATTCTGATGTCACGCAACCTGCCGCAACTCGGTATCGCCAACCTGCGGGTGCGTGAGCAACTGATTGAGCTGGGCAGCCAGCAGCTGGCTTTTACCCACCAGGAGGCACGACAGTTTTTTGACTGCCGACTGGCGGCCCCGCTGGAAAGCGAAGAGAGCAGCCGACTCTGTGATGATGTAGCGGGCTGGGCTACGGCGCTGCAACTGATCGTACTGTCGGCGCGACAGGGGGCCAGTTCGGCTCAGCATTCCGCCCGGCGTCTCTCTGGCATTAATGCCAGCCACCTCTCCGATTATCTTGTTGAAGAAGTCCTGGATAACGTCGATCTGCCTACCCGTCATTTCTTACTGAAAACCGCGCTGCTGCGTTCAATGAACGATGAACTGATCGCCTGTGTCACCCGCGAAGAGAACGGCCAGATGCGGCTGGAAGAGATTGAGCGTCAGGGTCTGTTTCTGCAGCGCATGGACGATTCCGGCTGCTGGTTCAGCTACCATCCGCTGTTTGGTAACTTCCTGCGTCAGCGCTGCCAGTGGGAACTGGCGGCGGAACTGCCTGCGCTGCATCGGGCTGCGGCAGAGAGCTGGATGGCGCAGGGATTTCCCGGCGAGGCGATTCATCATGCGCTCGCCTCTGGCGACGCCACCATGCTGCGGGACGTGCTGCTGAAGCACGCCTGGACGCTGTTTAATCAGAGCGAGCTGCCACTGCTGGAGAACTCCCTGAAAGCACTGCCGTGGGAGATGATGCTGGAAAATCCAATGCTGGTGCTGCTGCAGGCGTGGCTGATGCAGAGTCAGCATCGTTTCTCCGAAGTCGACAGTCTGCTGGCGCGTTTTGAACAGGCCAGCCGCTGCGAGATCGACGCAGCACTGCGCGGTGAATTTAATGCATTGCGCGCCCAGGTGGCGATTAACGATGGCAATACCGATGAAGCGGAGCGGCTGGCGAAAGTGGCGCTCGACACTCTGCCAGCCAGCCGTCACTACAGCCGCATTGTGGCAACCTCAGTGCATGGTGAAGTGATGCACTGCAAAGGCGAGCTGGATGATTCACTCAAACTGATGCGGCAGACCGAACAGATGGCGCGGCGCGATGAAGTGTGGCACTACGCCCTCTGGAGCCTGATTCAGCAGAGCGAGATTCTGTTTGCTCAGGGCTTTTTGCAGGCAGCCTATGAGATCCAGAGCCGCGCCTTTGTGCTGGTCGATGAACAGCATCTGGCGCAGTTCCCGCTGCATGAGTTTCTGCTGCGCATTCGCGCTCAGTTGCTGTGGGCCTGGGGACGGCTGGAAGAGGCGGAGCAGGCGGCCCGGGAAGGCATCAAAGTATTGAACGGTTTCCAGCCGCAGCAGCAGATTCAGTGTCTGGGATTGCTGGTGCAGTGCTCACTGGCACGCGGCAATCTGGATAACGCCCGCAGCTACCTGAACCGGCTGGAAAACCTGCTGAACAATGGCAACTGGCACAGCGACTGGATAGCCAATGCCGACAAAGTCCGGGTCATTTACTGGCAGTTGACCGGCGACAGCCAGAACGCCCGTGACTGGATGCGGCAGACGCCTAAACCTGCCTTTGCCAATAACCATTTTCTGCAGGGACAATGGCGGAACATCGCCCGCGCGCAGATCCTGCTGGGTGATGTGAGCCAGGCGGAAGTGGTGCTGGAGGAGCTGAATGAGAATGCCCGTGCCCTGCGCCTGATGAGCGATTTAAACCGCAATCTGTTGCTGCTGAATCAGATCTACTGGCAGACCGACCGCAAAGCGGAGGCGCAGCGTGTCCTGATTGAGGCGCTGAAACTGGCGCGCAGCACCGGTTTTATCAGCCATTTTGTGATTGAAGGCGAGATGATGGCGCAGCAGTTGCGGCAATTGATTCAGCTGAATACCCTGAATGAACTGGACAGCCACCGTGCCCGGCGCATCCTGCTGGAGATCAACAAATATCACCGTCACAAATTCGCCCATTTCGATGAAGGCTTTGTCAGCCGGTTGCTTAACCATCCTGACGTGCCGGAGCTGATCCGAACCAGTCCGCTGACGCAGCGTGAATGGCAGGTGCTGGGATTAATCTATTCTGGCTACAGCAACGATCAAATCGCCGGTGAGCTGGCGGTGGCCTCCACCACCATCAAAACCCATATCCGCAATCTCTATCAGAAGCTGGGCGTCACCCATCGCAGCGAAGCGATGAATCAGGTGCAGTCGCTGCTGAAAATGATGGGATATGTCTGACGACAGGCGTTTACAGGGGCGGGCTTCAGCCCGCTCTGCCGCATGTCAGCACACCATCGAAACAGGCGGTCTTTATCAATGGGAAGCGGGGCAGTTACTTTACTGCGCAACATGCAGCTCTGATTTGCCGGATTTCGGGCCCTGATTTCTTCCAGCCGGTGCATAAATATCGCATGCATCAGCGCGTTACGGGCTTCACCTTTATTCAGCCCCGCGAGGTCCCGCCTGCAGCAGTTAGGGTAGTGCTTCCTGAAATTATGGATTTCTGAGGTTCAGGAAAATTAATTCTGAGTGGTTAAACAGTGTCCCCTTACCATACCTCTTAAAAGTCAGATGAATTATAGAAAATGATATATGCTTTTGCTTTTTTTTGAGTTCAGGATTGTCATTCCCTGCTTATGAAAAAAGTGCCTTAATAAAAATGCAATATGTATTATTTCATGAAAAGAGTAAATTGTTAGCAGGGTAATTATTAGCCTTTAATGTCATTAGCTATTAACTAGTTAGTTAAAAAATAGCATCCCCGAAAATTTTTTTTAAAATTAAACGAAAACATTATAAAACAACGAAAAACGTTTCATTACACTCCATAGTTTTTATTTTTTAGATAATTTACTTTTAATGAAATAGCTCATTAGCTATGGGGTGGGCCAGCGATTATCTCATGTATTTATTATCTTTAATGATGGATTATGAGACATAAAAAATTAACGCTTGCTTTGGCTGTTTTTGTCCTCTCTGCGGCGTGACTTGCAGTCGCTGCACCGTTACATAACCAACCGTTTACGAATCACTCCCCACAGACCTTCTTACTTGTCGGCGATGCTAATGGAGGTGACGGCGGCAACGGGGGTTCTGGTTCTAATTCTCCTGGTGGCCCTGGCGGCGATGGAGGAAATAACAGCGCCAGCGGTAACGGGAATGGCAGCGGTAATGATAACGGCACTGGCAACGGCTCCGCTAACGGTAATGGTTCCGGAGACGGTGACGGCGGCGGTGATGGTGGTGACAGCGGTGGCGATGGTGGTGGTGGTGATGGCGGCGGTGCGTAATCAGGCTGCAGAATCTAACTAAAAATGGTCGCCTCATGAAGGCGGCCATTAATTAAAGGATGAAACTTCTATGTCAAAGCTACACAACACGCTGATTTTTTTTCCACTATCTGCAGGGCTGCTCCTTTCCCTGCCGGTATTCAGTCAGACACTCCCGCAGGACACTATTCAGCTGTCTGCCTGTGAGAGCCTGAACGGACAAGATGGGAACGGCAGTTCGCCTGATGGAGAAAGTGGTAAAGACGGCGTGCCCGGTACAGGCTGTCTGAACGGAGGTAACGGCGGTAACGGTTCTGCTACAGGTGGTAACGGCGGAAATGGGGGAAATGGGGCAGGCGCCGCGACTGAACCCTACCATAAACACCACAAACATCATAAAAATGGACAGGGTAGCGCCAATGGTGGCAACGGGGGTGATGGTGGTTCAACTGACAATGCGCCCGGAGGTGCTGGCGGTGATGGAGGTAACAATGACCAGTCAGAACATCTGTAAACGATACCGTACCCTACTAAGGTGCTCCACTCTGATACTGGTGATTTTTACACACTGCGGTTATGCCTCTCCGGCCTCCCCGATTCCTTTTCCTGATTCCTTATCACTGATTTCTGATGGTGGAAACGGCGGGGACGGTGGTCCGGGCGAAAACGGAGGGGATGGCGGTAACGGCGGTAATGCTGGTACAGGCTCCAACTCAAATGGCGGAGATGGCGGAAATGGCGGCACTAACGGAGCCGATGGAGGGGATGGTGGCAACGGAGGAAGCGGGAACAACTCATCCGGTGGTGATGGTGGTGATGGTGGTGATGGTGGTGATGGCGGTGATAGCGGCGGCGGCATATAAGTCATAGCGCAGAGGATGATATGAAAAACCTTCTCATGAAAGCTGTATATCTCATTATTCTCACCTCAGCATTACTGAGACCTTTCATGGTCGTACTCACGGTAACCTCTTCTCTGGCGGCCGGAATATTCAGCACTGCGGCATGGGCAGACGGCGACGGTGGCGACGGTGGTGACGGTGGCGGTGACGGAAACGGGGGAGACGGAGGGAATGCTGGTTCTGGCAGCAACGGAAATGGCGGCGACGGCGGTAATGGTGGTGAAAACGGAGGAAATGGAGGGAACGGCGGTAATGGTGACGGATCAGGTAATGGCGGAAACGGAGGCGATGCGGGTCCTGGCGGCGTCGGCGGGCAGGGTGGCAGTGGCGGGAATGAGGGAGGACATGATGGTTCTCCCGGGATGAGTGGAGCTAAATAGTTATCCCTATGCCGTTAACGTGGTCTGCCGGAGGTTAATTACCCCGGCGACTTCATGCATACAGACTAAGCAGACAGCAAGGCAATGCGGAGACACCGAGTTGCCAGGCCTGAACTGCGAAAGCCGGTAAAGTCATATCAGTCGTTTTTACCGGCACCAGTAAATCCCGATCTTCCTTAAAAGATATCGCATAGTGTCAGCCTGAGTGATGGCAGCTTATCCGGCACCACCCAACGATCCAGTTCCCGCCCGGCCTCTGCCGACTCCTGTGACATAACCCCAGCCTCTTCTGCAGGGGAACGGGTTGAATCGCGGCATGCTGGTCACAGATGTTATGTTGCATTAGATCTGAAAGCCGTTCTTATCAGGCCAGGATATTAAGGATCGCAACATAAAAGAAGATACATGTGGTGAGTGTCCGCTATGAGCGAGGAGCGGACGTTCCGTTCTTAATGACTGACTGTTACCATTGCATCCAACATAGCACCCGGCTCATCTAACCTTACCCAAAACAAAAATTAATATCCATAAATCAGCTCTATACACGTATGACATCACCAACTCCTCAAGTCACAAAATATTTTGCCGATAACGATTTTTTAACGATCCAAAGTCCTGGAAGACAGATATGAATAAATTTGTTTATTGTATGATTGCTGTGTGTTTTTCCGGTTTATGTTCCGCAGCTGAAGGTTTAGGTTTGGGGACATATTTATGTGATGTCCGGATAACCAGCTCTCATACAGAGACGCAGCTTTTGCCAAAAGCTGCTGTCGTTGAAGACAATGGAAGTAACTACAAAGTGAAAATGCTGGGTAATGAGGTAGCATCCCCAGCGCTTGAAAGTGTCATGGGTGGTATTAAACAGCAGGCTACTGTTAACGGAATAACCTTCGTAAGACGTCCTGATTACGATGATCGTTTTATCATCGAAAATTCGCATTCCGGCTTCTTTTATAAAATGAGAAACTGCAAAAAAAACTAATATTTTTTCAGCTGATGCTTTAAGCATTAGTATAGGATGGCTTTTAAATTAATTGTGTTTTAAAAGTCCCTGTTTACTATATTATCTTGATTGTGAACCTCATATCTTTGCAGCCATGTTATGATTAAAATGCTTCGACAAATTGCTGTCACCTATTCGGCCGATGAGCAATTTAAACTGCTATCATGTCCGTATGCCTTCCAGTTTATCATTCAAGCTGTATTACCTTTGTATTAATTTCTGGCAACTGCAATGAGGCGGGCCAGACTAAGTTCAGATTTATGTCCGCTATGAGTGAGGAGCAGCCATGACCCCAGGGATGGTTTGAATAAGTGATATCCCTTTACCCGTTTTGAGCTGATGCTTTTCTTAGCAGGATGCTTTATGTTGGTCACACTCGTCCTGCAGGGTATAACCATGATAAAAGTAGAAAAATCAGATCCATTCTCTTCAGAATCCCATCGTTTAATCGAAATGCTATCAGCAGAACTTGCCGCTATTACTGGTGATAACGGCAAAAGCAATTTCACCACCCAAGCAATGGGTGATGACAAAGCTTTATGGGCATTAGCAAAGAATTCTCAAGGCAAAGCTGTGGGATGCGGTGCTATACGGCCACTTACCCAAAATATAGCCGAGCTTAAAAGAATGTTTTCAGACCAAAGTGAGTCAGGGATTGGTGGTGCTTTACTCACTTTCCTTGAAAAATCAGCAAAAGAGATGGGATATATCGAAGTTAGGCTGGAAACCCGCCACATCAACTATCGTGCTGTAAATTTCTACATGAAAAATGGTTATGTCCCTATTGAGAATTACGGCCTATATATAGGCAGGACAGAAGCTATCTGTTTCTCAAAGGCATTGCGCTGACTATATTAATTGGAACTGACGTCTGCTCCTGTCACAAAGCGGACTGCCATCGGGCTGATGACCGCCATATGCCAGTAGCGGATACTGTTTTTAACATGATTTATTTTGTTCTGCACTTCCTGGAGCACAAAAGAAGTCAAACTAAGTGGCAATTACTTCTAACCCAGACAGGGATAAAACTCCATTAGCTAAGCAAACGAACCGCGCCTGGAGACTTACCCGTTACACGCTTAAAAGCCCGGCTGAAAGCAGCCTGAGAGGAGTATCCTAACCGTTGCGATGCGGTGTCGACGGTGATGTTTTCTGACGACAGCCAGCGGACAGCAAGATGCATCTTTACTTCCGTTGCATACCGTAGCGGTGGGACGCCGATAGTGGTCTGAAACCTTTCGGCGAATGCGGAGCGGGATATATGCGATTCGGCGGCGAGTTCTGCCACGCTCCAGTCCCGGCCCGGTTCGCGATGAATCGCCAGGATGGCCTGAGCCAGACGCGGATCGCGCAGTGCTGCAGCCAGGCCAGGGCTATTGCCGCAACCGTCTTCCACCCATCCTCTGATAAACATCGCTCCAGCCACATCGGCAAGCCTGGCGAGAATACCTGCATAACCCACGCGTCCGGAGCATATCTCACGCTTCATCGCATCAAGTATATGCATGAGTCCCGGCCACTGAATCCCCTTTGCATCGGCATGCATAATTTCAGGCAGCACATCCGCCAGCCGCTGCATGCTTCCCAGATCAATTTTCATGCAACCAAAAAACAGCACAGCGCCTGGCGTTTCTTGAGTACTCGGGCAGGTATCAATCCCACTCACTTTTTCATCCAGTGGTGCCGTTTCAATATTGTCGATATCCAGCACGTCGGCGGCTGTTGCCGACAAAAGCTGATGCCGTTCGCCGTGAGGAAGAAATACAGCCTCTCCGGCTGAAAGCGTAAGAACTTCGCCGTGTGCACTATGGAGCACCATCTCCCCCACAGCGGCGTAGTGCAGATAAGCATGACCGGGCCTGCTTGCGAAGTTCAGGCCAAACGTATCTCCCGTCTGGATACGCTGATATCGCACGCCGTATAGCCGCAGGCCGGAAAGCAGCTCGCTGATGAGTTCTGATGACAGAGCGAAGGATGAAGTCATATGCCTGTTCGGGTTTTGGGTAAAAAAGTGAGGGGTTTAGAGCATAGATCATCCAGCTGCGCCTGAATAGACTTCTTCTCCTGAAACGACTTTCCAGGAGACTTAGAAATGACGGATGAAACTTCTATCAGGGTTCACAAAGAAAGAGTGCAAAGAGATGAGAAAATCCAGCCAGCCTGGCTTGCGGTTTTTTCGTTAACCATGGGTGTTTTTGGCCTGCTCACCGCAGAGTACCTGCCTGCCAGCTTATTAACGCCTATTGCACGGGATTTGGGTGTGTCAGAGTCTCTTGCAGGACAGGCCGTAACAGTGACGGCGGTGATTGCGTTATTTGCCGGATTACTGATACCGCGATTAACGCGTGCGCTGGACCGGCGCATCGTGTTGTTGAGCTTTACTGCCCTTATGATCTTCTCAAATCTGCTCGTGGCGCTCTCTTCAGGCATTGTCATGCTGCTGGCAATGCGCATCCTGCTGGGTATCGCGTTGGGTGGATTCTGGAGTATGGCAGCGGCGGTTGCGATGAGGCTAGTGCCGGAGAGGCTGGTACCGCGGGCGCTGTCGATCATTTTTAGTGGAATCGCGGTAGGTACTGTTGTTGCCGTACCGCTGGGAAGTTATTTGGGCGAGATGTCTGGCTGGCGTAGCGCGTTTATTGCCGCTGCTGCGGTTGGCGCACTCTCTTTCATTTTTCAGTGGCTGACCCTGCCCGGAATGCCGCCGGTAGTCAGGACCAGGACGGCATCCGTATTTTCTCTGCTTCAGAGGCCGGGCGTGAGCGTGGGCATGCTGGGGTGCGTGCTCGCACACACCGGCCAGTATGCGCTGTTTACCTATATACGGCCGGCGCTGGAAGGGCTCGCACACATAGACGCAAAAGGGCTGGCGTTAATACTTCTGGTGTTTGGCGTTGCTAACTTCATTGGGACACTGTCGGCAGGGTGGCTGATGGAACGCAGCCTGCGTTTTACGCTGATTATTATGCCTGCTCTGGTTGGAGCAGCGGCACTGGGTATGATCACTCTGCCGTTATCAATCGCCGGGCTTACGGCGCTGGTCATGCTGTGGGGGCTGGCATTTGGTGGCATACCGGTGGCGTGGTCAGGTTGGGTCGCCCGGACTCTTCCCGATGAGGCCGAGAGCGCAGGGGGTATGGTGGTCGCCGCCGTCCAATCCTCCATTGCCGCGGGTGCAGCAATAGGTGGCCTGATATATGGCCTCAACGGGGTGAGGGGGGTATTCATTACTGCAGCCTGTATCATGCTTACTGCCGCGCTGGTTATTGCATTCCGGGTCAGAGTATCATCATCAGCTGAAGGAACGTAAAACTGACCATTTCAGTGACATTTTAAAATGTCAGGACATCTCGATCGAACAGCTTAACATCCCCGGACCGCACAGCGTTCCGGGCCTGCTGGCTGAGTCTGTTGGCAAAGGGGCGGGTTAACTGCAGAAGCTGGTTAAAATGCGTTTTGAGCGAGGAACGGAAAATAATTAGCAGGCATCTCATTGACGGTTCTGTGGCTCCTAAGAGGATCTGAATTCATTATCATCAGGATTTAGCTTTGTCATACATGGAGTAAGTCTTATGAGTATAGGTATAAGGCCAGCACAACTTTCTGATGTTGATGGAATTTTCTCAGTCCGAACATCTGTTACGGAGAATCATCTGAGCCGCGAAGAAATGCGAAGAATGGGGATCACCGAAAGCGTCGTGGGCGATATGATCAAAAACGACCATTGTGCATGGGTTGCCTTTGATAACGACGAAACTATTGGTTTTTCAATGATTTTAACGGATAAAGGCTGTCTTTATGGTCTTTTTGTTATTCCTGAATACGAAAGCAGAGGTATAGGTCGCAGACTCACTATGCTTGCGGAACAGGAGTTATTCAGACATCACGAAATTGCCTGGCTGGAAACCGATGAAAACAGCCGTGCGGCAAAATTTTACATGCAACTCGGCTGGGGTAATAAAGCAAATCTGGATGGCACTTTCATCCGGTTAGAAAAGCAACGTGATAGTTGACCTTCTTCATCTCTCATCGAGTTCCGCATTTGCACGCAGCAGATCTGCGCTCTGGAAGGGCCGCTATGAGCGAGAAGCGGACGCCCGGTGTCCGCTAATGTGAACTCGCCAGGTTACTTAAACCGTCTCCCTGCCTCATCAGTCACCTTTTCTCCATCCTCTTTGGTGAAAGAACCTTTCTGACCTTCAGGGAGAATATCCAGCACAATTTCTGAGGGACGGCAAAGTCGTGTCCCTAACGGTGACACTACTACCGGCCTGTTAATCAGGATCGGGTGCTGAAGCATAAAATCGATCAACTGCGCATCAGAAAATTTATCTTCATCCAGACCCAATCGCTCATAAGGCTCAACATTCTTACGCAGCAATGCACGTACAGAAATCCCCATTTCTGAAATCAGCCTGGTAAGCTCTTCTCGTGTCGGTGGCGTATCGAGATAATAAATAATTGTTGGTTCGTTGCCGCTGTTACGGATCATCTCCAGCGTGTTACGTGAGGTGCCACAGGCCGGGTTATGATAGATGGTAATATTGCTCATATCAGTATCTCATTACAAAGTGACAGAGAGCCGCCATACCAGCGCGGCCAGAGTAACGAACAGCACGGGCAGGGTCATAATTATGCCTGTCCGGAAGTAATATCCCCAGGTAATGCTCATGTTTTTCTGTGCCAGTACATGCAGCCACAGCAGGGTTGCCAGACTCCCGATTGGGGTAATTTTGGGACCTAAATCGCAGCCAATCACATTGGCGTAAATCATTGCTTCTCTGACGACGCCAGTCGCAGTACTCCCGTCAATGGACAGCGCACCAATCAGCACCGTCGGCATATTGTTCATCACCGACGACATGAAGGCAGTCAGGAAGCCGGTGCCGAACGTGGCAGCCCATAAACCGTTGTCTGCCAGCATATTGAGTACGGCAGAAAGATACTCAGTGAGTCCGGCATTACGCAGGCCATAGACGACCAGATACATACCCAGCGAGAAAATCACGATCTGCCAGGGCGCACCACGAAGCACTTTCCCGGTATTAATGGCCTGGCCCCTCTTTGCCACCACGAACAGCACCGCTGCGCCAACTGCTGCTATAGCGCTGACAGGGATCCCCAGCGGCTCAAGAACAAAGAAACCGACCAGCAGGAACAGCAGAACAATCCAGCCAGCCCTGAACGTCGCAGGATCCTTAATCGCACTGCCAGGAATCTTCAGCAGTGAGACGTCATATCTGGCAGGGATATCGCGGCGGAAGAAGAGATGCAGCATGACCAGCGTGGCAGCAATGGCTGCCAGATTCACAGGAACCATCACGGAGGCGTACTGTGTAAAGCCCAGGCCAAAGAAATCCGCCGAGACAATATTTACCAGGTTAGAGACAATCAGCGGCAGGCTGGCGGTATCAGCGATGAATCCTGCAGCCATGACAAATGCCAGTGTCGTTCCCTGGCTGAACCCCAGAGCGAGCAGCATCGCAATCACAATCGGTGTCAGTATCAGTGCTGCTCCATCGTTAGCAAACAGCGCAGCAACAGCAGCGCCAAGCAGTACTATCCACGTAAACAACAGGCGACCGCGCCCATTACCCCAGCGGGAAACATGCAGTGCGGCCCATTCAAAGAAACCAGACTCATCGAGCAGCAGGCTGATGACGATTACCGCAATGAACGCCGCTGTTGCATTCCAGACGATATTCCAGACGACAGGGATATCTTCAAAGTGGATGACTCCCGTTCCCAGCGCCAGCACGGCTCCGATACTTGCGCTCCAGCCAATGCTGAGGCCTCTGGGCTGCCAGATGACCAGGACCAGCGTGAGTATAAAGATACTTCCTGCCAGAAACATGCTCAGACTCCTTTATATATGCTTATGTGTATGTGATTAAGCTTGTCAGCAAGAAGTACATGCGGATTTTTCCAGTCGTTCACGCACATCATCGCGCAGGCAGTGCCATGCCGTCGTTATCGTCTCGCCGGCCCATGCGGGCATGTGGGGTGAGAGACGGTAGTGAATCCATTTCCCTTCCCGACGGTCCAGTACCAGTTCAGCCTCACGCAGGATAGCCATGTGACGGGAAATTTTAGGCTGTGATTCAGTGGTAGCCGCACATATATCGCATACGCACAGTTCGCCCGATTCCCGGAGAAGCATGACAATTGCGAGCCGGGTTTCATCCGACAGGATCTTAAAAAGCTGAACAGGCTGTAGCATTTATTACTCCATTCCCTTTAGAATACATATATGTTAAATCATATGTGTTTATTTTGAAATCACCAGAGCCACCCGAAGGAGAAAAAATGGAGCACTTTCCTGCCCTGAACGCTGATTGCTTCGATCATCATATTGCTGAACGTCTGCAGCTCCATGAGCCGCCACGCATTCTGATTCTGTATGGCTCGGTAAGAGAGCGTTCTTACAGTCGTTTTACAGCAGAGGAAGCAGGTCGCCTGCTGGAGGCGATGGGAGCGGAGGTCAGACTGTTTAACCCTTCAGGTTTACCCCTGCCGGACGACGCCCCGGATACGCACCCAAAAGTCACCGAGTTGCGCGGGTTGGTCAGGTGGTGTGACGGGATGGTGTGGAGTTCCCCGGAGCGGCATGGGGCAATGAGTGCCGTGATGAAGGCACAAATCGACTGGATTCCCTTAAGCGAAGGGGCCGTTCGCCCATCCCAGGGAAAAACTCTGGCGGTCATGCAGGTATGCGGCGGTTCGCAATCTTTCAATGCCGTGAACCAGATGCGAATTCTGGGACGCTGGATGCGGATGTTTACGATCCCCAACCAGTCTTCAGTGGCCAAAGCATGGCAGGAATTTGATGAGAACGGGAGAATGAAACCCTCGTCCTGGTATGATCGTATCGTCGATGTCGCCGAAGAGTTGTTTAAAATCACCCTTATACTCAAGGGACAGACCGGTTACCTTGCCGATCGCTACAGTGAACGAAAAGAGAGCCATGAGGAGCTTTCATCCCGCGTTAATCAAGACAAAATATGACGTTCCTGTTTTCATGAATTCATGCTGTGTGAACTCAACAACGTCCGCTCCTGGCATAGAGTGGTCTGACATCGGATAATGCGCGCTATGAGCGAAAAGCGGATGCGATGAAATGAACGCTTACGACCTTATTCGATCACGATTTTTCACTCATCTCTGGCCAGCGTATTGCCTGCAGCACAGCCTTGCCTCTGCCGACCCAGCGTGATCCAGACCATCAGCGCGCAAATCAGCGTGACAGCAGCCAGAACTCTAAAAAGAAACGTATACGCAGTGTCATAACTGTCCTGAAGCAATAATCGTGAAATACCGGGTAACATCGCAGCGGCCTGCTCAGTACTGCCGCCCCCCAGCCATGCGGCAGCCTGGTGAATGACCTCTGGCGCATACCCGTGAACGGTGTTTTTCAGATTCAAATCATTCATTTCTGTTAAAAATGCTGACGCCATCGCCAGAGCGATCCCTTCTCCCGCAACGCGAACGGTATTAAAGAGGCCTGCGGCCATGCCCGCTTTCTCCACAGATACAGCTGAAAGTGCCAGACCATCCATCAGTCCCCATGGAAGCGCAGCGCCGGTACCGGTCATAATCAGTGAAAGCACAAGAAAATTACTGCTGTTACCCGGTAGTGCGTATCCGAGGAAAAGCAGCCCGACTGATGCGATAATAAGTCCTGCAGCTGAAACGGTTCCTGGAGAAAACCACCTTGTCAGCAGTGCCGCAATGGACGGGAAAACCAGCATTGGAGATGTCAGCGCCATAAGATAAAAAGCGCTCCGGGACTCACTCATCCCGTCACCGCCCATAAAATGCAGCGGAATAATAATCAGCAGCACAACATAGCAATAGCATGTTGCTATCGGCAGTAGCAGAACGCCGGCAAAGCGCGGGCGCAGCAGCAGAGAGATATCCAGAACAGGATTTTCAACCCCCAGGCAACGCACTACAAACCCGCTGAAAAGCAGCATGGCGGAAATGAAAAGGGCGAGTGTGGGAAACGATAAAAACCCAAAGGCAGGTATAAGCATCACCGCTGATGTAAATAACATCAGGGCTGCAGTAAACATGATTAATCCTGTGCCGTCTGGTTTCTGATGTCCGCTCTCTTCTGATGCTGGCAGAAACGCAGCACCGGTCAAAAGTACAATGCCTGAAAGCAGAGCTAACATGGCATACAACCATCTCCAGCCCAAAGCATCCGTAATGAAACCCATCAACATAGGGCCGAACGCCAGGCCCACGCCAAACATAGTGCCAAGTATGCTGAAGGCCCGTGTCCTGTCCGGACCTTCATAGAGACGGGCCAGTGCGGCGCTGCCGCTGGCCAATATCAAGGCCGCCGCAAGACCCTGCAGTGACCTGAACAACCCAGCCATAAAGATATCCTGTGTCAGGCAGATCATAACGCTGCTCAGGCAAAACAGGGCTGAGCCTGCGGTAAAAATGCGCTTTCTGCCAGTAACATCCGCAGCAACACCGGCTGACAACAAAAAACTGCCGAAAGTCAGCATAAATCCATTCGTCAGCCATGACAGCGCGGCAGGCGAGCCGCCAAGAGCCTGTTGTATTGCCGGCGTGGAGATTACACCACCGGTAAAGCTTAATGGCAGCAATATAGCCGCCAGATAAACAGAAAAGGCTGCCATATTCCTGGCATATGGACTGGGTGTTCTGGCTGAAGTTGCCATTGGGTGACCTTATGTTTCCGAAAAGCGGATGGGTTAACAAACTTCAGCAATGTTATTGCAGACATCAGAGTGAATAAATACACTGAAAATCTCTTCTTAACGGACATTAAGTTTATAATCAATGGACAGTCTGACCTCTCTTACTTCGTTTGTCCGGACAGCGGAGACGCTAAGTTTTGTACAGGCCGCAAGGCTGCTTGGGATTTCTGCCTCAGCGGTCGGGAAGAATGTCGCCAGACTTGAGCATAAACTGGGCGTACGTCTCTTAAACCGCAGCACCAGAAACGTGAGTCTGACAGCGGAAGGGGCTGCTTTATTAATCCGGTGCCAGCATATCCTTGAGCAATTACAGGAGGCGGAGTCAGAACTGACGAGCAGCTTAGCGCAGCCTGCCGGGAAGCTCAGGGTTTCACTTCCTGTCATTGGCTACAGGTTGATCCTTCCTCTTCTGCCGGACTTTTCCCGCCGTTATCCTCATGTAGAACTCGATCTCGATTTCAGCGACCGGCTGGTAAACATCATTGATGAAGGATTTGATGTAGCCATACGAAGCGGTGAACTGACGGACTCCCGACTGAAATCTAAAAAGGTTGGTGATTTTCGTTTTGTGCTCTGCGCCAGCCCTGCCTATTTGAATGAGTATGGCGTACCCGGCTCGCCAGCGGATTTAACGATGCACAGGTGCATTTCTTTTCGTTTTCCCTCAACCGGGCTGCTCCAGCCCTGGGAACTGCGCGGTATGTGCCCGGGTGCTGATTTGAGGACAGCCTCTGTTCTGACAGTAAATAATATAGAGGCTTCTGTTCGCCTGAGCCTGTCAGGTATGGGGATTTGCTATGTGCCCGGTTTTGTCGTTCGCGAATCTTTGAACACGGGGCAACTGAAAGAGGTATTGCCAGGTAGCTGTACCAGGCAGGGGGTTTTCTCGGCACTCTGGCCAGCCAGCCGGTATCTCTCACCGAGAATACGCTGCTTTGTTGATTTTATTGGTGAGTCCGGCCTGTCTCTGTAATCGGTACCAGGCAGTTAATGCTTTCTGAAATCGTATGCACTTTATTGCTTATCTTAAAATCATGAACGTCCGCTCCTGGCACAAAGCGGACTGACATGAGGCTAAGGTCCGTTATCAGCGAGGAGCGGACATCAGGCTGGCAGTTAGTCTCTGCCTCGATAATCACGTTGATTCAACTATACGCTTCTCAGTGTTACTGATTCCTTCTTACAGAGCAGGCACAAGACATAACGAAGAAATCGTATTCAACTGGAAGTTAAATGACTGATGATAAATTCAGGTTCATAAAAAACAGGAAAATTAACCGATCTTGCAATAAAACAGACTTTATGGATCTCATGGTGAATAGCCGTTGCAGCATCGAGATTTATACCGGCCTGAACCGTAATTTTGGGCCTGAGTATGGCTGAAATAAAACGACCTGCACCCCCTTTTAAAACCTCACCTGTGGCTATAGGGGAGTCTTCATAATCCAGCACAGTGATGCCTGCATCTGAGGCAAGATGCAGATACCACAACATATGGCAGGCGGAAAGAGAGGATATCAGGAGATCTTCAGGGTTCATTTTACCAGGATCGCCGCCCAGCAGAGGGTCATTTGAGCAATGAATGGTTTCCTTTCCGGTTATGGCGATATCCCATGTCCGCGCATATGACTTATAGCCCGATGTGCCCGTGCCCAAATTCCCTGTCCACGAGATATGTGACGTATAAACATGTTCCATTGATTTGCCGAACCTCTTTGAATGATGAAGCGATACATTAAAAATTACGAACCATCGGTCACTTTTCCTGATTCGTAATGAACGATACGGGCATCTAGCTACAAGATTGTCATAAAAGCTGAGTTTATGGAATAATGGTATACCATTTTTTATTTAAAGCAGATTCAATGAGCATAGTTTCTCTATCAACCGCTGACATGCTTGCCCGGGAGCTTAAACGTTTAATTAACAGCGGTTCATTGCAGGATGGAGATCGCCTGGTTGAAAGGGACCTTGCCAGCCAGTTTTCTGTCAGCCGTATTCCGTTGAGGGAGGCTATACAGCAACTTCAGCGGGAAGGTTTAGTTGAGGTTTACAGAAACCGTGGAGCGGTAGTAAAAACGCTTTCTGTCACCGATGTGGATGAAATTTACCAGCTCCGGGCTTTGATGGAAGGTGAGGCTATTTTTCAAAGTATGCAGTACATCGACTCTGAAACGATTAAACGAGCAGAGCTTGTACACAAACTTCTGGGGAGTACATCGGACCCCGAAAAGCAAGGTTTATATAATCGGGAGTTTCATGAACTGCTGTACCGAAAGTGTAAAAATCAGCGTCTGCTAAAGATGATAAATGAGTTGCAACAACAAATTGAAAGATATGAGGTTTTTCAACGTCACTTAGTATCGGACACCCTTAAATTTCAGGTAGAACATGAGCATATTTTAAGTGCCTGTCAGCAAAACGACCCAATAGGTGCTCGCGAACATACCGTTAAACACATTCTTTCAGCAGGACTAACTCTGCGATCTTATATTCTCGGCCGTTAAATACCTGAGACATACTGAAGCTAAAAATTAGCGTAATTGTACCGCTGTAACGTCCGCTTTTGGCACAAGCGGACGTTACTGGCTCAATTACGGTTATTTTCATGCATCCCTGGTCAACGATCAGTAATGTACCAGACCGCCATCTACCGCATACTGGCTGCCGGTAACATAGGATGCGTCATCGGACAGGAGAAATAGTGCAACTGCCGCGGCCTCTTCTGCTGTTCCTGCGCGACCCAAAGGAACCTGGCTTACCACAAAATCTTCAAACTGCCGACGTGACTCCTCTGGCATAAAGTGCCTGAAATTGGTTTCAATCGGGCCTGGCACCAAAGTGTTGGCGCGGATACCGCGTTCAGCCAGTGCAGATGCCCAGCTTTTAACCATAGCGATAACGGCGCCTTTCGTTGCTGCATAAAGGCTTGTCATCGCCGCACCTTCATATACAGATGAGGATGAAGTAACCAGAACGGATGCGTCTGAATTAAGTGATTTGGAGAGGGCTGCCAGCTGTAGCATCGGACCGCGCACATTAGCGTTCATCATGCGATAAAAAGAATCTGCCGTTACAGATTCCGGAGAGCTTACCTCTGCGAAGCCAGCATTAAGCCATAATCCATCAAGTGAACCCCAGCCACTAATCGCTTCCTGCAGCGCATTTATGTCAGTTTCGCCTGCAGCATCGCTTTTCATAACAAGCGATGTCGCAGGAAGCATGCTGCGTGCACGTTCCAGCCTTTCTTCATTTAGCCCCGTAATAGCTACATGACCACCTTCCGTGACAATACGCTGAGCGCCTGCCAGCCCCATTCCACTCGTACCACCAGTGATCAATATACGTTTACCCTGAAACCTGCCCATGCTTACTCCCTTTATTTGGCTTTGGAATCAGCATTTACCTTACGTAAAAAAAACACTATTCGTCATCTGTTTCATTACGCAACGATGACATTGCTTCTTGAATGTCCGCTCCTGGCACAAAGCCAGCCGTTCTGGCGGCGACTTATCTAAACAACATGGGGAACAGTTTATTCCCCATGTATGGCAGGAATATACCCGCCGCGCGTTCATCATGATTACGGTTGCTTGCTGTTACCCAGCACTTTGTTAATCGCTTCGGTCCCACATTGATCGTCGGATTCCGCGCCGCCGGTGCCCGCCATGCCGATAGCGCCGATCCACTGGCCGCGATATTGCACCGGCACGCCGCCGCCAAGCAGCAATAGCTCATTAACCGTATTCAGGTTGACGCTTTCCGGTGAGGATTGCGCCTTTATGGTCAGTTGTCTGGTTGGCGTTTTGGTGGAGAGCGCAGTAAACGCTTTACGCCATGCCGCCTGAGTGTTGTGCGGCCCCACGTTGTCATCCCGCATCAGCGTGACCAGATTTCCACCCCGATCTACCACGGCGACTACGCCTTGACGATTCATATTATGGCAGGCGGACAAGGCCTCCGTTGCCAGTTGATTACTCAGCGCCTGCGTCATGTCATAGACGGAGGCTGGCTCAGCAGCGAGCGCCACGGCAGGTCCGGTAGTCAGCATCAATGCCAGCAGTAAACGTTTCATTTATTTCAGCTCCCGCGATAGGTGGAATATCCGTACTGGCTCAGCAGCAACGGAATGTGATAGGTGGTCGTGGTATTGGTGATATGGAACTCCACCGGGATTTCGGGGAAGAAACTCTGCTGTTGATGTGCCGCAAAATAGTGACCGGTTTTAAAAATCACCCGATAGTCTCCCGCCTCAAAGGGCTTTGCTGGCCAAAGGGCATCAATCCGACCCTGCTGATTAGTATTGGCGGTATTCAGTACTTTCCAGCTTTCTCCATGTTTCTGCTCAAGCATTACCTCAACCTCTGAGGCCGGCAGCCCGGTCTGCTGGTTCAGCACGTGAACGCTCAGCGGATTTTTACTGGCCGCGAAGGTGACCGCGGGAACGGCAAGCAGCGTAGTGAGGGCCAGGGCAGTGAGACTCTTTTTCATTTTTTGATACTCCGGTGTTAATCACCCCGCTGTTATACCTGTACGGTTGTTCGTTCTGTCTGTCAGAAAGATGACCATATTGTCATCTGGCGCTGAAACACTGTGGCGGTTATAAATTTCATGGCAAACTGCGCCGATGAAACTATTACTGATTGAAGATAACCAGAAGGCGAGCGCCTGGGTGCGTAAGGGGCTGGAAGAAGCGGGCTATATCGTGGATTACGCCGCAGACGGCCGGGATGGCCTGCATCTGGGGCTGTCACATCCCTACAGCCTGGTGATACTGGATATTATGCTGCCGGGGATGGATGGGTGGCAGGTGCTGAAAACCCTGCGTACCGCCAGTCAGATTCCGGTGATTTGCCTGACCGCCAGAGACTCGGTGGATGATCGGGTGAAAGGGCTGGAACTGGGGGCCAATGATTACCTGGTTAAGCCGTTCTCTTTTGCGGAGTTGCTGGCTCGGGTAAGAAATCAGCTCCGGCAGCAGCAGCCGCACAGTAGCGTACTACGGGTGGGCGATCTGGTGCTGGACTCAGCGCGCTTTCAGGTTCTGCGTGACGGTGTCACTCTTGCACTGACGCGCAAAGAGTTCATGCTGTTATGGCTGCTCGCCAGCCGTCACGGTGAGATTCTGCCGCGGACGCTGCTGGCCAGCGAAATATGGGGCGTTAATTTCGACAGTGAAACCAATATCGTCGATGTTGCTATCCGCCGCCTGCGCCGTAAAGTCGACGACCCCTTTCCTAAAAAGCTCATCACTACGGTAAGGGGCATGGGATATTGCCTGTCAGAAAAAGGAGGCGAGGGTGACTAGCCCTTCTCTGACGCTGCGGCTGACGGCAATTTTTACGCTGATCATGGCGATGGCCTGTGGCGGCATCAGCCTGATTCTGTATAAAGCGTTACGCAGTGAACTGGTCTGGCGGGACGATCAAACGCTGATTAATCGGGCGGCGCAGTTAAGACAACTGCTTGAAGATGGTGCCCATCCCAGCTCGCTGCCGCTCTACTTCAATCGGATGGTCGATATCCATCAGGACATTCTCAGCATCCGCTCGCAGCATGAGCAAAACGTCAGTATTAATCATACCGGGATAACGTTGCCCGCGATCTCGTCCACGCCGGTCAGTACGCCACCCAGTGAGAAACAGCTGCACCGCTGGATCAATGCGGATAAGACGGAAGCGTCGGCGTTAAGCCTGCAGGCAAACTCCTCGCTCGGGCCGGTAACTATTACGCTTGCCCGGGTCGCGCGGGAGCGAGCATTGATGCTTGAGCGTTATCGCCAGCAAAGTATTCTGGTTTCACTTGCGGCCATTTTGCTGTGCGCCGCAGTCAGTCCGCTGTTGATTCGCAGAGGGCTAAGGGCGATCGGCCGGTTAAGTAAGATCGTGGCAGAAACGGCCAGTGACCGGTTAAATCAGCCCGTGCCGCTACAGGCTATCCCGCAGGAGCTGCTACCGATTGGCAATGCGCTTAACGCTATGCGTCAGCGCTTATCCACGGACTTTAACCGTCTGACTCAGTTTGCTGACGATCTGGCGCACGAAATCCGCACGCCCATTAATGTGTTACTGGGCCAGAATCAGGTCGCGCTGGGTCATGAACGCTCAGCCGCTGAATATCAGACGCTGCTCGAAGGCAACATTGAAGAGCTTGAGAGTCTGTCGCGTCTCACTGAAAACATTCTCTTTCTGGCTCGCGCCACGCACCACAATATCAGACTCAATAAACAGGACTTCCTGCTGCAGGACGCGCTGGAAGCGCTGATCGACTTTCTTGAACCGGTTGCGGAAGAGCAGGATAAAGTCATTGAGCTGATCGCCGAAGGCAGCCTCACCGCGGATAAAATGCTGTTCCAGCGTGCGATGAGTAATCTGTTGATCAACGCCATTCGTTATTCGCCAGAGAAAGGCATGATTCAGGTCAGTACCTGTCATCACGCTGACTACGTTGAGATTGAGGTGTTGAACGCGGGCGAAGCGCTGGAGGAGCCTGAAAAATTATTTGAACGCTTCTGGCGGGGCGATAACGTCCGTCATACGGCCGGAAGCGGGCTGGGACTGTCGCTGGTACGCGCAATCGCCGCTTTACATGGCGGAAGTGCTTACTACCGGCATAAGAACGGGCGCACTATCTTTGGCTTGCGCCTGCCCCGAAAGTGAGCGCCTGTACGAAAACCTAATCGGTGCTGCTTTAATGAAAGCAGAGGGGGATGGAAGCGATCTGCGGAAGTCATTAAGTCAGACACCGCCACCCCCTTGCCTGTTACACGCTACCTAACCGGCATAGCGTCAATTCACAGAACATTAAACGCCGCGTTCTCCGGTTAATTCAGGCACCACTTTGCATACTGGTGACATCCTGCGGGCCCCAGGTTCGCTGGAGTCTGCATCGGCACATGACGGTGAAGTGTTTAAAGGCTGGCCCCTTCAACCAGCACAAACGTCCCGTGCGCAGCCCCTGCACGCAACAGCCTGGCAGCCTGATACGCAGGGCTTTCATAAAAACCTTTGGCTTCGGCAAAAGATTCGAACTCAAATACCACATGCCGTTCATGCGCCTCTCCCTCCAGATTTTCATACTGCCCTGACCAGGCAACGATCTTCGGATTAAACGCCTGCATGGCTTCGCCTGCAGCTCTGGCATAGTCAGCGTATGCGACAGGGTCCGATACGGTCACGTGAGCGATTAAATAACCTTTGTTCATTTCTCTTTTCCTTCCTGACAGGGGGTAAAATCCAGCGTAAGGCAGCGCGACTGGCGTGCACCGAATCCGGAATAGGGGTTAAGTTTTCAAATCTTCCTTCGGGTCAACGGACTGAGTGGTGAGTAACAACCTTTTCACTGAGTGCTTCCCGGTACTCTGAGCCATGTTTGTCGCGGAACCGGCAGTGTTCTGAGACAGTGCTTATGTACACAAATCTGCATGGCAGTTCGCAACGGCGTTGAGCCTTTCAGAAAGACGGTTCACCTTCATAACGTTCAGATCGCGTTCTGTAATATCCGCGGTGTGAAAGCAGTCTATTACCCATTAATATGGTGATAAATAACGTAAGAAATAACGCACTGTTACTCTGAAGGGGAACAATGAATGAAAAACCTTGAGGCGCTGATTATTTTTGCACGCGTGGCGGAAATGAAGAGTTTTACTCAGGCAGCTGAAAGCCTGGGTATTCAGAAAGGACGCGCCTCACTAGTGGTGCGCGAACTCGAAAGGGAGACAGGCGCGACGCTTCTGCATCGCACCACGCGAACAGTGCAGTTAACGGAAGATGGACGGGCTTTTTACTCACGCGCCCGCGATCTGTTATCGGAAGCCGAAGAATTACAGTCCATGTTCTCTCACGAGGGGATGTCACTGCGGGGCAGGATACGCGTTGATATGCCTGCCGTGCTGGCACAATGCGTGGTGATCCCCGCGCTGCCTCAGTTGCTGGAGGCACACCCTGAACTGGAGATCGAGCTTTCAAGTACGGATCGGCGCGTTGATTTAGTTCATGAAGGGTTTGATTGTGTTATCCGTCTGGGGCCAATCGTTGATGACACGCTTATTGCTCGCCCGCTGGGGCAGCTGCGCATGATCAATGCAGCCAGTCCGGGCTATCTGGCGCGCTTTGGGATACCGCAGACGATTGATGACCTTCTCAGTCAGGGACACCAGATGGTTCATTACCAGCGGAGCTTTGGTTCGAAGCCAGATGGCTGGGAGTATCCGGCGGATGATGGCTATCAATTGCTGATGTTACCCGGCGCCATAAGGGTCAACAGCGTACCGGCCTATCATGAGGCGGGACTGGCCGGGCTGGGCTTGATTCAGGGCGGTTACTCCACGCTGGCGCCCTATATTGAGCGCGGTGCGCTGGTTGAAGTCCTTACCGATCTGTGTCCTGAGCCGCTCAGTGCCTCTTTTGTTGTCGCGCACCGACGAAATCTGTCGCGGCGTGTCAGAGCCTTTATGCACTGGACCGAAGAAATTTTAAAACCTTATTTTGACTGATAGCACAGTGATTCTTACGCCAGATAAAAGTACAACAACAGGGTAGGTGGCAAACCAAACCAGAAGTACAAATTTAATCACCGCTATGCTAATATTTCCGCGCTTATTAAGGCGTCCTGCCATGCGTAGAATTTTTGGGAACGCAGTATGATCGATAAATATCAAATTCATCATGACGTCGATGTGCTGCTTTTCATACGCCACATCTGCAAACTCGTTTATACGGGACTTATTTTGCTGCTGCTTATTCCTCATATTGCCAGTGCCGAAATAAAAGATGGCAAAGCCAATGATATCGTCAGTGGTATTATCAGCTTCACCCAGTGGACGGGCTTAAAACAACCGCCTCAATTATGTATTTTTTCTTCAGCCCGGCATCTCTCCTTGCCGGACAATGCCTCCTCTGCGGCAGCCACATTCACCGTTGTTTATCTTGCCAGCGCAGGCGACCTGCCGTCGCACAGATGCGACGCCGTCTATTTCGGCGATCAGACGTCACAACAGCAGGTGGACCTGATTCAGCAGTTTAAGGGCAGAGCCGTCCTTACCCTCGCGGAGAACAATGCGGATTGCACGCGGGGCGCCGCGTTTTGCCTGATTTTTCATCCGGGCCACACGCTTTTTTCCGTTAACCTTGATTCGCTTGCCAGAAGCGGTGTCAGGGTGAGTCCGGACGTGCTTTTGCTGTCCCGCGAGAGAAGCGAATAAAATGAAATTCGATAAATTAAGAAATGACAAATCATCGATACGCAACAAACTGCGAAAAATAAGCACCATCAACGCTGCGGTGATATTACTGTTGTGCTGGCTGTTGCTCTCCTCGACGTCGCTGCTATTTATTAAAAATTACGAGAAGCGAAACCTTGAATTAATCGGCGCAACCCTCAGCACCACGCTAACCGCTGCGACCGTTTTTTCCGACAGTTACGATGCGCACAATAAAATTGCACGGCTCGGCAATGAAGGGATGTACGCGTCTGCGAAACTGGTCACTAAAGATCAAATTGTTCTGGTCAACTGGCATGCTCAGCAGGAGCAGACGGGCTGGTATTCGCGGTTATTACGTGAATGGATTTATCTTAAACCGCTTAACGTTAGTATCATTCACTCTGACGTTGCTGTCGGTACATTAACGCTGGAAGGCACCGTGACCGGCGCGGTGAGTTTCATTCGATACTCCTTCATGATTCTGACCAGCGGTATGCTATGTGTCCTGATTATCTCCCTTTTGCTGAGTGAATTTCTGCATCGGGGTATGCTCGCTACACTGCGCAACATTACCAGTTCGATTCACTATGTGATTCATTCCGGTGATTTTTCCTTGCGTATACCGGAGAGCACGACGAGTGAGTTTCAGCTATTTTCAGATGATCTGAATTCGTTGCTGAGGGAAATGCAATCGCTGAAGGCTTCGCTTATGCGTGATAATCGCTCGCTGGCAGCCAAAGCGCTGGAGGACCCGTTAACCGGTCTTGCAAACCGCAGCGCGTTTGCTGCTCACCTTTCGCGGCTTCTCGACCAGCAATATGCTGAGGAGCGTTTTGCCTTACTCTTTCTTGATGGCGATCGCTTTAAAAGCATCAACGATAACTGGGGCCATGCCGCCGGGGATGAGGTATTAAAAGCGATAGCAGCACGGCTGTTATCACTGGCATCTGAACAGGATCTAGTCGCCCGGTTAGGTGGGGATGAATTTGCCATGCTGGTGAGCAGTCAGGTCAGTGAGGAGCAATTACAGCAACTCATGCAGGACATCCATGACCTCATCATGGAAAAAATCATCCTTGCAGAAGGTACGCCGATAAATACCTCGGTTACCATTGGCTACGCCTGGTCACAACACGGCGATACGGTTGAGTCTATTCTCGAACGCGCTGACATGAATATGTACAAAAATAAGCGAACAAATAAGGCTTAAAGATGAAAAAAAATATTTCCCTGATGCTGCTTATTTTGGCGCTGGTCGGTTGTCAGTCTAAAGAACGTTTTACTGAGGCGCAGATCGCAGCGATGAAGCGTGCGGGATTCACTCAAAATATGGAAGGCTGGGGATTAGGCTTATCAGACAAGATCCTGTTTGGTGTAAACGAGTCAGAACTTACACCCTCCAGCAAAAGTAACATTCAGGGGATGGCAAAAAACCTGGCGTCGACCGGTATTAAGCATGTGCGAATTGACGGGCACACCGATAATTACGGCAAACCGGATTATAACCAACAGCTGTCGCTAAAAAGAGCTAACGCAGTCGCGTCACAGTGGGCGGAAGGGGCTGCTATACCGCGCGAAAATATTATCACACGTGGATTAGGCATGAGTGCACCGGTTACCAGTAACAATAGTGCACAGGGACGCGCGCAAAATCGGCGTGTGGCAATTGTGATTACTGCGCCGTGATAATGAGTAGTGCTGCACGCTCAGGCCGGTATGACTCAATATCCTGCCTGGGGGCTTTATCCGGTTACCGATGATGCGTGAAGAGCCGCTGGAAAAGATGAAACGGAGGGGGAAATGCACGGCGGAACCCGCCGTGCAGCGTTGCTATCAGCGATAAAAAGCCGGTCTTGCTGGCATACTGACCGGCACAATTTCACCGGAAGTCTGGGCCGCGACGCAGGCATCAGCGGCCACCGCGGCGGCGTAGCCATCCCAGGCTGAGGGACCGGTCATCTCACCGCTGATGACGTTGTTGATAAATGCCTGTAACTCCACGTCATACGCATCGATAAAGCGCTTTTTCCAGTCAGTCAGAATGGTGGTGGAGAGCTTAGCCGCGCTGCGTAGCTGCACAGAGACCGGCTCCGGCAGACGAGCAATGCCGCTTTCACCCACCACTTCACACTGAATGTCGTAACCATATTCACAGTTCACGAAGATTTCGACATCAATGCGCGCCCCTTTGGTGGTCTCAAGCAGCACGATTTGCGGATCGCGCAGATGTGACGACGCCTTACGGGTTTTACGCGGGAAGATCACCTGCACGCTGGCATAGTCATCATCCAGCAGCCAGCGCAGCACATCGAGTTCGTGGATCAGGGTGTCGGTGATCGCCATGTCGGTGGTGTAGCTGTCGCCCACTTCCGGGTTACGGTGCGCACAGTGCAGCATCAAAGGCTCGCCAATTTCGCCGCTGTCGATCACCGCTTTTAGTGCACGATAGCCGCTGTCATAAGGGCGCATAAATCCGACCTGCACCAGCTGACGTCCTGCCTTAATTTCTGCTTCCACAATGTTCATGCAGCCCTGCGCGGTGACCGCCAGCGGTTTTTCGCAGAACACCGCTTTACCCGCCTCAATGCAGGCCAGCACAAAGGCTTCATGTGTCGGGCCCCAGGAGGTGACCAGCACGGCATTGACCTGCGGATCGTTAATCAGATCGATAGCATTGTCATAAATACGCGCTTCCGGCGTCAGTTCGTTGACGATTTGCTGGCAGTTGTCACGGTTGATATCGTTAAGCGCCACCACGCGCGCATTCTGTAACACGGTGCTGCAACGGCGGATGTGTTCGCGACCGATTGCGCCGGTGCCGATGACGCCAATATTAATAGTCATGATAATTCCTTAAGCTGAGTGGTTTAACAGCTGGATGCTGTCGCGAATTTCGCGGGCAATGTCCGCGTCCTGCCAGCTGTTCATCACTGAGGAGAACGGCTCAAAGGCGTAAAGGCCGGTGTAACCCATCTTCTCCAGTCGCTCGACCTGCTGCTTGCTGCGCAACCGGTCGTCCGCGCTGAGCATGATGCGTTTTTCGTCGGTTAGCTGATTAACCGGGCGCGGGTCGGTGACGCCGGAGAGGTGAACCAGACCGATCTGCTGAATATCGATCTCCTGTTCGAAAGTCTGTTCCGCATCTTCAAACAGATGATGATGGAAGGTATCGATCAGCAATCTGAATGGCACACCCGCTTCATGGATCAGCGTCTGAGCCTGAGTCGCCGAACGCAGCGAGCTTTGCGGAAAGCCCAGCGGTTCCACTAGCCCCTGAATACCTGCCTCAGCGAACAGCGGGGCCAGGGTTTTCAGCGCGCTTACGGTGTCTGCAGCGCTAATCGGCGTGCCGTCATTAAGCGGGCAGAGCACCAGCGATTCAGCGCCGACCGCCTGCGCATCACTTAACAGCTGGCGGGTGCGTTGCAGCACCTCTTCATTCAGCTGATTAAAGGGATAAAGCGCATTGATGGTCACAATCCGGATGCCTGACTCACGCGCCAGGGCTTTTACCTCGTCGCCGCTGAGATCGTCGGTGACGCGGCCACTGGGCATATCATTACGCAGTTCGACATTGTGGATACCGAGCTGGCTGACCAGTTTAAAAAACTGCGGAAGGGTGAGGCTGGGCGCAATTTTACGGTTGATGCAAAAGCGCGCGTTGGGAATATTCAGGCTCATAACAATTTCCTTGAATGTAGGGGTACAGTGTTAATAGCAATCGGGTAGTCAGCGTAATGACGCGGGCCGTGAGTTATTCAATACGGACGTTTCAGGCACTATTTTTTGCCGTTGCCGTTATAAAGCGCATAGAAATAGTGCTCGACCTGCTCAAGACTTCTTCCCCGGGTCTCGGGAATAAACTTCACAACAAAAACAGAACCGCCGATGCCGATAGCCGCGAATATAAAGAAGGCTCCGGCCAGACCAAATGCGGCTAATAACAGCGGGAAGGCCATGGAGATGGCGAAATTGGCGATCCACAGCGAGAAGACTGCGCCACCCATACAGATGCCACGCATCCGGGCGGGGAAGATTTCCGACAGCAGCAGCCAGGTAACAGGAGACAATGCGCCCTGCTGGAAGCAGAGGAACATCAGCATGCCCGCCAGCACCAGATAAGCCCGCAGCAGGTTGACCGTGCCGTTGAGGTATTCCGGCATCAGCCAGCAGACCAGCCCGATAAAGAACAAGCAGCAGGTGCAGCCCATCTGTCCGATTAAGACCAGCGGACGGCGTCCCACTTTGCCGATTAACCAGATGCCCGCCAGCGTCATCACTACTGAAATCACGCCATTGGCGATGGTGGCAAACAGCGCGGCATCGTTGCTCAGTCCGGCGGCGGTCAGCATGGTGGGGGCGTAATACATAATGGTATTCACCCCGGTCAGCTGCTGGATGGCGGCAATACCCACGCCCAGCAGGAAGATTTTCATCAGCCAGGGTGTGGCGAGATCGCGCAGGCGGCCTTTACCACGCTGACGGTTCTCTTCGATGGTTTCCTCAATCTCTTCCAGTTCCCACTCGACATCGTCGGCGGCGCGGGTTTTTTCCAGTACCTCACGCGCTGCCTGACTGCGGCCTTTCATTACGTGCCAGCGCGGGGTTTCAGGCATAAAAATCATGCCGATCCAGAGCAGAACAGCGGGGACAATCGACAGCGCCAGCATCCAGCGCCAGGTATTTTCGCCGCCCCAGATATCGTTAAAGGTGGCGTTGGAGATGTACGCCAGCAGCTGACCGCTGACGATCATCAGCTCCTGCAGGGTGACCAGCTGGCCACGTTTATTGGCGGGGGCGATTTCTGCGATGTAGACCGGCACGGTCGCGGCAGCCCCCCCCACGGCAAAGCCCAGGAACAGGCGAGAAGCGATCATCCAGGTGACATCAGGCGCCAGCGCCGAGCCGACAGCGCCAAAAGCGAAGATAAGCGCCAGCGCAATGATAATGCGTCGTCTGCCGAGGCCATCCGCCAGATGACCGGCTGCCAGCGCGCCGAAGGCTGCACCAAACAGCAGGGAGCTGGTGACCAGCCCGGTAGTAAATGGGGTGAGATGCAAATCGCCGCGCATAAACAGCAACGCGCCTGAGACCACACCGGTGTCATAGCCAAACAGCAATCCACCCAGGGTGGCGACCAGCGCAATAATCTTCACAAAAGGCTCGGTGCGGGTGGTGCTATTTGGACCGGATGCCGGGTTCGACGAGATATAAAGTTCTTTTTCCATGAATACTCCTGGTAATAACGGCAAAGACAAAACGTCAGAACATGAAGAAGACATCACCCTACTGATATTTTTATTTCGGGTTAAATTATATTTGAAACTTAGTTTTCATTATGTGAGCTCAACCCTTCCGCCATTTTTATTTTGATGGGATTCCATCAAGGCGAAAATAAAAACATTAAATTTAAGCGGGTTATAGGGAAGGTTGATAAGTTACCGGCGGTTCAGGCAGGGCTGAACACGGGAAAATCAGCGTTTAGAAAGAGTAAATGATCGCGGTCAGGATGAAACATCCCAACCGCGATAAACAGATAGCAGGGCGGGTTAGCGGATTTCCAGCGCGGTGAGCGCCGATAACAGCGCATCGACCTTAGGCAGGAACTGTTTACGGCGTGGCCACACCACGCTCAGCGTCAGCCCCTCGGGCTGCAACTGCGGCAAAATTATCTCCAGGTCGCCCTGTTTCACGGCATGCTGAATCAGCCACGAGGGCATTTGTGCCACACCCAGCCCGGCGATGACAGCCTGCAGCTGGGCATCAACGTCGCCCAGTGCCAGCCGGTACGGCACCTCGCGCCAGTGCGGCTGACCATCTTCGGTGGTGAACAGCCAGGGTTTGGTGCTGCCATCTACACGCTCATAAAGGATGGCGCGGTGGTTCAGCAGCGCCGCCTCATCTTCAGGTCGTCCTTCACGTGCCAGATAAGCGGGTGAGGCACAGAACTGCATCTGCTCGCGGCCCATATTACGCCAGCCCAGCGAAGCAGGCAGGTCGGGCGCGCCGCCGATCCGTACCGCCACATCCACGCCCTCTTCAAACAGGTCAACAAAGCGGTCAGAGAAACTCAGGCTCAGAGCCAGTTCCGGGTGTTGCTGACAAAAGGGCATCAGCAGCGGCATCACATTGAGGCGGCCATAGGTGGTGGGCACCGCCAGGCGCAGGCGACCGGAAGGAATCGTTCGCTGTGCCGCCAGCACCGCTTCGGCTTCGGCCAGATCCTCCAGAATGCGCAGGCAGGTCTGGTAATAGGCGCTGCCCGCGTCGGTGAGGTGCAGGCTCCGTGTGGTGCGCTCCAGCAGTCGCGAGCCTAATCGTGTCTCCAGGCGGCTGACGCTTTTACTGATCGCCGATCCGGTCACGTGCAGACGCTCCGCAGCGGCGGTAAAACTGCCACACTCTACGCTGGCAACAAACGGCAGAATATCTTTGAGGCGATGATCGTGCATCGATTAATGAACTCAGGTTGAGAATGCTGTGAATAAATGCCAGAGATAAGAACTGAATTCTCTATTAGGCTTAGCATTACGCAAAACGAGGAGAAATCAAATGAAAAAGCACGCTTTGATTGTGGGCATCAGTGGCGTTATTGGTCGCGCACTGGCAGATAAATTACAGCAGGAAGGCTGGCAGGTCAGCGGTCTGTCACGCGGACGTGGCGCGGTACCTGAAGGTGTTATCAGCCTGACGGCCGATCTGACCGATGCGGATGCCGTCCGGGACGCGCTGAAAACAGTGAAACCAGATGCGCTGTTCTTTAGCGTCTGGGCGCGTCAGGAAAATGAAAAAGAGAACATCCGCGTTAACGGCGGCATGGTGCGGAATGTGATTGAAGCACTGGGCGACCGCTTACAGGGTTCGCACGTGGCGCTGGTGACCGGGCTGAAGCACTACCTGGGTCCGTTTGAAGCATACGGTAAAGGCGCTGTGCCAGTCACGCCGTTCCGTGAAGAGCAGGGCCGTCAGCCGGTCGATAACTTCTATTACGCGCAGGAAGATGAAGTGTTTGCTGGCGCAGAGAAATATGACTACCGCTGGAGCGTGCATCGCCCGCACACCATCATCGGTTATGCCGTGGGCAATGCGATGAATATGGGTCAGACGCTGGCGGTCTACGCGACGCTGTGTAAAGAGAAGGGCTGGCCGTTTATCTTCCCTGGCTCACCCGAGCAGTGGAACGGTGTGGCTGATATGACCGATGCAGGTTTGCTGGCTGAGCAACTGCACTGGGCAGCGACCTCACCCAATGCCGCTAATCAGGATTTCAATGCGGTAAACGGCGATGTGTTCCGCTGGAACTGGATGTGGCCAAAACTGGCTGACTATTTCGGCATTGAAGCAGCGGAATACCCGGCGCAGATGATGCCGCTGGAAGATCGCATGCAGGAAGCCGCCAGTGCGTGGCAGGCGATTGCAGAGCAGCATCAGTTACGTGAATCGGATGTCACCAGACTGGCTTCCTGGTGGCATACCGATGCCGACCTGGGGCGTCCGATGGAAGCCTTTACCGATATGAGTAAGAGCCGCAAAGCGGGCTTCACCGGCTATCGCAGCACGCTCGACTCCTTTATTCAGCTGTTTGATAAGCTGAAAGCGGAAAAAGTGATCCCGCAATAACCCAGCAGGCGCCGCATCAGGCGCCTGTTCTGTTTCTGACTGATAGCTATACTCTGGCACTCAATCAGTAAATGGAGGATTGGATCCTATGGCGACATGTTTCATTATCGGCGCAGCGGGCAAAGTGGGCCAAAAGCTGGCTCGTCAGCTGAGCAGTAAAGGCCATACAGTGACGGCGCTGCACCGCAAACCGGAGCAGGCGGAGACGCTGCAGGCCGCCGGTGCTAAACCGGTGGCTGGCGATATTCAGCAACTGAGCGTGACGGCACTGGCAGATCTGATGACCGGTCACGATGTGGCTGTCTTCACGGCGGGTGCGGGCGGTGCCGGGATCGAGCTGACCAATGCCATCGACGGAGAAGGGCTGAAGCTGGCGGTTGCCGCAGCAGAGCAGGCGGGAGTATCACGCTTTATGCTGGTTTCCGCTTTCCCGGATGCGGGCCGCGGTAAAACTCCCTCAGAGGGATTTGAGAATTACATGCGAGTGAAACGTCTGGCGGATGCGGAACTGGTGGCGAGTAAGCTGGAGTGGGTGATCCTGCGACCGGGTACGCTGACCGATGAAGCCGGCACCGGTCGGGTTCATGCCGATCTGGCGATACCGTATGGTGAGATCCCGCGCGAAGATGTGGCGGCGACACTGGTCGGCCTGATTGAAAATCCGGCGATTAAGTATCAGATCATCGAACTCACCAAAGGAGATGTGCAGATTGATGTGGCGTTGCAGCGATTGCTGCGGGGCTAAAAAACTGCCTCAAAAAGTTGGAAACTCAACTTATTCAGATGCAGTTCAGGGAAGAGTTCAGGCTCTTTTCCTGAATTACAGTTTACGGTAGTCAGACATTACCCGGAATAAGAGGGGTGGCTACCGTGAAACTGCTGCCTGTTATGGCGTTGGCGCAAGGTTGTTGGTCGCCGAATCTCTGCTCATTATTAGCCTGTTAATCCCACGCCGTTACTAATCAATTATTTATCTGAAAAACAGCCAAATACCAAATTGAAGGCTGAACGCCGATGATACGCCATGTAGTTATCCCGTCTGAAAATATCGCTCATGAAAATGGCCGGTCGTAAGTATTTTACAGCGTGACTGCACCGGTGGCAGCGTTAATCAAAAGAGGGCAATGAGGTAGCTGTATTTTATGTTTGCGGCGAAAAGCGTTAACTCTCTCCGATAATTTACCCCTTCAGTACTGAAGTCATGTCCGAATGTCGTTCAGAAAATCCCGTCACGGCGCGAGTTAATAAATGTCAGTCAAGGCGTTTACGCGGCTATCAGCGGCTGATTCACCCGTGCTTCATATCAATCTGCGGTTGCAAATCCAGATCACAAATTATCATTAAAAGCTTCGGGCAGCAGATGTGGTGCAGAGTCCTTCGGGTAAGTGAAACTGCTTTAATAACGCAATAGCTGAAAGATTTTTCGTCACGCTTCAATCCCAGGACTTCATTCTGGAGGAGTCAGATAGAATTAGTTGTGCAGAGAAAGGTCATAGACACTGGGATCCCCACTATAACTCTGAACGCATCAGCCTGCGTCTCAATAGCTTCAGCCCGGTTAAGTTCAGATTACAGTAAAAGAGGGTGTCCTGAGGGCAAAGATAGGATGCGTGAGCAGACCGAAAAGGGAGAAATATATGCGTTTTTATTGATTGCCATTAATTAAATATCATTCAGCATTTCATAATGGGAGTGCAGGCGGAGGATACTATCACTCTTCATATGACAAAGGAGTGTGTTAAATGGCTATACCAGTATATCTGTGGCTTTACGATGAAGAAGGGAAGTTAATAAAAGGCTCTGTCGATGTCACTGAACGCGAAGGAAGCATTGAGGTAACTGGGATGCAGCATAATTTATTTATTCCAACGGACGACACAACAGGTGCAGTGACAGGCGCGCGGCAACATGAGGCTTATACTTTTGAAAAAACTATTGATAGCGCATCGCCGCAATTGTATAAAGCGCTAACAACAGGGGAAACGCTAGCAAAAGCAGTGTTCAGCTTCTACCGCATCAATTACAACGGTCAGGAAGAGGAGTATTTCGTAACGAAACTCGAGTGTGTGAAGGTTTGTCACGTCGTGACGGTTATGTTCGATACCAAAGACCCGGATTTTGAAAGGCACGGTCACGTAGAGCATGTCGGGCTGCGTTATGAACTAATAGACTGGCATTATACAGACGGCAATATTAAACACACCGATAGCCTGGAAGAGCAGAAAACAGCATAAGGAAATCACAATGGCTAAATGGATTTATAAACAAAGTACGGGTGAGTTATATCGCGATGGCAAGTTAATTGAAACAGGCTACTCTGGTATTCTTACAAACAAAAATAATCCTGACCGCGAGCAGGTTCGTGGTATGGGTCCAATCCCGCGAGGAACCTGGAGAATCGGCAGTGCCGGAACCAGCAAAGGCCCGCTCACAATTACCCTGGTTCCGCTCAGCGTCAACGCTTATGATCGTGATATGGGTACATTCAGGATGCACGGAGACAAACGCCACGGTATCAGAGGTTTTGCCTCTGCTGGCTGCATAATTATGGGACCATCAACACGCTTACTGGTTAGTAAAGATTACGGCGCAATTCTGGAGGTGGTGCGGTGATTAATCATTATGTGCTGAGTCTGGCCCTGGCCCTGTTACCGTTCGCTGGTTACACAGCAGATACACCTGGCAGTGAATGCGCCGCTCGGGGTCATTATGCCGAGGAGATGCTCTTATCTGCTATAACCAAAGAAGGTGTTAAGGGGATTGAGCGAGATAAAACAACAGTTGAAGTGCTAAATCTTTCCCTCGTTTCCGATGCGTTAGCGCATCAGTTTGCGCAGAAAGACGCTAAAACAGGTAAAGGTCTCTTGCTCAAAGATTACTTCGATATTTACCACAATAACGGCGCAATGAACCTGACGGTTAAATACACCTATACCAACGTGAAAGGCGCAAAAAATGTATATATTGTCTCCAGTATACTAAATAACGATGAGTGCTCTGTCCGATTCAACGGATATTTGACACTTTCCCGTGAGTTCTGAAGGGGGGTTAGCTATCCCGGGAAAAGTTGTCAGATAAAAGAGTTGCGAATTTATGTTGGGTTCCCCGGCCAACCTGAAATTGATTAGCCGGGGAAATTTTTAAAATCTCCTGCGTCCTGCCTTTCGGAGGCTGTTCGATTAAAGGTCTTTTTCGTTACTTAACGCATTTCGCGCAGTGCGCGCGCTCAATGTGCTGGAAGAAGTCGTTACCTTTGTCATCGACCAGGATAAAGGCAGGGAAGTTCTCCACCTCGATTTTCCAGATCGCTTCCATTCCCAGCTCGGGATACTCCACGCATTCCAGACTTTTAATGCTCTGCTGCGCCAGCACCGCTGCCGGTCCACCAATGCTGCCGAGATAAAAGCCGCCATGTTTATGACAGGCATCCGTCACCTGCTGGCTGCGATTGCCCTTGGCCAGCATGATCTTACTTCCGCCGTGCGCCTGCAGCAGATCCACGTAAGAATCCATACGACCGGCAGTGGTCGGGCCGAGTGAACCAGAAGCATAACCTTCAGGCGTCTTCGCCGGGCCAGCGTAATAGACCGGATGATCTTTGATGTACTGCGGTAATCCTTCGCCGTTATCGATGCGCTCTTTGAGTTTTGCATGTGCAATATCGCGCGCCACGATAATAGTGCCGGTCAGTGACAGGCGGGTTGAAACCGGATAAGCGGACAGTTGCGCCAGAATCTCTTCCATTGGGCGGTTGAGATCAACCTGCAACGCTTCACCTTCGCCCTGCTGACGCAGTGCTTCCGGGATCAGGCGGCCTGGGTTGGCTTCCAGTTTCTCAATCCAGATACCTTCACGGTTAATCTTCGCTTTGATGTTACGGTCAGCCGAGCAGGAGACGCCCATGCCGATCGGGCAGGAGGCGCCGTGACGTGGAAGACGCACCACGCGGATATCGTGTGCAAAATATTTGCCGCCAAACTGCGCACCCAGACCGAGCTGCTGCGCCGCTTCCAGCAGTTCCTGCTCCAGCTGAACGTCGCGGAACGCCTGACCGTGCTCGTTGCCTTCAGTGGGCAGCCCGTCGTAATAGTGAGTTGAGGCGAGCTTCACGGTTTTCAGTGTGCTTTCTGCCGAGGTGCCGCCGATGACAAACGCAATATGGTAGGGCGGACAGGCTGCGGTGCCGAGGGTACGCATCTTATCCACCAGGTAATTTTTCAGCTTGCCCGGGCTCAGCAGCGCTTTAGTTTCCTGATAGAGATAGGTTTTATTGGCGGAACCGCCACCTTTGGCGATACAGAGGAACTTGTACTCATCGCCATCCACGCTGTAGAGGTCGATCTGCGCTGGCAGGTTAGTGCCGGTATTCACCTCTTTATACATATCCAGGGCGGCATTCTGCGAATAGCGCAGGTTATCTTCGATATAAGTGTTGTAGATACCCTGTGACAGCGCAGCTTCATCACCGCCGCCGGTCCAGACGCGCTGGCCCTTTTTGCCCATGATGATCGCGGTGCCGGTATCCTGACAGGTTGGCAGCACGCCTTTGGCGGCAATTTCAGAGTTTCTTAAAAACTGCAGGGCGACATATTTATCATTGTCGCTGGCTTCCGGGTCATCAAGGATGGAGGCGACCTGCTGCTGGTGGGCCGGACGCAGCATAAAAGAGGCGTCGTGGAACGCCTGCTGGCTCAGTAACGTCAGTGCCTGTGGATCGACTTTAAGGATCTCCTGACCCTCAAACTCGGAGACGGAGACATGCTCACGACTCAGCAGATAGTATTCGGTATCTTCGTGGGACAGCGGGAAAGGGTTCTGATAGACAAAAGGCTTGTTCGACATTTTTTCTCACTTAATGACCGGCTGAACCTCCGCGGACAGGCTGCGGGGTGCAACATCATAGGCGAATTAATTGTTTATTATGCTTCCCCACCGCGGGTGCGGTGGGGAAGTGCAGGAATGGTATCTTATAACGCGTTGATCTGCATGTTGTATCCGTCAGAACAACCACACCATCCACGGATAGGCAATCAGCATCATGGAGCCTAAGAAGATGGCACCGAAGATGGTTCCCAGACGCCAGTAGTCTTTGGTAGGCAGATAACCGCTGCCGTAGTAAATCGGGCTTGGACCCGTACCGTATGGTGTGATGATGCCCATCACACCCAGAGAGGTACACAACATCAGGCAGAAGACCGGCATATTGATGCCCGGAATGGAGGCTGCAATGGTCAGCATGGCCGGTAACAGCGCGGTGGTGTGTGCGGTGGTACTGGCAAACAGGTAGTGCAGCAGGAAGAAGGCGATTAACAGCACCACTGCCGAAACCTGCGGGTCATAACCCTGCAGCAGCATGCCACCCTCTTTACCTAACCAGGTGATAAAGCCGACGCGGGCCAGACCATCGGCCAGTGCCACCAGGGTGGCGAACCAGGCAAAGGTGTTCCAGGCCGGTTTATTACTGGTGATGTCATTCCAGGTCAGTACGCCGGTCCACAGCATCAGTACTACCACCAGCAGCGCAGCCATGGCAGGTTCGATCCACGAGGTGGCGAAAATCCACATCAGCAGGGCGCAGACCACAAACACCAGCAGCAGGATTTCATTGCGGGTCAGTCTGCCCAGTTTTTCCAGTTCAGCGATGGCCCATTTCGGCACTTCATCATTGATTTTAACTTCAGGTGGGTAGAACCAGTAAGCCAGCAGCGGCATGGTCAGAATCAGCAGCACACCCAGCGGCAGGAAGGCCAGGAACCACATGCCCCATGAGATATCAAAACCGACGATGCTTTTTACCAGTGCCAGTGCCAGCAGGTTGGGTGCCAGCGCAGAGAGGAACATGGAGCTGGTAATACAGGCCGCGGTAATCGCTACCCACATCAGATAGGAACCGATTTTACGGGCGCTCGGGTCGTTAGGTTTAGAGCCGTAAAGCGGCGGCAGGTTGGCGATAATCGGGTAGATGGTACCGCCACTGCGCGCGGTATTTGACGGCGTAAAGGGCGCAAGAAGCAGGTCAGCAAAGGTAATGGCATAACCCAGCGTCAGACTGCGGCGACCCAGATACTTCACCAGAATCAGGGCCAGGCGGCGACCAAACTGCGTTTTGTCATAACCTGCGGCGAACATAAAGGCACCGAAGATCAGCCAGACCGTGGAGTTGCCGAACCCACTTACCGCCCATTTGAACGACTCACTGGCGACTTTGAATTTCGGGTTAGCCAGTTCAGCCGGGCTGAAGAGCAGAAACTGGCTGAACAGCGCGATGACTACCACGCCGGTCAGGCCGATCACCGCGCCTGGCAGGGGTTCAAAGATCAATCCGACAATCACGCCGACGAAGATGGCGAAGAAGTGCCAGGCGTAGGGTTCGAGTCCGGCTGGTGTGGGCACCAGCAACAGCAACACGGCAACGAGCACCGGCAGAGCAAGCATGATAGCTTTCTTTTTACCCGGCGCCGCAGGTGCGACTTTTGGGGGTTCAGTTACAGCTGAGAGTGGTTTCATAGTATTTTATCTGCAAGTTAAGAAGAATGCGATTTGCGCCCCGGACCTTCACTGATGACTTTCTTTCTTATTCTTAATAGTGTGAATAAACCGCGATGCACTGATTTTTTAATCGACTGCTTAGCTATTGAGCTGCATTTTTAAATCCATGTAAATATGATGCGATTTTTGCAAATATAGATTTTGATCCAGATCAAAGAAATTAATTCATTATTCCCCATTTTTAACATTTATTTTTTATTTATATTTACGGCATCGACATTTTGACAGTTCTGTGAAGCTGGTCGACAAATCACCAGCTAACGCAAACTGAATGCCTTGCTTTAACTGTTTGATGATAAACGATTTATTTTTTATGTAAACGAATGGTTGATTTTTGGTTACCCATGGTTAACAATTAATATAACTTCACTTTATGCATTCGGCAAATAAAAACTCTAAATCATTTAAAAGTTAAAAAAGTAAATTTATCGCTTATGAAAGCAAAGAAAAGGGTATATTAGTCTCATGACATCGGACCACTTAATTAAGCGATAATTTGCGTCCGCTAAAAAATTTCCAGACTTTTAAATCTTGGAGTTTATCGCAATGAAATCTCTCACCCCCATCCTTAATCCATTGACTCTGCCTAACGGCGCTGTGTTGAAAAACCGACTGGTAATGGCACCGATGACCACCTGTACCGGCTTTTATGACGGTACGGTCACCAGTGAGCTGGTCGAGTACTATCGCGCACGTGCAGGCAGCATCGGAACCGTGATCGTTGAATGCTGCTTCATTGACAACCGTGGCCCGGCATTTCCGGGTGCCATTGCTATCGACAGCGACAACAAAATCCCTGGTCTGAAACGCATCGCGGACGCGATTAAATCGGAAGGCTCTACGGCCATTTTGCAGATCTATCACGGCGGCCGTATGGTGGAACCGGAGCTGATTGGCGGCAAAACGCCGGTTGCGCCAAGCGCCATCGCGGCACCGCGTGAAGGGGCAACCAAACCCCTGGCGCTGAGCGCCGAAGAAGTCGAAACCATGATCACCAAATTTGGTGATGCGGTGAACCGCGCTATCAAGGCCGGTTTCGATGGCGTCGAAATTCATGGTGCTAACACCTACCTGATTCAGCAGTTCTATTCGCCGAACTCTAACCAGCGCGATGACAAGTGGGGCGGCAGCCGCGATAACCGCGCACGCTTCCCGCTGGAAGTGCTGGAAATCACCCACAAGATGGCTGAGCGCTTCGCCCATAACTCTTTCATCATCGGCTATCGCTTCTCGCCGGAAGAGATCGAAGTGCCCGGCATTCGCTTTGACGACACGCTCTATCTGCTGGAAAAACTGGCGGCGCGTGGACTCGATTACGTCCATTTCTCGGTAGGTCAGCTGCTGCGTCCGTCAATTGTCGATACTCAGGATCCGACGCCGCTGATTGAGAAGTTCGTCGCGATGCGTTCGCCTGTGCTGGCAAAAGTGCCGGTGATTGGCGTTGGTGGCGTCGTCAATAAAGCCGATGCCGAGCTGGCGCTGGAGAAAGGCTACGATCTGGTGGCGATTGGTAAAGCCTGCATCGCTTACCCGAACTGGGCTGACCGCATCATCAATAACGAACACCTCGATCTCTACATCGACAGCAACAAACGCGAAGAGCTGCAGATCCCGGAACCGCTGTGGCGCTTCTCCCTGGTCGATGCGATGATCCGCGACATGAGTGAATCGGGCCGTAAATACAAAGCGGGCGTCTATCAGGAAAAAGTCGAAGCCGAAGCGCTGAAACTGAAAATCAACGTTACGCTGGATACTGACCGTATCACCGACATCTCGCTGGTGCCGGATGACACCCTGGATGTGGACTTCACCACTACCTTTGAAAGCCTGCGTAGCCGCATCCTGGTGGCCAACAGCCCGCACGTCGATGCGATTACCGGTGCGACTACCCAGAGTGAGGCGCTGAAAAAAGCGGTTTCACGCGCGCTGACCACCTCCAGCAAAGAGCATGTGATTGAAGAGGGCGGCAACCCTAACGCACCGCAGAATTACGATGTGGTGATTGTGGGCAGCGGCGGCGCCGGCCTTGCGGCGGCGATTCAGGCGCACGATGAAGGGGCGCGCGTGGTCATCATCGAGAAGATGCCGACCATTGGCGGTAACACCATTAAAGCCTCAGTGGGCATGAACGCCGCGGAAACCCGTTTCCAGAAACTCAAAGGCATCGAAGACAGCAAAGAGCTGTTCTACGAGGAGACGCTGAAAGGCGGTCAGTTCAAAAATAATCCGGTGCTGCTGCGTGAGTTTGTAGAGCTGGCGCCGGAGGCGATTGAGTGGCTGGCGAATCACGGCATTGAGCTTAACGACATCACCATTACCGGCGGGATGAGCATCGATCGTACCCACCGTCCGGCGGATCGTTCAGCGGTGGGTGGCTTCCTGATCAGCGGTCTGGTTAAAAACATCAACAGCCGCAACATCGAAGTCCTGCTTGAAACCTCAGTCTCAGAAATCCTTTATGAGAACGGTGCGGTAGCGGGTGTGAGAGTGGTCGATGAGTACAACGACAGCCGCATCCTGAACGCGAAAAGCGTGATTGTGGCGACCGGCGGATTCAGTGCGAACCGTGAACTGGTAGTGAAATATCGCCCTGAACTCGATGGCTTTGTCACCACCAACCACAAAGGCGCCACCGGCAGCGGTATTGCCATGCTGGAAAAAATTGGTGCCGGTACCGTGGATATGGGCGAAATCCAGATTCACCCAACGGTTGAACAGACCACCTCTTATCTGGTCTCTGAATCCATTCGTGGCGGCGGTGCTATCCTGGTCAGTCAGGCGGGTGAGCGCTTCTACAACGAAATGGAAACCCGCGATAAAGTCTCGGCGCAGATTATCGCCTTGCCAGAGAAGAGTGCCTGGATTGTGTTTGACGAGCAGGTGCGGATGAATAACAAAGCGGCTGACGAATATATCGCCAAAGGCTTTGTGGTCAGCGCGCCAACCGTGGCGGAACTGGCGGTGAAACTCAACATGAGTGAGCATCATACGCTGGAAGCCACGCTGGCCCGTTACAACAACTTCGTTATCATGCAGAAAGATGAAGACTTCGGTCGCCAGACCGCGCTGCGTCATCCTCTGAGTGAAGCGCCGTTCTACGCGATTCGTGTTGCACCGGGCGTACACCACACCATGGGCGGCGTCACCATTGACACTACCACCGCGGTGCTGGACAGCCAGAAACAGGTGATTAACGGCGCCTGGGCCTGTGGCGAAGTGGTTGGCGGCATTCACGGCGCGAACCGCATCGGTGGTAACGCAGTCGCCGATATCATTATCTTCGGCATTCTGGCCGGTGGTAACGCCGCCGCTTACGCCCGACGTTAAGGGTCGTCTCCGGCATCCGCGCTCTGCGGATGCCGCTCTTTTCTTTTTAAAGCAGAGTCGCCTATGTTAACTGATGCGCGTGTCTATGCTTACTCCGCTGTCTTAATGGGTTCACCCATCCTGCTCAAACTCTTCGACGATAATCAGACCCTGGCCGGACAGGTCTTCCGCCTGATTAAACAGCAGGAGAATCTCTTCACGGTTAACCGCGCGGCGTCTGAGGTGATGGCGATTAATCACGCGGCAGGGCAGCATCCGGTGGTCGTGAGTCAGCCGGTGTTTGACCTGATCGCCTGCGCGCATGCGGTGAGCCTGCTGCCCGACAGCCTGTTTAATCTGGCTATTGGCCCGCTGGTGAAGTGCTGGAAAATCGGCTTTCAGGGTCACCGTGTTCCATCAGAGACAGAACTTCAGGCGCGCATGGCGCTGACGAATCCGCATGACGTTATTCTTGATGACGCAAGCCGCAGTGTCATGCTGGCCCGGCCGGGGATGGAGATCGACCTGGGCGCCATCGCCAAAGGCTATATCGCCGATGTTGTGCAGGCTTTTTTGCGCCAGCAGCAGGTCAGCAGTGCGCTGATTAATCTGGGGGGAAATGTGCAGACAGTGGGTGCGCCGCCAGAAGAGGCGGGCTGGGCAATCGGCCTGAAAAAACCCTTTGGTGAGGCCGATGAGCTGATCGGGGTAATCGGGGTGAATAATCGCTCGGTGGTGACATCCGGTATCTATGAGCGTTATTTCGAGCTGGATGGCGTCTGTTATCACCATATCCTCGACCCGCGTAGCGGTTATCCGCTGGATAACGACCTGCTGAGCGTCACCGTGATCTCTGACCGTTCACTGGATGGCGACATCTACACCACGCTGCTTTACGGCCTCGGCGTTGAACAGGGCATTGCCTGCCTGGCGGAGCAACCGGGCATTGAAGCGATATTTGTGACCCGTGACAGGCAGGTGATCTGCTCGTCACAACGTCACTTTTCTTTTCAGTTACTGGACACCGATTACCGGCTGGTTCACTGACAATATTGTTTGAGTAAAGTGTGATACTCCGGCTGCAGGCGATAGCGATAAACCGGACGGCCCGTGACCCCATAATGAATGCTGGTGAACAGAATATTAATCTGCGCCAGCCAGATCAGATACTTGCGGCAGGAGACGCGAGAGATATTCACCTCGGTTGCCAGTTCGTCGGTGGAGAACTCGGTACCCGGATGGGCGTCGATCCACAGACACAGCGTGCGCAGCGTCTGCGGTGTTAATCCTTTCGGCAGTCGCTTCTGCTCGCTGGCCCCCGGCGGATTGCCATGCAACAACTGATCAACGTCCGACTGCTGATAGAACTGATGATTATCCATCAGCGATTTTTTCTGTCGCCAGCCAGTCAGCGCCTCTTCAAAGCGGGCAAACTGGAAAGGCTTGATCAGATAATCCACCACACCGTAGTTGAGTGAGGTTTTGATGGTGGCGGCATCTGCTGCTGACGAGATAATAATCACGTCAACCGGACGTCCTGCGCTGCGCAGTTCCGGCAACAGGTCGAGACCGTTCTCCTGCTGCATATAGATATCCAGCAGGATCAGATCAACCTGAGGTTCGGCCTGCGCCAGCCGCTCTTTGGCCTGCTGTAAGGTTGAGGCGGTGCCGCAGCAGGTAAAGCCTGGGATCTGCCCGATATAACAGCGATTCAGCTCGGCTACCATGGCGTCATCATCGACAACTAACACATTGATCATTGGGTAATCATTCCTCTCTCCCACGGAAGTTGTACTAAGAATTGGGTGAATACACCCGGTTCCGACTCGACACTGACACTGCCGCCCAGGCTTTCGGTCTGCTGCTTAACCAGAAACAATCCGACACCGCGATCTTCGCCTTTTGACGAGACGCCACGCTCAAAAATGGCGCTGAGCTGCGTACCGCCGATCCCGGGTCCGTCATCACTCACTTCACAGGCTAACCAGCCATTCTGATAATGCAGCATGAGGTGGATTTCCCCTTCGGTTTCCGGATCCAGCGCCTCAAGCGCATTTTCAATTAAATTGCCCAGCACCGTAATCAGTACCGCGCTCTGCTCCTCGCTGCCGCAGTCGGGCAGAAAACTCGCCTCATCGATAATCAGCTGATGGCCTTCATCGGTCACCCGGTTGATTTTGCTGAGCAGGAAACCCGCAATGATGGGCGATTTGATCTTTTGCAGCAGCGAACCAATCTCCGTCTGATAGGCGTTGGCGGTTTTCAGGATGTACTCTTCCATCTGCGCATAGTTTTTCATATGCAGCAGGCCCAGAATGACATGCAGCTTGTTCATGAACTCATGGGAACGTTCACGTAACGCGTCTACATAGTTTACCATGCCGTCCAGACGCTGCATCAGCTGGCTGATCTCGGTCTTGTCCCTGAAGGTGGTCACCGCGCCGATAATGCGGTCACGACTGCGAACCGGCACGGTATTGCTGATCAGGATGCGATTACCCAGCGTCAGCTCCTGATCGTGCCAGGCTTTGCCCGCATGCAGCGCATCCTGCTGATGGCGGTGCATTACGCTCTCTTCAGCAATCAGATCGCCGCTTAATGGCATCTTGCGGGTGGTCTCATGCAGCAGCTGCTGCGCCGCGTGGTTAATCAGGCTGACGCGTGACTCATCATCTACCGCAATCACACCCTCTTTAATAGAATTGAGGATCGCCTGACGCTGCTCGAACAGGCTGGAAATTTCGTGCGGCTCCAGCCCGAGCAATATGCTCTTCAGGCGCCTGACCAGAATAAGAATCCCCAGCAGACCCACCAGGCCGCCAAATAAGACAGTCCAGACAATGTTCCAGCGGCTTTTGGCAATCTGCGCCGCCACATCATTCAGCGCAATGCCGATCGCCACCACACCAATCTGCTGATGCTCTGCGTTATAGACCGGGGTAAATACCCGCAGTGCCTCTACCAGCACGCCGTGATTTACCGCCACATTTTCCCGCCCGCTGAGGGCCGGATAGATATCGTTGCCGACAAAATGTTTGCCAATCACCGCCGCGTTCGGGTGTGAAAAGCGAATGCCACGCATATCCGTCACCACCACAAACAGCAGGCCGTTGCGTTTGCGCGCGGCTTCAGCCAGTGGCTGAATCTGGCTGCTGCCGTCCGGTAACAGTAACCCACGCTGGACTTCAGGGCTGTCTGCCAGAGTGCGTGCCACCGCCATCGCCTTATCTTTAAGATGCGACTGAGCAAAGTTATCGATCTGCACAAAATAGAGCAGATGGACAGCGAGCAGCACGGTGACGATAACCGCGGTCATCATCAGGGTGGTCAGGGTACTGAGTTTCATGGGTCGTTTAGTCACGGCATGTCGGTTCTGTGGTTGGCTTGTCATTGGCGTTCAGCACGGGTGGGAGATCGCCCGGAAACATACGCTAACTGACCGCATCAGTACAGTTTTAGCGGTCTGCGCGCGGGCAATCGCCGGAGAACAATATTTGTGTTAGGGGATTGTATAATTCAAAGGACACCCTTAATGTGTGGTTAAAATATGTGAGCAATTCGGTAAGCCTTTTGTAATTAAATTAAGGCTAAATTGCTATTTTTAATTTTATAACTATTTTCACATTAACTCACAAATAACATTATTTTAAACTTTAAGGACTTTTTTTAACCAGTACCGTCTGAGCTGTAGATTAAAATGATGAATTCAAAGAAAGTTATCCCCACTCTTTCCCTCGCGGCCTTGTTAGTTTCTTCAGCACTGCATGCTGAAACTTCACCAGAAAAAACCGACGTCCTGTTAATTGGTGGTGGCATCATGAGCGCCTCAATGGGCACCATGCTGGAAGAGCTGCAGCCTGGGTGGAAACAGATCATGGTTGAGAAGCTGGATGGTGTGGCACTGGAATCCTCTAACGGCTGGAACAACGCCGGTACCGGTCACTCTGCCAATATGGAGCTGAACTATACGCCTGAGCGTAAAGACGGCTCTATCGACGTGACGAAAGCGCTGGAAATCAACGAAGCCTTCATGGTTTCACGCCAGTTCTGGAGTTCGCAGATCAAAGAGGGCGTGATGCACGATCCGCGCTCTTTCATCAACTCAACGCCACACATGAGCTTCGTCTGGGGCGACAACGTCGACTTCCTGACTAAACGCTATGCGGCGTTACAGAAAACCGCGCTGTTCCAGGGCATGAAGTTCTCTACCGATCACAAGCAGATCGAGCAGTGGGCACCGCTGGTGATGGAAGGTCGTGATCCACAGCAGAAAGTGGCCGCAACCTGGACGCCAGTTGGCACCGACGTAAACTACGGTGAAATTACCCGTCAGCTAATCGGCAGCCTGAAGAAGAATGACAACTTCCGTCTGGAAACCTCGTCTGAAGTCACCGATTTCAAACGTAACGGTGATAACTCATGGCACGTCACCATTAAAGATGCCAAAAACGGCAACGAGCGTGCAGTTGACGCGAAATATGTCTTTATTGGTGCTGGCGGCGGCGCGCTGAAATTACTGCAGAAAACCGGCATTCCGGAAGCGGAAAACTATGCAGGCTTCCCGGTCGGCGGTTCATTCCTGGTAACCGAAAACAAGGCGATTGCCGATCGTCACCTGGCGAAAGTCTACGGTCAGGCGTCTACCGGTGCACCACCGATGTCCGTTCCGCATCTGGATACCCGTTATCTGGATGGCAAACGCGTCGTGCTGTTTGGACCGTTCGCGACCTTCTCAACCAAGTTCCTGAAAAATGGTTCACTGTTTGACCTGCTGAGCACCACCACTACTCATAACATCGTGCCAATGACCGACGTGGGTATGGATAACTTCGACCTGGTGAAATACCTGGTTGGCCAGGTGATGCTGACAGAAGAAGATCGCTTCGAAGCGCTGAAAGAGTACTACCCGGACGCGAAGAAAGAGGACTGGAAACTGATTCAGGCCGGTCAGCGCGTACAGATCATCAAGAAAGATGCTGACAAAGGTGGCGTGCTGAAACTGGGTACAGAAATTGTGACCGATCAGCAGAAAACCGTGGCGGCACTGCTGGGTGCTTCTCCTGGTGCATCGACCGCTGCGCCTATCGCGTTAAGCGTGATGCAGAAACTGTTCCCGGAAGAGTTTAAGTCAGCGGAATGGCAGGTAAAAATCCACAAGATGATCCCAGGCTACGGTCAGAAACTGAATGACAACGTGCCGATGCTCCAGCAGGTATGGAATGACACCGCTGCGACTCTGCAGCTGACCACACCGCCGGTTATCAACATGGATGGCAAAGCAGCCGAGGCGCCAGCAGCACAGCCTGAGCAGGCAGCGCCTTCAGCGAAGCACGACATGGCGCTGTAACAGCGACCTGACGTAAAAAAAGCCCGCACAGGTTATCCTGCGCGGGCTTTTTTATTGCCGCGTTGTCTGCCCGTTACTCCGGCTGGTTACCGCGCCAGTTGCCCCAGGGATCTTCTGCGGGTGCTTGATCCGCCTCTTCAGACGGTGCTTCGCGGGAGGCCGGTTTCTCTTTTAACGAGGCGAGATAAAGCGCTTCGACTTCAGCCCGCGCCCAGGGCGTGCGCCGCAAAAACTTCAGGCTTGATTTAACACTCGGATCGCTTTTAAAGCAGTTAATGTTGATCCGTTTTCCCAGCTCCGCCCAGCCATACTGCGCGACTAAACTGTTTATCTGCATCTCCAGCGTTACGCCATGCAGAGGATCTTTTGAGGTTTGTGCGTTCATCATCTATCCGCCTGATTCATTCAATGCCGCACATCCTGACAATCGTAAAGCCGTTGTGCAAGGCGTGAAGGTGAAAAAGGGCATGCCGTGGCGCGTTAAGCGCAGATTTATGTGTCTGAGTTAACGTGACAGGCAGAAGAGTGCGCAGGCGTGCGGCGATTGTGCTAATCATAAGCGACTGATGATGCTCAAAAAGGATCTCCTGCCATGTCTGTGCCCGTCGATACTCTGCTCAGCTCCGCCAGCCGTAAACGTGCTCTGATAGCCGGTTCGGTAGGTAATTTCATTGAATGGTATGAGTTTGCCGTCTATGGCTTTCTTGCCACCGTGATAGCGCAGAACTTTTTCCGGCTGGAAGGGGAGTCAGCGCTGACCGGGCTTCTGCTGACCTATGCATCATTCGCCATCGCCTTTTTCTTCCGTCCACTCGGTGCAATCATTTTCGGCCGGATGGGTGATCGCATCGGGCGCAAACCCACGCTGATTTTTGTGTTAATCATGATGACGCTGGCGACGGCGGCTATCGGCCTGGTACCCACCTATGCCCATCTGGGCATCCTGGCGCCGCTGATCGTGACCGGTCTGCGTATTCTGCAGGGCCTGTTCGCGGGGGGTGAGTATGGCGGGGCGGTATCGTTGATGACCGAGTTTGCACCGCGCGGTAAGCGGGGCCTTTACGGGGCGTGGCAATCTTTTACTGTGGCGCTGGGATTGCTGGCAGGCGCGGGCATCGTAGCGCTGCTCTCGCTGCTGCTGTCGCCGGAGCAGATGCTGAACTGGGGCTGGCGCATCCCGTTCTTCCTTGCCCTGCCGCTGGGTATTATCGCGCTCTGGCTGCGGGTTCAGATGGAGGAGACCCCGGCATTTATTCAGCAGCAGGCAAAACCCGTTGCAAAAGTTGACGCCAGCCTTGGCGATACGCTGAAAACGATCCTGCTCGGTATCTGTCGGCTGATGGTCTGGTCCGCTGCCGGTTACACCTGGCTGGTGATTATGCCGACGTACCTGCAGGCATCGCTGCACACCGGCTTTAACCAGGCGTTGCTGATTGCGGTGATATCGAACCTGGGCTTTGCTGCCACCATCATCCCGGCCGGGATGCTGAGTGACAGGATTGGCCGCCGTGCGGTGATGGTGACGGCGGCGGTATTGCTGCTGGTGCTCTCTCTGCCGCTGCTTAACATACTTCAGGCAGAGAGCACCGGGCTGCTGCTGAAAGCGCTGGTGGTGTTTATCGCGGGCGGAGTAGTCGGGTTGCTGGCCGGACCGGGGCCTGCAATGCTGGCAGAGATGTTCCCGACGCGGGTGCGTTATACCGGACTGGGTCTGGCCTATTCGCTTTCTAACGCGGTGTTTTCTGGCTGTGCCGGATTGATCATCACCGGGTTGATTAAACAGACCGGTAATCCCGATATCCCCGCCTGGTATGTGATGGCGACTGCGCTGGTCAGTATTGTTGCGTTGATGACCCTGAACAAAGATGATCATCTGCGGCTACTGGATGAGCCACCGTCGCGCTAAGTGTCGGCAAGCAAGCTGAGCGGGAAATTCAGGCTGCATAAGTGTTATGCAGCCTTTTTTACTGACAGGTCTGCCGGGAAGGGCAACAAACAAGCCTGCTTATCAGAAATGCAGCTGTAATATCACTGGCGTAACGTGCCGCTCTGTTCAGGCCGATGTAACAGGGTTTTATCCCGCAAGCGATTCAGCCGGGTCAAAGTCTCTGGCCTTCACGCTTCATCAACACCGCCAACAGGTCTGAAGCCATAGCGGATGCTGGGGAGAAGGATTCAGACAAGGTCATTCACTTTGCGATGATGGCAAACTGAAAACCTGATCGCGGCAATTAACTTTATGAGCATGGTTGTCGGCAATAATGATGACAGCAGCCATAATCATACCGAGAAGAATGATAACTATTTTACGCAGGAGCATAAGCGTTAATTCCTGTGAAATTAAACTATTCTTATCTGTAATATGTTATTCACTGTTATCAGTGACTTAACTTAAGTGTTGATTAATTATGGCTGAAGTAAAATCTTTATTTATTGATCGCGATGCGGTTTTACAGACTCTGCTGAAATAAAGGCGTCATGCAAATTCTTAAATAAACGAAATCTAAATGAGGGAATAAAAGCTGTTAATTTATCTTGTGTCTGTTTGACTGAAAAGGGTTGAACCTGTATGGCTTCAGGCTGCGAAGAGGAAAAGCTGAATAACGGCCCACAGTTGAATACTGCGGGCAGCGCGCTGGACCCGGTCGGGACTCATCCGACTACCGGATCCCGAGGGTGGCGGCAGTCATCACTAATTTTAAACAGATTACAGACTGAGAACGGTGTCGTCAGATTTCTGTTTCTCCGGCTGAGTGATGAAATCCTGTGCCAGATCGGCGACGATGGCTGCGACGGTTCGCACCGATTTGATCATTGAGATGCCGGTGCCTGTCGAAACGACGCCTTTGTCAAAATTGCCCAGTCGCATCGCCTGCCATAAAGAGTGGTAGCCATTCATTGCAGTGAACAGCGTTTCACGGTCAGCGCCCTGCGCATCAAGTTCTGCCAGCCTGGGACTGAGCGGCGTTGGCAATGTCCGGTAATAAGCGGGCAGGGTGCGGAAAAGTAGCAGATCTTCTGCGCTCGATGAAACAATCAGCTGCTTGACCTTCTCATCCGCCGGGTTCTCCTGCGCGGTTAAAAACAGGCTGCCTATCCAGACGCCTTCTGCACCTAACGCCATGGCTGCACGCACGCCCCGCACATCCCCAATGCCGCCTGCCGCCAGCACCGGAATTTTCACACTGTCAGCGATCATAGGCACGATGCTGAACGTTCCGATAATGCGTGATGGCACGGTGCCGCCTTCATCAAATCCGGTGGCGACAATGATATCGGCGCCAAGCTTTTCAGCCTGCTGAGAATTCGCTACGTCAGGCGTCAGCGCACGATAAAGGATTTTGATGCGATGTTGTTTCAGAAAATCGAATATTTCGGCATCAAGCACTTCATTAACTAAAACGACCTCTACCTTCTCTTCAACAAACATTTCAGCGGTGGGCCGCCAGAAACTCATATCCGGCCCATTGATCAGGGTTGCCCCAAAAGGTTTATCGGTCAGCTGTTTGGTTTTTCTGATTTGCTCACGCATGCGCTCCAGCGCCATGAAACGAGAGTCTGGCAATGTATCCTGCCCGGCGTTGGGGCCAATTATGCCTAATCCGCCTGCGTTTGATACTGCGGCAACAAACGTTGCATTGGTCAGAAAGTACATGGGTGCCTGAATAATGGGATAGCGAATATTCAGAATTTCTGTCACACGGTTTTTCATCGCTTTTTCCTTATCCGGATACGGTGTAGCCAGACTTATTCGTTAAAATAAGAGTTTTTTTACAGGCCGTTTTATTTTTATTCTCTTAGCCAAAACAGGGAGTTTAATAGTTGAAAATAAGAAGTAAACGGTCAGAATTGGGTACATGTTTGCCAGATATGGAAAGATAATGGATCTCAACGCGACAAAACTCTTTATTGCAGTCGTTCAGGCAGGCAGCTTTTCAGCGGCAAGTGAGAGAACAACTATCCCCATCTCTACGCTGGTGCGGAAAGTGAACGAGCTGGAGCAGGCACTGGGTGTACAGTTGCTGGAGCGATCAAAGAAAGGGGTCAGGCCGACCTATAAAGGACAACAGTTCTTTGAGCAATCGCGACCTGGCCTTGAATTGCTGGAAGAGGCCACCAAAACGGTCAGGTCTGCGCACAAACTGGCGGGCAAACTGCGAATATCGGTGCCGCCTGACTTCACTATCTGGTGGGAGTTACTGCATGCGTTTCAGCAACGCTATCCTGATATCAAAGTGTTTTGCCACTCAGGAGAAAGAGTGGTGGATCTGTTTGAAGATGGCATTGACGTGGCACTCAGGCTGGGCGAGTTGCATACCGAGGATGTGATTGCGAAACCGGTTATGAATGTCGAGGCATGGTTTGTTGCCACGCCTGAACTGGCTGAACGCTTTGGACATCCGCAGACGCTGGCGGCGCTGGCGACGTGTCCGATAGCCAGCTGGGAAGGGCTTAACAGCGGTTCCTTTGAGTGGGTATCCGGAGACGAGAAGGTAAAGTTTGAGCCGTTTTTTTCCTCCAACAACACGCAGGGCCTGCGCCACTATGCACTGAGCGGTGCCGGAGTATCGCTGTTGTTTGATTTTTTAGTGAAACCTGATGTGGAGAGCGGGCTGCTGGTGCGACTGCTGTCTGATTATCCGACTCACTCGATGCCCTTACATCTGGTCTATGTCCGGCACAAACATCCTTCAGCCATCACACTCGCGTATCTGGAGTTTTGTGCCGAATGGGTGAGTCAATACAAGATCGGATAGGGGCTACACAAAAGGGTCAGAGGCAGAGGTGTCCGGCAAACCAGCGCACAGGCGCTGTGGCCTCACCGATGAATGAAAGGGATAAACACAGAAAAAGAAAAGGCGCCCTGAGGCGCCTCTGATAGTGACCCTGACGCCACTATTTACACCAGCTGCTGTGCCGTAGTTTCCACCAATGTCAGCAACACTTTGATATCTTCCAGCGTCACTGTCGGATTCAGCAGGGTCATCTTCAGGCAGGTCACGCCATCGAACTCGGTCACACCAACGTTGGCGCGGCCCGATTCCAGCAGGGCATCACCGATACGCTGATTCAGCAACGCAATATCCGCACTGCTGAAGTGCGCCAGATGCGCCGGACGATAGCGGAACAGCACGCTGGCCAGCTGCGGTTTCATCACCAGCTCCAGCGCAGGCTGCTCATCAACGTACTGTGCAACCTGCTGTGCCAGCGTCACACCGTGATCGATGATTTCGGCATACTGTTTCTGACCCAGCGCTTCCAAGCCCATCCACAGTTTCAGTGCATCGAAACGGCGGGTGGTCTGAAGGGATTTGGATACCAGATTCGGCACACCCTGCGCTTCATCAAACTCAGAGTTCAGATAGGCCGCCTGGTAGCGCATCAGCTCATAGTGGCGCGCTTCCTTCAGCAGGAAAGCACCACAGCTGATGGTCTGGAAGAACTGCTTGTGGAAGTCCAGGGTAATGGAATCGACCAGCTCAATGCCATCCAGATAGTCACGATACTTTTCTGAGAGCAGCAGCGCGCCGCCCCAGGCCGCATCGACGTGCACCCAGATGTTCTCTTCGGCCGCCAGCGCCGCGATTTCGCGCAGGGGGTCGATCGCACCGGCATCGGTAGTACCCGCCGTGGCAACAATCGCCAGGATGTTTTCACCGTTGGCTTTGGAGGCTGCCAGTTTGTGGCGCAGGTCATCCATATCCATGCGGGCAAAGCGATCGCATTTCACCTGCGTCACGGATTGATAGCCCAGACCCAGCAGCGCCATGTTCTTCTGAACCGAGAAGTGCGCATTCTCTGAACAGAAGACTTTAATCTTCTTCAGATCGCCGGTTAAACCATCCTGCTGAACAGAATGACCCTGGCGGGCAAACCAGGCATCACGCGCCAGCATCAGACCCATCAGGTTGCTCTGGGTGCCGCCGCTGGTGAAGACACCCGCGTCGCCGGGCTGATAACCGACCTGGGAACGCAGCCACTCAATCAGCTTCATCTCAATCAGGGTGGCTGAAGGTGCCTGGTCCCACGAATCCATACTCTGGTTGGTGGCATTAATCAGGACTTCCGCCGCCTGGCTGATAACCAGGCTCGGGCAGTGCAGATGCGCCACACACTGCGGGTGATGAACCGACAGGCTGTCTTTGAGGAAGTACTCAATGGCGCGTTCAATCGCGGCCTGATTACCCAGGCCCTGAGGATTGAAGTCCAGCTTAATGCGCTCGCGCAGCTCTGCGACGGTTTTTCCCTGATACATCTCAGGTTGTTCCAGCCACTTCACGACGGCCGCGCTACTCTGGGCAATCGCCTGCTGGTAGGCCTCGGTACTCTGTGCTGAGGCCGCCAGAATCGGGTTTAACCGGGACATTGCATTCACTCCACTCAAACTGGTTTCACGCCAGCTGACAGCAGGGCGTTTTCAAATTTATCCATAAACACGTCCAGTTCTGCATCTGTGATCAGCAGGGACGGCAGCAGACGTAATACGCTGCCGTGACGTCCGCCACGCTCCAGAATCAGGCCGTTCTCAAAACATTTTTTCTGTACCAGCGCGGAGAGCTCGCCGTCTGCCGGGAAGCTGCCCATGTGATCAGCGGCTTCGTCAGGTTTCACCAGCTCAATGCCGATCATCAGACCCAGACCACGCACGTTGCCGATCACCGGGTAGCGCTGCTGCAGCTCGCCCAGTTTGCCTTTCAGCCATTCGCCCTGTGCAGCGACTTTGTCAGCGATGTTGTTATCTTTCAGCAGTTTCAGCGTAGTCAGGCCGGTCGCCATTGCGAGCTGGTTGCCACGGAAGGTGCCGGTGTGGTGGCCAGGAGACCAGGCGTCGAACTCTTTCTTAATGCCCAGTACCGCCAGTGGCAGACCGCCGCCGACCGCTTTTGACATCACGATGATGTCTGGCTCAATACCGGCGTGCTCAAAGGCGAAGAATTTACCGGTACGGGCAATACCCGCCTGCACTTCGTCGATGATCAGCAGAATGCCATGCTCTTTGGTCACTTTACGAATGCGCTGCAGCCACTCAGCCGGAGCCGGGTTTACACCGCCTTCGCCCTGAACCGCTTCCAGAATGACGGCTGCCGGTTTGCGAACGCCGCTCTCAACGTCGTTGATCAGGTTTTCGAAGTAGTAGGTCAGCGCTTTCACGCCCGCTTCACCGCCAATGCCGAGCGGGCAGCGGTAGAGGTGCGGATAAGGCATAAACTGCACTTCCGGCATCAAGCCGTCGACGGCTTCTTTCGGTGACAGGTTGCCGGTAACAGACAGCGCGCCGTGGGTCATGCCGTGATACGCACCAGAGAAGCTGATGATGCCGGAACGACCGGTGTGTTTTTTCGCCAGTTTCAGCGCCGCTTCAACGGCATCCGCGCCCGACGGGCCGGTAAACTGCAGGCAGTACTCTTTGCCCTGACCCGGTAATAACGAGAGCAGATACTCAGAGAACGCATCTTTTAACGGCGTGGTTAAATCAAGAGTATGTAACGGCAAGCCGCTGGTAATGACATTTTGAATGCTCTGCAAAACGTCTGGATGGTTATGACCCAATGCCAGCGTTCCGGCACCTGCAAGACAGTCGAGATACTGATTATTCTCGACGTCTGTGATCCAGACACCCTGTGCTTTCGCAATCGCGAACGGCAATTTGCGAGGATAACTTCGAACGTTTGATTCAAATTCAGCCTGACGGGCTAAATAGGTTTCATTGGTTGCGTTTAAGTTCTGTGCATTCAAACTATCAATACGGACTTTATCCGTCATCATATCTCTCCTACAACCGGGACGGGCGTAGCGTCGCAGTTGAATAAATGTATTTAAATGGGGGTATGTGTTTTAAACGCGGCCAATATAGGTGTTTTTAAGGTCCGACTCAATGTTTAATTTTATCGGCAGATAACAGATTCTTTGCTATAGGAATCAATCATTTGGTGAGTTTGTGAACGTATACATTATTGCCGCTTCGCTAGTCCGTTGTTAATAAGTGGCGTAAAAACACCAGCTTACCCGGCGCGGAGCGTACTAAGTCAATGATAATAATCTGTGTAAATAGCTGTTTCCGGGGCAAAACGCTATCAAAAAGGGGCCTTTTCAGATGGAAAAAGCATAAGTCAATTTGACTGAAGAAGCTGCATTTATAGCGGGTTAAAAGCGCAGACCAATTAAAATAATAAACCTTTTATTAACATTTAATTAAAATCTGCCGTTGTTAAAGCCTTTATAACGCGTCAGATCCACGTTACGACAGGAGATGATCAATAAACTGCGCTAAGTCAGCCATCCCCTCACTTGCCTTTTTCTCCGACGGATTGATGGTCAGCAAATCGGCATAGCCGTTAAGCATCGCACTGATTTGCCGGGCGGTGCGTGGAATATCGGCACAACGCAGCGTTCCATCTGTGACACCGTCACGAATTATCTTTTCCTCCAGCGCCTGCCATGCTGCCGTCATCTGTTCTGCCAGCGCGGCATAGGCTTCGTGATGCGCAGCCATCTGCCAGAATGAAGCATAAAGTTGCCAGGTTGCATCCGGTGCGCTCGGCAAATGACTTTCGAACAGATTAAACAGCCACTGCTTTGTTAAGGATGCTGCCTCTGTAGAGAGCCGAAGCAGCCGCCGGACGGGACGGCGGCAACAAATGGGAGGAATACACAGCCATTGCCGGACTAGAAGCCATCGCTGCGTCAGGGGCGGGTTAATAATCCAGTTCACATAGCGAAAATGCCCTAAAGCTTTATCAGACGGGACATAGCCCGGCTTATATTCTTTAAATGACTAATGTCTCGTGCTGTATTGATTGTGCTCAATTTATATCCATCATTCCTGTGTAAACCTGCAGTATCTCATCATGGGAGATGCCTGCCGTCGCATAGCTTTTGCTGACGCGTTTATCACAGGAAAAAAAGGGATTTGACATGGAACAGCAATATACCAACGTACTGACCCCGGAATTAGCTGCCTTACTGGCGCGTCCGCCATTTTCGACGGAGAAAAAGGCCGGGATGCCTGAAGGTGCCCGTCAGACAGTTGAAGAGCAGGAGGCATTTCTGCTTGAACATCCGGTGGTGGCGATTTACCGGATCGCGGTTGACGGGGCGCTGACACACCGCGGCGGGGTGGTATGTGCAGCCTGGAACGGCTCTGAAATAGCGCCTGAGGACGGACAGAAGGTCAGCGTTGCGCTGGAAGGTGATGAGGTGGTTTATCCTGACGGCACCACCGCCCGGATTGTCACCGGCAGCGGTGCGAAATTCCAGAAAGGCGGTAAAAGTATCGCGCTGGTCGGCAGCCGGCTGAGTAACGGTGATGTGATTATCAGCACCCCGCAGGCGGGATGTACGCTGAATGAGCTGAAAGGTCTGCCGATGGATGCTGATTTTTTACCGGCAGAGGGCTGAGCCGATGACCCGAAGAGGCTGTATCATTCACGGTAAAAACGTCGGTCTGCACGGGGATAAGACTTCCACAGGGGCGCAGTGTATCGCGACCCGCCCCGGTATGTCAGTCATGGGGTTGCTGAAACTCTATATCGGTGACAAAACCACCCCCTGCCCAAAGTGCGGGGAAGTAGGGATCATTGTGAGTGGCGATCACCGGCACTCAAACAGCGCCGCTGTGGCGGTGGATGGCTCAGAGATCCGTTGCGGATGCCCGCAGGGAACCAATTTTCTGATTGCCCCTGGTACGATACCGCAGCTTTCGGCGGCAAAAGCCCGGATGGCACCGGTAGTCGCTCCGGAGCCGGAACAACATGCTCAGGCGGCAAAGAAAAAGAAACGGGAGATCACGCTGACGATAGGCGTGTTCTTCGACGGTACCGGCAACAATGCCGTTAACACGCAGAACATGCTGAAGGCCTATACCGCAGGTCATTACAACCTGAACGATCCGGAAGCCGAGTCCATTCTGGCAAAATGCGCCCGTGAAAATTTTGGCGTGTCGGGTACAGGCGCAACCAGCTATACCGGGTACTACACCAATATTCACTGGCTGAGCACACTGTATAAACAAACCATATCCGGTAAAGATTCAGATGTTCAGGTAGGCATCTACATTGATGGTATTGGTACCGAAGCCGGTAAACCCGACAACAAGCTGGGCCAGGGATTTGGTATATCCGACACAGGGGTTGCTGCTAAAACCAACCACGCCGTATCTCAGTTAGTGAAAGCTATTTCAGACGCTGCAGAGGATATACGAAGCAAATCAGGCTGTGAGATTGTTATAAATTGTCTTCAGTTTGACATCTTTGGCTTTAGTCGCGGAGCAGCCGCAGCCCGTCATTTTGCCAACCGCATCCAGTCAGAAGACCCGGCCATTATCAGCGCCATCCGCCAGGCCATGACGGGCATCACTTTCAATGGTTCTCCTTCAGGAAAGACCCGCTTCATCGGCATCTTTGATACCGTTGCTGCGATAGGTACGCCGGTTAATGGCCTGAACCCGCACAGTGCGGATACCGGGAACGTGAAACTCACCCTGCGTCCCGGTGTGGCGGAGAAGGTCTTTCACATCACCGCCGCGAACGAGTGCCGCTTTAACTTTGCGCTGAACAGCGTCAAACCGGCCTGGCCGGAATTGGCGCTGCCCGGCGTGCATTCCGATATCGGCGGCGGTTATCTGCCGGTCACACGAGAAGACCTTTTCCTGACCCGCCCGGCAACGGAGACGGTGCCGTACAGCCAGCCCGGTGAGAAGACGCAGGCTTACCGGCAGGCAGTAGCACAGTTGCAGACCCTGGATAAATCGCCCTGTCTGGCCCCGCTGCTGCGGACAAATGAAATATCGGCAGAAACCTGGCATGACGCCCGGCTCCCCCCGGACCGGTACGGCCAGATGCAGAAGCGCAGCTTTGCGGCGCTGACCATGCGCGGAAGGACCGTCAGAAACGACTGGTCACGCGTGGCGTTGCGGGTGATGCTTGAGGCCGCACGGGAAGCCGGGGTGGTGTTTGACTCTGTCGACCCGGCTAATCCGAACATGACTCTTTCTGATGAACTGTCTCCCCTGTGTGACAAAGCGCTGGTGATGGGTAAGGCAGCACGCAGCGGTCAGACGCCACAGGCGTTCAGTCAGGATGAGCTGGACGTGATTGCGGAGAAGTATATTCACTGTTCGGCCAACTGGAATGCCATCGTGGTCAATACGGACGGTCTGATTCACGGTGGCGCCTCCCCCTCAGAGCTGATTGGCTTTATCAACCGGCCGGATGAGCAGTGGAAACGTTCCGTCTACAGCATGGACGGAAAGAAGGTATGAAGCTGAAAACATTTTTCCCCTTGCTGATAA
>NZ_JAPCIL010000018.1:0-788 GCF_025910075.1 Pantoea sp. RG18
CGAGTCATCAAACAGTGTCTGTAACTGTGGCGGAAGACCGTGGCGGACTTTCCCCGTTACCTCTGAAGCCGCTTTAGCAATGCCCTTATCACCATATGTGGCTACCCAGCGTAAACCGAGCGCCAGTGCATCGAGCTGTTCGGGGGTAAACATCACCGGCGGTAAATGATGGCTCCGGGAAAGGATATATCCTGTGCCAGCCTCACCCTGAATGTCGGCACCCTGATCGCGTAGTGCGCCAATATCACGGTAAAGTGTACGAAGACTGATTGAAAGTTCTTCAGCCAGCCTGTGGCCGCTTATCGGATAGCGATGCTGATAAAAAATCTGCAGAAGATTGAGAAGGCGTTCTGCTCGTTTCGGTCCTGATGCTGACATGTTCTGTCAATGCTCCCTGCAATAGTGATGTCTCATTCTTTTTGGCGTGAGAGACTCATGATACCTAACCTGATCATTCTTTATGTTGATAATCCGATTGTCAGCAGTGGTTTTTACCAGAAGCTATTCAATACAGAACCAGACGTGATGCTTCCGACGTGGGTGGCTTTTTCCTTTAATAACGGCCTGAACCTTGGACTATGGTCAACGACAGCGAGTGACTTTATATCCTGCGGTGTAGGTAGCCGAACTGAATTGAGTTTTATGGTGAAAGATATTCAAGAGGTTGATGTGCTTTATCAGCAATGGTCAGAGAGCGGTGTGCAGATAGAACAGGAGCCCAAACATGCTGTTTTTGGCAAGACGTTCGTTGCGCTTGATCCTGACGGGCACCGTATCCGGGTATGTAT
>NZ_JAPCIL010000019.1:0-67615 GCF_025910075.1 Pantoea sp. RG18
ATGCCAGTCAAACCGGTAAAAATCACCACGCTGTCCGGGGATAAACTGGATGCCTGCAAAGACGTGCCTTCGCGCATTGACTTTAACTACAGCATTCCGGATGGTTATGATCAGGACATAAAGGATTTTATCAAAGAGAAAACCTATCCCTACGGCAGATGGTGACACCGACAGATGAAATCTGCCGGATAATATGCGCCGGAGCGGTGTGCTCCGTCTCTCCGATCGGGAAGCCTGGGGTTATCTGGCCATCGGTAGCGTGGCGGCACTGCTATTTGCTGTCACCATTGCGGTAATGTCGAACCGTGGCGGGACCAATGTGGGTCACATCTATTCGGTGATGACCTATATGTGGATGTTTGCCATAAGCCTGGATGACGGTCCACAGCTGCTGGAAAAATATTCCCAGCTGAAAGACATAGGTCGCCGGGTGAATACCGGCACACACTGATTTGGCCGATTCAGCCGCTGCCTTCTTTTCGGCGTTGTCTCAGTTGAGGGCTGAAGCAGCCGCCGGACCAGCCGGCGGCACGGAGATGAAGAATAACGAGCCGACTCGGGACCGAAAGCGATCACGGCTCAGGGGAGGGGCTAATAATCCAGCTCACCTGGCGCAAATGCTCTGAATGCGTTATCAGATGGCGTATAGCCCAGCACTTCTCGCGTCTGTGTCAGATCAAAGCGCTTAAAGCGGTTATCGGAAATGCCGTAGCCAATAAAGAAGGTGATCTTCTCTGCCTCGACGGCGCCAGTCAGCAATCTGACGGCATCTTCCGGACTCAGCCATGCGCTGTAATCCCGTGCATTATGCAGGCTGTTATCCAGTGCAGGTTCAAACGCCCCGATTCTCAGCGCCACACAGCTCAACCCGTGCTGGCTGGCATAGAAGGCGCAAAGTGCTTCACCATAACATTTGGTGACGCCATACAGATTCGCGGGAGAGACGGCCATGCCGGGATGTATCTGGACATCCGCCGGGTAGCCCTCAATGGTCTGCGCACTGCTGGCAAAGACCAGACGACGACAGCGGTGCTCAGCTGCTGCCTTGAGTATCCAGGTCGTAGAGAGAATATTGGCGGGCAGCAGATCGTCGAAACTGGCCTGCGTATCCGGGATACCGGCGAGGTGGATGACGGTATCGACAGGCTCTTCAGCCAGTAATTTCTCCGCCGCACAAGGTTGTGACAGATCCGCCACAATAAAACGATGGGGTGCGGGTATCGTGTAATCCGGCTCACGTAAATCGGTCAGGATAAAACGGTAGTTGTTCTGGCTGGCCGCAAAGAAAGTGCGCCCGATGCGCCCGCTGGCACCGGTAAGAAGGATAACTCTGGTCGTCATCTGCTGATCCTGTTATGCAAAAGAAGCGCTGAGAGGTCAGTTAAACAGAGATTCACGACTCAGGCCTGCGTAGCTTTCCGGATTGTGATCTTAAACAGGTCGCTATGCGCCAGAGTTGCACGGATAAAGACCCATGTTACCGCAGCCTTCACTGTGCGCCAGATCACATAAATGGGTTGCTAAGCGCAGCCTGACTTTTTATAGTCTGCCCGCTTCAACCGGACGGGAACACGCTCTGCTTTCTCTCTCCGCCTCACTTCAGTTTTTCAGTTCTGGCCATTGGGAATCAATTTTGTTAAGAAAAAATCATAAAACCGACGATGCCGGTTTTGTCCGCTGGGCATTACTGGCCCTCGCGCTGGGCGGCTTTGGCATCGGTACCGGTGAGTTCATCATGATGGGCCTGCTGCCAGATGTTTCACGCTCCCTTGCGATTACCGAGCCGCAGGCGGGCAACGCCATTGCCAGTTACGCGATGGGCGTGGTGGTCGGTGCGCCGTTTATTGCGGTGCTGGCGGCGCGAATGGCACGTAAATCGCTGCTGCTGATCCTGATGGCGCTGTTCAGCATCGGTAATGTTGCCAGCGCGATGGCCGACAGCTATCACGGCCTGCTCGTGGCGCGTTTTCTGACCGGGCTGCCTCACGGCGCCTACTTTGGTGTGGCATCGCTGGTAGCCGCCTCGCTGGTGCCGATTGAACGTCGTGGCCGCGCGCTGGCGTCACTGATGCTGGGACTGACGGTGGCGACCCTGATTGGTGTGCCGCTGGGCTCCTGGATAGGGCAGTTATTTAGCTGGCACGTGGTGTTCACCTTTGTGGGCGCAATTGGACTGCTGACCTGCCTGCTGATTGGCCGCTATGTTCCTTACACGCCTGGCGATGTGGATGCGCATCCGCTGCGGGAACTGGGCGCGCTGAAAAACGCGCAGGTGCTGCTGACCCTGCTGGTGGGGGCGGTAGGATTTGGCGGGATGTTCGCCATCTTCAGTTATATCGCGCCGACGCTGATTAACATTGCTGGCATCTCCCCCTCGCTGATCCCCTGGGCGATGGTGGCGTTTGGGCTGGGAATGATCATCGGTAATCTGGTGGGTGGCCGTCTGGCTGATGGTCCGGTGCTGAATATTATTGGCTGGACGCTGTTATGGAACGTGCTGGTGATGCTGGCCTTCCCGGTGCTGGTTCAGCATGTGGCAACCGGCCTGCTGGCCACATTCCTGATCGGCACCTGCTCAGTGTTGCTGCCGTCATTGCAGATTCGCCTGATGGATGTCGCCAATGAGTCGCAAACCCTGGCGGCTGCGATGAATCACTCGGCGCTGAACATTGCCAATGCGATGGGCGCGTATCTTGGGGGCCTGACGGTGTCGCTGGGCTATGGCTGGATCTCAACAGCGTGGGTGGGTGTTGCGCTGGGCGTGGCCGGTCTGATGGTGTTTGTGCTCACGGCGCGACATGCTGCCCGTCAGCAGACTCAACTGGCCTGAGTTCTATAAAGCAGGGCGCAGCGATACTGTTTACGCTGCGCTTTATCGCTACATGGCCACCGTATAATTTTTCAGCAATGATTAACCGCACTATTATTGACTCTCTGACCGTTCAGCGAAAATTATCATTCTGTCAGCCCTGATATTTCAAAATGCTCGGAAAATCAACAAGGGCGCTCCGGACGTCTGGATGTTAAAAGTAAATTAAAATAATGTTTGCTAATGTCGGCGAGGCGTGGCTTAATAGCGTCATCGGTTTGGAACACAGACCTTATCAAAGCAGTTTTAGTAAAGCAGTCCTCAGTGCAAGCGATATCACAAGATACCCTTATTCATGAGTCTCCTCCTAAAAGCCTGGTAAGTTACCTTCTGAAAGACAGGCCATCTTCGCCACTTTGTGGCTCATAAATTAAGGAATTATCGATGTCTAATAAAATGACTGGTTTAGTAAAATGGTTTGACGCTGGTAAAGGTTTCGGTTTTATCTCTCCTCAGGATGGCAGCAAAGATGTATTCGTACATTTCTCTGCAATTCAGAGCAACGATTATAAAACTCTGGACGAAGGTCAGCAGGTCGAATTCACTATTGAAAACGGCGCTAAAGGTCCTTCAGCGGCAAACGTTGTCCCTATGTAAGCCTTAATTATCAATAGTGCTTATCAACGCGTGATGGCAATAGCCTCAGCAGATAAGCCTGATATTGATAATTAATTAAAACCCGCCTTGTGCGGGTTTTTTGCGTTTATGATTTGCCTGATGCTTACGCGATGTTTTTTGCCCGCGCCAGATATCGGCGCAGGCCAGTAAAAAAATGTTCAGCGCACGCTGGCGACCAGCCACTGCTGCAATTCTGTCAGCTCCGCGCGTTGCTCCGGAAAATCCGCAATAAGCTGATTCAGCACCGGTTCAAGGGCATCGGGCCGATAGGTCACACCCTGCAACCGCTGCGCAAGCGCTTCCAGCGGCGCAGGGTTAAGGCTGTCGCTGAAGATCTGACAGCGGCTGATCACGCCGCGTTCTACATCGAAATGAATCTCCACACCGCCCCAGACAAAACGCTGGTCCAGCAGATGCGAAAAATCGGGTGCCTGACCGAAATTCCACTCCCAGCTACTCTGCTTTGCGAACTGCTCTCTGAAACCCGGCAGATCGGGCAGGGCGTCGGGAGAGATCCTCTCTGGCTCACAGCGCTCACCGTAATAGTTGAAAAATGCGTCCGTCACCGCAGAGCAGATCGCCTGATAGCTGATACCCGGCGTTAATTCCGCCAGATTGGTCACTCTGGCGCGCACTGAGGTTATCCCTTTCGCCTGCAATTTCTTCACATCCGGATTAAGGTAATCCGCCAGGCGAGAGAGGTCGGCATCCATCAGAATAGTGCCGTGATGGAAACCGCGATCCGGCGTTTCACGGTAGGCTGAACCGGATATTTTGCGCAGCCCGTCAGCGGTGTTCACCACTAAGTCATTACGGCCAGAAGCCTCCGCGGGTACGCCTAGCGAAGTCAGTGCGCGCAGAATGATCTCAGTCGAGACGCTTTTATCATACTCCGGCTTGCCGGCCATAAAGGTAAAACAGCAATTGCCGAGATCGTGAAATACCGCGCCACCGCCGCTGCTGCGACGTGCCAGCCGGATGCCATCTTCCGCCATACGTCGGGTGTTGCACTCTTTCCACGGATTCTGTGCCCGCCCGATCACCACCGTTTCCGCATTACGCCACAAAAACAGCACCCGCTGGGTGGCCGGCATCTGGCGGAAAATACACTCTTCTACCGCCAGGTTAAACCAGGGATCGTTGGATTCAGATAACAGTAAACGCAGCGTGGACATCGGTGACTCCCGTTCCTTAAGAGAAGAGGCCCATAAAGCAGGGCAGAAGGCAGAGTGTACCAGCCGGGAAACGGGACTACATGCCTCTTCATGCCGTGATGCTGCGGCAAAAAAAGATAAAATGCCGTCTGCAGAGTAATCGCGGCAGATTGGTGTACGACATTATGACAATATGGATAAGAGTGTGCTGATTCCCCTGCTTATTTTCCCTTTTGAGAGAACAAAAATCGTATGAACGCTTCCGCTGGCATAGCGATGAAGATCACCGCTGCATTAAGTAGCACGCTGATGCTGGCCTGTGTAAAAGAACTCGATGGGGCGATACCGGTCGGCGAAGTAATATTTTTTCGCTCGCTGCTGGCACTGGTGCCGCTGTTAATCTGGCTGCGCTTGCAGGGCAGCGTGCTGGACGGCATTCGCACCCGCAATATCCGGGGGCATTTTGTGCGCGGGCTGGCCGGAACCGGTGGACTCTATTTCAGTTATCTGTCGCTGCTCTACATTTCTCTGACCGACGCCACGGCTATCAACTATGCCGCGCCGCTGTTTACCGTGCTGCTGGCGGCGCTATTTCTGCGCGAAAAAGTGCGTCACCATCGCTGGGTCGCGGTCTTTACCGGTTTCAGTGGCATTCTGGTGATGTTCTCCGGGCATCTCACACTGACACGTCAGGCAACATTTTCCCTTTCTGCATCGGCGGGTATTCTGCTGGCGTTGATGGCGGCCTTCTGTACCGCCTGTGCGCTGGTGCAGATCCGCTTTCTTAACGGCAAAGAGAAGCCGGGCGCCATCGCTTTCTGGTTCGCTATCACCACGGCCTTAACGTCGCTGGTCACGCTGCCAGGCGGCTGGAAAGTGCCGCATGGCAATCAGCTGGCGTTACTGGTGGGATGTGGGCTGCTGGGCGGTATTACTCAGATTCTGATGACTCTGAGCCTGCGCTATGCTGAAGCGTCCTTGCTGGCCCCGTTCGACTACACCACCTTAATCTGGTCAGTGGCGGTGGGTTATCTGCTGCTCGGCAATCTGCCAACCTCCACCACGGTGATGGGTGCGATTCTGGTGGTGGCAGGCGGCCTTTACTCGGTGCTGTATGAGCGTTACCGCTTCCGTAAAGCGCGGGTAGTTAATGCCAGTCGCTGATCGGCCCGCCCGGCATCGCCTTGTTATTTACAGAGTGATAACGCAGAGTTAATAATTTGTGATCGCGGCGAAGGAACAGTCGGCTGCATTCGTTTACGTTGTGAGCAATCAGAATGTAATCGATTACTTATTCGTGAGGTTCCCATGATTGCAACAGTGCAGGAGAGAGCAGGCCAGCAGATGCAGCATAAGCTGCTGGTGCCGCGCCTCTCTCTGATGATGTTTATGCAGTTCTTTATCTGGGGCAGCTGGTCGGTGACGCTGGGGCTGGTAATGACCCGTCACAACATGCCGTTGCTGATTGGGGATGCGTTTTCGGCCGGCCCCATCGCCTCAATTCTCTCGCCGTTTGTGCTCGGCATGCTGGTGGATCGCTTTTTTCCCTCACAGAAAGTAATGGCGGTGATGAACCTGGCGGGCGCAGCGATTCTCTGGTTCGTGCCCCAGGCGCTAATCGCGGAGAATGGGGCGCAGCTGATCGCACTGTTATTTGGCTATACGCTCTGCTTTATGCCGACCCTGGCGCTCTCAAATAACATCGCCTTTCACAGCCTCGCCAGCAGCGAGAAAAGCTTTCCCATCGTCAGAGTCTTCGGCACCATCGGCTGGATCGTGGCGGGGATCTTTATCGGCGTAACGGGCATTGCTGACAGCGTGGCAGTGTTCCAGCTGGCGGCGCTCTGTTCGGTACTGCTGGCGATCTACAGCCTGACGCTGCCAAATACGCCGGCACCAGCCAAAGGATTGCCTTTAAAAGTCCGCGATCTCTTCTGCGCCGATGCCTTCGCACTGCTGCGACTGCGTCATTTCCTGGTCTTCGCTGTATGTGCCACCCTGATCTCTATTCCGCTCGGCACCTACTACGCCTTTACCGCCTCCTGGCTGGCGGATGCCGGTATCCGGGAAGTGAGCACCCTGATGTCACTGGGTCAGATGTCTGAAATTGTTTTCATGCTGATTATTCCACTGCTGTTTCGCCGTCTTGGCGTGAAAGTCATGCTGCTGATTGGGATGACAGCGTGGTTTGTCCGCTATGCACTTTTCGCGCTGGGCATGAGTGATGAGACGCGCACGCTGATTTACCTTGGCATTCTGCTGCATGGCGTCTGCTATGACTTCTTCTTTGTGGTGGGATTCATCTACACCGATCGGATCGCCGGTGAAAAGGTCAAGGGGCAGGCGCAGAGCATGGTGGTGATGTTCACCTACGGCATCGGCATGCTGCTGGGATCGCAAATCTCCGGTGCGCTCTACAATCAGCTGGTGGCGGGTAACGCCAGCCCAGAGAACTGGGCAATATTCTGGTGGATCCCTTCCGTGGCAGCTGCGGTGATTGCGATTATTTTCTTCTTCTCATTCAAATACCGTGATTAAGCGGTAACTGAAATCAGGAGTCACAGATGAAAACAGTTAAGGGACCCGGCATCTTCCTGTCTCAATTCATTACCACCCAGCCGCCTTTTAACTCACTGGCGGGGCTGGCGGAGTGGGCCGCCGGGCTGGGATACCGGGCACTGCAGATCCCCTGCCACCAGCCCGCTATTTTCGACCTTGAGCAGGCAGCGATCAGCCAGACTTACTGCGACGAGGTGCGGGGAACACTGGCCGGTTTCGGGCTGGAGATCAGTGAGCTTTCAACGCATCTGGAAGGGCAACTGGTTGCCGTGAACCCCGCATACGATCTCGCTTTTGATAATTTTGCGCCTGCCGCGCTGCGAGGCGATCCCGCCCGGCGCACCGACTGGGCCATCGCTACGCTAAAGCGTGCGGCTGCTGCTTCTGAAAAACTCGGCCTGCGCGCACATGCCACCTTTTCCGGCTCGCTCGCCTGGCCCTGGTTCTATCCCTGGCCGCCACACCATGAAGCCTTGTTTAATGAGGCGTTTGCTGAGCTGGCGCGCCGCTGGCTGCCGGTGCTGGACAGCTTTGACCATCACGGTGTGGATCTCTGCTATGAAATACATCCCGGCGAAGACCTGCATGACGGTGTCACGTTTGAGCGCTTTTTGTCAGAGGTGAATCACCACCCGCGCTGCAATATCCTGTTCGATCCCAGCCATCTTCTTCTGCAACACATCGACTATCTGCAGTTCATCGACCTCTATCATCCGCGTATCAAAGCCTTTCACGTTAAGGATGCGGAGTACCAGTTAAATGGACGCAGCGGAGTATATGGCGGATATCAGCCGTGGCTGGCGCGCGCCGGACGCTTCCGCTCGCCGGGCGATGGCCAGATCGACTTCAGCCGCATTTTTAGCAAACTGGCCCAATACGACTATGACGGCTGGGCGGTGCTGGAGTGGGAGTGCTGTCTGAAGGATGGCGAGACCGGGGCGCGTGAAGGGGCGGAATTTATCCGCCGGCATATTATCCCGGTGGCTGACCGCGCTTTTGATGATTTTGCTTTAGCAGAGAACGCCCCTTCGGTGCGCCATCAGCTGGGTCTGGATCGCGACGTCTGAGGCGGCATGGATTCAAAGGTTTTCTGTGGGTGAGTTTTAAAACAGAGGGATCGCTATGTCTATTCAGAAAATCGCCCGGATGGCGGGTGTTTCGGTTGCCACCGTTTCCCGTGTGTTGAATAACAGCGACAGCGTAAAACCGGCTAACCGGCAGAAAGTCCTTGAGGCAATCGAAGAGAGCAACTATCAGCCTAACCTGCTGGCGCGCCAGCTGCGTACGGCGCGCAGCTCGATGATTCTGGTTCTGGTTTCCGATATCTCTAACCCATTCTGCGCAGAGGTGGTCAAAGGCATTGAGGAGCAGGCGGAGAGAAATGGCTATCGCATCCTGTTGTGTAACTCGGGCGCCGATATTGCCCGTTCGCGATCCAGCCTGCAACTGCTCTCCGGCAAGATGGTGGATGGCATTATCACCATGGATGCATTCAGCAAGCTGCCGGAGCTGAGCCAGCTGATAGGCACGGCACCCTGGGTTCAGTGCGCCGAACATGATGATAATGGCCAGATCTCCTGCGTCGGGATTGATGATGACGTCGCTGCGCAGTCAGTGGTGCACTATCTGGCCGGACAGGGACGTCAGCGCATTGCGCTGATCAATCACGACCTCCGCTACCGATATGCCCGCCTGCGTCAGCAGGGCTACGCACATCAACTCAAAGAGCAACAACTGGCATGGCAGGCCATCGCTTACGCCAGTGAGTTAAGCTTCAGCGCCGGTAAAGCCGCGATGAATCAGCTGCTGGCGGGCGAGACACGACCGGACGCCGTGTTTGCGGTTTCCGATACGCTGGCAGCGGGTGCCATGGCGGCGATACAGCAGGCGGGTCTGCGGATACCTAAGGATATTGCCGTGGTGGGTTTTGACGGCAGCGAACTGGCCGACATGGTATCGCCGCCGCTGACGACTCTGGGTCAGCCCTCCAGGGAGATTGGCCGTCGCGCCTGTGAGCTGGTGCTGCAAAAAATCATCCGGCCCGACTCTCCGCCACAATGTGTGATCATGCAGGGTGAGCTGGTGGTGCGAGCCAGTAGCTGAAGGATTAATCCGCAAAACCTGGCCCCGCCATAACCTCGTCTTTATTGTCTACTAAAACGCGACAGTCATTGCCAGTTCACGCCATTGTGTGACTACCTGGTTTACTTATATGCTGTTTCCATCGAAGGGCATTCGCACTTCCCGAATCAACGAAGGGGCAGAATATGATTGAGCAAAGATTGTCAGAGCAACGCGGCGTGGGCGATCACGGCTGGCTGAATTCACGTCACACCTTCTCTTTTGCAAATTACTGGGATCCAAAGCAGGCGGGCTTCTCAGATCTGCTGGTGATCAACGATGACAGGGTAGCCAAAGGTCGCGGTTTTGGCGCCCATCCTCACAGCAACATGGAGATTATCTCCTATGTGCTGGAGGGCGCGCTGGAGCATAAAGACTCCATGGGCACCGGCTCTGTGATTGTTCCCGGGGATGTGCAGCTGATGAGTGCCGGTAGCGGTGTGACTCACAGTGAGTTCAACCACTCGGGTACCGAGGGTGTTCACTTTCTGCAAATCTGGGTGGTGCCGGCAGAGAAAAATAGTCCGCCAGGCTACCAGCAGGTCTCCGTTAGCGAAGCGGATAAACGCGGTAATCTGCGACTGATTATTTCGCCGGAAGGTGAAAACGGGGCATTGCGGGTGCGCCAGGATATTCGCATCTATGCGGGACTGTTCCAGGGAGATGAGCAGCAGACAATCACTCTGCCGGACGACCGCTATGCGTATATTCATGTGGCGCGCGGCAGTGTCAGGGTAAATGGCCTGCAATTTAATGCCGGAGACGGTGCGCGGGTTCGCAATGAGAAAACGCTGTCGTTCAGTCACGGTGAAGGAGCGGAGGTGTTGTTATTCGATCTGCGTCCCAACGAAGTGAATCATCCAACCCGTTAAAATGAAAACTGCGCGGCTTCCACCGCGCAGTTTTTTTGCATCACTGCGCGTTAAGAAACGCCAGCAGATCCTGATTCAGTTGATCCTGATGCGTCACCGCAAAACCGTGCGGCGCATTGTCATAAACCTTGAGTTCAGCACCTTCAATCATCTCCGCTGCCACTTTGCCGGTGGATTCAAACGGAACGATCTGGTCGTTGCTGCCATGAATCACCAGCGTCGGCACATTCACTTTCGCTACGTCAGCACGGAAATCGGTCTCAGCAAAAGCGGTGACGCAATCAACGGTGCTCTTCAGCGAAGCGAGCAGCGCGATGTTCAGCGTCTGCGTCATGACGCCATCAGAAACGGTCTGTCCGGCATTGGTACCATAAAACGGCGTAGCGAACTCTTTGATAAACTGCGCGCGATCCTTAAGCAGACCATCACGAATCCCTTCAAACACCGACATATCGACACCCTGCGGGTAGTCTGCCGTTTTGCCAAAGATTGGCGTGACGGCACCCAGCAGCACCAGTGCCGCGACGCGATCGCTGCCATAGCTGCCGATATAGCGCGTGACGTCGCCGCCACCCATTGAGAAACCCACCAGCGTCACGTTCTGCAGGTCGAGATGGGTGATTAAATCGTTGATGTCAGAAGCAAAGGTATCGTAGTTATTACCGGTCCAGGGCTGATCAGAACGACCAAATCCACGACGATCAAAGGCGATAACCCGATAACCGTGCTCCGCCAGGAAGTTCATCTGGCTGTCCCACATATCGGCATCCAGCGGCCAGCCGTGGCTGAACAGAACCGGCTTACCGGTGCCCCAGTCTTTAAAGTAGATCTGTGTGCCGTCGGTCGTTTTAAAGGTGCTCATGGTATTGCCCTCTGTATGACGTGATGGATGAAAAGATGGTGTGCCAGTCACGCTGGCGCCACCAGATAGCGAACCTCGGGTGAATGTTCACCCTGATGAAAAGCGAAAACTCGTCGCTCTATCTTTTTGTCGTTGATGGTGTAGCGCTCTTTCTGACGCAGATGCTCAACCCAGGAGCCGACGACAAACGTCTCAACGAAAATGCCGGGCTGCAGAATATCTTCATACAGTGACCAGTTGATGGCGCCACCGCGACGCCTGACCCGACGCATATCCTGCATGCAGACGGTAAAGGCATGTGCATCATCAATAGTAATCCGGTATTCGTAATTCACCATCACCGGGCCGCGTTCGTGACGAATATCCAGTGCGGGCGCGTTAACGCCATCACCAATCATATCGAGATTGAGATCGGGATCCTGGTCGAGCCGCCAGCGCCAGACGGTGCTGCTGGCCAGCACCATGCCCAGTGCGGCGATGCAGAGCGACAGCGGAATGCTGAAGTGCGAGGCGAGCTGGCCCCAGAGTGCGCTGCCAGCGGTCATGGAGCCGAAGAACACCGTCAGATAGACCGCCAGCGCGCGGGCTTTTACCCATTTCGCGGCGCTGCGCTGTGCGCCGAGATTCAGCGTCGAGAGCACGGCAATCCAGGCAAATCCGGTAAAAAATTCAAACGCATTCAGTAGCCAGAAGTGGCGTACAAAAGCCAGCGCCAGCATGGTCAGGGCGAAAACAAGACTGGCGAGTACCATCAGGCGATCGGAGCTAAGGTGACGACGCAGGCGCGGCAGCAGCACCGCGCCGGTAATCGCGCCAACACCGATACAGGCCAGCATGATGCCGTAGCCGCCAGGGCCAAGGCCGAGTTCACTACGCGCCACCAGCGGCAGTAATGCCCAGCCCGCGCTGCCAAACAGGAAGAAGGCAAAGGTTCGCACCAGCACATTACGCAACACCGGTGCCGCGTGAACGTAGCGCAGTCCGGCACGCACCGCCGGAAAGAAGTGCTCAGGCGGGAGGCGCTGCACGCTCGGCTCCGCCTTCCAGCGCCAGAGCACCCAGGTGACGCCCAGCACTGATAGCGCATTGAGCAGGAAGACCATCCAGGGACCCGTGAACGAGAGGATCAGGCCACCCAGCGCCGGGCCGATGGCACGACTGATATTAATACCGAGTGAGTTAAGGGCAATGGCCGCGCCCAGCTCCGGTTTCGACACCAGATCCGGCACCACCGCCTGAAAGGGCGGTGAACTCATGGCGGCACCGGCGCTCAGCAAGAAGGCTGCCACCAGCAGCACCTCGGGAGTGACATGGCCGGTCCAGGCGAGCACCGTCAGTCCACAGGCGGCGATAAAGGTCCATAGCTGGGAAAACAGCAGATATTTGCGGCGGTCAACGATATCCGCCATCACGCCTGATGGCAGCGCGAACAGGAACATCGGCAGGCTGCTGGCCGCCTGCACCAGCGCCACGGCCAGCGGATCGGCACTCAGCGTCAGCATGCTCCAGTTCACACCCACATCGTTCATCCATGAACCGATATTGGAGACGACGGTGGCGATCCACAGCATGCGGAACACCGGCCTGCGTAGCGGCTGTAACGGCGAAATCTCGCCAGTGGCCTGGACCTCAGGCTGCTCCTGCGCCAGCTGGTGGATATCATTAACCTGCGCCATGACGAACCCCCTGATGTTTCACCGCGCCGATTCGCCAGCCGCCAGGCCCGGTCAGCGCCAGCGTGGTAAAGATAATCAGCAGCAGCCAGCCGAACTGGCCTTCCGCCAGTGACCAGCCAGGGTGTACCACCAGCATCGCGACCAGCAGCACCGCGATGATCGGCAGGCAGGCAATCCGGGTACCCCAGCCGAGAATAATAAAGATCGGGCAGATGACTTCTGCCACTATCGCTGGCAGCAGGCTCATCATCGGTCCCAGACCAAACGGGTCTTCTATACGCGTCAGTTCTTCGCTGAAATGCAGAATTTTCGGCAGTCCATGCACCTGTAACAGCAGCAGGCTGCCGGTCAGGCGCAGGAAGAACAGCCCCGCGTTGATGCGGGGCGATTGAGTGATAGCGTTATTCATGATTAAAACGCGAAGCAGCTGCAGCCGAGCGCGCCCCAGAAGGCGTTATCTTCGGCAACCGGAACGCTGGAACCACGGGCGATCTCATGCGAGTGGCGATGAACACCGCAGGGGCCGCTGCAGTGGTGCACGGCGGGCATCATACCCGCACGGCTCTGCGCAACCGGCGGGGCGCTGCGATAGTGACCTGGCACATTCACCACCGGTGACCACTCTGGCAGAACCGGAATAGCGGGCGGCGCATCCGCGCTGAACGATCCGGCGGCATAGACAATATTGCCATCCACCACCGTCAGCACTGACTCAATGCCTTTAATTTCCTCTTCCGGCACGCTGAAGAAATCTTTGCTCAGCACGGCCAGATCCGCCAGAAGACCTACCTGAATCCGACCTTTTTTATTTTGTTCGCTGGAGAACCAGGCGCTGCCCTGCGTCCAGAGCATCAGAGCCGTTTCACGGTCAAGGCGGGCATTGACGTCATACATCTGCATGCCACCCACGGTGCGACCGGAAACCAGCCAGTAGAGTGCGGTCCAGGGGTTATAACTGGCGACGCGGGTTGCATCTGTGCCGAGTCCGACCGGGACGCCGGTTTCCAGCATTTTCTGAACCGGTGGAGTATGGCGGGTGGCTTCAATACCGTAGCGCTCAGCAAAGTATTCGCCCTGGAATGCCATGCGATGCTGCACCGCAATGCCACCGCCCAGCTCTTTGATACGATCGATATTGCGCTGAGTGACGGTTTCCGCGTGGTCAAAGAACCAGTGCAGACCATTAAACGGGATATCGCGGTTGACCTTCTCAAAGACATCCAGCATCCGGCTGATCGACTCGTCATAGGTTGCATGCAGACGGAAAGGCCAGCGATGTTCCACCAGATGACGCACCACGCGCTCCAGTTCATCCTCCATGCCAGGCGCTAAGTCCGGACGTGGCTCCAGAAAATCTTCGAAGTCGGCGGCCGAGAACACCAGCATTTCGCCTGCGCCGTTGTGACGGAAATAGTCGCTGCCCTGGCCTGGCGTCAGCATATCCGTCCACTTCTCAAAATCTTCCAGTTCATGCCCCGGACGCTGAGTGAAGAGGTTGTAGGCGATACGCAGCGTCATCTGCTTTTTCTGATGCAGTTCAGCGATCACTTCGTAATCTTCGGGATAGTTCTGGAAGCCGCCGCCCGCATCAATGGCGCTGGTCAGACCCAGTCGATTCAGCTCGCGCATAAACTGACGGGTCGAGTTGATCTGCTGTTCCAGCGGCAGTTTCGGTCCTTTGGCCAGGGTGGCGTAGAGGATCATCGCATTGGGACGGGCGATCAGCAGGCCGGTGGGATTGCCGTTGCTGTCGCGCTGGATTTCGCCACCCGGCGGGTTCGGTGTCTCTTTGGTGTAGCCGACGACTTTCAGCGCTGCGCGGTTGAGCAGGGCGCGGTCATAAAGATGCAGCACGAAAACTGGCGTGTCGGGGGCCGCTTCGTTGATCTCATCCAGCGTCGGCATCCGTCGCTCGGCAAACTGGAACTCGGTCCAGCCGCCTACCACACGCACCCACTGCGGTGACGGCGTGCGCAGCGCCTGCTCTTTCAGCATTCGCAGCGCATCGGCAACCGACGGCACCCCTTCCCAGCGCAGCTCAAGGTTGTAGTTCAGACCACCACGTATCAGGTGCAGGTGGGAATCGTTCAGGCCCGGTACGGCGGTGTGACCTTTAAGATCGATCACTTTGGTGCCGTCGCAGTGATACTCCATCGCCTCTGCCAGTGTGCCTACCGCAACGAATTTGCCATCACGAATCGCAACCGCTTCTGCCACCGGATTGCTGCGGTCAACAGTATGAAATTTGCCATGGGTCAGTATCAGTTCTGCTTTACCCAGCGTAACCATAGATCCTCCTCAACGGGGTTGTCCGACGTAGTGCGGGACAGGAAGTGCCGCAGATAACAGGGCACGAATAAGCCGGATTATGGTGAGCGGGTTAATGCGTCGTCTAGTTATACAGAGGGATACCTATACCTTCGTATAGTTATACGCAGAGATAATAGTTTGCCTTCGCCCGTCGCCCTACACTGCGACCAGACAGCCAGCAGCAGGACGTTAAACCTGCACTGACCGTCCTTTTGCTCCGCGCCAATTGGCGAAAATTCCGTTACATAACCTCTATGGGTGAACGCATGTCCAACGCTAAGCTTGAAGTCCTCACGCCACATAACAGCCAGATTATTTTCATCGACCAGCAGCCGCAGATGGCCTTTGGCGTGCAGTCGATTGACCGCCAGGTGCTGAAAAACAACACCGTTGCGCTGGCGAAGGCGGCGAAAGTCTTCAATATCCCCACCATCATTACCACCGTCGAAACCGAAAGCTTCTCGGGCCACACCTATCCTGAACTGCTGGATGTGTTTCCGGGTCAGGACATTCTGGAGCGCAGCTCAATGAACTCCTGGGATGACCAGAAAGTGCGTGATGCGCTGGCCGCGAACGGCAAGAAAAAAGTGGTGGTGTCCGGTCTCTGGACGGAAGTGTGTAACAACAGCTTTGCACTGTGCGCAATGCTGGAAGGGGATTACGAGATCTATATGGTGGCGGATGCGTCAGGCGGCACCACCAAAGAAGCGCACGACTACGCGATGCAGCGCATGATTCAGGCGGGTGTGGTGCCGGTGACCTGGCAGCAGGTCATGCTGGAGTGGCAGCGTGACTGGGCCAACCGTGACACTTACGATGCGGTGATGAACATCGCCAAAGAGCATTCAGGTGCCTATGGCATTGGTGTGGATTATGCCTACACCATGGTACACAAAGCGCCGTCACGTCAGAAAAGTGAACATCGTACTCTGGCACCGGTTCACGCACCGGTCCGCTAAGAGGCGTCCTGCTGATCGGCTTACGTCTGTCGGTCAGCAGGCATAACAGGAGTCCGGTTATGAATCCTTTACTACTTTCTCTGGCTGCAGGGGTATTGATTGGCCTGCTTTACGGCCTGCTAAAGGTGCGTTCACCGGCTCCGCCCGCGATTGCGCTGGTGGGGTTGCTGGGGATGTTGCTGGGTGGGGCGCTGGTGCACGCAGTCTTGCCCGCAGAGCATGCGACCACCCTGCAGCAATCCGATGCGCCGTTTGTTACACCTGTTTCGCGGGTAAGCTGAACATGTTGAAATCCTACATTATTTCTCTCACGGTGGGGCTGCTTGCCGGGGTAATCTATGCCCTGATCAACGTAAACTCTCCGGCACCGCCGGTTATTGCTTTAGTGGGACTGTTTGGCATGCTGGTGGGCGAGCAGTTGATTCCGCTGGGTACGCGTCTGTTCCGCCGTCAGCCGGTGACGCTGAAGTGGTTTCGCCATGAGTGTGTGCCAAAAATCAGTGGGACACCGCCACCCGATGGCGATGACCACCCTTAAGTCCTCGCGTGCCGTACGATGAGGCGTTTCAGAGGATAACTGCATGGCGCTGTCACAGCGTATTGTCATTGTGGACGATGAACGCGCGGTCCGCAGTGGACTCAGCAATCTGTTGCATTCAGACGGCTATTCGACCCGACTATTTGAGTCAGGTGAGGCGCTGCTGAGCGATGACGATGCGCTTTCAGAGGTGGGCATGCTGATCATCGATGTCGGACTCAAGGGCATGTCCGGCTTTGAGCTATTCACTATTTTGAAACAGCGGGCAGGTGTGCCACCGGTGATTTTTATCTCAGCAGATCTGGAAGAGACCACCCTGTGGTATGCCATTGCCTTAGGTGCAGTGACTTTTTTGCGAAAGCCGATTGATGTTGATACGCTGCTGACACTGATCCGTTGCGAGTTATCTCAGGGAAAGGTGCGCTGATGAGCATGCTTTCGGTTAATTTTCAGGAGAGTGACGACGCAGGGATCGCGATTGAAGATTTCGACACGCTGACGCCGCTGGCGCAGGATGGCTGCCTGCTCTGGATGCTGGCGCGCCGTCACTCAGGTGAGTCGCTGATAATCGCCACCGGACAGAGTGACGACGTCACGTTTCAGGCGACGCAGCGGCTGAAAAATGAGCGAGCGCTGGCCGCTTATCTTTCGCCCCGCTGGGCCATCACCGCGACGGGCACCACCCGTTACCTCAACCGCTATGCGCTGATCTACCCCACGTTTCCGTTTCGCAGCCTGGCGAATAACCTCGCGACCCCTCCCGATAAAATCGCTGACTTCCTGCAGGTTGCATTGCAGCTTTGCTACACGCTCGGCCAGGCGCATCATCAGGGCATCGTGCATGGGGATATCAAGCCAGGCCATTTTTTTATCAGCGACGATGGCCGGTTCCGGCTGGGCGGGTTTGGTCTCGCCTCGCTGGCGGCGCAGTCGGCGGAAAAAAACAGCCTGCGCGTCTCAGGCGGTACGCTGGCCTATATGTCACCTGAACATACCGGCCGCACGCCGCATCCGGTCAGCAGCCTCAGCGATCTCTACAGTCTGGGTGTCGTGCTGTATGAGTATCTCACCGGTAAGCTGCCGTTTGGCTCACCGGATGCGGGGGAGGCGGAGTGGATTCATCATCACATCGCCAGCGCGCCCCGGCCAGCCGTACAGGTCAGAGAGGATGTGCCGCCGATGCTCTCTGTGATTCTGCTGCGTCTGCTGGCAAAGTCACCTGCTGACGGGTATCAGACCGTGCAGGGACTGATGGCTGATTTACGCCGCTGTCAGGCGACGCTGACCGCAGAAAACACCATTGCGCCATTCACGCCCGGTCTGCAGGAGCGGTTCAGCACCAGTTTCCGGCCCGAGACACTCTTCACGCAACATCCGCAGGCTCGGGTGCTGTTGACGACGCTGGATGCGGTCAACCGTACCGGCACGCAGAGCCTGGTGATGCTGAGCGGTGCGCCCGGCTCGGGTAAGTCCGCCATTATCGCTTCCGCCCTGAAAACCCTGCAGCACAGACAGATTCTGCTGGCAGCCAGCAAGGCCGATCAACATTCGCCTGCCGCACCTTATGCCGCAGTCGCCTCAGCGTTTCGCACGGTCACGCTTTATCTGCTGGGATTGTCAGCCCTGGAGCTAAGCAAATGGCGGGTTCGCCTGTTGCGCTTGCTGGGTGGTTATACCGATTTAGCCATTGAACTGGTGCCTGAACTAAAACAGCTGCTGAATATCCGGACGGTGCAGCCGGTGGTGCGCCATGCCCCGGACGCCCGCGAGCAGTTTAATCAGATGGCGTCTGCGCTTATCCAGGCGTTTGCCACGCCGGGCCGTCCGCTGGTGATGCTGATTGATGATGTTCACTGGGCAGACAACGCCACGCTGCAACTGCTGGAAAATCTGATTACCCGTAATGAGCATCTGCCCTTTATGCTGGTGCTCGCTTTCCGGGAGGGGGAGTCGATGCCCTGTCCGATGATTGCCGGATTTCTGCTGCGGCTCAGAGCGTCAGCGGCACGGGTCGTGGCGCTGACGCCGCAGCCGCTCAGCGTTAAGAGTATCACCCGCTGGCTGGCGGGGATGCTGCATACCCGTCCCGGCGGCAATCGTGAGCTGGCACAGATTATCTTTGAGAAAACCGGCGGTAATCCGCTCTCGATGCAGGAGTTCTTCCGTCAGGCGGTAGATGATGGGGTGATTGTCTATCGCCAGAACCCGCTGAAGTGGCATTACGACAGCCAGGCGCTGATTGCGCGTCAGTACACCGACAATGTGGCGACGCTGGTATTAAATCAGCTGGCGCGGATGCCGGAGGCAACACGCCAGCTGCTGGGTTCGCTGGCCTGTCTGGGGGCCAGCGGTGAACTGTCGCTGTTAAGTCATATCAACGCCACGTCCGTATCGCGGATTCAGCAGCAGCTTGAGCCTGCCGTCAGCGGCCGTTTTATAACCCTGACTGGCGGGAACTACGCCTTTACCCATGACCGGGTGCATAACGCGGCGTTTTTACTGCTCGACCTCCGGCAGCAACACTCTCTTCATCAACAGGCGGCGGCATGGCTGTCGGCCGCGGTTGTAAATGCCGATCACAGTGAGACGCTGTTCCGCGCGGCTTATCACATCGGCATGATTGCTGAACTGCCGCTTAGTGTCGCAGACCGTGAACGCTATTATCCCCTCTGTTTACGTGCTGCGCAGGGAGCGAAACGTGCCGGAGATTATCTCTCGGCGCTGCGCTATCTGCGCAGCGCCCAGCAACTCAGCCAGCGGATGGTGACCGGCAATGACTTTATGCTGGGCATCGATGAGGCGGAGTGCGAATTTCTGCACGGTAATCTGACGACCGCGCAAAAGCTCTGTACCCGACTGCTGAGTGAACCAGGCACGCTCAGTGAAAAATCGATGGCAGCCTGTCTCTCTGCCGAAATTCATATGCGCCAGTCCGATAACCATCTGGCGCTGGAAACTGCGCTCGCCTGGCTGGCAGTATTTGGTGTACATCTGAGGCGTGATCCGGACGACGCGGAGATTGACGCCGCCTGGCAGGCGATCAGGGCGCGGATTGGCGATTCCCCGCAAGCGGCTTTTTCCCGACTGCCACGCAACACCGATCAGGAAACTGAGTCGGTGCTGAACCTGATGGCCAGCACCATTTTTGTCTCCGCCTACGACTGCCCGCAGCTGCATCTGTTGCTGGTCTGCCGGATGCTGGAGATGACGCTGGATCACGGCGTGACCGGTGCTTCTGCGTTTGGTCTCGCCTGGTTCAGCGTGCTGATCAGCGAACGCTATCAGGCCTGGCATTTTGGCTATGCCTGTGGTCGGGTGGCCCGTGAGCTGGTGGAGCGGCATGACTTTACCCGCTATAAAGCCCGCACGCTGCTGCCTCTGGATCAGCTGGGGATCTGGACGCAGCCGCTGGATGTCGCCGTAGAAAGTGCCCGTGAAAGTTTTCGCGTCGCGGTGATGCACGGAGACCGTTCCTTTGCCTGCCTCTCGTTGCGTCATCAGATCATGAACACGCTGACACGCGGCGATCATCTGGAGTCGGTCATGACCTCCATTGAGCGCGGACTCGCTTTTACCCGCAAAACCTTTTATCCCGATGTTGAGAACGTGCTGGTCATGCAGAAGCAGCTGGTGATGCAACTGCGGAACAGCAACGGGTTCAGGGCAGGCGATCGCGATGGGGCTTTGCCGATGGTGGCGGGCAGCGAGCCGGGCGTGATCTCTGGCCCAAAAGCGATGGTGCTGTTCTGGGCGGGGTTGTATCGGGGAATGGCGCATTTCTTTGCGGCAGAATACCGGGAGGCGCTGCGCTGTTTTGCAGAAATTCGTCCGCTGACCAGCGCAGTGCCCGCTTACATCTACCTGATGGATATGCATTTTTACAGCGCACTATCGCTGAGTCTGCAGCCCGGTGCGGCTGACAGCAACACGCTGCGCTGCGATCTGGACAAATTTGCGGGCTGGGCCGACCTCAATCCCGGACTCTTTGCTGATAAATATGCCCTGCTCAGGGCAGAATGTGCGCGTCTTGAGGGCAACACGGGCGAGGCGCTGAAGCAGTATGAAAATGCGATCTGTCTCTCCCGCCAGGGGGGATATCTGCACATTCATGCGCTGGCGAATCAACTGGCTGGCCGCTACTGCAAATCATTACAGCTAGATACCGCCGCCGATGCTTACGTTAAAGCGTCGATGAGAAGCTGGGAGAGCTGGGGCGCGCTGGCGATGGTGCGCCAGCTTGAGCAGCACTATCCGCATCTGACCACGCCGATGCAAAACAGTGCGGTGGCGACCATTCCCTTTACGCAGGATGCCTCGTTCTACGACCTGGAGAGTGTGCTGACCGCCGTGCGCGCCCTGACGGAGGAGATCAACCTTGATCGGTTGATTCATACCCTGATGCGCATCCTGCTGGAGCGGGCCGGTGCCCAGCGCTGTCGGCTCATCCGGATTCTGGATGGTACGCTTCCGGAAACGCAGGCCTGGGCAGAAAGCACGGCTGATGGCGTGCGGGTGCAGATTGTCAAAGAGCGCCCCGTCGCAACTGACCTGCCGCTATCGGTACTGGCCGCGGTCATCCGTACCGGTCAGGAGATACGTACTGGCAAGCCGGAAGAGTTCAGTCCGTTCAGTCAGGATCCTTACCTGGTGGCCTCGGGCGCTGCGGTGTTATGTGTTCCGATGTTCAGGCAGGCCAATATGGTTGGGGTGCTCTATCTGGAGAATCGCCTGATGCCCGATGCGTTCACGGCTGAACACTCCCACATCGTGAAAACGTTGAGTGCTCAGGCGGCGGTTTCGCTGGAGACGGCGCGCCTCTACGCTGAACTGCTGGAGGAGAACAACCATCGGCGAAGGGTTGAGAAGCAGCTACGCGCCAGCAAAACCTCGCTGATGCTCGGCGAGAAGATCAGTCATACCGGTACCTGGCGCTGGGAAGTGGCAGAGGACATGATGATGGTGTCTGAAGAGTATGGCCGTATTCTGGGCCTGCCAGCCCATCAAAAAGGGTTGTCGATGGCAGATTTTCTGACCCGCGTTCATCCCGATGATTATGAGTGCATCAGCGAACTGGTGACCCACAGCGTCAGTCAGGGACGTAGTATGCAGGCTGAGTTCCGTGTGCTCAGGCCGGATGGGGAATGCCGTTATATCAAAGGCATCGGAGAGCCGGTAGAAAACTTCCCCGAGGTGAAAGAGTACTTCGGCACCATTTCCGATATCACCTCGCAGCGCCAGGCAGAAGATGCCGCGCGCATGGCCCAGGCAGATCTGGCCCGTGTAACGCGCGCCACCACAGTCGGGCAACTGACTGCCTCAATCGCGCACGAAATTAACCAGCCACTGATGTCGATCGTGGCCAATGCCGGTGCCAGCCTGCGCTGGTTAAAGCGTGAACCGGTGATGCTGGAGAATGCCAGCAGCAGTCTGGATGAAATTATCAAAGAGGGAAAACGTGCCGGAGAGATAATTCGTGGCCTGCAGGCGCTGACCCGCAATCATGAATCGAGCTTTGCCTCGGAAAACCTCCATCTGATCGCTCGCGATATTCTGGCGCTCTCCCGGGTGGAGCTGGAGCGACGCGGAATTTCGCTGGAGCTGAAACTGAGGGCCGGAAAGGCGGATATCTATTGCGACCGCGTTCAGATTCAGCAGGTGCTGCTGAATCTGGTGATCAATGCCATTGATGCCATGTCCGACGATTTACCGCGCGCGGCGCTTTTGCGGCTGACGTCAGAGAACCCGACGCCGGACACGCTGCGTTTTGAGGTGCTGGACAGTGGTTGCGGCTTGCCGGATGGCGTGCGTGAACGGATTTTTGAGTCGTTCTACACCACGAAGAAAAGTGGCATGGGCATGGGATTAACCATCAGCAAAGGGATTATCAAAAAGCATTGTGGTGAGTTAGGCGCAGAGAACAGGGCGGAAGGCGGCAGCCGTTTCTGGTTCACTCTGCCACTGGGATAATCGTATTGAGGACAGGTGTCTGCCTGGCCTTAGCGGCGTCGGGTATGATCAATATTGAGCCGCTCTGCCGCCCGCACCAGATCGGTGAGCGACCGCGCCTTCATCTTTTCCATCACCCGCCGCTTGTGAACTTTTGCCGTGATCTCACTGACGCCCATTTCGGCGGCAATCTGCTTATTCAGCAGGCCGCTAATCGCCAGCAGCATGACCTCGCTTTCACGCGGTGTCAGGGTCTGATGTCGCTCCAGTATCTCCCTTCGCTCCTCGGAAGAGGCCATATTCTGCCCGGCGATCTGTAAGGCTTCTGCAACCGCCTGCAAAATACGATCGGGATCGACAGGTTTAGTCAGAAACTCATAAGCACCGGTTTTCATCGCCCGCACCGTGACCGGAATAGTCCCGAAGCCGGTTAAGAAGATAGTGGGAATGGCGTAGCCACGATCGATCAATGCCTGTGCGACATCAAATCCATCTGCGCCAGGCAGATTAATATCCAGAATCAGGCAACAGGGAAGGGGAGTAAAAGCGTGAGCCAGGAAATCATCAGCCGAAGAAAAAGAGATAACCGTGTAATCGTCGGCAGTGAGCAGATTACGCAGTGCAGCAGTCACAGCAGCGTCGTCGTCAACGATATAAACGATGGGATTCATAGGGACCTCATTTCAGCCAGGTATTTACTGATAATTTAATTAAGCATGACGCGTAAAGAGGCCCTGATGAGAAAGTGTCGGGCAGGGTTAACAGGATATTACCATAACAGTTATCATTATCATCTTATAATTATCAGCTTGTTAAAATTAAGATAAATGGCTGATAGGTATGACTAAAATGTGAGCGTCAACTCTGGGGTGGAGCGCCACTGTTCTGGCCGTCAATGCTGATAACTGTCATTTGATCGACATAGCTATGCCATAAATTGTTCGCTCACTCACGGGCAGGAGAATAGTCCCGTTTAATAGCTAAAATAATCCATAAACCCGTTATCCAGATTAAATCGTTTCAGCCTGATATGTACTGGAATAAATTAGTGGCGGTACGTAATTAATTTGGGAGTAGTCTGTCAACTCGCGGCGGTCCTGATAATTAATTTGCCTGAGGGCAAAACGACGGATTGATAAGCGTGCCGATCTTTACCCTGCGTCTTATAGCGAAATAAGCTAGTTGATTATATAGTTACAACATACATTTTGTTTGGTTATTAACCCCAAACTTCACCATTGTGCGGCAAATGCTTATCAACGCGAAGCCTCTGTGCCAGTTTCTCACTATCAGCCGGGTAAAAGCTGACCCGTTTTTATCCGGTAAAAAGTCATTACATTTAAAAAAGCCTTGTCTGTCAGCAAGTAACCTTGATAAGCGTAGCGGTATTCATGGCGTGGCTGTTAATCCTCACTAAGCTTGTGAAGCAACCCTTTAAATAGAGGGAGATTTTCCATTCGGTAGCTCGTCGCAATGTCGTCATGAGGCTTATATGAGTCAAAATTACTGCACCATTATCTACAATGGTGAACGGTTAAAAGGGTTAGCTGATCAACCGCTAATCGATTTTCTGGATGCTCAAGGGAAAAAACTACCTCATGTCTGTTACCACCCGGCGTTGCCGCCGCTGCAAAGTTGTGATGTCTGCTGGGTAGATGCCAACGGCGAGCGGGTTCGTGGCTGCACGCTCCGCACTGAAGAGGGGCTGGAGGTGCAGAGTGAAGGCAGTGCGCTGAAGGCCGCGCAGCAGGAGGGAATGGATCGGCTGCTCAATCGTCATGAGCTTTACTGTACCGTCTGTGAACACAACACCGGTGACTGCACGCTGCATAATGCCGTGGCTGATATGCACATTCCGATTCAGTACTATCCTCATGAGCCCAAGCCCTACGCAAAAGATCATTCCAATCCGTTTTACACCTACGATCCTGACCAGTGCATCTTATGCGGTCGCTGTGTCGAAGCGTGTCAGAATGTCGAGGTCAATGAGACGCTGTCGATTGACTACACCCAGGCGCATCCTCGCGTGCTCTGGGATGGCGGAACGGAAATCGCCGGTTCCAGCTGCGTCAGCTGCGGACATTGCGTCACAGTTTGCCCGTGCAATGCGCTGCTCGAAAAAACCATGCAGCCCGATGCGGGTCCGTTCACTGCGATGGATGAAGGGCTGAAGCGTCCGCTGATCGACTTTGTTAAAACGCTGGAAAACAGCATCGGCATGGAGCCGATTACCGGCGTTTCGAAAATCGATGTGGCGCTGCGCCAGTCTGAGATCAAACGCACCAAAACCGTCTGCACCTATTGCGGTGTGGGCTGCAGCTTTGAGATCTGGACCCGCGACCGCCATATCCTGAAAGTTCAGCCGGTCGCCGAAGCCCCGGCCAACGGCATCTCGACCTGCGTTAAAGGTAAGTTCGGCTGGGACTTCGTCAACAGCCCGGAGCGCCTGACTACGCCGTTGATCCGCGAGAATGGCCACTTCCGGCCTGCCAGCTGGGATGAAGCACTACAGCGGGTTGCCGAAGGATTACAGGGTATCGCTCAGAATTATGGAGGCGATGCGATTGGCTTTATCGGCTCCAGCAAGGCCAGCAATGAAGAAGCCTATCTGACCCAAAAAATCGCCCGTTTAATTTTTAACACCAACAACGTTGATAACTCCTCGCGCTATTGTCAGAACCCGGCCACAGAAGGGCTGTTCCGCACGGTGGGCTACGGCGGAGATGCCGGGACGATTGAGGATCTGCAACAGACCGATTTGATCGTGCTGGTCGGTAGCAACCTGGCCGAGAACCATCCGGTGATTGCTTCACACATCAAACAGAGCCACAAACATCGCGGTCAGAAACTGCTGGTCGTTGATCCGCGCCGTCATGAAATGGCGGAACGTGCTGACTGTTATCTGCGCATCCGACCGGGTACTGACCTGGTCTGGGCCTCGGCGATGGCAAAATATATGTTCGATCACGGTTATGCGGATGAGGCTTTTCTGGCCCAGCGGGTCAACCAGGTTGATGAGTACCGCGCCTCACTCGCTCCCTTTACGCTGGCCTTTGCCAGTGAGACATGTGGACTGAGTGAATCAGAACTGATTGAAGCAGCGGAAATGATCGGCCAGGCGGGCAGTGCCTGTGTGTTGTGGGCGATGGGAATTACCCAGCACAGCCACGGGGCAGACACCAGTACGGCGCTGTCGAACCTGCTGCTGGTCACCGGCAACTATGGCCGGCCTGGCACCGGCGGTTATCCGATGCGCGGACACAACAACGTACAGGGCGCCAGCGACTTTGGCTGCCTCAGTAATCTCTATCCCGGCTATGAAAAAGTCACTGACCCAGCGGTGCGCGAAAAATGGGCGCGCGCCTGGGGCGTCTCGCCTGAAGCGCTTTCCGATCAGCCTGGTGCAGATAATTTTAAAATGGTGCAGCAGGCCGGTGAAGGCAAAATTCGTGCGATGTATATCACCGGTGAAGAGACGGCGTTTGCGGATGCCGATGCCACTTCAGTGCATGCCGCCTTCAGCAAGCTGGAATTTATGGTGGTACAGGACATTTTCATGTCACGCACTGCCGAATTTGCCGATGTGGTGCTGCCCGGTGCGCCCAGCGTGGAGAAAGAGGGCACCTTTGTGAACACCGAGCGGCGGATCCAGCACTTTTCACCCGCCATGAAGCCGCTGGGTGATAGTCGGCCCGACTGGGAGATCTTTACCGATCTCGCCGCCCGTCTCGGTCATCCGTGGCATTACCCGAACCCAGGCGCGATTATGGCGGAAGCGGCAGGCATCGCAGAGATTTTCGCGGGTGTCAGCTATGAGCAACTGGTCGGCTGGCAGTCCCAGCTCTGGCCCGTCAGTGCCGCAGGCGAAAGCACGCCGCGACTCTACACGGAACGGTTTAACTTCCCGGATGGCAAAGCGCGACTCTATCCGCTGAGCTGGCAGCCGCCCGCCGAGCAGGAGGATTCACAGTATAATCTGCTGCTGAATAATGGCCGGATGCTGGAGCATTTCCAGTCGATGAATCAGACCGGGCAGGGTGGCCGCATGATGTCGCTGTCGCCTAATGCCTTTGTTGAGATCTCACCGGAGCTGGCCGCCGAGCGCGCGCTGAACGAAGGAGAGTGGGTACGCATTACCTCGCGGCGCGGATCGCTGGATGTGCCTGTTGTGATCACTGAGCGTGTGGCAGGAAACGTACTGTTTATGCCGATTCATCATGGCAAAGATGGCGTCAACGCCCTGACCGGCGAACATCATGATCCCGACGTCAACACACCGGCTTATAAAGAGATTGCCGTAAATATGAAGCGCGTTGATCGCCGGTCGCAGCCTAATCCGGTGCCACTACACAACTTCCGTCACGGCAGTCGTACGCCGCTGGATCACCTGCCGATAGAGCAAAAATGGCAGCAGGCAGGCTATCGGGAACCGCCTGAACATGTCGAAAAACCGGAGAAATTCTAATGGCAGAACGGATGAAATATCAGGTCCCGCCAACACGCACTGAGCCGACCGCCCGGGAGGCGATGGATGAGCTAATCGAAAATCTTCACCAGCACGGTTTTCTGCGGCTGGCGAACGACCTGGTTAAATCAAATAGCGAGGTGGGGAAAATCCTGGTTTCGGGCCTTAATCAGCCGGGTACGCAGAACGCGCTGCAGAATCTCTCGCTACTGATGATGACGCTGGGCAGCGTGCCGCCAGAACGGTTTAATCATCTGCTGTTGGCCGTTCGCGATGCCGCGATGGCCGTTAAACCAGCGCGCGATGAGGCCCGTCAGGATAAAGCCGCGCCGGGCATCCGCGGCATTATCCGGTTACTCAATGATGAGGATCTGTGGCGCGGACTGCGCCCCATATTCGCGGCGCTTGAAGTCTTCTCACAACAGATTGACCGTGAAGAGCAGAAGCCGATTACCCGCTTCAGTGGTAAGCCCACACGGGAGTAGTTCAGCCTGCGATCGTTCAGGATTGCGTGGGGGTGTAGATCAGATGACCGGCTACACCGCCCGCGCCGCCATCTTTTGGATGATTGATACCATCGGAGACCGGGACATCGGTGAAATCAAACGGCGAAACCCCCTCAAGGCAGGCGACATTCACCCCGAACTGATCGGGCTGTGAGCGACTCTGATGAAAGGTGTAAATGCCGCAAACGGAACAGAAGTAGTGGCCCACCTCTTTGCTGTTGAAACGATACTCTGTGAGCTGCGCTTCACCGCGGGTCAGCTCCACCTTTGTCGCAAATACCACCACCGCGCCGCGCATCCGGCAAAACGAGCAGTTGCAGCGGCGCACCGTATTAAATCCATCCTTCAGCGTCACCCGGTACGCCACCGCGCCACAGTGGCATTGTGCTGTCATTTCATTTTGCATCGTGATCTCCTGTGTAGTGAAACCAACCAGCTTTCAGCCTACGCCAAAGCCTGGAATTTGGCAGCATCGGGTGCGGATTTGTCGACCATTAGTACAGCCAGGGCAGGGTGCGTTCATCGGGTTCGTCTGCGACATGATTTATTTAATCACCCCTATCAGACAGTAATAAGCGTTATCTCTTCCGCTTCAAACGCCTCAAGCAGTTCTTTATCGAGCTTCTCTTCCACGACCAGCATTGAGATTTCACGACATTTCGCCACGCTGAATCGCGCTACTGCGGGGATTTTATCCGCTGTCAGCCCGACAATGATCTGATTGCTTTGCGCCATAGCGACTTTCTTAAATTCGCAATCCGCATAGTTAAAACCGGTCAGACCGGCCTCCGGACTCATGGCACAGCCGCCAATAAACGCCTGATCAAACAGAATCCCCTGGATCTGGTTGATCGCGGTTTGCCCGACCGCGCCGCCGGTGCTCTTCTGTATCTGCCCGCCCAGCATAATCACCTCCGCAGCAGGATGGTTGATCAGTAGCGCAGCAATATCGGGTGCATTGGTGACGACGGTGATATTCAAATCTGGTGATAGCGCCTGTGCCAGCGCCAGATTGGTTGTACCGGCATCAATAAAGATGCAGCTATTGGCTTTCACCAGGCTGGCACAGCGCTGCGCGATCAGGGCTTTTGCTGCGTGATCGTGAGCTTTCCGGCTGACAAAGCTGCCCGCCTCCTGAAGCTGTAACACCGCACCGCCATAGACCTTTTTACATAAACCCTCTTTACTGAGTTCATGGAGATCGCGGCGGATAGTGTGCTCTGACACGGCCAATTGCCGTGCCAGGTCAGCGCAGACCACCCGTCCTTTGTCCTGCAATATCTCACGAATCAGCGCTTGTCGCTGCTGCGGGAAAGCTGCATAATCGAGCATATAAACCTCAAAATATTCACAATCGAGCTATAGTGAGCATAATCGTTCACTGCCGGGCAGGGAGTCAATAGCGATCTCTCGGTCCTGTCAGCTCTCCCCGACATCCCTGAAAGGAATGCAATGGCTAATAACGTCTCTTCCACGCTGGCAACACGCATCATCTTTTTTATAGCCGGATTTATAACCGCGACCTGGGCGGTGATTGTGCCTTTCGCCCGCGGCAATACCGGCGTTAATGAGGCGCAACTCGGCACCTTGCTGCTTTGTCTTGGCGTCGGCGCGCTGATTGCGATGCCGGTGACGGGCTGGCTGACCAGCCGCTTTGGCTGCCGCCGGGTGATTCTGGTCGCTGTCGCGCTGGTCATCATCAGTACGCCATGGCTATCGGTGCTCAGCGACCCGCTGTTGCTGGCGCTGGCGTTGCTGGTTTTTGGCGTCGGCATCGGTGTGACCGACTGCGCCATGAACATCCAGGCGATCCTGGTGGAGAAGCAGGCGGAAAAGCCAGTCATGTCAGGCTTTCACGGCATGTATAGCGTGGGCGGCATTGCCGGCGCGGGCTTTATGACGCTGCTGCTGGCGATGGGATTTAGCGTGCTGACCGGCTGTTTGCTGGCGGTCGCGGCGGTGATTATCATGACGCTGGTCAGCGCATCGGGCTTACTGACCTACGCGAACCCCGCTGAAGGCCCGGTGTTTGCTGTTCCGCGCGGCAGCGTACTGATTATCGGCATCATCTGCTTTGCCGTCTTCCTGACCGAAGGCACCGTGCTGGACTGGAGTGCTGTCTATCTGACCGACGTCCGGGCCATTCCGGCATCACTGGGCGGACTGGGCTATACCTGCTTTGCCATTGCGATGACCGTGGCGCGTCTGACCGGGGATCGGATTATCTCATCGCTGGGACGTTTACCGGTTGTGCTGGGCGGCGCACTGATTGCCGCCGCTGGCATGGCGATGGTGACCTTTATCGCCTCCTGGCCGATGGCGTTGCTGGGCTACACCCTGGTCGGCGCAGGCTGCGCCAATATCGTGCCGGTAATGTTCTCCGCCGCCGGACGTCAGACGGTGATGCCGCAGGCGGTCGCCGTGCCTGCCATTACTACTCTGGGCTATCTGGGGGTCCTGAGCGGGCCAGCCGTGATTGGCTACGTGGCGCATTACACACATCTCGCTTTCTCGTTTTCACTGATTATGGCGCTGATGCTGGTTGTCGGTGCGGTCTCTCTGACCCTGGATCTGGGCCGTAGCCGCGCGGGGGAGAATGCATAAAATTACCCAATCCGCGCTCCTGACAGAATTTCATTGAACGGGGCGCGGAGTCATCTTCAGGAGGAACGGAAGCGGCGTGCCATTACTCTCCCAGCCTGACCCAGCGGCGGCCTGCCAGCACCGTCAGCGCCACGATGGTGATGCCCGCAGCCAGATGCATAGAAAAATCGATGGCGTGCAGATGGGTATCGTGGCACAACGACAGCAGCATCGATGAGGTAAACGCACTGCCGCAGCCGCTCAGCGCCAGACTGCGCGCCGGATAGAGGGATCGGGTGCGCTGCAGGGCGAACACGGACATCAGCATCATCGGGACACTGGCCGACAGCATAAACAGATAGCAGTGCATCCCTTCACCCAACCGGTTCGCGCCCGATGGCGGTGCTGAAGATGACATATTGATCAGATTCAGAACCAGCCACATCATCGCCATCAGCAGCGGCCAGCGCAGGCTGATCGGTTTTCTGCCTGCAATACTCAGCGTAAAGGCTGCCGCCAGCGTGCTGCCCGCGATGATGAGTGACAGCAGCAGGGCAACCAGCGCGAAAAACGCGCCAGGCTGCGACCAGTCAGTGAAACGGCTGTGAAATGCCCAGCTGGTCAGCGCGCCACAGGGCAGGGCAAGGGCAATCCAGCCCGCAACGCGCCAGGCGGTGGGCCAGACGCGCTGCACCGGCTGGGCAGACGCGCTGAGCTGATTAATTAACTGGTCATGATTTCTCATGATGACCCCGTCCATATTTACGAAGGTTGACCATTGCGCGATGCAACAGAGATTTAACCGCAGAGAGCGACTGATTGGTTTCAGCTGCTGCCTGCGCCAGGCTCTGCTCGCGCAGATGCACAGATTCGACGATCTCCCGCTGGCGCAGCGGAAGGTTATCCAGATAACCGGAGAGGATATCCGTATCGGCTGAGGACTCTGCACTTGCAGCGGGTTGTCGTTGCAGCTCTTCCTCATCCTGTACTTCCTGGCGACGGCCGCGATGGCGCAGCGCATCTATGGCCCGGGCAGAGGCGATGGCAGCAACCCAGGGGAGTATCGGACGCTGCGGATCGTAGGTATGCCGCACCCGATGGATCGCCAGCAATGTCTCCTGAATGACATCCTCAACCAGTCCCTCATCGCGGATTTTTTTGCATACCAGTGCCCGGATGGCCGGAACCATCGCTTTCAGTAACTGGTTATAGGCAGCTCTGTCACCCGCCTGCGCCCGGGCCATTAATGCTGGCCACTGCTGTGCGCGTTGATCAGTTTCTGGCATCGATCATCAGCAGTTCAGCATGCTGTCGCCGCGCCCTGGCCACGCGCCAGGCAATCGTTTCATCAGTAATCTCAGGATTTATTTCCTTTTTCTGTTGCCTGATTCAGCGCTGAAATCACAATGCCAGGCGTCAGCACCTGGGGCAGTACCTCAGGTTTACCGCCGTCAGCCGGATAGACCACGTAGAGCGGTAATCCACCGCGTCCGAAATCGCTCAGCGCCTGTTCAACATCGGGATTGTATTTGGTGGAATCCGCGACCATATAAATGGTGTTGGTTCGCGCCATCGCCGCTTTTACCGCCTGCGTCGAAAGCGAAGTACGATCGTTAACCTGGCAGGTAATACACCATGATGCGGTAAAGTTCACCAGTATTGGCTTGCCCTGACCTTTGATGGCATCAACGTTCTGGGGCGACCACGCCACAGCGGCAGCAGCGTGTGAGGCGGTTGCCGTTTCAGCCGGAGCTTCGGCAAACCTGTTCAGGTTCAGTAACGGCACCACGACCAGCGCCAGGAAGAATGCGGTCGCCACATGCAGCACCCAATGACGCTGTCCCATCATACGGCGTTTCTGCGCCATGCCATACAGCCAGGCGGCGAAACTAAACAGTAAACAGCAGGCCAGAATGGCAGCCAGCGCCGCCGATCCCGCCTGGCGTTCAAGTACCCAGATCAGCCAGCCCACCGCGCCCAGCATGGGAAACGCCAGCCCCTGCTTTAACGTAATCATCCAGGCACCCGGCTTTGGCAAAATCCGCGCCAGCACCGGGAAGAATGAGATGAGAGTGAAGGGCGCAGCAAAGCCCAGCGCCAGTGAAATAAAGATCACCAGACTGATTAGCGGAGGCTGGGTAAGCGCATAGCCTACCGCGCTGGCCATAAAGGGCGCGCTGCAGGGAGTGGCGACAATGATGGCCAGCGCGCCAGTCAGAGCTGAACCGACTAAACCACCGCGATCGCCTCCCACTTCGCCAACCCGCTGAACCGATAATCCTACTTCAAACAGACCGAGCAGGTTCAGTGCCGACCCAAGCATCACCAGAATCAGCGCGGCGATGACCAGCGGCGATTGCAGCTGGAATCCCCATCCCACCGATGCACCGCCCGCCCTGGCCAGCAACAGAACTGCGGTCAGAGCGACCATCGTCACGACTACGCCCAGCAGAAAGGCCAGGCCTTCGGCTCTGGCGTGGGAAGGTGATTCGTGATGGCGGATCAGGCTCAGTGCTTTCAGCGAGATCACCGGAAACACGCAGGGCATGAGGTTCAGAATAATGCCGCCCAGGAAGGCGGCTGCAATCGCAGTCAGCATGATGTACCTGCTCTGAAGATGAAGTTATGCCGGATTGGCCTGACGGTATTTTTTAACGGCATCCATCGCTTTCTGGATATGCGTATCAGGATTTTTATCGGTGAAGCTCAGCAGGATTTTGCCATCGGGCGCTATCACGTAAGAGGTACGGTCTGAGAGTTTCTGACCTTTCATCTCCATGGTGCTCTTATATTCTGCCGCCACTTTGGCACCGGGATCGGCTGCGACGGTAAATTTGTCACGGCATTCAAGCTGCGAGAATTTCGCAATCTGATCGGTATTGCCCGCGGTCACGCCAATGACGGTCGCACCCTGCTTTTTAAATTCATCGGTCGCTTCAGCAAAATCGTGTGCTTCCAGCGTACAGCCTGCACTGAAAGCAGCTGGGAAGAAGTAGAGAACAACCGGGCCTTTCTGTAGCGCCTGTTGCAATGAGAAGGTGGTCGATTTACCGGCCAGCGCGGCTTCCAGTTTAAAGTCCGGTGCTTTTTCACCGACCTGTAACGCTGCAAAAGCAGATGTTGCCGGAACACTCAGTGCCAGCAGCGTAGCGACGGCCAGGGTTTTCAGGGTGTTTTTCATTGGCTTTACTCTCTCCATTGACGAACAGACGGAGTTGTCTGACGTCCCTGATAACAGGTTCGTTTAAAAATGGAAAAAGTTGCGCGTTTGAGGAATTTTTTTCGTGTTTTTTTTATGGTGCTTCACCAGCCGTCCTTTATCAGATCCCTCATTTTTAGCTGAATCGAATAAAGCTAATGTCAGCAAATTTCACCTGATTCGCTGTAGTTATTCCTCTCTGGCCGTAATCACTGTGATTTGGCCCACAATAATAGGTCTGAGTCGCTGCCTTTTCCCAACAGGTGAGCATCATCACGTTTATCTTCAGTCCCATTAAGTAAATTTCCCTTACGGAATGAAAAAACGATTCAGCTAATGGGGTGAAGGATGAAGATTAAACTGGCGTTAACGGTACTTGCAGTGCTGGTTTCAGGCTCTGCAGCGGCAAAAACCTGGGTGCTGACGAGTGCTGAACAGGGCACCGAGCAGGGAAACTGGAAGATTTCCAGTAGTGAGCTGAAGTCTCAGGGCAAACCGTTCAGCATCGAACAGAAAGTCCTGCATGGCGGCAAGCAGGAAGGCAGTAAAATACTGACGATCCGCAGTGAGGATGGCCTGACGATTACGCTAAGCCCGACACGTGGCATGAACTTACTGCGTGTTGAAGGCTTTGGCACCCGCATGGGCTGGGATTCACCGGTTAAAGAGGTCGTCAATCCTGCCTACATCAATCTTGAGAGCCGCAACGGTCTGGGCTGGCTGGATGGTTTCAACGAGATGATGGTGCGTTGCGGCTACGAATGGACCGGCCATCCGATCACCGATGAAGGCCGAATCTATACGCTGCACGGTAAAGCAGGGAATACGCCGGTTTCTCAGCTGGAAGTTGAAGTGGCAGATGCGGCACCACACGAAATTCGTATTCGCGGCCTGATTAAAGAGAGCACCTTTAAGAAAGCTGATTTGCAGACCATGACCGAACTGCGTTACGTGCCAGGCAGCAACAGTTTCAGCCTGCATGATGTGTTAACCAACCATGCCGACTATCCGCACGATTACCAGATCATCTATCACAGCAACTTCGGCAAACCGATTCTGGAAGAGGGCGCACGCTTCCTGGCGCCGATGTCCGGCATCAGCCCATTCAATGACTACGCGAAAGCCGGGTTAAAAGAGTGGCAGACCTATAAAGGTCCGACCAAAGACTTCGATGAGATGGTGTTCAACATCAAGCCACTTTCAGACAGCAATCATCAGACCATTGCTGCGGTGATAAATAAAGCGGGCAACAGCGGCGCATCCATTCAGTTCGATACGCGTCAACTCCCGATGCTGACCTTATGGAAAAATACCGACACCCTGAAACAGGGCTACGTGACCGGTATCGAACCTGGTACCAGTTACGCCTATCCGGTCACCATTGAACGTGAACAAAAACGCGTGAAGCAACTGCAACCGGGTGCCAGTACGGCATTTGATCTGACTTACACCTTGCTGCACAGCAGCGAGCAGGTTAATGACGTTGAGAAACGCATTAAGGGCATTCAGGGTGAAACGAAGATTGATGTGAGCGAGACGCCAATAGCGAAAGAGTAACGACCCATCATAACCCCAGCTAAATTGTTGGGGTTTTTAGTTTACAGGTCAGCGTTCCGTCACGGGATGACAACACAAATGCGGGAAAGAGGCAAAGATCTGCGCAGGATACTGGCGATGCTATAAGGTCGCGGGGTTGGTCAACGCAAAGTTACACGCAGGTAAACATCCGGCAAACCTGTGGAAGGGTGTTAAGCCGAAAGTTGATAGAGAAGAGTAACTCTGAAATACTAACAGTTAATAACTGATAGTAATTCAGCGGGAGAGGAATCATGCCAACCAGCGTAGCACTCAGTCCTTATTTCGAAGCGTTCATCCGCGAACAGATTGAAAGCGGGCGATATAACAACACCAGTGAAGTGATCCGTGCGGGCCTCAGGGCACTGGAAGAACGGGAGCAGCAGATGAAACTTGATGCTCTGGAAACAGCGGTCAGCGCAGGTATAAACAGCGGCGAAAGCAAAAACGCGGAAGAGGTATTTGGTCGCCTGTCGCAAAAATATCGGCGGCAGGCCGAAGGTGGTAAAGCGTAATGAAGTACATGTGCGATATGTTATTTAACATAAGATAGATTATGCGCACTTAAGGCAAGGCGGTAACATAAAGGCTAAAGCTCTAAGCTAACCTTATCCGTGGACTTCAGACAACCTGCTGAAGCCCCTTGTATAACGGCCTCTGGTGAGGAATTTTCACGATCAATAAAGCCGTCGCCTCACCACCACTGTATCTCTCACGGCGATTGGTTCAGGATAGACAGCGGCGATCATCGCTGGTTTAAGAAATGCGGTTCAGCCTGCACGCTGTTGCTCTCAACCCGTCGCGCCCTGACACACTGCGAATCGACAGCATCTATGGCTTAGGAAACGAAGTCTCGTGCAGATGTCGCCACAAAATCTTGCCAGCATTATTTACCTCGAACACAACCGTAGAAAACCGCAGCGTGGCCTCCTGGCCCGGAAGCTGCTGCAACTCCTTATATACCACAGTGGCGTTTCCTTCACTCTCAGCAACCATCTGCATGTCGCAGATATCAATCGCTAAACCCGGACGTGCACCGCGCTGAGTGCGGAAAAACCCATTTAGTGTCGTGAAATCCAGTAAGGCACCGCCCGGTGTTACCATAGAATATGCAGGACTAAAACGCGCTAAAAGTTCCTCACATACCTCATCATGTGCTTCTTTGTTACCCAGCCAGTTGCGAATCAATTCGTGGGCGTCCAGTACTTCATTAAAATAACGGTTCATTTTTGGTCCCCTTTAAGCATAAAAATAACCTTCTGATTTGAAATGCGTAAACAGCACAGAAGCGGAATCACAGCGCTGAGTGCCGCTATAACAAAACAGAGGTGATAAGCGTGTTCTTCAGGCATGCCGCTATTCGCAATCAGATTGAACAGCAGGCTGACCAGCGTAACGCCGAGACAAAAACTGAGCTGGCGATTGATATTCCAGAGTGCGCTGGCATCAGCAAGTTCGCTGTCGGTGATGTGAATAAAAGCAGAACTCTGGGCCGTGCTGCTGCACAGGCTGCCGCCAAATCCCATCAAGGCGAAAGCAAGTACAAAGACTAAGGTGTCCGATGTCTGGCCAGTCAGCGCCAGCAGGCCAATACCCAGCGCCTGAAACAGACAGCCGGTGATAAATAGCGGGCGTGGTCCCCAGAGGTTGAACGTCTTACCTGTCAGACTAATTGCCGCAAAGGAAGCCAGAGACCATGGCAGCATGAGCGCGCCGACAATGCTGGCATGCATACCTAATTGATTTTGCAGGTATAGCATAGTGATCATACTGACGCCGGTGAACACGCCTGGTATAAACTGATAGATCAGCATTGCGGTGTGTAAGAGCGGATCCTTTATCAGATGCAGGTTAATGAGTGGATGGCTTTTTCGAAGTGCGTCCCACACATAGCCAGCCAGAGTAAGGACGCCAGCAAGCAGCATCATCGCCCCCTGATAAAGCCTCTCAGCATCGCCCAGGTATGTCAGTCCGAGAAGGATCAGCGTGAGCGCGGCACAACCACTGACTAAACCCACCAGGTCCAGCGGTTCAGATGAGTTCGCCGGTTTGTCTGCTTTGAGCCAGCATCCCGCCAGCAGCAATGCCGCAACCGCGAGCGGCAGGCTCACAAGAAAAACCCAGCGCCAGCTAAGGCTCTCAACCACTATTCCACCAACAGCTGGCGACAAGGCGGGTGCCAGCAATGCAATCAACATCACGACTGACGATAACTTCGCACGTTCATTGCTTCTGTATAACGCATAGGTCATCGTCTGACCGATGGGGATCAACAGTCCGCCGCCGATGCCCTGTATCCATCGGAAGGCGATGAGCTGAGAAACTGACGTTGATGCCCCCACACCACAGGTGCCCGCAATGAAAATAAGCAGTGAGAGCATAAACAGACGTTTTGCGCCCATGCGCCGTACCAGCCAGCTACTGAACGGTATGACCAGCGTCAGGCCTAAGATGTAGCCATTACTGATCCATGCGAGCTGGCTAACGGAGGCATCAAAATGTCTGCCAATCTCTGGATAAGCAACATTGGCGATAAACATGTTGACCAGATCAATAAAAAATCCCAGCAAATAGACACTGACTACGCGCACACGATAGCTCATTTTTTTCCCAGACAGATCAGCGTAAGGCGCGCAGTATAGGTGCTTAAATTATCGGGATAAATTCACTTTCTGTTGTTACACTGTCAAAGATATTTTGACAATGAGATGTCGTTAACGGAGTTCACGATGATCAATATGCAACGGCTGGGGATCTTTGTCGCGGTAGTCGAGGCAGGCAGTTTCACAGGTGCAGCTCAGACACTCGGGTTAACTAAAGCCGTTGTGAGTTTCAATATTAAACATCTCGAAGAGGAGCTGGGTGTCTCGTTACTCATCAGGAGCACCAGACGCGTTTCAGCCACGGATACGGGTGAAAGATTTTATCATCGTTGCCTTCAGCTTCTTCAGGATGCGGAAAGCGTATTAGAGGATGTGAGAAGTGATCACGCTGGATTAAGCGGGACACTCCGGATCACAACCACTCTGGAATATGGCGCTCGTGTGATCGTCCCTGCCCTTGCTGGCTTTGCAGCCCAACACCCACAGTTACGCATACATCACGTCTCATCATCAAAAAACGACGACCTGATTGCCGGCCGCTTTGATGTGGCGATACGACTTGGGCATCTTGCCGATTCCAGTCATCACGCCCGCCTTATCGATCAGTTTGATATCCTGGCGGTCGCTGCACCTTGTTATCTCAACAGCCTGAATGAAGCGTCTATCCGGGATCTTTCACATCTCGCGTCAGCAAAATGGATTGCGCATAGCCGTTTATCGACGCCACTCAGCTGGCAGGTGATCACGCCCGAAGGCGAGTCTGTGCTGATGAGCGCATTTCAGCCTGCCATGATCACGGCTGACAGTGCCTCTTCTTTACTCGCTTTTGCTTTAGCCGGTGCTGGCGTGGCGATTCTGCCCGCCTGGCTGGTGCAGGATGAGATTGATAAAGGTGGATTAGTACGGCTACTGCCCGATCATCAATTCCCCCGTCAGGGAATTTACGCGCTCTACCCTAATACTCGTCATGTGCCAGAAAAAGTACGCGCGTTTATAGATTTCCTGCATGAACGTTTAGCGCTGTACAGCAGAAAATAAGCGCATCCATCACATTATTCTGATGGGCTAAGCGTTAATTTATCTCAACTGATTTAAATCCCATAAACTTTATTTTATGCAGGGCGGGAAGGTAAATATTTACTGTCTGGCTAATGACAATTCAGTTTAACGCAGGCGCATTACTTAATTCCCTGTCATGATAAATCACTGCTGCGCGATAATCTAAAAACTGGCGCTGGGGCTTGTCTTATTATCCCAACCCCAACCCCAACCCCAGCGCCTGCGGCTTCAGGCCCGGACCTGCGCCACACCCTGGTATGGCTCAGTCATTTGATGCACAGTATTAAGTAAAAATTAACGCCGTATAAATAATTCGCACAGTACCTTAATAACATAAGATTTTAATCTGGATGATTGCGGTTTATTCGCTGGCAGGAAAACAGGTCGCATGTTATTAAATTTGAATGTCGCGCTTAAATTCATTTGCATCCGGGAATTAAAACATGAAAAAGAGCTTATCCCTCGCATTACTGTTTTCGCTCACAACAGTTAGTCACGCGGCACTGGCGCAGCAGACCCTGCGCTTTGGCGTTGACCCTACGTTCCCACCGTTTGAATTCAAGGCGGCTGATGGATCATTGCAGGGCTTTGATGTTGATCTGGGCAATGCCATCTGCGTTCAGGCAAAGGTGAAGTGCCAGTGGGTGCAAATGGGTTTTGATAGCAGCATCCCTGCCCTTCAGGCGAAGAAATTTGATGCCATCCTGTCAGCGATGTCGATGACCGATAAGCGTCGTCAGCAGGTGGCTTTCAGCGATATGTTGTACAACACGCCCAGTGCTTTACTGGCACCGGCTGCCAGCACGCTGACGACTGATGTTGCCTCATTGCGCGGTAAGACGATCGGTGTGGCACAGGGCACCATCCAGGAAACCTATGCCAAAACCCAATGGGAGCCGGAGGGCGTTAAAGTCATCTCCTATCCTAACCAGATGGAAGTTTATCCGGATCTGGTCGCCGGGCGTCTTGATGGCAGCCTGGCCAATGCGGTCTCTGCTGAACAGGGATTCCTGACCTCAGCCGAAGGCAAGCCGTACGCCATCAAAGGGACCCTGGTGGATAAAGTGATTTTTGGTGATGGCGTGGGTATCGCGCTACGCAAAGGAGATGAGGCAAACCTGAAGATGATTAACACGGCACTGGCGGAGATGCATAAAAACGGGACTTATGACCAGCTCACCAAAAAATATTTTAAATTCAATGTTTATCCCTGATCCGCACAACGTGAAGAATCGCAGGAGTATGAAGACTATGGCGTTGCCCGAATACCACGTTCAGCGCGCGCGCTTTATGGCAGCGGCGCAGAGCAAAGGTGCTGAAACGACCTCTTATCCGCATCCTCTGCCTGGTCCTCTGGGAGAAGCCCTGTATACAGACGTGGCACGGATAGGACCGGCCAGCGCATCACGTCTGATGCTGGTCGTTTCCGGCACTCACGGCGTTGAAGGCTATTATGGTTCCGATTGCCAGATAGCCTGGCTCGAGACGCTGGATGAAAAAGCGTTGCCCGCTGATACCGCGCTGTTGCTGATTCATCTGCTCAATCCATGGGGCGCGGCGCATTTACGGCGCGTGAACGAAGACAATATTGATCTGAACCGTAACTTTATCGATTTCAGTCAGCCACCTCCTGCTAACCCGGATTATGCACAGTGGCACGATATTTATCATGGCGACCGTGCAAGCGCCGATCGGCAACTGGCCGACGCACTCGAGGGCGCGGGCTGGCAGGCGGTTAAACGTGTCACAGAAGCCGGACAGTATAGTTTTGCTGACGGCTTTTTTTTCGGCGGTGAGAAGCCCTGCTGGTCACACCTTACGATGGCGGCAATCGTTGAACAGCATCTCTCTGTGGTGAAAACCATCATCAGCTTTGACCTTCATACCGGGGCTGGCGCATGGGGGCATCCGATGCTGCTCTCTATTGCGGAGCAGCGTTATCCGGCGCATGACTGGGGCAAAGTCATTTACGGTGAGTGGCTGACCTTATTGTTTACTGGCGCCGGACGTGACAGCGTAACTGGTGTGACAGCAACGGCAACCGGCTATCTGTCGCACTATCTGCTGACATCGCTGGCTGACACCCGGATTTTGCCTCTGGTGGTGGAATGCGGGACTTACGATGGGCAGGATATGCATCAGCGGGTGCGTGAAGATCACTGGCTGCACCTCTATGGCGACCCTGCCAGTGCGGGCGGCCAGGTGATAAAGCAGCAACTGGTCGAGGGGTTCTGGCCAGAAGATGCGGACTGGCGTGCATTGGTGGCTTTCCGCACGCAGCAAATCTTTCTGCGCGGCTGGCGTGCCCTTGCAGACACGCCATGATGTCATAGTCTGCCGTAAAAGGTCATACGCGCGGTTTCTGACAACGCAATATCCGGCTGCGTATTGTAAGCCAGCACGGCCAGCATCCGGGTGACCTCGCCTTCAGTTGGGGTCACACGGTGCAGGGAATTACGGCCGCGAAACAGCACCAGATCCCCGGCATCTATCTCCAGCGCGTTAACGGTCTGGCGTTCTTCCAGCACTGTGTCGACACCGGCAAAGTTCATCTCACCGGCATCGGCATCCCGCAGATCTTTCACATACTGAAACACGCCGCCCGCGAGCGGTTTCTGCACCAGTAAGGTGATGGCAAATGAGGAGTTGTCGAAGTGCCAGCCCAGCTCCTGGCCGTGTGATGCATAGTGCAGGTTGATCGAGGAAAGCGGGTCAGCATAGGTATAGAGCGCTTTTTCACCCAGCACATCGCACAGGAAATGTTTGAACAGCTCATCATTATAAAGCTGGCGCAGCGGCGAGTCGGCAGCGATAACATCATCAGTGATGCAGCCTTTGGTGCTGATCACATCCCTGTTACGCGGATGCTCAGCACTGAAAGCGTCATCAGGTTTCATCAGATAGACATTGTGCTTGCTGCGGGTGTGATAAGCCTGGTGACGTTGTGCATTGCCCTCTTCGATGATCGCCTCTAAAGCGTGTGGTTTTAAAAACTGACGCAGTACCAGCGCGCCGGACTGGTTTAACTGCTCACGACAACGTTGACGCCAGCCATGATCGGCCAGTGGATGAAGATCGAGACGGACAAGGGAACCAAGCATAGCAACAATTCTCATGATGAGCAGGTGTGATGTTACTCTACCGGTCGCCTGCAACGCTGCGTAACGATAAAAACTTAATGCCCTGATAAGGAAGTGTTAATGCCTGCCCAATTGCCAAGGTTGCCAAAGATCAGTGTCATACAGTCATTTAAAGTGGCTGCCGAACTGGGCAGCCTGGCAAAAGCGGCCGCTCAACTGGCCTTAACCCCGGCGGCAGTCAGTCAGCAGATTCGCCAGCTGGAGGAGCAACTCGGCAGCGCCCTGTTTTTACGTACGCAGAGCGGCGTGATGCTGACCGAAACCGGAAAAGAGTATCTGCGCTATGTCACTGAGGCGTTTGATATTCTGCATCTCGGTCAGCAAAACATCCGCCATGCGGCCAGCGCGCCAAAACTCACCGTTTACACATTACCGGCGCTGGCGTCCAAATGGCTGTTGCCCCAGCTGGCGAGCTGGCGCGACCATTGCCCGAATATCGATCTCTCGTTACACGGTACGCATTCTCAGGTCGATTTCACCGCGATGCCCGCCGATTTTGTGATCTGCTTTGGTGAGGATCGTTACCCGCAGTCAGATAAGCTGAAGTTGTTTCATGATGACGTACTGCCGGTGGCCAGTCCTGCTCTGTTACATCGCTTTACGCCGGAAACGATCTTAAGCCAGGCGCCGCTGATCCACCTCGACTGGGGTAATGAAGGCCGTTTTCTGCCGGACTGGCGAAGCTGGTTTCAGGCTAAAGGCATGGACGAACCTCTGCCGCAGCCCGCATTCAGCTTTAATCTGACCTCGCTGGCGATTGATGCGGCCGTCGCGGGAGCTGGTGTGCTGCTGGGGCAGCGACGCCTTATCGCGGCGGAACTGGCGCGGGGCGACCTGGTGGTAGTGGATGATCTTTGCCTGCCGCTGAGCAAACCTTATTACCTTGTCTGGCCGCAACGCACCCTGAGCCAGCCAGGCAGTGAGGCGATGATCAGCTGGTTAAGCCAACTGGGCGCGAGCTGCGAATAGCCCGTCGCCGTGATCGGACTCGCCTGCGCCCGCCAGTCTGGAACCATCAGCGGGCACAGGGTCAGATTATCACTGCGCCACCAGGCGATCAGGTGTCATCATCTTTCCGCATTATCCTCAACAATCACCGCCACGCGTTGCCCTGCACGTACAGCGCTGCCTGGCTGCACGCTGACCTGCTGAACAATGCCGTCGCACGGCGCCAGAAGAGGGATCTCCATCTTCATCGACTCCAGCACCACCAGTGTATCGCCTTCCCGCACCCGGCTGCCCGCCGTCGCCTGCACCTGCCATAAATTGCCGGAAACCGGGCTTTCAACCCCCTGCTCGCCCGGCTGCAGCGGCGCGTCTCCGCCTTCATCGGCCACACTTTCCTGGCTGTCGAAATGGGCCTGCCCGCTGGCGATCCAGCGGTCACGTTCCGCATTGAATGCGGCTTGCTGGTGATCGCGAAACCGACCGATACTCTGCGCTTCACGGGCGAGGAAATCCTGATATTCCGCCAGCCGCAGCGTGCTGTGCTCGATGCGCAGCGGATAGCGACCGAGGGGAAAATCGCGGCGAATCTGCAACAGCTCACTGGCTGAAACCGGATAAAAACGGATCTGATCGAAAAAGCGCAGCAGCCAGGGTTTACCGCCAAAATCGGCGACTTCATGATACCGGTTCCACATCTGCAGCGTGCGGCCGACAAACTGATAGCCGCCTGGCCCCTCCATGCCATACACACACAGATAGGCACCGCCGATGCCAACCGAGTTTTCCGCCGTCCAGGTGCGGGCCGGGTTATATTTTGTCGTCACCAGCCGATGACGGGGATCCAGCGGCGTGGCGACCGGCGCGCCGAGGTAGACATCGCCCAGCCCCATCACCAGATAGCTGGCTTCAAAGACCGTGTTCCAGACAGCCTGCTCATCTGGCAGATCGTTTATACGGCGGATAAATTCAAGATTACTCGGGCACCACGGCGCATCCTGCCGCACGGTGGTCATATATTTTTCGATGGCCTTCTGACAGGCCGGATCGTCCCAGGAGAGCGGCAGATGCACCACGCGTGTGGGAACCTGAAGGTCATCACTAATGCAGACCCTCTCCCACTCACCGCGCACCCACATCAGCAGCACGTCGGGCGTCAGCGTCTCCGGCTGAAAGTGGATTTGCAGCGAGCGGATCCCCGGCGTGATATCAATAATGCCGTTGCGGGATTGCGCTTCCAGCGCCTGCATCAACGCATGAATGCGAAAACGTAACACCAGATCCAGTTCCGGCTCGCCAGCCTCCAGCAGCAGATGGATATCGCCAGAGAGGCGCGCCACCAGGCATTTATCCGCTGCGCCGCAGGTCATCACGATGGGCGAAATCAGCGGCGCAGGCTGCCAGTCTGTTTCCTGTGGCTGGAGCGTGGTCAGTTCGGTGCGTCGGCCCTCTGCCAGTCGGCGGGCGGTAGGAATATCCACCGCGACAAATTTCACTTTGTCACCGGCTTTGAGCTGTCCCAGTTGCCAGAGGTCAGCCTCGATTACCGTCACCGGGCAGACGAACCCGCCAAGGCTCGGGCCATCCGGCCCCAGAATCACCGGCATATCACCTGTAAAATCGACCGCGCCGATCGCGTACGGGTTGTCATGAATGTTTGAGGGGTGCAGCCCTGCTTCACCACCGCTGTCGCGGGTCCAGATTGGCTTTGGCCCGATCAGGCGAACGCCGGTGCGGCTGGAGTTAAAATGCACTTCCCATTCTGTGGCAAAAAACGTCTCGATATACTCCGGCGCAAAAAACTCAGGCGCACCGTGCGGACCATAAATGACGCGCAGCGTGCGCACCGTGGCAAGCTCTGTTTGCAGTCCGACGGGCAGTTCCGATCCGGTTGCGCTTGCAGAACGCGGAGCGAGATGCAGCACGTCACCACTACGCAGTGCCCGTCCGGCATGTCCGCCAAACTGACCAAGGGTAAAGGTGCTTTTGCTGCCTAAATAGTCCGGCACCTGAATGCCGCCGCTCAGACAGAGATAACTTCTGACGCCCGCGCCACTTATCGCGCCCAGCTTCAGCGTTGCCCCGGCCGGAATGGTAAAAACAGAATTCATTGACTGTCCGACGCCATCCAATGTGACAGTGAGCGGCGCGCCAGAGATCACCGCCTGAATCTCAGTGTTAAATTTCAGGGTGGGTCCATTCAGGGTGATTTCCAGCGCGGCGTCACCCTCCTCATTGCCCAGCAGACGGTTGCCCAGACGCAGTGCGCGATCGTCCATCGGCCCCGATGGCGGCACGCCTACCGCCCAGTATCCCAGACGTCCGGGATAGTCCTGAACGCTGGTCTGGGTTCCGGCACTCACCACTTCAACCGTTGCCGCCTGATAGGCGAGCTGCTCCAGGCAGCGGGTCCAGGGTTCGCCAGCCGTAAAGGGCGAGAAGGCCAGAATCTGCAACAGATAGAGACGATTGGTTTCTACGCCATAGAAACGGGTCTCCGCCAGCGCCTGTGCCAGGGTGGCGATGGCTTCCTCGCGAGTGGGGCGCCAGGTGATAACTTTTGCCAGCATCGGGTCGAAGAATGGCGGGACTTCGCAGCCGGCTTCCACCCAGCGGTCAATACGCAGGGTTTTACCGTCGGCTGCCGGAAAGAGAACTTCGGTTAACAGCCCGGGCGAAGGCTGGAACTGCCGCCCCGGATCTTCTGCGTAAATTCGCGCCTGCACGGCATGGCCCTGAGGATTCAGCGTGGCGGCTAACGCGTGAAGCGGAGGAAGATCGCCTGCTGCCAGCTCAATCATCCACTGCACCAGGTCAACACCCCACACCTGCTCCGTGACGCCATGTTCAACCTGCAGCCGGGTATTCACTTCAAGAAAATAGAACTGCTGCGCCCCGCTGTCATAGACAAACTCAACCGTTCCGGCGCTGCGATAGTTCACCGCTTTTCCCAGCGCGATAGCCGCCGCGCATAAAGCCTCCGCCATACCTGCGGGCAGATTCGGCGCTGGCGTCTCTTCGATCACTTTCTGGTTACGCCGCTGTACCGAGCAGTCGCGTACGCCCAGCGCGATTACCTCGCCCTTGCCGTCACCGAAAATCTGCACTTCAAGATGACGGGCGCGTTCGATATATTTTTCGAGAAATACCCCGGCATCGCTGAAGTTGTTCTGGCCGAGGCGCTGGACCGTTTCAAACGCCTCTGACAGCGCATTCGCATCACGACAGACACGCATACCGATGCCACCGCCGCCCGCGGTGCTTTTGAGCATTACCGGATAGCCGACCTTCTCTGCGGCGCGGCGGGCTTCACTGATATCTGCCAGCAGTTCACTGCCTTCCAGCAACGGCACCCCTTCGGCTTCCGCCAGCGCGCGGGCCGTGTGTTTCAGGCCAAAAGTCCGCAACTGCTGCGGTGTGGGGCCGACAAAAATCAGACCGGCAGCCTCGCACGCCTCAGCAAAGGCGGCGTTTTCCGAAAGGAAACCGTAGCCAGGATGAATCGCTTTCGCTCCGCTCTGCTGCGCGGCGGCGATGATCTTTTCCGTCACCAGATAGGTTTGTGCAGCCGGGCCTTCGCCAAGACTTAGCGCCACATCCGCCTCGCGGATATGTAAACTGCTCAGGTCGGCTTCGGAGTAAACGGCGACCCCTTTCACCTGCATGGCACGCAGCGTGCGCAGGATGCGACAGGCGATAGCACCGCGATTAGCAATCAGTAAGGTATCAAACATAAGCGAACTCTCAGGGATGCGGGTCGTCCCGCAAAATTCGATATTCCCTGGGGCCGTCCCCGGGGCTGACCGGCACGTAACAGGCGTACGCCGGTGGTGTGTTGAGAGGTCTGGCGCAAAAGGCTGAGAAACTCAGTCCCGCTTGTCGCCATGGCAACGCTGACTCAGTTCCACACCAGCACTTCGGCGGGCGTCGGGTTCCAGCCGTTACAGGGGTTATTCAGCTGCGGACAGTTGGAGATCAGCACCATCACATTGCATTCGGCTACCAGCTCAACGTATTTGCCGGGTGCCGATAGCCCGTCTTCAAAGGTCAGACCGCCTTCCGGCGTAACCGGAACGTTCATGAAAAAGTTGATGTTGGCACCGATATCACGTTTGTGAAGGCGGCCATCGTGCAGGCAGGCACAGAGAAAGTTATCCCGGCAGCTGTGCATGTAGCGCTTATCCTGGGCATAGCGCACGGTGTTGCTCTCCTGCGAGCAGGCTCCGCCCAGGGTATCGTGACGACCGCAGGTGTCGGCAACGATAGTCAGCAGCGGATTGCCGAGATTCGAATAGAGCACGCTGCCGGTGGTCAGATAGACGTTTCCCTGACGACGCAGCGTGCGCTGAGGATCGTAGCGTTCCCGCGGGTTATCGCTGTTATAGAACAGGGTATCAATTGCCTGATTCCCTTCGAGGTCGAGCAGGCGCAGCGTCTGCCCTTTTTTCACTTCGAACAGCCACGGCTCGCCTGCCGGTATCACGTGGCGATAGACGGCATCTTCAGGACGACGATCAGAGTTGATAAGGGTCATCGCAGCCTCCTTACAGGGCAAAAAGTTGGGTGTTATGAAGCGCGCGCTGGTTTTCACCACGCGTGACCATCGCTTCGCTGACGGCCTGCATATCGTCGGCCTGATACCAGCTCAGCTGAACCGGTCGCGGGAGATAGTCAGCGGCGGGATCCTGCGGATGTGGCAGCGCGGTCAGCACCATCAGCACGTCCATGGGTGCGTACAGTTCAGTGAAATCGCCGGCGCGGCTGTTGCCAGCGCTGAACCTGAAGCGGCCCTTATCATCAACCGTGACCTTGCTGAAAAAATTGACGACCATCAGCAGATCTTCCAGGCCCAGATCCCATTTGCCCATCTCAACCAGCAGATTATCTGTGCCGTTGCGGTAGAAGCCGTTGCGCAGCTCCTGATAGCGTCCGGCTCCATACTTATCGTGCGCTTCCGCCGCGTTGAGAACGCCGCCAAAAGGGTCGTGCCAGCCGCAGCTATCCGCCACAATCGCGGCCAGTACGCGTCCCATGTCGGAGTAGAAACAGTGCCCGGTGGTCAGGCGAGCCGTATGCTGGCCTTTCAGGGTATCCGGCAGATTCAGGCGTTCACTTTTCTCGTGGGGATTGAGCATCATCATGCTGACGTTCGCGCCGCCCTCGATGTCGGTCAGGCGCAGGATTTGCCCTTTGCGCAGAATCAGCGAGGTGTGCCCTCCGCCAGGCAGCTGCTCTTCGCGCAGGCTCGGAGCTGAATGAAAAAGTGCGGTCATTGAGCGGTCTCCTTGAGGGGATAAATGTTGTTTTTGTTGCGGGTTGCCAGCTGCGACAGCCGCGTTTCATTAAGCGGGATGTCGTAAGTGATACGCGCGCCCCAGGCATTGGGGGCCTGAGGATCGATGCGCACTTTGTCGAAAACCAGCAGCCGGGTGCCAAGATTGAAGCCTTCGGCAAGGTCGTGAGTGACCATAAACACCGTCATGCGGGTTTCGCTCCAGAGCTGGAGCAGCAGCGCATGCATATCTTTGCGGATGCCGGGGTCCAGCGCGCCGAAGGGCTCATCAAGCAGCAGTACGCGCGGCTGCATCACAAAAGCCTGCGCAATCGCCAGCCGCTGCTGCATCCCGCCCGAAAGCTGCGCCGGATATTTATCGAGAGAATGGCCCAGCCCGACTTTCTCCAGCATCTGTTTTGCCTGCTCACGGGCATGGCGTTTTCGGGTGCCAAACAGTCGGCCAGTAAACGGTGAAGCCGGAAGTTCGAGGCCAATGGCGACGTTATCCAGCACGTTGAGATGAGGGAAAACGGAGTAACGCTGAAACACCACGCCACGGCTGCGATCGGGTTCCGCGCGCAGCTGTTCGCCATCCAGTGTGATCGATCCCCGTGTCGGCTTTTCCTGACCCAGCAGCAGGCGTAAAAACGTCGACTTACCACAGCCGGACGCCCCCACCAGCGAGCAGAATTCACCTTCTTTGACCTGCAGATTGATGCGTTCCAGCACCACGTGGTCGCCATACTCCTGCCAGATATTTTTGATATCGATAAAACTCATTCCCGGCCTCCTTCCGCCCAGGGGAAACAGGCTTTGTGCAATTGACGCAGCGCGAGATCCATCAGCCACGCCAGCAGCGTGATCCAGATGACATAGGGAATGATCACATCCATCGCCATATAGCGACGAACCAGGAAAATGCGATAGCCCAGTCCGGCGGTTGCGGAAATCGCCTCGGCGGAGATCAGAAAGAGCCATGCGGATCCCAGCAACAGCCGCAGCGAGGTGATCAGCCGCGACAAGAGCTGCGGCAGCACAACCCGCAGCACCACCGTCCAGCTGTTCGCCCCCAGGGTTTGTGCTTTGATAAACAGCTCTGCGGGGATTTCCCGCGCCCGATGTTCAAGGTCGCGCGCCAGCATCGGCGTAATCCCGATAACAATCAGCATCACTTTTGACAGCTCATCCAGCCCGAAGACGATAAACAGCATCGGCAGGAGCGCCAGCGGTGGGATCATCGACATCACGGTCATAAAGGGTGACAGCGCCGCGCGACTCATCGGGAAGACGCCCGCAGCAACACCGATGCAGAGACCAATCAGTGAAGAGATCGCCAGGCCGGTCAGCAGACGGCTTAAGCTAATCCACGTATCCGCCCACAGCAGATATTCGCCGCTGCGCTTGTCCGGCGTGAAGGCCATCCGATCAATGGCGGCGATCATCTGTGACAGGCCGGGCAGCAGTTTGTCGTGTGGGTTGGCTTCAAGACGCACAGCCGAACTGATAAACCAGACGGCGATCAGCAGCACAAAAGGTAATAGCATCAGCGTCAGGCGCATTCCCTGCCGGGGATAGCGGTTGATGTGGCGCATGGCAAATACTCCTGAGATCGGTGATTACAGCTTGCCCGCAGCGGCCATCTTCAGATAGCTGTCGTCAAAGCGCAGTTTGATGTTCGCTGTATCACCGACGGTGATGTTGCCAGGGAAGCTCATGCCGATGAAGTCAGCGCTTTGTGCACCCTCGCCCAGTAATCCCTTATCAAAGGAGAACGCGGCGACGCGCTGCATGGTTTTCGCCAGATCGGGGGAAGAAACAAATGTCTGGGTTTCGGCTGGGGTCCAGAACAGGTGGGTGGTTTTCAGCTGCGCCTTGTATCCGGCGAGGTCAGTACCGGAATCGGCAGCCATCGCGCTCAGCGCCTGCGCATCTCCGGCCTGCATTTTCGCCATCATCTCAAACCAGGCCCCGGTCAGTGCCTTACCCAGCGCGGGGTTATCTTTCAGGGTCTCTGTATTCACCACCATCATGTCAATCAGTTCGCCCGGCACGGCCGAAGAGCTGAACACCTCTGTGGTTTGTGGGGTATTCTTGATCACTGAAAGCTGTGGATTCCAGGCAACCGCCGCCTGCACGCCGCTGGTACCAAAGGCGGAGACGATATCGGCATCGGAGGTGTTCACGACCTTAACGTCTTTTTCCTGTAAACCGGCCTTCTCCAGACCGCGAACCAGCAGGTAGTGCGAAACCGACAGCGCAGGAAGATAGACAGACATCCCTTTCAGGTCGCTGAGTTTTTTGTTTACGCCTTTCAGCACCACACCGTCATTGCCATCAGAGAAGCTGCCGGTGATCAGCGCCGTGGAATCAATGCCGCCCGCCGCAGGTATGGTCAGGGCATCCATGTTGGTCATGGTGCAGCCGTCGAACTGACCCGCGGTGTACTGGTTGATCGACTCGATATAGTCATTGAGCTGGGTGATATGAATTTTGATGCCGTATTTGCTGGCCCATTTATCGATGATTTTCTCGTTGCTGATGGTGCCCCAGGGCATCCAGCCCGCATAGATGGTCCAGCAGATATTGAACTCTTTTTTGACCGCGGCGAAAGATGGCGCGCTGACCAGCAGCGTCAGCGACAGAATAAGCGTCAGGAGGGGTGAATTCTTCATGGTTGACCTCTGGTTGGCACAAAAAAACGGGAGCAGCGCAAGACACCATTTGGTGCCGCTGTCTCCCGGGCTTTTGTCCCGCCGTGTAACCTCACAGAGGTCGCCAGCTCTCGGACCAGACATTCACCTGCGTGAACCGGAACCCTAGCCAGCTATTTGCTATCAATTGTGTCGAACGCTGCTTACTGTTCAGACTTCAGCAAATGGCGTGCCAGAAATTAACTTACGTAAAATCAGAGAAATAAAGAGAGCAGAATCCAGAAGGCACCGTGATGGTGAGTCAGTAACGGGCGTTGCACATAATCAGTGCCGGGCAGGCAAGAGATATCAGAACCCTCAGTCAGTCTCTTTTCGTACTCACATCTATGCCGGAATGCAGACCCGGACCGTGACGCCTGTCACTTATCGTTATATAATCCAATGCATAACGAATTTTGAGGATAGTTAATGAAGCGCTTCTGGCAGGCATGCACACTCGGTTTACTGATACTCCTTCCGCTCTTTTCCCAGGCATCGCGCCAGATAACCGATCAGACTGGCCGCCAGGTCACGATTCCTGACCGTGTTGATCGTATTGTGGTGCTTCAGCATCAGACGCTTAACCTGCTGGTGCAGATGAACGCGACCGATAAAATCGTCGGTGTGATGGCGAACTGGAAGCAGCAGCTTGGCGACAGCTATGCCCGCCTGGCTCCTGAGCTGAATCAGAAAGCGACACTGGGGGATCTGACGCATGTTGATCCCGAAAAACTGGTGGCGCTGCATCCGCAGGTGGTGTTTGTGACCAACTATGCGCCGCATGAGATGATCGACAGCATTACCGCGCTGGGCATTCCGGTGGTGGCTATCTCACTGCGTCATGACGAGCCGGGTGAAAAGGCAAAAATGAACCCCTCTATCCGCGATGAGGAAATGGCCTATGACAAAGGACTGCGTGAAGGGATTACGCTTATCGGCGAGATCATCAATAAACCGGCAGAAGCAAAAGCGCTGATTACGGCCACCGATGAGGGCCGCAAAATCGTCAGCGATCGCCTGAAAGATGTTCCGGCGGAAAAACGCATTCGCGCCTATATGGCGAACCCGGAACTGACCACCTACGGATCAGGGAAATATACCGGCCTGATGATGCTGCATGCGGGCGCGGTCAACGTCGCCGCAGCGACTGTAAAGGGATTCAAAACCGTGTCGATGGAGCAGGTCATCGCCTGGGATCCGCAGGTGATTTTTGTGCAGGACCGTTATCCCTCCGTCGTGAATGAAATCAACAGTTCACCACAGTGGCAGGCTATCGACGCGGTAAAAAATCATCGTGTCTGGCTGATGCCGGACTACGCCAAAGCATGGGGTTATCCAATGCCGGAAGCGATGGGGATTGGCGAATTGTGGATGGCGAAAAAACTCTATCCGCAGAAATTTCAGGATGTGGACATGAATAAGCTGGCCAATAAGTGGTATCAGCGCTTCTATCGCACCGCTTATCAGGGAACAGAGTGATGCGCGTACTGGCGGCGGGCAGCCTGAAAGCGGTCTGGCCCGCGCTGATGGCGTACTTTCCTGAGCCAGTTGAAACCCGGTTTGGCCCCGCCGGTTTGCTTCGCGAACGGATTGAAGCCGGTGAGCCCTGCGATCTCTTTGCTTCAGCCAGTGAGGAGCATCCGCAAAAATTGCTGAACGCTGGGCGAGCGCTGGCAGTCATACCGTTCACAACTAATAAACTCTGCATCACGGTTCGCAGCGATCGGCTACAGGCGGGAGACGACTGGTATCAGCTAGTGACCCGCGACACACTGCGGATCGCAACCTCTACGCCCACAGCCGATCCCTCTGGCGACTACGCGCAGGCCCTTTTCACCCGGATGGGCAAAGCCGGTGAAGCGGTGCGCCAGCGCGCAAAGGCACTGGTGGGTGGGCGCGACTCTGCACCGATTCCCGCAGGCATGCTGGCGGCAGAATGGATTATCCTCGATGATCAGGCGGATCTGTTTATCGGTTATGCCAGCCATCGGGCTGCCCTGAGCCAGATTGCCGGGCTGAAAGTCGTTGATATCCCTGCGGCTTTCAATTCTGTTGCGCGCTACGCCTGTGCAGTCATTACGCCAGAGGCGCGTCGGCTGGCGGATTTTTTAGAATCGGAGCAGGCAAAAAAGGTACTGCGGGAAGCGGGGTTTGGCGGGGAGTAAATGCCTTTTCTGTCGCGGATGTCTTTGCGCCCTGTCAGCATGTCGCTTTAAGGGCGCGAAACACCGCTCATTAAAGCTTAGCGAAATCCACCTTAAGCTTGTGACTGATATGTTCAGCCTGCTCGGTGGCACTATCAGCCTCGCCAGTCAGGATAAAAGCGATCGCGAAGGCGAAATCAAACGCCGCGCCCAGATCCTGTCCACTCAGCAGATTGCCATCTTTCACTACCGAGGCATTAACGTAAACGCCATCGGTGACACCTTCTGATGACGTCCCAGAACTGACATAGCGACGCCCCCTTAAAAGACCCTGTGGCGCCAGCACTCTGGCCGCTGCGGAGCAGATTGGGCAGACCAGGCGGCCCGCCTCATCATGGCGGCGAATAAAATCTATCACTGCCGCATTTGCCGCCAGATTTTTGCTGCCGTCAGGACCACCCGGCACAATCACCGCATCAAACAGCCTGTCCCGATTCGCCTCCAGCAGCTCATCGGCGACAACCTTCACATGATGATAACTGTTCACTTCGCGATAGGGCTGACAGGCCAGAGTTGTAACCTGAACGCCCAGACGTGAAAGGATGTCGAGAGTGATAATAGCCTCAGCTTCTTCAAAGCCAGGGGCAAGCAGCAGAGCAACATTCTTATCCATGAAAATTCCTTTTTAATTGGTGTGGATGAAGCAGAGAGCGTTTAATCCTGGTCTGTGCAGGCGCACCCTTTACTGATCCGAATCAAGTCTGAGCAGGGTTTTTAAACGGCAGCGGGCGACACTACCGTGGTGCGTCATGAAGTAAGTGCGCTTAAAACTCTTCCGGCTCGCCCGGCAGTGGCTCGGTCAGTTCCTGCCCCTTTACACCGGCATAGGTAATCACCAGTTCGGCTGGCTCATCCAGGGTGTAACCGCGATGCGCGCTGTTGACCGTCTCATTGAGGGCTTCACCCGCATGGAAGGTGCGCTGTTCGCCGCTCTCTTTATCCTCAACAATCAGGGTGCCGGAAAGAATAAACGCCGCATTCGGCATTGGATGGGTATGCCAGGGCAATGACGTATGGGCAGGTAGCGAGAGCCGCATAACGGTCAGCTCAGGTTCGCCGGTGGGATAGGCCTCAAGAACGTCACCGTTCCAGGCCTGGCTGCTGCGCATCACTTCAACCGCGTTAATCCTGTTATCTTGCTTCGACATGGTTAATCCCTGTTAATAATCAATAGAATGCCAGTAGTGACCGATAAGTAAGCTTAGAAGAAAACTGTGTTGATGCCCGCCTGCGTTTTAATAAGCTTGTTAACAGGAATTTTCCGCCAGCGAATACTGGGATGAAAACCGGCCATTAGCGGACTGGCTGAATGACTGATTAATTAATGTTCAATATTTGCGTTGTGGTTATAAGATATATTCCTCAGTCAGTACGCAACCTGTGAGTTCTGTATTATCTTTGAAGCCATCAACCACCTGAGGGATTTCTGATAATGAAAGGTCTGTTTACGGCATTACTCGCCAGTTCTGTTCTACTATTATCCGCCTGCTCAAAAGATGACGATAACAAAGTTAAAGTAGCGATTAATACCGGGCCTGATGAAGCAATCTGGCAGGTGGTAAAGCAGGTGGCGAAGGATAAATATAAGCTGGATGTCGAAGTACTTAACTTCAATGACTATGTACTGCCAAATGAAGCGCTGAATAACAAAGAAGTCGATGCAAACGCCTTCCAGAGCCTGCCTTATCTGGAATCACAGTCTAAAGAGCGCGGCTATAAGTTTGCGGTAGTGGGTAAAACGTTCGTCTTCCCGATTGCTGCCTATTCGCACAAAATTAAGAACATCAGTGAGCTGCAGAATGGTGCCACTATCACCATCTCTAACGAAGCCACCACGCTGGGACGCAGCCTGCTGCTGCTGCAGGCGCAGGGTCTGATTAAACTCAAACCGGATGTGGGTTATTTGCCGACCTCACTGGATATCATCGAAAATCCAAAAAATCTGAAGCTGGTTGAAGTGGACACCCCACAGCTGACCCGCACCTTAGACGATCCCAACGTGACCCTGTCGATCATTAATACTAATTTCTCGGCTCAGGCTGGATTATCAGCGCACCGCGATGGCTTATTTATGGAAAGTGCCTCATCGCCTTACGTCAATGCGCTGGTATCACGTGAAGATAATAAAGACAGCGATAAAATTCAGAAGCTGAAGTCTGCGCTGCAGTCACCGGAAGTCGCGGCCAAAGCCGAAGAAGTTTACAAGGGTGATGCGATTAAAGGCTGGTAATTCGCCTGATAATCGATCATTAACGATCCAAAAAGGCCGCACTCTGTTGCGGCCTTTTTTTATATCTGCACTTTTACAGGCACATCTGCCAGCACTTATACATCCGCGCCAGCCCGCAAGATCACAGGAACGGTTACGCGGCTGCGCCTTTTGGCTGAGCAGAGAGATGCCCTGCCCACAGACTGGCGACCCATTTCACCCCTTTAGACGTAAAACGTGCCTGAGAGAAAGCGTGCTGATTTTCACCCGTGCCGGTATGCAGCGTAAAGTAGCCGGCCTGCATATGGTAGTGCTGCGGCGTCAGGGTGCCTTTTGCGCGATACATGATGTTGCGCTCCAGCAGAAACTGGCGAAACTCCGGTTCTTTCACTTTCAGCATTTTGCAGAGCTGCCGAAAGCCCAGCGAGTCATCAACCTCAACGAAGTTATCAAAGAACGCCGCCTTGGGTGCCGAGAGAGCCAGCTGCTGCTCCGCCGCCTGACGCTGTTCAAACTGCTCAGCCCAGGCGCGAGCGGCTTCAGCCGGATTGGTAAAGTCAGGCAGATGGGTCGTCTTCTCGCGGTCCTGCCAGCGATCCAGCACTTCTGCAGTGAAGCCTGGCGACAGGCGTGCCACGGCCAGCAGCGAGTCACGCTTGCACAGACGGTACTCCTGACGCACTTCCCCTTCCCGCTCATACTCATTCACGCTGAGCGGCTGGGAGAGACGCTGAGCCGTCTCCAGACTTTTGATTAACCGCTTCACTTCTCCGTGTGTAATACCGGTCATCTGAGCCAGTTCACGACTGCTCATTGTGACCGATTGTTCCAGAGATTTGAGGCTTTCAGTTGAAATCATCATGGGTTCACCCCTCGCTAACGCTACCAATACCCGGCGGGCAGTCGATTAATTATACAAACACCTGTTCAAATATCCAGTATTTTATTTAAGCAATAACGTAACTGGAAGCTGTTACGCAAACAACAGGGTGTGAGGCGGTTTGGCGGGCTGAAGCGTGCGTGTGGAATACCTTGCAGGAGACGTTGCAGGCTTTTGCTGCAGCATAAGCGGGTAAGCCATCGCTCAGTTATTTACATATAATCACAATGATGGACACAGACTCTTTACATTACAGTATAGTGAAGGCTGTCAGCAGGTTACTGGCCTGCCGGGCGCACTATTTTTGATTCGGGGTGCAGAGGCGCAATCTGGCCCGTTACCACTGGATGTCACCTTTTACTGGAGTAAGTCATGCAGCCGTTGAAAGTCGCCTTTATTAAAGCTAACTGGCACAGCGAAATCGTTTCTCAGGTTCTGACAGGATTCGAACAGGAACTGGAAAGCCGCGGTACCTCATATGAGATTAAAACATGGGATGTTCCGGGCGCTTTTGAAATGCCGCTGCTGGCGCAACGCCTGGCGCAGACTGGCAACTACGATGCGATTGTCTGTGCAGCACTGGTGGTGGATGGCGGCATCTATCGCCATGATTTTGTCGCGCAGGCTGTGGTAAGTGGTCTGATGCAGGCACAGCTGGCAACCAATGTGCCCGTCTTCTCGGTGTCACTCACGCCGCATAATTTCCAGCCATCGGCCGAGTTTATCGACTTCTATACTCAGCATTTCGTGAAAAAAGGTCAGGAAGCGGCGCGTGCCGTCTGCCAGATTCACGCCCTGGAACTCTGATACGACTGTAACGAATGCTGACAATGCGTTTGCCTGCGCTGTTAAGGAGAGAAAGTTGGAAAATACACGTCCGCCTCTACCGCCATTTACCCTGGCTGCACAGGCGATTGAAAAAGTCCGGCTGGCTGAGGATGGCTGGAACAGCCGGGATGCGGAGCGGGTCGCTCTGGCCTATTCAGCGGACAGCAAATGGCGCAATCGCGATACCTTTCTGACCGGCCGGGCAGAAATTATCGCCTTCCTGCAGCAAAAATGGCAGCGGGAGCAGCAGTATCGGCTGATTAAAGAGTTGTGGAGTTTTGACCAGAACCGGATTGCGGTGCGGTTCGCCTATGAATGGCATGACCAGCAACGGCAGTGGTATCGCTCATATGGCAACGAGAACTGGGCCTTTGATGAGCAGGGTTTAATGCAGCAGCGTTATGCCAGCATCAACGATCTGAAAATCAGTGAAGAACAGCGGCTGTTTCACTGGCCGCAGGGCCGACGCCCTCACGACCATCCTTCACTGAGCGAACTGGGCTTATAGCGCCAGCCCTTCCAGCGGAGAGCGCAGCTCTCCGCCGTCATCCACTCAGCCCTGCTCGTCCTTGTTCTCAACAAAGGTCGCTTTGTTGCGTGTGACCGTATAAGCCACTTTTTTAACATCTTCCGGTGACGTGGTCACTTCTACCGGTGCAATGGTCACCCGACCCATACCAAACAGAGTGGGTACATAGCCACCGACCTGGTGTTTTCCGGCCGGAACATGCAGCAGCATGCTTTCGCCGTTAGGCAATCTGCCGGCGTCTTTACCATCTACAGTCAGGAATACACTGGAGCCATCATCTGCGCGGGTCTTGATGTGTGAGACATCAATCTGCGTCGGGCCAGCAGCAAATTCATCTGGCGCATCGCTGGCGGCATGTTTTGCACAGCCAGTCAGTACAGCAGCAACCGTTACAACGGCGAGACTAAAACGATAACGCATTGGGCACTCTTTCTCCTGATCATCAGAACCCGCTATTTTAGCGATTTAGCGGGAGGATGTAAGGGGGATAAGAGTCGGCATGCTCTTAAAATAGGCTTAAAAGTACCGATTTCCCGGTATATTTGCGTAAAGAATATTTACTGAATAAATACACAGTATTTTTATTGCCTGATCGCAGCGCTTTTAACCTGCTGATCAGCATAAATTTAATCGGAGAATAACAACGAATAAGCGTAGCGTCACAGGCACATAGCGCCGATTTGCCTTAACTCTGCCTCTGTTAATTGACTGTTATAAGGTTCATAGTGGTGGTTCATCCCCGGTTAATCCCGGCGGCCTTCCCCTCTACAGAGGGCACGATATGCATTCTTATACCACCGATACTGTTTGCGCCATAACCGGCACCCATCCCGCTAACCTGAAGAGCTGGATGAAGCAGGGATTACTGACGCCGCAGCAGTATCAGGAACGCTGGAGTGATCATCACCTCAGTGAAATCCAGACCCTGGTTGGCTTAACAGCGACTGGCGCGACGCTCGACGAAATCTGGCAAGGTCAGCAGGCTGCTTCGACGGTCACCACCTATGGCTGGGCGGCGCGCAAAGGCGACCTGCTCTGGCAACTGGAATTTGGCACACCGCTGTCGCTTTCACGCCAGATGCACACGATGTCCAGCCATTATAGCGGTGATGATTTCGTCATTAATCTGCTGCGGCCGCTGAGCGCCTGGCTTTACGCCGATCTCCGTCGGGGAGCGTCACGTCGCCTCAACCGTTTTGAGCAAACCGTGCAGCAGCAGGCGGATAAAGTCATGCGCGCCTCATCGCGCAACGAATCTTCTATTCCTCTGTTTCTGGAAGCGGTGAGCGTACTTGATAAAACCGAAATCTGGCTTGAAGCCATTCGTCTTACTGCGATGGGCTTTAATGTCGAGGTTGACTCGCGTGCAACCGGGCTGCCAGCCGTTAAAACCGACCTTCATCAGCATCATGTGATGTGGTGTGGTGCCGGCATCAGCCAGCAGATGCAGGACTATTTTGAACAGCAGAGTCTGGATGGACATCCGGTAATGCTCAGTGGACCTGATTGTAACCTGCAATTTGCCCAATCCAACGCCTCCAGCGCTGCCTGACAGCAGGCAGCGCCTTCTTTACCCCTGTTTTTCCGCGCCAGTAAATAATTTTTTTCGTTAAGAATCTCTTAAGGTGGTTCCGTATACTGGTGCCACAACCCTGACTCATTGACGAGACTAAGATGAAAAAGACCTTACTGACCTTCAGCCTTCTCCTGTTACCACTCACTTTTACTGCTGCTCACGCGGCCTCTGGCCTGACCGGTTGTGCAGCCAAAAAGCAGGAGATTGAGACCCAGCTCTCTTTTGCCCGCCAGCACAATAATACCCATCAGGTTGCCGGCCTTGAAAAAGCGCTGAGCGAAGTAAATCAGAACTGTACCGAAAGCAGTCTGCTAAAGCAGCGTCAGGAAAAAGTGGCAGAGAAAAAGTTGAAGGTACAGGAACGCGAACAGGAACTGGCTAAAGCGAAAGCAGAAGGCCGCAGCGCCAGCAAGATCCAGAAGCGCGAAGATAAACTGGCTGACGCTCGCCAGGAACTGAAAGAAGCCGAGCAGGCTCTGCATCAGTAAAACTCATTCTGGCCAGCCACTGCGCTGGCCCGTTATTCTCCCTTCCCCAGCCCTGACCCTCTCTCCTTTCTAAATACCTGATTAGCCTGCGCTATTAACGTCCAATCCATTACTTTATGTAATCCTTTGATTACTTATTCTCATGCACTTAATTGGTGCAGCAAAGTCAACATGGTTACGACCAATTATTTAACTTTTTGAACGCCCTCAAAGATTTGAAAGATAGCGATATTTCCTGTCCTATGCAGAAAATACGCACTCCACGCGCATCTTTATTCGTCTGTAAGGGGCCAGCAATACTAATCTATTCACTTACCCTGCCCCAAAACAGGGCATTACTGCGTTGTGTCATGGCTAATGCCACATCTTATTTGTTTCAGGAGTGTTAGATTATGTCGGCGCAATGCAATGCGCTCTCCATCCACGGCTCCACACAATAAATAACTTCATTAAGAAAGGTTTTTTATGGATAAGTTATCTTATGCGTCTGAAAGCAGCACATCTGCCTGGTCCACCTATTTACAGCAAATCGACCGGGTTGCGCCCTATCTGGGCGATCTTTCACGTTGGATAGATACTTTGCGTCATCCAAAACGTGCGTTGATTGTTGATATTCCTCTCCAGATGGATGATGGCTCAATTCGCCATTTCGAAGGCTATCGCGTTCAGCACAACCTTTCGCGCGGCCCAGGAAAAGGCGGTATTCGCTACCATCCGGATGTCGACCTTAATGAAGTGATGGCGCTCTCCGCATGGATGACCATCAAATGTGCGGCGGTTAACCTGCCTTATGGCGGCGCTAAGGGCGGTATCCGCGTTGATCCGTTCAAACTGTCCGACGGTGAACTTGAGCGACTGACCCGCCGTTACACCAGCGAGATCGGCATCATCATCGGGCCGCAAAAAGATATTCCTGCGCCAGACGTCGGGACCAACAGCAAAGTGATGGCGTGGATGATGGATACCTACTCCATGAACCACGGCACAACGATTACCGGCGTTGTCACGGGCAAACCGATTCATCTGGGCGGTTCACTGGGGCGTGAAAAAGCCACCGGTCGCGGCGTGTTTATTACCGGACGCGAAGTGGCACGCCGTGCAGGTATTGAAATTGAAGGCGCACGCGTTGCGGTCCAGGGCTTCGGTAACGTCGGCAGCGAAGCGGCACGCCTGTTTGATGAGGCGGGTGCTCGTGTGGTAGTGATTCAGGATCACACCGCGACGCTGTTTAATGCCGATGGCATCAACATGGCTGCCCTGACCGAATGGCAGATCGCCAATAAGCAGATTGCCGGTTTCCCTGGTGCGCAGAGCATTGATAAAGAGGCGTTCTGGACCACAGGGATGGATATTCTGATCCCGGCGGCACTGGAAGGTCAGATTACCCGTGAGCGTGCTGAAGTCCTGAGTTGCAAAATCGTGCTGGAAGGCGCAAACGGCCCGACCTATCCGGATGCCGATGACATGCTGGCCACCCGCGGCATTATCGTGGTACCGGACGTGGTCTGTAATGCCGGTGGCGTGACCGTCAGCTACTTCGAGTGGGTTCAGGACATGGCCAGCTTCTTCTGGAGCGAAGATGAGATCAATCGTCGCTCAGACAAGATCATGACGGAAGCGATGGTACACGTCTGGGAAAAGTCGAAGGAGAAAGATTGCTCGCTGCGCACCGCGGCCTATATCGTGGCCTGTGAGCGTATTCTGATGGCGCGTAAAGATCGCGGTATCTACCCGGGTTAATGCCTGTGGCGCTGTTGCCTGCAGCAGCGCCCTTTCCCTGACTACTTCATCAGCACCTGAAACTTCGGATTAAATTCATCGAAAATCGGTAAAGCGGCGGCGCCGAGAGCGGCTGTATCGCTGCCGGTCATGCCAATTTTTAGTCGCATATCGTTAAGATAGCGTCCGCGCACCGACTGATAAAGCGGCGGCAATCGCTGCACCATCTGCTCCAGCAACGGCGCAGGCATCATCCCGCCAATAATTACCGCCTCAGCATCAAACACCGACTCCAGAATATTGATTGCCTGACGTAACGGCGTCGTCACATTCTCAATCCATGCGGTAAAACGCGCGGGTTCAATCTGCAACAGATCTTCGGGCAGCGCCCGCATTGGATCGAGACCGCAGAATTCATAAGCGGCCTGCAGCGAGACGTAACGCTCGAGGCAGCCCTGATTTCCGCAGTAGCAGTCGCGACCGCCCGGCTCGACCACAATGTGTCCGATTTCGCCCGCATTATGGGCGTGGCCGGTATAGATATGACCATCGGTGAAGATCCCCGCGCCCAGGCCGGTGCCGATATAGAGATAGATAAAGGAGTTCAGGTGGCGCGCCGTGCCGTGAAAGCGTTCGCCTATGGCGGCGACCGTAGCATCATTTTCCAGCGTCACCGGCAGACCACTGATGGTGGCGAGTTCAGCCTCAATATCGACCTGCTCCCACCCGTTCAGCGTGGTCGGCCCCACTGATGAAATGCCCTCCACACCAAAAGGCCCTGGCATCACCACGCCAATCCCCAGCACTTTTTGCCACTGAGTACCCAGGAAGGCGCGCATCTCCTCCAGCACGCTGGCAATGCACGCCAGGGTGGCAGCAGGCTGGGGCTTTTGCACCAGAACGAGGCGGCGGAAACGCACTTCGCCGCTGAGATCGACCAGAACCAGCAGCAGCGTCTGGTGATCAAGATGGATGCCGATCGACCAGGCACTGGTGGGATTGAGCGTAACCGGAATTGAGGGCTGACCACGCCCGCTGCGGCGCGGCTGGCGGCTGGTAAGCAGTTCGGCCTGCTCCAGTTCCGCCACGATATTCGAGACGGTCTGCGGCGTCAGCGCCGTCATGCGGGCCAGTTCGGCACGGGTCAGTTCACCGTGCAGACGAATAGCTTCAATCACCACACGCCGGTTGTGCGCCCGCGCATGTTCAAGGTTGGTACCCGAGGTTTTCATGTTGTTTTCCATTTCAGCGGGACCCGACAGTATTGGTCTCCGAAAGCATTCGGGCAAACAATATCTTTGATGCTGCACGCAATTCTCGCGCATCAGGATAGGCAATTTTGCCATAAAAGCGCAGTCTGAGTTTCAGCGTTGTTACGGCTTTGTTGCAATGCCCTCCGGCACTGTGGCATGCCGTTTGCTTAGATTCAGACAGGTCAGTTCACCCACTGACCAAAATTACGCCCCCGATTAAATCAATCAAATTGATTTAATTAACCGACAGCCTGTTGCTGCACAGTGGAGAAGACCATGTCACAGCGTTACACACCCCAACTAAAAGCCGGTTTTGCCGCCTTACTGATGTTAAGCGCAGGCAGCGCGGCGGCGGCCAGCCAGATCAATGCCCTGTTTATGACCCAGGCGGCTTACAGCGAAAATGATATCCGCGCGATGACGCAAAATTTTCAGAAGCAGCACCCGGATGTCAGCGTCAATCTGGAGTTTGTTCCTTATGAGGCGCTGCACGACAAGATTGTGGCGGCGCGTGGCGCGGGCGGCAATGGCTATGATGTGGTGCTGTTCGATGCCATCTGGCCAGCGGAATTCGCCCGTTTCGATTTGCTGCAGGATGTCAGCGCACGCATTACGCCAGAGGATAAAGAGAAGGTCTTCCCGGGCGCGATGAACACCGTGGTTTACAAAGGTAAAACGCTGGGTATGCCGTGGATCCTCGACACCAAATACCTTTACTACAACAAAGCGATGCTGGCTAAAGCGGGCATCACCACGCCGCCACAGACCTGGCAGCAGGTGCTGGATGACGCGAAGATCATCAAGGATAAAAAGATTGTCACCTGGCCGCTGGTCTGGAGCTGGTCCCAGGCTGAGGCGCTGGTGTGTGACTACACCACGCTTGTTTCAGGCTTTGGTGGTCAGTTCTATCAGAACGGCAAACTTAACTTCTCCAGCCCGGCTTCACTCAAGGCGCTTAACCTGATGAAAAGCTCGCTCGATGAGGGCCTGAGTAACCCGGCGTCGCGTGAATATCTGGAAGAGGATGTGCGTAAATCGTTTTCTAATGGCGATGCGGCTTTCGCGCTGAACTGGACCTACATGTACAACATGGCGAACGATCCGAAGCAGAGCAAAGTGGCGGGCGACGTTGGGATCATGCCTGCGCCCGGCGATGCGCCAGGAAAAGTGGGGGCGGTAAACGGCTCAATGGGGCTGGGGATCACCAAAGGCAGCACCCATGCCAACGAGGCGTGGCAGTACATTCAGTACATGACCTCACAGCCGGTACAGAATCAGTATGCGAAGCTCAGCCTGCCGATCTGGAAATCCTCTTATCAGGATGTGGCGGTGAAAAAGGATCAGGAGAGCCTGATTGCCGCGGCGGACAAATCGCTAAACGTGATGCTGTCACGTCCGGAGACCGCTGACTATTCCCGTCTGTCGAACCAGCTGCAACAGCAGTTACAGCAGGTGTTGCTGGGTAAAGCCCCGGCGCAGGACGCGATGGCGACGGTTGATAAAAGCGCCGCCCGGCTGCGTTAAGGAGTTATGATGCTGAGTTTGCGTCAACGCGAACAGCGTCAGGCATGGGTGCTGCTGGCACCCATGTTGCTGGTGATGCTGCTGTTAACCGCCTGGCCTCTGCTGCGTACCATCTGGCTCAGCTTTACCGATGCTGCGCTGATTGGCAGTGGTGAAACGCCTGCCTGGATTGGGCTGGAAAACTATCTCTATGCGCTTAGCGATCCCGACTTTCGGGCGTCGATCTGGCGCACACTCTATTTCACCCTTGTGTCTGTCACCGTTGAAGGGATTATCGGCGTGCTGGTGGCGCTGCTGCTGAATCAGAAATTCATCGGGCGCAACGTTTTGCGGGTGCTGGTGATTCTGCCGTGGGCGCTGCCGACCATCGTCAACGCCATGATGTGGCGGCTCAACTTCAACCCTGATTACGGCAGCATCAACGCCCTGCTCAGCCAGCTCGGCATCATTGACGGCTATCGCAGCTGGCTGGGATCGCCGGAGGCGGCGCTCAACGCGGTGATGTTTGCGGATATCTGGAAAAACTATCCGCTGGTCACCCTGCTGGTGCTGGCGGCGCTGCAGTCGATCCCCGAGGATCTGTTTGAAGCGGCACGACTGGACGGTGCCTCCGCCTGGCGGCGTTTCCGGGCGATTACCTTCCCGGCGATTGTTGCACCGCTCGGCGTCGCGCTGGTGTTACGCACCATCGATGCCTTTAAAATCTTCGACATCATCTACGTGATGACGCGCGGCGGCCCGGTGGACAGCACCAAAACCCTGAGCTTTTTCGTTTATCAGGAGTCGTTCAGCTATCTGCGTGCCGGCAGCGGTGCCGCCTACGCGATACTGATGACCCTGATGTGCGCCCTTCTGATCACGCTCTATCTGCTGATGTTATGGCATCAGCGCCGCCGGAGTACCGCTTATGAAAACTAAACTGCGACGGGTGCTGCGCTACGGGGCTGCGCTGCTGGTCGCCGTCAGCATTCTGGCCCCGATGGGCTGGCTGTTTCTGATGAGCGTCAGTTCTGCCAGCGATCTCTCCCGCGTGCCGCTGGAGTGGCTGCCGCGTCAATGGGATTTCAGCCGCTATCAGAGGCTGATTTCGCTGGCACCAAATCAGCCCGGCAACGTTTTCCTGCACGCGCTGGGTAACAGTTTGCTGGTGGCGACGGTGGCCACAGCGATCTCGCTGCTGCTGGCGATACCCGCGGCGTTCAGCTTCTCACGCTACAGTGGTCGTGATGCCTGGCTTTCCGGCGCTCTGGCAATCTATATGGTGCCGCCCGTGGCGTTTGTGCTGCCGCTCTACTTTCTGCTGCAACAACTGGGGCTGCTCAACACCCGTCCCGGCCTGGTGATGGTCTACTGCTCACTGATCCTGCCGTTTCTGACCTGGATGCTGAAGAACCAGTTCGACTCACTGCCACGTGATATCGAACAGGCAGCACGGCTTGATGGCCTGCGCTTCTGGCAGGTTCTGCTGCGCATTACGCTGCCGCTGGCAAAGCCGGTGCTGGGCGCTGCCGCGCTGTTCGGCTGGCTGCTCGCCTGGGATGAGTTTTTCTACGCGCTGCTGTTCACCAGCAATATTTCGGCACAGACCCTGCCGGTCGCCATTGCCGGTTTTACCGCAGGACGCGCGACCGATGACGGGCTGATCGCGGCAATCGGCATTCTGGCTTCGGTGCCGCCACTGTTTATTGCCATCTGGTTGCAGAAGACGCTGGTCAGCGGTCTCACCAGCGGCGGAAGTAAGGGATAATTATGGTCACTACCCTCACGCCCACCCTCTATGTGGTGGGCAATATAAATGTTGATTTAATCATGAGTACGCTCAGCGACTGGCCGCAGCGCGGCACGGAAGTGATGCTGCAGCACAGCGAGTTACGTCCCGGCGGGTCCGCAGGTAACTGTGCGCTGGCGCTGGAGGCGATGCAGGTGCCGCATCGGGCCATTGCCAATCAGGGCGACGATGGCTTCAGTCACTGGCTCGCCAGTCACTTTCCTCATAGCGCTGCATACTGGCCGCGCTATGCCTGTGAAACCTCGCTGACGGTAGGCGTGACCCATCCCGATAACGAACGCTCGTTTCTCAGCAATCACGGCCATATTACCGTGCTGACCGCGGACGATGTGCTGGCCCAGTTGCCGTCGCAGGCGACGCCGGGCGACATCGTACTGCTGTGCGGCACCTTTCTCTGTCTGGAACTCTATGATCACTACCCGGCGCTGCTGGCCGCGCTGCAACAGCGTGGCTTCTGTGTCGCCGTGGATACCGGCTGGCCGCCTGCGGGCTGGAGCGATGGGCTTCGCTTACAGATTGGCAACTGGTTAGCGGACTGTGACTGGCTGCTGCTGAATGAGGTGGAAGCGCTGGGCTTATCGGGCGCAGAACTGCTGGATCAAAGCGGTAAACAGCTGGCGGCCCGGCTCAGTGGTCGCGGCGGCTGTGTGATTAAGTGTGGCGCAGAGGGCGCACGTCTCTGGTCTGCCGCCTCTGTGCAGTATGCTGCTGCCCAGCCGGTGACGGTGGTAGATACCATTGGTGCCGGTGACAGTTTTAATGCCGGTTTTCTTACTGCACTGCTCTATCACCAGCCATCGCACACGGCGCTGCGCTGGGGCATTGAAGTGGCATCACAGGCGATAAGCAGCTCTCCGCGCCGCTATCCCAGCTGGCAACAACTCCAACTATCAAATGAGGTGCGCTGACCATGGCCAGTGTTGAACTTGTACAGGTGGCGAAGCGCTACGGTAAACAGAGCGTGCTGCACCCGCTGGATTTAACCATCCCTGATGGCAGTTTCACTGTGCTGGTTGGCCCCTCCGGCTGCGGCAAATCAACCCTGCTGCGGCTGCTTGCCGGTCTGGATACCGTCTCTGACGGGGCGATCATGCTGGATAAAAAACGCATTAACGATCTCGATCCTGCTGACCGGGATATCGCCATGGTGTTTCAGAGCTATGCGCTCTATCCGCATCTCACCGTCGCGGAGAATCTGGCGTTTCACATGCAGGTGAAAAAGGTGAAGCGCGAGGAGCAAAAAAGCAAAATCGCCCGTATTGCCGGCATTCTCGGCATCGATCAGCTGTTGCAGCGTTATCCAAGAGCGTTGTCGGGTGGACAGCGGCAGCGCGTGGCGATGGGCCGCGCCATGGTGCGCAATCCGCAGGTGTTTCTGTTTGATGAGCCGCTTTCTAATCTTGATGCGCAGTTACGCATGGAGCTGCGGGCCGAGATTAAGTCGCTGCATCAGCGTTTCAAAACCACCATGGTCTATGTTACCCACGATCAGGTCGAGGCGATGACGCTGGCGGATCAGATTGTGGTGATGAAAGAAGGGGTCATAGTGCAACAGGGTGCGCCGCTGGCGATTTATGACCGCCCGGTAAACACCTTCGTGGCGCGGTTTATCGGGTCACCGCCGATGAATCTGCTGGATGCCCGTTTCCAGACACGCGATGGCCTGCCTGGCGTCTGCTGTGGCGAGCAGTGGCTGCCGTTGCCGCGTCGCTGGCACAGTGCGGCACAGCAGCAGGCCGATCAGCCGGTCACGCTCGGCGTACGTCCGCACGATCTGATTTTTGATGCCAGCGGGCAACCGGCGGCGGTCAATATTGTTGAGATCACCGGCGAATCGACCCTGCTACATCTGAAATGGCAGGGTTTCCCGCTGCATATGCAACTGACCGGCCGCAGCGATGCCGTGCCTGGCGGCACGCTGCCGGTGACCGTTAATCCGGATAAAATGCATTTGTTTGATGCCAGCAGCGGCATGCGGCTGACGGAACAGTGATAAAAATAAACCCGCCAGCGGTAATGTCAGTCAGTTAAGCGACAGGTGATAACGCAGTCTGGTGCCGGGCCTGCTCTGAAACTTCAGTGTGTATTGTTA
>NZ_JAPCIL010000002.1:0-1309352 GCF_025910075.1 Pantoea sp. RG18
TTCAGGCTGGTTAAACCTCATTAGTCAGGCCAGCGTTAAGTGTAAAAGTGTGAGCTGACGGGCAGAGTCAGGAGGCGGTTTTGCGGCGGCGCTTTTTCTCAGGCAGTAACTGCGTCACCTGGCTTTCAACCCAGCCATCATCAAGACGGGTACGGAGCAGGTCGCCGCTCTGGAGCTGTGCGGTTTTCTTCACCACCTGTCCGGCGGTGTCGGTGGTCACGCTAAAACCGCGCGCCAGCGTCGCCAGCGGGCTGACGCCTTCCAGTTGCGCCACCAACTGACCAAAGTGCTGTTTGCTGGTGCTCAGCTGTTTTGTCATGCTCTGCTGCAGGCGGTAGTGCCAGCTTTGCAGCTGTTTTTGCGCATCGAACAGCCGCTGCTGAGGCTGCTGGGCATTGAGTCGATGCGACAGGCGATCCTGCTGACGCGTGGCCTGACGCAGGCGGGTTTCCATCGCTTCTCCCAGTCGCTGCTGCAGGCGGAACAGGGCGGTCTGCTGACGGGCCAGACGCAGCTGCGGATGCTGCTGTTGCAGACGATGCTCAAGGCGGGAGTAAAGCCGCTGCTGACGTGCCAGGTAGTAATCCATCGCCATCTCCAGCCGCTGTTGCTGTGACTGCAACTGACGCAGCAACTCCAGCTGGTTACGGCTGACAATTTCAGCCGCGGCGGAAGGGGTGGGTGCACGTAAATCGGCAACGAAGTCGGCAATGGTGACATCGGTTTCATGACCCACCGCGCTGACGATGGGAATGCGGCTGGCAAAAATGGCGCGCGCCACGCGTTCATCGTTAAAGCCCCACAAATCTTCCAGCGAACCGCCGCCGCGTCCGACAATTAAGACGTCGCACTCGTTGCGCAGGTTGGCGATTTCAATTGCGCGGACGATAGCCGCTGGCGCATCGACGCCCTGAACTACGGTCGGGTAGATGACCACGGGCAGGGAGGGATCACGGCGATGCAGCACGCGTAACACATCGTGCAGCGCCGCGCCGGTGGAAGAGGTGATTACCCCGACCTGACGCGCCGGTTCCGGCAGCGGTTGCTTATGCTGCGGATCAAACAGTCCTTCGGTGGCCAGTTTTGCTTTCAGCAGTTCAAACTGCTGCTGCAGCAAGCCTTCACCCGCCGGATGCATACTTTCGGCAATCAGCTGATAGTCACCGCGTGGCTCATAGAGAGTGATGTTGGCGCGAACCAGCACCTGCTGACCATGCTGCGGACGAAAGGTAACGCGTCGGTTACTGTTGCGGAACATAGCACAGCGAACCTGAGCGCCATCATCTTTCAGCGTGAAGTACCAGTGACCGGATGCCGGTTGCGTGAAGTTGGAGATCTCGGCGCTGATCCAGACCAGGCCCATCTCTTTCTCCAGCAGCTGACGCACTGTCGTATTGAGACGGCTGACGGTAAAAATATTGGCGATGGGTGGCAGCGACATGTGACGAAGATCAAATTCCAAATCAGCAGGTTAATTCATCGATACTACAGGGCTGTCAGTGCGGATCAAGAGTTTTTCGTAAATAATGCTGGAGGCAATCGATTACGGCCTGTATAATGCCGCGGCAATATTTTATCTATTCTCAATCACCCGAGGTGGAGTATTGCCATGTTAAGAATCGCTAAAGAAGCACTCACTTTTGACGACGTTCTGCTCGTCCCTGCACACTCCACCGTCCTGCCGAATACGGCCGATCTCAGCACTCAGCTGACCAAAAATATCCGTTTAAATATTCCTATGCTCTCCGCTGCCATGGACACCGTGACCGAGTCAGGTCTGGCGATTGCGCTGGCACAGGAAGGCGGCCTTGGCTTCATCCATAAAAATATGTCAATCGAACGCCAGGCGGACGAAGTGCGCAAGGTGAAGAAACATGAAAGCGGCGTGGTGACTGAACCACAGACCGTCCTGCCAACCACCCCACTGGCTGACGTCAAAGCGCTGACCGAGCGCAACGGCTTTGCGGGCTATCCGGTAGTTAACCGCGACAACGAACTGGTGGGTATCATCACCGGTCGTGACGTGCGCTTTGTCACTGACCTTTCTCAGCCTGTCTCTGCAGTCATGACCCCGAAAGATCGTCTGGTGACGGTGAAAGAGGGCGAAGCGCGCGATGTGGTGCTGCACAGGATGCATGAAAAGCGCGTTGAGAAAGCGCTGGTGGTGGATGACAGCTTCCATCTGCTGGGCATGATCACCGTTAAAGATTTCCAGAAAGCCGAACGTAAACCTAACGCCTGTAAAGATGAGCAGGGTCGTCTGCGTGTCGGTGCGGCAGTTGGCGCAGGTGCAGGTAACGAAGAGCGTATCGATGCGCTGGTTGCAGCGGGCGTTGACGTGCTGCTGATTGACTCTTCACACGGCCATTCTGAAGGCGTGCTGTCACGTATCCGTGAAACCCGTGCCAAATACCCGGACCTTGAAATCGTCGGCGGCAACGTAGCCACCGGTGCCGGCGCACTGGCGCTGGTTGCGGCAGGCGTCAGCGCCGTTAAAGTGGGTATCGGCCCGGGCTCTATCTGTACTACCCGTATCGTAACCGGCGTGGGCGTTCCGCAGATCACAGCCGTCTCTGACGCAGTCACCGCGCTGGAAGGCACCGGTATTCCGGTGATTGCCGATGGCGGTATCCGTTTCTCCGGTGACATCGCGAAAGCGATCGCCGCCGGTGCGTCCTGTGTCATGGTCGGTTCGATGCTGGCGGGGACCGAAGAGTCACCGGGCGAGATCGAACTCTATCAGGGCCGTTCGTTCAAATCCTATCGCGGTATGGGTTCACTGGGCGCGATGTCTAAAGGCTCTTCTGACCGCTACTTCCAGACCGATAACGCCGCTGACAAACTGGTGCCGGAAGGTATCGAAGGTCGCGTGGCCTATAAAGGCCGTCTGAAAGAGATCGTGCATCAGCAGATGGGCGGACTGCGCTCGTGCATGGGCCTGACCGGTTGCCCGACCATTGATGACCTGCGCACTAAGGCGGAGTTTGTCCGCATCAGCGGCGCCGGCATCAATGAGAGCCACGTGCATGATGTGACCATCACCAAAGAGTCACCGAACTATCGCATGGGTTCATAATCCCGATTTCCCGCCCGGCTTCAGCCGGGCGCTTTTATTGATCAAGTCACCGTTCTGGAAAACCCTCAATGACGACGGAAAATATCCATAAGCATCGCATTCTGATTCTCGATTTCGGCTCACAATATACTCAGTTGGTTGCACGTCGCGTGCGCGAGCTGGGCGTTTACTGTGAACTCTGGGCATGGGATGTCACCGAAGAGCAGATTCGCCAGTTCAATCCAAGCGGCATCATTCTTTCCGGTGGCCCGGAGAGCACCACCGAACTGAACAGCCCGCGTGCGCCTGAATATGTCTTCAGCGCTGGCGTGCCGGTGCTGGGTGTCTGCTACGGTATGCAGACGATGGCGATGCAGTTGGGCGGCACCGTTGCTGGCTCAACCGAGCGCGAGTTTGGTTATGCGCAGGTTGAAGTGACGACGCCAAGCGCCCTGGTTCGCGATATTGAAGATGCGATCAGCGCCGCTGGCAAACCGCTGCTGGATGTCTGGATGAGCCACGGCGACAAAGTCACGGCGATCCCGGCTGACTTCGTTACCGTTGCCAGCACAGAAACCTGTCCGTTCGCCATCATGGCTAACGAAGAGAAGCGTTTCTACGGCGTGCAGTTCCACCCGGAAGTGACCCATACCCGCCAGGGCCTGCGGATGCTTGAGCGCTTCGTTATCGACATCTGTGAATGTGAAGCCCTGTGGACGCCAGCCAAAATCATTGAAGATGCGGTTGAACGCCTGCGTGTGCAGGTCGGCAACGACAAAGTGATCCTTGGCCTGTCAGGTGGTGTTGACTCCTCCGTGACGGCAATGCTGCTGCATCGCGCCATTGGCGACCGTCTGACCTGTGTGTTCGTAGATAACGGCCTGCTGCGCCTGAACGAAGCACAACAGGTTATGGATATGTTTGGCGACCACTTCGGCCTCAACATTATTCACGTTGAAGGCGAAGCGCGCTTCCTCGACGCGCTGGCAGGTGAGAATGAGCCGGAAGCGAAACGTAAAATTATCGGTCGCGTCTTTGTGGAAGTCTTCGACGAAGAAGCGCTGAAGCTGCAGGACGTTAAGTGGCTGGCACAGGGCACCATCTATCCGGATGTTATTGAGTCTGCGGCCTCTGCAACCGGTAAGGCGCACGTCATCAAATCGCATCACAACGTCGGCGGCCTGCCGAAAGAGATGAAGATGGGCCTGGTTGAGCCGCTGCGTGAGCTGTTCAAAGATGAAGTGCGTAAGATTGGTCTGGAGCTGGGCCTGCCTTACGACATGCTCTATCGCCATCCGTTCCCGGGCCCAGGTCTGGGCGTGCGCGTGCTGGGCGAAGTGAAGAAAGAGTATTGCGACCTGCTGCGCCGTGCCGATGCCATCTTCATTGAAGAGCTGCATAAAGCGGATCTCTATAACAAAGTCAGCCAGGCCTTCACCGTCTTCCTGCCGGTACGTTCAGTCGGCGTGATGGGTGATGGCCGTAAATATGACTGGGTTGTCTCGCTGCGTGCGGTGGAAACCATCGACTTTATGACCGCACACTGGGCGCACCTGCCATATGATTTCCTGGGTCGTGTCTCTAACCGCATCATCAATGAAGTCGACGGCATCTCCCGCGTGGTGTATGACATCAGCGGTAAGCCACCAGCGACGATTGAGTGGGAATAACCTGGCCTCAGCCAGTTAATCCCTGATAAGTCTGCAGCCCGCTCCTCAGCGGGCTTTTTTTATTGCTCTGACCTTGCGCAGACTCGCTGTTTTAACCTTTCAGCACATCAAGGTCCGTCGCTGGTGTTTTCCTGTTCACTTTGCCGGGAATTACGCTATCCTCCATGCAGTAAAAGCCCGCAACTGACGTCAGTTGTGTCCCGCTTTTACCCGCCGCTTTCATCGATCGTCCGTATCCCAAAGCCGCCGCTTACTGAAACCGTCTGCTGAACAGGCGTTTCGCGATTCTTACGTCACCAGGAATGTTGTCATGCTCTCACTTAAAGTGTTCAGCCTGTTTTTTGTTGCCGTACTGCTGCTATCGCTGGGAGCCAGCATCGCGCAGGCGACGCGTCACAGCGATAACACAGAGCAGGGCGGCTGGTGGTCGGCCCGCCGCGATTCGGCCGGGATAGCGCCCGACCCGCGCGCTTTATATAGCCTGGCTATCGTACAGGTCTATGCTGCGCCGACTTACGGCTGGAAAGGGGCGGTGGCGGTGCATCCGTGGATCATCTTCAAGCGCGCAGGTGAAACGCGTTTCACTCGCTACGAAGTGATTAGCTGGGGCAGCGGCGATAAAGTCCGGCGCAACACCAACCTGCCTGATGGCTACTGGTATGGCGCAAAACCGCGGCTGCTGGTGGAACATCGCGGACCGGAAGCAGAAGCGATGATCCCGCAGATTGAAGCCGCCATTAAATCCTATCCGTGGCCGACAACCTATCGCGCCTGGCCTGGACCAAACAGCAACACCTTCCTGGCGCATATTGGCCGCGAAGTACCCGCTTTAAGGCTTGATCTACCCGCTAACGCGCTGGGAAAAGATTACCGGCCACTGTGGCGTCCGGTCGGGCTGCCGCCATCCGGGCGCGGCCTGCAGGTGTCGATTCTGGGCGTGGCGGGAGTGACGCTGGGTGCAGAAGAGGGATTTGAAGTCAATCTGCTGGGTCTGAACATGGGAGTCGATTTCACACCGTTCCGGCTGCGTCTGCCGTTTATTGGCGGCCTGGGAAATGACAACCTTCAGCAGGATAAGCCCTGACAGTCTGGCCCCGTCAGGGGCCGTTTCACCTCAGCACACGCCAAAGTCACCCTCTTCGTGATAGAGATTGACGCTCTCTGCTTTCACTTCGATCTCTTTTCTCGCCGCATCATCAACGCGTGCACACCATAAGGTATCGCCTTCTACGCGCAGCACCTGCATTTTCGGGCCGCCGGTTTTCGACTGAACAAAATCCTCTGCTTTAAACATATTGCCTCCGTTGATTATCGTTTCTGCTGCCAGATGACTTCTGGCGCTGATCGTTTTTTGTGTGACGTTTTCCAGTTTATACCCTGACTGTTTTACTGCGAGAAAAAGTCTGAGCATGCTGAGCCGCACTAAGATAATTTCATCAGGTTGTCAGTTGACAACTTATCAATTCGGCGTCAGGATAGGGAAAAACATGGCAAGGAAGCGGCATCCCAACAAAGAGATCGAAACGGCGTTACGTTACGCCGAATCCCATGGCTGGCTGGTCGTCACGGGAGGCCATCACGCCTGGGGCAAAATGTACTGTCCGAAAAATCTGTTGATGTGCCGATGTGGGGAGTTTTGTCTGACCTGTATCTGGAGCACACCAAAAAACGCACATCAGCATGCCCGCGCGCTGCGACGCGTGGTCGACAACTGTCACTATCTGAAGTCCTGATGCAGCACAAGGAGAAGCATATGGAATATTGTTTCACATTACGGTTCAGCCTGCCGGAAGGGCATGCGCCGGTGGATGAACTGCTGGAAACGCTGGCAGCGGCAGGCTGTGATGATGCGCTAATCGGCCTGGGCATGCCGGGCAGAATTGCACTGGAGTTCACCCGGGAATCTGACTCTGCAACGGATGTATTGATGCAGGCAGAAGAGGATGTGTTGCGTGCGATACCGGGTGCCACGCTGGTGGAAGCCGCACCCGATTTTGTGGGATTGACGGATGTTGCGGAGATCATCGGCATGACGCGTCAGAATATGCGTAAGCTGATGCTCAGCCACCGCCCGCCGTTTCCGCTGCCGGTGCATGACGGTAAAACCGCCATCTGGCACTTAGCGGATGTGCTGGAGTGGCTGAGTCAGCGTGGTAACTATACGCTGCCTGCGGCGACCCGAGAGCTGGCACAGGTAACGCGGCAGCGCAATCTTAACGGGTCGCTGCAACGTTACGGTCTGCAAGCCTGACGATTAGTGCGGCAGCAGGAAGATCGTCGCCAGCCCCAGGAAAATAAAGAAGCCGCCGGTGTCGGTAAGGGCGGTGATCAATACGCTGGAGCCGACGGCGGGATCGCGATTCATTTTAGTCATGACCAGCGGCACCAGCACGCCCATCAGCGCGGCCAGCAGCAGATTAAGCGCCATGGCCAGCATCATAACGCCGCCCAGCGCCATATTGTCATACATCATCCAGGTGATGCCGCCCATGATGCCGCCCCAGAACAGGCCGTTGATTAGCGCCACGCCAAGTTCGCGGACGATCAAAAACGAAAAGTTGCCCGGTTCAACCTGATGTAAGGCCAGCGCCCGCACAATCATGGTGATGGTCTGATTACCGGTATTGCCGCCGATACCCGCGACGATCGGCATCAGCGTGGCCAGCGCCACGATTTGCGAAATCGTCCCTTCAAACAGCCCGATAACCCGGGAGGCGACAAAGGCAGTGCAGAGATTAATCGCCAGCCAGGCCCAGCGTTTACGTACCGATTTACGCACCGGCGCAAACACATCCTCTTCCTGACTGATACCCCCCATTTTACGAATGTTGCTTTCGTTTTCGGCATTCACCAGGTCGATGATGTCTTCAATGGTCACGCGGCCAATCAGCTTGCCCTTGGCGTCGGTGACGGCGGCTGAAATGAGGTTATAACGTTCAAAGGCACTGGCAGCGTCTTCGGCCTTATCATTGAGCTGGAAGGTGGTAGGGCGGGCGTTCATCACGTCGCTCACCAGGGTTTTGGGTTTGTTAAGCAGGATGTCCGTCAGCAGCAGCTCGCCCAGCAGCTGATTATCTTTATTGGTGATGAAGAGTTTATCGGTACCGCCCGGCATGCTTTTGCGCTTGCGCAGAAAGCGTTGCACCGTTGCAAGCGTGACATCTTCACGCACCGTCAGGATATTGAAATCCATCACCCGGCCTACGCGGTCACGGTCAAGCTGCACCATATCGAGCATGCGGGCGCGCAGGGCGGGCTCCACCGTTGCCAGCAGGCGTCCGGTCAGGTCACGTGGCAGATAACGCGCCAGCCAGACCTGATCGTCGATATCCAGCGGCTGGATAGCGCGCAGGATATCGCGGTCGCTCATCTCTTCGGTGAGGCTGGCCCAGACCGTTTCAGACGCTTCAACCAGCACATGGCCGCGCCGCTCGTTCGGCACCAGCCGCCACAGCGCCTGACGTTCTTCTTCGGGCAGGGCTTCGAGAATATCCGCGAGGTCAGCGGCATGCAGTTGCAGAATGTCCTGCTCCAGCGCGTCACGCTGGGCCGCATTTTCACGTTGCTGTTCAGGATTGAGATCGCCCGATTTCTCCAGCAGGGCATCAACCAGATCGTGCTCGCTGAGCAGCAGCGTCAGAATGCGATGACGTATTTCACTTAAACGTTGAGAGTGAGAGGCAGACACATTGGATCCCTTAAGTCTGAAAGCACCAGCACGAAGTGTAGCGTTTCGCCTGAAAAAGGGATGCAAAAAAGAGTCCAGTTATCTGGATAACGTTTAAGTTTCAGGTGCGTTTCAGGCGAAATGTCGTTATTGGTTATTCGCTATCGCGTATCGCCTGATGTTATGGCAACCGGTTCAGGAATAGCTTTCTGTTGCTGATGATGCTCGAAGGCAGCAGGCAGGATAAAAATCAGGCGACTAAAAAGAATGATAAAACTAATCAGCAGCACAATGCGGGTCATGGTGCCGGTTTTTTGACGTCTTCGGGGAGAAATAGCGCTGTTCACGCGGGGTGGTTCCTGTAATGACCCCATCTGGGGCGACTGCAATATTTAGTCACAGTCGCCTGATGAAATCAATCGCTGTTGAAAAAAACAGCAGATAAAGATCAGTAACTCGCTTTTTGCGCCAGCAGCGTCGCAAACCGACAGGTGATGCGGTTGCCATTTTCATCTGTGCGATGCAGCTGACCGGGGTGCTCGTTGTACTTCACGATGTGCCAGTTGCGGTAGTAGTGGCTGAGCTCACCTGATTTAAACGCAAAGGAGAAATCAGCCGGGCAGGGCATATCGTCCGTGTTCATCGCCGCCACGATCAGGTTAAAACCGTCTCTGACCGTACAGGCCTGCATGTCGGCAATCAGCTGCGGAATAGTCTGCGGCTGCAGGAACATCATCACCACAGTCGACAGCACAAAGTTGAAGCCGCCATTAAAGCGCGTGTTGTTCAGGTCGCGCTGCTCGGTATGAATGCCGCTGAGATTTTCCTGCGCAATAATCTCCTGCAGGCGCGCCAGGCTTTGCGGATTATGATCCCACGCCGTGACGTCAAAACCGTGCTGATTCAGAAACAGCGTATTGCGTCCCACGCCACAGCCAAGGTCAAGCGCCTTGCCGACGTTGAGCTGGGGCAGCGCCGCAACCACTTCGGAGTGGGGCGGCGTTAAACCATAGGTTTCGGCAAAATAGTTTTCGCCTGAAAGGGGTGCGGTTGGTTGTGTCATATTCATCATTTCAGTTAAACGGGCGCCAGGCGCCCGTGTTGTCAGACTTCTTCTTCGAGGATCAGTTTCCATCCCGTGACGTCATTCCAGTAAACCTGCTCCCGTTCAAGATCGAGCTGAACCAGGTTGTTCTGCGTGAAGTAGCCCGCCGGGAAGGTCAGCGTCCAGTGGCCATCATCGCATTTCAGGGTTAACGCCTCCGGACGCGTGGTGGCCTGTCGCTGATTATTCAACAGGGTACCCAGGCGAAGCAGGAAGATCAGCGGTACAAACTGCTTTTTCTTGAACAGCGTCACGCGCGGCAGCTCATCAAGCTTTATCGCTTTACGATGGAATCTGACCAGCGCCGCCAGCAGCATCTGCTGATCCTGATTGAAGCCCGGCAGGTTGGTGTTTTGAAGAATATAGGCTGAATGGCGTTGCAGGCCGCTGTGATTGATGGTCAGGCCCACTTCGTGCAGCATCGCCGCCCATTTCAGCAGTGCGGCCAGTTGTGGATTCGCCAGTTTCTGATTCTGCTCGCGCCACTGCAGATAAAGCTGCTCGGTGGTGTCGAGCACGCGTCGTGCCTGATCGCTGTCGATAGCGTAATGGTTCGCCAGACTCTGTGCAGTACGGCTACGAATATCCTGATGGCGGAAACGGCCCTCCATCTCATAGAGCACACCTTCACGCAGCGCACCGTCGGAGAGGCGCAATTCGCGAATGGCCAGCGCATCAAATACGCCGCACAGAATCGCCAGCCCGGGTACAAACACGCCTTTACGCTCTTCCGACAGACCCGGCAGGCTGAGTGCAGCAAAGGATTTGTGTTTCATCACCTCGTCATAAAGCTTTTCGAGGCGCTCAGGCGTAATCAGCTTCTCTTTTTCATCCATCGCCAGCAGCACTTCGCAGGCGGCTTTGATGGTGCCGGACGCGCCCAGCGCATATTGCCAGCCATGCAGACGATATTGCCACGCCAGCGTTTCCAGCTTCTGCGCGGCCGCTAAACGGGCGCGACGGAAGTTTTCACGGCTGATTTCACCTTTCGGGAAATAGAGCTGGGCGAAACTGACGCAACCCATGCGTCGGCTCTCAACCAGTTGCGGTTCAAAATCCTCGCCAATGACCAGCTCGGTTGATCCGCCGCCGATATCGATCACCAGCTTGCGGCCTTTCTCCGGCTGGGTATGTTCAACGCCCATAAAGATCAGGCGAGCCTCTTCATGGCCCGAAATCACCTCGATCGGATAGGGGATCACCTCGGCCGCACGTTGCAGGAAGGTTTCGGCGTTGACCGCCTCGCGCAGCGTATGGGTACCGACAATCGTCACGTTGCTCGGACTGAACCCCTGCAGGCGCTCGGCGAACAGGGCCAGGCAGGCTAACCCCCGCTCCATCGCTTCCTCGCTGAGGTTGTGCCGGGCATCCAGTCCGTCAGCCAGATGGACGCGCTGTTTAAGGCGGCCCAGTACCTGCATCGCACCATCGACAACCCGCGCAATCACCATATGGAAACTGTTCGAGCCCAGGTCAATCGCCGCAAACTCCTGGGGTTTTGGCGTACTTTTATGAGAAATTGGCATAGGATTTATTCAGGTTGTTCCAGTTTCTTGATGTAATCATAAATGGCCAGCTGCGATCGCACTTTACGACGATTGCCGCGCTGGACGTAATGGTTACTCAACTCTTTATCGACGATGCGGGCTTTCACCGTATCACTCAACTGAATAGCAATAATGTCGAGTATGCGCTGCCGGATGTGGGGATCGAGTATCGCCACTGCCACTTCGATACGGTAATCAATGTTACGTGTCATCCAGTCAGCGGAGGAGAGGAACACCTTCTTTTCGCCGCCATTCTCAAAAATATAGACGCGATCGTGTTCCAGATAACGGTCAACAATACTGATGACACGAATATTTTCACTGATCCCGGGCAAGTCAGGGATTAATGAGCACATTCCGCGCACCAGAAGATTGACCTTCACCCCTACGCTGGAGGCTGTATAAAGCCGATCAACCAAGCCTTTGTCCACCAGATTGTTGATTTTCAGAGTAATGCCGCAGGGCTTATTCTGCTGCGCATTAGCAATTTCGGTGTCGATTAGCTCATACAGCATCCGGCGCGAGTTCTGCGGCGAGACCATCAGATGATCGAACGTCACGGGCCGGTAGGGATTCTCAATAAAGTTGAACACCCGACGCACTTCATTGGTGATGCGCGCATCCGCGGTCAGCAACGAGTAATCCGTATAGAGACGCGCGGTTTTCTCGTTAAAGTTGCCGGTACCGATATGCGCGTAGCGCACAATCTCTTCGCCTTCGCGGCGTGAAATCAGGAACAGCTTGGCGTGGATCTTCAGGCCTGGTGCGGAGAAAATGACATGCACGCCCGCTTCAGTCAGGCGTTTCGCCCAGTAAATATTGGCTTCTTCATCAAAGCGCGCCTGCAGCTCCACCACCACCGTGACTTTTTTACCGTTGTAGGCGGCATGGATCATCGCATCCATGATGCGGGAGTGTTTAGCAACGCGGTAGATGTTGATTTTTATCGCCAGCACGCTGGGGTCGAACGACGCCTGACGCAGCAGCTCCAGCACATGCTCAAAGGTGTGGTACGGGTAGTAGAGCAGCACGTCGCGATTGCGAATCGCATCAAAGCCGTTGCGGAAGCCATCAAAGCCGATGTGGCGAATCTGCGGCAGCGGGCGGTTCACCAGGTTATTTTTGCCGACGTTAGGGAAGCCGATAAAGTCTTTGAAGTTGTGGTAGCGGCCGCCTGGCAGGATGGAGTCCAGGTTTGAGATGGAAAGCTTGTGGCACAGCAGCGACACCATCGTGTCTGGCATATCGCGCTGGTAGACGAAACGCACCGGTTCCGCCGTCAGTCGCTGCTTCAGGCTGGAGGACATCAGCTCCAGCAGGCTCGACTCCATCTCCGTGACCAGGTCGTACTCGGCGTCACGCGTCATTTTCATTGAATAGGCGTTGAGCGCGTCGTAGTCGTAGAAACCTTTAAAAATGTCATCCAGGCAGTAGCGCAAGATGTTATCCAGCAGGATCATTGGCTTACGGCGGCGCGGTGGCTCTGCCGGTAAATTGATGAAACGCGGGACTTTGTCGGACGGAATTTCCAGCAGCGCATACTGAATATTGTCACCGCGAATGATCTCTACCGCCAGGTAGGTGTAGTCATCTTTAAGGAATTCGGTCAGATCCGTTTCATGGGTGATCAGAATCGGCGAGATATGCTGACGCAGCTCGTGCTTGAAGTAGTGGCGCAGCCACGCCTGCTGATTGGATGAGAGCTGACGTTCGTTGATCAGGAAGATCTGGTTACGTGCCATCTCCAGCAGCAGATCGTTATATAACGCATCAAACTCCTGATCGGACTTCATTACCCGCTGCTGAATTTTCTTAAACAGATGGCGTGGCGTACTGGCGGAACCCTGCTCTTCACCAATCAGAATGCGGCGTTTGAGGTCGGCGAAACGCACTTTATAGAATTCGTCGAGATTATTGGAGTAGATACCCAGAAAGCGCATCCGCTCAATCAGTGGATTGCTTTTGTCTGCTGCTTCCTGCAAAACCCGTTCATTAAAGGATAACCAGCTTAATTCTTTTTCAATATAAAGCTTTACCTGACCCATTCTCACTCCATTTAGCGGTTGCAGGACTGAAGATCCAGTATCCACCAACATTATGGCGAGAGTATGGCAGCGTTGTCCAACGCCAGGAGTTGTCTTATCAATCGGCTACGGGCAACATAGCGGCTTATTTTGGCCTGCTAGCGGAACCGCATGAGCGCAAACCACATTCCTGTCCAATTCAGCGATCGTAAGCGTCGTGCCGTTGACCGTCTGACGCGGCGGCTGGTCACCTGCTGTGGCGTGGCGATCCTGCTATTGATGCTGCTGCTCTTCTGCTGGCTGATTGGCGTGGTATTACCGCTGTTTAATGCGCCGGGCCTGCAGATTGCGGCCAGCCAGCAACTCTGGGATCGTGCGCCAGCCTTAGCGATTGGCAATCAGGGGAAGGTCGGCTGGCGCATCAGCGAGCGCGGTGCGGCGCGTTTTATTCCGCTGGATGGTCAGCCTGCGGAACCGGCACTGGCGCTGACCCCGCCGCCCGGGGAGATAGTGCGGAGTGCCGATGAGCAGACGCTACTGCTGAATATGCAGGGTGCGCTGACACTGATGCAGCCAACCGCCGACCAGCAGTGGCGTTTTCCGCTGGGCGATAAACCTTTTCATCTGCCTGATGGCGCAGTGACGAAGATGGCGCTGGCGACACGCCATGCGGGTCAGTGGCGTATAGCCGCACTTACTAAGGCCGGACTCCGGGTGCTGACGCTTGGCACCGATCGCCAGGCCTCGGTTATCCCACTGCCGCAACGCCAGCTGGATCTGCTGGCGCTCTCTCCGTCCGGCGATCTGCTCTACACCACCGAAGGCAATCTGCTACGAGTCTGGCAACTTGACGATGACCGTGCACTATTGCGCGAAACGCACACCCTGCCGCAGCGGCCAAAAAGTCTGCATCTGCTGGTGGGCGGCACAAGCCTGCTGATCCAGGATGGCAGCGGCGTCACACAGTGGTTTGCTATCGCCAGCGAACAGGGGCCGCGCCTGCAGCGCATTCGTACCTTTGCCAACAGCGACGGCGAGACCATTCTGGTGACGGAATCACAACGCCGCGTGTTTGCGACGCTCAGCAAACAGGGGCTGTTACGGCTGTTTGCCAGCAAGCAGAATGGCCCGATACTGCAGCGTCAGCTGGAACCTGGCATTGTGCAGGCGCAGTTTTCGCCACGTGGCGACAGCCTGCTGATTGAACGGGCGGGAAGCTGGCAGACTCTGCGGCTTGATAATCCGTGGCCGGACGTCACCTGGCGCAATTTCTGGCAAAAAATCTGGTATGAAAATTATCCCGGACCGGACTGGATCTGGCAATCGACCGCGGCGGGTGACAGTTATCAGGCCAAGTTCAGCCTGATGCCGATGGTGATGGGTACGCTGAAAGCGGCGAGTTTAGCGCTGCTGTTTGCCACACCGCTGGCGCTGGCGGCGGCGATGTACACCGCCTGGTTTATGGCGCCAGGCCTGCGACGCTGGGTCAAACCGGCCATTGAGATGATGGGTGCGCTGCCAAGCGTGGTCGTGGGGCTGATTGCCGGGATCTGGCTCGCGCCGCATATTGGTCAGGCGCTGGTGGGTGTGCTGCTGCTGCCGCTGACGCTGGCGGGCACGCTGCTGCTGTGCGGCGTATTCAGCGCGCGTTTACCGCCGCGCTGGCGTCAGCCGGGTCGTGAAGTGCTGATTCTGCTGCCGCTGTTGCTGCTGGTCACGCTGCTGACGCTGTGGCTGCCCACGCTGTTGATACCGGATGCGGGCGACTGGCTGCCGCATTACGAACAGCGCAATCTGCTGGTGGCCGCGCTGGCGATGGGCTTTGCGCTGGTACCGCTGATCTTTACCCTCTCTGAGGATGCGCTGTTCAGCGTGCCCGCAGCGTTAGGGCAGGGCTCGCTGGCACTGGGCGCGACGCCGTGGCAAACCCTGACCCGCGTCGTGCTGCCGGGTGCTTCCGCCGGTATTTTTGCCGCCCTGATGATTGGTCTGGGGCGTGCCGTAGGAGAAACCATGATTTTGCTGATGGCGACCGGCAACACGCCGCAAAGTGAAGGTGGCCTGTTCAGCGGCCTGCGCGCGCTGTCCGCCAATATCGCCATTGAGATGCCGGAAGCGGCGGCGGGGAGTGCTCATTATCGCGTGCTGTTTCTTAGCGCCCTGATGCTGCTGCTGTTTACGCTGGTGATCAACACGGTTGCCGAGCTGATCCGTCAGCGGCTGCGCCAGCGCTACAGCCAGCACGAGGAGCAGGCATGAAAGCGATGCAACAGAACGATCGCTGGCGCTGGCTAACCGCCGGTGCCGTAGCCGTCTGCCTGCTGGCCTTTACGCTGCTGATTGGGTTACTGGCCTGGCAGGGCGTGCGCGCTTTCTGGCCGCAGCGCGTCGATCTCTACACGTTTAGCCAGCCTGAAGGGGCCGAGACGCGCCTGCTGGGTGAAACCCTGGAACATCAGCGGCGCTTTCCGGCCCCGGCAGATGAGCAGGGCAACAGCGGCGGACAGGTTAATCGTTATCTGATTAAAACCGGTAACCGTGACTGGGACGCACCCGATTTCCGGGTGGTTTACAGTCGCACGGCGGCGCAGGTCAGCCAGCCCGCGGACATCATGGTGCTGCAGCGCCGCAGCCACGGTCAGGCATACGGCTGGTTTGTCGGCCTGCGTGAGGATAATGAAGAGCTGACTGCGCAGGATCCTGATGCACTGCTACATCAGCGGCTCGGACAGGTGCAGATGCTGGTGCGGCAGGCTAATCAGATTCGCCGGGTCGATATGGCGCGCCTCAACAGCCAGCGTGAGCAGCTTGATGAGCAGGCGGCCACAAACCGTGCTGCCGGGCGCTTTGATCTGCAGGCCGAGTCAGAATATCAGGCCAATCAGGCCGCTTTGCAGCGCCGTTTTAATCAGCTGAGCGAGACACTGGCTTCGCTGCAACAGCAGAGTCAGCGCGATCTGTTAATCCTGCGGGATGTGCATGGCACCGAACATGCGATCCCGCTGACCGAAATCGTTGACAGCTGGAAGCCGAACGCGATGACGCTGACCGGCAAAACGCTGCATTTTCTGCATCAGCTGTGGCGTTTCGTCAGTGATTCACCCGCTGAAGGCGAGAGTGAATCCGGGGCGTTCCCGGCGATCTTTGGCACCGTGCTGATGGTGCTGCTGATGTCGGTGGTCGTGATGCCGCTGGGTGTCATCGCCGCCATCTGGCTGCATGAATATGCCGGACGCAATGCGCTGACCAGACTGGTGCGCATCGCGGTGGTCAATCTGGCAGGCGTTCCTTCAATCGTCTATGGCGTATTTGGTCTGGGCTTCTTTGTCTGGCTGGTGGGCGGCACGATAGACCAGCTCTTCTTCGCCAGCGCGCTGCCCAATCCCACCTTCGGGACACCTGGTTTGCTGTGGGCGTCGCTGACTCTGGCGTTACTAACGCTGCCGGTGGTGATTGTGGCGACCGAAGAGGGACTATCCCGCATTCCCAACAGCCTGCGGCAGGGTTCGCTGGCGCTGGGCGCGACTCAGGCGGAAACCCTGTGGAACGTGGTGCTGCCGATGGCGGTGCCTGCCATGCTGACCGGCCTGATTCTGGCGGTGGCGCGTGCCGCTGGTGAAACCGCGCCGCTGATGCTGGTTGGCGTGGTAAAAATGGTGCCGGAACTGCCCGTCGACGCGGTGTTTCCTTATCTGCATCTGGATCGCAAATTTATGCATCTGGGCTTCCAGATTTACGATCTGGCGTTTCAGAGTCCGAATATTGAAGCTGACCGGCCGCTGGTGTTCGCCACCGCGCTGCTGCTGGTGCTGATTATTCTGTCGCTTAATCTGCTGGCGATGGGTCTGCGTCACCGTCTGCGTGAACGCTATCGCCTTATGACTCAATAACAGGCTATGACTATGACGTCCGACACGGATATCGCGCTGACCGTTAACCAGCTGTCGCTGTGGTATGGCGAGCGCCAGGCGCTGCAGGCTATTTCGCTGCAGGTGCCGAAAAACAAGATTACCGCGCTGATTGGTCCCTCCGGCTGTGGCAAATCAACGCTGCTGCGCTGTTTTAATCGCATGAATGATGTGATTGATCATTGCCGGGTCGAGGGTGAGGTGTTGCTGGGATCGCAGCCGATCCTGCGACCTGAGCAGGATCTCTCGGCGCTGCGTCGTCGGGTCGGCATGGTGTTTCAGCGCCCTAATCCTTTTCCAAAATCGATCTATGAAAATGTGGTCTACGGGCTGCGTTTACAGGGTGTACGCGATCGGCGGGTGCTGAACGAAGCCTGTGAACGTGCGCTGCGCGCGGCGGCGTTGTGGAGTGAGGTCAAAGATCAGCTGTCACAGAATGCGCTGACGCTCTCTACCGGACAGCAGCAGAGGCTGGTGATTGCCCGCGCCATCGCGATTGAACCGGAAGTTCTGCTGCTGGATGAGCCGACCTCCGCGCTGGATCCCATCTCCACGCTGGTGATTGAAGAGCTGATGACCACGCTCAAGCAGCATTTCACGCTGGTGCTGGTGACGCACAACATGCAGCAGGCTTCTCGCGTGTCAGATTACACCGCGTTTATGCATCAGGGCGCGTTAGTGGAGTTTGATGAGACTGACCGTATCTTTACCGCGCCAAAACAGCGACGGACCGAAGATTATATTACGGGGCGCTACGGTTAAGTCAGTAACGGGAGCTGAGCAGGTTGTTATGTCAGACGGCTCAAAGGTTCCCTGAGCCTTTACCCCGACCGCCAGCACTTCAGGGGAAGCCCCGGCTTCCCCTGTCGCGTCAGTCGTTAGCATAACCCTGCGGCGGCAGCGGTTCGCCATCCAGCCAGGCCTTACCGTCACGCATCGCCAGACGACCCTCAACAAACCAGTCGATTACCATCGGATAGATGGCATGCTCCTGATGCTGCACCCGCTCCGTAATCTCCGCTTCGCTGTCGCCGGGAAATACCGGGACTTTTGCCTGCAGGATCACCGGACCCCCATCCAGCTCGTCAGTGACGAAATGTACGGAGGTGCCATGTTCGCTATCGCCATTTTCCAGAGCCTGACGATGCGTATGCAGACCCGGATATTTCGGCAACAGGGAAGGGTGGATATTCAGCAGGCGATCGTGAAAATGGGCCACGAACGCGCTGCTGAGAATGCGCATATATCCTGCCAGCACAATCAGGTCTGGACTGTAGGCTTCGATTTCAGCGATGAGCTGGCGATCGAAGGCTTCGCGGTCAGTGAAGTCGCTGGCGGCAAGCGAGTGGGCGGGAATCCCTGCCTCCTGCGCCCGCGTAAGGCCATAAGCGGCGGCGCGGTTGCTGAACACGGCAGCCACGCTGCCGTGAATCCGCCCGCTTGCACAGGCGTCAAGGATGGACTGAAGGTTACTTCCGTTGCCGGAAATCAGTACAACCAGCTTTTTCATCCGTTGATGACCACACGCTCTTCGGCATCAGACGCTTTAATTACGCCGAGCTTCCAGGCTTTCTCGCCCGCAGCCTGCATCAGCGCAATCGCGTTGTCCGCGTCTGCCGGACTCAGGGCGATGATCATGCCGACGCCGCAGTTAAAGGTGCGGTACATCTCGAAACGGCTGACGTTGCCTGCCTGCTGTAACCAGCTGAAGACGGCCGGCCATTGCCAGCTCTTCTCGTCGATGACGGCCTGAGTGTTGTCGGGCAGCACGCGCGGAATATTCTCCCAGAAGCCGCCGCCGGTCAGGTGTGCGATAGCGTGCACATCGACCTGCTCAATCAGGCTCAGGATATTTTTCACGTAGATGCGGGTCGGTTCCAGCAGATGATCGGCCAGCGGTTTGCCTTCCAGCTGTTCAGCCAGCGGATCGGTGTTGCTGACTTCCAGAATCTTACGCACCAGCGAATAGCCGTTGGAGTGCGGGCCGCTGGAGCCGAGGGCGATAAGTACGTCGCCATCCTGCACCTTGCTGCCATCAATGATCTCTGACTTTTCCACCACGCCAACACAGAAACCGGCCACATCGTAATCTTCGCCGTGATACATGCCTGGCATCTCAGCGGTTTCACCGCCCACCAGCGCACAACCCGACTGCAGACAACCTTCGGCGATGCCGGTGATCACCGCAGAGGCGGTATCCACATCCAGTTTGCCGGTAGCGTAGTAGTCGAGGAAGAAGAGGGGCTCGGCGCCCTGTACCACCAGGTCGTTGACACACATCGCCACCAGGTCAACACCAATGGCATCGTGACGTTTGAGATCCATCGCCAGACGCAGCTTGGTGCCAACGCCATCGGTGCCGGAGACCAGCACCGGTTCACGGTATTTCTGCGGCAGCGCGCAAAGCGCACCAAAACCGCCCAGTCCACCCATCACTTCCGGGCGACGCGTCTTTTTCACTACGCCTTTAATACGGTCAACCAGAGCGTTACCAGCATCAATATCAACACCGGCGTCTTTGTAACTGAGAGAGGTTTTGTCGGTCACTGCGAGGTCCCCACGCGAGTTGCGGTTGGTGGTTTAAAATAAAGCGCGGCAATTCTATCAGTGCAGGCAAACGTTTGCGAGTCCGGGATTGCGCATCGGGCGATTTTCATTAATCCTCTATTTGTCCCGTTAAAACCCGCGGCTTTGCGCAAGAGCAGGTGGCGCGGAGCGTAAAAGGCGGTATAATCCCGCGATTTTTTTTTAGCTCAACTCATTCCGGGAGAACACCAATGAAGATCGTGGAAGTCAGACACCCGCTGGTCAAACATAAACTGGGCTTGATGCGTGAGCATGATATCAGTACAAAGCGTTTTCGCGAGCTGGCGTCTGAAGTGGGCAGCCTGCTGACCTACGAAGCGACCGCCGATCTGGAAACAGAGCGCGTAACCATTGAGGGCTGGAACGGCCCGGTAGAGATCGATCAGATCAAAGGCAAAAAAATCACGGTGGTGCCGATTCTGCGTGCCGGCCTGGGCATGATGGAAGGGGTGCTGGAGCACGTTCCCAGCGCCCGTATCAGCGTGGTGGGTGTTTACCGTGATGAAGAGACACTGGAGCCGGTTCCCTATTTCCAGAAGCTGGTCTCTAACATCGAAGAGCGCCTGGCGCTGGTCGTCGATCCTATGCTGGCGACCGGCGGTTCCATGATCGCCACCATCGACCTGCTGAAGAAAGCGGGCTGCACCAGCATTAAAGTGCTGGTACTGGTTGCCGCACCAGAAGGGATTGCCGCGCTGGAGAAAGCGCATCCTGACGTTGAGCTTTACACCGCGTCAGTGGATCAGGGACTGAATGAGAAGGGTTACATCATTCCCGGGCTCGGCGATGCCGGGGACAAGATTTTCGGAACCAAATAAATCGCACAGCCGACCAGAGAGTCGGCTTTTTTTTGGCAAAAAAAAGATCCCCGAACGGGTTTGGTGTGGCTGCGAGGCTCACCGGCGTGCCTGCTGCTGTGCCAGAGGCGTGCGCCATGGGGGATAAATAACACAAGGGGATAAATGATGACTCGTCGCGCCATTGGCGTCAGTGAACGACCGCCGTTACTGCAAACCATTCCACTCAGCCTGCAACACCTGTTCGCCATGTTTGGTGCCACGGTACTGGTACCGATTCTGTTCCACATCAACCCGGCGACGGTGCTGTTATTTAACGGCGTAGGGACGCTGATCTACCTCTTTATCTGTAAAGGCAAAATTCCCGCTTACCTCGGTTCCAGTTTTGCCTTTATCTCGCCAGTACTGCTATTGCTGCCGCTGGGGTATGAGGTCGCGCTGGGCGGATTTATCCTGTGCGGCGTGCTGTTCTGTCTGGTGGCGCTGATTGTCAAACGCGCGGGCACCGGCTGGCTCGATGTGATGTTTCCCCCGGCGGCGATGGGCGCGATTGTCGCCGTCATCGGTCTGGAGCTGGCAGGGGTAGCCGCTAATATGGCGGGTTTGCTGCCCGCGGAAGGCAGTGCGCCCGACAGTACAACCGTGCTGATTTCGCTGGTCACGCTGGCAGTGACGGTATTCGGTTCCGTGCTGTTTCGTGGCTTCCTGGCGATCATCCCGATTCTGGTTGGGGTGGTGGCGGGTTATCTGCTCTCTGCATTTATGGGCATCGTTGACTGGAGCGGCGTGGTCAAAGCCCCCTGGTTTGCGCTGCCAACCTTCTATACCCCGCGCTTTGAGTGGGTGGCGATGCTGACGATCCTGCCCGCAGCGCTGGTGGTGATTGCCGAGCATATCGGTCATCTTGTAGTCACCGCCAACATCGTAAAGAAAGATCTGATTCGCGACCCTGGCCTGCATCGTTCGATGTTCGCCAACGGCTTATCAACGGTCATCTCCGGCTTCTTTGGTTCAACGCCTAACACCACCTACGGCGAAAACATCGGGGTGATGGCAATTACCCGCGTCTACAGTACCTGGGTGATTGGCGGCGCGGCGATTCTGGCGATCCTGCTCTCCTGTGTCGGCAAACTGGCGGCGGTGATCCAGGCGATCCCGGTACCGGTAATGGGCGGCGTGTCGCTGCTGCTGTATGGCGTGATCGGCGCATCCGGTATCCGGGTGTTGATCGAATCCAAAGTCGATTACAACAAAGCGCAAAATCTGATCCTGACCTCGGTGATCCTGATCATCGGCGTCAGCGGTGCGAAGGTGCATATCGGTGCTGCAGAGCTGAAAGGCATGGCGCTGGCGACAATCGTAGGGGTTGGATTAGCGCTGATCTTCCGTGTGATCTCACTGCTGCGCCCGGAAGAAGTGGTGCTGGAGGCTGAAGAATCGCGCGAGCCGTGATCGCAGCAAGCCTGACAGGATCGGGGCAGGGACGCCCCATTCATCTCTTTCTGAAAACTGTGTTAGACTTCCCCCGATTTTTTGCTTGTTCTCTTGCTGAGGTGCTTCTGAACACGCCGGCACAATTGTCATTGCCACTCTATTTACCTGACGATGAAACCTTCTCCAGCTTCTGGCCGGGGGAAAACCCGTCGCTGATTGCCGCGCTGAAAGGCGCTCTCAACCAACAACATGGCAGCTATCTCTACTTCTGGTCACGCGAAGGCGGAGGGCGGAGCCATTTGCTGCACGCCGCGTGCGCCGAGATGTCAGCGCGCAGCGAAGCGGTCGGTTACGTTCCGCTGGATAAACGCACCTGGTTTGTACCGGAAGTACTGGAAGGGATGGAGCAGCTGTCACTGGTCTGCATCGATAACATCGAGTGCATTGCAGGCGAGCCTGAATGGGAAATGGCGATCTTCGATCTCTATAACCGTATTCTGGAAACCGGTAATACGCGCCTGTTTATTACCGGCGATCGTCCACCACGCCAGCTTAATCTGCAACTGCCCGATCTCGCCTCGCGGCTGGACTGGGGGCAGATCTATCGCCTGCAGCCTCTCTCCGACGAAGACAAATTACAGGCGCTGCAATTGCGCGCCGGGTTACGCGGATTTGAGCTGCCGGAAGATGTGGGACGCTTCCTGCTGAAGCGACTGGATCGTGAGATGCGCACCCTGTTTGATACGCTGGATCGGCTTGATCGTGCCTCGATCAGCGCCCAGCGTAAACTCACCATTCCGTTTGTGAAAGAGACACTCGGCCTTTAAAACAGGTCGAGCACCGCTTCGGGCGGACGTCCGATCCGCGCCTTGTCGCCATTGATCACTATCGGCCTTTCAATCAGCACCGGATGTTCCACCAGCGCATCCAGCAGTGCACTTTCGCTTTTGTCGCTGAGTGCCAGTTCGCTATAGATCGCCTCTTTAGTCCGCATCAACTGCTGTGCGCTCTGCATTCCCAGTTTCTGTAACAGGATTTCCAGCGTCTCGCGATCGGGCGGCGCTTGCAGATAGAGCACCACGTCCGGCTCGATCCCGCGGGCGTTCAGCAGTGCCAGCGTCTCGCGGCTCTTGCTGCAGCGCGAGTTGTGGTAAATCGTCACCATCTCAGGCTCTCCTCTATTCGCAGCGTGAATGCTCAACCTTTCTGATATTGCTTAAAGCGCTGTTGTAACTGGCGCAGCTGATCGATACGGGCATCGTAGCGCGCCTGTTTCAGGCTGCCGAGCGGCACCTGTGCGCTGGCGCTGCCAAGCGCGGTGATCGCCTGATCGAGCTGGCCATTCAGCGCCAGACTCTCTGCCCGCGCCGATAACTCTTCATCATTCAATCCCTGCTGTGCAGACGCCTGGGCCAGCAAATCCCAGCCGTTGGGATCATCTTTATTAGCCCAGGTGTAGCGATTCAGAATGCGGCTGGCATTGGCATACTGTTTCGCTTCAACGTAGGCATTGGCCAGGTTGAGCTGCACCACCGGGCTGTTTTTTGCACTGGTGGCGGCGCTGAGCAGGGCGATCGCCTGTTGTGGCTGATTCAGGCCGATATCGATGTCTGACATAAGATCCAGGAACCAGACGTTATTCGGCTGTTTCGCCAGCAACGGCGTCATAATCCGCTTCGCATCGGCAAAGCTTTTCGCCTGCAAAAACTGTATGGCTTTGCCATATTGTGACGCCAGCTGCTCACGAGAATTGCCGCTGGCATACTGGCTCAGCAGTTCGTCGGTGAGCTGATTACGCCCGGTGGAGTACATGCCCAGTGAACGCATCTTTGCCAGATAAAAATCTTCTGTAGATTGCACCACCACCGGGCGCATCTGGTTAGCGCGGTTGCGGGCATCCGCCAGACGGCTGTCGGGCAGGGGATGCGTCAGCAGAATTTCAGGAGGCTTCGAGGAGAAGCGGCTCTGATCGGCCAGCTTCTGTAAAAAGTTCGGCATCGCCTGGGGATCAAACCCGGCGCGCTGCAGTACCTGAATTCCGATGCGGTCGGCTTCCTGCTCATTACCCTGGGTAAAACTGATAATCCCCTGCTGAGTTCCCGCCAGAGTGCCGGTCAGTGCTGCCATGCCCGCCTGCGGATTGGCCATTGCCAGCAGAATAGAGCCCAGCGCACCGACCCATGTCAGTGGCGCATTGCGCTTTTGATCTTCCATTGCGCGCGCCAGATGGCGCTGGGTAACGTGTGAGATCTCATGCGCCATTACTGACGCCAGCTGGCTTTCATTTTCGGTATAGCGGAACAGCGCTGAGTGCAGCACCACGTTGCCACCAAAAAAGGCAAAGGCGTTGAGCTCATCGTTCTGAATCAGAAAGAAGTGGAACGGGGTTTTCACTGAGTCGGCATGCGACACCAGTCGCTGACCCAGCTGATTAATATACTGATTAAGCAGCGGATCGTTGATCAGCGGCGCACTGGCACGCAGCTGGCGCACATAAAAGTCGCCCATCTGCAGTTCCTGATTAATCGACAGCGTCGAACCGGCCGTAGTGCCAATATCGGGAAGTGAATCACTGACATCGGCGTAAGCAGGTGACAGAGTAGTGAAAATGAGCGTCGGAAGGAGCGCGGCGATCAGCGTTTTCTTTAACCGGTTCAACATGCCTTAATCCTGTAGAGAGGCCCTGAAAATGGACAGGTGCGCAGCGGGAATGTTCCATTTTTCGCAGATAACGACGGTTCGTGACTATCTTAACCAGAGCATCAAAAGAATGAAATGTCGTTTTCTGGCAAACGACCAACGTAATTTGTGCAAGATCGCCCATTTTGACGAAAAAAACTGAACATCCTGCCAACTTAAACCGCGGTTAAACGAATAAAACCTGGCGGAGTATCGCCGGGTTTGTGAGCGGTTAAGTAACGCCTTATTCATTTATTCCCAATGCGCTTCGGCAGAATAAAGCAGAATCTGCTGCCGCGCAGATTTAGCCTGTGATCGGATTTTTTTAAAGTTATGTAAATTCACTCAAAAAAACTGACTATGGCATGAGTTTTTCCAGGTCTACTCTGAAAAAATAGCCCTCTCTGAGCCGTGAATCTCCTCTTCGCCATTGATAAATTAAATCGTAGCTTCCGCCGTTATCCTGCTTATTCCAGCTACAACTGGCTGTTATTTATTGCTGTTAATGTCACAGAAATGGAAAAAAGCACAAAAAGTCAGGTCCATTCTGATTAAGACCTTTTTTTCCTCATAATGAAACTTTTCGATTAATACGGAAGGTGAATAATTTCAGCAGTTATCAGCCGCGCGCTGACCTGAATTTACGCAGGCGAGAATTATGCCTGCGCTGTGATATAGATAGCCGACCTGATTCAGTCCTGAATCTGCCAGCCATTATTTGCCGGAGAGAAGTGTTATGCGTTCAGTTGTTTCATACGCGTTAATCGCCATTATTGGCGGAGTCGTTGGCGCGGCTGTCACACAGAGTGGCGAGATTTATGACAAAGTGACACGCCATTTTGCAACCGAGCCACAGGAAGCCCCGGGATTCTGGAGCACACCGGCGATTGAAGGTTACGGCAAAATTCATTATGAGCCCGACGCCGCGTTTAAACCGGTGGCAGGCCTGAGCAATAAAATTGTTTTCCAGATTACCCGAAGCGATGGCGCGATGACCGCGCCCAATCTGGGACTGGAGCGTGTGGCGCGCGTGGTGAATTTATATATCGCCTCCGGCATTCCGGCCGATCAGCTGAAGTTTGTCGTTTCGGTCACCGGCGATGCGACGCCCGCCATGCTGGATAACGCCCATTTTAAAAAGTTTTATGGCATCGAAAATCCAAACCTGAAGCTGATTAATGAGCTGAATCAGGCGGGAGTGAAAGTCTCGGTCTGCGATCAGTCCGTGGCATTCCATCACTATCCTAATAACTGGATTGATAAATCTGTGGTCCATGCGCTTTCCAGTCCGACCACCGTATCAACCCTGCAAAACCAGGGATACGCGTGGCTGGCAATGTAATTGATGTTTTAAACGATCGGGAGAAGAGTTAATGCGTCCAGCAGCTTTAGTGGTGATGGCAGCCGTAGCGGGATTTATCGGCGGCAATGTTTTACAGTTGCCGGAATTATTCGATAAGGTCAGCGGGAAAATGGCGGATAATAAATCCGAACCTGCTGATTTCTGGAGTACGCCAGCGATTGAAGGCTACGGAAAAATACATTATGTCGATACGCCTGCATTTAAACCCGGCACGACAGCGGGCCTGAGTAATAAAATAGTATTTCAGATCAACCGCAGTGAAGGGGATATTCGTAAGCCGAATCTCGGTCTGGAGCGCGTAGCGCGCGTCACCAACCTCTATTATGCGGCAGGTGTGCCACTCGACCAGCTGAAATTTGTGGTGTCAATTAACGGCGACGCGGTTTCATCAGCGCTGAATAATGACCAGTTCAGCAAAGCCTACGGCGTCGATAACCCGAACCTGAAGCTGATCAGCGAGCTGAAAAAAGCGGGCGTTCAGGTCACTATCTGCGATCAGTCAGTGGCGTTTCATCAGCTTGAGCGCAACTGGATCGACCCGATGGTCACTCACACTATCTCCAGCGGCACCACCGTTGCGACCCTGGAAAACAGCGGTTACGCCTTCCTGATGCTTTAATTCCCCCACAGCGGCGTCACTGCCGCTGTCACCTTCCCGTCAAATTGCTGTGATGTCCCTGTCATAGAACGCCGCTAGTGTTGTCGCAATGAGATCGATCTCATCGACAATAAACGAGGCAGTCATGACCGATTTAATCAGCGTAGCCAGACTGGCAGGGGTCTCCCGCGCAACCGCTGCGCGCGCCTTTTCTGACCCTCATCTGCTAAAACCGGGCACGCTGCAAAAGGTGCTTGCCGCCTCGGAACAGATCGGTTTCCGCCCGAATCATATTGCCCGTCAGCTCCGCACCCAGCACTCCACCACGCTTGGCGTCCTGTTGCCTTCGCTGCTCAATCCGGTTTTTGCCATGCAGTTACAGGCGATGGAGCAGCAGGCTCGTCTGGCGGGATATGGGCTGCTGGTAGCAACCAGTGATTATCAGGCTGAGCGGGAAGCGGCCATTGTCGAACATATGCTGCACCAGCGTGTCGCCGGTCTGGTACTGACGGTGGCAGATGCCGACAGCAGTGCGCTGCTGCCGACACTGGCGGCGGCGAAGATGCCCTTCGTGCTGACCCACAACGTACCGCAACAGCACGAATGGCCCGCGCTGTGCGTAGATAACCGCAAAGCCATTGCCGAAGCGACCGCCCATCTGGTGTCACTGGGCCACCGCCACATCGTGATGGCTGCGGGCCCTATGCAGCAATCTGACCGCGCCCGTCTGCGCTATCTCGGCTACTGCGATGCCATGCAGCAGGCCGGTCTGACGCCGCAGGCGATGATTGAGATGCCCAGCCATATCCAGTCCGATTTCCATCTGTTGCTGCCGCTGATTAATTCACCTTCGCCGCTGACGGCGGTGATTTGCAGTAACGATCTGCTGGCTATCAGCCTGCTGGGCGCCGCTGCGCGTGCCGGCGTCAGCGTTCCGAATCAGCTCTCCGTGGTCGGCTTCGATGGCATTGAGCTGGGCGAACAGCTTTCACCTTCACTGGCCAGCGTGGTGCAGCCGATTGCGCTAATGGGCGCGCGCGCTATTGACCTGCTTCTGAATCCCGTCGGCGGTAAAACCCATCTGCTGGCACATCATTTACGTCTCGGGGAGAGTGTCGCCCCGGCATTTCATGGCTCTTTTTCAGGGAAACATCATGTCACTCACCGTTAACTTCAAACCTATCGCCAGCGCTGCGCTGCTGGCCGGATGCACGCTTGCCTCATCGTGGGCGCAGGCGGCTGAAAATGCTATCTGCTACAACTGCCCGCCAGAGTGGGCCGACTGGGCGACACAGCTCCAGGCGATCGAAAAAACGACGGGCATTCATGTGCCGCAGGACAATAAAAATTCGGGTCAGGTACTGGCGCAGCTGGTTGCCGAGAAAAGCAATCCGGTCGCCGACGTGGTCTATTATGGCGTCAGCTTCGGCATTCAGGCAGTCAGTGCAGACGTGGTCAGCGCTTACAAACCGGCAAACTGGGATCAGATCCCGGCAGGCATGAAAGATCCTGCTGGCAAGTGGGTGGCGCTGCACTCCGGTACCATGGGCTTTATGGTCAATGTTGATGCGCTGGGTGGCGCGCCGGTGCCGCGCTCCTGGGACGATCTGCTGAAGCCGGAATATAAAGGCATGGTGGGTTATCTTGATCCGGCCAGCGCCTTTGTCGGCTACGTTGCAGCCGTCGCGGTGAATCAGGCGAAAGGCGGCAGCCTGCATGACTTCACCCCGGCTATCAACTGGTTCAAAGCGCTGCAACGCAACCAGCCGATTGTGCCTAAGCAGACCGCCTATGCCCGACTGATTTCAGGCGAAATCCCGATTCTGATCGACTACGACTTCAACGCCTATCGCGCCCGCTACAAAGATCACGCCAATGTGGAATTTGTGATCCCCAGCGAGGGGACGGTCACGGTGCCTTACGTCATCAGCCTGGTGAAAAATGCGCCGCATCCGGCCAACGGTAAGAAAGTGATCGATTTCGTGCTGTCAGACGCCGGTCAGGCGATCTGGGCTAATGCCTGGCTGCGTCCGGTCCGGGCGGGCGCGATGTCACCCGAAGCGAAGAAATATTTTCTGCCTGACAGCGACTATGCTCGCGCTCATACGGTTGATTATCAGCAGATGGCCGATGCGCAGAAGAGCTTCTCCGCCCGTTACCTGAGCGAGATCCGCTGATGTCACTCTCAGAGATCAATCCGTTTGCTGCTGGCGACTCAGTTCGCCACCGCCTTCGGCCGCTGGGGGCAAACTGGCCGTGGATGCTGCTGCCTGCGCTGCTGTTCTTTGCTGCCTTCTGGCTGTTGCCGTTTGCTCGTCTGTTGCAGATCGGTATGACGGAAGATCGCACGACTCACCACAGCGGCTACTGGACGGTAATCAGCCAGCCGCAATATCTGCAAAGCCTGCTGAATACCGTGCTGCTCTCGGCGGCGGTCACGCTGGTGACGCTGCTGATTGCTGCGGTGGTGGGCTGCTTTCTGGCACGGCAGCGCTTTACCGGGCGAGGCACGCTGCTGGCGCTGCTGACCTTTCCGCTGGCCTTTCCGGGCGTGGTGGTGGGATTTCTGATGGTCATGCTGGCGGGGCGTCAGGGTGTTCTGGCGCAACTCAGTCTCAGCCTGTTTCATGAACGCTGGATCCTTGCCTATTCGCTCAGCGGCTTATTTATTGGCTATCTCTATTTTTCGCTGCCGCGCGCCATCGTGACGCTGGTGGCGGCCAGTGAAAAGCTGGACCGTTCGCTGGAAGAGGCCGCCCGATCGCTGGGTGCCAGCCAGTGGCGCATCATCATTGACGTCATCATTCCTGGGCTGAAACCGGCGCTGCTCTCCTGCGGCGCGCTCTGTTTCGCCACCAGCATGGGCGCCTTTGGCACCGCATTTACCCTTGGCACAGAGCTCGCGGTGCTGCCGCTGACCATTTATGGCGAGTTCACTAATTACGCCAACTTTGCCACCGCAGCGGCGCTTTCGGTGGTGATGGGGGCGGTGGCCTGGCTGGCGCTGATGCTGGCGAACGGACTGGCTGCCCGCCGCAAGGAGACGGTATGAAGCGCCGGGGTTTGTTCTGGCTGCAGGTGGTGATCACCAGCCTCACCGCGCTGTTTATGATTGTGCCGGTTGTGCTCTCGATGCTGGCGGGCGTCACGCAGAACTATTTCACTGGCCTGCGCAGCGGCCTGACGCTGAAATGGGTGGAACAGGTGTGGCAGATGTATGCCGACACCTTCTGGCTGTCGCTGCTGATCGCTCTGAGTTGTCTGGCGGTGACGGTTATCGCTGGCGTGCCAGCCGCCTGGGGCTTACTGAAATCACCGTCACGCTGGGCCAGCCGCATTGAGGAGTGCCTGATGCTGCCAGTCGCATTGCCGGGCCTGGCCACCGCTCTGGGCATCATTCTGCTCTATGGTCAGTTCAGCGCATTGCGCGACAGCTGGCTCTTCATCCTGATCGGCCATGTGCTCTTTACCTTGCCCTTTATGATCCGACCGGTGCTGTCGGTGATGCAGGCGATTGATCTGCCGCGCCTTGAAGAAGCCGCCGCCAGCCTGGGGGCGGGCTTCTGGCGCCGCTTCTTTACCGTGGTCGTCCCGAACTGCCGCAACGGCATTCTGGCGGGCGCATTTATGGTGATCACCCTGTCGGTGGGGGAGTTCAACATTACCTGGATGCTGCACACGCCACTGACCAAAACCCTGCCGGTCGGTCTGGCCGACAGCTACACCTCGATGCGACTGGAAGTCGGGTCCGCCTATACCCTGATCTTTATTATGATGATTTTACCGCTGCTGCTGTTGCTCAACGCCTGTAATCACTGGCTGGAACGGCAATCTTCGCGGCAGCAGAGAGAGGAAACCGTATGAATGAGGCCGTCAACGTGACGCTGCGCCACTGCTCGCGTCGCTTTAATCAGCAGGTCGCGCTGCATCCGCTCGACCTGCAGGTTCACGCCGGTGAAACACTGGTATTGCTGGGGCCGTCAGGCTGTGGCAAAACCACGCTGCTGCGTATTATCAGCGGTCTGGATAGCAGCGATCCCCCGGGAGAGATCTGGTTTGACAAGCGTAACGTCACCGCGCTGCCGATTGAGAAACGCAACGTTGGCATGGTGTTTCAGAACTACGCGCTGTTCCCGACGCTCAACGTGGCGCAGAACGTCGCCTATGGTCTGAAGGTGCAGGGCGTGCCACGTGCCGAGCGTGATGCGCGGGTCGCGGAAATGCTGGCACTGGTTGACCTGACACATCTGTCCCACCGGGCGATTGATAAATTGTCCGGCGGGCAGAAGCAGCGGGTGGCGCTGGCACGTGCGCTGGCCGCCCGGCCTAAAGTTCTGTTGTTCGATGAGCCGCTGGCGGCGCTTGACGCCAGGCTGCGCGATCGACTGCGGCTGGAGATCGGCGCGCTGCTCAAGCGGCTGGCGATCACCGCGGTTTACGTCACCCACGATCAGCAGGAGGCGATGGCGCTGGGCGATCGCATCGCGGTGATGGAGCAGGGCCGTCTGGTGCAGTTGGATACTCCGCAGGGAATTTATCAGCGCCCGGCCTCCCGCTTTGTAGCGGATTTTGTGGGCGCCATAAACTGCATTGCGCACGATCCCGACGGTCATCCCCTGCGTTTTTGCCGCCCGGAAGATGTGCTGCTGGCTGACGACACCCGCTATGCCCAGCGCGGTGTGGTGGTGGGCAGTACGTTTCTTGGCGCCTCGCAGCGCTTACTGATCGATATCGGGCTGGATAACCCCATTCAGGTCGAGCGTCATGCCCGCGAAATCTGGCAGGCGGGACAGCGCATCAGCTGGTCGCTGACCCGCCAGGCCGCGCTGGAATTTAGTTGCTAAGGAGTCTGTTGTGTCTGTTCAACCCACAGTCATCGCGCAAATCAGCGATCTGCATATCAAGGCTTTTGGTCGTCTCTCTTATAAACAGGTCGATACCCATGCCGCTTTACTGCAGGTTATCGATACCCTTAACGCGCTGCAGCCGCGCCCCGATGTGGTGGTGATTACCGGCGACCTGGTCGATTTTGGCAGGCCGGAAGAGTATCAGACGCTGCGCGAAGCCCTGCAGCGCCTCCAGTTGCCCTTTTATCTGATGGCGGGCAATCACGACGATCGCGAGGCACTGCGTGCTGCCTTCCCGGATCACACCTACCTGCAGGCGGGGCCGACCCTGAACTGGCAGCTTAGCGTGGGCGGCGTCAGGCTGCTGGCCCTGGACTCCAGCGTACCGCAACAGCCGTGGGGGGAGGTGGATGAGCAGCAGTTGCAATGGCTGGATCAGGCACTGCGCGAGGCCGCGGATCAGCCCACGCTGGTGATGCTGCATCATCCCCCTTTTGCCTGTGGCATTGCGCATATGGATCGGCAACGGTTACGCCATCCTGAGGCACTTGAGGCGATCATTGCTCGCCATCCGCAGGTTGAGCGGGTGCTTTGTGGTCATCTGCATCGCAGCCTGCAGACCCGCTTTGCCGGAACCCTGGCCTGTGTCGCACCCGGCGTGTCGCATCAGGTGGCTCTGGATCTGCACCCGGAGGGGCCCGCTCACTTTATTCTGGAGCCGCCCGGCTTTTTGCTCCATTGCTGGCAGCCAATGCAGGGAATGGTCACGCATCAGTGCGCGATTGGCCACTTTTCGGGACCCTGGCCATTTTACGATAGTCAGGGGTTAATCGATTAGTGCCAGCTAAATCTGTATTAAGCGGGGTGATATTTGTCTTAATGCTGCTCAAAAATGCCGACACAGTGTAGACTTAAGCCCGGCTATCAGGGCTTCTGGCACACATTAAAAAAATAATCAGGCATTCACGACATGACACTCTTCTCCGGGGCGGCGACGCCATGTTAAAGCTCTTTCGGCCCAAGGCCGACTTGCGCAATCTGATCGCCCTGCTGGTGATTGTCAGCATTGTTATCACGCTCGCGAATACGCTCTACGCCACCTGGCGGGTGCAGCGCCAGGTGCTGATTGACACCACGCTTGAGGCTAACCGGGCCTATGCCGCCAAGCTGGCCTCAACCAGTGAAATCTTTTTTCAGCTGGCGCAGTCACAGTTGCACTACAGCGCCAATCAGCTAAGCCGTGACTTTAATAATGAAGGACTGCTGAATAGCGAAGTCAATCGTCTGCGTGAGCAGACTACCAGTTTCAACTCGGTGGCCGTGGTGGATGAGCAGGGCGCGATCAAAGCGATCTCGCCCGAATCCCTGACGCTGAAAGGGATGCGTGTCACCAGCGACGCCTCCCGCGAAGCGCTGACGCTGCGGCAGCCGATCATCAGTAAACCGACCCTTTCTGCAGCCAATAATCTGCTGGTGTTTGTCTCCTGGCCAATCTGGAGTCCCGATGGCGACTATCTGGGCTACATCGGCGGCACGATCTATCTGAAGAAAAAAAGCATTCTGAATGCGCTACTGGGTGAACAATTCTACCGCGATGGCACCACGGTCTATGTGCTCGACAGTAATAATGAGGTGTTGTATCACCAGAATCGTCAGCTGATTGGTAAAGTTCTGCCCGCCATCGTCAGTCCGCGTGACGAGCAGACCAATGGCTCGCTGATGCTTGCGGGTGCAGGTGAGTCGACGCAGCTGGCGGGCTATGCCGTCGTGCCGACCACCGGCTGGACGGTGGTGGCGCTGAAGCCGATTAACGTCACGCTGAACCCGCTTTCAGGCCTGTTAATGAAAGTCCTGAAAAACTCGGTGCCGTTCGCGCTGCTGACCCTGCTGGTTGCGTTAGGGCTGGCACGGCTGATTGCCCGACCACTGTTCCAGCTGGCCCGCAAAGCCAGCCGTATGGATGCGCAGGGCGTATCAAAAGAGATTGGCGGCATCAGTGCCTGGTATTTTGAGGCGGCGCAGGTCAAGCGCGCGCTGCTCACCGGCATCGGACTGGTGCAGGACAAAATCGGTCGTCTGAGTTCGGAAGCCCAGACCGACCCCCTGACTCAGTTGCTGAATCGGCGTGGTCTTAATGCGGTACTGGAGTACTACCGCACGCTACGTCAGCCTTTCTCGGTGCTGGCGCTGGATATCGATCACTTTAAAAACGTCAACGATAGCTGGGGCCACGATGTGGGCGACCGGGTGATTCAGCAGGTGGCGAGCACGCTGCGTGCCAGCGCCCGTCAGTCTGATGTGGTGTGCCGCAACGGCGGAGAGGAGTTTCTGATGCTGCTGCCGGGAACGGCGCTGGATGAGGCGCAGATTATCGCCGAGCGCGTGCGACTGGGTATTGCAGAAGCCTGGCTCACCGACGTGGGACGCATTACCTTGTCTATCGGCGTCGCGGCCTGGAATGGTTCGCAGGATGTCGGGCTGGAAGGCAGTTTAAAACAGGCGGATGCGGCACTCTATGAGGCGAAAAATGCCGGGCGCAACTGCGTTATCGTGGCCGCCGCGTAATCGCGTTAACTCACAGTGTTTCGCAACGGCAGGATAAAAATGGGTGGGGAAGGGGAAGTTAAGCAGGGCGCGGCGTTAAGGCTACCGCGCCCCTCAACATCAGGCTGACTTGACGTAATCCAGCACCATGTCGTGGTGATTCGAGGTCTTGAAGTTATCAAACACTTTTTCGATCCTGCCCTCAGCATCTATCAGGAAGCTGATGCGATGAATGCCGTCATAGGTTTTCCCCATAAACGTTTTTTCACCCCAGACGCCAAACGCCTGGCAGACTTCATGGTTTTCATCGGAGAGCAGGGTAAAGTTCAGCAGCTCTTTTTCGACAAACTTTGACAATTTTTCCGGTTTGTCGGTGCTGATGCCCAGCACTTCCACGCCCGCTTTTTTCAACTCATCCATGTTGTCACGCAGACCGCACGCCTGCACGGTGCAGCCTGGTGTCATCGCTTTCGGGTAAAAGTACACCAGAACGCGCTGTCCCTGGAAGTCGGTCAGATTCACGTGTTCGCCGTCCTGATCGGGCAGGCTAAATGCGGGTGCAGTATCTCCGGCTTTCAGTGGATTCATTACATCTCTCCATTTTCTTATTCAGGCTGTGGGTAATACACCATCCGGTCAGAAACGGCCAGAGGGAAAATTACCATCAGGGGGTATTTCACCACATAGCCGGTCACCTTTCAGTGGCAGTAATGTGGAGAAATAACTCCGGTTAATTGACCAAAGCTTAGCGTACCGCGCTGACAGATTCGCTGCTGTCGGCATCTGACACACTGTAAAGGCGCAGCGTTCCCTGAGCATTCAGCTCCTGACACAGGGTATTAAACGCCTGCTCAAACGGGGTGCCACTGGTTCGCGTCGGACTGTGAGCGGTCATTTGAATATAGAGCGTAGGTGGCAAATTGTGTTGCGCTGGCGTAATGCGCGACACCAGTTCGGCCACATTCATCTGATGCTTATCGATAAGATCGGTAAAGCGTTCAATAATATGCGGCGAATCAGCCACCTCAACCTGAATGAACGCGGTGTCGGGCATCGGCGGACGGAGCCGGGCATTGGTGCGCTTCATGACGATCAGCAGTTCCAGCTCTGCCCCTTTCAGTGGCAGGGTCGATTCAATCAGTGTGATCGCGTTCCAGCTGCCCGACAGCAGCATGATAAAGGTGAACTCATCCCCAAGCATGGCAAGACGGCTATCTTCAATATTGCAACCGCAGCTGCTGACGTGTCGGGTAATGGTGTTGACGATACCCGGACGGTCAACACCGAGCGCGGTGATCACCAGATGATGGGGCTGAGATTGCGGCAAAATGGCTTTTCCTCTGCTTTCGCTAATAACCATAAGGTAAACATAAAAAAAACTGCTGACAAGCGCGGGAATGGCGTGGCTGGCTTGCTTTTCCCTAAGTGTAAAACGTACCATGAAGCACTTGTTTGTCGAGGGGATCGCCAATGTTTACGGGAAGTATTGTTGCACTCGTTACGCCAATGGATGACAGCGGTAATGTCTGCCGGTCGAGTCTGAAAAAACTGATTGATTATCACGTCGCCAGCGGCACCGCGGCGATCGTTTCCGTCGGCACCACAGGCGAATCTGCTACCCTGAGCCATGAAGAACATGGTGATGTGGTGATGCTGACCCTGGAACTGGCCGATGGCCGTATTCCGGTGATTGCCGGAACCGGGGCAAACGCCACCGCTGAAGGCATCTCTCTGACTAAGCGTTTTGAAAATTCCGGCGTTGTGGGTTGCCTGACCGTGACTCCGTATTACAACCGTCCGACGCAGGAAGGGCTGTTCCAGCACTTTAAAGCGATTGCGAATAGCACCAGCCTGCCACAGATGCTGTATAACGTTCCCTCGCGTACCGGTTGTGACATGCTGCCGGAAACCGTTGCCCGCCTGGCCGAAATCAAAAATATTATCGGAATCAAAGAGGCAACCGGGAACTTATCGCGGGTTAGTCAGATCCAAGAGCTGGTTAATGAAGATTTCATTCTGGTGAGTGGCGATGACGCGACTGCGCTGGACTTTATGCAACTGGGCGGTAAAGGCGTTATTTCGGTGACGGCCAACGTGGCTGCGCGCGAAATGGTCGAACTGTGTCAACTCGCACAGCAGGGCAATTTCGTCGAGGCACGCCGCCTGAATCAGCGTCTGATGCATCTGCACCAGACGCTTTTCTGTGAACCCAATCCTATCCCGGTGAAATGGGCTGCGAAACAGCTAGGATTAATCGCTAACGACACGCTGCGTCTGCCAATGACGCCACTGACTGCAGCCGGCCAGCCGAAAGTGGAGCAGGCGCTGGTGAAAGCGGGTTTGCGATAATTTAGGGAGTTTGAATGAATTACTCAGTAAAGCGGTCAACAGTAGCCACAGTGGTGGGGCTTTCTACCCTGATGCTGTTGTCGGCCTGTTCAAGCGATCAGCGTTATAAGCGCCAGGTCAGCGGTGACGAATCTTATCTTGAAGCCAGTCAGTTAAATGAACTGAAAGCGCCTGCCGGAATGATCCTGCCGGTGCAGCGTGGTGATTTCGACGTGCCGCGCACGACCAGTCAGGCACCCACCGGCAAGCAGCTCGACATCCGTCCGCCAGCCCAGCCGCTGGCGCTGATGAACGGCACCCGCGCACAGTTCAGCAACAATACCGGCGCGCTGATGATTGATAACAGCCGCGGTTCAGTCTGGTCGCAGGTCGTCAACGTGGTGCAGTCATACAAATTCCCGATTGCCTCCCGTAATGATGCAGGCCAGCAGCTGACGACGGATTGGGTGCAGTGGAACCGTGCTGATGAAGATCAACAGTATCGTGGCCGCTACCAGATCAGCGTGCAGTCGCAGAGCTATCAGCAGCAGTTAACCGTTCGTCTGCTGGAGCTGCAGCAGGATGGTAAAACCATTACCTCACCTGTGCAGATCCAGCGTTACACCGCGCAGATGCTGAATGACATCAGCACCGGTATGGACAAGATTGATACGGCGAGTGAAAACGCGGCCTCTGGTCGGGTGAATGGGGCCATTGATGTGCAGAGCGGTGCAGATGATACCGGCCTGCCACTGCTGATCCTGCGTACGCCATACAATGTGGCATGGCAGCGTCTGCCTGATGCAATGAAACGCGTCGGGATGGAAGTGACCGACACGACCCGCTCAACCGGCAGCATGAAGGTGACCTACAAGTCACTGAGCAGCAGCGACTGGGATTCAGTCGGTGCGAAAGATCCGGAATTACCAAACGGTGATTACAAAGTGCAGGTCGGCGATCTCGACAACCGCACCAGTCTGCAATTCATCGACCCGAAAGGGCATGTGCTGACCCAGTCGCAGAACGATGCGCTGGTGGCCGTGTTCCAGGCGGCGCTGAACAAATAAAGTTGCCCCAGGCCGGAGATTCTCCGGCCTTTTTATTTTGTTTTTGGCATAATAGCGCGCGGCGAAGTAAACGATTGCGTCAAGGCAATCGCCGCAGCGGCACTGGCCGCTGAACACCCGTTATTTCAAGTCTGGAGTGAACAAGATGCAAAAGCGAGCTGAGTTGTATCGCGGTAAAGCGAAAACCGTATACAGCACCGATAACCCGGATCTGCTGATACTCGAATTCCGCAACGATACGTCAGCAGGTGATGGCGCCCGAATCGAGCAATTTGATCGCAAGGGAATGGTTAACAACAAGTTTAACCATTTTATCATGACTAAATTGCAGGAAGCGGGTATCCCGACCCAGATGGAAGCGCTGCTGTCAGATACTGAAGCGCTGGTGAAGAAGCTGGAGATGGTGCCGGTAGAGTGCGTGGTACGTAACCGCGCCGCAGGCTCGCTGGTAAAACGTCTGGGCGTGGAAGAGGGCATTGTGCTCAATCCGCCGCTGTTTGATCTTTTCCTGAAAGATGATGCAAAGCATGACCCGATGGTCAATGAATCCTACTGCGAAACCTTTGGCTGGGTCAGCAAACAGAACCTGGCGCGGATGCAGGAGTTGACCTTTAAAGCCAACGAGGTGCTGAGCAAACTGTTCGACGATGCGGGCCTGATTCTGGTCGACTTCAAACTGGAGTTTGGTCTGTTTAACGGCGAAGTGACGCTGGGCGATGAGTTTTCGCCAGACGGTGCGCGCCTGTGGGACAAAGAGACGCTGGATAAAATGGATAAAGACCGTTTCCGCCAGAGCCTCGGCGGCGTGGTGGAAGCCTATGAAGCGGTTGCACAGCGGCTGGGCGTGAAGCTCGACTGAGTTTGCCTGCCGCGCAGAAAGAAAAAGGAGAGCCCCGGCTCTCCTTTTTTCATTTCAGGGTAAAGCTGGTGATTGCTGCTTCACACAACTAAAATCATGCCATCTGAAAAAATGACTGAGGGAACACAGCATGCGCTGGCAAGGGCGTCGCGAAAGCGACAATGTAGAGGACCGTCGCGATCAATCGTCCGGTTTAGGCGGCGGAGGCCGCCAGATTCGTCTGCCGCGCGGTAAAGGCGGTATTGTGCTGCTGATTGTCGTGGCCATCGCGGGTTATTACGGTTACGACCTGACCGCACTGCTGACAGGCGGCGAAGTTGCACCGACCAGCCAGCAGCAACAGCGCAGCGTCAGCGCCAATGATGATGAGGCTGCGAAATTCACGAAGGTGATCCTGGCCACCACGGAAGACACCTGGGGCAAACTGTTCCAGCAGATGAACAAACAGTATGTGGCACCGAAGCTGGTGATGTATCGCGGCGCAACCCGCACTGGCTGTGGTACCGGACAGTCAGTCATGGGGCCGTTCTACTGTCCTGCCGATCAGACCGTCTACATCGACCTCTCTTTTTATGACGAGATGAAAACCAAACTCGGCGCGGACGGTGACTTCGCCCAGGGCTACGTCGTCGCGCATGAAGTTGGCCACCATGTCCAGAAACTACTGGGTATTGAACCGAAAGTGCGTGAGATGCAGCAGGGTGCCAGCCAGACGCAGGTTAATCAGCTCTCCGTCAAAATGGAACTGCAGGCGGACTGTTTTGCCGGTGTCTGGGGACACTATATGCAGCAGGAAAATATCCTTGAAGCGGGCGATCTGCAGGAAGCGCTGAATGCCGCCGAGGCAATTGGCGATGACCGCCTGCAGCAGAAAGGTCAGGGCCGGGTGGTGCCGGACAGCTTCACCCACGGGACGTCTGAGCAGCGCTACACCTGGTTCAAGCGCGGTTTTGATGGTGGCAATCCAGGACAGTGCAACACCTTCGCCAGCAACTGATGAGTCTGCAGCATCTTACGCAGCTTATGCAGCAGGCCGGTGTGCGTCGTCTGGCGGTGATCAGCGGCGACCCGGCCTGGTGTTTACTACGGGCTGCGGCGTGGCGTGAAACGCTGACCGGCGACTGGCTGGCGTTGAGCCCGGAACCGCTGTTCTCTGCTTCAGATATAGGGCCGGGTCAGTATAAAACGCCTGTCCTGCACAAACAGCCTGCTGCGGTGCGCACGCTGCTTGGCCGTGAATTTCGTCATGCTCTGTTTGACGCTCGTCAGGGCTTTCATGCCGACGCTTTCGCTGCGCTGGCTGGCACGCTCACCGCCGGTAGCTGGCTGTTACTGCTGGTGCCGCCCTGGGAACAGTGGGCGCAGCAGCCTGACAGCGACAGCCTGCGCTGGGCCGATGTCGCTGAACCCATCGGCACCCCTTATTTTGTTCACCACCTGCAACAGCTGATATTAGCGGATGACCAGGTGCTGCTGGAGCGGCAGCATCAGCCATGCCGGTTTCCGGCGCAGCCGGACTGGCCGCAGTGGCACTGTCAGGCACCGCAGCAGCAGCAGGCGATACTCGATCAACTGATGAGGCTGCCATCGGGGGTTGCCGTGCTGACCGCGCCCCGCGGACGCGGTAAATCGGCGCTGGCGGGTATGCTGGCACGATTGAACGGACATTGTCTGGTGACGGCTCCGGCCAAAGCCTCAACGGAGGTGCTGAGCACCTTCGCCGCTGATGCTTTTCACTTTATGGCACCCGATGCGCTGCTGGCGCTGGAGACGCCACCGCAGGCGGAATGGCTGATTGTGGATGAAGCGGCGGCGATCCCGGCACCGCTGCTTCAGGCGCTGGTCAGTCGATATCCCCGCGTATTGCTCACCACCACCGTACAGGGCTACGAAGGAAGCGGGCGCGGGTTTATCCTTAAATTCTGCGCCGGGCTTCCTGATGCACACTATTTTACGCTCGATGAGCCGCTGCGCTGGTCGCGTTTCGATCCGCTGGAGCAGTGGCTGAACCAGGCGCTGCTGTTTGACGATGCCGCCGCGACCGCACCCGCACCCGATTGCCCTGTAACGCCTCATCGTGTTGAGCGCCACGATTTCAGCGCGCTGGAGGCCGCGTATCGTCTGCTGACCAGTGCACACTATCGTACCTCACCACTTGATCTGCGCCGCCTGCTGGATGCTCCGGGCATGCAGCTGTGGCGGGCCGGCGACGCGTCGGCGTTACAGGGCGCGCTCTGGCTGGTGGAAGAGGGCGGTCTTGAACCTGCACTGGCACAGGCGGTCTGGGCGAGCACCCGGCGACCCCGCGGGAATCTGGTGGCGCAGTCGCTGGCAGCCCACGCTGGTCTGGCTGAGGCGGCGACATTGCGCTCGCTGCGCATCAGCCGTATTGCCGTGGCGGCGGAGCGGCGTCGTCTGGGAACCGGACAGCAGCTGGTTGCGGCAGCGGCCAGTGCGGCCGTCGGATATGACTACCTCTCCGTCAGCTTCGGCTACACTGAATCTCTCTGGGCGTTCTGGCGCGCCTGTGGCTTTAGCCTGGTGCGGATTGGCAGTCAGCGCGAAGCCAGCAGCGGCTGCTACGCGGCGATGGCCATGTTGCCCTGTTCTGCTGCGGGTGAGGCATTGCAACACCGCGCGGCAGAACAGCTGGCGCGAGACTGGCCGCTGTTGCGCCAGCATATCGCAATGGAACTGCAGTTTGATCAGGTTACTGACGACGGATTGACCGCGCAGGATATTCGTCTGGCGGCGGGTTTTGCCTGGGCGCAGCGGCCACTGGAAGCGAGCCTGCCGGTGTTGCAGCGTCTGGTGCAGGCCAGTTCAGCCTCTGTACCGCTGCTGGCCGCGGCGGTTGCCACACCCACAGCCCTGGGCGAACTGGCCCAGCAGGCGGGAGTGAGCGGGCGCAAAGCGCTAGTCGCAGCGCTGCGTCAGCAGGCGGCAGCGGCCCTCCAGACACTGGGCGTTGATGCAGCCTTGCTGCACCTGCCGTTGAAATAATTCGACCAGCTGGTTCAAATTATCCTCATATGATTTTATGCCAGGCGGCGTAGAGTGAACACAGGAGGTCAACATGACACTGAAATATGTAATCGTTCAACAGCCTGCCACCACAGCACAGCTGTTTCTGCTCTACCATGGCGTTGGCGATAACCCGGATTCAATGGGCGAGATTGGCAACTGGTTTGCCCGAACGTTTCCCGACGCGCTGGTGGTGTCCGTCGGCTCGCCTGGTGCGAGTCGTCAGTGGTTCGGCGAAACCGATCTGCACGATCAGACCGTCCAGCAGCGGGTTGATGCGGCCATGCCGCAGTTTGTTGGGTCTGTGCGTCACTGGCAAAAAAAGAGCAGCGTGCGGCCGGAAGCGACAGCCTTAATTGGCTTTTCGCAGGGCGGCAGTATGGTGCTGGAAGGGGTTAAGGCGCATCCGGATCTGGCGGGCCGCGCGGTGGTGTTTAATGGCCGGTTTATTACCCTGCCGGAGAAGGCCAGTACCCGCACCACCATTCACCTGATCCACGGTGATTATGATGAGCAGGTCCCGCTGCACCATGCGCAGCAGGCGGAGCATCGGCTGACCGCCTGCGGTGGCGATGTTACCCTGGATATCGTTGACGATCTGGAACACGCCATCGATCACCGCAGCATGGAGCTGGCGCTGAATCATCTGCGTTATACGGTGCCAAAACGCTACTTTGATGAGGCGTTAAGCGGCGCAAAACCGGGTGACGATGATGTTATCGTGATGATGTAAAAAAGCCCCTGCGCAAGCTCGATCTTAACGCTGATGAGAGCTGACTTTGTGAAGAACCATAAAAAAGCCCCTGCATAGCAGGGGCTTTTTCGTTTACTTCTTCTTCGGCCAGTTGTCGTCGTCATCCCATTTATCGTTAAAATCACGATGCGGCGGCAGGTCAGGTTTGTTATCCATAAATTTTTTATGATCGATGCGTTTCAGATCTTTATAAACGTTCATCAGCACGCCAACCATCAGCAGGATCACCAGGATCCACCAGTAATCTTTAATAAATTCCATTTGCTGCTCCTTAAAACCGCCGTCAGGCGATCAGTTGTTCCATGATGCGTTGGTACATCCGGCTCAGCATCTGCAGGTCGGAGGCTTTCACACACTCATTGATTTTATGAATGGTGGCATTCACTGGCCCCAGTTCCACCACCTGTGCACCCATCCGGGCAATAAAGCGGCCATCGGAGGTTCCGCCCGTGGTCAGCAGCTGCGGCTTAATTTCATTATAGTGCGCTACAGCTTTCACGACGGCATCAACCAGCTTACCGCGCGTGGTCAGGAAGGGCTGGCCAGAGAGTTTCCACTCAATGGTGTAACGCAACTGGTGACGATCCAGCAGCTCTGCGACCCGCTGACGAATCATCTCATCGGTGAGTTCGGTGCTGAAGCGGAAGTTAAACTGCACAAACAGCTCGCCGGGGATCACATTGTTACTGCCGGTGCCCGCCTGGACATTGGCAATCTGCATGCTGGTCGCCGGGAAGAACTCATTCCCCTGATCCCACTCGGTCGCGACCAGCTCGTTCAGCGCCGGCATCGCCCGGTGAACCGGGTTATCCGCCAGATGCGGATAGGCGACGTGGCCCTGCACGCCATGCACCATCAGGTTAGCGGTGATCGAACCGCGACGGCCATTTTTCACCACATCACCCACCACTTCCGTGCTGGAGGGCTCGCCGACCAGGCAATAGTCGAGCCGTTCGCGGCGCGCCATCAGCCGCTCAACCACTTTAACCGTGCCATTGGCCCCGCTGGCCTCTTCATCAGAGGTAATCATAAAGGCGAGTCGCCCTCGGTGATTGGGACGCACCGCAACAAAACGTTCGGCAGCCACCACCATTGCCGCCAGCGATCCTTTCATGTCGGCCGCGCCGCGGCCAAACAGCATGCCGTCGCGGATGGTGGGTTCAAACGGCGGATTAATCCAGCGGCTGGCATCGCCAGGCGGCACCACATCGGTGTGACCGGCAAACGCCAGCGTTTCACCTTCGCCACGGGTGGCCCAGAAATTCAGGGTGTCGTCGATGTTCATCGTTTCAATCTTAAAGCCAATGGCTTCAAGACGGGCGATCAGCAGAGCCTGACATCCGGCATCATCGGGGCTGAGAGAGGGGCGACGAATAAGCTGCTGCGTCAGCTCAATGACCGGGCAAAACATATTATGACTTCTCCTGGATAGCATTCTGATAGGTGGCTTCGCTGAAACCGGCGAGCAGGGAGCCATCCGGGGCGCGCAACAGCGGACGCTTAATCATGGCGGGATGCGCCAGCATCAGCGCTTTGGCGCTGCTGGCATCGGTAACCGCGTCGCGATCACTCTCAGGCAATTTACGCCAGGTGGTGCCCCGGGTGTTAAGCAGAGCCTGATAACCCAGTGCATCGATAAACTCCTGCAGCAGGACATCGTTCAGGCCATCCGCACGGTAGTCGTGGAAGTGATAGTCAACGCCTGCGTCTGTTAAAAAGCGCCGGGCTTTTTTTATGGTGTCGCAATTTTTAATCCCGAACATCACCCACTGCGTGCTCATTGCCCGATCCTTATTGTCCTGTGAGAAGTGAAAGCTGAAAAAAGCAGCCAAAGTGCGAGTTTACCATAGTGTGATCCGTTGCGGCATCTGCACAGGCGCGGGAATCGGGCCACAGAGCACGGCAGCAAGGTCATCGTCCGGCATCGGGTAAACGCTATCAATTTCGCAGCTAATCATTACTCTGCTTATCAATAAGAGCTTAGGAATTTCGCCATGTTGATAAAATAGTCTACCGCTGGGTTTAAAATAAATTATTTTCAACGGGGTTAAGGAGTTGCTGAAGTGTGCGTCAGCTTGCAAAACCAGCAACATTCATGTTTTTATGGCGTATGCCGATAGATATAACAGGTGTAAACGTATTCACCTGTATAAAAAAGAGCGTAACATTGCCAGCACAATAAGAGAGGGCATTATGATTGACACCGAAATGGGAACCTGGAAAGAATTTATCGAAGCGATGTTACGCAACAAGTAACGCGCGAAGAAAAAAGCAGGTTAATCCCGCTTGCTGGAATTCTTACCACACACAGAAATAAGGCGGCCACTGATATCAGTGACCGCTTTTTATTTGCGCCTCTACTTAGTCGAGCGGCTTCTCTTTGAGCGGGAAGCGGCGGCGTACCAGCACAAAGAACAGCGGCACAAAAAAGATCGCCAGCAGTGTGGCAGAGATCATTCCGCCCATCACACCGGTTCCTACGGCATGCTGGCTGCCGGAGCCCGCTCCGCTGCTGATCGCCATGGGCAGTACACCAAAGATAAAGGCCAGCGAGGTCATCAGAATCGGCCGCAGGCGCTGACGCGATGCCTCCAGCGTAGATTCCACCAGCTCGCGTCCCCGGCTATTGATCTCATTAGCAAATTCTACAATCAGGATGGCGTTTTTGGCGGATAACCCCACTACCGTCAGCAGGCCAACCTGGAAATAGACGTCATTTTCCAGCCCACGCATCCAGGTGGCGATTAGCGCCCCGACCACGCCCAGCGGCACTACCAGCATCACCGAGAACGGGATCGACCAGCTTTCATACAGCGCGGCAAGGCAGAGAAAGACCACCAGCAGCGAAATCGCATAAAGTGCCGGCGCCTGCGAACCGGAGAGCCGCTCCTGATAAGAGGCACCGGTCCACTGGAACCCGACGCCCAGAGGCAGGGCATTAACCAGTTTTTCCATCTCATCCATCGCCGTGCCACTGCTGACGCCACTGGCCGCTTCGCCGACAATCTCCAGCGATGAATAGCCGTTGTAGCGTTCAAGACGTGGGGAACCGGTCTCCCAGCGGCTGGTGGCAAACGCGGAGAAGGGCACCATTTTGCCGCTGCTGTTGCGCACGTACCATTTGTTGATGTCGTCTGGCAGCATGCGGAATTCAGCGGCAGCCTGCACATAGACCTTCTTCACCCGGCCACGATCCAGGAAGTCATTCACGTAGCTGGAGCCCCACGCGGTGGTCAGGGTGTCGTTGATGGTATCCAGCGACACGCCCAGCGCCTGCGCTTTACGTGCATCAACATCGATCTGCAGCTGCGGGCTGTCATCCAGTCCATTGTGCCGTACCCGCGACAGCGCGTTGTCATTGCCCGCCATCTCCAGCAGTTTGTCACGCATCGCCATCAGTTGGGTATGACCGACGCCCGCGTGATCCTGCAGTTGCAGGTCAAAGCCGGAGCTGCTGCCCATGCCGGTGATGGCTGGCGGGCTGCTGGCAATCACCCGGCCCTCTTTGATCTTCTGAAATGCCTTCGTCGCGCGCTCGATAATCGCGAACGAGGTGCGATCGGCACCGGGCCGCGCTTCCCAGTCTTTAAGCCGCACAAACAGACGCGCCACGTTTTGTCCATTGCCGCCCGGACCTGCGCCGATGGTGGAGAAGACCGACAGCACATTGGCTTTCTCCTCGGTGAGATAATAGTTTTCAACTTTGGCGACGACGCTGGCAGTTTGCTCAAGCGTCGCGCCTGCCGGAAGCTGAACCTGCGTCAGGAATACGCCGCGATCTTCCAGCGGCAGAAACGACGTCGGCAGACGCAGAAACAGAAAGGCCATCAGGCCGATGATGCCGAGATAGAGCAGCAGCCAGCGACCGCCCTTGCGCAGGATACCCGCGACCCCTCGCTCGTAGCGGTCAGCATTGCGATTAAAGTGACGATTGAACCAGCCGAAGAAGCCGCGACGCTCAGGCTGCTCGCCCTGCGCCACGGGTTTGAGCAGCGTGGCACAGAGCGCCGGTGTCAGGATCATCGCCACCAGCACCGACAGCACCATCGCCGACACAATGGTAATTGAGAACTGGCGGTAAATGGCGCCGACGGTGCCGCCGAAAAACGCCATCGGCACAAACACCGCAGAGAGCACCAGCGCGATACCCACCAGCGCGCCCTGAATCTGGCCCATCGATTTTCGGGTGGCGGCACGCGGCGAGAGTCCCTCTTCATGCATGATACGTTCAACGTTTTCCACCACCACGATGGCATCATCCACCAGCAGCCCGATTGCCAGCACCATGGCAAACATGGTCAGGGTATTGATGCTGAACCCGCAGGCATAGAGCACGCTGAAGGTGCCGAACAGCACTACCGGCACCGCAATAGTAGGAATTAAGGTGGCGCGGAAGTTCTGCATAAACAGGTACATCACGCCAAATACCAGCACAATCGCCTCCAGCAACGTCTTCACCACATCGGTGATTGACGCTTTAACGAAAGGGGAGGTTTCATAGGCGATTTTTGCTTCCAGACCGTGTGGGAAGTAGTGGGACAGCTCCTCAATGCGCGCCCGCACCAGCTTATCGGTGTTCATCTCGTTGGCACCGGACGCCAGCTTCACCCCCAGGCCTGACGCGGGCTGGCCGTTGTAACGACTCAGATAATCATACTTCTCAGCGCCCAGCGCCACGCTGGCGACATCGCCCAGCGTCACCACCGAACCATCGGGATTGTTCTTCAGGGTAATCGCCCGGAACTGCTCAGGGGTCTGCAGCATCGACTGGGCGTTGACCGTAGCGTTAAGCGCCTGTTTCTCTACCGACGGCAGGCCACCCACCTGACCCACGGCAACCTGGGTGTTCTGCGACTGGATCGCACTGACCACATCTTCCGTGGTCAGCGAATAGGCGATCAGTTTATTGGGATCGAGCCAGATACGCATCGCATATTGCGAGCCGTAAGCGTCAACCTGGCCGACGCCATCAATACGGCTTAGCGGATCCTGAATATTACTGGCGACATAGTCTGAAATATCCTGCTTATCCATGCTGCCGTCGGTTGAAACGAATGCCACCATCAGAATATTACTGTCACCGGTTTTATTGACGGTCACACCCTGCGACTGCACCGCCTGTGGCAATTTGCGCAGTGCGGATTGCAGCTGGTTCTGTACCTGCTGACGGGCTTCATCGGGATTGGTCCCGGCGGTAAAGGTGAGGGTGATCTGTGCCTGGCCGGTGTTGCTGCTGTTAGAGGACATGTACATCAGATTATCGATGCCGGTCATGTTCTGCTCGATCACCTGGGTAACGGTGTTTTCCAGCGTCTGGGCGGATGCGCCCGGATAGTTAGCGGTGATGCGCACGTTGGGCGGTGCCAGATCGGGGTACTGTTCAATAGGCAGCGAAATAATCGAAAGCGTGCCACAGAGGCACAGCAGAATCGCCAGAACCCAGGCAAAGATAGGGCGGTCGATAAAGAAATTCGACATTAAATCGACACTCCTCACTACTTTTATCGTTGGTCAGGCCCACCAGTAACGGGCGCTCTGGCAGGAAACTCGGCGGGTCTTTGCCACGTTTCTCCGCCGCCGTTTACTCTACGTGCGGCAGCGGGGGAAATCGTGGAGAAATTGAGGAGAAAATGTAAATTCGTTGGCTATTTGCGGCTTTCAAGCCACATCACCGTGGCGGCGACGCGTGAGCGGACATCCAGTTTCCGCAGCAGGTTACGAATGTGCACTTTTACCGTCTCTTCAGAGATATGCAGAATAGCGGCAACCTCTTTATTCGACAGGCCACGCGCCACTTCCTGCAGCACATCCCGTTCGCGCTCGGTGAGCTGACGCAGAGGATCGGCACTGTGCTGGCGATTAGCCAGATAGCGGGTGACGCCCTCGCTGAAGACCTTTTCGCCCCGCGATGCCTGCAGGATATGCCCCAGCAGGACCTCCGGCTCGCTGTCCTTGAGCAGATAGCCGTCAGCACCGGCATCCACCATGGCAAAAATATCGCTGCGGGCGTCAGAAACGGTCAGCACCAGAATGCGCGAACTGATCCCTTCATGGCGCAGCGCCTTCAGCGTATCCAGTCCGGACATGCCTTTCATATTCAGGTCGAGCAGAATGATGTCCGGTTCCTGATGGCGGGCCTCCGCCAGCGCTTCAGTGCCGTTGCTGGCTTCGGCGATCACCTCCAGCCGGGGATCGAGCGCCAGCAGCTGACGGACACCGCGGCGCATCAGCGGGTGGTCATCCACAATCATCAATGTTAATGCGGGCTGTTGCATATTTTCTCCGTTTCATAGGTTTCAGACTGCGGCAGATCAGACGGTATTGTTCAGGGACAACACCCTGTTTTGTATCGAATAGTCCGCGGTCGCAAACCGATAGATTATTTTAATAAATTAAGACCCGCTCTGGCCTGCTATTCCAGCGGGCGCGCCGGTTGCGGTGGAAAGCGCAACTCCACCCTGGTACCCCGTGGCTGTGTGTGGAGGGTCAGATGGCCGCTCAGGCGCTGAGCGCGCTCCGCCATAATAGTCAGGCCGTAATGGCCCGGCGGTTCCTCAGTGCTGTTCATCCCCACGCCATCATCGGTAATTGTCAGTAAGTGCTCACCTTTTTCACTGTGCTGATAATCCACCCGGATAACCTGCGCACTGGCGTGACGAATCGCATTCAGCAGCGCCTCACGGACGATCTGCAACACATGCACCTGCTGTTGTGCTTCCAGACTCTGCAGGCCGGTCTGATAGTTAAAGTGTATCTCTGCACTGCTCTTCTCCTGCAGCGAGGCGATCATCGCCTGCATGGCCGCCACCAGATCCGCCTGCTCGATGGTCAGACGGAAAGTGGTCAGCAGCTCACGCAGCTGACGATAGGCCTCGGCCAGCGCCTGATCGAAGTCCGCGATAATGGTATGGGCGGCGCTATCGTCTTTATCAACGGCGCGGCGCAGCAGGGTCAGCTGAATGCGTAAAAACGAGAGCGACTGCGCCAGCGAGTCATGTAATTCCCGGGCAATGGTCGTGCGCTCTTCAATCAGCAGCATCTGCTGATACTGCTGCTGTGCCTGCCAGATCCAGATAGCCCGTCCCAGCATCGCCGCCAGGCTGCGCATCAGTTCATCCGGAGGCGAGGCACCAGCTGTCTGCCAGCGCAGCTCGCCAATCTGCTGCTCGTCCTGCTGTAACGGCAGACGTTGCCACTGACCGGCTGCCTGATCATCACCGGCGCGAAACTGAAACTGGTCACTGTCGAGCCGGATCGCCGTCAGTTTCTCGCGCGTCAATACATTGGTTAACACGGCTTCAAACAGTGCCGGATGCAGCGGGCTGGCGGTCAGCATTTGTGAGCTGTCATAGAGTAGCGACAGCGTGCGATTAGCCTGGGTTAAATCTTCTGTTTTGGCGCGCACCGTGCTTTCCAGCAGCTGGTAGTGCGAATGCAGCCGTGCCGCCATGCCGCTGAAGGCATGCGACAGTACCCGCAGTTCATTCTGCTGCTCAACGTGCAGCGGCGGAAAAGCAAAGTTGCCGCTCTCTACGTAGCGACTGGCGGTGACCAGCGCATTAAGCGGGCGCACCACCTGCAGTCGGGTAAAGCGAATCGTCATCAGTGCCAGCGCCACAATCGCAATGACCCCCACCAGGCTGCTGGCGGCCACCAGATGCATTTTCAACTCGGTATAGCGTTGCAGACCCAGCACAAAGCGATCGATTTCACCGACGTAGATCGGCACCTGCTGCTGATAAGCCACGGTATCGCCCTGTTGCAACTGTTGCTGCAGCGAGGGCCAGGCGGCACGCAGCCGTTGATAGCGAACACTTACTTCACGGGGTACCCAGGGCCGATCAAGTTTCTGCAGCACCGGGGCATCCAGCGTTTGCTGATAGCGCGCCAGATGATGAGCCAGATTTTGCGGCTGCCGGCTGGCATCCCAGGCCATGCGATAGCTCTGCATGCGCAGTGAACCCGCCAGATTGATCGCCTCCGCGTCGCGCTGGCTGCTCAGGAGCGTGACTAATGCCAGACCGGTGGTGAGCAGCGACAGCAGGACAATGGCGCTGAGCGCCTGAGCGATGCTTTGAGTTACGGAACGTTTAACAATCACATGAATGGCCCTGTTGAGAGTGCGGGAATTATAAGAGCGCATTAACGTAACGCAAATGATCCATTCCCTGTTTATCGCACAGGACGTTACACATCGCACATAAAATGACCGCAACTGACAGTTCCCAGGACGTGCTGCTGTTCAACGCTTAAAAAAGGAACAGGTTTACATCGTCCCGATGTTGCTTTTCATTGCAGCGCTAATAATTCATCCAGTCATCAACTCAACCCCGATCACAGATTAAGGAGCATCCAATGAAAAAGCTGAATGCTGTCCTGGCGGGCGCATTACTGGCTACCGCCTCATTTGCCACTTTCGCCGCCGCGCCGGTCGATCAGTCGCAGGCGCAGAGTATGCAGAGCATCGGTAGCGTTTCGGTTTCCGGTGTTCGCGGCTCGCTGGACGATGCGAATCGCCAGCTGTCGCAAAAAGCGGAAGAGATGGGCGCCAGCCATTACCGCGTTATCGGTGTCGATAACCCAGGCGACTCCAGCCTGTGGAGCGGCACCGCAGAGATTTATCGCTAACCCAACCCTCCTGTTTCCATCCCTGTAGCTTTTACCGGCCTGAAAATGGCCGGTTTTTTTGTTTTTGTGCATCAGGATGGATTCTTACAAATCAGCCTGTGCATCTGCCCGGTATATTTTGCTTCGTTCTTGCAGAACGGGTAGGATTCATCGCCGTAAATTCCCGCGCTGCCTGGCACTCACTCACAGGCAAACGCACAGAGGAAAATACCCCATTTCACAGGGCATTACGCCTGAAATGGGGGCGACGACTGATAGTCAGGACAAACAGGAATGCTATGAAATCTAAAAACAAAACCCCAGGCGAGATGCGCGCTGCGAAACGACGCTGGCTCAACTCTCATGACGCCGGCTACCAGAAGGCGATGGGTAACCGTCACGTACAGATGATTGCGATCGGCGGTGCCATCGGTACCGGTTTGTTCCTGGGCGCAGGTGGCCGTTTGCAGGCTGCTGGCCCCGCCTTAGCCATCATCTATCTGGTGTGTGGCATCTTCTCCTTCTTTATTCTGCGTGCGCTGGGCGAACTGGTGTTACACCGTCCCAGCAGCGGCAGCTTCGTCTCCTACGCCCGTGAATTCCTGGGTGAGAAAGCCTCCTACGTGGCGGGCTGGATGTACTTCGTCAACTGGGCAATGACCGGCATCGTCGATATCACCGCCGTCGCGCTCTACATGCACTACTGGGGCGCATTTGGTGATGTGCCACAGTGGGTGTTCGCCCTGGGCGCGCTGGCGATTGTCGGCACCATGAACATGATCGGCGTAAAGTGGTTTGCCGAGATGGAGTTCTGGTTCGCGCTGGTGAAAGTGCTGGCAATTGTGATCTTCCTGGTGGTGGGCGTGGTGTTCCTTGGCACCGGCAAACCGCTGGATGGCAACAGCACCGGCTTCCATCTGATCACCGATAACGGTGGCATGTTCCCGCACGGCTTACTGCCTGCGCTGGTGCTGATTCAGGGTGTAGTGTTCGCCTTTGCCTCTATCGAACTGGTAGGTACGGCGGCCGGCGAATGTAAAGACCCGAAAACCATGCTGCCGAAAGCGATCAATAGCGTGATCTGGCGTATCGGCCTGTTCTACGTTGGCTCGGTGGTCCTGCTGGTGCTGCTGCTGCCGTGGAACGCCTATCAGGCGGGTCAGAGTCCGTTTGTTACCTTCTTCTCGAAGCTGGGCGTGCCTTACGTTGGCAGTATCATGAATATCGTGGTGCTGAGTGCGGCGCTCTCCAGCCTGAACTCGGGCCTCTACTCAACCGGGCGTATTCTGCGCTCCATGTCGATGGGTGGCTCTGCACCGAAATTCATGTCTAAGATGAACGGTCAGCAGGTGCCTTATGCCGGTATTCTGGTGACCATCGCCGTCTATGTGATTGGTGTGGTGCTTAACTACTATGTGCCTTCTCAGGTGTTTGAGATCGTCCTGAACGTCGCCTCGCTGGGGATTATCTCCTCCTGGGCCTTTATCGTGGTTTGTCAGCTGCGTCTGCGAAAAGCGATTAAAGAGGGCAAGGCGGATGATGTCAGCTTCAAGCTGCCAGGCGCGCCGTTTACCTCATGGCTGACGCTGCTGTTCCTGTTCAGCGTGCTGGTGCTGATGGCGTTTGACTACCCGAACGGGACTTACACCATCGCCTCCATTCCGCTTATCGCGGTATTGCTGGTGCTGGGATGGTTTGGCGTGCGTAAACGTGTTCACGCCATAGCTGAGACCGAACAGGATCATCACGAAGAGGAGCCTCAGCCGACCCGACTGGCTGACGACACCTCACGCTGATTAGCGCTGCAGCAATCAGGCCAGCCTTCGGGCTGGTTTTTTTTTGGCGTAAACCGCCTCATTCACCGCGAGAATTAAGATAGTTTTCCCGCAAGCTTGCCCCTATGATGAAAGGCTCCCTTTATGCGGTAGCGGAGTCCTCATGTCGTTTAAGATCAACATCATCAAAGATAAGCTCCTGTCCGAAAACTGGTTTGTGCTGCGTAACTACACCTATGAGATTACCGATCATCGTGGCGAGGTTATCCGCCATAAACGCGAAGTCTACGATCGTGGAAACGGGGCGACCATCCTGCTCTATAACCGCGAAAAGAACAGCGTGGTCCTGACGCGCCAGTTCCGTATCGCCACTTACGTCAACGGTAACGAGGGCGGCATGTTAATTGAAGCCTGTGCCGGCTTGCTGGACGACGACTCTCCGGAAGATTGCATTCGCAAAGAGGCGATTGAAGAGACCGGTTATGCGGTGGGCGAGGTGGAGAAACTCTATTCCTGCTATATGTCGCCGGGCGGCGTCACTGAATTGATCCACTTTTTCGCGGCGGAATATAATGAATCGCTGCGCGACAATGCGGGCGGCGGCGTTGAAGATGAGTCGATCGACGTGCTGGAACTGCCTTTCCCTGATGCACTGGCAATGGTCGCCGATGGCCGCATTCGCGACGGCAAAACCGTCATGCTGTTGCAGCATGCGCAGATTGCTGGCTGGCTGATACCATAAAAAATCATGCAGTTAGCCTGTTGCAGCGTGACGGCGTTGAGCGTGGAAAGTGAAGCATAATCCACTTTTCATGCACGCTTTTTAAGCAGTTAACTGCGCTTTTTGCACAGGTTCACAGAATGGGAACCCTGGCAGGCCCGTTGATGCGCTATCCTCTCCACTCTGGGTATTCGGGGATCGATTTTCTTAATGTCGTATTGGATGAAATCGCTGTGGCTGTTGCCGTCTCTGTGGGTTGCCTGTGTTCAGGCGGAACCGTTGCAAAAGTCATTCAACGACTGGCAAATCACCTGCAACAATGAAGCCTTTTGCGTGGCGCGCAATATTCCGGGCGACAAAGGGTTAGTGATGACGATTTCGCGGCATGCGGGCGTCAACGATCGCCCCTTGCTGCGAATCGACTACGGCAGTGCCTACAGTGGCGCGCTGCCTGGCGGTTCGCTTCAGGATAACCTGCTACTGGATCAGCGCCGTCTGAAACCCGACCTCAAACACTGGACGGTTGAACCGCACCATCTCGCCACCAGCAATGCCATCGCAATTGATGAGTTTCTTGATCTGGTGATGGAGGCGAAAACCCTTCAGCTCACTTTCGATCCCAATGCGCTGATCTCCCTGCGCGGCATGAAGGCCGCGCTGTTGCTGATGGATGACACCCAGGGGCGGGTCAACAGCATGAGCGCATGGGTCAAACGTGGCGATCGCGCCAGCTGGGATGTTCCGCCGCCGCCTGCGCTGCCGCCACTGCCGCCTGCTGTCGAGCCACCCGCGGCATTGACGCGCGATGAGACCAGCGGATTAATTGATTACGGCACCTGGCGGGTCAATACCGACTCCTGCTCACTCGATCCACTGCGCCGTGAAGTCAGCGTGGCGCCACTCACCGATCAGCGCGCGCTGCTGCTGGTGAGTTGTGAAATGGGGGCTTATAACGTGATCGATCTGGCGTTTGAAGTGACGCGCAGCCAGCCGTATGTTGCGCGCGGCATCACCTTAACTCTGCCGTTTACCCCACCAGGTGCCAGTGATCGGCAGCTTGAGCTGATCAACGCCGAATATGATGCGGCCAGCGGCCAGCTCTACACTTTTGGTAAAGGACGTGGATTGGGTGACTGTGGCAGTGCCACACGCTGGCAGTTTGATGGCACGCGTTTTGTGTTAGCGGAGTATGCGGAAGAGTCGACCTGTGATGCCTGGCATAGCAGTGATGACTGGCCAACCCTGTGGGTCAGCCAGTCTGACGGTGGCGTACAGCAGCGTTAACGAATCGCCTGCACCATCATCGGTGAGCCAAGCTGATTACCGACCAGTTCGGCCAGCATATTATTCACGCCGTCGCTCATTGGCGTAAAGCGGGTCAGCGGCGAGCGAGTCACCACCACAAATACCCCCACGTTATGCTGCGGCACCATCGCCATATAGGTGATGAAACCGCCGCCGCCGCCGGTTTTCTGAATAATGCCAGGGCGACCATTTTTCGGCCCCATAAAGACCCAGCCCATTCCCAGCGCATCCGCTTTACCCGGCACATCCATGCCTTCTACCTTGCTCAGCTGATCGCGACGATAGATCAGCGTCTGCAGTCGATCGATCTGCGGCGTGCGGTGGTTAACCGAAGAGTTAAGGAACTGCTGCATCCAGCGGCCCATATCATCCGGCGTGGAGTAAACGCCGCCGCTGCCAATCGCCGCCAGGGTGTTATTGCACGGACTGGCCCCTTTTTCCGCCACCATCAGGCGTCCGCACTGCTCTGGCGACGGCGTAAACGTCGTGTCCTTCATGCCGAGCGGGCGGGTAATCAGCTGCTGAAACAGCGCCGGATAGGGTTTGCCCGTGGCGCGCGACAGCGCATCACCCAGCAGATCGTAGCCCAGGTTGGAGTAGGCGGCACTGCTGCCCGGTGCTGCTTTGAGGTTAGCGCGTGACAGCCACGCCCAGCGTTCACCACGGGTCGGCCAGACAAATACCGGACGCTGCGCTTTGCCGCCTGGCTGTTCGCGCGGCAGTCCGCTGGTGTGGGTCGAGAGATTGATCAGGCGAATGGGCTGACCATTGTAGGTGGGCACGCGTGAACCCGGCGGCGCATATTTACTCAGGGGATCGTCGAGGCGGATCTGTCCGCGCTCAGCCAGCTTCACCATCACTTCACTGGTCATCAGCTTACTCAGCGAGGCGATGCGGATCAGCGAATCTTTCTGCGGACGGACATTGTTGCCGGGACGGGTTTCACCAAAGCTGGCGAACACCCGCTGATTACCATCAATCGCCACCAGTGCCATGCCGGTTGCACCGCTGCCGTAAAAGATATGTTCCGCATAGCGATCAACAATCTGAGAGGCCAGCAGTGGATCGGGCGCGACCTGCGCCATGCTTTTTAATGGAAGCAGTGAAACCATCAGGGCCAGTAAATAGGGTGTGCGCATGTTCAACGGAAGTGGCTTCGCTATAAAATCGGAGGAAATCTGCCTTCACTCATCGGGATGCATCAGGACAGAACCGCGTTATCCCGGCAGAACAACAGCGGGAACAGACGGACAGCCAGCGCACAGGCAGCATTAAGTATGACGGCTCTATAGTAATGAGTTTGCGCAGGGCGGGAAGAGGGGAATGGAGTTTTTTTTATGTATCAGGCTATAAGTGGAAATGGCCCTTCCCGGTGAGCCGGGAAGGGCATAAGCATTAAACTGGCTTGAGTAATGCTTCAGCGTGGCTGACGATATTCTCAACCGTGAAGCCAAACTCCGGGAACAGCTGACTGGCCGGGGCCGATTCACCAAAGGTGGTCATACCGACAATCGCACCGTCCAGACCGACATACTTGAACCAGTAGTCAGCAATACCCGCTTCTACCGCCACACGCGCTTTCACGCCGCTCGGCAGTACGGATTCGCGGTAAGCGGCATCCTGCGCATCAAACAGATCAGTAGAAGGCAGTGAAACCACCCGCACCTTGTGACCGCCTGAAGTGAGCTTGTCCGCTGCACCCAGGGTGATCTCAATCTCTGAACCGGTCGCGATCAGAATCACTTCTGGTGTGCCGTCGCAATCCTTCAGCACGTAGCCGCCGCGTTTGATGTTTTCGATCTGCTCCGGGGTACGTTCCGGCTGCAGCAGATTCTGACGCGAAAGGATCAGCGCAGTCGGGCCGTGATGACGTTCGACGGCGGCTTTCCACGCTACGGCTGTTTCGACCTGATCGCACGGACGCCATACGCTCATATTTGGCGTCAGACGCAGGCTGGCGATCTGCTCTACCGGCTGGTGCGTCGGGCCATCTTCGCCCAGACCGATGGAGTCATGGGTGTAGACCAGAATCTGTCGTGCCTTCATCAGCGCAGCCATACGCGCGGCGTTTCGCGCATATTCGACAAACATCAGGAAGGTTGCGGTGTAGGGAACGAAACCGCCATGGTGCGCGATACCGTTACCAATCGCCGTCATACCAAATTCACGCACGCCGTAGTGAATATAGTTACCGGCCGGATCCTCTTTGATCGATTTAGAACCTGACCAGATGGTGAGGTTACTCGGTGCCAGGTCAGCAGAACCGCCGAGGAACTCCGGCAGCATTTTGCCGTAGGCTTCCAGCGAGTTTTGTGACGCTTTACGGCTGGCGATTTTCTGCGGGTTAGCCTGCAACTCCTGAATGAACCGGGTCGCTTCGGTTTCCCAGTTGGCGGGCATTTCGCCATTCATCCGGCGCTCATACTCTTTCGCCAGCTCTGGATGGGCTTCTTTGTAAGCCGCAAATTTTGCATCCCAGGCTTTTTCACGTTCAGCACCCGCCGCTTTGGCATCCCACTGCTGGTAGATTTCAGCCGGGATCTCAAACGCCGGATAGTTCCAGCCGAGCTGTTTGCGGGTCAGGGCAACTTCTGCCTCACCCAGCGCCGCGCCGTGCGACTCCTCTTTACCGGCTTTGTTCGGCGAACCGAAACCGATAATGGTGCGGCAGATAATCAGTGAAGGCTTATCGGTGACGCTCTGCGCCTCTTTGATCGCCTCACGAATGGCATCAGCGTCATGGCCGTCAATGTCGCCAATCACATGCCAGTTGTAGGACTCAAAGCGTTTATGGGTGTCGTCAGTAAACCAGCCTTCGGTCTCGCCATCGATCGAGATACCGTTATGGTCATAGAAGCCGATCAGTTTGCCGAGACCCAGGGTCCCCGCCAGTGAACAGACTTCGTGCGAGATGCCTTCCATCAGACAGCCATCGCCCATAAACACATAGGTGTGGTGATCGACAATCTCATGATCCGGACGGTTAAACTGCGCGGCCAGCGTGCGTTCTGCAATGGCTAAGCCCACGGCGTTAGCCAGTCCCTGACCCAGCGGGCCGGTGGTGGTTTCAACGCCTGGGGTGTAGCCGATTTCCGGGTGACCTGGCGTTTTAGAGTGCAGCTGACGGAAATTTTTCAATTCTTCAATCGGCAGGTCATAACCGCTCAGGTGCAGCAGGCTATAGAGCAGCATCGAGCCGTGGCCGTTGGAGAGGATAAAGCGGTCGCGATCAAGCCAGGCGGGATTGGTCGGATTATGCTGGAGGAAGTCGCGCCACAACACTTCGGCGATATCGGCCATTCCCATTGGCGCACCGGGGTGGCCTGAATTTGCCTTCTGTACCGCATCCATGCTCAGTGCACGAATCGCGTTTGCCAACTCTCTGCGTGAGGACATAAAGTTCTCCCTTGTTATGCATCAGGGCGGGAAAGTCCCGCCCGACTAAAATAAAGACTACAGGCGTGCGGCGAGCACATCTTCCAGCTTCTGCTGGTCAACCGCGAACTGGCGGATGCCGTCAGAGAGTTTTTCAACTGCCATTGGATCCTGATTATGTTCCCAACGGAACTCCGCCTCGGAGAGCGGCGACGGCTGGTGGAAACCTTCAGTTGAAGGCTCCAGTTTGCGCTCAAGCGGCGCATCACTGTTCTGCAACTCTTCCAGCAGGTTAGGTGACAGGGTCAGGCGGTCGCAGCCTGCCAGCGCGATAATCTGCTCCACTTTACGGAAGCTGGCGCCCATGATGATGGTGCTGTAACGATGCTTTTTGTAGTAATCGTAGATGCGACGCACGGATTTCACGCCCGGATCTTCATCTGCCACGTAGGGGTCCATGGGTTTGCGCGAGTTATACCAGTCGTAGATGCGTCCAACGAACGGGGAGATCAGGAACACGCCCGCTTCGGCACAGGCACGCGCCTGAGCAAAGGAGAAGAGCAGTGTCAGGTTGCACTGAATGCCGTTTTTCTCCAGCTCTTCCGCTGCGCGGATGCCTTCCCAGGTCGAGGCCAGCTTAATCAGTACGCGTGAGCGATCGATACCGTGCTCTTCATACATCCGAATCAGTTTTTCTGCTTTGGTCACACACATGCCACGATCGAAGGAGAGGCGCGCATCCACTTCGGTCGAAACACGGCCCGGTATGCTTTTCAGGATTTCCATACCAAGGTTGATCGCCACTTTGTCGCTGGCGTTGATAATCTGCGTCTCTTTGCTGCCGCCCTGTTTTTTGGCGTACTCAATCGCGTCATCCATCAGGTGCTTATACCCTTCGAGACCGGACGCTTTCAGAATGAGTGAGGGGTTGGTGGTGGCGTCTTCCGGATGGTAATTACGAATCGATTCGATATCACCACTGTCCGCCACCACGGTGGTGAACTGTTTTAGGGCTTCTAGCTGGTTCATCTCTAAACTCCTTGAAAAGAAAAATGAAAGCGAACAGGGGGCACCTCAGGCCTCGCAGCCGGTCTGTGGCATGTTCTGCTACCGGGAACGCGAACCCATAACATTGCAACAGAGAGTTTCTGATGAACATGCGGTTTCTCTGATTGTTGCGCTGCGAGGCGGTGCGAAGGAGCCGTCATGCGGTGTTAACCGTGGGGTGCGCCATATTCCACCCATAAGCATAGCAGTCAGGAGGAATGACGCAGGCCACACTGTAGCAATCTGTGCCCTGTAAAAAAGAAGAGGCCGATCAGGCGAGAGGTAAGCGCAGCGCGGGTTGAGACCCGCGCTGCAGCGGCAGAAACGATCAGACTGGCAGGTTCAGCCAGTTCTTCACCGGCAGGAAATCGCGATAGAGGGCGGCTTCAGGTGAGTCGGCATCGGGCTGATAATCATATTCCCAGCGCACCAGCGGGGGCATCGACATCAGGATCGACTCAGTGCGACCGCCGGTCTGCAGACCAAACAGCGTGCCGCGGTCCCACACCAGATTAAACTCCACATAGCGGCCACGGCGATAGAGCTGGAACTGACGCTCACGATCGCCCCACGGGTGATCTTTACGGCGCGCCACAATCGGCCGATAGGCATCCATAAAGCCGCGGCCTACCGCCTGCATAAAGCTGAAGCTCTGCTCAAAGTCGGGCGTGTTGAGATCGTCAAAAAACAGGCCGCCAATGCCGCGCTGCTCATCACGATGCTTCAGATAGAAATAGTCATCACACCACTTTTTATAGCGCGGATAGACATCCTCGCCAAAAGGCTGGCAGAGGTCAGCGGCGGTCTGGTGCCAGTGCAGCGCATCTTCTTCGAAGCCATAAAAAGGGGTCAGGTCAAATCCGCCACCAAACCACCAGACCGGATCGGCACCCGGTTTCTCCGCGATAAAAAAGCGCACGTTGGCGTGGCTGGTGGGCACATAAGGGTTGTTCGGGTGGATCACCAGCGACACGCCCATCGCTTCAAAACTGCGACCCGCCAGCTCCGGCCGGTGTGCAGTGGCGGATGCCGGCATCTGATCGCCATGCACGTGCGAAAAGTTGACGCCCGCCTGCTCAAACACCGCGCCGTTGCGCAGCACGCGGCTCTGACCGCCGCCGCCGCCAGGGCGCTGCCAGCTATCTTCAGCAAACGCTGCGCCGCCATCTTCAGCCGCCAGCTGGTTACAAATCTCATCCTGCAATGCGAGCAGGAACGCTTTTACGCGGGAAATATCAGCCATTTTTTCGCTTATGGTTTGTCAAAGTCTGACGCGATTATACGCAAAACCGCGCCGCTTGCATGAGTGCGGCGAGTCGCACGGCCTGAACCGACGACATGCATCAGGCGTTGCGGCGATCAAACTCATCAAAGTAATTGACGATGCCGCTGGCAATAGCAGAGGCGATTTTCTGACGAAACGCGGTGGTGCCGAGCAGCTGCTCTTCACGCGGATTAGTAATAAAGGAGGTTTCGACCAGCACCGAGGGGATCGACGGTGACTTGAGTACTGCGAAGGCCGCCTGCTCGGTGTGCTGGCTGTGAAGATGATGAACCGGGCGGATCTGATCCAGGACATGCTTGCCCAGCGTCAGGCTGTTTTTGATGGTGTCCGTCTGCACCAGATCGAACAGAATCTGCTGCAGATAGTGATCCTGCTGCTGCGCTTTCACGCCACCCAGCTTGTCCGCATCGTTCTCCCGCTGTGACAGATAACGCGCCATCGAGCTGCTGGCACCGCGATTAGAGAGCGCAAACACCGAGGCACCGCTGGCATCGGGACTGGTAAAACCGTCGGCATGAATCGACATAAAGAGATCTGCGCCGTGCTGGTGGGCGATCTCTACCCGCTGATAGAGCGGAATAAAGTGGTCGCTGTCGCGGGTCAGACGCACTTCTATGCGCGGATGGCTCTGTAGCTGACGCTGCACGTTACCGGCAATCTCCAGCACGATGTGTTTCTCTTCGGAACCCTCTTCGCCAACGGCACCAGAGTCGATGCCGCCGTGACCTGGGTCGATCATCACGATACGTTTCCCGTTCTTAGCGGGCGGGGCAGGGCGCGAGTGACGATTTGCACCAGTAAGCGCAGACTGCTCTTTAGCCTGAACCGCGCGCGGCGATAAAATGGCCAGAGCCAGCCCGGAAAGCAGTAACTGACGGCGATGAATCAAACGTTTAAGCAGGTGCATGTGCGGGTCCGGTAACAGGAATCTTGCCGGTGTTATAGCCTAAGGGGCTGCTGCCTGCGATCACAGAACCATTTCAGGGCATTACTTTGTATTGCAGGTCGCGAACAGTAAATTTGCGCTTTTTTATTTGTCGCCCGTCATGGAGGGTTGCGTGCGGCAGAGAATGCGTGATAATCAGCAAATTGTGCTTATTTGCAGGTAAAGAAGATGGAAATCCGCGCCTTCCGCCAGGAAGATTTTGAAGAAGTGATCACCTTATGGGAACGTTGCGATTTGTTACGGCCATGGAACGATCCTGAGCTGGATATCGAACGCAAAATGAATCACGACCCCGATCTCTTTCTGGTCGCTGAAGTGGGCGGCGTGGTCGTGGGCACACTGATGGGCGGCTATGATGGCCATCGCGGCGCGGCTTACTATCTGGCCGTGCATCCCGACTATCAGGGACGCGGCTTTGCGAATGCGCTGATGAATCGTCTGGAGAAGAAGCTTATCGCGCGCGGCTGTCCGAAACTGCATCTGATGATCCGCGAAGAGAATGATCAGGTGGTGGCGTTCTATGAGAAGCTCGATTATGAGCCGGTTGATGCGCTGCTGTTTGGTAAACGTTTGATCGAAGATCGTGAATACTAAGCCGTCACCGGGCTATCTGCCGGACGAGTATGACGCCAGAGGGCAGCTGCGGCTGCCGTTTCTTTTTTGGCTGATCCTGTTACTCCAGGCACGGACCTGGCTGCTGCTGGTAATGGCCGGGGCGTCACGGCAGCAGGGCAACGATCTGCTGGCGCTGTTCTATCCGGATCGTCAGGCGTTCTGGATCGGTCTTGCGCTGGGTTTACCGGCGCTGGCGGGCCTGCTACTGACCGGGTATCGCACCCGCCTGCCGCGACTCTGGCAGCACTGGCGCAGCGTGCTGGCGCTGTCGCTGCTGGTGAATCTGCTCTGGCAGGGAATGCAGTTTGTGCAGGACGATCTGCTCACCTCACCGCTGCCATTGCTGCTGACGTTGTTTGACCTGCTGGCGCTGATCTGGCTGCAATCCAGTCGCCGCTGTCGCGACTGCTTTCTGCCCGAACATCATCTTCACTAAACTTTTTGTCGCTTTGCGACTCCAATCAGTTCCGCCTTTCCGGCATCGCATTTACAGGAGTTCTCATGAAAGCTGTTCGTTCCACGCTACTGATCGCCGCCGTTGTACTGAGCGGCTGTGCCAGTTCGGGTTCCGGCGCTGACAGCAGCCAGCAGGCAAGCTGGTGGAATCCGCTGACGTATCACTGGTCTTCGGCGCTGCCGTGGAACTGGTTCGGTTCCTCGCTGACCGCGACTGAACAGGGTGTGGGTGGGTTAACTGCCTTGACCGCCATGAAAGAGGACGCGATTAATGCCGGACTGAACGGTGACTATAGCCTGCGTCAGGGCATGCGCAGCCAGAATGGTCAGGTGGTCTCTTTCTGGCAGGCGCTGGATGATGGCAACGTTAAGCTGGTGATTTACGGGCAGTCGCAGGTCGAACGTATTGAGGTCATGGACAGCGCAATCGCCAGCAGCGATGGCAGCAAAGTGGGTGATGTCTTCAGTAATAAGTTCAGCAAAGCCTTCGACAACTGCACCTTAGCCAGCGGCACCGATGCGCGTGACGTGGCATGCCGTGCGCCTGGCAGTCAGCATCTGACCTATGTTTATCAGGGTGACTGGCATGGACCAGAGGGATTAATGCCCTCGGACGATACGCTGAAAAGCTGGAAAATCAGCAAGATTGTCTGGCAGCGTTAATCCCTCGTCTTCAGCGCGCCGCCCGTCAGGCGGCCGCTGAGCCTCTCAAAACCTTTGCCGGCGCGCACGGCACGGGGTTCCTCCTCCCCATCGGCTTTTGCTGATTTCTGCATAAACAGTGCCGTCGTCTTATGCTTTTTTCGACTTTGAAATCATCAAACGATATATAAAACCGTTACTGGTTTTCACTGAGTTATAAATAAACTGGTGCCTCAGCGGGTGAGATCCGCATCAAACTTTTTCAGGGTGCCAAATGACATTACAAGCGATGAAAAAAATCGTGAGCGGTATCGCGTTGTCGCTGAGCCTGGCCGGCGCAGCCAATGCCACTGAACTCCTCAATAGCTCTTACGATGTTTCGCGGGAGCTGTTTGTCGCCCTGAATGCTCCCTTCGTTAAGCAGTGGGATGCCAGCCATCCCAGCGATCCACTGACCATTAAGATGTCGCACGCCGGTTCATCGAAGCAGGCGCTGGCAATCCTGCAGGGACTGCGCGCGGATGTCGTCACATACAATCAGGTTACGGATGTGCAGGTGCTGCACGATAAAGGCAACCTGATTGCCGCAGACTGGAAAAGCCGTCTGCCGAATAACAGCTCGCCTTTCTACTCCACCATGGCGTTTCTGGTGCGCAAAGGGAATCCAAAACAGATTCACGACTGGTCAGATTTGACCCGAAGTGATGTGAAGCTGATTTTCCCGAATCCGAAAACCTCCGGGAATGGCCGCTACACCTATCTGGCCGCCTGGGGCGCAGCGGAGAAAGCGGACGGGGGCGATCAGGCCAAAACCCGTGCCTTTATGACGCAATTCCTGAAAAACGTTGAAGTGTTCGACACCGGCGGTCGCGGTGCGACCACGACCTTTGCTGAGCGTGGCCTGGGCGACGTATTAATTAGCTTTGAGTCCGAAGTGAATAACATTCGCAACCAGTACGGCAAAGATGAGTATGAAGTGGTGGTGCCGAAAACCAACATTCTGGCGGAGTTTCCGGTGGCATGGGTGGATAAAAACGTCACCACCAATAAAACCGCTGATGCGGCCAGCGCTTATCTGAACTATCTCTACACGCCTGAAGCGCAGAATATTATTACTCACTACTACTATCGCGTGAACAATGCACAGCTGATGGCGGAGCAGAAAGATCGCTTCCCGCAGACCAACCTGTTCCGGGTGGAAGAGGCGTTTGGCGGCTGGGATAAGGTGATGAAGACGCACTTCGTCAGCGGCGGTGAGCTTGATAAGTTGTTAGCGGCGGGGCGCGGATAATGTTTGCAGCCAGCCAGAAACGCGTGTTGCCCGGCTTTGGTCTCAGCCTCGGCACCAGTCTGCTCTTTACCTGTCTGATTCTGCTGCTGCCTATCAGCGCGGTGATCATGCAGCTGTCGCAGATGACGCTGCAACAGTACTGGGATGTGGTGACCAATCCGCAGCTGATTGCCGCCTATAAAGTAACGCTGCTCTCTGCAGGCGTCGCCTCACTGTTTAATGCGGTGTTCGGCATGCTGATGGCATGGATCCTGACCCGTTACCGTTTTCCGGGCCGGACGCTGCTGGATGGCCTGATGGATCTGCCGTTTGCACTGCCTACGGCGGTGGCGGGTCTGACCCTGGCCGGACTCTTTTCGGTCAACGGCTGGTATGGACAGTGGTTCGCTCAGTTCGACATCAAAATTTCCTATACCTGGATTGGTATCGCCATCGCCATGGCCTTTACCAGCATTCCGTTTGTGGTGCGTACCGTACAGCCGGTGCTGGAAGAGTTAGGCCCGGAGTATGAAGAGGCGGCCGAAACGCTGGGTGCCACGCCGTGGCAGAGCTTCCGCCGCGTCGTGTTGCCGGAAGTGGCACCGGCGCTGCTGGCCGGGACTGCGCTCTCCTTTACCCGCAGCCTGGGTGAATTTGGTGCGGTGATCTTTATTGCCGGTAACATCGCCTGGAAAACGGAAGTCACCTCACTGATGATTTTTGTCCGGCTGCAGGAGTTCGACTATCCGGCGGCCAGCGCCATCGCCTCGGTGATCCTGGCGGCATCGCTGATTCTGTTATTTGCGATTAACACATTACAGAGCCGCTTTGGCCGTCGTCTGGGAGGTCACTAATGGCTGAGGTTTCACAGATTAATCACGCTGCACGTCAGCCAGTGAACTGGGGCAAGTGGCTGCTGATTAGTATCGGCGCGCTGATCTCGATTCTGCTGCTGGTGGTGCCGATGGCCTCCATCTTCTGGGAAGCGCTGAATCAGGGGCTCATTGTCGCTCTCAGCAATCTGGCGGATCCGGACATGCTGCACGCCATCTGGCTGACCGTAATGGTGGCGCTGATCACCGTACCGGTTAACCTGGTGTTCGGCACGCTGCTCGCCTGGCTGGTGACGCGCTTTACCTTTCCGGGGCGTCAGTTGCTGCTGACCCTGTTCGATATTCCTTTTGCCGTGTCGCCGGTCGTGGCCGGTCTGATGTATCTGCTGTTCTGGGGCGTTAATGGCCCGGCAGGCGGCTGGCTGGATGCGCATAACATCCAGATTATGTTTGCCTGGCCTGGCATGGTGCTGGCGACGGTGTTTGTGACCTGTCCGTTTGTGGTGCGCGAACTGGTGCCGGTGATGCTGAGTCAGGGCAGTCACGAAGATGAAGCGGCGGTGCTGCTGGGCGCCTCTGGCTGGCAGATGTTCCGCCGCGTAACGCTGCCGAACATTCGCTGGGCGCTGCTGTATGGCATCGTGCTGACCAACGCCCGTGCGATTGGTGAATTTGGTGCGGTCTCGGTGGTATCGGGATCGATTCGCGGTGAGACCTACACGTTACCGCTTCAGGTTGAATTATTGCATCAGGACTACAACACCGTTGGCGCGTTTACCGCGGCTGCCCTGTTAACCCTGATGGCAATTGTGACGCTGTTTCTGAAAAGCATTGTGCAGTGGCGTTTAGAGCAACAGCACAAACGCCTGCAACAGGAGGGAAATCATGAGCATTGAGATTAACAAGATCAACAAATCCTTTGGTCGCACATCGGTGCTGAACGATATCTCTCTGGATATTGCCTCGGGTGAAATGGTGGCGCTGCTTGGCCCATCAGGCTCGGGTAAAACCACGCTGCTGCGCATTATTGCCGGGCTGGAGCATCAGAACAGCGGTCATATCCGTTTTCATGGCAACGATGTCAGCCGCCTGCATGCGCGCGATCGTCAGGTCGGTTTTGTCTTCCAGCACTACGCGCTGTTCCGTCATATGACGGTATTCGACAACATCGCCTTTGGCCTTACCGTGCTGCCACGTCGTGAGCGTCCTTCAACGGCGGAGATCAAACAGCGTGTTACCCGTCTGCTGGAGATGGTGCAGCTGGCTCATCTGGCGAATCGCTTCCCGGCACAGCTGTCGGGCGGTCAGAAACAGCGTGTGGCGCTGGCGCGTGCGTTAGCGGTTGAACCACAGATTCTGCTGCTGGACGAACCCTTTGGCGCGCTGGATGCTCAGGTACGTAAAGAGCTGCGCCGCTGGCTGCGTCAGCTGCATGAAGAGCTGAAATTCACCAGTGTGTTTGTCACCCACGACCAGGAAGAGGCGATGGAAGTCGCGGATCGCGTGGTGGTGATGAGTCAGGGCAATATTGAACAGGTCGGCACGCCAGATGATGTGTGGCGCGATCCGGCGACCCGTTTTGTGCTGGAATTCCTGGGTGAAGTGAACCGCTTTGATGGCGAGATTCAGGGATCACAGTTCCATGTTGGCGCGCACCACTGGCCGCTGGGCTATACCTCGGCCCACCAGGGCGCGGTTGAGCTGTTCCTGCGTCCTTGGGAAATCGACGTCTCACGCCGCAGCAGTCTGGAAACCCCGCTGCCGGTACAGGTACTGGAGGTGAGCCCGCGTGGACATTTCTGGCAGCTGGTCGTCCAGCCTGCCGGCTGGCAGAGCGAGCCGGTTTCGGTGGTGTTTGAAGGTGAGCAGACAGCGCCGATTCGCGGCGAGCGTCTGTTTGTTGGCTTACAGCAGGCGCGTCTCTATAAGGGCGATACGCCACTGCGCGCAGTTGCCTTTGCACAAAGCGCCTGATATTTTCTCTTCAACACCGGGCGGGAGTGACACTCCCGCCTTTTTTTCGCATCTGGTTTGTAAGATGCCAGGAACCGCACCGTGACGACTCTCGAAAATACCATCGGCAATACCCCGCTGATTAAGTTGCAGCGCCTGACGCCCGCCAACGGCAGCGAGGTCTGGCTCAAGCTGGAAGGCAATAATCCGGCAGGTTCGGTAAAAGATCGCGCGGCCTGGTCGATGATCAATCAGGCAGAGCTGCGTGGTGATATTGCACCTGGCGATCAGCTGATTGAAGCTACCAGCGGCAACACCGGGATTGCGCTGGCGATGATCGCGGCGATGAAAGGCTACCGACTTCGCCTGCTGATGCCCGACAACATGAGTCAGGAGCGGCAGGACGCGATGCGCGCCTATGGCGCAGAGTTAATCCTGGTGCCACGTGAACAGGGCATGGAGGGCGCACGCGATCTGGCCCAGGCGATGGCGGCGCGCGGTGAAGGCCGGGTGCTGGACCAGTTTAATAATCCCGATAATCCGCTGGGTCACTATCAGACCACCGGCCCGGAATTGTGGCAGCAGTCGAACCAGCGCATGACTCATTTTGTCTCCAGCATGGGCACCACCGGCACCATTACCGGCGTGGGGCGTTATCTGAAAGAGCTTAATACGGGCGTGCAGGTGATCGGTTTGCAGCCCAGCGAAGGCAGCAGTATTCCGGGTATTCGTCGCTGGCCGCTGGCCTATCTGCCGGGGATCTACCGTCCCGATCTGGTGGATGATGTGATGGATATGACGCAAAAGGAAGCGGAAGAGACGATGCGCGCGCTGGCACGCCGTGAAGGCATTTTCTGTGGCGTCAGTTCAGGCGGCGCGGTGGCGGGTGCGCTGCGCATTGCGCAGGCCAATCCTGGCAGCGTGGTGGTGGCGATCGCCTGCGATCGCGGTGACCGTTATCTCTCTACCGGACTCTATCATCAGTAACCTCTGCCAATGCGGAATCAGGCCTGTGCGTGCATTTACTGCCCACAGGCCTTTTTTTAACCCCAATTTTCAGTGCCAGACAGACTGAATCTGTAAGGATCGCGTAAATCAGGCTGCGCGAATGTTCAGCACAGGACAAAATAGCGGCAATTCTCCAGAGAGATAACCATGAAAATTTTGCTTGTTGATGATGATGTCGAATTAGGCACGATGTTAAGTCAGTACCTGATCGGGGAAGGGTTTGATGCCCAGCTGGTTCTGACCGGCAGCGCCGGCGTGCAGGGCGCGTTATCGGGAGAGTTCACCGCCATGATCCTGGACATTATGCTGCCTGACATGAGCGGCATTGATGTGTTGCGTCAGGTGCGCCAGAACAGCCGGATACCAGTGATTATGCTGACCGCCAAAGGCGATAATATTGATCGCGTGATCGGTCTGGAGATGGGCGCGGATGACTATATGCCCAAGCCCTGCTATCCCCGTGAACTGGTGGCGCGTCTGCGCGCCGTATTGCGCCGTTTCGAAGAGCAGGCGCCACAGCCAGACGCCAGAGAGCCGCTGCGCTGGGGAGAGCTGATGCTTAATCCCGCCACCCGCATAAGCGAATGGCAGGGTAAAACCTTTGATCTGACGGCGTCGGAATTTAATCTGCTGGATCTGCTGCTGCGTGCGCCGGACAGAGTGGTGTCAAAAGATGAGCTCTCCGAAAAGGGACTCGGTCGTCCGCGTGAAGCCTATGATCGCAGCGTCGATGTGCATATCAGTAACATTCGTCAGAAGCTCAGTGCATTAACCGCTGACAGCATCAACATCGAAACCGTTCGCAGCATCGGCTACCGTATTCGATGAAGCAGAGTTACCGTGGACGCATGTTCTGGAAGATCTTTATCGGCTTCTGGATCGTTTTCGTCATTATGAGCCAGCTTATCTGGCTCGGCTTTACGCTCTCCGGTAAACGGCATGAACCGCCTGAACTCGTGGCTATCCGTCGTATTGTGGATCTGCAGATGACCTCCGCCGCGGCAGTGCTGGAGCGGGGCGGGCCTGACGCGCTGAACGCGATGCTCTCGGACTGGGATAACAGCGATCGGCAGTTCTTCCACGTCACCCAACAGACAAAGCCGTCCCAATCAGAAAACAGCGGCAACCTGGATATCAGAGGGCGCTTTCCTGAAGAGGTGGTGCGCTGGGTTCGCGGCGCGGATGGCAAAGCCTATCAGCTGCGCTACGACCTGGATGGCATGCGTAAAGACAGCACGCTGAACATGATGCCGCGCAAATTTCTGAATATTCCTGAGCCGATGTTTGTCTTCGCCGGCTCGGTGGGATTGCTGTTCAGTCTGCTGCTGGCCTGGAATCTGACGCGACCTATGCGTCAGCTGCGGGAAGGATTTTCCCGCGTGGCTGAGGGCGATTTAAGCGTGCGGCTGTTTCCGATCATGCGTAAGCGCCACGACGAGATCTCAAACGTCGCTGAAGCCTTTGACGCCATGGTCGAGCGGCTCGATACCCTGGTGCGCGCCCGTGAAGAACTGTTGCATGATATCTCACATGAGCTTCGTTCACCGCTGGCGCGACTGCAGCTGGCGACCGGGCTGGCCAGACAGACGCCAGAAAGTGTGAATAGTTCGCTTGATCGCATTGATGAAGAGGCGCGTCGGCTGGACAAGATGATCGGTGAACTGCTGACACTGTCGCGGGCTGAGCATGAAAGCATCCCGGATGAGCAATATTTTGATCTGACCGGCTTGCTGCAGGCGGTTATTACCGATGTCCGTTATGAAGCGCAGATCCCAGGCGTGCAGGTAGAGTTGCAGGTCGACGGTCGGGCTGATTACACCGTGCGAGGCAATGCAGAGCTGATACGGCGCGGAGCAGAGAATGTATTACGCAATGCGCTGCGCTTCTCTCAGCCAGGGCAGCGGATTGATGTTCATCTGCGCGCAGAACAGCAGTGGCTGGTGATTCAGGTGCGCGATCAGGGGCCGGGTGTCGATGAGGATAAACTCTCCAGCATCTTTGACCCGTTTGTGCGGGTGAATTCGCCGCTGATGGGCAAAGGTTATGGTCTGGGACTGGCTATCGTTCGCAAGGTGGTGCTGGCGCATCATGGTGAGGTCGAGGCAAGAAACCGGCCAGAAGGCGGACTGGAACTGACGCTGCGTCTGCCGCACTGGCAGCCCTGAACAGGCATACAGCAGAAACGATAACGGCACCCGCGGGTGCCGTTATGTTATGAACGAATGCTTACTTTCTGATGCGAATCACCGGCGTTTCGCCGACGGTGACCTGGCCAGTCAGCTTAATCAATTCCTTGATTTCATCCATGTTGGAGATGACAACCGGTGTCAGGGTTGATTTCGCTTTCTCTTCCAGCAACGGCAGGTCGAACTCGATAACCACGTCGCCTTTTTTGACCTTCTGGCCTTCTTCAGCGATGCGTTTGAAGCCTTCACCTTTCAGTTCAACCGTATCGATACCGAAGTGGACGAACAGCTCAATGCCATTGTCTGATTCGATCGAAAAAGCGTGATTGGTTTCAAAAATCTTACCGATAGTGCCATCAACAGGAGCAACCATTTTGTTGCCGCTGGGCTTGATCGCAATACCGTCGCCCACGATTTTTTCTGCAAACACCACATCTGGTACGTCTTCAATGTTCACGATTTCGCCTGACAGAGGCGCTACGATGTCAATTGTCCCAGCGCTATCCGTTTTTTCGCCAAAAAGTTTAGAAAACAAACCCATGATCTTCTCCTAAGCAGTAATTTGGGGCCAGCATCATGCGGATTAGCAGAGCGTTTTTTCCTTAATGAACTTGTTTACCAGGTTCATTAAATCTTCCGCTGTCGGTTGAGCCAGTGCCTGCTCCGCCAATGCCTTCGCATCTTCAAAATTAGTATTACGAATGATTTTCTTGATGCCAGGGATAGAAATGGCACTCATGCTGAACTCGTCCAGCCCCATTCCCAGTAACAGTAGTGTAGCACGTTCATCACCTGCCAGCTCACCACACATGCCGGTCCATTTACCTTCAGCGTGAGATGCATCAATGACTTGCTTGATTAAGTTAAGCACAGACGGCGCCATTGGGTTGTACAGGTGCGAGATCAAATCATTACCACGATCGACCGCCAGAGTATACTGCGTCAGATCGTTTGTCCCAATACTGAAGAAGTCGACTTCCTTCGCCAGATGATGAGCAATCACGGCTGAAGCCGGGGTTTCCACCATGATGCCGACTTCGATGCTCTCATCAAAGGCTTTACCTTCTTCACGCAACTGCGCTTTCAGCAGTTCCAGTTCCGCTTTCAGGCTGCGTACTTCTTCAACCGAAATAATCATCGGGAACATGATGCGCAGTTTACCGAAAGAGGAGGCGCGCAGAATGGCACGCAGCTGCGCATGCAGAATCTCTTTGCGGTCCATGGCGATACGGATAGCGCGCCAGCCGAGGAACGGGTTCTCTTCTTTTGGCAGGTTCATGTAAGGCAGGTCTTTGTCGCCGCCGATGTCCATGGTACGCACGATAACGGCCTGTGAACCCATAGCTTCAGCGACGGCTTTATACGCCTGGAACTGCTCTTCTTCGCTTGGCAGTGAGTCACGATCCATAAACAGGAATTCGGTGCGGTAGAGACCCACGCCTTCAGCGCCGTTACGTTCAGCACCGGCGATATCGCGCACAGTACCGATGTTGGCGCAGACTTCAACCTGATGACCATCCAGCGTAACGGCTGGCAGATCTTTCAGCTTAGCTAATTCATGTTTTTCCGACAGATACTGGTTCTGTACGGCTTTCAGCTCTTCCTGAATCGCTTCTGAAGGATTGACGTGAATCGCATTGTTAACGCCATCCAGAATCAGGAAATCGCCATTTTTAACCGTGACGGTCACATTGCCGGTACCGACAATGGCTGGGATCTCCAGCGAGCGCGCCATGATTGAGGTATGTGAGGTACGGCCACCCAGATCGGTGATAAAGCCCAGCACCTTCTTCAGGTTCAGCTGTGCGGTTTCTGACGGCGTTAAATCTTTTGCCACCAGAATGGATTCGTCCGGAATAGCGCTCAGGTCAACGATATGCAGACCGAGGATGTTTTGCAGCAGACGCTTACCGATGTCACGTACGTCAGCCGCACGCTCTTTCAGATATTCGTCATCTAACTCCTCCAGTGCTTTCGCCTGGCCATCGATGACCGAGTAAGCAGCAGCATCGGCAGAAGCGTGATCTTTTTTGATCAGGTCGATGATTTCCTGCTCCAGCTCTTCATCTTCCAGCAACATAATGTGGCCTTCGAAGATTGCTGCTTTCTCTTCACCGAGGGTTTCACCCGCTTTGACGCGAATCGCTTCCAGTTGTAATGCCGCTTTGCTGCGGCCATCGAGGAAGCGCTGAACTTCCTGCTCAACCTGGTCATCAGAAATTTTCTTGCGGTTGATGACGATCTCGTCTTCTTTCAGCAGCAGTGCTTTGCCGAAAGCGATACCTGGTGATGCTAAAATGCCTGAAATCATAACGCTACCTTTTAATCACGATGGCTGATGGGACTCTGTGCGGTGCCATTGTCGCGGGACACGTACTCTACGAAAGCAATAACGCGGACAGGTTGTCCGCGATCAAGATGTTTGCACTCAATGGCGCAGAGGAGTCGATTTGCTGGAGAGCTGAGCGGAGATTACTCCAGTTCAGCCATCAGTTTGACCAGATGCTCAACTGCTTTCTGCTCGTCTTCACCTTCCGCGGAAAGGGTCACAACCGTTCCCTGGGTTAAACCCAGTGTCTGCAGCTTGAACAGGCTCTTCGCGCTCGCTGATTTACCGTTAGAGGTCACGGTAATTTCTGACTGGAAAGCTTTGGCTTCTTTAACGAATTGCGCAGCTGGGCGAGTGTGCAGACCGTTTGGTGCAGTAATGGTAACTTCTTGCTGGAACATTCTATTTCCCCAACGTTATCAGGATGAGTGTTATGGATCTAAAGTCTAGCCTGGAGCCTTTACTTTAGCCTGTGTAGGTGCGCGGGTATAGCTTCATGCTGACCAAAGACGCGCATGCGTCAAATCTACAGTCCGTTGCGTCTCAAAACCGATTCTACACGTCACCGGTTAATTATGCCGTGATTCGCCGTTTCACTGAATCCGTAAATCGATTCAGCTTGATCCACTTCAAACGCGGATTAATTTCAGGCATCGAAATAATTGGCAGTCTAAATACCAGAGCGGCGTCACTGAAATCAATCTGCCGGGTGATGAAAGTGAGATCTGCACCACAAAAAAGCACCCGATTGGGTGCTTTTTTCTCCATTTTCGGACTATCGGCCTCTGCTACTGAAGCTCTTTTTCAGTGAAGAGATCGGCAAACAAGGCGGTACTCAGATAGCGTTCACCGGAGGAGGGGAGGATCACCACAATATTTTTGTTGGCGAAGGCTTCATCTTCCTGCAGCTTCAGCGCCGCGGCAACGGCAGCACCGGATGAGATACCGGCCAGAATACCTTCCTCTTCCATCAGCCGACGCGCCGTACTGATCGCTTCTTCATTGGTGATGGCCACGACGCGGTCCACCAGATTCAGCTCAAGGTTGCCCGGGATAAAGCCTGCGCCGATACCCTGAATTTTGTGTGGGCCGGGCTTGATCTCATCGCCCGCCAGCGCCTGAGCAATCACCGGGGAATCGGTCGGCTCAACCGCGACGGTAATCAGATCTTTTTTGCCTTTGGTGTTTTTGATGTAGCGGCTCACGCCGGTCAGCGTACCGCCGGTGCCGACACCGGCAATAAAGACATCCACTTCGCCGTCCGTGTCTTCCCAGATTTCCGGGCCGGTGGTCTTTTCATGGATTTCCGGGTTGGCCGGGTTGCTGAACTGCTGCAGCAGCACATATTTATCCGGATTGCTGGCAACAACCTCTTCAGCTTTACTGATGGCACCTTTCATGCCTTTGGTGCCTTCGGTCAATATCAGCGTCGCGCCCAGCGCCTTCAGCAACTTACGGCGCTCAACTGACATGGTTTCTGGCATCGTCAGCGTTAATTTATAACCGCGCGCTGCGGCGACATAGGCCAGAGCAATACCGGTGTTGCCGCTGGTCGGTTCAACCAGTTCAACACCCGGTTTCAGAATACCGCGTTTTTCTGCGTCCCAAATCATATTGGCACCGATACGGCATTTTACGCTGAAGCTCGGGTTACGGGATTCAACTTTCGCAAGGATGCGGCCGTTACCGATGCGGTTCAGTCGAACCAATGGCGTATGACCAATTGTCAAAGAGTTGTCTTCATAGATCTTACTCATAGCCTGTCCTTAACTGTATGAATTATTGGGAACCCTATGAGCATACCTTTTCTGCCTGGTGGCGGAAGGAAAGAAATCGTATATCTATATGTCGCCCGGCAATAAGCCCTGCTAAAAAGAGCATAAGGCGCACTGATGAATTTAGCGCAACTCATCACGTGCCAGCGTTGGCCGGTAGCGATCGACCCACATGGCGGTGGCACCGCAGACGGCAACCGGCATGATCACCAGGTTCAGAACCGGGATCATGGTGAACAGACTGATTAGCGCGCCAAACTGCATATTGGCCGTTTTGTGTTGACGCAGGGCGTTGCGCATCTGCTGAAACGGCACTTTGTGGTTATCGAACGGATAGTCGCAATACTGGATGGACAACATCCAGGCGCTGAACAGGAACCACAGCACCGGCGCAACGGTCTGGCCAAAGCCAGGAATAAAGTAGAGCAGCAGCAGTCCCAGCGCGCGGGGCAGGTAATAACCCAGTTTTTGCAGCTCGCGCTTCATGATGCGCGGCACATCCTTAATCATCCCAGCCCAGCCGCTGTCCGGCAGGGGCTTGCCTGTCAGGCGGCCTTCCAGTTGCTCGGCCAGCAGGCCGCAAAACGGAGCGGCAATTAAGTTTGCCAGGGTCGAAAAGAAGTAGCTAAACACCAGCACAATCGCAATCACCGACAGCGGCCATAACAGATAGCTCAGCCACTGCAGCCAGTCCGGAATATGGGCCATCAGACGCGGGATCCAGTCACCGAGACGATAGAACAGCAAGATGAAAGCGCCACCCAGCATCACGATATTGATCAGCAACGGCATCACCACAAAGCGGCGAATGCCAGGCAGACGTACCAGTTTCCAGCCCTGGCTAAAGTAGTGCATGCCGTTAAAATTTGAGACGGAATTCTCAATGGCCATAAAGCCAGTTCTCCTGAAGATGTTAAGGCGCGCCCACTATAACCTGGCTTTTTCTCCAGGCCAGGTGCCGTTTGGGTAAAAAAACAGCGAAAAAGCGTGGGTTGCCTATCTTATTTGTCAGAAAATAGTGCACAGACTTGCACTTGTGTAGCAGGGCAAATACAGTTAGAGGATAAAGTTTGCCGCGGTGGCAAGGTATTGGAACAACAGAGAATACAATGATGCAGGATTTGCGTCTGATATTAATCGTTGTTGGCGCGATCGCCATTATAGCGCTCCTTCTTCACGGGCTGTGGACCAGCCGTAAAGAGCGTTCGTCAGTGTTCCGCGATCGCCCGCACAAACGTCTAAAACAACGTGATGAAAATGATGAGCAGGACCTGATTGACGACGAGGATGATGGCGTCGGCGAGGTTCGCGTTCGTTCTGATCGCAACGTACATCAGGAACCGCGTTTCGATGAGATTCGCGAGCCACAGCCAGAAGCGCCGCGTAAGCCTGCGCCCGCTGAGCCTGTGCGTCAGCCTGCGCCACGACCCGCACCGCAACCCGAACCTGAAAGCGACCCGCTTTTTAACACGGCACCGCAGCCTGCTCCGCAGTCGCGCCCTGAACCGGTTCGTCAGCAGCCCGCACCCACTTTTGTCGCGCCGCCCGTTCAGGCCGACCCACTGCTGGATCTCGACCCGCTGGAATCTGTACAGCCAGCACCGCAGTACCAGGCAGAACCTGAGCCGCAGCCTGAAGTGACATCGGCGCCCGCGCCAGCACAGCCTGCTGCTAAAGCGCCAGCGGAAAAACCGAAAGAAGCGGTACTGGTGCTGCATGTTGCCGCACACTCGGGCGGTGAACTGAACGGTGAGGCCCTACTGCAGGGTATTCTCCAGGCGGGCTTCCAGTTTGGTGAAATGAACATTTTCCATCGTCATCTCAGTCCGGCTGGCAGCGGCCCGGTATTGTTCAGTCTGGCCAATATGGTTAAGCCGGGCTCATTCAATCCTGACCTGATGACCGATTTCAGCACGCCTGGCATCTCTATCTTTATGATGGTGCCTTCTTATGGCGATGCGAATCAGAACTTCAAGCTGATGCTGCAGTCGGCTCAGCGTATCGCTGATGATGTAGGTGGCGTGGTGCTGGATGATGAGCGTCGCATGATGACACCACAGAAGCTGGAAACTTACAAAGCGCGTATCCGCGATGTGGTTGGCGTCTGAGACCTGCGCTAAACGCTATCTGAATTGTTAAAAACAAACCCCCGCCTGTCGGGGGTTTTTTATCTGATGGGGCTTTATGAAATCCGTCCAGGATCACATCACCGAACTGCGCACCACGTTGCGCCATCATGAATATCTCTATCACGTTATGGATGCGCCGGAAGTGCCGGATGCTGAATACGATCGTCTGATGCGCGAACTGCGTCAGCTGGAAGAGGAACACCCGGATCTCATTACGCCAGACTCGCCGACACAACGTGTGGGTGCCGCGCCGCTGACGGTCTTCGAGCAGGTGCGCCATGAAGTCCCGATGCTGTCGCTGGATAACGCCTTTGATGAAGCCACGTTTATGGCTTTCAACAAGCGGGTGCAGGATCGGCTGAAAAGCAGTGACGACATAACCTACTGCTGTGAACTCAAGCTCGATGGCGCTGCGGTCAGCCTGATGTATGAAAATGGTCTGCTGGTCCAGGCCGCAACGCGCGGTGACGGCACAACCGGCGAGAACATTACCGCCAATGTCCGCACCATTCGCGCTATCCCGCTGCGGCTTAAAGGCGACAACATTCCGGCACGGCTGGAAGTGCGTGGCGAAATATTTATGACGCAGCGCGGCTTTGAAAAGCTGAATGAGGAAGCACGCCGGACTGATGGCAAAGTCTTTGCTAATCCGCGCAATGCCGCAGCCGGTTCTCTGCGTCAGCTGGATCCGCGCATTACCGCCAAACGTCCGCTGACCTTCTTCTGCTACGGTTTTGGCCTGCTGGAAGGCGGTGAGATGCCGCACAGTCACATGGGGCGTCTGCAACAGTTTAAAGCCTGGGGCCTGCCGGTCAGCGACCGCATTAAGCTGGTGCACAACGCAGAAGAAGCCCTGGCCTTCTATCGTGATATTGAGCAACAGCGTCCGAATCTGGGTTTTGATATTGATGGCGTGGTGATCAAAGTCGATTCACAGGAACTGCAGGAAAAACTGGGCTTTGTGGCGCGCGCGCCGCGCTGGGCGATTGCCTTTAAATTCCCGGCACAGGAACAACTGACCTGGGTGCGGGACGTCGAATTTCAGGTTGGCCGCACCGGGGCTATCACACCGGTGGCTCGCCTTGAGCCGGTGCAGGTCGCGGGCGTGATCGTCAGCAATGCCACGCTGCATAATGCGGATGAAATCGAGCGGCTGGGATTACGCATCGGGGATCGGGTGGTTATTCGCCGCGCCGGTGATGTGATCCCGCAGGTGGTCAACGTGGTGCTCGCCGAGCGCCCTGAACAGACGCGTGAAGTCCTGTTCCCGGCACACTGTCCGGTTTGTGGTTCCGAGGTTGAACGGGTCGAAGGGGAATCGGTTACGCGCTGCACGGGCGGTTTAATCTGCGGTGCTCAGCGCAAAGAGGCGCTGAAGCATTTTGTCTCGCGCCGGGCACTGGATGTTGATGGCATGGGCGATAAGATTATCGACCAGCTGGTGGAGAAAGAGTACGTCAACACGCCAGCGGATCTGTTCCGTCTTACTGCGGGCAAACTGACCGGACTGGATCGCATGGGGCCGAAATCGGCGCAAAACGTTGTCGACGCGCTGGAGAAAGCGAAATCGACTACGCTGGCGCGTTTCCTCTATGCACTGGGCATTCGTGAAGTGGGTGAAGCCACCGCTGCCAATCTGGCTAACCATTTTGGTGAGTTGCAGAAGGTCATGGATGCCGATCTTGAGGCGCTGATTGCGGTGCCGGATGTCGGCAAAGTCGTTGCGGCACACGTGCGCAACTTCATGGAAGAGGAAAGCAACCGTGAGGTTATCCGCCAGCTGGTCGAGGATATCGGTATTCACTGGCCGCAGGTGGTGGTGGTGAGAGCCGAAGAGATCGACAGTCCGTTCGCGGGTAAAACGGTGGTGCTGACTGGCTCACTGTCGCAGATGAACCGCGATGATGCCAAAGCGCAGCTGATCGCGCTGGGCGCAAAAGTCAGCGGCAGTGTCTCAAAGAAAACTGATTTGCTGATTGCCGGTGAAGCGGCTGGTTCAAAGCTGGCGAAAGCAGCGGAGCTTGGCATTGAAGTGATTGATGAAGCGGAAATGATCCGCTTGCTGGGAGCCTCAGATGGATGAACATCAGCTGGTGGCGATAGCTAATACGCCTATGCCGTTTGGCAAATATAAGGGGCGGATGCTGATCGATCTGCCTGAGCCTTATCTGCTGTGGTTTGCCCGCAGTGGGGACTTTCCGTCTGGTCTGCTGGGTGATCTCATGCAACTCACCCTGACAATAAAAATTGAGGGTCTGGAAGGGTTAGTTAAACCGCTTCAGACCCGCAAGTAACGCTGCCCGCACTGGCGGGCAGCCGATCTATTTCTGAGACTCCATTACCGAATCCTTGACCTGCACAGCCTGCTGCTGCTTCTCATTGGTCTTCTTATAACGTCCGGCAATAAATGAGCAGACCATCAGCTGTACCTGATGGAAAATCATCAGCGGCAGCACAATAATCCCCACGGTACTGGCCGGGAACAGGATATTCGCCATCGGCACGCCATTCGCCAGACTCTTCTTCGAACCACAAAACAGCACCACAATCTCATCGGCGCGTTTAAAGCGGAACAGACGCGAGGCCAGCAGGTTGATAATCAGTACGGCGGTCAACAGGATGATTGAGCCTGCCACAATCCACAGCAGCGTAATCAACCCAACACGATGCCAGATGCCGTTAACCACCGCTTCACTGAAGGCGGAGTAGACTACCAGCAGAATGGAGGTCTGGTCGGTTTTGCCAATCAGGCTGCGGTGCTTTTCAACCCATCCCCCGATCCAGCGCCGGGAGAGGTGTCCCAGTACGAAAGGCACCATCAGTTGCAGCATAATCTTCCCGATCTGCTCCAGTCCATCGCTGGGCGCGCTGCTGTGAATATCCATCACCAGGTTCACCAGCAACGGCGAAATAAACACACCCAGCAGGCTTGATGCAGAGGCGCTGCATACCGCTGCCGCAACATTACCGCCCGCCATGGAGGTAAACGCGATAGCAGACTGCACGGTCGCAGGCAGGATACAGAGGTAGATAAAGCCGGTATAAATTTCCGGGCCGACATTAACCGGATGCCACCAGACCAGCAACAGACCCAGCACTGGAAACAGCACAAAGGTGCTGAACATAATCCACAGATGCAACCGCCAGTGACTGCTGCCTGAGATGATCTTTTCACGCGACAGCTTGGCACCATGCATAAAGAACAGCAGTGCTATCGCTGCCGTCGCGAGATAGCTGAATATATCAACGTAGATCCCTCTGGCTGGCAGGAAAGAGGCCAGCAGCACAGTGATGATGAGTTTAATCATCATCGGATCGAGTTTTAAAAATCCCATTGTTAAATTCCGGTAAATTTTTCAATAGCGCGATTGTGCGTGAAACCTGTTTAGAAATAAAATTGATTTATTGAATTAATCTATGAGCAGAATCGATGAATTACACCCTGCGTCAGCTACGAACCTTTATTGCGGTGGCACACTATGGCGGATTCAGCCAGGCGGGGCAGGCGATAGGTCTGAGTCAGTCGGCGGTAAGCCACAGTATTAAAGAGCTGGAAGCGGAAACCGGCGTGCGATTGCTGGATCGAACCACCCGGGAGGTGATGCTGACTGAAGCGGGAAAACAGCTGGCGTCACGCATGGAGCGCCTGCTGGAGGAGATTCATACCACGCTGCTGGATATCCGCAGTTTTGGCGAACAGCGCAGTGGTACCGTCAGGGTGGCAGCCAGCCAGACCATTTCCGCTCATCTGATGCCGCAATGTCTGGCCGCCAGCCAGCAACACTTTCCTGACATCAAAGTGATCCTGCACGATCGCGCCCAGCAGTGGGTGCTGCAAAGTGTGCGTAACGCCGAAGTCGATTTCGGGATTGTGATTGGGCCACTCAGCGACAGCGATTTTGACAGCATCGCGATTCTGGATGAGCCTTTCCTGCTGCTATGCCGTGATGATGATCCGCTGGCGCAGGTGGAAAGGGCAGAATGGTCAATGCTGGATGGCCGCACCATGGTGCTTCAGGACTACGCTTCCGGCAGTCGGGTCCTCATTGATGCGGCGATGCAGCAGCAGAATATCAGGGCTGAAGTCGTTCAGGAGATTGGTCATCCCGCTACGCTGTTTCCGATGGTACAGGTGGGGATCGGCATCAGTATTCTGCCCGCGCTGGCGTTACCGTTACCGGCGGATCGCGCATTAACGGTGCGGCGTCTATATCCTGAAATCAATCGCAGCCTCACGCTGATCAAGCGTAAAAACCGCTCGCTTACGCCTGCTGCCGAAGCGATCTGGCAGGAGGTGCGCCAGCAGGCGACGCTGCTGGCGCAACAACGCGAGGCCAGGCCCGCATTTTAGATGTAGACGTCAATTTTGTTGGTGTCGGTAGGGCGGTTAATCCCGTCTGCTTTGCTCTCACTGACGGACGAGCTGTCACTCTTTGGCTGATCCTGCTCGGCCTGCTTCTGTTCCAGCTGAGCAATCTGTGCCTGCAGCATGGTGATTTGTGACTGATACATCTGCTGCATTTCAGACTTCTGTTCGTCAGTCAGTTCTTTGTTGTCGGCCAGCTCTTTGACTTGCGTTAAGACGTTCTGAATCTGTTTATTCAGCGCCGCGACCTGAGAGGCAACACTGCCGCCACCGCTGTCACCGCCACTGACTGCACTGCTTAGAATTCCGGAAATTGAAGACATCATTTTTCTCCCTGTAAGTTGTCAGATACGTTATCGGCACGCTGTGAAACGACTTGAGAGCTGAAATTGTTAAGGTTGCGAAAAGGTGAGAGCTTATCTGTTAAGCCAATGTCAGTGCTCCCTGATCCAGCACGCTTTTTAAAGCCTGAAGTCGCAGAAAAGGGCAGTTCAGATTTAAGCATGGTTAAGTCAGTGCAGCAGAAACGAAAAAAGCGCCTTAAGGCGCTTTATTCTGAATTGGTGGGTCGTGCAGGATAGCCTCGGCCCGTCGTGGGCCTCGCCCTGCGGGTGATGCTGTCGCATCAGCCTGACTCGCTCCCTGCGATTCAGTCGAACCTGCAGCAGGTTCTCATCCTGCACGGTAAAGTCCGTGCCCCGGAAACGAAAAAAGCGCCTTAAAGGCGCTTTATTCTGAATTGGTGGGTCGTGCAGGATTCGAACCTGCGACCAATTGATTAAAAGTCAACTGCTCTACCAACTGAGCTAACGACCCGAAGTGGTGGGTGATGACGGGTTCGAACCGCCGACCCCCTCCTTGTAAGGGAGATGCTCTACCAACTGAGCTAATCACCCACTTCGTACTTCAGTACTACTAACAGGCAAGATATGGTGGGTGATGACGGGTTCGAACCGCCGACCCCCTCCTTGTAAGGGAGATGCTCTACCAACTGAGCTAATCACCCATATCTTCATACCTGTTCACTGCGGGCCACGCTGTTAAGAGTGGTGGGTGATGACGGGTTCGAACCGCCGACCCCCTCCTTGTAAGGGAGATGCTCTACCAACTGAGCTAATCACCCCCGCTGTGTGGAGTCGCATTATAGGGATAGTTGATTTTGAGTCAACGCTTTTTAAAACATAAATGTGCGTTCGGTTTATTTTTAAACACCCTGTCGCGCTTTTAGCCAATGTGCTGGTTTTACTGGCAGAAAAGCCCCTTTTCCCGGGCGGCAACTGGCGGGCATGCATTGAGGATTCACCGTCAGATGCTAGAATGTGCCCACTGTTTTTTCGCGTCTAACCTGTTTTTTGTCATCCAGACAGAGAACCCGCGCATCTAAGGCAATACTCAATGAAAATCAAAACACGCTTCGCGCCCAGCCCGACTGGCTATCTGCATGTAGGTGGCGCCCGTACCGCACTTTACTCCTGGCTCTTTGCCCGTCACAACCAGGGCGAGTTCGTGCTGCGCATTGAAGATACCGATCTGGAGCGCTCCACGCCGGAAGCTATCGAAGCCATCATGGATGGCATGAACTGGCTGAGCCTTGACTGGAATGAAGGCCCTTACTACCAGACAAAACGTTTTGATCGTTACAACGCGGTCATTGATGAAATGCTGGAAGCGGGCACAGCCTATAAATGCTACTGCTCTAAAGAACGTCTGGAAGCGCTGCGTGAAGAGCAGATGGCCAACAACGAAAAGCCGCGTTACGACGGCCGCTGCCGTGACAGCCATGAACATCATGCAGATGATGAGCCGTGCGTTGTGCGTTTCCGCAATCCGCAGGAAGGTTCGGTCATCTTTGACGACCAGATCCGTGGCCCGATTGAGTTCAGCAACCAGGAGCTGGATGATCTGATCATCCGCCGCACCGATGGTTCGCCAACCTACAACTTCTGCGTCGTCGTGGATGACTGGGATATGGGCATCACCCATGTGATTCGCGGTGAAGACCACATTAACAACACGCCACGTCAGATCAACATCCTCAAAGCAATTGGCGCGCAGGTTCCGGTGTATGCCCACGTCTCAATGATCCTGGGCGATGACGGCAAAAAGCTCTCCAAGCGTCATGGCGCGGTAGGGGTGATGCAGTATCGTGATGATGGCTACCTGCCAGAAGCGCTGCTCAACTACCTGGTTCGTCTGGGCTGGTCACATGGCGATCAGGAAATCTTCAGCGTGGCCGAAATGGCTGAGCTCTTTACCCTGGATGCGGTCAGTAAGTCTGCCAGTGCGTTCAACACTGAGAAACTGCAGTGGCTGAACCATCACTACATCAATACGCTGCCGCCAGAATATGTGGCGACACATCTGCAGTGGCATATTGAAGAGCAGAAAATTGATACCCGCACGGGCCCGGAACTGGCGAAGCTGGTTGGTCTGTTAGGCGAGCGCTGCAAAACGCTGAAAGAGATGGCTGCATCCTGCCGCTACTTCTATGAAGACTTTGCAGAATTTGATGCCGATGCCGCGAAGAAACATCTTCGTCCGGTAGCTCGTCAGCCGCTGGAAGTGGTACGCGATAAGCTGGCCGCGATCGAAGAGTGGACGGCTGAAAACGTACATCAGGCTATTCAGAGCACCGCAGATGAGCTGGAAGTCGGGATGGGGAAAGTGGGCATGCCGCTGCGCGTGGCCGTAACCGGTGCCGGTCAGTCACCCGGACTGGATGTCACCGTGGAAGCGATAGGCCGCAGCCGCAGCGTTGCACGTATTGAGCAGGCGCTGGCCTTTATCAGTGAGCGGGAAGCGCAGGCTTAATAAACAGAACCGGAAGCTTCGCGCTTCCGGTTTTTACTCTTCAGTAATATCCAGACGCTGCAACATGCCTTTAATACCTATCCGTAATATCAGCGCTGACAGCTGCTCCTGTTCAGCCTGACTCATTTGTGGAACCGCATTCACCAACAGTGCCGTCAGTGAATCTGCCGGAACCCTGTACATTGCGGCGGGTTCGTGCAGGCTACGCGTCGAATGGATAAATTTTTCTACGCGATCATCGACATGAATCAATCGCGCCTTGCCGCCCTGAATGCCGGGTCTGGGCAGGGTGGTCCAGTTTTCGCGCTTAATCCATTTGTTCACTGTCTGTCGGCTCAGGCCCGTCTCTGAGGCGAGTTCTTCGGGTGTTAACCATTCCTTTTTCATCATACCTTCCCTGATAAATTCACCTTACTCTTCGCTGATTCCCAGTCGCTGCAAAACGCCCTTGATACCTTCGCGTAAGATTAGTGCAGTGAATTGATCCTGCTCGTCCTGAGTCATTTGCTGGACGGAACTTATTAATAACGCAGGTAATGAATTAGACGGAGTGCCATAAGTTGCCGTCGGCTCGTTAAGGTTACGGGTCGACTGAATAAAACTTTTCACGCGCTCATCAATGTGAATCAATCGGGCTTTACCGCCTTGCACACCGGGCTTCGGCGTGGTCGTCCAGTTTTCCCGCTTGATCCATTTATTCACCGTTTGCCGACTGTAACCCGTCTCTGCAGCCAGCTCTTCGGGGGTAAGCCATTCCTTTTTCACGATGCAGTCCCTGATTAATACATTAGCAGGACATATTACAGCAAAACGTAACGGGTGAAAGTAACTGAAGCTGAAATTGCCTTTTGTCTCTCGACAAAAGGCAAAACATCATTACTGAGGATTACTGGCGGGTTCAGCGGCAGGGCGGAATGCAAGGAAATAGGCCAGACCAACGAACACGGCACCACCCACGGCATTGCCTGAGAAGACGGCAATAAAATTAGGGAAGTACTCTGCCCAGCTCATCTGACCGGCAAAAATGGCGGCCGGAATAATAAACATGTTAGCGACAACGTGCTGGAAGCCAATGGCCACAAATGCCATCACCGGGAACCACATGCCGAAGATCTTGCCGACCACATCTTTACTGGCAAAGGCCAGCCATACCGCCAGGCAAACCAGCCAGTTACAGCCGATGCCGGAAATAAAGGCGTGCAGGAAATCAGCGTGGACTTTTGCAGAGGCGATAGCAACGGTCTTCTTCAGGTAATCGCCCTCGGTCATACCCAGCATGTGACCAAAGAACCAGGCGACAGCCACGCTGCCGAGAAAGTTAGCCAGGGTAACCCAGAACCAGTTGCGCGCCACGCTCATAAAGCTGATGCGACGGGCGAACCAGGCCACCGGTAAGGTCATCATATTACCGGTCAGCAGTTCACCACCCGCCAGCACGGTCATGATGATCCCCACCGGAAAGACCGCGGCGCCTAACAGGCCGCCAAAAGAGCCCCATTCAGCGGGAAGGGTGTTGATCACGTGAAGATCCAGCAGGAAGCCGGTCGCAATAAATGCGCCCGCCATAAAGCCGAGAATCAGAAGGATGCTGACAGGTGCACGGCTTTTAGCCACGCCTGACTGGATCGCCAGTTGTGCGATTTCTTTAGGTGTATGCAGCGACATAGTATCTCAGTAGTTTTTTTATGATTAATGGGACGATAACGCCTGGTGGACGCGTGGTGCGCGGGAGAGGGTCCCGGGTACCACTAAATTAGCGGGCTAAGTTTTGCATGCGAAAAAGCCGAAGACAAGAAAATTCCTATAACATATTTAACCGTGAATTAACCTGACGGCAGACTGAATAACAGTTAAAAAACGGTCCTGTGTGAACAGACACGATTTTCCCCTGCAGCATGCTGCTGAAACTTCGCAGGTTGCCGCCTTTTTCAGCGATCAAACAGAGAATGTCATTTTGCCGTTGACACCCCGGAGGGGGTTTCATATTATGCCGTCCGTCGCTTAACGCGACAGTTTTTCGGTTCGGGGCTATAGCTCAGCTGGGAGAGCGCCTGCATGGCATGCAGGAGGTCAGCGGTTCGATCCCGCTTAGCTCCACCAAACTTCTTCCCAAAAGTTTGGCACTGAAAAACGATTCCAGATGTGGGGGTATAGCTCAGCTGGGAGAGCGCTTGCATGGCATGCAAGAGGTCAGCGGTTCGATCCCGCTTATCTCCACCATTTTCTGACACGCCGTTGTCAAAATCCTTTCTGATTAATCTCTTATTCGCCAGTTTCTGCGGATCCCAACGCTATTGCTTTGCCATACGCGCTGCTGCGCACGCTTAATTGCGTTATCAACCGGCATAACCTGCTATGACATCCGATGCTGTTTGCGGGACGCTGTGCCGCCTGTTGTGCACTATCTGAATGCAGATGTGACATGTGCAATGAAAGAGTTAACGCAGGAAAGTGGAATCAGCGGGAAGCAGAGCAAGGATAGAGCAGAAAGAGAAGGGCGAGACCTGCTCGCCCTTTGATGCTTAGAGTAGTGCGCAGAACCGTGCTTAGAACGCCAGAACCAGACCGGCGATAGCGGCGGAAAGCACGCTCACCAGCGTAGAGCCGTACAGCAGCTTCAGGCCAAAGCGGGAAACCACGTTGCCCTGTTCTTCGTTCAGACCTTTAATCGCACCGGCCACGATGCCGATAGAAGAGAAGTTAGCGAACGAGACCAGGAACACAGAAAGAATACCTTCTGAATGTGGCGACAGCTGACCCGCGATTTTCTGCAGATCCATCATGGCAACAAACTCATTCGACACCAGCTTGGTCGCCATAATACTGCCGACCTGCAACGCTTCGCCAGCAGGCACGCCCATCACCCAGGCAAACGGATAGAAGACAAAGCCGAGAACGCCCTGGAAGGAGATGCCGAAGATCAGATCAAACAGCGCATTCAGACCTGAAATCAGCGCGATAAAACCAATCAGCATGGCGGCAACGATAATCGCGACACGGAAACCGGCCAGGATATACTCGCCCAGCATCTCAAAGAAGCTCTGGCCTTTGTGCAGATCCTGCAACTGCAGATCTTCTTCGTTTTCTACACGATAAGGGTTGATCAGCGACAGCACGATAAAGGTGCTGAACATGTTGAGCACCAGCGCGGCGACTACATACTTCGGCTGCAGCATGGTCATGTAGGCGCCGACAATCGACATCGATACGGTCGACATCGCGGTCGCGGCCATGGTGTACATGCGGCGCTGTGACATTTGGCCCAGGATATCTTTATAGGCGATGAAGTTTTCTGATTGTCCCAGTATCAGAGAACTCACGGCGTTGAAAGATTCCAGTTTTCCCATGCCATTCACTTTCGACAGTACGGTACCAATACCGCGAATCACCCATGGCAGGATACGGAAATGCTGCAGAATACCGATCAGCGCAGAGATAAAGACGATAGGGCACAATACGTTAAGGAAGAAGAAGGCCAGACCTTTGTCGCTCATGTTGCCAAAGACGAAGTTAGTACCCTCAGCGGCATACTTCAGCAGATGGTCAAAGAAGCCCGCGAATCCTTTGACGAAACCGAGTCCCGCTTCTGAGTTCAGGAAGAACCAGGCGAGCACAATTTCAATCACCAGTAGCTGTATAATGTAGCGAATGCGAATGCTTTTACGATCGTGACTAACCAGCAAGGCGAGTATCCCGACCACCACCAGTGCTAAAAGAAATTGCAAAATATGGGACATGGTTGCTCCAAATTTGAGGAGGGTTGTATTTTGTTGCGTATTCTATGTAACGCGTTACTTAAAAACGAGATCTGAACCACAATATAAGTATTCGCTATCGTTATATTTTCCAGAAAAGTTCCAGAGATCACGTCCTGTTTACAAATACTTCACTTCAGATAACCACATAATTATTGTCTGAATTTTACACCGGGCGTAAAGTGACACTATTGCTCACATTTTTAGCAATCACATCCTTTACTGTAATGTATAGCAATGGCTATACTTTATAGCAGCATCTATTACACCGATAACAATAAACGAATTTCACTTGCACCTGCTAACCCTTAAGCTGCCGGGGCAGGCAAATGTTCAGACAGGGTACCGGATATGTTTGAAAGTCGTACCGCCGAGCGCGCCGCTCGCGGAGTCAGAAAAGTCAAACTCGCACTACTGGGGCCCGCTTTTATCGCCGCTATCGGCTATATCGATCCGGGCAACTTTGCGACCAACATTCAGGCGGGCGCTGCTTACGGCTACAAATTGCTGTGGGTGGTGGTATGGGCGAACATCATGGCCATGCTGATTCAGCTGATGTCAGCCAAGCTGGGTATCGCTACCGGCAAAAACCTCGCTGAACACATCCGCGATCGTTTTCCCCGGCCTGCCGTCTGGTTTTACTGGGTGCAGGCGGAAATTATCGCCATGGCCACTGACCTGGCGGAATTTATCGGTGCCGCGCTGGGGTTCAAACTGCTGCTCGGCATTTCTTTGATGCAGGGCGCGGTGCTGACAGGCATCGCCACGTTCCTGATATTGATGTTACAGAGCCGTGGGCAAAAGCCGCTGGAGCTGGTGATTGGCGGACTTCTGCTGTTTGTGGCGGCGGCCTATATCGTCGAACTCTTCTTCTCTCAGCCCAGTGTCAAAGAGCTGGTGATCGGTATGGCGCTGCCCGCGTTACCAACGTCGGATGCCGTATTCCTGGCGGCGGGTGTGCTGGGTGCGACCATTATGCCGCACGTGATTTACCTGCACTCCGCGCTGACGCAGGGCAAAAGTGAGGACAGCAAAGGTCAGCGGTACTCCTCAACTAAACTGGATGTGGCGATTGCCATGACCATCGCCGGATTTGTTAACCTGGCGATGATGGCGACCGCCGCAGCGGCGTTTCACTTCAGCGGGCACAGTAAAATCGCTGAACTCGATCAGGCCTATCTGACGCTGCAACCGCTGTTAGGTCAGGCAGCGGCGACGGTGTTTGGTCTGAGCCTGGTGGCCGCCGGATTATCTTCAACGGTGGTCGGTACGCTGGCGGGGCAGGTGGTGATGCAGGGCTTTATCCACTTCCATATTCCCCTGTGGGTGCGCCGAACCGTCACCATGCTGCCCTCTTTTATTGTCATCTGGGCCGGCTGGGACCCGACAAGGGTTCTGGTAATGAGTCAGGTGCTGCTGAGTTTTGGTATTGCGCTGGCGTTGATTCCGCTGCTCTCCTTTACCGGCAACCGCGAGCTGATGGGCGATGATATGGTTAACTCGCGTCTGATGCAGAATACCGGGCGACTGATCGTGCTGCTGGTGATTACGCTGAATCTTTACCTGCTGGTGGGTGAAGCGCTGGGGCTGTAGCGGTTATGGTAAACAAGAAAACGCCCGGCTATGCCGGGCATTTTCTTGTTGGCAACGTCTGGCCAGGTTCGCAGTGATACCGCGCCAGCGCAGGAAACACGGTCAGATCGGAAAGACGCAAAATCCGTCATCCATGACATGCTCGGCCCGCGCGATTACGCACCTCATCCTTGAGGTGCGCCCGTAGCCGGGCCAACGCGTTGCGTTGTTCAAAAACGCTCCCGGCGTTTTTGTCCATGGCGCGGGACGCTTTCCTCTTCTGACCGTGTTCCCTGCGCGTTGAGTTTATGCGTTGCGGCCAGAATCACACTGATTGAAGTCTTTGTGTTGTCTGAAACGCCCGGTTCTGCCGGGCGTTTTTATTAATGGCGATCGTGTCCGCGATGGTCAGGACCACGACGGTCATGATGATCCCAGCCACGATCACGATCGCGGCGATACTGATGTTCCCAGCGACGCTCACGGTCGCGCTCATGCCAGCGGCGTTCGCGCTCCCACTGCTGCTGACGACGCCACTCTTCGTGTCGCCACCAGCGGCGTTCGTTGTAAGAATAGCGGTCGTTCCACCAGCGCGGTTCACGCCAGCGACCACCATCCCAGTAATAGCCTCGGCGATCGCGATCGCCAAGATTCAGGGTGACGCCGGGGGCCAGAGTAATAGAGGCACTGGAGGCCTGGGCTGTGTGGTGTGCCAGCGGCGACAACAGGGCCAGCAGGGCAGCAAAAATAAGGGCTCTTTTCATTTTCTTCTCCTCATCAACAGTCTGACGCTGTTGCGGCGCAGCGATTATGCCTGCGTATTGCTGTTGTTACCGCATCATTGTGTCGGAGGATTGTGAGGAAATTGGGGAGAGAAAGGGGTTTGAGACTATTCTGGCGCAGAAAACGCCCGGCCTCAGCCGGGCGCTAAAACCGTTACAGCAGCGCCGCGTCAATCGCAGCTAACTCGCTGTCGCTGAACTGACGGCGAGCGAGCATCGCCACCGCGTCATCGATCTGGGCTGTTTTGCTGGCTCCGATCAGTACTGAAGTCACACGCTCATCGCGCAGCACCCACGCCAGCGCCATCTGCGCCAGCTTCTGTTCGCGCTGCTGCGCAATAGCATTAAGCTTGCGGACTTTCTCCATCTTCTCATCCGTCAGCTGGTTCTCATTCAGGAACTTGCTGCCGCTGGCCGCGCGCGAATCTTCCGGAATGCCCTGCAGATAGCGATCGGTGAGCACGCCGCCTGCCAGCGGAGAGAAGGCGATACAGCCGACGCCCGCATCGCCCAGCGTCTGAATCAATCCCTGCTCAGGTGTGCGTTCAAACATCGAATAGCGCGGCTGGTGAATCAGACAAGGGGTGCCGAGATCGCGCAGGATAGCTATCGCTTCGGCGGCGAGATCGGCCGGATAGTTAGAAAGGGCAGCGTAAAGCGCTTTGCCCTGGCGCACCACATGATCCAGCGCGCGCATCGTCTCTTCCAGCGGGGTTTCCGGATCGGGACGGTGATGATAGAAAATATCCACATACTCCAGCCCCATTCGCTTCAGGCTCTGATCCAGACTGGCGACCAGATATTTACGCGAACCCCAATCCCCATAAGGCCCCTGCCACATGGTATAGCCCGCTTTTGTGGAGATGATCAGCTCATCACGATGGGCACGAAAATCTTCCCGCAGAATACGCCCGAAGTTCTCTTCAGCTGAGCCAGGGGGTGGACCGTAATTGTTGGCTAAGTCGAAGTGCGTGATGCCAAGGTCAAACGCATGACGCAGCAGCTCACGGCTGTTATCGACCCGGGTACTGTCACCAAAGTTATGCCACAGCCCCAGCGAAATGGCGGGCAGTTTAATGCCGCTGCGGCCGCTGCGGCGATATTCCATCTGTTGATAGCGATCGGGATGAGGGAAAAGGGACATTCAGCGCTCCTGGGTAAAAACGGGGATATGTGCCAAAAGTCTATCAGTGTATACGGTTACACTCAGTGACAGCGCGCTACAATTCGCATTTTTACAGAATATTCCGCCAGCGTAACGTCGCCTTTCCAGCCATTGCGGCTGGCTAAAATAGCGGCACGCCTCGCTAATTTCATCCTCTGTCAGATACTTAACCCGACTCTTCCCTGAAAGGAATGCGCAATGTCAACTTTTACTGTTGGAGATTACCTGCTGACCCGTCTGCAGGAGATTGGTGTAAAGCATCTGTTTGGCGTGCCGGGCGACTATAACCTGCAATTTCTTGACCACGTCATCGCCCATCCGGCCATCAGCTGGGTAGGCTGCGCTAATGAGCTTAACGCAGCCTATGCGGCAGACGGTTATGCACGCTGCAACGGCGCAGGAGCGCTATTGACCACGTTTGGTGTGGGCGAGCTCAGCGCGATTAATGGCATTGCAGGCAGTTATGCCGAGTATCTGCCGGTGATCCATATCGTTGGCGCGCCTGCGACGCAGGCCCAGTTGCAGGGGGATTGTGTTCATCATTCGCTGGGCGATGGCGATTTCCAGCATTTTATTCGCATGGCCGCAGAAGTCAGTGCGGCAACGGCACAGCTTACCGCCGACAACGCCACGGCTGAGATTGATCGGGTGATCGTCTGTGCGCTGCAGGCCCGCCGTCCCGGCTATTTATCGCTGGCCGTCGACGTGGCGGCCATGGAGGTGCAGCCACCCGCGCAGCCCCTGAACAGTCATCAATCCTCTTCGCCCGCAGCGCGTCGCGCTTTCAGCGACGGGGCGGAACGTTTGCTGGCACCGGCGCAGCGGGTTTCACTGCTGGCCGATTTTCTTGCGCTGCGCTGGCAGCAGCAGTCCGCACTGGCCGCGCTGCGTGAACAGTGTGCGATTCCCTGTGCCAGCCTGCTGATGGGCAAGGGGGTTCTGGATGAACAGCAGCCGGGTTACGTCGGTACCTATGCCGGTGAGGCCAGCGCAGGTCAGGTGTGCGAACAGATTGAGCAGGTGGATGTGGCGATCTGCGTCGGGGTGCGATTTACCGACACCATTACTGCAGGCTTCACGCAGCAGTTTAACCCTGAGCGACTGATTGATCTGCAGCCCTCCAGCGCCAGCGTGGGCGGTGAACGTTTTGCGCCACTGTCGATGGCGGATGCGCTGAGCGAACTGCTGCCGCTGTTTGAACGCTATGGCCAGCAGTGGCAACCCGGTGCCACGCCGCCCGCCGCGCAATCTGCAGAACCGGCGGCAGTGATCAGCCAGCAGGCGTTCTGGCAGGCGATGCAGGCATTCCTGCAACCCGGTGACCTTATTCTGGCCGAGCAGGGGACAGCTGCCTTTGGGGCCGCCGCGTTAAGATTGCCCTCGCAGGCGCAGCTGGTGGTTCAGCCATTATGGGGATCAATCGGCTATACTCTTCCGGCAGCGTTTGGCGCGCAGACTGCCGATCCTGATCGCCGGGTTATCCTGATCATCGGAGACGGTTCGGCGCAGCTGACAATTCAGGAACTGGGTTCGATGCTGCGTGACCAGCAGCGACTGATACTCTTTTTGCTGAATAATGAAGGCTATACCGTTGAACGGGCGATTCATGGCGCAACACAACGTTACAATGATATTGCCCAATGGAACTGGACGGCCTTACCGCACGCCCTTAGCCTGCAGGGCCAGGCGCAGAGCTGGCGTATCAGTGAAACGGTGCAGTTAGAGGAAGTGATGGCGCGACTCTCAGAGCCGAAGTGGCTCTCTCTGGTTGAAGTCGTCATGCAGAAAGAGGATTTGCCGCCACTGCTACGAAAAGTCACCGCCTGCCTGAATCAACGCAACGGCGGCTAAGATTCAGATAGTTGCCGCTGTGCAGGGTGAACTATCGCGGTTAGGCTGTAGCACACCTGAGTAAGACGCTCACCAATCGCACCGGTGAGCGTTGTTGTTTTATGGGCAGAATTTTATAGTGTCCTCCAACTCTTAAGACCCCAAGCGGAGCAACAGAAGAATGACAACCTATGCCTTGGTCGGCGATGTCGGCGGTACTAACGCACGCCTCGCCCTGTGTGAGGTGGAAAGCGGCAGCATCACCCAGGCCAAAACATTCTCAACATCAGAATACGACAGCCTCGAAGCCGTCATCCGCCACTATCTTGATGAACAACAGCAGGACGTTAAAGATGGCTGTATTGCCATTGCCTGCCCGATTACCGATGACTGGGTTGAAATGACCAACCATGACTGGGCGTTTTCCACGCGCAAGCTCAAAGAGAACATCGGTTTTGAACACCTGGAAATCATTAACGACTTCACTGCGGTATCTATGGCGATCCCGATGCTGACCGCCGAAAACGTGATTCAGTTTGGCGGTACAGAGCCAGTCAAAGATAAACCTATCGCGATTTATGGTGCCGGCACCGGATTAGGCGTCAGCCATCTGGTGCATGTGGACAAGCGCTGGGTCAGCCTGCCAGGTGAGGGCGGTCATGTCGACTTCGCTGCCAACAGCGAAGAAGAAGATCAGATCCTGGAAGTGCTGCGCGAAGAACTGGGCCATGTTTCAGCGGAACGTGTGCTGTCAGGTGCCGGTCTGGTTAACCTCTATCGTGCGATTGTTAAAGTGGATAATCGCGTGCCGGAAAACCTGAAGCCGAAAGATGTCAGCCAGCGTGCGCTGGATGACAGCTGCACCGACTGCCGTCGCGCGCTGTCAATGTTCTGCGTCATCATGGGCCGTTTCGGCGGCAACCTGGCGCTGAATCTCGGCACCTTTGGTGGTGTCTATATTGCCGGCGGCATCGTGCCACGCTTCCTGGAGTTCTTTAAGTCGTCGGGTTTCCGTGCGGCGTTTGAAGATAAAGGCCGCTTCCGCGACTATGTTGCCAGTATCCCGGTTTATATGATTACGCACGACCAGCCTGGCCTGCTGGGCGCGGGCGCGCATCTGCGCCAGACGCTGGGTCGCGAAATCTGATTCTGCTTTACCTCGCGCGCACTGCCATTCTGCGCGCGAGCGATTTTCCCGATCTGCCTGCTTCAGCGGGGCAGGATCGGGAAAACCCCCCGGATTTTTTGCTGCTCTCCTGCTTCGCCACCCCCCTTTCTGAACAGGTCTTTAACCCTCCTGCGCTACAGGCGCATCAGCTGTCGAAACTGCTTCACCTTACTGCGGCTGACCGGCACCTGAAACTCCAGATCGCGCAGCTTCAGCAGATATGTATTGTTAAACCACGGCTCGATTTCACGAATCTTGCTGAGGCTGACGCAGTAAGAGCGGTGGCAGCGGAAAAATTGCTGCTCCGGCAGGCGTGAACAGAACTCGGTAATATTCATCGACATCACGTAGGATTCGCGCCGGGTATAAACAAAGGTCAGCTTCTCATGCGCCTCAACGTAGTAAATATCATTCACGTCAGTGACGATAATGCGCTCATCTTTGATCAGGTTGACCGTCTGCGGCGCGGGCGTGGCGCTGAGATGGCTGACCGCCTGCTGCGCCTGCGCTGTGGCTTCGAGCTTGTTCAGCATGGTAACAATCCGCGACTCCTGATAGGGCTTGAGAATGTAGTCAAACGCCTCCAGCTCAAACGCTTCCACCGCATGTTCTTTCCACGCGGTAATAAAGACAATCAGTGGCTTGTGGGCAAACTGATGGATATTCTGTGCCAGCAGCATGCCATCCAGTGAGGGGATGTTGATATCGAGGAAAATCACATCAACCCGATGCTGTTGCAGGTACTTCAGCACGTCCAGACCATCGTCAAAACAGGCTTCGATCTCGATTTTGCTGTGATGCTGAATCATCCAGCTCAGCTCCTGCTGCGCCAGGAATTCATCTTCCACAATAATGGCTTTCATAACAGATTCTCCGCCAGGCGCTGGCCATTCTTACTCAGCGTAAAGGAAATCTCGGTGCCCGGCTGATGCCGCACGATATTCAATCCCTGACCCGACAAAAGTTTTACCCGATGATGCACATTAAGCAGGCCGATTTTATTACCGGGCATTTCGTTACGCGCCACCCGTGCTATCACTTCGTCACTGATGCCCTGACCGGTGTCCCGCACCGAGATCCGTACCTGATCGCCCAGATCACGGACGCTCAGCGTCACCACGCCTTTGCCTTTACAGGGCTGGATGCCATGGACAATGGCATTCTCCACCAGAGGCTGGATCAGCAGACTCGGCAGCAGAAAATGGAGATCCTCATCGACGTCATAGATCATCGTCAGCTTATCGCCAAACCGGGCCTGCTCGATGGCGATGTAATCTTTCACCTGCCACAGCTCTTTACGGATGTCGATTAGCTCATCGTCGTTCAGTTCCAGGTTGTAGCGCAGATAGCGTGACAGGTTTATCACCAGCTGACGGGCGGTATCGGGATTGAGCCGGATAGAAGAGGAGATAGCATTCAGGGCGTTGAACAGGAAATGAGGATTTATTTTACTTTGCAGCGCACGCAGTTCCGCTTTATTAGCCATCTCGCGCAACTGCTCGGCACGCGACACTTCAAGCTGGGTTGAGATGATTTGTGACAGGCCGATCGCCATCTCCTTCAGCGAGCCGGTAATACGGTGTGCGCGGCGATAGTAGATTTTCAGCGTGCCGGTGACTTTGCCTTTCTCCCACAGCGGGATCACAATCATGGAGTGAATATCTTTGGTTCGATGCGCTTCATCGTTGTTCTTAATGATAATTTTACCGCTGGCGATCGACTGCGCCGTGGTGGGACTGATGCCATCATCCCCATGTTTATAGTTGTGTTCGCCATAGCCGACGTAGGCCAGAATCTGTTTTTTATCGGTCATCGCCACTGCATCGGCTTTGATCTCCCGTCGGATAATGTCACAGATGTTGCGCAGCGAGTCGCTGTTCACCTGACGAAACAGCGGCAGAGTTTTATTGGCGATCTCCAGCGCCAGCTTGGCCTGGCGGGCGGCAATCGCCTCTTTTTCCCCCTCGACGCTCTGCACCAGCAGTACAATGATGCCGATACTGGAGGCACCGAGGATCATCGGCAGAGCAATTTCTGACACAATCGCCAGCCCGAGTGAGGTGGGGCGCGCCCACACAACAATCAACAACATCGTCAGGGCTTCACAGAGCATGCCGCCGACGATACCGGCACGCCAGCGGTGCTCTTTCAGTACCCGGCGATTAATACCGCCCGCGACGATACCGGCAATGATGCTGGTAATCAGGCAGGGCACGGAGGTCACGCCGTGAATATCGATCAGAAAACGGTGCAGACCGGCGATAACCCCGGTGGCGATCCCGACCCAGGGGCCAAACAGAATGCCACCCGCCATCACGGCGATGACCCGCACATTCAGCAGTGAACCATCGACATCGACACCCGACCAGGTACTGAACAGCGCAAACAGGGAAAAGATGGCAGTAACGGCTACTTTCTCCGCACGGGTGTGTTCATCTTTTTGCAGCAGCTGACGAAACGGGCGGGTGCGTGTCAGGAAGAACAGGCAGATCAGCATCAGGGCGGCGCGGTCAAATACTGCCAGTAACATCGTGAAGTGGGAGGACACAGGCGACTCGTCGGCAATGGAAAGTGCCTCTATGATAAAAAATGTGATCGCGAACCGCTAGCGTCCCGATCAATCACGGCGGGAGTTAGTGTTTCAGATCAATTTTTACGGCATATCTGCAAAAAGAGGAAAGGTTGAGTGCATTAAAGGGGAACAGTTTTTTCGCCCTGCAGAGGCTGGTCGCTAAGGTGGTGTTTTGCTATGTTGCGCGATGAGGTGCGCCAGTGACCGCTGGAAAACCGCGCCCATCGGGAGCAGCAGATGCAACTTGTCACCGCCAGATTAACCCTGAGTAAATTACAGCCAGAAGACTGGCAACTGTTTCGTGCCGTCCATGAAGATCGCAACACCATGACCTGGGTGAGCGAAGTCCCCGATGAAGCGGATATCCGCCAGCGCTTCACCGAGCGTCTGGCACCCTGGCAGGCGAGCAGTTTTCATATGCTCTGCCTGGTTGCGCGACGTCGTGACAACGGTGAGCCGATTGGCCTGTTTGGCTGCAGCCCCGAATGGGAGCCATACCGTCAGGCGGAGGTGGGCTATATGCTGCTGCATCGCCACTGTGGTCAGGGATATGGCAGCGAAGCCCTGGCGGCGCTGTGTCAGTTTTTGCTTGAAGCCGATTTCCACAAACTCAAAGCGATGGTGATTGAAGGGAACTGGGCGTCACGCCGTATTCTGGAGAAAAACGGCTTTCAGCTGGAGGGCACGCTACGGGATAATTATCTGCTGAACGGCTGCTGGGTGAACGATTGGCTGCTGGGGCGGCTGAATCCGCAAAAATAAAAATATTTTCCGCCACCCTCGACAAAATGATCCTCGCCACGTTATGTTCGTAACGGGTCACCACAGTGACCCGCGTCGCTCGGACGGTCCGGGCGCTTACGTAATCCAGAGGACATCATGGCTGATAACAGCACACCCCGTCGTTTCTCGCGTATCGAACGCTTACCCCCTTACGTTTTTAATATCACCGCTGAACTGAAGATGGCTGCGCGTCGGCGCGGCGAAGATATCATCGACTTTTCGATGGGCAACCCGGATGGTCCGACTCCGCCGCACATCGTCGAAAAGTTATGCCAGGTGGCGCAGCGTGACGATACCCACGGTTATTCCACTTCTCGCGGTATTCCGCGCCTGCGCCGGGCGATCTCGCGCTGGTACGCCGATCGCTATCAGGTTGAGATCGATCCTGAATCAGAGGCTATTGTCACCATCGGTTCCAAAGAAGGCCTGGCGCACCTGATGCTGGCGACGCTGGATCACGGTGATACCGTGCTGGTGCCCAATCCCAGCTATCCGATCCATATCTACGGTGCGGTGATTGCCGGGGCGCAGGTACGCTCGGTGCCGCTGGTGGCGGGTGTCGACTTCTTCAATGAGCTGGAACGCGCCATTCGCGAGAGCTATCCCAAGCCAAAAATGATGATCCTCGGCTTCCCGTCCAACCCCACCGCACAGTGTGTGGAGCTCGACTTTTTCGAACGGGTGATTGCGCTGGCGAAGCAGTACAACGTGCTGGTGATCCACGATCTGGCCTATGCCGACATCGTCTACGATGGCTGGAAAGCGCCATCGATTATGCAGGTGCCGGGCGCGCGTGATGTCGCCGTCGAATTCTTTACCCTGTCAAAAAGCTACAACATGGCGGGCTGGCGTATCGGTTTCATGGTGGGCAACAAAGAGCTGGTCGCCGCGCTGGCGCGAATCAAAAGTTATCATGACTACGGCACCTTTACGCCACTGCAGGTGGCGGCGATTGCGGCGCTGGAAGGGGATCAACAGTGCGTGCGCGACATCGCAGAGCAGTACAAACGCCGCCGTGATGTGCTGGTCAAAGGATTGCATGAAGCGGGCTGGATGGTGGATAACCCGAAAGCCTCAATGTACGTCTGGGCAAAAATACCGGACCATTACGCACATCTTGGGTCGCTGGAGTTCGCTAAGCAACTGCTGCAGGAGGCGAAAGTCTGTGTCTCGCCCGGTATTGGGTTTGGCGACTATGGCGACACGCACGTGCGTTTTGCGCTGATAGAGAACAGCGATCGTATTCGTCAGGCGGTACGGGGAATTAAAGCGATGTTTCGTGCCGATGGCATATTGCCAGGCAGCATAAAAATGGAAGAAGAACGCTGACAGCCAGCAGGGGCGACTCAAGGGTCGCCCCGTGGCGGCACTGTCACGCCATTACTTCAGCAGCAGAACAAAGGTTCCGAACCAAAGTAACGCGAAAAAAGATATTCCCATCAAGGCATATTTCACAAAGCAACTCCTCTGAGCGGTTACGATGATGGCGATCCCAAACCAGTGCAACGCGAACAGATGTGGAAAAGAGATCGCCATTTACAGTCATGGTCTGCTCTCTTCCGGGTTGATCTGAATAACTCAGAACAGGATCGAGCGCTAATTTACGCGTAATCCTCCCCAAATGAAATAGGTCCGTTCTGAGATATTGCTCACAATTTTACGGCACTTCGATTTCAGGGATCGCCGACATGCCTACACGTAACTGAGCCAGATGCTGTTGGTCGCCATCCAGCACAATTTTCACCGGCAGACGTTGAACGACTTTAGTGTAGTTGCCGGTGGCGTTATCGGGAGAGATCGCCGAAAAAGTTGCGCCAGTGGCCGGTGCGATGCTGTCCACATGACCGGTAAAGGTCTCGCCCGGCAGGGCGTCCACCCGAATCCGCACCCGCTGGCCGGGACGCACATCGCTTAACTGCGTCTCAAGATAGTTAGCGGTAATGTAGGTTTGCTGCAGTGGCACCACCGCCAGCAGACGGGTGCCGGCTGATACGTACGCGCCGGTCCGCACCGAGCGCTGACCTACCATGCCGTCAACGGGCGCAGTAATGCGCGTGTAGGAGAGATTCAGCCTGGCCTGATCGACGCTGGCCTTCGCCGCTGCAACATCCGCTTCCGCAGAACGCACCGCCGCCTGTAACACCCCCACCTGTTTTACTGCTGACGCCAGCGCGGCCTGACTCTGATGCACGGCTGCCAGCGCCGAGCGCTGGTTTGAGCTGGCTTTCTGCTGATCGTCGGCTGCCACGGTACCGCTTTTATAGAGGCGGTTATAACGATCGGCGCTCTGACCGGCATACTGCGCAGAGGCTTCACTGGCCGCCACGCTGGCTTTCTGTTGATCAATCACCGACTGCTGCTGCTCCAGCTGTGCCTGACTGCTCAGCAGTTTCGCCTGGCTCACCTGCAGGTCAGCCTCCGCACTCTCAAGCGCCACACGATAGTCACGATCGTCCAGCGTCGCCAGCAGCTGACCCGCTTTGACCTGCTGATTATCCTGCACCTGCACGTGGCTGATGTAGCCCGAGACTTTCGGTGCCACCAGGGTGTAGTCCGCATTGACGTAAGCGTCGTTGGTGCGGTGATCATTGCCGGTCATCAGTGACCAGATCACAAAAGCGATGGTCAGTAACACCAGCAGCAACAGACTCAGCAGCAGGGTTCTTTTCATTTCGAAAGCACGCATATTCAGTTATTCCGGGAAGGGTTTTGAATCAAAGTTTGAGGCGGCCACACCCGTTTTGGCAGGATGACGGTAAGCAATAACAGGCAGGCGGCAAAGCCGGTCAGCATCAGCCAGCTGTCGCTCAGACCAAGGATCGTGGCCTGATGCCTGACCAGGGAAGCGAATCCGCTGAGATTATCGGCGGCGCTGATGCTGCCATCCGGCAACAGCGGCAAGCTGCTGCTGGCCTGACTGGCCGTCGGCGCTGTCATCAGCCAGCTGCGACTGGCCGCCTGATTAATCAGCACACTGGAGTGAAACTGCTCACGATGCGAAAGGAAAACCTCAACCAGCGTAGAGGCAGCGATGCTGGAAAAGCCGCGCACCGTATTAAACATTGCCGAGGCAAACGGGCCTTCTGGCGGGGCCACAACGCTGGTGGCGCTCATCAGTATCGGCAAAATGATCATCGGTTGTCCGAACGCCTGCAGGATCTGCAGCAGCCAGAAATTCTGTCTTGCCCAGTCACTGGTGATCTGTGTGCCCAGCAGACAGGAGGTCACCAGCAAGCCGACGCCCGCCGTCAGCATCCAGCGGCAGTCGATCCAGCGGATATTCAGCAGGGCTGCAATCAGCGGTGCGATCAGCAGTTGCGGCAGACCCACCGCCAGCGCCAGCGGGGCAAACTCAAGGGTGCGAAAGCCGCTGACCTGAGCAAAATAGGCCGAAGGCAGCGCGGAGCCAGAAAGCCCAAGGATGAGCACGCAGGCCAGGCCCAGCAAGCCATGCGCCAGATTTGGCCGTCGGAGCATCTGCAATTTAAACAGCGGCAGCGGGTGAAACCACTCATTAATCAGGAAAACCAGCAGCAGCGGCAGCGCGGTGAGCAACATACCGGTAATCAGTGGCGAGTTCAGCCAGTCGAGGCGCTCACCCTGGGTCAGCACCAGAATCAGCAGCGCAACACCACTGCAGCCGGTCACCATGCCGAACAGATCGATCTGCTGAAAGCGTTCCGGTCGCAGCGGATCCTGGGGCAATCCCCATCCTGTCAGCAGCATAGCGATCAGCATCAACGGCACGACCTGCCAGAACACCATCATCCAGCTGACGTGGTCGGTCCACAACGAGGCCAGCGAGGCCGCCATGTTGGGGCCAAACGTCGCAGTCAGGGCATAGCCCGCCAGGCCAAAAAGTTTAAAGGGCGGCGGCAGAAAGCGCAGGGCGACCGTCATCAGCATTGGCGGTAAGGCGCCGCCAAACAGGCCCTGCAATACGCGCAGGCTGATAAATAGCGTCGGATCCCGCACCAGCGGCAGCAGAATGCCAGTCAGCATAAATCCCGCCGACACGCCTAACGTAAAACGCCGCAGCGACAGGGTGACGGCAAACCAGGGCGCAATCATCATGGCGGCCACTTCTGCCGCCTGATAGCCAGAGATAATCCAGCTACCCTGATCGTAACTGATGCCGATCGCGGCACGGATATCGGCCAGCGCGATATCACTGACGCGATCGTTCAGCCCGGAGGTCAGGGCGGCGATGAGCACGCCGACTAATCCGAGTGCCAGTCGCAGTGTAAAAGGGTGAGGGGCCGGCGCGGCGGCAGGCTTAGCGTTCATTGCAGGCGATCTCGTTATTATGATGCAGTGTACTGCGATGTGATACAGGTCGTAATATTACATCCCGGTATACTGTATTGCAATGTGGTACAGGCTGTAAAAAGTGCGGCATTCGCGCTACAGTAAGGCAGCTCAAACAGGACGACGCTATGGCACATCAACCCTCCAGCCGCGAGGATGAAAAAACGGGCGGTATACAGGTCATCGCCCGTGCGGCAAAAATTCTTAATGCGCTTGGCGAACAGCCCGGCGGCATGAGCCTCGGTGAGATCGCTCAGGCGGTCGAACTGCCGCGCTCAACGGTGCAGCGTATTGTTGCCGCGCTCGACAGCGCAGAGCTGGTGCGCAGCAGCGGGGCGGGCGGACTGCGTCTGGGGCCGGCGCTGTTAAAACTGATCTCCAGCGTACATACCGATGTGGTTGATCTGGTCAGTCCGCTGCTGGAAAAACTCTCTTCCGACACCAATGAAACCGTCTCGCTGGCGCGCGCCAGCGGCAGTCAGCTGGCGATTATTCACCACGTGGTGGCGTCGCGTGAGCTTCGGGTGGTTCCGCATATGGGACTCAATCTGCCGCTCTACAGCACCTCCGGTGGACGGGCGTTGCTGGCGCTGGAGTGTGAAAAAGATGTACGGACGATCGTTGGCGACGCCTGGCAGGAGTTAACCGATATGACGGTGAAAACGCTGCCTCAGTTGCTGCAACTTATCAGGGAAGTGCGCGAAACCGGTATCGCCGTGGATCGCGGTGAAACGCTGGAAGGTATCTCTACCATGGCGTTTGCGCTGGATACGCTGTTTGGTCGCTTTTCTGTCTCTTTGCTGGTGCCCTCTGCACGTTTTCTGCGACACGAAGCCCGTTTTCGTGACGAAATGCTGAAGTGTAAAGAGGCACTGGTGCGTGAAATCGGCAAAGTCGCCGCGATAGAAGGATAAGCATTCGATGAAAACCCTGCTGATGGCCATTGATCACTCTCCGGTAGCGGAAAAAGTGGTCGCCTTAACCATTGAAGAAGCGCTGGCGCATCGCGCCGAGGTGGTCGTGCTGTGCTGCGTTGATCCCGCTTACTCTTCCTGTAATCAGCCAATGGAAATCGATGCGGGTGAAGATCCGGCCGATTTTGTGGCCGCGCAGGATGAGCAGAATACGGCAGAAATGGTGGTGCGCCATGCACTGGCTCCGTTACTGCGCGCGGGCATTAATGCGCGGGGCATGATTCTGGCGGGTGACGCGGCAGATACTATCGTTGCCCAGTCGCAACAGCTTAAGGCCAGCATGATTATCATGGGACGTCGCCATCTCTCCTCTTTGAATCGGCTGTTAAAAGGCTCAGTCAGCGCATCGGTTATTGAGCGCGCTCACTGTCCTGTGCTGATCGATGTGCGTAAGGATTAATCCCGCCGCATGAATGCTCTGCTTTTTATTACGCTGGCCGCGTTTGCGCTGCTGGCGCTGATTGTTATTGTGCTGATCAAAACCACCCGGCTGCGTTTGTGGCAGGGGCTGATCATCTTTCTGCTGCCCCTGATACTGGCGAATCTGCTCTGGTTCAGCTGGGTTGCGCCGCATCAGTTGCAGGCCAGTCAGCGTGAGCAGGCGGTAAATCAACTGGCAAAGATGCCCGGTTATCGGGTGCTGCAGACTCAGGAACCGGCGTTATGGCTGTTGCTGACCCAGGAGCTGACCCGGCGCATCCGTGCGGGGGAGCCATCTGAGAAGGCGACGGGCGAGCTACGTGGCTGGCTGATTGAGGTGATTAATCAGCGTCTGATGCGCGGAACTGACGCGGCGGTGGTCAACTATATCAGCGTCTCAGTTGAAGAGATGCGGGCGCTGAACCAAATCGATCCGGGCCTCTGCTTCCGTTATCTCTATCCGCAGGTGAGTGGTGGCATCAATCTGCTGACCACGCTGCCGCCGTCGCTGAATCGCAAAGAGGCGGACGCCATGGAGCAGCTGCTGCTGAACAGTCCATTGCCCGATCAGCCACTGGATAAGGCGCTGGCGCAGGATGATCTGCAAAAAATTGTCGCCCGGCTCTATCAGCAGTGGGGGGATAAGCTGCAGCAGCTGAATATGCCTGCCGACACGGCGGTTGATCGCTCATCGCTGTGTGCCATGTCGATTGATCTCTACAGCGCGATTCTGGCATTACCTGACAAGCGCGCCGCTAACCTGTTACGTAGAATGATTGCATTAACTGGCCAGTAAGCGGCAGCGGAGCAGCGGAATGGCGGGCGAAAAAAAGCCCGCTAAGCGCGGGCAGGGAAGAGAGGAACAGATTTTTATTTTTGGCATTTCCTGGTGTGGTGCAGTCTTCGTTTTGTCTGAATGCATCTTGTCACGCCGTGCATGATAGTGATAGCCGTTTAATCGTATTACATTAATCGGTAAAAGCTTCTCAAGTTTTGAACTTTCGCGCATTAATCCTATGGATGCGCGGCATGCTGCGTCATAAACTGCGCGGCAACGTGAGGATAACTTAATGAAAAAACTAATAACCGGCGCACTGGCGCTGATTTTGCTGAGTGGATGTACTGCCAGCAAACCCGGGGCATTTGAACGTGTAGATGAAGATCCAGGCTCAAATACCGTGCAGTACCGTTTTGACCCGGTAAAGGTCAATCGTGATGCAATGAATATTGATCTGGCGAATTACTGCAGTAATAAAGGCTTTGATAAAGTCGAGGCGTTACCTGCGCAGGAGAGTCATATTCCGGGACTGCAGAAAGCGTGGTTCCAGTGTAATTATGCTGTGAAAAGCTAAATAAAACGGGCGGGATAATTATCCCGCCCTTAAAGTTTAATGCTTTTATTTTATGCTGTGTGACATCTTTGCCCGTTAGCGGCGATGGTGACCGCCATGATACCCACCGTGATAACCTCCATAGTAGCCTCCATGATATCCGCCGCCACCCCCGCGGTGCCAGCCATTGTCGTGTCTGGGGCTGATGATACAACCACTTAATAAGGTCATCAGCGCAACCACCGAAGCGACTTTAATTAATCTCTTCATCGGAAGCTTCTCCTCTTTTCCAATGACTATGACACTACGCTGGAAAAGTGGAGTGAAGATGCAGGCTTTGTAGAGTTATTTAAGAAGATATGACGGAATATTTCAGAGTGCTGCGTTTTGCAGCGGAGAATAATAAAGAAATAAGAATGAACTGAATAGTAAATACTATCAAAGAGAATAGTCTCAAAATCAAGCGAAAATAATTCTCATTTGAAAGTTTTTACAACTACATTATTAGCATATCAGTTCAATGGGAGAGAAACATGGCGCATGACGTTAAAAATATTCTGGCTTTACAGGCTGAACTGGGCGAATGCCCGCTCTGGTCAGTGGAAGAACAGGTGCTGTACTGTGTCGATATTCTGGCACCCGCCATTCACCGTTTTGATCCGGTCAGCGGTGAACTGCAAACCTTCCCGCAGGCGGAAGAGGTGGGATGCATCGGTCTGCGTGAGCAGGGCGGTCTGATAGCTGCATTGCGTGGCGGTGTCTGGCTGCTGGATGCGCAGGGCAAGCCAGAGAAAAAGATCGCAGAGAATCCCGGTGTGGCTGCGCAGAGCCGATTTAATGATGGCCGTGTCGATCCCTGGGGGAATTTCTGGTGCGGCAGCCTGTGGGAACCGCAGGACAAAAATGGCGGGCTGCTGTGCCGTGTGACGCCTGACCTGAAGCTGGAGGTCAAAGCGCGCGACATTAAAATTTCCAACGGGCTGGCCTTCTCTCCCGACCGGCGCTGGATGTATCACAGTGACACGCCGAATGAAGCGCTCTATCGCTATCCATTAAACGCGCAGGGCGAACCGGGCGAACGCACCCTGTTCCGCCGTTTCGACGCGAAAGGGGGATTGCCGGATGGTGCCGCAGTGGATAGCGAAGGATTTTACTGGTCCGCACAGTTTGATGGCGGTCGCGTAGTACGCATCGATCCCCGGAGCAGCGAAATCGTCGATGAGATCCTGCTTCCGGTGAAGTGGCCAACCATGGTGGCCTTTGGTGGCGCCGATCTTAAAACGCTGTTTATTACCAGTTCACGGGAAGATCGCACCGAAGAGGAGTTGGCGCGCTATCCGCAGTCAGGCGATATCTTTGCGGTGGACGTCTCTGTGGCGGGCGTGGCAGAGCCGCGATTCCGCGGCTAAACGTGAACGGGCCGCTCTGGCGCGGCCCGTCGTGATGGTTAATGACGTTGCAATACAGGTGCTGCTGTAACAGAACTCTGTGGTAAGCGGATGGTGAGTGACAGGAACAGGGAGATGACCAGCAGCGTCATAATCAGACTGAAGGTGACGGTGAACCCGTCAAACAGCGAGGCGACCAGTGAGCCCAGCACGCTACCGATACCAAATCCGAGATAGAGCAGACCATAGTTTTTTGTCAGGTTGTTGAGGCCGAAAAAGTCACTGACCAGCGACGGGAATACCGTAATGGTACCGCCAAAGCTGAAGGCTACACAGGCGAGTGACAGGAAGAAGGTGATCTCATTCATCCGGGTAAACAGCAGCACGCTCATCCCGATCAGCGACACGATTTGCGCCAGTGAAATAACCCGGATGCGCATCATTTTGTCAGACAGTATACCCAGCACCAGGCGGCCACTCAGGTTGGCAATCGCAATCACAGTTACCGCACTGGCAGCGGTCTGCGTAGTCAGATGCACCAGCCCTTCGCCGATATCTTTAGCAACGCCTATCACATAGAGACCGCTCATGCAGGCTGTCAGGAACATCAGCGCCAGCATCCAGTACTGCGGCAGACGCACCGACTGTGCCAGCGTGTAATCTCGCGCATGTTGCTGACCATTCGTGCTGCTCCCGGTATCCTGAAGGGGGGCATCACGCATCAGCAGTGCACCGAGGATAATCATCGACATCGCGAGCACGCCCCAGATCATAAAGGTCTGCTCCAGACCCACCGTTGCCAGCAGCGCCCCGCAGATAAATTTGAATCCCAGACTGCCAAGACCGTAAGCGCCAATCGCACAGGCAGAGATCATCCCTTTGCGCTCCGGAAACCACTTCACGCAGTTTGAGAGCGTCATCAGGTAACCTGCGCCATCCGCCAGACCCACCAGCAGTCCGGCGCTGAAATAGAGCATCATCAGATTATTAGCATGCGCGGTAAGCCAGAAACCCAGCGCCATCAGCACACCCGCCCCGATAGTGACGCGGCGTACGCCAAAACGTTCCTGTAATTTACCGGCCAGCGAGGAGGCAATAGCCAGCCCCAGGCTCAGCAGACCAAACGAAAAAGCGACCTGACTGACCGTCGCATCCAGCTTCTGGGACAGCTGGCCGTTGAACAAACTCCATGTGTAGACTGACCCCAGCGCGAACTGAGTGATTACCGTTCCGAACAATGTAAGCCAGCGAGCACGCTGGTAAGAAGCCTGTTGAGTCTGGTTCATAATTTTTCTCTCCCGTCCGGGAATCCGGAAACTGCGGTCAGAATAAAGCAGTGATTCGCGCGCGTGAGCAGTAAAGGCATGAACGGAACGGATTGGGGAATGAAATGCCATTCAGGCGGTATGAATGGCATCGGGAGAGATTAGCGACGTCGCGTCAAAAGTAAGCAAAACGGCAGCTTAATGATTAAGCGTAATTAGCCGTAAGATAATGTTTCATTAAGATGATTCTGTGAGCAGGTTTACAGATTATTTGCCAGGCTAACAGTTCACTTATCAGGAGGAAATATGAAAGACCGGACATATGAATCCAGCACCAGTGAGGATGAAGTTTGCTGCATTATCGGTCAGGCGGTGATTGAACTCAGTACAGAACAGCAGCCTGTGACCAAATCGACGCTGGCATTAAAACTGCTGTCGATGGCCGATCGTGATAGTGACGATGAGCGTGTTCTGCTCTACTGGATTGCGCGTAAAGCGATCAATAAACCACAGAAACTCCTTCAGCAGCAGTGGGCATAACGCCCATCCGGACGCGGGCCTCAGCCCGCCTCCGCGTCAGATGATTATCCGGCGACGACTTGCCGGCCAACGGGCAAACATCACGATATTGCCCAGTAAAATCATGACAAGGCCAGGGATGGCGCTGGCATGCCACTCATATCCTTCGTAACGGGTAGAGAGTGCCAGCGCCACCAGCGGAAACAGCACCGTTGTATAGGCAGCCCGACTGGCTCCGATACGTCCCACCAGCGTAAAATAGGCCCCGAATCCCATCACCGATCCCACGATAGCCAGATAGATCAATGCCCCAAACCACTGTGTATTCCATGTCGGCTGCAGCGAAACACCCTGCAGCAGCGAGACCAGTGCCATGATCAGCGCACCGTATAACATGCCGTAACTGTTGGTTGTCAGCACGTCACGTTGCAGACGCTGATGCCGCTGACTGATCATATTGCCGAATGAAAATCCCAGGGTGCCCAGCGCACTTAACCCAATGCCCCACATCAAGCCGGTCGAGGCCTGAGTGCTGCGCAGATCGTGCCAGAACAACGCAACAATACCCGCCATGCCGAGCACTATCGCCGGAATCAGACGTGCGGAAGGGCGCTGACGGAAAAATATCCAGCTGTTAATGGCGTTATACATCACCGCCATAGAGAAAATGACCGACTCCAGTCCGCTGCTGATATAGCCAGAGGCGTAATAAAAGCAGACAAAGTTAAAGCCAAAAACGCAACAGCCCTGCAGCACACAGAAAAGGTGATCCTGCAGCGTCAGCCTGTGCAGACGCTTTATCAGCTTAAGCAGCAATAACATGACCAGCGAGGCCAGCAAAAAACGCCAGAAGACAGCGACAGTTACGGCGCTGATGCCTGCAGACTGTTGCGCATAAATCGCAATCCAGGTCGTGCCCCAGATCAGCACGACTGAGAGATACAAAAACAGGTTCATTGCCAGATTCTCCACCGCAAAACGCCGAGTCTGCACCCGCAACGCTCCCGGGTCTTGCAGCGAATTGCGCAGGGTTTGCAAAATCTTGCGCATTTTTACTCTCTGTCCCGATGTGCTCTGTTTTCTGTCCCGCGCAATCCGTAAACTGGCACTCTGTTTATCTGAACTGATACCCCGATGAGTCGCTTCCAGACCTTTGACATGCTGCAACGCCACAAAGCACAACTGCGCGATCAGGTGCAACTTAACAGCGGCATTCAGCTGGCAGCCTGGTTTAATAGTGGCGATCGCGTGACAAACCTCAGCGATCATCACACGCTAAGCCTTTATGTGGCGGGCGGCTACGATACCTGGCATAAAACCCCGCATGGCTGGCGTAACGGTGGCGCACCGGACCGCTTCTGTCTGATGCCGGCTGGCACAGAATCGACCTGGGATCTGCGTGCCGATCTCGCCTTTGTTCATCTCTATTGCAGCGAGAACCAGCTGCGGCAGCTAGCCGAACGGGTCTGGGACCGCAGTCCGGCGCAGTTAAACCTGCATGAGAAAATCTTTTCTGTTGATGACCGCATTACCCAGCTCTATCGACACTTTCTGCTGAGCAGCGACTGGCAACAGCCCGCCAGCCAGCTGACGCTGAGCAGCGCATCAACACTCCTGCTGACCCATCTGCTGCAGCACTACAGTGAAGTTAAGTGGCAACTGCCCCAGGTGCGGGGCGGACTGGCTCCCGCGGTATTACGTCGGGTTCTCGACTTCATTGAGGCTCACATTGACCAGCCTTTAACCCTGGCTGTGCTGGCGCAGGAAGCGGCATTGAGTGAGTTTCACTTTGCCCGCATGTTCCGCCATACCACTGGCGAAGCGCCGCACCAGTTCGTGATGCGTCGTCGAATGGATCGTGCAAGGATGTTGCTTGAGCGGCCCGAGCTGACGCTGACCGATATTGCCCTTCAGTGTGGCTACCACTCATCAGCCCACTTCAGCCATCGTTTCCGGCAGGTTTATGGCATGACGCCCTCGGCGTGTCGGCGGGGGAGTCGCTGAAATTTCTGAAATTGCCTCTATAGATACTGGTATTAAGCCACATTGAGGATCTACCTTTGGATTACCGTTTAACTATTCTGCAAGTTTCTTTATTTATGCGAATTCTGGCTTAATATGTGAGTCGTTATTTATCTTAATGCTTCATAAGTGTTTTTAAGACTGTATGGTTGGATTAATTATCATAATTTGAGAGAAATTATTACGGCTTAATAAAACACGAAGGTGCCAGTTTTAATTGACACCCTAAATAAATAATAAGCTTCAGATCGTGCTAAAACATCCAGTGTTCTTGAGACATTACTGTTCTTTGTTACCTTTAATATCCCACCCTGACTGAGTTTCCGCGCCTTTGCCGCCACTCGCTGACTGTTCCCAATACTGTGTTTTAACTTTTGATGCCTGAAACTGATATGAAACTCCGATCAGATCACGATTTGTAGTGCCATTGAAAACCACATTGGTGATAAGAACGTCTTCAAGCGTAATGCGGCAATACTCGATTTGGCTCCCTCCTGCCTTACATACCGAAAGCTCCACTTTGCCAATATGCTTGCCGTTGGAGACGTAACGCATTATTGCTGGAGTAGCTTTGTCTATAAGCGCCTGAACAGTGAGATCACGATACTGAACCTTTCCTGCGCCACCGCCCCCACCAACCGTCATGTTCCCTGGCTGGCTTGCACCCCAGGTGAATGATTCAATGCTGATGCAGCCTTTATGATTACTGTCCTGAGATTCGCCTGTAATGCCATCGATTTTTAAGAAGAGATCTGTACTCATAGCTGGTCCTTTTGCTTTCCCTGAGAAGAGGAATCTGATTAAATAACCTTAATGATACGTATAGTGACATAAAGGTACAGTCATGGACTACTGGAAACCAGACCGATTTAAGGATTACTTTCTGACAATGGCTAATGCTGAGGCTAATCAGCTACTTAGTACGTCAAGCCACCTCTCTTTAATTCACTTGTATGATGGCTACAACAGGGTTCAGTTTCAGGACGAAATGAAGATTTTCATTAACGCTCAAATGGATACTATTCGCTCAGGTGCCAGCGATGATGAATGCCAGCGATGTATACAAAATCTGAAAGAAGAACATCGTAATCTCATGAAACAAGATCAACTTCTGCGGACAGGTCAGGCGGCATTGCATGCTTCAGTACAGTTTGTTCAGCAAGGTGATATTTGGGGATATGTTATCAATGGTGTAGGAGTAGTTCTGAGTGGATTACAGGTAGTGGCTGGGTTTGGAGTCATGGCCGCTTCAGCTGCAACCGGAAATATAATAGGGGTTGGGTTTGGTGCAATGCTCACACTTCATGGTGTGAATGGGATCCAGGAGAGCGTGATGAATGTTATTACAGGAAAAAATGACGCCCAAGGTTTCTTAAAGGATGGCTATATTGGAGCAGCTAAGTTTTTAGGCTTCGATCAAAAAACAGGTGAAATTGCTTACAGCAGTATGGATCTTGCTCTCTCTGCCTACGGCATGTTCAGGCTGATAAGAAAACCCGAAACATTTCGTCTCTTTTACTACATAAACTCCGATTTTGTTCGGGGTATCAAAGATATGAGCCGTTTTGAACTAGGAGTTGAAATATATAACGACTATTCTGCTCTCAAATCGATATACGATAATAAAAAATAAGTCACTTTTTTCTTGTATATCGGAATGATTTGTATCCTAACTTCATCGGTGTAAAAATGTAAAAAATCGGAGCTATGATTAGCATTGTGATTGAGTACGAGGTGATAGCGAGGCTATCCTTATATATAAACGTGTATATCCAAACCACAGCAAGAATGATTACAAGGAGCATTGAGGCAATAAAGCGTAGGCTAAGCTCTTTAAGTAAAACTGGGTAAGTTGTTCCACTTTTTTCGGCTTGCATTCTTAAAGCAGCAATATCTTTCGCATTGAAACCGCTTTCAGCAAGTCTTCTTTCAATTTCAAAAACGTTCATATGGTCACCAGGGCTGTAAGTTTAGACCGATCATAACTCATATAGTCTGGTGGTTACCAGAAAAAGTTATATTGCCTTTCAAAAAGGTATATGTAAATTGCAGAGTGGTTGGGATTGGTTTCTTCTTATAATTCTCCCCTGAATAATTTGATCTTATTTTCAGGATTTATTTAAACAAAAAATATTTTTAATGTTCTTACATGACCAGAGTATGCTTGTTCGTTTGTAAGGTCGTCATTATATAATATAGATTTAAGATTGTAGAGTAATTGAGGTTCACCGCCATAGTCTACAGGTAATTCTGCCAAAAACAGAAGCTGAGTAGTTATAATTCAAATCATACTGTTTTTAACCTCAATTGGTGAGCTGATACTAAATGACTTGCCCGGTTTGCCAGATGCGCGCAACGGCACGTAAAAAAACAGAAAGCATCTTCAGCTGTCGGATGTTTGTTTCAAGTGCACCTATCTGGAATGTAGGCACACCTTTGTAATGATGGTCTCGTTTTCACATACTTTCAGTCCCAGTTCGTTAGCTGGAGATGGAAGGGTAAGGGAGCTGCTAAACGCGCTTGGGCAGGATGAGCGTAAACAGGTGCTTGAGTTACTTAGAGAGGAAGAGATTAAGGGTTAACTACTATGTCGGGCAGAACGTGAGCATCCGACTTACTTTTTGGATGGAAAAATTTCAATAGTCATTCTGATAAAGTCATCAAATATCAATGGATTATATTTCAATAATTTTGACTGAGATTGATTTATTTGGTCACGAAAAAATACAATTCCATTAAGTATCAATAAGTTGAATGAAAGTTTGATGGCTTGAAGTTGTTGCGAAACTGAAAAAAGTGAAATTCCTTTCAACGATTTCAGTCAAGGGTATGAGTCGTAAACCCTCTGCTACCGCGGGCGGAGATAGTGCTTTGAAGAAAATCAAAACTGAAATAATTTCTTGATACGGAAACCGCAGGCGGGTGCGGTGTAGCGCCGTTTTTGTTGGTGAGACATTTATTTTTCGGGCTGTGGCTGGGCCAGCGCAACGCTGCGCTGAAGGTAATACGTCGAATGGTTACATCGGTGCAGCGTTGTAAAGACGTTTTGTGCGGTCTGGTGACAGGCATAAAAAAACTGCTGCATTAGCGGGTTATTGTGTGATGGTGATTAACCAATGACGGGTGAGTATTTCTAGGCCAGCGGCGTGGCCTGCATGGCACTTTGTCCGATTGCGGTGCTGTTGGTTGCTGCCCACCCGGCAGATAGGTGCGGTGTAGTGCGATTTTGATAACTATGATAAATTTTACTCTTAAAACTATTAAATAAACCAATTTATAATTTAGGAGTTGGAGAAATGTATGTTTTTGCACAATGTTAAGGCTCAGGAGTACAAGGGGTTCAAAAATATTCATGTTGAGTTCAAGGAGAAATTCACTGTTTTATGCGGTCCGAATGGCGTCGGGAAGTCAACAGTCCTATTTGCTATTGCCAGTGCATTGAATTTGAATAATGAACGTGTTCGGCTGAATGAGCATAGTCAGTGCAAAATTGAATTTACATCGAGAGATTCTACTGAAAATGTATGTGGGTTCGGTAAAGGTTCTTACAAGATGGAATCTTTAAGGAGTAGTAGTTTTCAAGGTGGCCCTCATGAATACCAAAATGATGATGGTTCTTTTGAAAGAATATATAAGAATGATATAGCTGAACTTTTTTCACCATTGTTTATTGGTCCCAATAGAAATATTGATTATAAAAAAATTAATGGGATGACAGCTGAAAAAACGCCAGAAGAATATAGAAAGGAGTATATCAGGGGCTCATTACAAGGTTTAGCCTCAGCTTTTACGCCAGAAATTAAGCAGTGGATGATTAATAGGTATTTTATAATTGAGAAAGAGTGGGGTGCTGCTGAGAAATATAACTGGGATCTCATTATTTCAAACCTTGACTTCATCTTTGGGGGGGAGGGGAGAGTGTATTTTGATAAGATAGGGCGGGAGTTGGAACCAAGTTTTATTTTAGATGGGGCAGTTGTATATTTAGAGGATCTATCATCGGGTTTTAAATCGATATTATCAATTGTATTATCAATTGTTGAGTGGATTGAAAAGACTAATGCTAATGATGATATGCTTATTGATAAAGCTCAGGGGGTTGTTTTGATAGATGAGCTTGATGCTCATTTACATCCATCATGGCAAACCTCTCTAAGGGGGGTGTTAATTAAAATTTTCCCGAGGCTGCAATTCATTGTTACAACTCATTCCCCTCACATTATTAGTAGTTCTGAGGTCAATGAAGTTATTGTTCTTCGTCGCGATGGCGATGATATAATTCCTGTTAAGATTGAAAAATCTTTGTCGGCATGGAAAACTGATGATATATATTCCCTAATTATGGGAGTTAATACTGTACATCAATTGACTCTAAAGTATGTAATATCTGAGATTGAAGACCTTATAGAAAATGAATTATATGAACATGCCTTGATGGTGATTGAAGATTATGCAAAGCAAACTCCTGAATCTGATCCAACTGCACTAACTTTAAGAGCAAGAGTAAACGATCTGATTTTAAAAAATGAGAGAGACTCAAATGATTAGAATTAATCGTCCTGACGAGCCTCAAATTCTGACACAAAACAAGGATGCTTGGACTGCTCGGCTCATTGAAAAAATAGAAGAATATAAGGGTTATGAAAATATCCCTGATGATGAAAAGAAATTAGTGCTATCGCCATATAGACATGTCGATATTAAAAGCTCACTTTTTTTATCAAGCAACAAGAAATGTGCTTTTTGCGAGTGTATTCCAGAAGAGGGAGGCGGCTATTTACAAGTGGAGCATTTCCATCCTAAATCCATTTACCCACATGAGTGTTTTGAATGGATGAATTTATTGCCATGCTGCAATATTTGTAATGTTAATAAAGGTGTTTTAAATACCAAGGTAAGCTTTATTATAAATCCTTATGATGCAGATCCTGAAAAGCATTTTTATTGTAATTTCCTGAAGATCCTACCTAATCATAATGATGTTGCTGCGGCTATTACTGAGCGGGAAATTGAAATTAATTCTGCAAGGTTGATCAATAGTAGGACTGAACTGCTTAGAAAGTTGCAATTGTTAACTGAAGAATTGAGAGATTTGATCGAGTTGCTTGATGAGGCTGATACAGATCGTAAATCAGTTCGAAGGAAAAATATGTTGATAGAAAAATATAATGAAATAAATGAGTATGTGAGCCCAAAAAGTATCCATAGTTTTTTTTGCACATCGGTTATTTTGCAGGATAAGCACTATTTAGCTGCAAAGGCAATTTTATAACTGATGAAATCGGAATACCATTGAAGCATTTCTTTTCTTTTTGAAATATATTGCGCATGATTGTAAGTTCCTCTAATTGAGTTCTTATCAACATGCGCAAGCTGCATTTCAATCCATGCGCTTTCAAAGCCATGTTCATGCAAGATTGTGCTCATCATATGGCGGAAACCATGCCCCGTTAGCCGTCCATGATAGCCAAGCATCTTTATTACCTTGTTGATGCTGGCATCGCTCATCGGCTTTCTAACGTCGTTTCTGCCTGGGAACACTAGCTGATATTTGCCGGAAATGATCTTCAGCTTCTTCAAAATCTCAACCGCTTGAGACGATAGCGGTACTAAATGAGAACGGCGTTTTTTCATTCTTTCTTTCGGGATTTCCCACAGCGCGCTGTCCAAATCAAACTCACACCACCAAGCCTCTCTGAGTTCGACGGTACGAACACCAGTAAGCATTAGAAGCTGAGTGGCGTATTTAGTCAGTAAGCTGCCCTGATACCCTTTAAGCGCTCCAACAAAAGCTGGAATCTCTTTCTCTGTAAGGAATGGGAAATGGTTCTGTTTCGGCTTGTTTAAAGCGATGGCCAAATCGGGAGCAAAATTGTACTTTGCTCGGCCAGTTACCACAGTAAAACGGAGAACTTCACCGCAACGGCGGCGGATCTTACTTGCCTGCTCTAACGCGCCACGCTTTTCTATTTTTTGTAGCACGGCTAATAGCTCCAGCGGCTCTATTAGCTCAATGGGCCTGTGGCCAATGTAGGGAAAAATATCGCGCTCAAGGCAGCCTAAAACTTCTTTAGCATAACCATCCGTCCAAGTTGACTTCTTACCGCTGTGCCATTCTCTGGCAACGGCTTCAAAGCTGTTCTCATGCGAGAAACGCAGCGCTATTTTATCGGCTTTACGTGTGTCACTGAGGTTAAACCTCTTAGCGAGCAACGCACGCGCCCCCTCACGTTTGCGGCGAGCCTCTGTAAGCGAAACTTCCCCGTAAACGCCAAATGAAATCATTTAGGGTTTGCCAGCAAAGCGATAGCGGAAGAAGCAGCCCTTAACACCATTGACATCAACCAACAGAGATAGTCCTGCGCCATCGTTGAGCGTATAAGGCTTGTCTTGCGTATAGTACGTTTAATTTGAATATCAGATAGCAGTACGTGTATAGAGAAAAGATCGAACTAAGATATACGCAATTTTATACACATCAGTGTATAGATTCCATTGTACTTTACAGGACAGTGCTGGACATGAATTATGATTTATATTCATGTTTTGGAAGGGTTTTTAGATTTTTTTAGACAAGCTTAGACTTGCAAAAATTGTCCCCTGCAGGAATCGAACCTGCAACTAGCCCTTAGGAGGGGCTCGTTATATCCATTTAACTAAGAGGACAGCGGCGCGCAGTATAGCGCAAACAGGCAGTGAGATTCACTACATCGCCGTCCGTTTGCTCATTCCGCCAGCAATCCCGGTTTTCTGAACACGCTAACGTTACGTGCAGAAAGCGGAAACAGCTTACTGAAGTCCGGGATGTCATCCAGACTGAAGCGGCACCCCGACTCTAAAATCTTCACTCCCCTTTTGCAGCAGACACTTCCAGTAAACGTTTTTCAGACGCCCGCCTGGCAAATCGCCTTCAGCAAACAGACCAGAAAGGCAGACAGGGTAAACTGTCTGCCTTTCCTCTTACTCAGCCTTTTCCTGCTCTTCGCGCTGGCGACGTTTCTCCTGCTTCTTCTTCTCAGCCTTCGCTTTAGCCACGGCCGCTTCACTCATGTCGTTGCGGATCTGCGCGTGGCTGATCAGGGCAAAAATCAGCGTGCCGCCGGTAATGTTGCCGAGCAGCGTCGGCAGGGCAAACGGCCAGAAGAATTCATACCAGCTGATGCTGCCATTAAAGACCAGATAGAGCACTTCCACCGATCCCACCACGATATGCGCCAGATCACCCAGCGCAACCAGCCAGGTCATCATCACAATCACCAGCAGTTTGGCGCCGCCCGCCGAGGGGAACATCCAGACCATGGTGGCGATAATCCAGCCGGAGATCACCGCATTGGCAAACATCTCGCCGGGCGTATTTTCCATCACCTTCATACTGATGCTGGTAAACGCCTGACGGGTAGCTTCGTCAAATATCGGCATCTCATTAAACGCCAGCGCACCCAGTGCCGTCCCGATCAGGTTACCCAGCAAAACGATGCCCCATAAACGTAATAGCAAGGCGCCATTACTCCAGGTCGGTTTGTGCATTACCGGCAGGACTGCCGTAACGGTATTTTCGGTAAACAGCTGCTGACGCGCCATGATGACGATAACAAAACCAAAGGTATAACCCAGGTTTTCAAGCAGGAACGCCCCTGGTACGCCATCCAGATGCACCTGAAATATCCCCTTCGCCATCAGCGAGGCGCCCATGGATAAGCCCGCCGCAATGGCTGACCAGAGCAGCGCCATACCATCGCGCTCCAGCTCCTTCTCCCCATCCTGGCGGATCTCTTCATGGATGGCGGCGGCGCGGGAGGGTAAAGCCTCCTCATCGACTTCGATGTCAGTGCCCTTATCCTTCTCTTCACTCTCGACGTCGTTAGGACCCTGTTCATTACCTGATGAAGGCTTCATATTTTCTCCTGGTGATAGTGCTGTCGCGTAATAAGCGTAGCCGTTTTTTATTTGCCGATAATGTAACGATCGATGCGAATAAGCGTAACAACGTTTTTCGGAATTGCATTTTTATTCAGACTGCGGGCGATACCGCACGAATAAACCCATGGCATCGAAACTGAGCGGTGGCTCACACTTCGGCCCACAGCAACATTGTGGTAATATCCCGGCCACTTTTAGTTGGTGCGATTCCCCCCTCGATGTTGGAAATCATTACGCTCACTTGTGCATACGACGAACGTGCGCTGTTCCGGCAGCTCTCCTTTCGCGTCTCTGCAGGCGACATTGTGCAGATTGAAGGCCCCAATGGTGCCGGTAAGACCTCACTCTTACGCCTGCTGGCTGGCCTGAGCCGTCCTGAACAGGGTGAAATACGCTGGCAGCAGCGGCCAATCCTGCGGCAGCGCGAAGCCTGGCATCAGGCGATGCTCTATCTGGGCCATCATCCCGGTGTCAAAGGCGTGCTTACACCGCTGGAAAATCTGCGTTTCTACCATCCTGATTGCAGTGATGCGCAGATCTTTGCTGCGCTGGAAAGCGTCGATCTCACGGGCGACGAAGAGGTGCCGGTTAGCCGGTTATCGGCGGGCCAGCAGCGGCGGGTAGCGCTGGCGCGTCTGTGGCTCAGCCAGGCCCGCATATGGATTCTCGACGAGCCGCTGACCGCCATCGACAAAGCGGGTGTTAAAAAATTAATGGCGAAATTCGCCCGGCATGCCGATAACGGTGGCGCAGTGATCCTGACAACCCATCAGGATTTGCCCGCGGATGCTGCGCGGGTGCGCAAAATTCGCCTCGGCGACGGGGAGGAAGGCTGATGCTGTTTCGCCTCATCCAGCGTGAATTACGCATCGCCTTTCGCAGCGGGGCTGATGTGATCAATCCGCTCTGGTTTTTCCTGATTGTTATTACCCTGTTTCCGCTGGGCATCGGACCTGACCCGCAACAGCTGGCGCGCATTGCACCGGGCGTAGCCTGGATTGCCGCGCTGCTGGCGTCGCTGCTGGCGCTGGAGCGGCTGTTTCGCGATGACTTCAGCGATGGTTCGCTGGAGCAACTGGTACTGCTGCCGACGCCGCTCCCGGTAACGGTTATCGGCAAAGTAGTGGCGCACTGGCTGGTCACAGGCGTGCCGCTGATTATCCTGTCGCCGCTGGCCGCGCTGCTGCTGTCGCTGGATTTTAATGGCTGGCGGGCGATGGCCCTGACGCTGCTGCTCGGCACGCCAACCCTGAGTTTTCTCGGTGCCATTGGTGTAGGTCTCACGGTGGGTTTACGGCGCGGTGGCGTACTGCTTAGCCTGCTGGTGCTGCCGCTGGCCATTCCGGTTTTGATCTTCGCCAGTGCGGCGATGGAGGCGGCCAGTCAGGGGTTACCGATTAATGGCTATCTGGCGATTCTCGGCGCGATGCTGCTGGGCAGCGCCACGCTCTCCCCGTTTGCCACGGCGGCAGCGCTAAGAATTACTTTGCAATAACAGCCGTTGAAATAACCGCGCGTAAAAGACGCGGCAACACTCTTTTATCGTTAATGTGAGCATTTGATATGTGGAAAGCGTTACATCAGCTGGCCAGGCCCGAACGGCTCTATCAGTTTTCGGGGCGACTGGTGCCGTGGTTCGCCATCTTAGGGCTGGCGGCGTTGCTGCTGGGCTGGGCCTGGGGCTTTGGATTTGCTCCCGCTGACTATCAGCAGGGCGACAGTTTCCGCATCATGTACATTCATGTGCCCGCCGCGATGTGGTCGATGGGCATTTATGCCTCGATGGCCATCGCCGCCTTTATCGGCCTGGTGTGGCAGATGAAAATGGCCGATCTGGTTTCCGCCGCCATGGCACCGGTGGGCGCGGTCTTTACCTTTATTGCGCTGGTCACCGGATCCGCATGGGGCAAGCCGATGTGGGGGACCTGGTGGATCTGGGATGCGCGCCTCACTTCGGAGTTGGTGCTGCTGTTCCTCTATATGGGCGTGATTGCGCTCTGGCACGCTTTTGATGACCGCCGCACCGCAGGGCGGGCCGCGGGTGTTCTCATTCTGGTCGGCGTAGTTAATCTGCCGATCATTCACTTCTCAGTGCAGTGGTGGAATACCCTGCATCAGGGGTCGTCGGGCATTCTCCAGCAGGCGATTGCGCCAGTGATGCGAACGCCGCTGCGCTGGGCAATCATCGGTTATCTGCTGGTGTTTATCACGCTGACCCTGATGCGGCTGCGCAACCTGATTCTGTTAACCGAACGTCACCGTCCCTGGGCGATTGATGTGGCGAAGCGGGGAGAGCAGGCATGACACCCGCCTTTTCCTCCTGGCACGCCTTCTTTGAGATGGGGGGCTACGCCTTCTATGTCTGGCTGGCAGTTGCCTGCACGCTGATTCCGCTTGTCGGGCTGACGCTGCATACCCTGTTGCTGCGCCGCCGCCTGCTGGCTGAGATCCGCCAGCGCGACGCGCGGGAACGCCGCATCCGGGCAGCGAAATCTAAAAAAGCCGCGGCTGAAGCGGCAGGAGAGACATTGTGAATACCCGTCGACGCAACCGCCTCTATGCGGCAGTGGCGATTCTGCTCGGCCTCGGCCTGGCCACCGCGCTGGTGATGTATGCGCTGCGCTCAAACATCGATCTGTTCTATACCCCAGGTGAAATCCTTTACGGCAAAGGCGAGGCGCACGAGAAGCCCGAAGCGGGCCAGCGGCTGCGCGTCGGCGGCATGGTGATGCCCGGCAGCGTCCGGCGCGATCCGAATACGCTTGCCGTGTCGTTCAAACTTTATGATGCCCGCGGCGTGGTCAGCGTCAGTTTTGAAGGCATCCTGCCGGATCTGTTCCGTGAAGGGCAGGGCGTCGTCGCGCAGGGCGTGCTGGCGGCGGGCAACCAGGTGATCGCCAAAGAAGTCCTGGCGAAACATGATGAGAAATATACGCCGCCGGAGATTGAAGACGCGATGAAGAGTAATCACACCGGCCCCCAGTCGCTGTATCAGGCGGGAAATAAATCATTATGATGCCCGAGATTGGTACTTTTCTGCTCTGCCTGGCGCTGGGGCTCTCCCTGCTGCTGAGCAGCTATCCGCTATGGGGCGCAGTGCGCCAGGATGCCCGCCTGATGGCAATGGCACGTCCGCTGGCCTGCGGTCTGTTTATCTGCATCGCGGCGGCTTTCGCGCTGCTGGTCTGGGCCTTTATCAGCAACGATTTCACCGTTGCCTATGTCGTTACAAACTCCAACAGCCTGCTGCCGGTTTACTATCGCATTGCTGCCACCTGGGGCGCGCATGAAGGATCGCTGCTGCTGTGGGTGTTGCTGCTCAGCACCTGGACATTAGCGGTGGCGATATTCAGTCGCGGTATGCCACAGGATGCGCTGGCACGCGTTCTGGCGGTCATGGGCATGATCAATCTCGGCTTCCTGCTGTTTATCCTGCTGACCTCGAATCCGTTTGGCCGCACGCTGCCGGACTTTCCGATAGACGGGCATGACCTGAATCCGATGCTGCAGGATATCGGCCTGATCTTCCATCCGCCGCTGCTCTATATGGGCTATGTCGGCTTTTCGGTGGCGTTTGCCTTTGCTATCGCCTCGCTGATGGCCGGACGGCTGGATACGGCCTGGGCGCGCTGGTCGCGTCCCTGGACCACGGCGGCCTGGGTCTTTCTGACGATTGGTATTGTCCTTGGCTCGGCCTGGGCCTATTACGAGCTGGGCTGGGGCGGCTGGTGGTTCTGGGACCCGGTTGAAAATGCGTCGTTTATGCCGTGGCTGGCAGGTACCGCCCTGATGCACTCGCTGGCGGTCACGGAAAAGCGAGGCACCTTTAAGGCCTGGACCGTGCTGCTGGCGATTACCGCGTTTTCGCTGAGCCTGCTGGGGACGTTCCTGGTGCGATCCGGGGTGCTGGTGTCGGTGCATTCCTTCGCCTCGGATCCGGCACGCGGGATGTTTATCCTCGCGTTTCTGGTGATTGTTATCGGCAGTTCGCTCCTGCTCTACGCGATTAAAGGCGGGCAGGTACGTGGCCGGGTGCAGAATGAAACCTGGTCGCGCGAATCGTTTTTGCTGGGTAATAACGTGCTGCTGATTGCCGCGATGCTGGTGGTGCTGCTCGGCACGTTGTTGCCGCTGGTGCACAAGCAACTGGGCCTGGGCAGCATTTCGGTCGGTGAGCCGTTCTTCAACAACATGTTCAGCTGGCTGATGGCGCCGTTTGCGCTACTGATGGGGATCGGGCCGCTGGTGCGCTGGCGTCGCGATGAGCCGCAGAAGCTGGCAAAGCGGCTGGCGCTGGCGCTGATCGTGACCCTGGCCTGTTCCGTCATCATTCCCTGGTGGCTGCAGGATCGCATTGAGGCGATGACCGTGGTTGGCCTGCTGATGTCACTCTGGATTATCGTGCTGACGCTGCTGGAACTGCATGAACGCGCCACTCACCGTCATCCGTTCTTTGCCGGTTTACGTCACCTGTCGCGCAGTCACTGGGGCATGGTACTGGGCCATCTTGGGGTGGGGGTGACGGTGATCGGTATTGCATTCAGCACCCAGTACAGCGTGGAACGCGATGTGCGGATGAAGGCGGGTGATAGCATCGATATTCATCACTATCACTTTGTCTTCCGCGGCGTGCAGAATCTGCAGGGGCCTAACTACAGCGGTGGCATGGGCATCATCGATGTCACGCGCAACGGCAAACATGAAGCGACGCTGCAGGCAGAGAAACGCTTTTATACGGCCGCCCGCACCATGATGACCGAAGCGGCGATTGATGGGGGTTTCAGCCGCGATCTCTATGCGGCGCTGGGTGAAGAGCTGGAGGATGGCGGCTGGGCCGTGCGCATCTACTACAAACCCTTTGTCCGCTGGATCTGGTTCGGTGGCGCGCTGATGGCGCTGGGTGGGCTGTTCTGCCTGTTTGATCCCCGTTATCGTTCGCGCAAAAAAGCGGGAATTGAGGAGCGGACATGAACAAGAAAATCCTGTTTATTCCCCTGATGCTGTTTCTGTTGCTGGCGGCGGCGCTGCTGTGGCAGCTGACACGTAATGCCGATGGCGACGATCCGACCCGTCTCGAATCCGCTCTGATCGGCAAGCCTGTGCCGCTGTTCCGGCTGGAAGCACTCGATCAGCCAGGCAAAACCTACGACCAGCGCGTGCTGACAGATGGTAAACCGATATTGCTGAACGTCTGGGCGACCTGGTGTCCGACCTGTCGCGCCGAGCATCAGTATCTGAATACGCTGGCGGAGCGGGGCATTCGCGTCGTCGGGCTGAACTACAAAGACGATCGTCACAAGGCGGTTAACTGGCTGAATACGCTGGGTAACCCCTACGCGCTTAGCCTCTATGATGGCAACGGCATGCTGGGACTGGATCTCGGCGTCTATGGCGCGCCGGAAACCTTTCTGATCGACGGTAAAGGGATCATCCGTTATCGCCACGCGGGCGATCTCAATGCGCGCGTCTGGGATCAGGAAGTGAAACCCTTGTGGGTGAAATACAGCGCGGAGGCGGGATCATGAGAACGCTGTTACTGCTCTGCGGCTTGCTGTTCAGTATCAACTTGTGGGCAAGCATCGACACGCTGCAATTTGACTCGGTGGCCCAGGAAGAACAATACCGCGACCTGACCGCTTCACTGCGCTGTCCGAAGTGCCAGAACAACAGCATCGCCGACTCAAATGCCATGATTGCCGCCGATATGCGGATGAAAGTCTATCAGCTGATGAAACAGGGCCAGAGTCGCCAGCAGATCATCGACTATATGGTGGCGCGTTACGGCAACTTCGTCAGCTATTCGCCACCGGTCACGCCCTCAACCCTGGTTTTGTGGGCTGGTCCGGCGCTGTTTGCGCTGCTGGGCGGCGCGGTGATTATCCTGCGCAGCCGTCAGCGAAAAACCCGCAGTGAGCTGGATGAAGATGAGCAACAGCGTCTTAATGCGCTACTGAAGTCAGACAGGAAGCCGTAATGAGTGCATTTTGGATCACCCTTTTTCTGTTACTGCTGGCGGCCTGTACGCTGTTTATGGCGGCGGGCTGGCGGCAACGTCAGGCCAGCACAGGCGATCGCGATCGCCTTAATCAGCGCTTCTACCACCAGCGGATAGATGAGCTGGCGCAGGATGAAGATCAGGGCGTCGTCGCTGAGCGTCCGCTGATGGAACGGGAGTTACAGCAGACACTGCTGGCGGATATTCCGCCGGCACAGACGATGAAGTCACACAGCAGCAGCCGCTGGATTTTGCTGCCAGGCCTGATCGTGCTGATTGGGGTATCGCTGGGGACTTACCTGAAAACCGGTGGCCTGGCACAGCTCACGGGCTGGAAGCAGGTGCAGCAGGCGTATCCTGAGCTGCGTGCCCGACTGATGGATCCTGGCGCTAAACCGCTGAGCATGGAGGAGCTGGCGCGTTTACAGCTCGGATTGCGTACCGCGTTGCAAACGGAACCGGATAATCTGGCTGACTGGACGATGCTGGGACGGCTCGGCATGGTGCTGAATAATGCCGATATCGCCAGCCAGGCATTTGAGCATGCGCTACAGCTTGCTCCCAACGATCTGGCGCTAAAACAGGATTATGCCGAAGTCCTGACGCGATCTCCTGATCCGCAGGATAACCGTCAGGCGTCACTGCTGCTGCAGGCATTGCTAAAAGCGGATCCGCAAAACCTGCGTACGCTGAGCCTGCTGGCATTTAATGCTTACGGACAGCAGCAATATGATCAGGCTATCGACGCATGGCAGACCCTGCTGGGTCTGTTGCCGGCCGGTGATTCGCGACACGCTATGATCGCCCGCAGCATCGAAAAGGCCAGAAGTGCCGCCGGGCAACAGAGTCGTCAACTGGCGCTGACCGTGACGCTGGCACCTAAGGCAGAAAAAATGTTACCGCAGGACGGAGTGTTGTATATTTCGGTTTCTGACGGTGCTTCACCGGTGCCGGTGGCTGTTAAGCGGATGCCGCTCAGTCACTTCCCGCTGTCGCTGACGCTGGATGACAGCAACGCCATGATGCCGGATCGCCTGCTTTCGGCGCAGCATCAGGTCGAGGTCCGGGTGCGAATCTCCCGCGATGGCAGCGCCAATCCCCGGCCGGGTGACTGGCTGGGCCTGAGCGCAGTGACGCCCTGGGATGGGCATCAGCCGATCGCGGTAGAGATTAATCAGCAGCTTCCCTGAACGCATCAACTGACCGCGTTCAGGATGATGCGTGCCATTGCCTGCTGCCTCTGGCACAAAGTCAGCTATGCTCATCGGGTAAGTCGATTCGATACCGGGCTGTGACCTGAACGATGGGTAGACCTTTTTCATCCGCACAGGGAGATTGGAATGAATTATCGCCTGACCAGCCTGGCTGTCGCCAGCGTCCTTCTGGTAGGTTGTGCCAGTTCAAAGCCGGCGAATAGCGATCCTGCTCAGCGCAGCGATCCTTTCGAAGGCTTTAACCGCACGATGTTTAACTTTAACTACAACGTGCTGGATCCGTATGTATTGCGTCCGGTCGCTGTGGCCTGGCGTGATTATGTGCCGGTGCCGGCACGTACCGGCCTGAGCAATTTCCTCGGCAACCTGGAAGAACCTGCCAGCATGGTCAACGCCATCCTGATCGGTAACGGACGTGATGCAGGTATTCACTTCACCCGTTTCTTCCTGAACAGCGTGCTGGGACTGGGCGGCTTCATTGATGTTGCCGGTAAAGCGAATCCGGAACTGGCGCGTGAAGAGCCGCACCGTTTCGGTACTACGCTCGGTCACTATGGCGTCGGCTACGGGCCTTATGTTGAGTTGCCTGCTTACGGCAGCTTTACGGTGCGTCAGGATGGCGGCGACTACGTTGATACGCTTTATCCGATCCTTGGCTGGCTGACCTGGCCAATGTCGATTGGTAAATGGACGCTTGAAGGGATTGAGACTCGCGCGCAGCTGCTGGACTCTGATGCAATCCTGAAACAGCAGAGCGATCCGTACGCCTTTATCCGTAATGCTTACTTCCAGCGTCATGACTTCCTGGCGCGCGGCGGCAAGCTCAAGCCGGAAGATAATCCTAACGCGGCTGCGATTCAGGATGACCTGAAGGATATTGACGCCGAGTAATCGCCCGCGCTGCGCCGCCAGGGATGGCGGTTTATGCCTCTTTGGGCAGGGCGTATGCTCCCTGAGCCATTAAGCAATCCACGGCCACAAAAAAGGGCGACTCACCAGAGTCGCCCTTTTTGTTCGTACCATCCAGTCAGAACTTATAGTTAAAGTTCGCGCCGTAGAGCCAGGCCTTGCCTTCAGAGGTAAAGGTATAAGGACCTTCTTTCACCGTGACTTTCTGTCCGTGCATATAAGAGATGCCTAAATCCACCGAGGCATCATCGTTAAAGGCATAAGAAGTACCGGCACTCAGCCATAAACGATCCTGGTCCGGGATGGAGATAGAGCGCTTATCGGCCGGAACCGGGCTGTCATCAAACGCAATACCGGTACGGAAGGTCCAGTTCTTGTCGTAGGAATAGGTTGTGCCCAGTGCAATACGGTAGGCATCGTGGAAGCTTTCATCTTTATAGAACAGCGTCTGGCCGTTAGAGCCAGTGGCTTTCAGCTCCTGGAACTGGCTCCAGCTGGTGTAAGCCATGCTGTAGTGAACGGCCCACTGCGGTGCCACTTTATGCCAGCCTGACACTTCCCACATCTCTGGCAGATTAAGCGTTAACGCGCCTGGAACGGTGGTGCCGTTGGTGCCAAAAGGTACGCCTGACACTTCCGGATTATTCACCGCATTCAGCCGGGATGAGAGATTACTTTTGTAATCGCCATCAAAGTCGACTTTCACTTCTGAACGATAGGTAAAGCCGAAGCGGTTATTTTCATCCACTTCATACAGGATGCCAGCATTCCAGCCGTAACCCCACTCATCGCCTTTCAGATGGGCAACCTGCGTATCAGCCGGAACCCCCAGCCTCGCGCCTGACTCACCGGCATAACGCTCAATTTTGGCTTTAGCGTAAACCGCATCAAAACCGATGCCTGCACTAAAATGTTCATTAAAGCGATAAGCAGTGCTGAGATTTAAATTGCCGGTCATCAGGTCAGTTTTACCGCCGTAACCGCCAGCGGTGTAGCCATTATTAAACTCTGTTGCTAAGCCGTAGTTTGAGGTTGCAGATGCGCCAATCCACCACTGATCGTTGATGGGCTGGACGTAATGAATATTGGGTACCCACTGATTAGGGGCAATATTATTCGCATCCAGGCTGCGGCCACTGGGACTGCGACCACTGATATTTACATCCGGCGCAATATAGACAGCCCCGATAGAAAATTCCGGGCGATCCATTAACGCCATTGTCGCCGGGTTACGGCTGGCAGACGCCGCGGTATCACCCATTGCCCCTTCGCCTGAATATGCGCGACCTAAACCAATCGAAGAGAATTCATTTAACTGAAACCCAGCAGCGTAAACGTGGGAAGAGACAAGCGCCACTGCAGCCGCCACGGCTGACTTTGCAAACAGGTTTTTATGGTTCATGACCACAACCTCATGTGAATTATTATTTAACGCTATAACGTCGCGTAACAAAGGACGGCGGATTGTAGGGACTGATGTAAAGCGCACATATCAGACCAGTGCGGAGAGTATAGGTCCGACCTGTGTGCATGTTGCAATATTGTTTTTTAAATATTTCAGGTTTGATCGCTTAAAATTCGATCTGCATAACAAAAAGCCCCTGATTCTGGACAGCATAACCATTCCAGTTTGTTCTGGATCAATTTTTATTGTGATATTCGTCACTTAGCAACAGGTGCGTGGCGCATCTTTCAGCGAGCAGGTAAGATTTCGTCCATAAAATCGCTCAACCTATGCAATTGCTGGTCTGGAGAATGAAATGACTGATGCCATTAAAAAATGCAGTGCGACCGAAACCGCAGCCTGTTGTTGTGTTGATGTCGGCACGGTAATGGATAACACCGATTGCACCGCCAGCTGGTCAGAATGGTTTGCTCAGCGTGCCGATGCGGAAGCGAAATTAGCGCAACTGACCGAACGTGCCCGCGAGGTTGAATCAGAACCCTGTCTGATTGAATCGCGCTTCAGCGAAGTGGATCAGGGAGTGCAGCTGGATATCGATTTCACCTTCAGTTGCCAGGCTGAAACCATGATTTTTCAGCTCGGTTTGCGTTAAGTCCCATTACGCCGCGTCACTGCGGCGTTTTTCATTTTCGTGTTTCCCTTCGCACTTTTTCCCTTCCGATATTGGCGGCTCACCCGCTTGTGGTTAACACTGATCAGGTCAGACCTCTTCAGGCAATGATGCCACAGTCCCAGCCACAGGTGAGAACAATGAGCAAAGCGCAGCCGCTGCTGACGCGTGATGGTGAACGCATCGCAATAACCCACGGATTACGCACCCCTTTCTTACGCCAGGCGACCGGCTTCCATGGCATTCCCGCCATTGAGCTGGGACGCATGGTGGTCAGCGAATTAATGGCGCGCAGTGAACTGCCGGCTGAGGTGATCGAGCAACTGGTCTTTGGGCAGGTGGTGCAGATGCCGGAAGCGCCGAACATTGCGCGTGAAATTGTATTAAGCAGCGGGTTGAGTGTGCATACCGATGCCTACAGCGTCAGCCGTGCCTGCGCCACCAGCTTTCAGGCGGTAGCGAATGTGGCAGAAAGTCTGCTGGCGGGCACCATCTCTGCCGGTATTGCCGGTGGCGCAGACTCTTCGTCGGTGTTGCCGATTGGGGTCAGTAAAACGCTGGCCCGCGCGCTGGTGGATCTCAATAAAGCCCGCAGCTTCGGTCAAAAACTGCACATCCTGCGGCGTCTGCGCCCGCGTGATCTGCTGCCGGTCCCGCCCGCAGTGGCGGAGTATTCGACCGGCCTGCGCATGGGCGACACTGCGGAGCAGATGGCTAAGAGTCACGGCATCACGCGCGAAGCACAGGATGCGCTGGCGCTGCGATCCCATCAGCATGCCGCAAGGGCCTGGCAATCCGGGGTACTGAATCAGGAAGTCATGGCAGCCTTTGTGCCGCCGTGGAAAAGCGCCATCGATCAGGACAATAACGTGCGGATGAACGCCAAAGCGGAGGATTACGCCCGACTGCGTCCGGCATTTGATCGCCAGCACGGCAGCGTCACCGCGGCTAACAGCACGCCTCTCACCGACGGCGCGGCGGCAGTGATTCTGATGCGCGAGGGCCGCGCCCGTGAACTGGGCATCAGGCCGCTGGGCTATCTGCGCAGCTACGCCTTTACCGCCATTGGTGTGCAGCAGGATATGCTGCTGGGCCCGGCATACGCTTCACCACTGGCACTGGATCGCGCCGGCATAACCCTGCCCGATCTGACGCTGATCGATATGCATGAAGCTTTTGCTGCCCAGACGCTGAGCAACCTGCACATGTTTCGCGACGAGCGCTTTGCCCGTGAAGTGCTGAATCGCCCACACGCGCTGGGCGAAGTGAATGAAGAGCGCTTTAACGTGCTGGGCGGATCGATCGCCTATGGTCATCCTTTTGCCGCCACGGGTGCGCGCATGATCACCCAGACGCTGAATGAATTACGCCGTCGTGGTGGCGGGTTAGGACTGGTCACGGCCTGCGCGGCAGGCGGCCTGGGTGCGGCAATGATTCTGGAGGCCGAATAATGGAGCAGAATGCGTTTCATCTGAAGATGCGACTGGATCACGTCGGCATCATTACGATCGATGTCCCTGGTGAAAAGATGAACACCCTGAAAGCGGAATTTGCCGGGCAGATCACCGCCATCATTGCGGAAGCGCGGCGCGATCCGCAACTGGCTGGCCTGGTGTTGATTTCCGGCAAAGCGGACAACTTCATCGCGGGCGCAGACATCAGCATGATTGACCGCTGTAAGAGCGCGCAGGAAGCCGAAGCGCTGGCAAAACAGGGCCAGGAAGTGATGGCTGCGCTCGACGCGCTGCCGTTCCCGGTGGTCGCGGCGATCCACGGCGCCTGCCTCGGCGGCGGACTGGAACTGGCGCTGGCCTGTGATGCCCGTATCTGCTCGCTGGATGATAAAACCCGCCTCGGTTTGCCGGAAGTGCAACTCGGCTTACTGCCAGGCTCTGGCGGCACTCAGCGGCTGCCACGCTTAATCGGCGTGCAGCAGGCGCTGCCACTGATTCTGACCGGCAAAGCCCTGCGGGCGAAACAGGCCCGTAAGCTGGGCGTGGTCGATGACGCGGTGCCGCATGCGATTCTGCTGGAGACCGCCATTGCCCGGGTGAAAAAGGGCAAGGTTAGTGGACGAACGCTGCCGCTGCGCGATCGTCTGCTGCATGGTCCGGTTGGCCGTCAGGCGCTGTTTGCGCTGGCGACCCGACAGACCGCAGCCAAAACGCAGGGTAACTATCCGGCAGCAAAACGCATTATTGAGGTGGTGCGCATCGGGCTGGAGCAGGGAAGTCGGGCCGGACATGAGGCTGAAGCACGCGCTTTTGGTGAGCTGGCGATGACGCCAGAATCTGTTGCGCTGCGCGGGATCTTTTTCGCGACTACGGCTATGAAAAAGGAGCGGGGCGGTGAAGCGGAACCCGGCACCGTTAAGCGTGTTGGTATCCTCGGCGGCGGCCTGATGGGCGGCGGCATCGCCAGCGTCACTGCAATCAACGCCGGGTTGCCGGTACGCATTAAAGATATCAGCCTGGAAGGGGTGAACCATGCGCTGAAAACCAGCTGGGAACTGCTGAGCAAAAAGGTTAAACGGCGCCAGCTCACTCCGGCACAGCATCAGCAGCAGATGGCACGTATCACGGGCGGCATCGATTATCAGGGCTTCTCACAGCGCGACGTGGTAATTGAAGCCGTATTCGAAGATTTAGCCCTGAAGCAGCAGATGGTCAGCGAAGTGGAGGCACACTGTCAGCCGCATACGCTGTTTGCCTCAAATACCTCTTCGCTGCCGATTGAGGCGATTGCCGCCGGCGCCCAGCGTCCTGAGAATGTCATCGGGCTGCACTATTTCAGTCCGGTAGAGAAAATGCCGCTGGTGGAGGTGATTCCTCATCTCAATACCTCTACCGCGACGCTGGTGACGATTGTGGCGCTGGCGCGCAACCAGGGTAAAACCCCGATTGTGGTGGCGGACAAGCCTGGCTTCTATGTTAACCGTATCCTGACGCCCTATATAAATGAAGCGATGCGCTGCCTGCTGGAGGGCGAACCGATTGACCATATTGATCGGGCGCTGGTGAAGTTTGGTTTCCCGGTCGGCCCGATTCAGCTGCTGGATGAGGTCGGTATCGACGTTGGCAGCAAAATCAGTCCCATCCTGTATCAGGCTTATGGTGAACGCTTTGCCGCGCCAGCCGCTTTTGATGCGGTGCTGAAAGATGGCCGCAAGGGACGTAAAAACAGCAAAGGCTTTTATCGCTATGACCAGCCGCGCTGGCAGCGTAAAAAACCGGACGCTTCGCTGTATACGTTGCTGAAAGTCTCGCCGCAGGCCAGGCAGAGTGAAGCGCAGATTGCTGAACGCTGCGTGATGATGATGCTGAACGAAGCGGCTCGCTGTCTTGATGAGCAGGTGGTTCGCTGCGCCCGCGATGGGGATATCGGTGCGGTGTTTGGCATCGGCTTTCCGCCTTTCTTAGGCGGCCCGTTCCACTACATGGACAAACTGGGCGCGACGGACGTGGTCAACAGATTAACCCGGCTTGCGCAGCAGCATGGCGAACGATTCATACCCTGTGAGGCGCTGATTCAGGCGGCTGCAAAATAGACGAAATTTTACATTTCTGCTGAAAATGGAATAACCAATCCGATTCAGCGGCTTAGAAAAGCGCCGCCAGAGTGTGCGGCGCAGCATGATTCTGAGAAGTGCTTATTTAATAAACAACCGGTTGACTATACTAAAGCCATTAGGGTAAAACACAGCGTTCATTCGCAGAGTGAAGAGTCAGGCGCTACGCGTCGGGCGATGTCGACAAACAACAGCGGTGCTTTATGCAAGTTTTTATCATGCGTCACGGCGATGCGGCTCTGGAAGCAGCCAGTGATTCAGTCAGGCCTTTAACCTTATGTGGCTGCAATGAATCACGTCAGATGGCCAACTGGCTTAACAGCCAGACGCCGGACATTGAGCGTGTCCTGGTGAGTCCCTATTTACGCGCGCAGCAAACGCTCGCGACCGTGCGTGAAGCCTTTCCCCTGCCAGAAAGCCAGGACGTTCTGCCGGAATTAACGCCGGGCGGCGATCCGGAGATGGTCGGGTGTTATCTGCAGGCCCTGGCGAATGAAGGCGTGAAATCGGCTCTGGTGATCTCACATTTACCGTTGGTGGGGTATTTAGTCTCTGAACTGTGCCCGCAGGAAGCACCGCCAATGTTTGCCACTTCCGCTATTGCCTGCGTGGAATTCGATCCCGCAGCGAGTGCCGGTAAACTGCTGTGGCAGGTCAGTCCCAAAAAGCTGGCTAAAGCAATCTGACGTCTGTGGGCCGATCATTCCGGCCCCTCTCAGGGCAATTCAGGCGGTTGCCACTCCTCAATCTCAATCAAAACCAGCAGCGCGGCGTCACCGCCGAACATTTTGGGTGCCTGATGAAAAGCCATCACCCACGGATGCTGGGCCAGCCACAGCGGCGTCTGCTGCTTCAGAATATGCTTTCCATGACCGGTCATGACGCTGGCGCAGAACAGATGTTCACGGCGGCAGGCGGCGATCAGTGCCCCCAGTTCCTGCTTGGCCTGCTGCTGCGTTAAGCCGTGCAGATCGAGGAAAATCTCCGGCGTATAGTCGCCACGACGTAATTTTTTCAGCTCAAAATGGCTGACATCGGCGCGCACGTAACGGGTGGCACCTTCCGTTGAGAGCAGTGGCTGAAACTCATCCGAAAAGTAATGACTGTTGTCCGCCTGCTCTGAAAGCAGACGTTTTACCGGGATGTGGCGGGTTTTAACCGGCGCTTTGTGGACAAACGTGTCCTGTTTTAACTGGCGTGTACCCGTCATCAACTGGCGAAACAGCGCCTGGTCATCCGGGCTTAGTGGTGTTTTTTTACTCATGGCAGGTCAGTCATATCAGAAAAGGCTGTCACACAGCAGAGCCGATACCTTACCGTTAAGCGTCATTAAATGTCAGCTTTTTCACCTCGCTGCGCTGAATTCTCCCCGGCTTCATGGCACACTACTGGCCGATTTAGCAAAAGGCCTGCGGAGGGCTACGTGGACAAAATTTTCGTCGATGAGGCAGTGAACGAACTGCACACCATTCAGGACATGCTGCGCTGGGCGGTCAGCCGCTTTTCCGCTGCCGGAATCTGGTACGGACATGGCACAGACAATCCCTGGGACGAAGCCGTTCAACTGGTCCTGCCGTCACTCTGGCTGCCGCTGGATATTCCTGAAGATATGCGCAATGCGCGTCTGACCGCCAGCGAACGTCTTCTGATCGTTGAGCGCGTCATTCGTCGCGTTAACGAGCGCATTCCGGTCGCCTATCTGACCAATAAAGCCTGGTTCTGCGGCCACGAGTTCTTTGTTGATGAGCGCGTGCTGGTGCCGCGTTCACCGATTGGCGAACTGATTGAGAACCGCTTTGCCGGTCTGGTCAGCTCGCCACCCCATCATATTCTGGATATGTGTACCGGCAGCGGCTGCATCGCGATTGCCTGCGCCTATGCCTTCCCGGAAGCGGAAGTGGACGCGGTGGATATCTCCACCGGTGCGCTGGCGGTTGCTGAGCAGAACATTGAAGAACATGGCCTGATTCATCAGGTTACGCCGATTCGCGCTGACCTGTTCCGCGAATTGCCACCGCTGAAATATGATCTGATCGTCACCAATCCACCGTATGTTGATGCGGAAGATATGGATGATCTGCCGAACGAATATCGCCACGAACCAGAGCTGGGGCTGGCGGCAGGCAGCGACGGCCTGAAGCTGGTGCGTCGCATTCTGGCCTGTGCACCGGATTATCTCAGCGAGCAGGGCGTCCTGGTCTGCGAAGTGGGTAACAGTATGGTGCACATGATCGAGCAGTATCCCGATGTGCCCTTTACCTGGCTGGAATTCGACAACGGCGGTGACGGCGTCTTTACGCTGACGCGCCAGCAGATTGTCGACGCACAACACCATTTCTCTTTTTACAAAGACTAAAAATGGGGCGAAGCATCGCCCGCGGAACCCTGAGAAGGAAATAGCATGGCCGGAAACAGCATCGGGCAATTTTTTCGAGTAACGACCTTTGGCGAGTCCCATGGGCTTGCGCTGGGCTGTATCGTTGACGGCGTGCCGCCAGGCATTCCGCTGACCGAAGCGGATATTCAGCATGATCTTGATCGCCGCCGCCCTGGCACATCGCGCTATACCACGCAGCGCCGCGAGCCGGATCAGGTGAAAATTTTGTCCGGTGTGTTTGAGGGGGTGACCACCGGCACCTCGATTGGCCTGCTGATTGAGAACACCGATCAGCGTTCGCAGGATTACGGCGCTATCAAAGATCTCTTCCGGCCGGGCCATGCTGATTACACCTATGAGCAGAAATATGGTCAGCGTGACTATCGTGGCGGTGGCCGCTCGTCGGCGCGCGAAACCGCGATGCGCGTGGCGGCCGGTGCGATAGCCAAGAAATACCTGCAGATGAAACACGGTGTGGTGGTGCGCGGCTATCTGTCACAGATTGGTGACATCGCCTGTGAGCTGAAAGACTGGAGCATCGTGGAAGAGAATCCGTTCTTCTGCCCGGATGCGGACAAGCTGGAGGCGCTGGATGAACTGATGCGCGGCCTGAAAAAAGAGGGCGACTCTATTGGCGCTAAAGTCACGGTCATGGCAGATCACGTGCCGCCAGGCCTGGGCGAGCCGGTATTTGACCGACTGGATGCCGATCTGGCACATGCGCTGATGAGCATCAATGCCGTTAAAGGCGTTGAAATCGGCGACGGCTTTGCGGTGGTTAACCAGCGCGGCAGCCAGCATCGCGACGAGATCCGCCACGATGGTTTCCAGAGCAACCACGCCGGGGGGATTCTGGGCGGCATCAGCAGCGGCCAGACCATCAGCGCCAATCTGGCGATGAAACCAACCTCCAGCATCACCGTGCCGGGTAAAACCATTACCCGCGACGGCGAAGAAGTGGAGATGATCACCAAAGGCCGCCACGATCCCTGCGTCGGGATCCGCGCAGTGCCGATCGCCGAGGCGATGATGGCGATCGTCCTGATGGATCATCTGCTGCGCCAGCGGGCGCAGAACGGTGACGTTAACAGCTCCGTACCGCGCTGGTGATGCCATGAAGGCTCTTCTGCTTACCCTGAGTGCGCTGTTGATCAGCGCCTCCAGCCTGGCGGCGACGCCGTGGCAACGCATCCAGCAGCCGATTACCGGTGCACCGCAGTCAATCGGCGGCTTTGCCAACGGCTGTATTGTTGGCGCCGAGGCGCTGCCGCTGAATTCACCGCACTATCAGGTGATGCGTCAGGATCAGCGGCGCTACTTTGGTCATCCCGATCTGATTCAGTTTATTCAGCGTCTCAGTACGCAGGTGCATAACCTGCAACTGGGCAACGTGCTGATTGGTGACATGGGCATGGCAGCAGGCGGACGTTTCAGCAGTGGTCACGCCAGCCATCAGACCGGACTGGATGTCGATATCTGGCTGCAACTGCCGAAAACCCGCTGGAGCGCCCAGCAACTGCTGAAGCCGCAGCCGCTCGATCTGGTCGGGCCGGGTGACAAAAATGTGATTGCGCGTCACTGGCAGCCAGAAATTGATAGCCTGATTAAACTGGCCGCCAAAGATGATGATGTGACACGGATCTTCGTCAATCCGGCGATTAAAAAGCAGCTTTGTGCCGATGCGGGTAACGATCGTGACTGGCTGCGTAAAGTGCGCCCGTGGTTTGCTCACCGTGCCCATATGCATGTGCGCCTGCGCTGCCCGGCGGGCAGTATCGGCTGTGAAGATCAGCCTGCACCGCCTGCTGGCGATGGCTGTGGCGCAGAGCTGCAGAGCTGGTTCCTGCCGAAACAGCCTGGTTCGGGCGCGCCGGTTAAACGTGAGCCGCCGCCATTACCGCCTGCCTGTCAGGCCCTGCTGGATAAACATCTACTGTAAGGGATTCCATGGATTGGTTTGTGGTCAGCCCGCTGCTCGTCGGGCTGCTGTTTTTAATCGCCATGCTCGCCGGTTTTATTGATTCAATCGCGGGTGGCGGGGGATTACTTACGGTACCTTCGTTGCTGGCGGCGGGCCTCTCTCCGGCCCAGGCGCTGGCGACCAATAAACTGCAATCGGTCGGTGGATCGTTTTCCGCCAGTCTCTACTTTATCCGGCGTGGTGCGGTCAATCTGAATGAACAGTGGCTGAACATTGCCATGACGCTGCTGGGTTCTGTGCTGGGCGCGATACTGATTCAGCGCCTGCAGGCGGATTTCCTGCGCCAGATGCTGCCGCTGTTTTTAATCGCTATCGGTCTGTGGTTCCTGCTGATGCCGCGCCTCGGCGAAGTGGATCGCGCGCGCCGTCTGCATGGTCTGGCCTTTGCCCTGGTCGGCGGCGGGGCTGTGGGATTCTATGACGGATTTTTCGGACCGGGTGCAGGATCTTTTTATGCGCTGGCTTTCGTCACGCTCTGCGGCTACAACCTTGCCAAAGCGACCGCCCATGCCAAGGTCCTCAACTTCACCTCGAACCTCGGCAGCCTGCTGTTCTTTATGTTCGGCGGCAAAGTAGTGTGGGGAACCGGCCTGATCATGATGCTCGGCGCTTTCTGCGGCGCGCGTCTGGGCGCAAGACTGGTGCTGAGCCGCGGACAGAAGCTGATCCGCCCGATGGTGGTGATTGTGTCTGCCGTCATGAGCATTAAATTACTGTGGGACAGCCATGGCAGCGCCGTTATGGCCTGGCTTGCCACGCTGCAATCGTAACCTAAAACCTGATACCGTCATGAACCCGACTCATCATTATGAACAGCTGATCACGCTGTTTGATCGCTGTTTCAGCGATGAATTTCAGACCCGTCTAATTAAAGGCGATGATGAACCGATCTATCTTCCTGCTGATGCCGAATCGCCGTGGAACCGTGTGGTCTTTGCTCACGGCTTCTACGCCAGCGCCCTGCATGAGATCTCTCACTGGTGCATCGCCGGTGAAGCGCGCCGCAAACTGGTCGATTTTGGCTACTGGTACTGTCCGGATGGCCGCGATGCGCTGACCCAGAGTCAGTTTGAAGCGGTGGAAGTTAAGCCACAGGCGCTTGAGTGGATGTTTTGTACGGCGGCAGGCTTTCCCTTCAACGTGAGTTGTGACAATCTCGACGGGGATTGTGAGCCGGATCGCATTGCGTTCCAGCGTAAAGTGCATGCTCAGGTCATGAGCTATCTGACGTCGGGCATTCCCGACCGTCCCGCGCGTTTTATTACCGCCCTGGCGGAATTTTATGGCAGGCCTTCATTAACAGCATCGCAGTTTCCCTGGCCGGACGATCTGTGATGCAGAAAGGCATTATTAAAAGAGGAATTGAGATGATCGCAGAATTTGAAGCGCGTATTCTGGCCCTGATTGACGACATGGTCGAGCATGCCAGTGACGATGAGCTGTTCGCCAGCGGTTATCTGCGCGGGCATCTGACACTGGCCGTCGCTGAAGTGGAGCAACTGGGCGAACATACGCCAGAAGCGCTGCAGATTCAGGTGACCCGCAGTTTGCAAAATGCCATTGCTGCCGGAGAACTTTCGCCGCGCGATCAGGCATTAGTGGTCGGGATGTGGGATAACCTGTTTGTTCAGGCACGCCAGCTCTCCGCGTAGTGGTGCAGGGCGGCGTGCCGCCCTTAGCGTCCGCTAAACGGCTTTTCCCTTCAGTAATTTCCTCACCCAGTAACGATTCGGATTGAGTGCTGCCAGGGTACTGGCATCCAGAGGCTGCGGCTCGCCCGCCAGCTGAGCTGCCAGTACTTCGGCCGCCAGCGGCGCACTGCACAGGCCGCGCGATCCCAGCGCCCCAAACAGATACAAGCCCGCAAGATCGGGTGCGTCAGCGATATCGCCGCCTGCCGCCTGCTGTGCCGGTAAATCAGCATACTGCGCCAGCGTAGCAGCATAATCCGGCACGCCGCCCACCATCGGCAGGTGATCCCGGGTGGCGCAGCGCACCCCCATTCTTGCCTCTCCGTTACTGACATCCACCGTTTCGGCCCAGCTGCTGTCAGGCAGGCAATGCAGCAGGCGGCTGCGGTTCTGCTGCTGATCCTCTTCCCGATACGCGGTTGCGGTATTGCCACGGTGATAGCTGGCCCCGATACAGTGCGTACCAAACTGCGGGCTGACAGGCGTCAGATAGCCGTCGTAACAGAGCACCGTTTGCAGCGCGTTGAGGCCCGGCGTGGAGGGAACATGGCTTACCTGACCGGCCACCGGATAGGTCGGCAGCGGGGCGCTTTGCGCAAAGTCGGCAATCGCATGACCGTTTGCCAGTACGACGGTCGGATGACGCACAGCCGGACGATCGCTGAACGTCAGCGTCCAGTGATCATCCTCCCGGGAAAGCGCGCTCACCCGGTGCAGCCAGTGAATGCGCAATCCCTGGGTCTCGCCATGCGCCAGCATCGCGGTGGTCAGCTCTGCCGGTGAGAGCCAGCCGCCTTGCGGATAGAAAATGCCGCCACAGCCATGTTCAACATTTGCCCGTTTTTCAGCTTCTGCCACATCGACGCCACAGGCGATGATTTCAGGCAGGTCCATCGCCAGCATCTGATCGATCTTCTTACGGCTTTTCTCATCCCAGCCCAGCTGCAGCACACCGCTCCAGTGATGCTCATAGGTGACGGTTAATTGATCATAGAGCCGCCGGGCAAAGCTGAAGGCCGAGGGAAAAAAGGTGGCAAGTGCAGGGTCGTGCTGATTGAGCAGCGGATAGAGCGCTCCCTGACGATTGCCGGATGCGCCCAGTGCGGGCGCCTCATCGGCGCAATAAAGTGTTACCCGCCAGCCGCGACGCAGCAGCGCCAGCGCCAGGGTGGCACTGGCGACGCCGCCGCCAATAAGAGCCACATCACGCTGCTCCGCACATTGACGATGATACCAGGGCTGCGCGGCGGGCAGCGGAGGCGCATCCTGCAACGGCCCGCATAGCATTTCGCGCTTCGGACCAAATCCTTTGCGGCGGATGACCGCAAAGCCCGCCTGCTGCAGACCGCGCCGGACAATACCTGCGGCCGTAAAGGTCGCGAAGGTCCCCTGCGGCCGCGCCAGTTTTGCCATCATGCCAAACAGCTCCGGCGTCCACATATCCGGGTTCTTTGAGGGCGCGAACCCATCCAGGAACCAGGCATCCACCTGACGATTCAGGCTCTCATCCAGCTGGCCCATCAGCAGGTTAATATCGCCCAGCCACAGGTCGAGCGTGATGCGGCCGCCATCAAACAGCAGACGCTGACAGCCGGGCAGGGCAGCGGGCCACTGCGCCTGCAGCGCCTCCGCCCAGGGGGCCAGTTCGGGCCAGTGCTGCTGCGCCGCAGTTAAATCTTCACGGGTTAACGGAAATTTCTCAAAGCTGATGAAATGCAGACGTTTTAAAGTGGCGTCGGGCTGTTCGCGCTGAAACGCATCGAACGCCTGCCACAGCGTCAGGAAATTAAGACCGGTGCCAAAACCGCTCTCCGCCACGATCAGCAGATCGCGCGGATGCTCAGTAAAACGCTGGGGAAAACCGTTGCCGCCAAGGAAGACATAGCGTGTCTCTTCCAGACCGTTGTCATTAGAGAAATAGACATCGCCAAACGCTCGGGAAACAGGTGTACCCTGTTCATTCCAGTTTAGCTTTGCATGTTCAACCGGGGTCAATTTCACGGTAAAGGCTCGTTTTTCAGGCAGTGGCGCGATTCTAGCGACCCGCGTGACATGACGCAAATTTACAAAAGGAAATAGCTGATCGGACTTGTTCGGCGTACAAGTGTACGCTAGAGTGCATGCCAATTAAGAAGAAGTGGATGAGGAAGATTGAATGAAACGTGCTGTGATTACTGGCTTAGGGATCGTTTCCAGTATTGGTAATAACCAGCAGGAGGTGCTGTCATCTCTGCGTGAAGGACGCTCTGGCATCACCTTTTCTGAAGAGATGAAAGATTCCGGCATGCGTAGTCACGTCTGGGGTAACGTTAAATTAGATACCACCGGCCTCATCGATCGCAAAGTTGTGCGCTTTATGAGTGATGCGTCCATCTATGCTTATCTTTCCATGGAAGAAGCGATTAAAGATTCTGGCCTTAGCGCTGAAGCGTATCAGAGCAACCCACGTGTGGGTCTGATTGCGGGTTCAGGCGGCGGCTCCCCACGTTTCCAGGTATTTGGTGCTGACGCAATGCGCAGCCCACGCGGCCTGAAAGCGGTTGGCCCTTATGTTGTCACCAAAGCGATGGCCTCTGGCGTCTCTGCCTGCCTCGCAACGCCATTCAAAATTCATGGCGTAAACTACTCCATTAGCTCCGCCTGTGCCACCTCTGCGCACTGTATCGGTAACGCCGTTGAGCAGATCCAGCTTGGCAAACAGGATATCGTTTTTGCGGGCGGCGGCGAAGAGCTGTGCTGGGAAATGGCCTGTGAGTTCGACGCCATGGGCGCGCTCTCTACCCGTTACAACGACACGCCAGAAAAAGCGTCACGCACTTATGACAATGAGCGCGACGGCTTTGTTATCGCCGGTGGCGGTGGCATGGTCGTCGTTGAAGAACTGGAGCATGCGCTGGCACGTGGTGCGCATATCTATGCCGAAATCGTCGGTTATGGTGCCACTTCAGACGGTGCAGACATGGTTGCTCCATCAGGTGAAGGCGCAGTGCGCTGCATGAAGATGGCGATGCACGGTGTCGATACCCCGATTGACTATCTGAACAGCCACGGAACCTCTACCCCGGTGGGTGATGTGAAAGAGCTGGGTGCGATTCGTGAAGTGTTTGGCGATAACACGCCATACATCTCAGCAACGAAAGCGATGACCGGCCACTCTCTGGGTGCGGCTGGCGTGCAGGAAGCGATCTACTCGCTGCTGATGCTGGAGCATGGCTTTATCGCGCCAAGCATCAACATCACCTCGCTTGATGCGGCAGCAACCGGTATGAACATCGTCACTGAGCCGATGGAAAAAGAGCTGACTACCGTGATGTCTAACAGCTTTGGTTTTGGCGGCACCAACGCCACGCTGACCATGCGTAAATATCAGGCGTAATTATTACGTCAGCACTCTGAAGGGCCGGCTTGCCGGCCCTTTTTGTTTTACAGCCCATCCGCTTTACCTCGTTCAACCCTCCGTTTTAGCCCTCCCGCTGCAGCAGCCGCAGCAATGTATCGCATCCTGCCACAATCTCGTCAGGCGTCAGTGCGGCAAAGCCCAGCATCCAGCCTTGCTGAGATGAAGGCCCGGCATAGAGCGGACTCAGACGCGGCAGCAGCAAACCCTGTTGAGCCGCCAATGCGCTTAATCGCGCTTCATCCTGTTGCAGTCTGACAGTTACCTGTAATCCGCCGCTGCTGACAATCGGCGTGATCCACGGCGACAGTTGCTGAGCGATTAGCGTCAGCAGCAGATCGCGACGGCTGTGATAGAGCTGACGCATCAGCCGCAGATGGCTGGCGAAATGTCCCTGTTGCAGAAAGGCGGCTGTGACAGCCTGCGGCAGCAGGGCGCTGTGTCCATCCAGCACGCTGCGTGCCTGGCCTATGGGGGTAATCAGCGCGGGCGGGACCACCATCCAGGCCAGCCGCAGGGAGGGAAACAGCGACTTCGAGAAGGTGCCCAGCGTAATCACCCGCTGATGGCGATCCAGTCCCTGTAGCGCAGGGATAGGACGTTCGTCGTAGTGAAATTCGCTGTCATAATCGTCTTCGATCAGCCAGCACCGGTTGCGCTGCGCCCAGTCCAGCCACGCCAGGCGTCGCGTCAGGCTCAGCGTCACGCCGGTAGGGTAATGATGCGATGGCGTCAGATACATCAGTTTTGCACTGCCGCTGGCGGGGATGGCACCTTCGGCATCGACCTCAATCCCGCGCACCTGTGCGCCGGCAGCCAGAAAGGCGTTACGCGCACCAGGATAGCCCGGCTCCTCCATCCATACCTCATCACCGGGATCGACGAACATCAAAGCCAGTAACTGCAGTGCCTGTTGTGAACTGGTCAGAATGATCACCTGTTCCGGCTGGCATGCCACGCCCCGGGAAAGTGCCAGATAATCCGCGAGTGCGCTGCGTAACGGCAGGTAGCCGCAGGGATCGCCATATCCCATTGCGGCACTGCCCAGTGAACGCTGCACGCTGCTGCCGAGGCGTCGCCACGTGTCATGGGGAAAAGCGCGTAACTCCGGTGAACCGGCGGCGAATGCATGGGGAAAAGGGGGATCCTGACAGCCACCGGTTGCCAGTACCTGCTGGCCCCGCGCCGAGAAACGGACGGGCTGAGGCCGGGCCGGAAATGATGATGAGTGGGTGGGGATGATGATGGCAACAAAAGTACCGCGACCGGTCTCGCGTCGCAGATAGCCTTCACTTTCCAGCTGTCCGTAGGCCGCTTCCACCGTCACACGTGACAGACGCAGATCCTGCGCCAGCTGCCGACTGGACGGCAACTGCTGACCAGCATGCAGATGGTGCCGGTTGATCGCCAGTCGCAGGGTAGAGCAGAGCCGCTCGCGCACGCCGCCACTGGTCTGATGCTGGAAAAGTTGTAATAACGGTGAAGACATATGGGTCTTATACCTGATGGGGAATGGGTATCAGTAAGCAGTCCACTTTGCCGTAAACTGCAGACTCACCACAACAGGAGAATCGCTATGTCATCGGTTTTACGAATTCCGGCCGCCACCCCGCAGCAAAGCCTCGACTATCTGCAGGCAAAACTCGCTTTTTACACCGACGCCTGGGATCTGGCGGAAGATCTGGGGCGGCAAATCCCGGATATCGTGGTAATCGATGCTCGCGCACCGGAGGCTTATCGCGCCGGGCATATTTGCGGCGCGATCAACTTTCCGCATCGCGAGATGGATGCCACTACCACGGCCCGGCTCGATCGCAGCAAAGTTTATGTCACGTATTGTGACGGCATTGGCTGTAACGGCTCGACGAAAGCGGCCTGGAAACTGGCCTCGCTGGGATTTCAGGTGAAGGAGTTGATTGGCGGGCTGGATTTCTGGAAACGTGACGGTCATCCGCTGACCTGGGGTGATGCACCGGGCGAATGGCCAGTCGCCGCGCCCAAAGCATTCTGTGGCTGTTAACTCAGAGGACCACCCAGAGTAAAAGGGTGATGACGACCAGTGCGACAAAGAAGCCCAGCAGGGGGCGCTCTGCCAGAGGCTGAATCGCGGGCGGCAGCGACGCAACAAAGGGTGACCAGATCGGCTGGGGTTTTATCTCGCTGGCAGCCAGCGGCTGTTCGAGAAGTTTTTCTGCCCGGTCGGCGCGCCGGCTGAACAGGAAGTTCAGCAGATCCTGGGTCTGCGTTACGGTGAGCACCGTCTGCGGTGTCGCCTGAAAACGCTGCTGGCTGTAATCCTCCAGTTGCTGCCGCTCCTGCTGATCAAGCGGCTGTTTCAGGGACGCTTCCAGCAATTGCAGCGTCGGTGCACTGTGCTGACTCAACGTCTGGCGCACCTGCAGATACTGGGTCAGCAGCGGGAAGTGGCGCGACGGGATGGGATCACCGCTGGTGAGGTTGACCAGTTTCAGCGCAGCCGTCCACAGCTTACCGGTGGATTCGCCAGTGGCAGCGGCCAGGCGTACCACCTGCTGATTCAGCGTATGGTGCTCGGCAGGCAGCAGCGTGCGATCGCTGACGCGGATCTGCTGCGGCTGAGGAATCGTCATCTGCCCGTTCTGCAGCATCGTCAGCACCTGGCGCAGCTGATCCTGGCTCAGCGCGCTCAGTACGGTCTGACCAAATTGCTGACGGATAAAGTCGCTGACGGCCTGACGGTTATTCCCTTTCGGCAGCAGATCGGTGAGCTGGGTCATCAGCTGGCGTGTGGCATGCCCATTTTGCGTCTGCGTAAGGCGGCCATTAAGGTACTGTTCCGCTGCCGGAAAATGACGCGACTGCAACTCCGCTTCACTTTTTACGCCCACTTCATGGCGTACGCCCGCCCACAGTTCAGGCGCTTTAAGATTACTGAGCGATGAGATACGCACGATCAGGCGTTCTAACGTCGTGCGCTGCGCAGGGGAGAGGGGCTGTTCACCGGCCACTGAACCGTGACGCGTAACGCCAGTTTGCGGATTGACAGATGAACGATCGCCGACCGGCACACCGGGGCCGCTGAGTGGTTGCATGGCGGATTCCTTGGGAAAACAGAACAGCGTGGGGTGCGCCGGAAAATGAATAGGCCATGATAGCAAAAGCCCCCGGGAAATCCCACGGGGGACATGCGTTTCGGCGCGAGATTTACGCTTCAGCTGTAGCCTCTCTTCACTGCCATCCTCAACAGTACCCTCACTCGCCACAGCCGCTACCCGTAATCTGCCGGCCGCGCTATTCAGGGCAGCGGGTGACTCACCGGTTTACGGCGGGTTAAGGGGGTACGCAGCCGCTGCGCCAGTATCACACCGCCAAGCGTCAGACCGCCGCCAATCCAGTGGTAACTGTGTAGTTGCTCATGCAGAAAAATCACCGCGATCACCGCGGTAAATACCGGGATCAGATTCATAAAGATACTGGTGGTGCTGGCACCCAGACGCTGCACACCGTGGATCCACAGGAACGGCGCGATGATCGAAGCAAACAGACCGGCAAAGGCCACCAGCGGCAGGTTGTGTCGGTTAAGCGCCACCTCGGGGGCCAGCAGAAAACCAGGCAGCAGCAGAACGACGCCAAATAAAATCTGCACATACAGGCTTTGCCAGATCGGCAGCGGCAGTGCCCAGCGTCGTGTCAGCACGCCATACAGCGCATAGGCGGCGGAGGCGGCCAGCATCAGCAGTTCACCTTTGCCCAGACCGTGATTCAGCAGCTGCATCACGTTGCCCTCACTGACCAGCCACACCAGACCGGTAAAGGAGATGATGCTGCCGAGCAGGATGCCCAGCGTCGGCGCAATCCGTAGGATCACCACGCTCAGCAGCACGGTGAGCAGGGGGATGAGGGCGCCGATAATGCCCATAAAGAGTGCGCTGACACTTTGTGCTGCGTAGTAGGCGAGACTCTGATAGAGCACCATGCCGAGCAGGCCAAGGATCGCCAGCCGCCAGAGGTGCGGTTTAATGACCTGACGCGTGCGCCAGACGCCGGGCAGCACAAAGGGCGTCAGCACCAGCAGCGCCAGTAACCAGCGGTAGAATGAGATCGCCGCCGGATCGATCGCATCCGCCGAGAGTTTGCTGACAATTGAGTTGATCGACCAGATTATTACCGCAAAGAGCGGGTACAGGAAAAACATGCTGACTCTCCACACGCCATAATGAGGCGCAGTGTACGCTTGTCCGGATTTATTCAGATAGTTAATATCGGACAAAATTAGTTGTGGAGCGGACAGAATGACCCTGAAAGTGATCTACCAGCCGCCCCTTGACGCGCCGCAACTGCGCTACTTTATGCGTTATGAGCAGGCCAATGCCCGCACCGAATATCTGCCGCATGCGCATGCCTGGGGTCAGCTCATTATGGTGAAAAGCCACGTACTGGAGATGCAGGTCGAGGGTGAGCGATTGCTGACACCGGCAGATATTCCGGTCTGGATCCCACCGGGTCAGCTTCATAGTAGCTATAACCATCGTCAGGCACAGTTCCGTACCTTTAATCTGGCGGCTCCGTTATGCGCCGATCTGCCCCGGCGCGCCTGCCTGCTGCTGGTCGATCCCATTGCACATGCCATTATGGATGAGTTTGCTGAGCAGCAAATCGAGCAACCCGAAACGGATGCGCAGTGGCGGCTGTGCGAGGTGCTGCGCGATCGCCTGCAGCTGGCGCAGGTACAGGAGAGTTATCTGCCCACCTCTGACGATAAATTTCTGGCGCCGGTGTTACATGCGCTGGAAGCGCATCCGGGCGATAACACCACGCTGGCAGGCTGGGCGGCGCGGGTCTTTACCACCGAACGGACGCTGGCGCGTCGCTGCCAGCAGCAGCTTCATATGACCTTTGGCGAGTGGCGGCAGCGGCTGCGGTTTCTGCGCGCCATTGTGCTGCTGGAGCAGGGGGAAAGCGTGCAGAGCATCGCCCATGAGCTGGGATACAGTTCAGCTTCGGCACTGATTGTGATGTTCCAGCAACAGGCGGGAACCACGCCCGAACGCTACCGTGCGCGGTTAGGCTAACGCGTCGCTTTGTGCCAGAATAATTGCCTGATATGTAACTGACAGGAAAGCCGTGGTGAAAATTCTGGTCGATGAAAATATGCCTTATGCCCGTGAGCTATTCAGCCGTACCGGCGACGTGGTCGCGGTGCCGGGGCGTCCGCTGCCGGTGGCTGAACTGGCCGATGCCGATGGCCTGATGGTGCGCTCAGTCACCCAGGTTAATGAGGCCCTGCTGGCAGGAAAGCCGGTGAAATTTGTCGGAACCGCCACGGCGGGCACCGATCATATCGACGAGAACTGGCTGCAGCAGGCGGGCATTGCGTTCTCTGCCGCACCCGGCTGTAACGCCATTGCGGTGGTGGAGTATGTTTTTTCTGCGCTGCTGCTGCTGGCGGAACGCGATGGTTTCCAGCTGCGTGACCGCACTGTCGGCATCGTTGGCGTCGGTAACGTCGGTGGGCGACTGCAAAAGCGTCTTGAGGCCTGGGGCATCAAAACCCTGCTGTGCGATCCGCCGCGCGCCGATCGCGGTGACGAGGGGGATTTCCTGTCGCTGGAGGCTGTGACAGAGCAGGCTGATATTCTGACGTTCCATACGCCGCTGTTTAAAGAGGGCCCGTATAAAAGCTGGCATCTGGCGGATGCGGCGCTGCTGATGGCGCTAAAGCCTAATACTATTCTGATCAACGCCTGTCGCGGCCCAGTGGTGGACAACAGCGCGCTGCTGGAGGTGCTGAAAATGCGGCACGATCTTAGCGTCGTGCTGGATGTCTGGGAGCCGGAGCCGGATCTGTCGCTGGCGCTGCTGGATAAGGTCGATATCGCCACGCCGCACATCGCGGGCTACACGCTGGAAGGCAAAGCGCGCGGCACCACCCAGGTGTTTGAAGCCTGGTGCGACTTTATTGGTCAGCCGCAGCAGGTGCCGCTCAGTACCTTACTGCCGGTGCCGGAATTCAGTGAAATCACCCTGAATGGCCCGCTGGATCAGCCAACGCTGAAACGCCTGGCGCATCTGGTGTATGATGTGCGCCGCGATGATGCCCCCCTGCGTAAAGTGGCGGCGAAACCCGGCGAGTTTGATCGCCTGCGCAAGCAGTATCAGGAGCGCCGCGAGTGGTCATCGCTGCAGGTGAACTGCGATGACGCCACAACCGCTGAGCTGCTGAACCAGCTGGGCTTTAACGCAATCATCTCCCCGGAATAGCGGGCGCTACAGGTCAGGCGCCCTGGCGCGATTTCTGCACTGAATTAATCAGTGAACGGAAGGCGCGCGCTGCTGGCATGTCTGCATGACGGCGGGTTCTGGGGGGATATACCCAATGGATTTCGGGTTGCATTGAGGCGGCAAGAGAACGAATCCCGATGAGCTTACTCATGTAAGTGATTCGGGTGAGTGAACGCAGCCAACAAAGATGCAACGTGAAAGACGACGGGGATAAATCTGAATCCCTGGGCGGTGAATATCACCGCCTTCTGTTTTTATGTCATTGTCTGGAGTAAACCAACATGTCTGACGGCTGGAATATTGCGCTACTTGGCGCGACAGGCGCAGTAGGGAACGCTGTACTGGAACTGCTGGCGGAACGCCAGTTCCCGGTTGGTGAATTATATTTGCTGGCCAGCGAAAACAGCGCGGGCGAAATCAAACGTTTCGAAGGCCGCTCGGTGCGGGTCGAAAATGCGGAGACGTTCGACTGGTCACAGGCGCAGCTGGCCTTTTTCGTGGCGGGACGTGACGCCTCGGCGCGCTTTGCCGAGGAAGCGGCCAATGCCGGTTGTCTGGTGATCGACAGCAGCGAGCTGTTTGCGCTGGAACCCGATGTGCCGCTGGTGGTGCCGGATGTGAATCCGCAGGTGCTGGCAGATTATCGCAATCGCAACATCATCAGCGTGGCGGATAACCTGGTAAGCCAGCTGCTGACCGCAATTAAACCGCTGGTGGATGCAGCCGGATTGAGTCGTTTACAGGTGACTAACCTGATCTCAGTCTCCAGCTACGGCAAAGTGGCTGTCGATGCGCTGGCCGGGGAAAGTGCCCGCCTGCTGAACGGTATTCCGGCCGATGAACACCATTTTGGTCGTCAGCTGGCGTTTAACCTGATGCCACAACAGGCCGACGCAGAAGGCAGCGTGGAGAGTGAGCGTCGCCTGATTGATCAGGTGCGTAAGGTATTGCAGGACGAAGGCTTACCAATCGCGGTCAGCAGCGTACAGGCTCCGGTGTTCTACGGTAATGCGCAGATTGTGCATATCGAAAACCTGCGCCCGCTCTCTGCGGAAGAAGCGCGTGCCGAACTGGCGCTGGCGTCAGATATTCGTCTTAGCGAAGAGGATGAAGTGCCGACGCCGGTCACGGATGCCTCAGGCAACGGCGAACTGAGCATCGGCGCTGTGCGCAACGACTACGGTATCCCCGAACTGCTGCAGTTCTGGTCAGTGGCGGACAACATTCGTTTTGGCGGCGCACTGATGGCGGTGAAAACCGCTGAGAAACTGGTTCAGGAGTATCTGTAACCATGTCCGATGGTCAGACGCAAAAACTGGCGCTCGGCATCGAGTATGACGGCAGCCGTTACTACGGCTGGCAGCGTCAGAATGAAGTCCGCAGCGTGCAGGAGAAGGTTGAGCGCGCGCTGTCGAAAGTCGCCGATCATCCGGTCAGCATTTTTTGTGCTGGCCGCACCGATGCAGGCGTACACGGGACGGGGCAGGTGGTCCATTTCGAGACCACCTCGCAGCGGCCTGATGGCGCCTGGACGCTGGGCGTCAACGCTAATCTGCCGCCGGATATTGCGGTGCGCTGGGTGAAAGCGGTGCCGGATGAATTTCATGCCCGCTTCAGCGCCACGGCCCGACGCTATCGCTACCTGATCTACAATCAGCGCCTGCGTCCGGCAGTGCTGGCGCAGGGCGTGACGCACTTTTACCATCCTCTGGATGCAGAGAAAATGCAGCGAGCCGGGCAGTGTTTGTTAGGCGAGAATGATTTCACCTCATTCCGAGCCGTGCAGTGCCAGTCGCGTACACCGTGGCGCAACGTGATTCACCTCAACGTGACGCGTCAGGGCCCCTACGTGATTGTGGATATCAAAGCCAACGCCTTTGTGCATCACATGGTGCGCAATATCGTGGGCAGCCTGATGGAGATAGGCTGCGGCAATAAGCCGGAGTCATGGATGGCAACGCTGCTGGCGGCGAAGGATCGGACATTAGCCGCAGCCACAGCCCGGGCAGAGGGGTTGTATCTGGTGGCGGTGGATTACCCATCCCACTTTGCGTTACCACAGCCGTCGATGGGACCGTTGTTCCTCGCGGATTAATTCACTTTCAGGACTTAAAAGGGCGCGCCATGGAGTTTCTCCATTTTCTGGTTGATTTTATTCTGCACATTGATGTGCATCTTGCCGAACTGGTTGCACAGTACGGTATCTGGATTTACGCTATTTTGTTCCTGATTTTGTTCTGCGAAACCGGTCTGGTGGTGACGCCCTTCCTGCCGGGTGACTCGTTGCTGTTTGTGGCGGGCGCACTGGCGGCGTTGCCGGGTAACGATCTTAATGTGCATGTGATGGTGGCATTATTAGTGGTGGCCGCGGTTCTGGGCGATGCAGTGAACTACACCATTGGCCGCCTGTTTGGCGAACGGTTGTTCAGTAACCCGAACTCGAAGATTTTCCGTCGCAGCCATCTGGATAAAACCCATGCGTTTTATGCCCGTCATGGCGGAAAAACCATTATCCTGGCGCGCTTCGTGCCGATCGTGCGAACCTTTGCGCCGTTTGTTGCCGGTATGGGCCATATGTCCTATCGCCACTTCGCGCTGTTCAACGTAACGGGTGCGCTGCTCTGGGTGCTGCTGTTCTCCTATGCCGGCTACCTGTTTGGCGATCTGCCGGTGGTGCAGGAAAACCTGAAGCTGCTGATTGTGGGCATTATCCTGGTCTCGATTCTGCCAGGTGTGATTGAAGTCTGGCGTCATCGCCGTCAGGCTAAGCAGCAGAAGCAGCCGTAAGGCTGCGCTCAGGGGTAAGACCAGATTTTTATCCACAGTCTGAACAGGTTGTGGTTTAATGAGCGACATTTACCGTCTGCTGAAGCGGTTTTCAGCAGTATCAAGACGACTGGACCAGGTCAGTTTTAAACAGAAAGGTCATCAATGAGCTGGATTGAACGCATTCTTAATAAAAGCACCGGAACACCTGTGCGCAAAGCCAGTATCCCGGAAGGGGTCTGGACCAAGTGTGACAGCTGTGGTCAGGTGCTCTACCGCGCCGAGCTGGAGCGTAATCTTGAGGTCTGCCCGAAGTGTGACCATCACATGCGGATGCACGCACGTGAGCGCCTAGGCAGTGTCCTCGATCAGGGCACGATGGTTGAGCTGGGTAGTGAACTTGAACCTAAAGATCTGCTCAAGTTCCGTGACTCCAAAAAGTACAAAGATCGTCTGATCGCGGCCCAGAAAGACACCGGTGAGAAAGATGCGCTGGTGGTCATGAAAGGTCAGCTGCACGGCATGCCGGTTGTTGCGGCGGCCTTTGAATTTGCCTTTATGGGCGGTTCAATGGGCTCTGTGGTCGGTGCGCGTTTTGTACGTGCGGTTGAGCAGGCGTTAGAAGATAACTGCCCGCTGATCTGCTTCTCCGCCAGCGGCGGGGCGCGTATGCAGGAAGCGCTGCAGTCGCTGATGCAGATGGCGAAAACCAGTGCGGCACTGGCAAAAATGCGTGAGCGCGGTCTGCCTTATATTTCCGTGCTGACTGACCCGACTATGGGTGGTGTTTCGGCCAGTTTTGCCATGCTGGGCGACCTCAATATCGCGGAACCTAAAGCACTGATTGGCTTTGCCGGCCCACGCGTTATTGAGCAGACCGTGCGTGAAAAACTGCCGCCGGGCTTCCAGCGCAGTGAGTTCCTGATTGAAAAGGGCGCGATTGATATGATCATTCGCCGTCCGGAAATGCGCTACAAACTGGCAAGCCTGCTGGCAAAAATGATGAACCTGCCGGCACCGCTGCATGATGGTGAACAGTCCGCTCCGGCGACGACTGAATCGGAAAGCAACGAGGCCTGACAGGAGATAGAGAGGTGCGTCCAAAGCACCTCTTACCAATGCACCGTATACCGCAGCAGCAGCCTGCCTGGTATAAATAAGCAAAACGGGACATATGGACAATCTTCACCTTCCCCAAGCCACGTCGCCTTTGGCCACGTGGCTTTATTATCTTGAGCACCTGCATACTCAGGCCATTGAACTGGGTCTGGACCGTATTCGTCAGGTAGCGCTTCGTCTCGACCTGCTGAAACCCGCTCCTTTTGTCTTTACCGTGGCCGGTACTAATGGCAAAGGCACCACCTGTCGCACCCTGGAAACGCTGCTGATCGCCGCGGGCTACCGCGTTGGCGTGTACAGCTCACCGCATCTGGTGCGCTATACCGAGCGCGTTCGGGTTCAGGGAGAGGAGCTGAGTGAAGCGCAGCACTGCGCCAGTTTTGCGGAGATTGAAGCCGGACGTGCAGATATTTCGCTGACCTATTTTGAATTTGGCACGCTCTCTGCGTTGAATCTGTTCCGCCAGGCGCAGCTGGATGTCGTGATCCTCGAAGTCGGCCTCGGCGGACGGCTGGATGCGACAAACATCGTGGATGCCGATGTCGCGGTGGTCACCAGCATTGCGCTCGATCACACCGACTGGCTTGGTCCGGATCGCGAAAGCATCGGGCGTGAAAAAGCCGGTGTGTTCCGGGCGGGGAAACCTGCGGTAGTGGGTGAACCGGATATGCCGCAGAGTATTGCCGTGGTCGCACAGGAAAAAGGTGCGCAGCTGTTGCAGCGCAACCGTGACTGGTCGTGGCATGCGCAGGCAGAAAGCTGGTCACTGCGTGATGCGACGGGTGAGCTGAACGATCTGCCGCTGCCGCAGGTGCCGCTGCCTAACGCGGCGACCGCGCTGGTGGCGCTGCGGGTCTCCGGGCTTGAGGTCAGTGAGGCGCAGATTCGCGCCAGCCTGCCGCTGGCGATGCTGCCAGGCCGTTTTCAGACCCTCAGCGAATCACCGCGCGTTATTCTGGATGTCGCCCATAACCCGCATGCGGCAGCGTATCTGGCGTCGCGGCTGGCGTCACTGCCGAAACGCGGCAAAGTGCACGCCGTGGTGGGCATGCTGCATGATAAAGATATCGCCGGAACGCTGGCGGCGCTGGCACCGGTGGTCGATGCCTGGTACTGCGCGCCCCTCGAGGGTCCGCGCGGCGCCAGTGCTGAGCAACTGCTGAACAACCTTTCGCAGGGCGAGGCTTTTAGTTCGGTTGAGCTCGCCTGGCAGCAGGCACGCCAGCGGGCAGCGCCGCAGGACATTGTGCTGGTCTGTGGTTCATTCCACACCGTTGCACAGGTCATGGAATCGATTGAAACGGAGAAAGGACGTGGCGAGTAAGTTTCAGAACCGTTTAGTCGGCACCGTTATTCTGGTCGCCGTTGGCGTGATTGTGCTGCCAGGGCTGCTGGATGGTCAGAAAAAGCATTACAAAGAGGAGTTTGCCGCCATTCCGCTGGTGCCGAAACCTGACGATCAGCAGGACAGCGAAATGGTGCCGCCGGTAACCCAGTCGCTGCCGGCACAGCCGCCGGAAGGCGCGGGCAATGCGGTCAGCAGCAGCAATGGCAACGGTAAAACCAACGCTACAGCAGAGCAGGGTCGGACTCAACCGGAAGACGAGAGCGATCCGGTAGTGGTCTCGCCGCCGCCGGTCCATCAGTCTGTGCCCGCACAGACGGTGACGAAGCCGAAGGTCGTTGAGCAGCAGAAACCGAAAGTAACAGAGCAGCCTAAGCAGAAGCCGGTCGAACAGCAGAAGCCAAAAGCCGTGGAGCAGCCTAAACCTAAACCGGTTGAACAGCCTAAAGTGGTCGAACAGCCGAAGCAGGAAGAGGCGCCAAAATCAGCAGAGACGACAGCGCCGGCAGGGCAGGCTTATGTGGTGCAGTTAGGTGCGCTGAAAAACGCCAGCAAAGTGAATGAGATTGTCGCGCAGCTGCGGCTGTCGGGCTATCGCGCCTTTACCGTGCCTTCAACGCCGGTACAGGGTCAGATCACCCGCATTTACGTTGGGCCGGATGCGTCGAAAGCCAAAATGCAGAGTGCGGTTGGCGAGCTGAAAAGCATCTCAGGACTGGGCGGTGTGGTGAAGCCATACAGCGCCCGCTAAAACCGGCGATTGGCGCTGCCGATAGCAGTAACAGGCAGCGTCTTTTACCCCTCAGGCAGCGCGTTTAAAGCGCGCTGCCGTGCAAAATAGTCAAGATTTTCAACGGCCTGTCCGGCTTAGAATCACCCGGGCGATAGCGTTTTTTTTCATCGCCTTTTTTATGGATGCAGAAAAAGAAAAGCGCTACGCAAACGTTTTCTTTTTCTGTTAGAATGCGCCCCGAACTGGATGCAGGGGTGCAATTGCACTGGCGCTGGAAGAGTTCATGATCTGGATTGATTACGTCATTATTGCGGTAGTTGGTTTTTCGGCTCTGGTCAGCCTGGTCCGTGGGTTTGTCCGGGAAGCCTTATCTCTTGTTACCTGGGGATGCGCGTTTTTTGTCGCCAGTCATTACTACGCCTACCTTGCAGTCTGGTTTACAGGTTTTGACGACGAACTGGTTCGTAACGGTATCGCTATCGGTGTGCTGTTTGTGGCGACCCTGATTGTGGGGGCCATTGTGAACTACGTTATCGGCACGCTGGTGGAAAAAACCGGCCTGTCGGGAACCGACCGGGTGTTGGGCGTCTGTTTCGGGGCATTGCGTGGTGTGCTGATCGTAGCCGCTTTGCTGTTCTTCCTCGATACATTCACTGGCTTTTCCAAAAGTCCGGACTGGCAACAGTCTCAACTCATTCCCGAGTTCAGTTATATAATCAGGTGGTTTTTTGATTACCTGAAAAGCACGTCGAGTTTTTTACCCCGGTGATGTGACCGGGAGTGCGGCTTAATGAGGAAATGACAACATGTGCGGTATTGTCGGTATCACCGGTTTCATGCCGGTCAACCAGTCGATCTATGACGCGTTAACGGTGCTCCAGCACCGCGGGCAGGATGCCGCAGGCATTTGTACTATCGATGCGCTGAAATGTTTTCGCCTGCGAAAGGCAAACGGCCTGGTCAGCGACGTTTTCGAAGCACGCCACATGCAGCGTCTGCAGGGCAATATGGGGATCGGTCACGCGCGTTATCCAACCGCGGGAAGCTCCAGTGCCTCTGAAGCGCAGCCATTCTATGTAAACTCCCCGTATGGCATCACCCTGGCGCACAACGGTAACCTGACCAACGCCCACGTGCTGCGTAAGCACCTGTTTGAAAAGGGCCGCCGTCACGTTAATACCACCTCAGATTCTGAAATCCTGCTGAACATCTTTGCGCAGGAGTTAGATCGTTTCCAAAACGATCCGCTGACAGCCGACAACATCTTTGCTGCGGTTGCTGCCGTGCATCAGCAGGTGCGCGGAGCCTATGCGGTAGTGTCGATGATTATCGGCCACGGCATGGTCGCCTTCCGTGATCCTAACGGTATCCGTCCGCTGGTGCTGGGCAAGCGCGTTATCGCTGATGGCCGCACCGAATATATGGTCGCCTCCGAGAGCGTGGCGCTGGATACGCTGGGCTTTGAGTTCATCCGTGACGTTGCACCGGGTGAAGCGGTTTATGTGACTGAGGCGGGCCAGCTGTCTACCCGCCAGTGCGCTGAAAATCCGAAAAGCAATCCGTGCCTGTTCGAGTATGTCTATTTTGCGCGTCCCGACTCCTTCCTCGACAAAATCTCGGTCTACAGCGCCCGTGTCCGTATGGGTACCAAGCTGGGTGAGAAAATTGCGCGCGAGTGGGAAGATCTCGATATCGACGTCGTGATTCCGATTCCTGAAACCTCCACCGATATCGCGCTGGAAATTGCACGTATTCTCGACAAACCCTATCGCCAGGGCTTCGTGAAGAACCGGTACGTTGGCCGTACTTTTATCATGCCGGGCCAGCAGTTACGCCGCAGCGCGGTGCGCCGCAAGCTCAACGCTAACCGCGCCGAATTCCGTGATAAAAATGTGCTGCTGGTGGATGACTCTATTGTTCGCGGTACCACCTCAGAGCAGATCATTGAGATGGCGCGTGAAGCGGGCGCAAAACGGGTTTATCTGGCGTCAGCGGCGCCGGAAATTCGTTTCCCGAACGTCTACGGTATCGATATGCCCAGCGCCACGGAACTGATTGCGCATGGCCGTGAAGTGGAAGAGATTCGCCAGCTGATTAAAGCCGATGCGCTGATCTTCCAGGATCTGGACGATCTGATCGAAGCGGTTCGCGAAGAGAATCCGGACATTGCACAATTTGAGTGCTCGGTGTTCAACGGCATTTACGTGACGAAAGATGTCGATCAGCAATATCTGGAGTATCTCGAGTCGCTGCGTAATGATGATGCCAAAGCGCTTCAGCGGCAGAACGAAGTCGAAAACCTCGAGCTGCACAACGAAGGCTGATACCTTCAGCAGGCGGGCAGCATAAAACAGGGCGGGAGCAATCCCGCCCTGTTTGTTTTCAGAAACCCGCAGGCCGCGTATGATGGCCCATTGGCTGAAATAAGGTTGGAATATGAAACGACTCATCATTGGCATCTCTGGCGCAAGCGGGGTGATCTATGGCGTGCGCATGCTGCAGGTGTTGCAGCAGGTGGAAGAAGTAGAAACGCATCTGGTTATGAGTCAGGCGGCGCGTCAGACGCTGGGACTGGAGAGCGATTATTCGCTGCGTGACGTGCAGGCGCTGGCCGATGTGGTGCATGACGTGCGCGATATTGCAGCAAATATCTCATCTGGATCGTTTAAAACGCTGGGCATGGCGATTTTACCCTGCTCAATGAAAACGCTCTCTGGCATCGTCCACAGTTACAGTGACTCGTTGCTGACCCGTGCGGCTGACGTGGTGTTAAAAGAGCAGCGTAAGCTGGTGCTGTGCGTGCGCGAAACCCCGCTGCATGTTGGCCATCTGCGAATGATGACCACCGCCGCAGAGCTGGGTGCCATTATTATGCCACCCGTGCCGGCATTCTATCATCGGCCTGAAACGATCGATCAGCTGATCGATCAGACCGTTAACCGGGTGATCGACCAGTTTGATATCGAATTATCGGAAGATCTCTTCACGCGCTGGCAGGGTGCATAAAGTTCCGCTGGCGCACTTATTTAGTGCATAAGCGCGCCTCGGATCACTCTTCGTGCATTTGACGCACCAAAAGTTAACAACGTCGCTTTTTCTCTTTTACTTCACTGCTATATTCCCCTCACAAACACAGCGTTTTCGCCTGTCTGACATCACGCTAACAGCGTGGTTAACTTGCAGAACTGGCATGAAACATGCAAATTACTTTGCGCAAACACATCACGAACCACATAACAAAAAGCACTTCACTTGAGGGTAATCTATGAAAAAGCGTGTTCTGGCTCTTTCCCTGATGCTGGGCTTATCCAGTGCTGCCAGCGTCTTCGCGGCGGTTCCGGGTTCAATCCGTATCGGCACAGATCCAACTTACCCACCGTTTGAGTCGAAAAACGCGCAAGGCAAGTTAGTGGGCTTCGATATCGACCTCGCTAACGAAATCTGTAAACGTATTCATACCCAATGTACCTATGTAGAGAGCGACTTTGATGCGCTGATCCCTTCGCTGAAAGCGAAGAAAATTGATGCCATCATCTCCTCACTTTCCATCACAGCGAAACGTCAGGAAGAGATCGCCTTCTCGGAAAAACTCTACGCCGCTAACGCGCGTTTAGTCGCGCCGAAGGGATCGAAAATTGAGCCGACCATTGAGTCCCTGAAAGGCAAAAACATCGGTCTGCTGCAGGGCACCACGCAGGAAACTTACGCCAATCAGAACTGGCGGCCAAAAGGGGTGAACGTCACGCCTTATGCAAACCAGGATCTGGTCTATCAGGATCTGAATGCCGGTCGTATTGATGCTGCCTTCCAGGATGAAGTGCAGGCCAGCGAAGGATTCCTGAAGCAGCCGGTCGGTAAAAATTACGCCTTCGCCGGTCCGGCCGTGAAAGATGACAAGATTTTTGGCGTCGGTACCGGCATGGGACTGCGTAAAGATGACAGCGAACTGAAAGCCGCCATCGACAAAGCCTTTGCTGACATGCGTAAAGATGGCACCTACGACAAGATTGCGAAGAAATACTTCGATTTCAACGTGTACGGCGACTAACCATCCTGTCGCTTTACCCTCTGTGTCCGTTTTGCCGGGTCTGAGCCGGTTCTGCCAGGTGCAGAATCGGGTTCTTTTCCGCTAATGGCGGATGGCATCTGCAACAGAGAGGTAAAGCTAAACTGCCCGTCTCGCTTGCGGGCAGCGTTTCGTTTTCACCCCACGACAGGACCCTCTCGATGCTGTATGGCTATTCTGATGTAATTCTTCGGGGCACGCTGGTGACGCTGGAACTGGCGCTCACTTCCGTCGTGCTGGCAGTGCTGCTGGGCCTGATTGGCGCAGGCGCGAAACTGTCGCGCAGCCGGCCACTGGCGATGATTTTTGAAGGCTACACCACGCTGATTCGTGGCGTGCCAGACCTTGTACTGATGCTGCTGATCTTCTACGGTCTGCAGATTGTCCTCAACCAGATAACCGATGCGCTGGGTATGGCGCAGTTTGATATCGACCCGATGGTCGCCGGTATCATCACGCTCGGCTTTATCTATGGTGCCTACTTCACCGAAACGTTCCGCGGCGCCTTTATGGCCGTGCCTCAGGGGCAGATTGAAGCAGCAACCGCGTTTGGCTTTACCGGCGCGCAGGTGTTCCGCCGCATTCTGTTTCCGGCCATGATGCGCTACGCGCTGCCAGGCATCGGCAACAACTGGCAGGTGATTCTGAAAGCCACCGCGCTGGTCTCGCTGCTGGGGCTGGAAGATGTGGTGAAGGCGACGCAGCTGGCAGGAAAAAGTACCTGGCAGCCGTTCTACTTCGCCATTGTGGCCGGTGTGATTTATCTGGTATTTACCACGCTGTCAAACGGTGTGCTGTGGTGGCTCAACCGGCGCTATACGGTAGGTGTAAAGAGGGCGAGTTATGATTGATATTATTCAGGAATACTGGAAATCGCTGCTCTGGACTGACGGTTATCGTTTTACCGGTGTAGCTATCACCCTGTGGCTGCTGATCCTCTCGGTCACCATTGGCGGATGTCTGGCAATCCTGCTGGCGATAGCGCGGGTTTCCCCTAACCGGTTTATCAGCTTTCCGGTCTGGCTCTTCACCTACGTCTTTCGCGGCACGCCGCTCTATGTGCAGCTGCTGGTGTTCTACTCCGGCATGTACACGCTGGAGATTGTGAAAGGCACTGAACTGCTGAATGCCTTTTTCCGCAGTGGTCTGAACTGTACGCTGCTCGCCTTTACCCTCAACACCTGCGCCTACACCACGGAAATTTTTGCCGGTGCGATTCGCTCGGTGCCACACGGTGAAATTGAGGCGGCACGGGCGTACGGCTTCTCTACTTTTAAACTCTATCGCTGCATTATCCTGCCATCGGCGCTGCGTACGGCACTGCCGGCCTACAGCAACGAAGTGATTCTGATGCTGCACTCCACGGCGCTGGCCTTCACCGCCACCGTGCCGGATCTGCTGAAAATCGCGCGGGATATTAACTCGGCGACCTATCAGCCGTTTACCGCCTTTGGTCTGGCGGCTGTGTTGTACCTGATTATCTCTTACGTGTTGATCAGCCTGTTCCGCCTGGCGGAACGTCGCTGGCTGGCCCACGTGAAACCCTCTTCATCGCATTGAGTAGAACTATGGCTGACAATAAATTAAGCGTCACCGAATTGCATAAGCGTTACGGTGAACATGAAGTGCTGAAAGGGGTCTCGTTAACTGCTAAAGCGGGCGATGTGATCAGTATCATTGGATCGTCCGGCTCAGGGAAAAGTACCTTTTTACGCTGCATCAACTTCCTCGAAAAACCGAGTGAAGGCAGCATCATGGTGAATAACCAACAAATCACCTTAGTCCGTGACAAAGATGGTCAGCTCAAAGTGGCTGACAAAGAGCAGCTGCGCGCGTTACGTACCAGCCTGACCATGGTGTTCCAGCACTTTAATCTGTGGAGTCACATGACCGTGCTGGAAAACGTGATGGAAGCGCCGATTCAGGTGCTGGGGTTGAGTAAAGCGGCGGCGCGTGAGCGTGCCATCAAATACCTCGATAAAGTCGGAATTGATGCGCGGGCACAGGCAAAATATCCGGTTCACCTCTCCGGCGGTCAGCAGCAGCGTGTGTCGATTGCGCGCGCGCTGGCGATGGAGCCAGAGGTGTTGCTGTTTGACGAACCCACTTCGGCGCTTGATCCGGAGCTGGTCGGGGAAGTACTGCGCATCATGCAGAAGCTGGCTGAGGAGGGCAAAACCATGGTGGTCGTGACCCACGAGATGGAGTTTGCCCGTCACGTCTCCAGCCATGTCATTTTCCTGCATCAGGGTAAAATCGAAGAGCAGGGACCGCCTGCGGAACTGTTCGGCAGCCCGAAAAGCCCGCGTTTACAGCAGTTCCTCAAGGGATCGCTGAAGTAATCCCGCGCCCGCGTCTCGCTGGCGCGGGCCAGGATTAATGCTTCACAACATCCTGCAACGCCTCCTGCAAATCGTACCAGCGGAAGCCAAAGCCTGAGGCTTCCAGCCGTTTTGGCAGCACATGCTGTCCTCCCAGCACCAGTACCGACGATTCGCCCATCATCAGTTTAATGGCGCTGGCAGGCGTGCGCATAAAGGCCGGACGATGCATCACCCGGCCCAGCGTGGCGGCAAACTGCTCGTTACGCACCGCGTAGGGAGCGACCATATTGAACGGACCCCGCAGATCGTCATGCTCCAGCAGCCAGATAATGGCGTTTAGCATGTCATCAATGTGAATCCACGGCATGTACTGTTTACCACTGCCAATCGGCCCGCCGATGCCGAGTTTAAAGGGCAGCTTCATTTTGCTGAGTGCGCCGCCCTCAGACGCCAGCACCACGCCGGTTCGCAGCAGGCAGACGCGGGTGCGTTCGCTTTCAGCCGCGAGCGCCAGCTGCTCCCAGCGGGCGCAGAGCTGATGAGTAAACTCATCCTGACCCTGATCCTCTTCAGTCAGTACCAGATCGCCGGTGTTACCATAAAAGCCGGTTGCCGAACCTGAGATCAACACGGACGGTGGTGTGGCGCTGGCGTTGATCAGTGAGACGATCTGCTCGGTTATCTGCCAGCGGCTTTCACACAGCTGCTGTTTATGCGGCTCCGTCCAGCGTTTGTCGGCAATAGGTTCTCCCGCCAGATTAATGACCGCATCGATCGTATCCAGGTTCGACTGTTGCGCCAGCCCTGACCAGAGCGCGACCTCTTCGCCCAGTTTTTCACGCGCGCTGACCACGTCACGCGTCACCACACTGATCTGATGCCCCAGCTGTTGCAGGCGCGGAATCAGGTGACGGCCAATCAGTCCCGTGCCACCGGTAATAAGAATGTGCATGTTGCGGCTCCCTTGATGTTTTTTGTTATTTGCACCTTTCAGCATAGAAGAGTCGAGCCACTCTATCGTGAGTCGCGTCGCGCTTTCTTATTCCGGAGGCAGAGATCGGATCAGCTCAGCGTTGCCTTCCCAAATAAAAATCGGTAAACATGATGCAACCCTGACAGCCAATTGAGGTAACCGATGAATTATCCGTCCATCACCCTGTGGTCAGATTCATCATTTTTCAGTCCTTACGCCATGTCGGCCTATGTTGCTCTTACCGAAAAAGGGATCCCTTTCCAGCTGAAGCGCGTCGATTTGTCGCAGAATCAGCAATACGCCACGGCTTACCGCGAGCTGTCGCTGACCTGCCGGGTTCCGACCCTTCAGATTGATGCGTTCCTGTTAAGCGAATCCTCGGCGATTACCGAATATCTTGAAGAGCGCTTTGCAGCGCCCGAGTTTGAGCGCCTCTATCCCCGCGACCGCGAGAAGCGTGCCCGCGCCAGAGAGATCCAGGCCTGGCTGCGCAGTGACTTCCTGTGGATACGTCAGGAGCGTCCCACAGAAGTGCTGTTTGCCGGTGAGCGCTTTGCGCCGCTGACCGCATCAGCGCAGCAGGCGGTGGATAAACTGGTTATGGCCGTCGATCGCCTGCTGCCGGACGGGCAACAGAACCTGTTTGGCGAGTGGTCAATTGCGGATACCGATCTGGCGGTGATGCTTAACCGGCTGGTATTGCATGGCGATCCTTTGCCCGCGCGTCTGCGGGATTATGCTGAGTTTCAGTGGCAGCGAGCCTCAGTACAGCTGTGGTTAGCAGAAAGTGGTAAAAATCGGTAACAGCCAGGGCTTGCTCAGGCTGCCGGAAGTGATTACCTTACGCCACATAAAAATAAAGACGTGGCAAACTGCGTACCCAAGTGTACGCCAAACAGGAAAGGGTTACGGATGGTGGATCAAACTGCGGGTGACGGCATCGAGTGGGTCGATATCGTAAACGAAGAGAATGAAGTTGTTGCTCAGGCAACACGTGCGCAGATGCGCGCTGAGTGCCTGCGTCACCGCGCTACCTATATTGTGGTTCATGACGGTATGGGCAAGATTCTGGTGCAGCGTCGCACTGAGATAAAAGATTTTATGCCGGGCAAACTGGACGCAACCGCAGGCGGCGTGGTGCAGAGCGGTGAAGATATGCTGGAGTCTGCGCGACGTGAAGCGGAAGAGGAGTTAGGAATTGCCGCGGTGCCGTTTGCTGAGCATGGCAAATTCTACTTCGAAGATCAGCACTGTCGCGTCTGGGGCGGTCTGTTCAGTTGTGTGTCACACGGGCCATTCGCCATGCAGGAATCGGAAGTCGATGAGATTATCTGGATGACGCCCGATGAGATCACCGCACGTTGTGATGAGTTCACTGATGATTCGCTTAAAGCGCTCTCTCTGTGGATGAGCCGCAACGGCGATAACCGGGCCTGAAAACGGGCGCTTTAACGCGTCTCAGCGATCCGCGTTAAAGCCTCCGGCTCTGTTACCGGCGAAAAAAAGGCATGCCCTTGGGCATGCCTTTTTCGTTCTTACCTGACGCTTAGCCTTGTTCAGCCTGCTGAGACTGAATGGCGGTTAAGGCGATGGTATAGACGATGTCATCAACCAGCGCACCGCGCGACAGGTCGTTAACCGGCTTACGCATACCCTGCAGCATCGGCCCGATTGAGATCAGATCGGCTGAACGCTGTACCGCTTTATACGTGGTGTTACCGGTGTTCAGATCCGGGAAGATAAAGACGGTGGCGCGACCGGCAACCTGTGAATCTGGCGCTTTCGACTTCGCCACATCTTCCATAATCGCGGCGTCATACTGCAGCGGACCATCAATGACCAGATCAGGACGTTTTTCCTGCGCGATACGCGTTGCTTCACGCACTTTTTCAACGTCGCTGCCTGCACCTGACGTGCCGGTAGAGTAGGAGATCATCGCAACACGTGGATCGATACCAAAGGCTTTAGCAGAGTCGGCTGACTGAATAGCGATCTCAGCCAGCTGCTCAGCGGTGGGATCCGGGTTAATCGCGCAGTCACCGTAAACCAGCACCTGCTCCGGCAGCAGCATAAAGAACACCGATGAAACCAGTGAGCTGTTAGGCGCTGTTTTGATCAGCTGCAGAGGCGGACGAATGGTGTTGGCGGTAGTGTGAACCGCACCTGAAACCAGGCCATCCACTTCGCCACTTTCCAGCATCATGGTGCCCAGCACCACGTTATCTTCCAGTTGTTCCTGGGCGACCACTTCGGTCATGCCTTTGCTCTTACGCAGCTCAACCAGACGCGGCACGTAGTTTTCACGCACCTGTTCCGGATCAACAATTTCAACCCCTTTGCCCAGTTCGACACCCTGAGCCGCAGCAACACGCTGAATCTCATCCGGGTTGCCTAACAGTACGCAGGTAGCGATACCGCGTTCAGCACAGATAGCGGCCGCTTTAACCGTACGCGGCTCGTCACCCTCTGGCAGCACGACGCGTTTGCCCGCTTTGCGCGCCAGCTCAGTCAGCTGATAGCGGAAGGCCGGTGGCGACAGGCGACGGCTGCGCTCTGACGTGGCGGTCAGTGACTCAATCCAGTCGGCATTAATGTAGCTGGCAACATATTCCTGCACTTTCTCGATGCGCTGCGTATCGTCAGCGGGCACTTCAAGATTAAAGCTCTGCAGGCTCAGAGAGGTCTGCCAGGTATTGGTTTTCACCATGAACACCGGCAGGCCGGTCTGGAAGGCACGGTCACAGAGGCGCGCGATGCGATCGTCAATCTCGTAGTTACCGGTCAGCAGGATAGCGCCAATCTCAATGCCGTTCATGGCGGCCAGACAGGCGGCGACCAATACATCCGGGCGGTCTGCGGAAGTCACCAGCAGTGAGCCTGGACGGAAATGCTCCAGCATGTGCGGGATACTACGGGCGCAGAAGGTGACCGATTTAACCCGGCGGGTCTGAATCTCACCTTCGTTGATGATGCGCGCATCCAGGTGGCGGCACATATCGATTGCGCGGGTGGCGATCAGATCAAAGCTCCACGGCACGCAGCCCAGCACCGGCAGCGGGCTGTCTGAGAACAGCTGCTTAGGATCGATATTGGCGATGCTGGCTTTTGACGAGTCATCAAAAATTTCTGACAGGTCAGGGCGGGTACGCCCCTGATCATCGACCGGCGCGTTGAGTTTATTGATGATCACGCCAGTGATATTTTTATTCTTCTGACCGCCGAAGCTGCTCTGCGTCAGTTCAATGCGCTCTTTCAGCTGTGCCGGAGAGTCATTGCCCAGCGCCATCACGAAGACGATTTCCGCATTCAGGGTTTTCGCGATTTCATAGTTCAGCGCGTTGGCGAACTGATGCTTACGGGTAGGGACCAGACCTTCAACCAGCACCACTTCCGCATTCTGCGTGTTGGCATGGTAACGGGAGATGATCTCTTCCATCAGCACATCCTGCTGGTTCGATCCCAGCAGTGATTCAACACGTGACATCTGCAGCGGTTCAGCGGCAGGAATCGAAGAGTTCTTACGGATAATAGTGGTGGTTTGATCCGGCGTATCGCCGCCGGTACGCGGCTGAGCAATCGGCTTAAAGACGCTAAGTCGAACGCCTTTGCGTTCCATGGCGCGGATAACGCCGAGGCTGACGCTGGTCAGGCCGACGCTGGTGCCGGTCGGAATGAGCATAATTGTACGTGACACGTTTGAACCTCTCAGTAATGGCAGGGTGTCAAAAACAACTCCGTCAGCCTGAGCTGACGGAGAGAAGTGTTTACGCAGTCAGACGCGCGGCGTCCTGGGCGATGACCAGCTCTTCGTTGGTCGGGATCACCAGCGCCGGGCGGGTGCCTTCTTTATTGATGTAACCAGATTTACCGAAACGGGCCGCCAGGTTGCGATCGTGATCGACGTCAAAGCCCAGCAGTGCCAGTTTTTTCAGTGAGAGTTCACGAACCATCGCGGCGTTTTCACCGATGCCGCCAGTAAATACCACGGCATCAAGGCGGCCATCCATCAGCGCAGTGTAGCTGCCGATATATTTCGCCAGGCGATGACAGAAGACATCCATTGCGCGCTTCGCATCTTCTTTGGTGGTGTAGTTATCTTCCACGTAGCGGCAGTCGCTGGTGACTTCAGTCAGACCTAACAGGCCAGACTCTTTGGTCAGCAGTTTATTGATGGCATCGACGCTCATACCCAGCGTATCGTGCAGGAAGAAGATAATTGCCGGGTCGATGTCGCCACTGCGGGTACCCATCACCAGGCCTTCCAGTGGGGTCAGGCCCATTGAGGTATCCACACACTCGCCGTTGCGAATGGCAGAGACAGAACCGCCGTTACCGAGGTGGCAGGTAATAATATTCAGTGACTCAAGCGGCTTGTTGAGCATTTTGGCCGCTTCATGGGTCACATAGAAGTGGCTGGTACCATGCGCGCCATAGCGACGAACGCCATGCTCTTTATACAATTTGTACGGCAGCGCATAGAGATAAGACTCTTCCGGCATTGTCTGATGGAAAGCGGTGTCAAATACCGCGACATTCTTATCTGACAGGTGCGGGAAGTTTTTCATCGCTTCATCAATACCGATCAGATGAGCCGGATTGTGCAGCGGTGCAAAAGAAGAGGCGTCTTTGATGCCCTGTACCACTTCTTCAGTGATGATGACTGACTGAGTCAGCTTCTCGCCGCCATGAACGATACGATGGCCGATTGCAGCAATTTGTGCCGAAAGCTCAGGTTTTTGTGCCAGAATGGTTTTAACGATAAAGTTCAGCGCTTCACTATGCGCTGCGCCAGCACCCAGAGGCGCTTCCTGTTTTTCGCCTTCCAGCTTCCATTTGATGCGGGCTTCAGGAAGGTGGAAACATTCCGCCAGGCCAGACAGGAATTCTTCACCGCTGGCAGGGTTGAGGATGGCAAACTTAAGGGAAGAGCTGCCACAGTTCAGAACCAGAACTAACTTACTCGACATGGAAGTACCTATTTTTTGAGAGTGGCTAAATAAAACGCAATCAGACTAACAGCGTAGCCCATGAAAGCTGGTAGATTAATGACAAACATCATGCGGTAGACAGAATTCTGCATTTCCGCAAAATATTTCGGCAATCTTACGCGAAAATTTGAAGATTGCCTCGTCTGAACCTGGCTCAGGCCTCTTCCCAAAAGCGCAATCCGCTTCCGGAAAGGGGGTAAAACGGCGTCAGAATAGCTGGAGTCACCTTTAAAGACAAAAATAATTGAAGGATGTCACGTAAAGTTGTGTAGTTATAACTATTTTTTAATTTTTACAGCATTAGTTGAGGTGAGCCATGGCGAATGAATCTGGCAGTACCAATTGGTTTCGGATGTTTCAGCGCGGCCAACACTATATGAAGACCTGGCCGGCTGATAAGCGCCTGGCACCTATGTTCCCGGAAAACCGTGTTTCATCGGCAACGCGTTTTGCTATTCGCTTTATGCCCCCTTTGGCGATTTTTACGCTGACCTGGCAGATCGCGATGGGCGGTCAGTTAGGCCCGGCCGTGGCGACCGCGCTGTTTGCCTGTACCCTGCCGATGCAGGGATTATGGTGGCTGGGAAAGCGTTCTGTGACGCCGCTGCCGCCGACGCTGCTTAACTGGTTTCATGAAGTTCGTGCCCGGCTGGAAGAAGCGGGGCAGGCGACAGCGCCAGTAGAAGGCAAGCCGACCTATCAGGCGCTGGCCGATCTGCTAAAGCGGGCGTTCAAACAACTCGACCGCACTTTCCTCGACGATCTCTGACCTATCCCGGGCTGGCGGTAAAATATTTACCGCTAACCTGCGGCCAAATCAAAGAATGGTGATACGGCGATTTCCGTGTCGCTAACGCTGTGCAATGATTTCTCCATTGTCGATTAACTGAGCGGTCTCTGACCGGGAGTAAATGATGGAAATGACCCATGCGCAGCGTTTGATTCTCACTAATCAGTACAAAATGATGGCCATGCTTGAGCCGGAAAATGCGGAGCGTTTTCGCCGTTACCAGACCATCATCGAGCGCGGTTATGCGCTGCAGATGCGGGAGCTGGACAAAGAGTTTGGCGAACTCAGCGAAGCGATCTGCCGGACGGTGATCGATATTATGGAAATGCATCACGCTCTCCACGTCTCCTGGTCGAACCTTAAAGAGAAAGGTGAGCTTGAAGAGCGGCGTCTGGCCTTTCTGGGCTTCGATGCGGCAACGGAAGCGCGCCTGCTGGGTTATGTCCGTTTTATGGTCAATACAGAAGGGCGTTATACCCACTTCGATTCCGGCACCCATGGTTTTAATGCGCAGACCCCGATGTGGGAAAAGTATCAACGGATGTTAGCTTTGTGGCAGACTTGTCCGCGCCAGTACCATTTAAGTGCAAACGAAATTGCGCAAGTGATTAATGCCTGATGAGGAGGAGCGCGTGACCTACAGAGGTTTTCTATTTGATTTAGACGGCACGCTGGTGGATTCACTGCCAGCGGTTGAACGAGCCTGGAGCCAGTGGGGTGCCCGTCATGGCATCGCGGCTGATGAGATTCTGGATTTCATTCATGGCAAACAGGCGATCACCTCTCTGCGTCATTTCATGGCAGGCCAGTCGGAAGAGGCTATTCAGGCGGAGTTTGTTGCGCTGGAGCAGGCTGAAGCGGCGGACACCGACGGTGTGCAGGCGCTGCCAGGGGCCAACGCGTTGCTGAACCGGCTGAACGAACTGCAGATTCCCTGGGCGATTGTCACTTCCGGTTCAGTGCCGGTCGCACATGCACGTCATAAAGCCGCAGGCTTACCGAAGCCTGCCGTGTTTATTACCGCTGAACAGGTGGCTAAGGGCAAACCGGAGCCCGATCCCTACCTGCTTGGCGCGGAGAAGCTGGGGTTAGCGGCGACATCGTGCGTGGTTGCAGAAGATGCACCTGCCGGAATCTTATCCGGCCTGAATGCTGGCTGTGCGGTGATTGCCATCAATGCGCCGGCGGAGACACCCCGGCTGGATGAGGTAGCGCTTCAGCTCGACTCACTGGCATCACTGGTGATAACCCGCGAGTCTGACGGCAGCTTTACCTTCCGTCAGCAGGCTTAAAGGCTGGCCCGGCGGCCAGACCGCCGGGCTTAGAGTGGCGTATCCTGCGAGATTTCATCCAGTGACAGGCTGAAGCTCGGAATAAACACCTCAACGAAGTAATCCATCTCCGGTGAACGCCGAAGTGCCAGGGTCTTTTCCAGCCGCGCTTTGGCCAGTAAAAATTCGTTGTTCCCGGCAGACAACTCCTCAAGACATTTTACATATGCACAGAGCGCATCCGCCTGTTTCACAACAGCCTGCTCCTCTTCGCTGTGCAGATGCTCATCGATCAGCGGGCGATAGATCGCCTGAAACTCTTCAGGCAGCATCTCAATCAGCTTCTGCTGAGCAATCTTCTCGATTTTCTTATATTCGTGGGCGATCTGCGCGTTGTAATACTTTACCGGAGTCGGTAAATCGCCGGTGAGCACTTCACTGGCATCGTGGTAAAGCGCCAGCATGGCAATGTGATCGGCATTAAGCGACCCGTTGAATTTAAGGTTTTTGATCACGGCCAGGGCATGCGCCACCATAGCGACCTGCAGACTGTGTTCGGAGACATTTTCGGTGCGCACATTGCGCATCAGCGGCCAGCGATTGATCAGCTTAAGACGGGAGAGATGAGCAAAGAAGTGGCTTTGTGTCATGAGCGTTCCTGTTGGCTGGCGGGGGAGAGACAGGCTCTGACTCTCCCCAAATAGCGTCAGTATACGCGGGCCCGATTATTGACGATAGCCTTGCAGGAAGCGGCCAAATTTATTGATCGCCATCTCAAGATCATCCACACGTGGCAGCGTAACAATGCGCAGGTGATCGGGCCATGGCCAGTTAAAGGCACTGCCCTGAACCAGCAGCACCTTCTCCTGTAACAGAAAATCCAGCACCATCTTCTGATCGTCGAAAATGTTGAATTTTTTGGCATCGATTTTCGGGAACATATAAAGCGCGCCCTGTGGCTTCACACAGCTGACGCCTGGAATATCGTTGATCAACTCCCAGGCGCGCTGCCGCTGCTCGTAGAGACGACCACCCGGCATGATAAATTCGCTAATGCTCTGGTAGCCGCCCAGCGCCGTCTGAATCGCATGCTGCGCCGGTACGTTGGCACACAGGCGCATCGAGGCGAGCATCTCCAGTCCTTCTATATAGCCTTTAGCATGTTTCTTTGGCCCGTTCAGTACCATCCAGCCCTGACGGAAACCGGCAACGCGATAGGTTTTAGAAAGGCCATTAAAGGTAACAGTCAGCAGATCGGGTGCCAGCGCTGCGATGCAGTGATGCTGTGCATCGTCATAGAGGATCTTGTCGTAGATCTCATCGGCGAAAATAATCAGGTTATGCTGACGCGCAATTTCAACCACCTCTAACAGCAGCTCTTTGCTGTAGACCGCGCCAGTGGGGTTATTCGGGTTGATAATCACGATGCCGCGGGTACGAGGCGTTATCTTGCTGCGGATATCATCGAGGTCAGGGAACCAGCCTGCTGATTCGTCACACAGATAGTGCACTGCTTTACCGCTGGAGAGGGAAACCGCAGCCGTCCATAACGGATAGTCGGGGGCCGGCACCAGCATTTCGTCGCCGCTGTTCAGTAACGCCTGCATCGCCTGCACGATGAGTTCTGAAACACCGTTGCCAATGTAGATATCTTCTACGGTGACATCGCGCATGTCGCGCGCCTGGTAGTGCTGCATGATCGCTTTACGGGCGGAATAGAGACCCTTGGAGTCACAATAGCCCTGAGAGCTGGGAAGGTTACGAATAACATCGACCAGTATCTCATCCGGTGCTTCAAAACCAAACGGCGCCGGATTGCCAATGTTCAGCTTCAGAACTTTGTTACCTTCTTCTTCGAGGCGCTTAGCCTCTTTCAGTACCGGGCCACGGATGTCATAGCAGACGTTATCGAGTTTTCCGGATTTATCAATTTGAAAAGTCATTGTTACCGCCTTAATGGGCAGAATCCTTTTGGCTGCCACAGAAATCCAACCAGCACAATGTACTCTCCTGACAGTCACAAAAGAAGGGTGCCGCCCCGTTTTGGCGGGTTCAACAACTTTTTGCCCAGTGCGCAGCGTAAAAAATATTTGTTGTCGCGTAAACTGGTTAATAAAACCATAAATTGGCATTAATGCAGGATTTTAACTTGTCCAAAGCGCTGCTGAACCGACATATGGCTTTAGCATCATGAACGCTATCTGGAAGTTATTGAAATGGAACTTTTCTTTGCACCTGAAATATACACTTAGAGAAATAGTTAAAGGATATTTTATAAATGTTCAAATTATGGACGATTTTATAACGTGCCTAAAGATTACGCCTTAACGCTGCTTAAGAGTGGCGCGTTTAAGGCCTTGTGTTCGCCGGAAAAGTGCCAAAAGCAGAGCTTCATATGGCACCTTTATTGCAGGATTGTGAGCCGTACTTAACACTTCCTCACTAAATTTCAGAACGCTGAAGGCTTAAAAAGTGATCAATAATGTGGCATAAGGGTCTGGAAATGCCTTTAGCACAAAATTTACAGCGCTTTTCACAAAATCATTTCCATTTTGAAGTCAAAAATGATTAAGTATAATTTATTATTTAGTGCACTTTGCCGCTTCGCTTTGATAGCCCGTAAAGTGCGCTTTCTATCCCACACGATTCTTTCTGGTGGGAATAAGACAACTACGCAGCTTCCTGCATTTGCGCACCCAGCGCCATCGGTTCAGAAGTTGTATCTGTCTTGAATAGCACTATGACCCTTCAGAGGAGTCAACAGTGCAGGATCCACATAAACTTTTTTTGTGTCAGTCTTCACACAGGACTGTCATTGAGCACCATTACTGCTTATCACTTTGATAAGCTTGTGATAACACCAGGGTAGTAGTTCGTAAAAATCTTATAAGTGAAGAAAAAACATGACTAATGCAAATCGTCCGATACTGAATCTCGACCTCGATCTGCTGAGAACCTTCGTTGCCGTTGCGGATTTGAATACCTTTGCAGCTGCTGCTGCAGCGGTCTGCAGAACCCAGTCAGCAGTCAGTCAGCAGATGCAGCGTCTGGAACAATTGGTAGGTAAAGAGCTGTTTGCCAGACATGGACGTAATAAGCTTCTGACAGAGCACGGTATCCAGCTTTTAGGCTATGCGAGAAAAATTCTTCGTTTTAACGACGAAGCCTGCACATCTCTGATGTACAGCAACATTCAGGGCGTGCTGACTATTGGCGCCTCTGATGACACCTCTGACACTATTCTGCCGTTCCTGCTAAACCGGGTGACCTCGGTGTATCCGAAACTGGCAATCGATGTGCGGGTTAAACGTAATCCGTTTATGATGGAAATGCTCAATCAGGGTGAAGTGGACCTGGTTGTGACGACTTCCAGCCCGGGCAATTTTACCTATCAGGTACTGCGTACTTCACCTACCTTGTGGTACTGCGCAGCGGATTATATCTTCCAGCGTGGCGAAGCCATTCCATTGGTGTTGCTGGATGAGCCAAGTCCATATCGTGATATGGCTATCGATCATCTCAACGAAGCGGGCATCCCGTGGCGTATCTCTTATGTCGCTTCCACACTGGCTGCAGTACGCGCAGCGGTGAAAGCGGGACTGGGTGTGACGGCACGTCCGGTCGAGATGATGAGCCCGGAACTGCGTGTTATGGGTGCAGCTGAAGGACTGCCGGTATTGCCGGATACGCAATATCTGCTGTGCCGTAATCCAGACAGCGATAATGAACTGGCGCTGGCCATCTTCAATGCCATGCAGTCCACCAATGATCCTTATAACCTGAGCAATAATCCCGACGGTTCACTGTTGCTGGATGATGAAGAGTAATTTCGCTAACGTGTTGTACTCAATACCCGCGTGATTGCCTTAATAAACGCTTATAAATAAGCCTCTCCTTCCCTGAAAAGAACGAGAGGCTTTTTTGTGCCTGACCCTCGTCCGATGTTCCTTACTGCTCATCTGCCTCTCCTGACCCGACTAAAAAAGTTTCACCACCTGCTTAATTGAAACATCCAGACCAAAAAACCGAACGCTTTGTTCCGAATCACCGTTTCAGGTGGGGAAAATTAACGCATAAAGGGCAAAAGTGTGTTCTGGATCAAAAAAATAGCCCTGGAAAGGGGAGGGAAAATTCAGTGATACCTGTCAAAATATGTTTGTTAAATGCACGATCCATGCATGTGAATACCCGCTACACTAAAATTAACCCTACAGACTGAAGCGATTTAGCTGGAAAGCGGGGCATCATTTGTTAATAATATGATGCAGGTGTGAAATAATGTTTGGATACTTTTGTCAAAGTTGACAAAAGGTTATAGAAAGGAGTAAAAAACCCCATAAAATAGCTGCTTATTACGTAATAACAGCGACATTTGAAAGGTTTTTATCCTTCCCTTGAATCGATGTGGTCAGTTTGCTGCGGGAAACGCGTGCAGGATGCCAGCGCCACTTTTGATGAGTAAGCAATGAGTATGTCAACTACCACCGAAATCATCGCTCAGCACTGGGCGTTTATCGTATTTATCGTTATTGCCTTTGGCCTGTGTGCTTTCATGCTGACCGGAGGATGGCTGCTTGGCGGCAGAGCGCGCGCGCGCTACAAAGACACGCCATTCGAATCGGGCATTGAATCCGTTGGTGATACCCATATCCGCCTGTCGGCGAAATTTTATCTGGTTGCGATGTTTTTCGTCATCTTCGACGTCGAAGCCCTCTTTTTATACGCATGGGCGACTTCAATCCGTGAAAGCGGTTGGATCGGCTTTGTGGAAGCCGCAATTTTCATTTTGGTGCTCCTGGCGGGTCTGGTCTATCTGGTACGCATTGGCGCACTGGACTGGGCTCCAGCTCGCCGTCGCGTGGTGGTAAAAACCACTACGGTCAGCCACACCAATCCTCATAAGCAGTAAAAGAGAGGCAATAAGATGGACTATACGCTCACCCGCATAGACCCGAACGGTGGTGAGAACGACCGTTATCCTCTGCAAAAGCAGGAAATCGTCAGCGATCCGCTGGAGCAGCACGTTCATCGCAGCGTTTATATGGGCAAACTCGAAAATGCCCTGCATGACATGGTGAACTGGGGGCGTAAAAACTCCCTCTGGCCTTATAACTTTGGCCTGTCCTGTTGTTACGTTGAGATGACAACATCGTTCACCGCGGTCCACGACGTGGCACGTTTTGGCGCCGAAGTTATGCGCGCTTCGCCACGTCAGGCCGATTTCATGGTCATTGCCGGTACGCCGTTCACCAAAATGGCCCCGGTTATTCAGCGTTTGTACGATCAGATGCTGGAACCAAAATGGGTGATTTCCATGGGTGCCTGCGCCAACTCTGGCGGCATGTATGACATCTATTCCGTGGTGCAGGGTGTCGATAAATTCCTGCCGGTCGATGTTTATATTCCTGGCTGTCCGCCACGTCCTGAAGCGTATATGCAGGCACTGCTGCTGTTGCAGGAGTCGATCGGCAAAGAGCGCCGTCCGCTCTCGTGGGTGGTTGGCGATCAGGGCGTTTATCGCGCCAACATGCCATCTGAGCGTGAAAGAAAACGCGGCGAGCGCATTGCAGTCACAAACCTGCGCAGCCCGGACGAAGTTTAAAACCGTATGGATGGAAAACAGCGCCTGCAGCAGAACATCACAATTTAATGCATGGCCCCATCCTGACGCCTTCATTTGAGTGCCTGAGACCAGGCCGGAATGGTGAGTAACGTATGACAGATTTGACCACGCAAGATCTCGCTCAGCCTTCATGGCAAACCCGTGATCACCTTGATGACCCGGTGATCGGCGAGTTGCGTAACCGTTTTGGGCCGGATGCCTTCACTGTTCAGCCAACCCGTACCGGTATTCCGGTGGTGTGGGTGAAGCGTGAACAGATACTGGAAATTATCGAGTTCCTGCGTAAATTACCCAAGCCTTACGTCATGCTTTATGACCTGCATGGCGTGGATGAGCGTTTACGTACCCACCGTGCAGGCCTGCCTGCGGCGGATTTTTCCGTTTTCTACCACCTGCTGTCGATTGAACGCAACCGCGACATCATGCTCAAGGTGGCACTCTCTGAAAACGATATGCATCTGCCGACCATCACCCGCCTTTTCCCGAATGCCAACTGGTATGAGCGTGAAACCTGGGAGATGTTTGGTATCACCTTTGATGGTCACCCGCATCTGACGCGCATCATGATGCCGTCGACCTGGGAAGGCCATCCGCTGCGTAAAGATTACCCGGCGCGCGCCACCGAATTCGATCCGTTTACGCTGACCAAGCAGAAAGAAGATCTGGAGATGGAAGCGCTGACCTTTAAGCCTGAAGACTGGGGCATGAAGCGCAGCACCACCAACGAAGACTTCATGTTCCTGAACCTCGGGCCTAACCACCCGTCGGCGCACGGGGCATTCCGCATCATTCTGCAGCTGGATGGTGAAGAGATTGTCGACTGCGTGCCTGACATCGGCTATCACCACCGTGGTGCCGAAAAGATGGGCGAGCGTCAGTCGTGGCACAGCTACATTCCTTACACTGACCGCATCGAGTACCTCGGCGGCTGCGTAAACGAAATGCCGTACGTACTGGCGGTGGAGAAACTGGCCGGTATCGTGGTGCCCGATCGCGTTAATGTGATCCGCGTGATGCTCTCTGAGCTGTTCCGCATCAACAGCCACCTGCTTTATATCTCCACCTTTATTCAGGACGTCGGGGCCATGACGCCGGTGTTCTTTGCCTTTACCGACCGTCAGAAAATCTATGACGTGGTTGAGGCGATTACCGGTTTCCGTATGCACCCGGCGTGGTTCCGCATCGGTGGTGTCGCGCATGACCTGCCGCGAGGCTGGGAACGTCTGCTGCGTGACTTCCTCGACTGGATGCCAAAACGTCTTAAAGAGTATGACAAAGCGGCACTGCGCAACAGCGTACTGATTGGCCGTTCCAAAGGCGTTGCTGCTTACAACATGGAAGAGGCGCTGGCGTGGGGCACTACCGGTGCTGGTCTGCGTGCTACCGGTCTCGACTTTGACGTACGTAAATGGCGTCCCTACTCCGGCTACGAAAACTTCGATTTTGAAATCCCGGTCGGCGACGGCATCAGCGATGCTTACAGCCGCGTCATGCTGAAAATGGAAGAGATGTGGCAGTCGCTGCGCATTCTTGAGCAGTGTCTCAACAACATGCCAGAGGGTCCGTTTAAAGCGGATCATCCGCTGACCACGCCGCCACCGAAAGAGCGCACGCTGCAGCACATTGAAACGCTGATCACGCACTTCCTGCAGGTTTCGTGGGGGCCGGTGATGCCAGCCAATGAGTCGTTCCAGATGATTGAAGCGACGAAAGGGATCAACAGCTACTACCTGACCAGCGATGGCAGCACCATGAGCTACCGCACCCGCGTGCGTACGCCGAGCTTCCCGCATCTGCAGCAAATTCCTTCAGTAATCCGTGGCAGCCTGGTATCCGACCTGATCGTATATCTGGGTAGTATCGATTTTGTTATGTCAGACGTGGACCGCTAATTATGCACGATCAACACATTGCCATTAAAACGATCGACCCTAACGAGGTCTTCGTGCTGAGCGCGGAAGAGCATCACGCCATTGAGCACGAAAAACACCACTATGAAGATGCGCGTGCAGCCTCGATTGAAGCGCTGAAGATCGTGCAGAAACAGCGCGGATGGGTGCCGGACGGCGCCATCAATGCGATTGCCGAGGTTCTGGGTATCCCGGCAAGTGATGTTGAAGGTGTGGCGACATTTTACAGCCAGATCTTCCGTCAGCCGGTTGGCCGTCATGTGATCCGTTACTGTGACAGCGTGGTCTGTCATATCACCGGTTATCAGGGCATCCAGTCAGCACTGGAACAGCAACTGAATATCAAACCGGGTCAGACCACTGCCGATGGCCGCTTTACACTGCTGCCAACCTGCTGTCTGGGTAACTGCGATAAGGGGCCAACGATGATGGTGGATGAAGACACGCATGTGCATCTGACGCCGGAAGGCATCCCTGGTTTGCTGGAGCAGTATCAATGACAATTAAACAGATCATTCGCACTGCAGAAACGCATCCGCTGACCTGGCGGATGCGTGACGACAAGCAACCTGTCTGGCTTGACGAATATCGCAGTAAAAACGGCTATGCCGGTGCGGAAAAAGCGCTGAAAAGCATGTCGCAGGATGAAATCGTTGCGGCAGTCAAAGATTCAGGCCTGAAAGGGCGCGGCGGTGCGGGCTTCTCCACCGGGCTGAAGTGGAGCCTGATGCCGAAAGATGAGTCGATGAACATCCGTTACCTGCTGTGTAACGCCGATGAGATGGAGCCGGGCACCTATAAAGACCGCCTGCTGATGGAGCAGATGCCTCACCAGCTGGTGGAAGGCATGCTGATCAGCGCCTTTGCGCTGAAGGCTTACCGTGGCTATATCTTCTTACGTGGCGAATACATTGAAGCCGCGGTGCATCTGCGTCGTGCGATTGCTGAAGCGACGGAAGCGGGCTATATCGGTAAAAATATTCTCGGTACCGGCTTTGACTTTGAGTTGATTGTCCACACCGGCGCAGGTCGTTATATCTGCGGCGAAGAGACGGCACTGATTAACTCACTGGAAGGTCGTCGTGCTAATCCGCGTTCGAAACCGCCATTCCCGGCGAGTGCGGGCGCGTGGGGCAAACCGACCTGCGTGAACAACGTGGAAACCCTCTCCAACGTTCCGGCGATTCTGGCCAACGGCGTGGAGTGGTACAAAAACATCTCTAAAAGCGAAGATGCCGGTACCAAAATGATGGGCTTCTCCGGACGGGTTAAAAATCCCGGCGTCTGGGAGCTGCCATTTGGTATCACCGCACGTGAAATCCTTGAAGATTATGCGGGCGGTATGCGTGACGGACTGAAGTTCAAAGCCTGGCAGCCCGGCGGGGCAGGGACTGACTTCCTGACCGATCAGCACCTGGATCTGCCCATGGAATTTGCCAGCATTGGCAAAGCGGGCAGCCGTCTGGGTACGGCGCTGGCGATGGCGGTCGATCACGAGATCAACATGGTCTCGCTGGTGCGTAACCTGGAAGAGTTCTTTGCTCGTGAGTCGTGCGGCTGGTGTACACCGTGTCGCGATGGCCTGCCGTGGAGCGTCAAAATTCTGCGCGCGCTGGAGCAGAAGCAGGGTCAGCCAGGCGATATCGAAACCTTACTGCAACTCTGCCGTCAGCTTGGCCCGGGTAAAACCTTCTGCGCGCACGCGCCGGGTGCGGTTGAGCCACTGCAGAGTGCGATTAAATATTTCCGTGAAGAGTTTGAAGCCGGCATGGCACCGCAGGTGTTTGGCAATACCCGCGCCATTGGCGGGATCCAGCCAAACCTGCTGAAAGCGCGCTGGTAATTCGCCGAAGAACACGGAACAGGCCTGGTGCCGCCGCCCCGACAATGTCGTGCGTCGGGGCAAGAATATGATTAACGCTCGTCTCTGACGAGCCTTACGGAAGCATGTCACTATGGCTACAATTCATGTAGACGGTAAAGAGTATGATGTGAACGGAGCGGACAACCTGCTACAGGCATGTCTCTCTCTGGGCCTTGATATTCCTTACTTTTGCTGGCATCCGGCGCTGGGAAGCGTTGGGGCCTGCCGCCAGTGTGCGGTAAAGCAATTCCAGAATGCCGAAGATACCCGCGGCCGTCTTGTCATGTCCTGCATGACGCCGGCCTCTGACGGCACATTCATCTCCATCGATGATGGCGAAGCGAAAGAGTTCCGCGAAAGCGTGGTGGAGTGGCTGATGACCAACCACCCGCACGACTGTCCGGTGTGTGAAGAGGGCGGTAACTGTCACCTGCAGGATATGACAGTAATGACCGGCCACAGCTTCCGCCGCTATCGCTTCACCAAACGTACCCACCGTAATCAGGATCTCGGCCCGTTCATCTCCCATGAGATGAACCGCTGTATTGCCTGTTACCGCTGCGTGCGTTACTACAAAGATTATGCCGATGGCAAGGATCTGGGTGTCTACGGCGCGCACGACAACGTCTACTTCGGTCGTCCGGAAGATGGCACGCTGGAGAGCGAATTCTCCGGTAACCTGGTTGAAATCTGCCCGACCGGCGTCTTCACCGATAAAACGCACTCCGAACGCTATAACCGTAAATGGGATATGCAGTTTGCGCCGAGCATCTGCCAGCAGTGCAGTGTGGGCTGTAACACCAGCCCGGGTGAGCGTTATGGTGAGTTACGCCGTATCGAAAACCGTTATAACGGCACCGTGAACCACTATTTCCTGTGTGACCGTGGCCGCTTTGGCTATGGCTACGTGAACCGTAAAGATCGCCCACGCCAGCCGATGCTGCTGCGCGGCAACGACTGGGTGACGCTGAACGCAGAGCAGGCGGTCAATGCCGGTGCAGATTTGCTGCGTCAGGCGAAAAAAGTGATCGGTATCGGCTCGCCGCGCGCCAGCATTGAAAGTAACTTCGCGCTGCGTGAACTGGTCGGTGCAGAGAACTTCTCTACCGGCATGCCAGCGGGCGAGCAGGCCCGGCTTGAACTGATGCTGAAAGTTCTGCGTGAGGGCGGTATCTATACGCCATCGCTGCGTGAAATTGAAAGCTACGATGCGGTGCTGGTGCTGGGCGAAGATCTGACCCAGGTGGGCGCACGCGTGGCGCTGTCAGTGCGTCAGGCCGTGAAAGGCAAAGCGCGCGACATGGCTGCGGCTCAGAAAGTGGCAGACTGGCAGATCGCCGCGATCCTGAACATCGGTCAGAATGCGAAACATCCGCTGTTTATCACTAACGTCGATGAAACCCGTCTGGATGATATCGCGGCATGGAGCTATCGCGCACCGGTTGAAGATCAGGCGCGTCTCGGTTTCGCTATCGCCAGTGCGCTGGATGAAACCGCTCCGGCAGTGACCGATTTCGACAGCAAACTGAACGGCAAAATGGATGTCATCGTGCAGGCGCTGGCCGGCGCGAAAAAACCGTTAATTATTTCCGGGACCCATTCCGGCAGCAGCGCGATGATCGAAGCGGCTGCCAACGTGGCCAAAGCGCTGAAAGCGCGCGGTGCCGACGTCGGGATTACGCTGCTGGCGGGACACGCCAACAGCGTGGGTCTTGGCCTGATGGGCGGCAATCCTCTGGAAAGCGCGCTGGAGCAACTGAGCAACGGTGAAGCCGATGCGCTGGTGGTACTGGAAAATGACCTCTATCGCCATGCACCGAAAGCGCTGGTTGATGCGGCGCTGGCCCAGACCACTAACGTGATTGTGGTTGATCATCAGCGCACCGCGACGCTGGAGAAAGCGGGTCTGGTGTTATCAACCGCCAGCTTCGCCGAAAGTGATGGCACCTCGATCAACCATGAAGGCCGCGCACAGCGTTTCTTCCAGGTTTACGATCCTTCCTACTATGACAACAACGTTGTGATGCTGGAGAGCTGGCGCTGGCTGCATTCGCTGCACAGCACGCTGGAAAGCCGTCACGTTGACTGGACGCAGCTGGACCACGTGATCGATGCGGTGGTGAGTCATCTGCCACAGCTGGCCGGAATCAAGGATGCGGCACCGGATGCCAGCTTCCGTATTCGTGGACAGAAACTGTCGCGTTCACCGCACCGTGCCAGTGGCCGTACCGCGGCGCGCGCCAATATCAGCGTGCACGAACCGCGTCAGCCGCAGGATCAGGACACGATGTTCGCCTTCTCAATGGAAGGGAACAACCAGCCAGGCGCACCGCGTTCGCAGATTCCGTTTGCCTGGGCACCGGGCTGGAACTCACCGCAGGCGTGGAACAAGTTCCAGGTTGAAGTGGGCGGCAAACTGCGTAATGGCGATCCGGGTGTACGGCTGTTTGAAGCCAGCGCAGCCAGTCTGCCCTGGTTCAGCAACGTTCCGGCGGCATTCGTCAGTGAAGCGCAGTGGCGCGTGGCCCCTCTCTACCAGCTGTTTGGTAGCGAAGAGATGTCACAGCGTTCACCGGTCTTCCAGCAGCGTATGGCACCGCCTGCACTGGTGATTAACCCGGAAGATGCAGCGAAGCTGGGCGTCAACAATGGCGCGGCGGTTGAGTTCATCTGTGCCGGTGAGACAGTGCGTCTGCCGGTCCGTTTCTCGGCGTCACTGCAGGCGGGACAGATTGGTCTGCCGCTGGGCATGCCGGGCGTTCCGCCATTCCTGGCGAACGGTAAAATCGACACTCTGCAGGAGGCGGCGCAATGAGCTGGTTAACACCGGACGTTATCGACATTCTGCTGGCCATTGTTAAAGCCATCGTGATTCTGCTGGTGGTTGTGGCCTGCGGCGCGTTCATGAGCTTCGCCGAGCGTCGTCTGCTCGGCCTGTTCCAGAACCGTTACGGACCAAACCGCGTAGGCTGGGGCGGCTCGCTCCAGCTGGTAGCGGACATGATCAAAATGTTCTTTAAAGAGGACTGGGTTCCGCCGTTTACCGACCGCTTTATCTTTACCCTTGCGCCGGTTATCGCCTTTGTTTCACTGCTGCTGGCCTTTGCTATCGTGCCGGTTTCGCCAACCTGGATGGTGACAGACCTGAATATCGGTCTGCTGTTCTTCCTGATGATGGCGGGCCTTGCGGTCTACGCGGTGCTGTTTGCCGGCTGGTCGAGTAATAACAAATACTCGCTGCTGGGTGCGATGCGCGCCTCGGCGCAGACCCTGAGCTACGAAGTGTTCCTGGGTCTGTCGCTGATGGGTGTGGTGGCGCAGGCGGGCTCGTTCAACATGAACGATATCGTCAACAGCCAGACGCACCTGTGGAACATCATTCCGCAGTTCTTCGGTTTCGTGACCTTCTGTATTGCTGGCGTGGCGGTGTGTCACCGTCATCCGTTTGACCAGCCAGAAGCGGAGCAGGAACTGGCGGACGGTTATCACATCGAATATGCCGGTATGAAGTTCGGCCTGTTCTTTGTCGGCGAATATGTGGCGATCACCACCGTTTCAGCGCTGATTGTGACGCTGTTCTTTGGTGGCTGGCACGGCCCATTCCTGCCGCCGTTCATCTGGTTCGCCCTGAAAACGGCGTTCTTTATGATGATGTTCATCCTGATTCGTGCTGCGCTTCCGCGCCCACGCTACGACCAGGTGCTGTCATTCGGCTGGAAAGTGTGTCTGCCGTTGACGCTGTTGAACCTGCTGGCGACTGCCGCAGTGATTCTCTACACAGCGCCGTAAGGGGTTAACAAATGACTTTGAAAGATATTGTCGTAGGCTTTGGCACGACAGTTCGCAGTATCTGGCTGATCGGGCTGCACGCCTTCGCCAAACGTGAAACTCAGATGTATCCGGAAGAGCCGGTTTATCTGCCACCACGCTATCGTGGCCGTATCGTGTTAACCCGCGATCCGGATGGTCAGGAGCGTTGCGTCGCCTGTAACCTGTGTGCGGTTGCCTGCCCGGTTGGCTGTATCTCGCTGCAGAAAGCCGAAACCAAAGATGGCCGCTGGTACCCGGAGTTCTTCCGTATCAACTTCTCACGCTGCATCTTCTGCGGCATGTGTGAGGAAGCCTGTCCAACCACGGCGATTCAGCTGACCCCCGATTTCGAACTGGGTGAGTTTAAGCGTCAGGATCTGGTGTATGAGAAGGGCGATCTGCTGATTTCGGGGCCGGGTAAATATCCGGAGTACAACTTCTACCGCATGGCAGGTATGGCGATTGACGGTAAAGATAAGGGCGAAGCAGAAAACGAAGCGAAGCCTATCGACGTCAAAGGCTTATTACCTTAAGGAGCAAGGCATGGAATTTGCGTTTTATCTTTGCGGGCTGGTGGCGGTGCTGACGACGTTGCGCGTCATTACCCACACTAATCCGGTACATGCGTTGCTGTACCTGATCGTTTCGCTGTTATCGATCGCGGGCGTCTTCTTCTCTATGGGAGCCTATTTTGCCGGTGCGCTGGAGATCATCGTCTACGCCGGTGCCATTATGGTGCTGTTCGTCTTCGTGGTCATGATGCTGAACTTAGGCAAGCAGACCGAGAAGCAGGAGCGTGAGTGGCTCAGCCCGTCACTGTGGATTGGTCCGGGTATCGTCTCGTTGCTGCTGCTGGTCGTAATGGTCTACGCCATTCTGACTGCCAACGATCAGGGCATCGATGGCACCATCATCGACGCCAAAGCGGTCGGCATCAGCCTGTTTGGTCCTTACGTACTGGCGGTTGAACTGGCCTCAATGCTGCTGCTGGCGGGTCTGGTCGTGGCGTTCCATATCGGTCGCGAAGAGCGTCAGGGCGAAGTCCTGAGTAACCGTAATGCTGACGCCGCTCAGGTGAAAAAGGAGAACGCATGATCCCGTTACAACATGGATTGATTCTTGCTGCCGTGCTGTTTGTCCTTGGACTGACGTCGCTGGTAATACGCCGCAATCTGCTGTTTATGCTGATCGGCCTTGAAATCATGATCAACGCCGCCGCCTTAGCCCTGGTGGTTGCCGGGAGCTATTGGGGTCAGGCCGATGGACAGGTGATGTATATCCTGGCGATCAGCCTGGCGGCAGCGGAAGCCAGTATTGGTCTGGCACTGCTGCTTCAGCTCTATCGTCGTCGTCAGACGCTGAACATTGATACTGTGAGCGAGATGCGCGGATGAATCTTCTCTATTTAACTGTCTTGTTTCCGCTGATCGGCTTTCTGCTGTTAGCGTTTTCGCGCGGTCGCTGGTCAGAGAACCTGTCGGCCACGATTGGTATGGGATCGGTGGGTCTGGCGGCCCTGACTACAGCGATGGTCGGTTTTGACTTCTTCGCCAACGGCCAGCAAGCCTACACGCAGGCGCTCTGGACCTGGATGCATGTCGGCAACTTCGACATGAAGGTGAACCTGACGCTGGATGGCCTGTCGCTGACCATGCTGTCTGTCGTGACCGGTGTCGGTTTCTTCATTCACATGTTCGCCTCCTGGTACATGCGTGGAGAAGAGGGCTACTCCCGCTTCTTCGCCTATACCAACCTGTTTATCGCCAGCATGGTTGTTCTGGTGCTGGCCGATAACCTGATGCTGATGTATCTGGGCTGGGAAGGGGTAGGGCTCTGCTCTTATCTGCTGATCGGTTTCTACTACAGCAATCCGGAAAACGGCAAAGCGGCGATGAAAGCGTTCATCATTACCCGCGTGGGCGACGTCTTCCTGGCATTTGGTCTGTTCATCCTCTACAACGAGCTGGGCACGCTGAACTTCCGCGAGATGATGGAGCTGGCTCCTGCGCACTTTGCCGCAGATAACCATATGCTGCAGTGGGCAACGCTGATGCTGCTGGGTGGCGCGGTCGGTAAATCGGCACAGCTGCCGTTACAGACCTGGCTGGCAGATGCGATGGCCGGTCCGACACCGGTTTCGGCACTGATCCACGCCGCGACCATGGTGACAGCAGGTGTCTACCTTATTGCCCGTAGCCACGGTCTCTTCCTGCTGACGCCGGAAGTGCTGCATCTGGTCGGGATTATCGGGGCGATTACCCTGGTGCTGGCAGGCTTTGCCGCGCTGGTACAGACCGACATTAAACGTGTTCTCGCTTACTCCACCATGAGCCAGATTGGCTACATGTTCCTGGCGCTGGGTGTTCAGGCGTGGGATGCGGCGATTTTCCATCTGATGACGCACGCCTTCTTTAAAGCGTTGCTGTTCCTCTCTTCGGGTTCAGTGATTCTGGCCTGCCATCACGAGCAGAACATTTTCAAAATGGGCGGCCTGCGTAAGAGCATTCCGCTGGTCTACACCTGCTTCCTGGTGGGCGGCGCGGCGCTGGCGGCACTGCCGCTGATTACGGCGGGCTTCTACAGTAAAGATGAGATCCTGTTTGGCGCACTGGCTAACGGTCACATCAACCTGATGGTTGCGGGTCTGGTGGGGGCGTTCCTGACCTCTATCTATACCTTCCGTATGATCTTCATCGTGTTCCACGGCGAAGAGAAAATTCATGCGCACGCCGGTAAGGGTATTACCCATCATCTGCCGCTGATTGTGCTGCTGCTGCTCTCCACCTTTATTGGTGCGCTGATCACGCCGCCGCTGGCAGGTGTACTGCCAGCCAATGAGTTCGGTGAAGCGGGCAAAGTGGGACTTGAAATCACCTCGGGCGTCGTAGCGATTGTCGGCATTCTGATCGCTGCCGCGCTGTGGCTGGGCAAACGTGAGCTGGTTACCCGTATCGCAAACAGTGCACCAGGCCGTTTCTTCGGCACATGGTGGTTTGCGGCCTGGGGCTTCGACTGGCTCTACGATAAAGTGTTCGTCAAACCTTATCTGGGTATTGCGTGGCTGCTGAAGCGCGACCCACTGAATGGCCTGATGAACCTGCCTGCGCTGCTGTCACGTATTGCCAACAAAGGCCTGGTAGTCAGTGAGAATGGCTACCTGCGCTGGTACGTTGCGTCAATGAGCGTGGGCGCCGTGCTGGTGCTGGCTCTGCTGCTGGTGATTTAAAGATTGATGAGCGGGGCAGGTTAGCTAATCTGCCCATTGAGAATGTCAAAAATTGTCCTGAGCAAGGGCGTTATCGTCGCGGCCAGTTTGGTTACCGCCAGCGCACAGCAACCGGAGCATACCGAGGTATGTGAGGATTGCGAGCACTGTCGGGAGCCAAAATGGCAAGTAAGATAGCCCGAACTAAGACAAAGAAAAGGGAAGTGTGCCGTGTTATTACCTTGGCTAATTATCATACCCTTCGTCGGTGGTCTGATCTGCTGGCTCACTGAGCGCCTCGGCGCGAAGGTGCCACGCTGGATCGCACTGATCACTATGGGGCTGACGTTGGCGCTTTCACTGCAACTCTGGTTGCAGGGAGGCTATTCACTGACGCAGGCAGCGGGCATTCCGCAGTGGCAGTCAAGTTTCTCCGTTCCGTGGATCCCACGCTTCGGCATCAGCTTCCATTTAGCCATTGATGGCCTGTCGCTGCTGATGGTGGTGCTGACCGGCTTGCTCGGTCTGATGGCGGTGCTCTGTTCATGGAATGAGATTTCAAAGTATCAGGGCTTCTTCCACCTGAACCTGATGTGGATCCTGGGCGGCGTAATCGGTGTGTTCCTCTCCATCGACCTGTTCCTGTTCTTCTTCTTCTGGGAAATGATGCTGGTGCCGATGTACTTCCTCATCGCGCTCTGGGGTCATAAAGCATCGGACGGCAAAACCCGTATTTCCGCCGCGACAAAATTCTTCATCTACACCCAGGCTTCAGGTCTGGTGATGCTGATTGCGATTCTGGGCCTGGTGTTTGTCCACTACAACGCGACTGGCGTCTGGACATTCAACTACGAACAGCTGCTGCAGACGCCAATGTCGAGCGGTGTTGAATATCTGCTGATGCTGGGCTTCTTTATCGCCTTTGCGGTGAAGATGCCGGTGGTACCGTTGCACGGCTGGCTGCCGGATGCGCACAGTCAGGCGCCAACGGCCGGTTCTGTTGATCTGGCGGGTATCCTGCTGAAAACCGCAGCTTACGGTTTACTGCGTTTCAGTCTGCCGCTGTTCCCGAATGCGTCAGCCGAGTTTGCGCCAATCGCCATGTGGTTAGGCATCATCGGTATCTTCTACGGTGCCTGGATGGCCTTCTCGCAGACTGATATCAAACGTCTGATTGCTTACACCTCGATTTCGCACATGGGCTTTGTGCTGATTGCCATCTACACCGGCAGCCAGCTGGCGCTGCAGGGCGCGGTGATTCAGATGATTGCGCACGGTCTCTCCGCTGCAGCACTCTTCATTCTGTGTGGTCAGCTGTATGAGCGTCTGCATACTCGTGATATGCGTCAGATGGGTGGCCTGTGGTCGCGCATCAAATGGATTCCGGGTCTGTCGCTGTTCTTTGCTGTTGCCAACCTCGGTATGCCAGGCACCGGTAACTTCGTCGGCGAATTTATGATTCTGACCGGCAGCTTCCAGGTGGTGCCGATGATTATCATCATCGCGACCTTTGGTCTGGTGTTTGCCTCGATTTACTCGCTGGTGATGATGCAGCGCGCTTATTACGGCGAAGCGAAATCGAAAGATCCGCTGCCAGGCATGTCACCGCGTGAGTTTATGACCATCGGTGTTCTGGTGGTGCTGCTGGTGCTGCTGGGCGTCTATCCACAGCCGATTCTGGATACTTCGCACGCTGCCATGAGCAATATTCAGCAGTGGTTTACCGCTTCAATTTCAACTACAAGGCCGTAATTCGCCATGACAATAACTCCTCACCAATTGATTGCGTTGCTACCGCTGTTAATCGTCGGATTGACGGTGGTGGTTGTGATGCTGTCCATTGCCTGGCGACGCAACCACTTCGTTAACGCCACGCTAACGGTAGTTGGCCTGAACCTGGCGCTGCTCTCGCTCTATTTTGTCGGTCAGGTCGGGGCGATGGATGTCACGCCGCTGCTGCGCGTCGATGGCTATTCGATGTTCTATACCGCGCTGGTTATGCTGGCGAGTCTGGCGACCTGTACCTTTGCCTATCCATGGCTGGCAGGCTTCCCGGACAACAAAGATGAGTTCTACCTGCTGGTGCTGATTGCGGCACTCGGTGGCATCGTGCTGGCCAGTGCTAACCATCTGGCCTCGCTGTTCATCGGTATTGAACTGCTGTCACTGCCGCTGTTTGGTCTGATTGGCTACGCCTTCCGCCAGAAACGTTCGCTTGAAGCCGCGCTGAAGTACACCATTCTTTCGGCGGCGGCCTCGTCGTTCCTGCTGTTTGGTATTGCGCTGATCTACGCTGACTCCGGTAACCTGAGCTTTGTGGCGCTGGGCCAGAGCCTGACTGACAGCATGATCCACGAGCCACTGCTGCTGGTGGGTCTGGGCATGATGATCATCGGTCTGGGCTTTAAACTCTCACTGGTTCCGTTCCACCTATGGACCCCCGATGTTTATCAGGGTGCGCCTGCGCCGGTTTCAACCTTCCTGGCCACCGCCAGCAAGATTGCAATCTTCGGTGTCATCATGCGTCTGTTTATGTATGCGCCGGTGACCGACAGCGAAGCGGTGCGCACAGTGCTGGCCATGATCGCCTTTGTGTCGATTCTGTTCGGTAACCTGATGGCGATTTCGCAGAGCAACATCAAGCGTCTGCTGGGTTACTCCTCTATCGCCCACCTCGGTTATCTGCTGGTGGCGCTGATTGCGGTTAAAGATCATCAGCTGTCGCTGGAAACATCTGGCGTATACCTGGCCGGTTATCTGTTCAGCAGCCTGGGTGCCTTTGGTGTGGTGAGTCTGATGTCCAGCCCGTATCGTGGCCCGGATGCTGACTCGCTCTACTCCTATCGCGGCCTGTTCTGGCATCGTCCTATCCTGTCAGCGGTGATGACGGTGATGATGCTGTCACTGGCGGGTATCCCGATGACGCTGGGCTTTATCGGTAAATTTTACGTTATCGCTTCAGGCGTCAGTGCGCACCTGTGGTGGCTGACCGGTGCTGTAGTCGCGGGTAGTGCGATTGGCCTCTACTACTATCTGCGCGTGACGGTGAGTCTCTACCTCAGCCCGCCGGAACTGCATACCCGTGATACCCCGGCTAACTGGGCATTTACGGCCGGTGGTGTGGTGGTACTGATCTCTGCCATTCTGGTGCTGCTGTTAGGTGTTTACCCGCAGCCGCTGATCAGACTGGTGCAGATGGCTCAGCCGCTGATGTAAGCGCGTTGATGCGACTGACGAATCAGGCCTCCGGGCCTGATTTTTTTTGCCTGTAAGAGAGTGTCACCAGCAGGTGCTGGCGACACCGCGCTGATGTAGAGTGTGTGGTTTAAAGGAGAGACCATGGACATTAACTGGCAGGATAAACACCATAGCGAACTGACCCCCTCACAGCTCTATGCACTGCTGGCGTTGCGCAGTGCCGTGTTTGTGGTGGAACAGCAGTGCGCTTACCTTGATGTGGATGGCAAAGATTTGCACGCGGAAAACCGGCATCTGCTGGGAATGGCGGATGATCAGCTGGTGGCCTATGCGCGACTGCTCTCCCCGGAGGATGAGACCAGCCCGGTGAAAATCGGACGGGTGATTGTTTCAGATCGGGTTCGTGGTGCGCGGCTGGGGAATCGTCTGATGGAGCAGGCAATCAACAGTTGTCAGCAGCACTGGCCGGACCGCGATCTGTTTCTCTCCGCGCAGGCGCATCTGGAAAGTTTCTATGGGCAGCATGGCTTTGTCGCGGTGGGGGAGAACTACCTGGAAGATGGGATCCCTCACGTCGATATGCTGAAGAACGCGCCATAAAAAAGGCGAGGCCTGAGCCTCGCCTTTTTTACATCAACCCACCGTCATCTGGCGGTCATCGACATATTTACGCTGATCCGGCGCAGGCGGGAAATATTGATAGAGCCAGGTTTCACTCAGCGTCTCATCTTTGCTGCGCAGGAACAGACGCATCTCTACCGGCTCGGTGGAATCGCTGTTCGGATACCAGTCAAACAGAATACGATAGCCCTTAAGCGGATCGACATACAGAATCTCAACCTGCTTCACGCTACCGGATGAAACGGTAATCACCGGCTCAATCCCTTTCGGCGCAGCCGCCTGCAGATCGCCACCAATAAAATCAATGGCGAAGCGGCGGCACCAGGTTTCCGGGAAGTGTTCGCCAGGCGCCCAGCCTTCCGGGAAACCACCGATACCGGTACGGGTTGCATCCACGCGCGCCAGACCGCTACGCACCGGCGGCAGACCACTCCAGTAAAGCTTGTAGGAGAAGTTCAGCTCGCTGCCCGCTTTGACCGGCTCAGCCGGTTGCCAGAAGCAGACCACGTTATCCAGCGTTTCACCCGTGGTCGGGATCTCCATCAGGTTGATCGCGCCTTTGCCCCACTTACCGACCGGCTCAACCCACAGGCTGGGACGTTTGTCATACCAGCCAATCACATCCTGATAATCTTTGAAGTCGTGATTAAGCTGCAACAGGCCAAACCCACGCGGATTCTCATCTTCATAGGCGTTGAACTGCAGACGCTGAGGATTATTCAGTGGGCGGGCAATCCATTCGCCTTTACCGGTCCACATCGCCAGGCGATCGGAGTCATGGATCTGCGGATGGTAAGTGTTGCACATACGGCGTTCGTTGGTGCCGCAGCTGAACATGCTGGTCATTGGCGAGATGCCAATCTGACGGATCTCTTTACGGGCAAACAGGTGGTTTTCCACCTCCATCACCACGCGTTTCTCTTCGCAGTGGATGATGAATTTATAAGCACCGGTGACGCTGGCACCATCCAGCAGGGCGTAGCAGGTAAAGGTGGTATCTTCCGCTTTTGGCGTTTCAAACCAGAAGGCGGTGAAATCGGGAAACTCCTCCTGACCATTGCTGAAGGTGTTGATCGCTACGCCACGCGCCGAGAGGCCGTACTGGAAAGTATCGTCAACGGCACGGAAGTAGCTTGCGCCAAGGAAGGAGACGATGTCGCGACGGGCCAGTTCCGGTTTTTTAAAGGCGCGGAACCCGGCGAAGCCGAGGTCAGTTTTGCCCTCCAGCTGCTTCGTATCGACCCTGGCGTCGTTGTAGTTGAACAATTCGGGACGGAAGTGAATTTCGCGTGCTTCGCGACTCTCCCCGTCAACAGAGAACATGCGGATGCGCCGCTTGAAGCCCATACCGACATGGAAGAACTGAACGTCCAGTTGACGATCGGGCAGGTTGTTCCAGAGTGAGTGGTTGGCGTCATACTGAATTTCGTTGTACGCCTGCGGGGTCAATGTGGCCAGCGTCTCCGGCAGCGCGCCCGGTGCTCCGCCCCAGGGTTTTTTCGCCAGTGCAGCCGCGTTTTTCTTCAATACGTCGAAATCGAAGCGTACGGCGGTTCCGTCAGCAATGCCATCTTCTGCCCATGCGGATTGCGCAAACAGCGTTGACAGGCCGGTCATGCCGCTGACGGCGGAGAAGGCCATTGACGCTTTCATAAACATTCTTCGATTCATGCCAGAGATTATTCCTTAGCTGTTCGAGGGTGTCGTGACTGTCGTGCAAAATGCACTTTCATGGCCCGATAATCACAGGCAACAGAGGGGTACGACAGTAGGGTTACTGGAAAATTCAGTCACGACAAAATTTATCAGATTAATCAAAGAAGCGAAGCGAAATTCCGCGGTTGCCGCTGCGTCTTACACTTCTTTGCGTAGCGAAACGGCGCACAGCCTGCACTGAGCAAGATTAACAGATGAAAAATCAGGTGATTCCTGGAGCAGGAAATCAGCAGAGCGCCAGATTATGACTATAGTTAATGAACTGCTTTGCAATTCACACGGAGGAAACGATGGTAAATCAGACAAATCAATTCGAAACGGGCCTCGATGACGATATTGCGTTACTGACTGAAACGCTGGAAGAAGTTCTTAAGGCATCAGGTGATCCGGCCGATCAGAAGTACATTGAGCTTAAGAGCAAAGCCGAACAGGCGCTGAACGATGTGAAATCCCGTGTCAGCCAGGCGTCCGATAGCTACTACTATCGCGCTAAACAAGCGGCTTACCGTGCAGACGACTACGTGCACGAAAAACCGTGGCAGGGTGTCGGTATCGGTGCAACAGCCGGTCTGGTACTTGGTCTGCTGCTGGCGCGTCGTTAATCGCGATTCGCTGACCCAGTTGTAGCAGACAACTGTAGTAAAAAAGCGGCGGGGCAATCCCGCCGTTTTTATTGGTTTTTAACTCCCTGAACACCTTCACCTCCCTTGTTCCTGCTTCACCCTCGCTATCTTTATGCGCAACGTACCTGAGACGCAGTGGTCACAATCCCTGGTGACGCCGATTGTGTCTGGCGGGAGGAGTTCGTACAGTAAAGCAAACGTGAAAAGGAGAACTCAACGTGATTAGAGTAGAGATGCTGTCGACCGGGGATGAGGTGCTGCATGGCCAAATCGTCGATACCAACGCAGCCTGGCTGGCGGATATGTTGTTCCAGCAAGGGTTGCCTATGACCAGCCGTACCACGGTAGGAGATTCACTCGAATCGCTAATCGCCACGCTACAGGCGCGCAGCCATGAGGCAGATGTGCTGATTGTGAATGGCGGTCTGGGGCCGACCAGTGACGATCTCAGTGCGCTGGCAGCAGCCAGAGCCTGTGGCGTTGAGCTTGAGGTGCAGCAGGAGTGGCTGGAACAGATGGAAGCCTGGTTCGCCAGCCGGGGACGCGTGATGGCGGCCAGCAATCGCAAGCAGGCGGAAATCCCGGCCAATGCGGAGCTGATTGATAATCCGGTTGGTACCGCCTGTGGCTTTGCGCTGCAACTCAATCGCTGCTGGATGTTCTTCACGCCTGGTGTGCCGTCTGAATTTAAAGTGATGGTGGAGCAGCAGATCATCCCCCGTCTGAAAGCGAAATTTTCGCCGCCCGAGCCACCGATTTGTCTGCGGCTGACCACCTTTGGTCGCGGTGAAAGCGATATTGCCGCCGAACTGGAGCCGCTGGCGCTGCCGGAAGGCGTGGTCATGGGATATCGCTCGTCCATGCCGATCATTGAGATCAAGCTCACCGGCCCGGCCAGTCAGCGGGTGGCGATGGAGCAGGTGTGGCAGCAGGTGCGTCTGCAACTGGCGGAGTGCACCATTTTCGAAGGTACCGAAGGCTTACCGGCGCTGCTGGCACGTGAGCTGGAGCAGCGCGGTGAGCAGCTGGCAATCAGTGAGCAATACACCGCCGGATTGCTCTACTGGCAGTTGGCTGGCGCCAGCGTGCCGCTGCGTGGCGCTGACATCTTTCCACCCCGGCAGGAGACGCTTGAGCAGCAGGTGATCCGCACCCGCGAACTTGCTGCACAGCAGCAGGCCGCGCTGGCGCTCTCTGTTGGCAGCCTGGAGCAGGAAGAGATTTCGGTGGCGCTGCATACGCCGGATGGCAGCTTTGGTCAGCGAGTGAAGTTCAGTACCGGTCGCCATAATCTGGAGACGCGGCAGAAGGTGGTGGCAATGATGGCGATGAACATGCTGCGCCGCTGGTTACACGGCAGCGAAGTGAGCACCGGTCACGGCTGGATTGATGTGGTTGAAACTGTCAGACAGTAATATCAGTGAAAATAAAACGGGCGCCTGAGGCGCCCGTTTCGTTTCAGAATGCTGACCAACTTAGCCTTGGTGGCTTTTAGATCGAGCCTGCGAAGGGAACACGGTCAGATCGGAAAGACGCAAAAGCGTCATCCCTGACTGCTCGGCCCGCGCGATTACGCACCTCATCCCTGAGGTGCGCCCGTAGCCGGGCCAACGCTTTTCGTTGTTCAAAAACGCTCCCGGCGTTTTTATCCGGGCGGCGGGACGCTTTCCTATTCTGACCGTGTTCCCTGCGCTTCTGGCTGATCAATTGCTGTCAGGTTCACCCGCATTTGACTTGGGCAGCAATCTGACAAACGCCACCTCAGTTATAACTCCAGCTCAATCTCGCCTTTGGCTTTGCAGCAGCAGGGCAGGATCTCATCCTGCTGCACAAAGGCCAGCGGCCGCTGTGGGTAATGCACTTCGCCTTTCAGCAGCCGCATCCGGCAAGAGCCGCAATAACCTTCGCGGCACTGAAACTCCACGCAGAGATTGTTGGCTTCCAGCAGCGTCAGCAGATTGGTATGCTCGTCTGTGCATTCCAGCCGGGTGCCGGAACTGCGCAGAATAACAACGTCGCGGCTCATAATTAAAGCTGGAAGTCGTCGAAGTCGTTAGCGCCTACTTCAGAATCGATCTGACCCACCAGATAGGAGCTCACTTCCACTTCCTGCGGCGCAACCTGAACGTTGTCAGAGACCAGCCAGGAGTTAATCCATGGGATTGGGTTTGAGCGCGTCTGGAACGGCAAATCAAGGCCAACAGCCTGCATACGGATATTGGTGATGTACTCAATGTACTGGCAGAGAATATCTTTGTTCAGGCCGATCATTGAGCCGCCGCTGAACAGATATTCTGCCCACTCTTTCTCCTGCAGCGCTGCTTTCTTAAACAGCTCGAAGCACTCTTCACGGCACTCTGCCGCAATCTCTTTCATCTCCGGATCGTCTTCACCGCTGCGCAGCAGGTTCAGCATGTGCTGAGTGCCGGTCAGGTGCAGCGCTTCATCGCGGGCAATCAGCTTGATGATTTTGGCATTGCCTTCCATCAGCTCACGCTCAGCGAACGCGAAGGAACAGGCGAAGCTGACATAGAAACGGATCGCTTCCAGCGCATTGACGCTCATCAGGCAGATATAGAGCTGCTTCTTCAGGGCGCGCAGGCTGACGACAACCGGTTTGCCGTTGACCTGATGCGTGCCTTCACCCAGCTGATGCCAGTAGTTGGTCATCTCAATCAGATCGTCGTAATAGCGTGAGATATCCTGAGCACGCGCCAGAATCTGCTCATTGGTGACGATATCGTCAAACACCACTGCCGGATCGTTAACGATATTACGGATGATGTGGGTGTAAGAACGGGAGTGAATCGTCTCTGAGAACGCCCAGGTTTCAATCCAGGTTTCCAGTTCAGGAATCGAGATCAGCGGCAGCAGCGCGACGTTCGGGCTGCGGCCCTGAATCGAATCCAGCAGTGTCTGATACTTCAGGTTGCTGATAAAGATATGTTTTTCATGGTCCGGCAGCGCCTGGTAATCGATGCGATCGCGTGAAACGTCGACCTCTTCCGGACGCCAGAAGAAGGAGAGCTGCTTTTCGATCAGCTTTTCAAAGATGTCATATTTTTGCTGGTCGAAGCGCGCCACGTTTACGGACTGACCGAAAAACATCGGCTCTTTCAGCTGATCATTTTTGTTCTGTGAGAAAGTGGAGTAAGCCATAAAAGTTGTCCAAAAGTAGACGAAGCCAGGCCTCGTGAAATGAATGAGGCGGGAGATTCTCCCGCCTGACCATTAGATCTTACAGGCGCCGCTCTCGCAGCCATCATCCTGGATAGAAGGTGCCAGGTCATCCTGCGCATCTTCAGCACCGTCACGGGTGTTTTGATAGTAGAGCGTTTTCACGCCGAACTTATACGCCGTCAGCAGATCTTTCAGCAGCTGTTTCATCGGCACTTTACCGTTGGTGAAGCGCGACGGATCGTAGTTGGTGTTGGACGAAATCGCCTGGTCGATGAATTTCTGCATCAGACCCACCAGTTGCAGGTAGCCATCGTTGTTCGGCATTTCCCACAGCAGTTCGTACTGATCTTTCAGACGCTCATACTCCGGCACCACCTGACGCAGGATGCCATCTTTCGACGCTTTGATGCTGATATGACCGCGCGGAGGCTCAATACCGTTGGTGGCATTGGAGATCTGCGACGAGGTTTCAGACGGCATCAGCGCAGACAGGGTCGAGTTGCGCAGGCCGTGCGTTTTAATCTCTTCACGCAGGCTTTCCCAGTCGAGATGCAGCGGTTCGTTGCTGATCGCATCCAGATCTTTCTTGTAGGTGTCGATAGGCAGAATGCCCTGCGCATAGGTGGTTTCATTGAACCACGGGCAGGCACCTTGCTCTTTCGCCAGCTCGTTTGAGGCTTTCAGCAGGTAATACTGAATTGCTTCAAAGGTTTTGTGCGTCAGGCCATTGGCGCTGCCATCGGAGTAGCGCACACCATGCTTCGCCAGATAGTAGGCGTAGTTGATGACGCCGATACCCAGAGTACGACGACCCATCGCGCCACGCTGGGCAGCAGGGATTGGGTAATCCTGATAGTCGAGCAGCGCATCAAGCGCACGTACGGCCAGGGTAGCCAGCTCTTCCAGATCGTCGAGGCTTTCGATGGCGCCGAGGTTGAACGCAGAGAGCGTACACAGGGCAATCTCACCGTTTTCGTCGTTAACATCTTCCAGCGGTTTGGTCGGCAGGGCGATTTCCAGGCAGAGGTTAGACTGGCGAACCGGCGCGATGCTCGGGTCAAACGGGCTGTGGGTGTTGCAGTGATCGACGTTCTGAATGTAGATACGGCCGGTAGAGGCGCGTTCCTGCATCATCAGTGAGAAGAGATCGACCGCTTTAACACGCTGCTTGCGGATGCTCTGATCCTGCTCATATTTGGTATAGAGGCGCTCAAACTCATCCTGATTGGCGAAGAATGCGTCATACAGGCCAGGCACGTCAGACGGGCTGAACAGGGTGATATCTTCGCCTTTCAGCAGGCGCTGATACATCAGCTTATTGAGCTGTACACCATAGTCCATGTGACGCACGCGGTTGCCTTCAACACCACGGTTGTTCTTCAGCACCAGCAGGCTTTCGATTTCCAGATGCCACATCGGGTAGAACAGCGTGGCTGCGCCGCCACGAACGCCGCCCTGAGAACAGGACTTCACCGCGGTCTGGAAATGTTTGTAGAACGGGATACAGCCGGTATGGAACGCTTCACCGCCGCGAATCGGGCTGCCCAGCGCACGGATACGACCGGCGTTGATACCGATGCCGGCACGCTGAGAGACATATTTCACAATTGCGCTGGAGGTGGCGTTGATGGAGTCCAGGCTGTCGCCGCACTCGATCAGCACACAGGAGCTGAACTGACGTGTTGGGGTGCGTACGCCAGACATGATTGGCGTCGGCAGGGAGATTTTAAACGTCGAGATCGCATCATAGAAACGCTTGATGTAATCCATACGCGTGTCGCGCGGGTAGCCGGAGAAGAGGCAGGCGGCGACCAGAATGTAGAGGAACTGCGCGCTTTCGTAGATTTCACCCGAAACGCGGTTCTGCACCAGATATTTGCCTTCCAGCTGCTTCACAGCGGCATAGGAGAAGTTCATGTCACGCCAGTGGTCGAGGAACTCGTCCATCTGCGCAAACTCTTCCTGGCTGTAATCTTCCAGCAGGTGACGATCATATTTGCCCATGTCGACCATCTTAACGACCTGGTCATAGAGCTTTGGCGGCTCAAACTGACCATACGCTTTTTTGCGCAGGTGGAAGATCGCCAGGCGGGCAGCCAGGTACTGATAGTCAGGGGCATCGCGGGAGATGAGGTCTGCTGCGGCCTTGATGATGGTCTCATGAATGTCAGAGGTTCTGATGCCATCATAGAACTGAATGTGAGAGCGCAGCTCAACCTGTGAAACTGAGACGTTGTTCAGCCCTTCAGCTGCCCAGTCCAGCACACGGTGAATTTTGTCGAGATCAATGCGCTCCTGGCGGCCATCGCGTTTAGTAACGAGCAGACTCTGGTTCATGTCGCGTTTTTACCTTTGCGTGAGTATCCAAAAATTAAAAGAAATCCCGGTTTATACACAGCCTATTCATTGTGAATAATGTGTGGATAAACACTACATCTAGGGGGTGATGGGAAAAGCCATAACTACATGGGGGCATATTTTAGTATTTTACGGCCGCTTAACAAGAGCAAAAAATGATGGCTGGAGGGGTTGTAATTCTTGCGAAATTTCTTAGCCCACGCCTTGTAAGGCCTGGCATCATGTCAACCAGATCACACTTTTTTTTCTTATTATGATCGGGCGCGTGTTTCTTATTCAATCCTCAGGATTCAGCAGGAAAAGGGATGAAAAATGGCTAAAAGCCGCTAGCGGGTTGCTGGTCAGCAGAGAATCGGACGCGGTAACGCTGAAGAGGATGGAACCGGGCTGATGTAACCTATTGGCAGACATCAGAATGCCTCTGGCGCGGTGAGTGCTGTGACCGGCACAGGGAGAACGGGCGCAGAAGAGGAGATGCCCGCCCTGATTCAGGCGGGCGGGTCACTCAGACGGCGCGGTGGGTGTGCACCATATAATTCACGTCAGTGCCGGGAGCCAGTTTGAATCGGTTAGTCACCGGGTTGTAATGCAGGCCAATGATGTGGCGTTCACGCAGGGCCGTTTCATCGACCCAGCCCAGCAGTTCGGAAGGACGGATAAATTTCTTCACGTCGTGAGTGCCGCGCGGCAGCATGCGCAACACATATTCCGCACCAAATATCGCCAGCAGCCAGGCTTTTGGATTGCGGTTCAGCGTAGAGAAGAAGACTTCGCCGCCGGGTTTGACCAGCTTCGCACAGGCGTGAACGACTGAGCGCGGATCCGGCACGTGCTCCAGCATCTCCATGCAGGTCACCACATCATATTTTCCGGCGTGCTGCTCCGCATGCTCTTCGACGGTCTGCTGCACGTAGTCCAGCGTCACTCCGCTCTCCAGAGCATGCAGGCGCGCCACGGCCAGCGGTTCCGCGCCCATGTCCAGACCCGTGACCACGGCGCCTTCGCGCGCCATACTTTCGGCTAAGATGCCGCCGCCGCATCCGACGTCGAGCACGGTTTTACCGAATAAGCCGTTGCTGTGCTGCGCGATATAGCCCAGGCGCAGCGGGTTAATGCGGTGCAACGGTTTAAATTCACCCTCCAGATCCCACCAGCGCGAGGCAACGGCCTCAAACTTGGCAATTTCCTGCGCATCGACGTTCTGCTGATGATTCTGCGGTTGTGCATTCATTGAATCGTAACTCCTGACAAAATGTGCCCACAGTATAAACGCTTAACCGCAGATGGCACACCTTTCAGGCGCAAGGAAAAGCGGGTGAAATCGGTGGTTAGCGTTCACCAGAGCATTGCAGTGTGATATACTTTCGCACCTTTAAAATCCGGGATTAAGTAGAGGGATAGCGGCTCCATGAGCGACCTTGCGAGAGAAATTACACCGGTCAATATCGAAGAAGAATTAAAAAATTCTTACCTCGGTTACGCCATGTCGGTCATCGTTGGCCGAGCTTTACCCGATGTGCGTGATGGCCTGAAGCCGGTTCATCGTCGCGTACTTTTTGCGATGAGCGTACTGGGTAACGACTGGAACAAACCCTATAAAAAATCTGCCCGCGTCGTCGGTGACGTTATCGGTAAATATCACCCGCATGGTGATTCCGCCGTATACGACACCATTGTACGTATGGCCCAGCCTTTCTCCCTGCGTTACATGCTGGTGGACGGACAAGGCAACTTCGGTTCCATCGACGGCGACTCCGCCGCGGCGATGCGTTATACCGAAATTCGCATGTCGAAAATCGCCCACGACCTGTTAGCTGACCTGGAAAAAGAGACCGTCGATTTCGTACCGAACTACGACGGCACTGAGCAGATCCCTGAAGTTCTGCCGACCAAAATTCCTAACCTGCTGGTGAACGGCTCTTCCGGTATCGCCGTGGGTATGGCAACCAACATTCCGCCGCATAACCTGCGTGAAGTGATTAACGGCTGCCTGGCTTACATTGAAAATGAAGACATCAGCATTGAAGAGCTGATGGAGCACATTCCGGGGCCTGATTTCCCGACCGCCGCTATTATCAATGGTCGCCGTGGCATCGAAGAAGCGTACCGCACCGGACGCGGTAAAATTTATATTCGTGCGCGTGGCGAAGTGGAAGCTGATGCTAAAACGGGCCGCGAGACCATCATCATTCATGAGCTGCCGTATCAGGTTAACAAGGCACGCCTGATTGAGAAGATTGCGGAGCTGGTGAAAGAGAAGCGTGTCGAAGGCATCAGCGCACTGCGCGATGAGTCTGATAAAGACGGCATGCGTATCGTGATTGAGATCAAGCGCGATGCGGTCGGCGAAGTCGTGCTGAATAATCTCTATTCACTGACCCAGCTGCAGACCTCGTTTGGTATCAACATGGTTGCCCTGCATCAGGGTCAGCCGAAGATCATGGCGCTGAAGGAGATTCTGGACGCCTTTGTTCGCCATCGTCGTGAAGTTGTGACGCGTCGTACTATCTTTGAACTGCGTAAAGCACGCGATCGTGCGCATATCCTGGAAGGTCTGGCGATTGCGCTGGCGAATATCGATCCTATCATCGAGCTGATTCGTCGTGCACCAAACCCGGCAGAAGCAAAAGCGGGTCTGATTGCGCAGTCGTGGGATCTCGGTAACGTGTCAGCGATGCTGGAACGTGCTGGTGATGACGCCGCGCGTCCGGAGTGGCTGGATCCACAATATGGCATCCGTGATGGTCAATACTATCTGACCGAGCAGCAGGCTCAGGCGATTCTGGATCTGCGTCTGCAGAAACTGACCGGTCTTGAGCACGAGAAGCTGCTGGATGAGTATAAAGCGCTGCTGGAGCAGATCGCTGAGTTGCTGCGCATTCTGTCGAACGCGGACCGTCTGATGGAAGTGATCCGCGAAGAGCTGGAGCTGATGCGTGATCAGTTCGGTGATGAGCGTCGCACAGAGATTACTGCCAACACGGCTGACATTAATATCGAAGACCTGATCAATCAGGAAGATGTTGTGGTGACATTGTCGCATCAGGGCTATGTGAAGTATCAGCCGCTGACCGACTATGAAGCGCAGCGTCGTGGTGGTAAGGGCAAGTCAGCCGCACGTATCAAAGAAGAGGATTTCATTGATCGTCTGCTGGTCGCCAATACGCATGACACGATTCTTTGCTTCTCCAGCCGTGGCCGTCTCTACTGGATGAAGGTTTACCAGTTGCCGGAAGCAAGCCGTGGCGCACGTGGACGTCCAATCGTCAACCTGCTGCCGCTGGAAGCCAACGAGCGTATTACGGCGATTCTGCCGGTACGTGAGTATACCGAAGGCTTTAATATCTTTATGGCGACCGCGCTCGGTACCGTGAAGAAGACCGCACTGAAAGAGTTCAGCCGTCCACGCAGCGCGGGCATTATTGCCGTGAATCTGCGTGACGACGATGAGCTGATCGGTGTGGCGCTGACCAACGGTAACGATGAAGCGATGCTGTTCTCAGCGGCCGGTAAAGTGGTGCGCTTTGCAGAAACCGCAGTCCGTGCGATGGGCCGTACCGCCTCTGGCGTACGCGGCATCAGGCTGGCTGAAGGCGATCGCGTTGTGTCATTGATTGTGCCGCGTGAAGAGGGTGCAATTATGACCGTGACGCAGAATGGTTACGGCAAGCGTACGGCCAACAGCGAATACCCGACCAAGTCGCGTGCGACTCAGGGTGTTATTTCAATCAAAGTGACCGAACGTAATGGTCCGGTGATTGGCGCCGTTCAGGTCGTTGATGGCGATCAGATTATGATGATCACCGATGCCGGTACGCTGGTGCGTACCCGCGTTTCAGAAGTCAGCGTCGTGGGTCGTAATACCCAGGGTGTGATTCTGATTCGTACCGCAGAGGATGAGAACGTCGTGGGTCTGCAGCGTGTTGCCGAGCCGGTTGAAGAAGAAGAGCTGGATTCAATCGACGGTAGCGTGGCGGAAGGCGAGGAAGATATCGCGCCGGAAGCAGAGAACGACGATGAAGAGATTGCGCCGGAAGCGGATGCAGAAGACGAAGACGACGCGGCTGAAGACGAAGAGTAATTTGTCTGGCGTGAGCTGAGGTTCGTTGCAGAAACGGCAGGTCAGGGGAAACCCGGCCTGCCGTTTTTTTTGTGTGATGGGGAAGGAGCAGGGAGCTTAGGGCTGGTGGCTGGGAGCTGGGAGCTGGGAGCTGGGAGCTGGTGGCTGTGAGTCGGGAGCTGCCGAAAGGCCTGCTATGCCCGATCGCAAAGGATTCCCGCATCCATGCGGATCGGCCACGCCATCGCGGGCCAGACGCTTTGCTCTTCGGGCACAGCAGGCCTTTCTTGTTGGGGTTGTGATGTCGCTTTGATGGGATGGGCGTGTTGTTTGAGGTCTTAGAGGCGGGTCGGGAAAATGGCTGATGGCTGTGAGTCGGGAGCTGCCGAAAGGCCTGCTATGCCCGATCGCAAAGGATTCCCGCATCCATGCGGATCGGCCACGCCATCCCTGGCGTGGACGCTTTGCTCTTCGGGCATAGCAGGCCTTTCTTGGTGGGATTTGGGTGTCGCTTTGAGGGGATGGGCGTGTTGTTTGAGGTCTTAGAGGCGGGGCGGGAAAATGGCTGGCTGATGGCAGTCAGATGGGAGCCGTCGAAAGGACTGCTGTGCCCGATCGCAAAGGATTCCCGCATCCATGCGGATCGGCCACGCCATCGCGGGCCAGACGCTTTGCTCTTCGGGCACAGCAGGCCTTTCTTGTTGGGGTTGTGGTGTCGCTTTAAGGAGATGTGTGCGTGCATTTGTTTGAGGGGGAGAGGCGGCGACTTCTTCCTAAGATAAAGATGTTGCTTTGGCTGTCTTAAAAGATTCCCAAACCGCCCGCTAAGCCTGCGGCTGGCTGGCTTTTTACGCCCGATAAAGCTAGTGTATGGGCATTAAAAATCGATGATGCGACTAACCTTGCCAACTGCGAGTTACCTTTGAAATATCCTGTCTCTTTCCGCACTACGCTTCGCATCTCGCGCTATCTTTTTCGCGCGCTGGCGCTGCTAATCTGGACGCTGGGCGCCGTTCTTACTGCGTTTTACATTATCAGCGTGCTGCACAATAAAGAGACGCAGGTTCGGCAGGAGTTTGCCAGCAACTACGGCACGATAGAGTGGTATGTGCGCCATTCGGCGGACATGATGCGTGAGCTGAAATATATCACCGAGAATCGCTTAACCAACGCCAGCAGCGGTCTGGATGTGCTGACCGGTATGATGCCAGGCAAAACATCTCAGCCGCAGTTTACGCCCCTGTTTTCGGATGGCGACTGTACCTCGATGAGCAATACCTGGCGCAACTCGCTCGACTCACTCAGTTACTACATCAATTACTGGAAAAGTAACTTCGCCTCATCGTATGAGCTGAATCGGGTGTTCTTTATCGGTGGCGAGAGCCAGTGTCTGGCCGACTTTACGATTGGCAGCAGCAATGCTGACCGGGAACGCAGCCTGAAATCGCTGCGTGAGAATGTGCTGCGCTATCGCAATAGCAGCGAAGAAGATCGCCGCAATCCGATGTACTGGATTAACAGCAGTGCTCAGCCAGGCGTTGGAACCTTCTTTATGGTGGTGCCCGTCTACGTTGCTAATAAGTTACAGGCGCTACTGGGCGTCGAACAGAATATCCGGCTGGATGAGTTTATTCAGCCGGGCAGCCTGCCGATTATCGCGTCCATTACCGATGAAAATTATCGTCCACTGCTAAATTCGCGGCGCGGCGGGCTGGGCTTCTCGCTCGATAGTCTTCCTGATGATAAAACCTGGTTCGGATACCTGAATGGTTATCGTCAGCTGGTTCTGAAAAAGCCGCTGCCGCCTTCCGATCTTAACGTGGTGTGGTCGATATCTACCGACGTGATGGTGGATCAGCTCAAGCTGATGATCATTAATGCGCTACTGCTCAATATTTTCAGCGCCGTTATTCTGTTTACCCTCGCCTGGCTGTTTGAGCGCCGGATGTTCCTGCCAGCGGAGGAGAATGCGCACCGGCTGGAAGAGCATGAGCAGTTTAACCGTAAGATTGTCGCCTCTGCGCCGGTCGGGATCTGTATTTTACGCACCAGCGACGGCACCAATATTCTGAGTAACGAGCTGGCGCACAATTATCTGACGTTGCTGACGCAGGAAGATCGCCTGCGGCTGAATGAGATTATTGGCGGGCAGCAGGTCAACTTTGTCGATGTGCTCACCGGCAGTAATACCAACCTGCAAATCAGCTTTGTGCATTCGCGCTATCGTAATGAGAACGTGGCGATTTGCGTGCTGGTCGATGTCTCGGCGCGCGTGCGGATGGAGCAGTCGCTGCAGGAGATGGCCCACGCGGCAGAGCAGGCGAGCCAGTCAAAATCGATGTTCCTTGCCACGGTCAGTCACGAACTGCGCACACCGCTTTATGGCATTATCGGTAATCTCGATCTGCTGCAGACCAAAGAGCTGCCCAGCGGTATCGACTCGCTGGTGACGGCGATGAACAACTCCTCCAGCCTGCTGCTGAAAATCATCAGCGATATTCTCGACTTCTCAAAAATCGAGTCAGAGCAGCTGAAAATTGAGCCGCGTCCGTTTGCACCTCGTGAAATCGTGACCCACATCGTCGGCAACTATCTGTCGCTGGTGGTGAAGAAGCGGCTTACGCTCTACTGCTTTATTGAACATGACGTTCCGCAGGTGCTGGACGGCGATCCGCTGCGTCTGCAGCAGGTGATCTCTAACCTGCTGAATAACGCGATTAAGTTCACGCATACGGGCTGTATTATCCTCCACGCTTACGTTGCGCAGGGCTATCTGGCATTCCGCGTCCGTGATACTGGCGTCGGCATTCCGGCAAAAGAGCTGCCACGCCTGTTTGATCCCTTCTTCCAGGTGGGAAATGGCGTGCAGCGTAATTTCCAGGGCACCGGGCTGGGACTGGCGATCTGTGAAAAGCTGATCAATATGATGGACGGCGACATTGAGGTCGACTCAGAGCCAGGTATGGGCAGCCAGTTTATTGTGCGTATTCCAATCTACAAAGGGCAGAAGCCGTCACTGATGCTGCTGGAGGATTTACAGGATAAGAAAATCTGGCTGGCGATGCGTAACGAGTACCTCGCGGAATTTATTACGCGTCAGATTCAGCAGCAGGGCATTCAGGTCGGGGAGTATAACGGTAAGCCTGGCCATGACGATGTGGTGATGACCGATTACGAACTGGATATTGATGTTCCGCTGCGGGCGCTGGTCACTTTCGATGGATCGCATGTGGATATGCCGCGTGAACGTCAGCCTGGCCGCTGGATCCACTCTACCGCCACGCTGCATGAGGTTCCGGCGCTGCTGGCGCGCATCTATCGGATCGCACTGGGCAACGACGCCGCAGATGCGCTGTTGCTGGCCGCACCGGTAGAAGAGAAAGTGCATAACGATGACATCATGGTGCTGATTGTCGATGACCATCCGATTAACCGCATGCTGCTGTCGGAACAGCTCGGCACGCTGGGCTATCAGGTGAAGACTGCGCAGGATGGCGTTGATGCACTTAATGTACTGAGTCGTAATGAGATTGATATCGTACTGACCGACGTGAACATGCCGAATATGGATGGTTATCGCCTGACGCAGCGGTTGCGTCAGCTGGGCCATCTCTTCCCGGTGGTTGGCGTGACGGCGAATGCGCTGGCGGAAGAGAAACAGCGTTGCATGGATGCGGGCATGGATAACTGCCTGTCGAAACCGGTGACGTTAGATGTGCTGAAAGTGACGCTGGCAATCTATGCTGATCGGGTACGTAAAACGCGGATGGGGTAGGGCAGGAAAGGGCAGAGGCGAGGCGGTGCAGGCTGCACCGCCTCAGGAAGTAACTTAGTCTCTTTCGACCTGAGTCTGGCTGACAGACGACAGGTAGTTCAGCAGTGCGATATCGTTATCCACGCCCAGTTTCATCATCGCTGATTTCTTCTGGCTACTGATGGTTTTGATACTGCGGTTCAGCTTCTTGGCAATCTCGGTCACCAGGAAACCTTCTGCAAACAGACGCAGCACTTCGCTCTCTTTCGGTGACAGGCGTTTGTCGCCATAACCACCCGCGCTGATTTTCTCCAGCAGTTTCGCAACGCTTTCCGGCGTATATTTCTTGCCTTTCTGCAGTGCAGCCAGTGCCTTTGGCAAATCGGTTGGCGCGCCCTGTTTCAGTACAATCCCTTCGATATCGAGATCAAGCACTGAACTCAGAATCGCCGGGTTATTGTTCATGGTCAGAACAATAATCGAGAGATCCGGGTAGTGGCGTTTAATATATTTAATCAGCGTAATACCATCGCCATACTTCTCACCTGGCATAGAGAGGTCGGTGATCAGGACGTTGGCGTCAAGCTTGGACAGATTATTGATCAGTGCTGTTGAGTCTTCGAACTCACCTACAACGTTAACCCATTCAATTTGTTCCAGAGATTTTCGGATACCGAAAAGGACAATTGGATGGTCATCGGCAATAATTACGTTTAAGTTATTCATCTTATTGGTTACCTTGCTGCAGCAGTTGATTGACGTAAGCGTCAATATCACTGGTGGTATTTGTAATGTTTGAATCGTCACACGCTTTAATGTGGTGTTCTAACTCTTCACAAAGCTGTTTGCCGGGAGTCAGATTGAGCATGGCAAACACGCCCTTTAGGCGATGCGCTGTCTGAGCAAGCGAGGCGTAGTCCTTTTCCGCCGACTCAGTATACAGCCTCTTCACATCAACCGGTACTGTCTCCGTAAACAGCTGGAAATAGCCGCCGCTCATCAATGGCGTGGCCGCGTCGTCTTCCGTGTCGTTATCCATCACATCATGCGACAGTTGCTTCTCTATCAGTGCCAGCAATGCATCCAGCAGCGCATTACTGAGATTGAAATTGACCCGATACTGCTGGTCGTTCAGTGCATGGTGCCCCAGTTCATCTTCCGCCAGCAGCAGTGCCCAGCCGCTAAGCTTTGATGGATCGTCGGTCACCAGCACATCGTGATCCTGACCGGAAATGCGCTCGTCGGGTGTCAGACAACGCGCTCCCCAGTTTTCCAGATGGCGGCAGACAATTTTATGCACGTCCTCCACGGTGATCTCCACCAGCGCGGTAACGCCATCCAGAATTTTTTCCTCTTCTTCTTCGCGCTTCTGCTCCAGCACCAGCGGCAACTGCATGTTGTAGCGCGTGCCGATATCCGCTTTTGCCACGATATCCAGGCTGCCACCCATCTGCTTGCAGAGCTGCTTACAGAGGAAGAACGCCATGCCAGAAGCCTGTCCGTAGCGATCCTGACTGGTATCGCCCAGGAACGGGAAGTCGACATTGGCCAGTTCATCCACCGTCAGGCCCGCACCGGTATCCACCAGTTCGATAATCAATCTATCGGCCTGCTTGTCCGCAGCCTTAACTTCCAGGGTGATTTTCCCCCAGCGGGTGGTGGTCAGGGCGTAGTGCATCAGCGTGGTCAGCACTTTACGCAGGGCGCGACGGTCGCCAAAGCGCGTCTCATCATTAGCCAGGTGATTATTCACCACCAGCGACAGCCCTTTGCGGCGCATCAGCGGCAGGCTTTCCAGCGCGATCTCATCCAGCAGTTCCTGCAGGTTAAAGACGGTCGCATCGGGTGACCAGTCGTGCGCCTCAAGCCGGTTCAGCAGCACAATATCATCCACCAGCCGCGCCAGCCCCTGACTCTCATCGAGCAGGTCCAGCACGGTCTCATCGGCATCACGCTGGCTGAGCTGTACCAGCTGCGTCACCATCTTCTCCAGGGGCTGATTCAGCGCGTGGCCCAGATTGTGCAGCAGTTGCTGTCGCATCTGATGGTTACGATCCAGCACCTGCTGCGCTTTTTGCAGCTTCTTATTCACCAACAGCTCGCGATCCTGGTCACGCATCATAAACAGCTGGGTATGCGGCGAAAGCACGCTGCGGGCGTGGCGAATCTCATACACTTCGTTATTGATGGTGGCCTGCAGCACGCCCTGATGCTGGTCGGACATATTAATGATCTTCTGCAGATTGAGGTGAGGCAAAAGATGTTCAGCAATCTTATTGCTCAACAGGGTGCGGTTGCTGGCAAAGTCATACACCAGCAGGCCGACCGGCAGACTGGCCACAATCTCTTCATTCAATACCCGCAGCGAATCGAGTTCAGCGCTCTGGTTCTCGCTGGGACGCAGCGACTGCTGGCGCAGCAGCACGATACCCGCCAGTGAAAGCAGGAACAGTAGCAGGTTAATCAGCAGCGGCCAGAGCAGATTATGCAGGGTGTCGATAATCAGACGGCCAATCGGCACCTGATAAACCAGCTGTAGCGAGGTGCTGGGCAGGGTGGCCGTAATCTCAATATTGGGATTAACCAGTGAGATGCGGGTATTTTCCACCTCCTGCTGTTCACTGCTGCTGGCAGGCATTGAGCTGTCCTGACGCAGTTGGAAATTTTCCAGCGGCATGTTCTGCGGAACAATATCGTTAACCGGCAGATCAAAGGCGACCACCGTGGCCAGATGGCCTGGCTGATTAAAGGTGGTACGCAGCGTGAAATAGTGATCGTTCTGGAAGGCGAGGTGGCGCAGCGGTGAGAAACTCTCGCGCTCATCGAGCGCATTCGCCTGCTGCAACATCTCAGCACGACGGCCATCAACCATTGAACTGATGGCACTCTCTTTATAGCGCGTCGCCATATCTTTCAGCGGCAGGGTCGAGATCATAATCAGGCTATTGTCCTGACCATTTAAAAAGTACATCGACCAGGTGGGATTTTCTGCGCCCCACAGCGTGTCGAGATAGTTCGACATCCGCATGGTCATGTCCAGCGTGCTGCTGTCATGTGAGCCGAAAATCAGCGCTTCCGTTTTACGCCGGGTTTTTTCCAGGTAGTAGACGTCAGGACGCAGTCGCGTCTCCTGCAGGTTACTGCCGGGTGTTGCACCTGCCGCACTGGTAGAAAGGTTTTCATAGATCTGCCAGGTGGCAAAGCGATAGGCATCAATGCGCTTCTGAACGTCACGTGCCAGATCGTCCATGGCATAGCGCTTCCCGGTCAGCCAGGCATTCACCGAGTTATGCACCATAAAGCCCAGCGCCAGCAGGAGCACCAGATTGAAAACCACAAAAAAGCGGGTGACGTTGCCGGAGGTCAGTGGAAACTTATACAACATAGCGTGTCAGGTACCTGAATTATTGCGCAACTTTTCGCGCACTGGCGGCTACCGCTAACAGCAACAGGGCGATCGCTAAAAATGCGCCGCTGAGGCTGATCCATTGCGAAATGAATCCGATTAAAGCCGGACCTGAGAGAATACCCGCATATCCCAGCGTTGTCATGGCAGAAATCGCCAGGTTCGCAGGCATATCCTGTTGATTCCCGGCAGCATTGAACAACATCGGCACCGTGTTTGATAAACCAAAGCCGACCAGCAGGAAAGCCAGCAGGGCGATCTCCGGCCACGGCAGCCAGACGGCCAGACTCATGCCCGCGGCGGCGGTCAGCGCGCCGGTCAGCATCACCGGGTAGCGACCAAAACGCTGGATGATCTTATCGCCGCTAAAACGGCCCAGCGTCATCGCCACGGAAAAGACCGCATAGCCCAGTCCGGCCCAGGCGGGTGACATCTCCGGGTTCTGCAGCAACAGCAGCGCGCCCCAGTCCAGCACGGCCCCTTCCGCCAGGAACAGGATAAAGCAGAGCAGGCCAAGAAACGCGACCCAGCCACGTGGGATCACCAGCCAGGGTTGATCGGGCTGATGCAGGCGTTCATTCATTAAGACCGGCAGTCGCCACAGCAACAGCAATAACATCACTGCCATCACCACCAGCGTGGCGGCCAGGGGTGTAAAAGACTGGCTCAGCAACAGGCTGACCGTGCCCGCACCCAGAATCCCGCCAAGACTGAAGAAGCCATGGAAGCCGGACATCATCGGTTTATCCGCCGCCTGCTCAACCTGAACCGCCTGATAATTCATCGCCACATCCAGCATGCCCAGCCCGGCGCCAAACAGCATCAGCGCAGCCGCCATAACCAGATGAGAATCAGCCGTGGCCAGTAGCGGCATCATCATCAGCACTAACAGGGTAGAGAAGCACATCACCCGACGGCAGCCAAACCGCGCCACCAGTGTGCCGGTCACCGGCATCGCGGTCAGCGAACCAATACCCAGACAGAGCAGTAACGCGCCCAGTGATGCGCCGCTGAGCTGCAGACGATCGCGGGCAAACGGCACCAGCGGAGCCCAGGCTGACATTCCTAAGCCATTGATCAAAAAGATGGTGCGTGTGCCCCAGTTCAGGCGGCTCTGATGTTTGTTTTGTTGTGCAGCGTCCAGTGCGGTCATAGGTCAGATTCATCAATGGTAAAGCGGAAAAGTGTAGCACTGGCCGTGAGTCAGTGGTCGTTGCGCCTCTTATCAGGAAGGGGGCAGCAACATGGCATAAATGACAAAACCGGGAGTTTACCGACTTTTGTCGCGCTGCGAATTTTTTCCAGAACTTTCCTGGCATGACCACCGCCCCGCAGAATGACTTAACTCAAATTTCACTGTCGTTTTTCAACGACTTGCTGCTGAAAAACCGGATCAGGACCACGCATAAATGATGGCTGAATCGCTTAATGAACAAATTTTTTTTACAGCCTGATGTTTCGGTAGTGGTGTTTTTTTAACCTTTTCGCATCATTTTTGGAAACAGTCAGCAACAAATTGACATGTAAAAACAAAGGCAAAGCGGATTTTATGAAAGCCTTATTTCAAGTGAGGCTTATGTAATGAAGATTAAACCATAATGAAATCTGTACATTGAAATTGTTTTTTAACACGGCTACGCTAAAAGTTAATCTGTCAGAAACGTTACATTTTGCGTGAGTCTGTACAAGTAAAACTAACAATAACACCGTCACTCGCCACTCTGATTAGAGCGTGTGACCAGCTTTGGCTTTGCCGTTTCGACATACACCAGGTTAAGACATCTTCTGATTTTCAGAAGATGAAACTATGTGTGAACACTGTAAGCATAAAATAATTTTATGTTTATGGATTCAGTATATTAGCTAATCTGGTGGAGTAGAGGTTACAAATGGCAGAACTCACGCAAGGCCGTGTAGACATTATCTCGCGCGAAAACGGCACACTCATCTCGCAGTCCGTCAGCGGTTCGTCACAATCCATTAACCTCACCGAGCCCAGCGTCGTGCGCATCAGCGGCACCCGCGACATGGTGACGCAGTATGAGCGCCAGGGTAACGATCTGGTGTTGCATATGCGCGACGGCAAGACTGTCCGCTATCAGAAATTCTTCCTCGACGACGCCGATGGCCAGCACAGCGAACTGGTGTTCGATGATGGCGTCAACCCACCGGAACACGCGCTCTTTCCGCAGACCGCAGAAGGGGCTGAACTCGCTTCCACGTCGGTCACGCCAACCTATGAATCACTCGACAGCGTAGAGCCGCTGCTGCTGGCAGATAACGCCAACACCTCGATGGGTGTGATAACGGCGGGCGGTCTGGGTGTGCTCGGCTTAGCCGGTCTGGCCGTTGGCGTCGGCGGTGGTGGTGGTGGCGGCGGTGGGGGTAACGGTGGCGGCAATGACGGTGGCACCGATCCTGGAACACCGGTCACGCCGGGGACGCCTGCTATCACGCTCAATGCATTCGCTGGCGATGATGTTCTGGATAACGCGGAAAAAAGCAGCGATCAGGTACTGAGCGGCACCACCAGTAATGTCGAAGTGGGTCAGATTGTCACTGTCACGCTGGGCGGCCAGACCTACAACGCCACCGTCGGTGCTGACGGCAGCTGGAGCGTCACTATTCCTGCTGCCGCGCTGGCGGGACTCGCCGCAGGCACCACCACCATCGACGTCAGCGTCACTAACGCGGCGGGCACGACGACCACCGGCAGCCTGCCCATTACCGTCGCGGCCGCCGATCCCGGCACACCGGCTGCGCCGTCCATTAGCCTGAACCCGTTTGCGGGCGATAACCTGCTGGATAACAGCGAAAAAACCACGCCACAAACGTTGTCCGGCAGCACCAGCAATGTCGAAGCGGGCCAGCAGGTCAGTGTGACATTGGGCGGACAGAGCTATAACGCCACTGTGGGGGCGGATGGCAGCTGGAGCGTCTCAATTCCGGCTGCCGCACTCTCGGCGCTGGCTGCAGGCAGCAGCACCATTTCGGTCAGTGTGACCAGCGCCGCGGGCACGGCGGCTGCCGCCAGCCTGGGTATCCAGGTGCAGGCACCTGACACCACCCCTGGCGTGCCAGCCCTGACGATCGCCCCGTTTACCGGCGACGACGTGCTGAGCAACGCAGAAAAAACCAGCGATCAGACTCTTAGCGGCAGCACCACCAACGTCGAAGCCGGGCAGATCGTCACGGTTACCCTGGGCGGCCAGAGCTACAGCGGCAGCGTGGCAGGCGACGGTAGCTGGAGCATTACCGTGCCTGCTGATGCGCTGACCGCACTGGCAACCGGCACCACCACGGTGACTGCCACCGTTGCTAACCAGGCAGGAACCGCCGCCAGCGGTAGCCTGACCGTAAACGTAGAGCCACCACTGACTCAGCCGGGTACGCCCGTTATCACCATCGATCAGTTTGCCGGTGATGACATTCTCAGCAATGCCGAGAAAAGCAGCGATCAGGTTCTTAGCGGCACCACCACCAATGTGGAAGCGGGCCAGATTGTCACCATCACGCTGGGCGATCAGACCTATAGCGCAGTAGTGGATGCGCAGGGCAACTGGAGCGTCACGCTCTCGCCTGCGGCACTGAATGCGCTGGCAGCCGGTTCGGTGGCGATTTCCGCGGTCGTCACCAGCCAGGCTGGCATTGAAGCCAGTGAAAACCGCGCGATCAGCATCGATACGCCGGTCGTTCCGGGCCCGCCATCCGTCACGCTGGATGATTTTGCCGGGGACAACGTGCTGAGTAATGGGGAGAAAGCCACCGATCAGACACTCACCGGCAGCACCAGCAATGTTGAACCCGGTCAGCTGGTAACAGTCACCCTGGGCGGCCAGACTTACAGCGGCAGCGTTGATGCGCAGGGCAACTGGAGCGTTACTTTGCCATCGGCGGCCCTGAGCGCCCTGGCGGCAGGTGAAACGACGCTGACGGTTTCAGTCAGCAATGTGGCCGGTGATACCGTGACCGGCACGCTGCCCATCACCGTGGAAGCGCCTGTCACATTGCCGGGCGAACCCACAGTCACCATTGGTCAGTTTGCCGGGGATGACATCCTCAGCAACGATGAAAAAGGGACGGCCCAGACGCTCTCCGGCTCCACCACCAACATCGAAGCGGGCCAGACGGTGACAGTCACCTTCGGTGGCCAGACTTACCTCGGCACCGTCGATGGCAGTGGTAACTGGAGTGTAATTGTTCCGGCAGCCGCGCTGGGTAATCTGCCGGCGGGAGCTAATACCATCAGCGTTACCGTCAGCAATGCCGATGGCGTGAGCACTACCGAAATCCGCGATATCGCGGTTGAGACGCCAGTAACGGAACCGGGCGTGCCGTCTCTGACCCTGAATGATTTCGCCGGCGACAACCTTCTGAGCAACGACGAAAAAGCGGTCGATCAGCTTGTCAGCGGTAGCACCAGTAATATCGAAACCGGGCAGATCGTGACGGTCACCCTGGGTGGTCAGACCTACAGTGCCAGCGTGCAGGGTGATGGCAGCTGGAGCGTCGCCGTGCCGTCAGCCGCGCTGAACGCGCTGGCAGCAGGCACCACCACACTGACCGTCTCGGTCAGTAATGCAGCGGGCGACACAGTCACTTCAACCCAGCCAGTCACTGTCGAAGCCCCGGTAACGCAGCCGGGTGAAGCCACCATAACCATCGACGCCTTTGCCGGGGATGACATCCTCAGCAACAGCGAGAAAGCCAGCGATCAGCTGCTGAGCGGCACCACCACCAATATCGGTGAAGGCCAGCAGGTCACTGTCACCCTGAACGGAGAGACTTTTACCGCCACGGTCGGCGCGGATGGCAGCTGGAGCGTGTCGATTCCTGCCAGTTCACTGGCTGCGCTGACAGCCGGTAGCGCAGCCCTGAATGTGACGGTGACAGATCAGTCTGGTACTCAGATCACTGAAACCCGCGACTTCCTGGTGGAGTCAGCGGGCACTTCACCGAATGCCCCGACGCTAACCCTCAATGCCTTTGCTGACGACAACATCCTGAGCAACGATGAGAAGCTGGAAGCGCAGGCGGTCTCCGGCAGCACCACCAACGTCGAGGCGGGCCAGATTGTCACGGTGACGCTGGGCGGCCAGAGCTACAGCGGAACGGTTGGCGCCGACGGCAGCTGGAACATTGCCATTCCGGCCGATGCACTCGGTGCGCTGGCAGCCGGTTCTGCCTCGCTGGTGGTCACGGTCAGCAATGCGGCAGGCACCACCGTAAGTGACACGCTGCCGATCACGGTTGAGCCGCCGGTTACCGAGCCGGGCCAGCCCACTATCACGCTCGATCAGTTCGCCGTGGATGACGTGCTGAGCAACGATGAGAAAACCAGCGATCAGCTGCTGAGCGGCAGCTCAACCAATGTCGAGGCGGGTCAGGTCGTGACCGTAACGCTGGGCGACCAGACTTACAGCGCCACGGTCGGCGCGGATGGCAGCTGGAGCCTGAGCGTCCCGGCCAGCGCGCTGGCGGCACTGACGGCGGGCAACGCGACTATCGCGGCCACAGTCACCAATCAGGCGGGCGTAACAGTCAGCGAAGATCGGGTGATTGCGGTGGAAGCGCCAGCGGAACCGGGTACGCCGACGGTGACGATCGCCCTGTTTGCCGGTGACGATCTGCTGGATAACAGCGAAAAAGCGCTGGACCAGACGCTGTCCGGCAGCACCAGCAACGTGGAGGCGGGCCAGACGGTCACCATTACCCTGGGCGGCCAAAATTACACTGCGCTGGTCAACGCGGATGGCAGCTGGAGCACGCAGATCCCCTCTGCGGCGCTCAGCGCACTGGCGGCGGGCAGCAGCACCATCGCGGTCAGCGTCACAACGGCGGCAGGCGCCTCAGCTACCGACACCCGCGATATTAACGTCGCCCCGGCGGCAGGCGAACCTGGCGTGGTCTCCATTAGTGAACCGGTCAGCGTGGATGGCTTCCTTAACCAGCAGGAGCTGAGCAGCGATCTGATCATCAGCGGCTCTGCGGTAGGCGTTAACCCGGGCCAGGCGGTGCAGGTTAACTTTAATGGCAATAATTACAGCGCGGTAGTGAACAGCAATGGCTTCTGGAGCGTCACTGTTCCGGCAGGCGATCTCACCACTATCACCGACGGCGTAAAACTGATTTCGGTCACCACCACCGACGCCACCGGCGCACTGCTGACCGACTCCGCTCAACTGAATGTAGTCGCAGCCACGCTGCCGCAAATCACGCTGGAGGAGAGCGCAATCACCGATGGCCTTCTCAACCGGGTGGAAGCGGGCAGCGATCTGCTGATCGGCGGCAGCACTGGCAAAGCCGTGCCGGGCCAGCAGGTTGAACTGGAACTTAACGGTAAAACCTACAGCACCACGGTCAATGCAGACGGCAGCTGGAGCCTGGCGCTGCCGGCCGCCGATCTCGCCTTACTGCCACAGGGCGCCAACAGCCTGATCATTACCGCGATTGATGAAGCAGGCAACCGCGTGGATGAGACGCTCAACTTCAGCGTCGACACGCTGCCACCGAATCTGATTGTGGCAGAGGTCGCAGGCGGCGATGGCATTCTCAACAGCAGCGAAGTGGCTGCCGGTCTGCCGGTCAGCGGTTCAGGTGCGTTGCCGGGCGAAGTGGTTTCTGTCTCGCTGAATAACGTGAGTTACAGCGCCACCGTAGATGGGCAGGGCAACTGGACGGTGGATCTGCCGCCAGCGGCGCTGCAGGCCCTGTCAGATGGCAGCAGCTATACGCTGGTAGTTACGCTGACTGATGCCAGCGGTAACACCACCACGCAGACGCAGCCCCTGGCGGTCAGCACGCAGCCTCCGGTTGCAACCGTTACCGCTCCGGGCGGTGATGGCGTCCTGACCAACAACGAACTCACTACGCCGCTGCAAATCAGCGGAACCGGCACCCCGGGCGACAGCGTGACGGTGGAATTAAACGGTAAGTCCTACACCGCCATTGTTGACGAAAACAGTAACTGGAGTGCATCCGTCCCGGTGGCCGATCTCGGCACGCTGACCAGTCAGACCTATCCGGTGACCGTCACCGTGACCGATCCGGCCGGTAACATCAGCACTCAGAATACGGAACTGCGGGTGGCTACCGCGGTGCCCGCTCTGACGCTCAACGATCTCAGTGATGATGGCGTGATCAACGTCAGCGACGCGCAGCAGCCGCTAATCGTCAGCGGAACCGGCGACGAAGGCGACATCATCCGCGTCACGCTGAATAACGTGGCCTACAGCGCCGTGGTGGCGCAGGGTGGCAGCTGGAGTGTCACCGTTCCGGCATCCGACCTGGCAAATGTGCCCAACGGTACCCAACCGGTATCGGTAGTGGCGACAGACGCCGATGGTAATACCACACCAGCCAGCAGTTCACTGATTTTCGCCACCACACCGCCGTTGCTGGAAGTCTCCACGCCGGGCAGTGATGGTTATATCAATATCGCTGAACACACTCAGGATCTCACACTCGACGGACGCGGGGGGGCCCAGGGCGACACCGTCACGGTGAGTTTCAATGGCGAGACCTACACCGCCACCGTGGATACCGATGGCGCGTGGAGTGTTACGGTGCCCGCCGCGATTATCAGCCAGCTGGGTGACGCAACCTATCCGGTGGATGTGGTACTCAGCGATGCTTATGGCAACAGCAGCACCGTACCGACCAGCGTCACTGTGCTGGCGGCAACGTCGCCGGCGCTGACCATTAATCCCGTGACCGGCGATAATCAGGTCGACAGCGCTGAACAGCTCACCGACATTCTCGTCACCGGTAACGTCACCGGCGTACCGGCAGGTCAGCCGGTATTGCTGACCATTAATGGTCAGTCTTACGATGGCGTAGTACAGGCGAACGGTAGCTGGAGTGTGTCGCTGCCAGCCGGATCGCTGGGCGGTGCAGGCGATAAAACCTTCACCGTGGCGATTACCGATGTGGCCGGTAACCCGGCGCTGCCTGCTGAAGGGCAGTTCAGCGTGGTTACTTCACCCGTACCGTCGCTGTCGATTGCCCCAATCAGTGACGACAATGCGCTGAATGCCCTGGAGGCGCAGAGCGATCTTATCCTCAGCGGCGGTTCAGCGAACCTGCCGGCTAACAGCCCGATCAGCGTAACGCTGGTGACTGGCGGCACCGTCTACACCACCACAACCGATGAAACCGGTGCGTGGACCCTGACCGTGCCGGCTGCCGATCTGGCGACGCTGCCGCAGGGCACGACCACCGTTACCGTCTCTTCGGGTGATGTGCAGAACAGCCTGCCGCTGCTGGTGGCGACCGCGCCGCTGGCAGACCCGCAAATCAACACGCCATTCACTGACGGCATACTCAATACCGATGAAGCCAGCGCGGCGCAGACGCTGACCGGCACAGTCCTGCCAGGCCAGGCGGTCAGCGTGACCCTGGGCGGTACCAGCTATCCGGCCACTGTAGACGCGAATGGTGAATGGAGCGTGACGATACCCGCAGACAGACTGCAGGCACTTGCGCAGGGCAGCAATCCGATTACCGTGACGGTGAGTGATGAAGCGGGTAACAGCACCAGCATCAGCGAGCCGCTGATTGTTGATACCGGCGTACCGGCGCTGACCGTTAACCCGATTGCCACCGATGGCACGATTAATGAGGCTGAAACCGCCACCGATCTGACCCTCAGCGGCACCGTTACGCCAGGTAGTAGCGTCAGCCTTGCGCTGAATGGCCAGACCTATGACGCAGTGGTTGCCGCCGATGGCAGCTGGACCGCCACCGTGCCTGCTGCGAATCTGCAACAGTTGCCAGATGGCCGTTACGATCTCAACGTGACCGTCACCACCGTCAGCGGCAACGTCGCCACTACGCCAGTGTCGGTTACCGTGGATACCACGGCACCAGACTTCAGTATCGCTGCGCCCGCGGGTGATGGCGTGCTGAATATCGCTGAGCAGGCGGCAGGGTTCAGTTTCAGCGGCGCAGGCAGTGAAGGCGACCGCGTCAGTGTGACGCTGAATGGCGTGACCTACACCGGCACCGTTGATGGTGACGGAAACTGGGCGCTGGCTGTTCCGCCAGCGGCGCTTGCCGGTCTGACCAATGGCAGCAGCTATCCGGTGGTGGTCACCGTCACCGACGCAGCCGGTAACAGCAGCAGCCAGAACAGTGCCCTGACGGTTGCGACTACGCCGCCTCCGCTGGTCGTCGCGCCGGTCAGCGGTGATAACGCGCTGAACGTCGGGGAACTGGCAGAGCCGCTGGTGGTGAGTGGCAGTGGTCAGAATGGCGACGTGGTCACGGTCCAGCTCAATGACCAGCTCTACAGCACCACCGTTGGCGTTAACGGCCAGTGGACGCTGCAGATCGCCCCTGAAGCGCTGGCGGCGCTGCCTCCTGGCAGTAATCTGGTGACGGTGACGGAAACCAGTGCTAACGGGAATCAGAGCAGCCAGGTGGTTGATCTGAATGTGGCAACCGCGCCGGACGTGCAGCCTGTACTGACCATCGACAGCAGCACCTTCGCCGGTGACGGCATCGTCACGGCAGCGGAGCAGCTGCAGCCGATAACGGTGCGCGGCAGCAGCACGAATGTCGAACCGGGCCAGCAGGTGATCATCTCCCTGAATGGCATCGAATACAGCGGTGTGGTCGAGGCCAGCGGCAACTGGAGCATTATTCTGCCTGCGGGCGCCCTGGCTGAGCTGGGAGAAGGCAACCAGACGCTGAACGTCAGCGTCATCAACGCCGTGGGTAACACCGCCAGCAGCCCGCTTGACTTCAGTGTGGACAACACTCTGCCGTCGATCGCGCTGGCACCCGTCAGTGACGACAACTACCTCAATGCGCAGGAATTGGGTGGCGCCGTCGTGGTCAGCGGCAGCACCAGCGGTCTGCCTGATGGCAGCATTGTTACCGTGCTGGCCAACGGCACCACGGTCAGTACCACCGTGACGGCAGATGGAAGCTGGAGCCTGACCTTACCGGCAGGCACCTTTACCGGAACGGCAGACGGCCCGCAGACCATCACCGCCACCGCCAGCGACGCTAACGGACAGCCGCTGGCGACCAGCGACGCTACCCTGACGGTGATCGCCAGCGCATTGCCGGTGGCGACCCCGGGCGTGGCCTTTGATGATGGCATTCTGAACGGTGAGGAAGCCGCCGCCGGTGGCGCGATCACTGGTAACACGGGCGTGACCGGCGACGGCCAGACCGTCGTCGTGACGCTGGGCGGCAACAACTACAGCGGCACGGTCGATGCCGCAGGCAACTGGCAGGTCGCCGTTCCGGCCGATGTCTTGTCTGCATTGCCGCAGGGCAATAGTGGCTACACCGTGGTCGTCAGTGATGTAGCGGGCAACAGCAGCCAGGCGGATGGCAACCTGGTGGTGGATACACTGCCTCCGGTGCTGAACTTCATTACGCCATCCGATGGCATCATTAACGCCGCTGAAAGTCAGCAGCCGCTGACGCTGACCGGCAGCAGCGAAGCTAACGCCCTGATTGTGGCCAGCTTCAACGGCACCACCCTGAGCACCACCGCAGACGTCAACGGCGTCTGGTCGCTGGAGCTGCCCGCCACGGTTTACACCGGGCTGGGCAACGGCAGCTATCCGCTGACCGTGACCGCCAGCGATGCGGCAGGAAATGCCACCACCACCAGCCGCGACCTGGCGCTGAAAGTGGAGCCAGGCACACTGCCGACCCTGACGCTGGATGCCTTTGCCGGTAACAACGTGGTCGATGGCGCTGAGCGCCTCACCGATCAACGTCTCTCCGGCACCACCACTAACGTTGAAGCGGGTCAGCTGGTCACCGTCACCGTTGACGGCACAGTCTACAGCGCCGCCGTGCAGGCGAGCGGGGCATGGAGCCTGATCGTGCCAGCCGGTGCGCTGGCCGCGATTAATGATGGCAGCGCCAGTTTTACCGTGGCGGTCAGGGATGTGGCGGGCAATACCACCACCAGCAATCTCACCTTTGACGTCAACAGCAACGCCTCTGGCCTGGCGATGGATGCCATCAGCGAAGATAACTACCTGAATGCGCAGGAGCTGGGTCAGGCCCTGGTCGTCACCGGTACGTCGGTGAACGTGACAGAGGGCAGCACGGTCACGTTGCTGTTTAACAACATCAGCTACACCGCGCAGGTCTCGGCCAGCGGCCGCTGGACAGTGATCGTTCCGGCTGAGGCACTGACGGCGCTCGCCGATGGGCCTTACACTCTGACGGTCACCGCAACGGACAGCGGCGGGGCGACCCTGAGCAGCGAGGCAGCGCTCAGCGTGCTGGCGACGCTGCCAGCACCGCAGATCGTCTCGGCCTTTGGCGATGGTCTGCTCAACAGCAGCGAGATCGCCACAGCACAAACCCTGAGCGGCACCACCGGCATAACCGGTGACGGCCAGACGGTGAGCGTGCTGCTGAATGGCGCAACCTACAACGGCACCGTCGACGGCAATGGCAACTGGCAGATCAGCGTGCCGGCTTCCGCGCTGGCTGGCCTGCCGGAAGATCTCCTGAACTATACCGTCACAGTCCAGGATGCGGCGGGTAATACCGGCAGCAGCCAGGGCAGTGTGACGGTGGATCTGACGCCACCGACCCTGACACTGAATACGGTTGCGGGCGATAACAGTATCAATATTGCCGAAAGCACCGCGCCGATAGTTCTCAGCGGCAACAGTAATGCCGAAGCCGGACAGCAGATTACCATTACCCTGAACAATCAGACCTGGACTACCACGGTTGACCAGAACGGCGAGTGGAATCTGACGCTGCCTGCGGGTTCGCTGGCCGGTATTCCGGCCGGGGCGTACATTCTGACCGTGACGGTCAGCGATGCGGCGGGTAACCCGGTAACCGAAACCCGTGAAATCACCGTGGCGACGGCGTCGCTGGCCGTCAGCATAGACACCCCGTTTGGTGATGGTTATCTGAACCTGGCGGAACAGGGGGTCGGTCAGACGCTGACCGGCAGCACCGGTGTAGCGGGCAACGGCCAGACCGTCAGCGTGACGCTGGGCGGGAATGATTATTCCGCTACGGTGGATGCGCAGGGTAACTGGACGCTGACCTTAACAGCAGATCAGGTGCAGACGCTGGGCGAGGGGGTTACTACGCTGGTGGTCAATGCCAGCGATGCCGCCGGTAACAGTGGTTCGCTGACCAGCGCCGTTACGGTCGATCTCACGCCGCCAGTGCTGACCGTCAATGCCATCGGCGGCGACAACATCATCAATTCGGTAGAGGTGCTGGAAGCGGTCGCCATCAGCGGCAGTGCGTCGGTAGCGGATGCCGGACAGACGGTCACCGTCAGCTTCCAGAACGTCGATTACACCACTCAGGTGCTCTCTGACGGCACCTGGGAGGTGACACTGCCAGCCAGCGTCGTGCAGGGGCTGGCAGACGGCAGCTACACCGTTGCTGTCTCAATGACCGATGCCGCGGGGAACCCGGCCACGGCCACCCAGACCCTGACGCGTGATGCTGACACTCTGAACCTGCCAACCCTGACCATCGGGACCATCAGTGACGATAATTTCCTTAACCAGGCGGAGTCGCTACAGGATCTGAACATCGGCGGCACCAGTAACAACCTGGTGGAAGGCCAGCTGGTGACGGTGACGCTGAATAACATTCAGTACAGCGGCACGGTGGCAGCCGACGGCAGCTGGACGGTGACCGTTCCGGCCGCCGATCTGGGTAATCTGCCGGATGGCGATCAGCTGCTGGTCGTGGTCTCAGCGGATACGTCTGGCAATCCGGCCAGCGCCAGCACCAGCCTGGTCGTGCTGGCCAGCGAGCAGGTTCAGCCGACGCTGACCATGAACGTGGTAGCCGGCGATGATGTGATTAACGCCACCGAGGCCACAGCGGATGTCGCGGTCAGCGGCAGCAGCACCCTGCTGGCAGCGGGTACGCTGGTGACGGTGTCGTTTAACGGCACTGACTACAGCACCACGCTCGACGCTGACGGCAACTGGACGGTGAATGTGCCGTCTGCTGCCTTTACCAGCGTGGCTCCGGGCAGCACGCAAATCTTTACCGTGACCGCCACTGATGTCGCAGGCAATCCGGCGACCGCCACTCAGGAGGTTAGTTTCATTACCACACCGCCTGCGCTGACGAATATCACGGTCGATGCGGGAGATACCCTTAACCTGGCGGAGTCGCTGCAGGATCTCACCATCAGCGGCAGCACCACGGGCGCATTGCCGGTGACGGTGACGCTGAATAACGTCAGCTATACCACCACGGCCGATGCCGACGGTAACTGGTCACTTACTATTCCGACCGCTGACCTGCAGCAGCTGGCGGACGGCCCCAATGCGATTACCGTTTCGGTCACCGACGCGGCGGGCAATATCACCACGGATAGCACCACGACACTGGACGTAGCGTTTAATACCCTGCCAGCGCTGACGCTGAATACGCCGTTTGGCGATGCGCTGATCAGTGCGGCAGATGCGGAAGGGGCGTTAACGCTGAGTGGTGACAGTACCAATCTGCCGGAAGGCAGCGTGGTGAACATCTCTGTAGGCGGGCAGAACTTCAGCACCACCACGGATGCCAGCGGCAACTGGACGCTGAACCTGGCACCGGGTGCGCTGACGGGCCTGGCCGATGGACTGACACAGGTGGTGGTCAGCGCCGCGGATGGTGCCGGTAATCCGGCGCAGGTTACCGCAGGCGTTGAGATCCTGCAGAGTGATCCTGTTTCAGCCGCCTTCGACACGACACTGTTCGGCGATAACATCATTAATATCAGCGAAGCCGGTTCCGTTCAGCTGGTCACCGGCACCTCCACCGTCGTGCCGGGCCAGACCCTGAGCGTCACGGTAGGCGATGACAATATCCCGCTGTCGGTGACGGTCGATGCCAATGGCAACTGGACTGCCAGCCTGCCCCCAGAGTTCATTGCCAGCCTGGGAACCGGTGAACATACCCTGACCCTCACCACCACGGATCGGGCCGGTAACAGCATTGAAACGACCAAAACGTTCGTCGCTGCGATTACGCCGATTGCTAATCCAACGCTGGATACGCCATTTATTGATGGCCGTATCAATGCTGAAGAGGCCGCCTCAGGCGGATCCCTGACCGGTGCGGTGAATATTAATAACGCCGCGTCGGTCACGGTGACCGTTAATGGCACCCTCTATTCTGCGACGCTGACTGATGGTGGTTCGCGCTGGTCACTGGATCTGCCGGCTGATGTATTGCAGTCACTGCCGGATGGCAACTGGCCGGTGAGCGTGACGGTTACCGATGTGAACGGCAACATCGGCAGCACCAGCGGTACGATACTGGTCGCCGTTAACGCGCTGCCGGATGTCACCCTGAACCTGCCGTTTGGCGACGGTGCGCTGAACGCAGCAGAGGCGGCCGGTGAACAGATCCTCAGTGGCACAACCGGCATTACTGGTGCCGGACAGACGGTAACGGTGCTGATCTCCGGCTTTAACAACGGTCAGCCGCTGGCAGCCACGGTGCAGACCGATGGCAGCTGGTCTCTGGCCCTGTCGCCGGCGCAGTTAGCCACATTCACCAGCGGCACCCACACCATTACCGTGACGGCGACCGATATCGCGGGTAACAGCGACGCGACGGCGCAGAACGTGGTGACAGAGGTGGCGCTGCCTGTGCCGACCTTCAACCCAGGCGCATTTGGCGGCGACAACCTGCTGAACATCAGTGAAGCCGCGGCAGGGGTGACCCTGACCGGCACCACCGGCAGTGTCGGGGCGAACCAGGCGGTCAGCATTACCGTGGATGTCAACGGCAGCCTCTATTCTGGCACCGTGGCGAGCAACGGTAACTGGACTGTTAACATTCCTGCCAACGCCCTGAGTTCACTGGGTGACGGTGCGCAATCACTGACGGTTAACGTCGTGGATGCGGCGGGCAACAGCGCGTCGGCGCAGCTGCCGTTCACCGCGGATCTCAGCGCGCCGCAGCCTGCGGTCAATCCGGAATTCCTTGGCAGTTATGTGAATGGCGGCGATGTGGCCGCGGGAGTGACGCTGAGCGGAACCACCGGTGAAGCGGGCGCGAATCAGACTGTGCAGCTTACGCTTGGCGGCACAACCTATTCTGCGACAGTGGATGCCAATGGGAACTGGACGGTGCCACTGACAACGGCGGAGCTTTCACAGCTGCCGGATGATACCTATCCGGTTACCGTGACAGCAACCGATGCGGCGGGCAACAGCACCACCATTAACAGCTCGCTGGTGCTCGACACCACACCACCGGTGCTTAATGTTGCCGCCTTTACCGGTGACAATGCGCTGAACTACGCCGAGAGCATTCAGCCGCAGAGTCTCAGCGGCACCGCAGCGGGAGCCGAGCCGGGATCAGTGGTTTCGATCTCGCTGAATGACTCGCTGCTTGGCACCGCGATAGTGACAGCCAACGGCAACTGGAGTGTAACGCTGACGCCAGAACAGATGGCCACCTTTGGTCCATCGACGACCCTGGCGCTGGCAGTGACCGATCTGGCAGGCAATACCGCCAACGGCACGGTTGCGCTGACGGTTGAACTTACCCCACCGCCAGGGCCACTGGTCACGCTGGGCACGGTCTCGGGCGACAACATCATCAGCACTCAGGATGTAGCGGGCGGTGTGGTAGTGAGTGGCACCTCCGCTAACCTCGGCGCGGGTGGCGTAGTGACGGTGTCGATCGGTGGTCAGGAGTACGCGACTACGCTGGATGGGTCGGGCAACTGGTCAACGGCGGCATTGCCGGTCAGCGCCTTTGGCAATGCGGACGGCAGCGTCGCCATCACGGTGAATGCTACCGACGGCACTACCCCTGTGACCACCAGCGGTAACGTGCTGATCGACCTTACGCCACCGGCACTGACTCTCAATCCGTTTACCGGTGACAACCAGGTCAATGGCAATGAAAGTGCCACCAGCCAGGCCATCAGTGGCACCGCCGATCTCAGCGAAGTGGGTCGCACGGTGGTGGTGACCTTCAATAATCAGACCTACAACGCCGTTGTGCAGAGCAACGGCACCTGGTCCACAACGGTTCCTGCCAGCGCGATGCAGGCTCTTCCCGATGGCAGCTCGCCGGTGATCACCGCGCAGCTGGCGGATGTGGCCGGTAACGTGACGACGACCACCCAGACGGTGACGGTGGATACCGCCGCGCCGCTGGTTCAGGTCGACGCGTTCCTCGGCGACAACGTGATCAACGCCGCTGACCTGGTGCTAAGCCAGGTGCTGACCGGCAGCGCGCAGGGAGCAGAAGGCCAGACCATCGGGCTCTATCTGGGCGATGCCGCGCCGATCGCCACTGCGACGGTGGGTGCTGACGGACGCTGGAGTATCGATCTCGCGCCGGATGTCCTGTCCAGCCTAACTGAAGGCGCGCTGGTGTTTGGCGTGCGGGTCAATGATGTAGCCGGAAACCAGACCGACGCCACGCTGACGGTCAATAAAGTGGTCAACAGTGCGCTGACGCTGGTGGTCGATTCGGTGTTTGGCGACGGCACGCTCAGTGCGCTGGATACCACGGTGGCGCAGACTATCTCCGGGGTTGCGACCTCGGCGGGCGTGGGTGCCACGGTATCGGTGGTGCTGGGCGGCACAACGCTCTCTGCGTCAGTGGGCCAGGATGGTAAATGGGCCATCGTGGTGCCGCCTTCGGTGCTGGGCCTGTTAAGCGATGGCAATCTTGCGCTTGACGTCACCCTGACCGATGCCGCGGGCAACACCCGCACCGTCGGTGAAACCGTCACCGCGATTGTCGATGCGGTGCCGGTGGTTGGCGCGCTCACCGGGCTGTTTGGCGGTGATAACCTGCTCAACATTGCGGAAGCCGCTGCCGGACAACTGGTCAGTGGCGTGATAGAAAATGCGGCTGTGGGTTCCCAGGTAACGGTCACCTTTGGCAGCAAGAGTTACAGCACGACGGTGCAGGCGGGTGGAGTGTGGAGCGTTAACCTGCCGGGCAGCGATCTGACCTCTCTGCTGGATGGCAATCTGACGCTGGGCGTCAGCGTCAGAGACGTGGCGGGCAATGTCGCCTCCAGCAGCGCATCCATCGGCATCTTTACTCAGACGCCATCAATCTCGCTGACCTCACTGTTTGGTGATGGGGTGCTAAACCTGGCTGATATCGCCACCGGACAGGTGATCAGCGGGGTGGTGAACAACGTCGCGCAGGGCAGTGTGGTGACGCTCTCGGTTGGCAACAGCCAGGTGACCGCCACCGTGGGTGCGGGCGGGGCGTTCAGCGCCACGGTGACGCCAGATATTCTGGGCACGCTGGCGCAGGGCAACCTGACGGTGGGCGCATCGGTAACGGATGCGGCGGGCAATACCGCCAGCACCAGCGCCGGTATCCGGGTCGATACGCTGCTGCCGACCATCACCGTGAATCCGCTGTTTGGCGACGGTCTGCTGAACGTGGCGGATTCGCTGGTCACCCAGGTGATCGGTGGGGTGATTGGCGGCGCGGAAGCGGGATCGCGCGTGGTGGTGTCGGTAGGTTCACAGCAGTTGGTGACGGCGACCGATGCCAATGGCAACTTTAACGTCTCGCTGACGCCAGCGCTGTTGCAGGGGATTGCAGATGGCAATCTGACCGTGAGCATCAGCGTCACCGACAGCGCGGGTAACACTAACAGCACCACGGCCGGGGCACTGGTCGGTATTCACAACCTGCCGAAAGTCACCCTCAATCCGCTGTTTGGCGACGGCGTGCTGAACCTGGCGGAGTCGCTGGTGACTCAGACCATCAGCGGCACGGTCTCCGGGCTGGCTGCGGGTAGCAGCGTCAGGCTGGCAATTGGCAACACTATCGTCGACGCGCAGGTCAACGCGGATGGCAGTTTCTCAACCGCCGTCTCGCCAGCGATTCTGTCTACGCTGCTGAACGGTAACTTCACCGTCAGCGCGGCCGTCACCGATCCGGTCGGAAACGTCAGCAGCACCAGCGCGGGCGTGTCACTGGGACTGTTCCAGCCGACCCTGTCGGTGAATACGGTGTTTGGCGATGGCGTGCTGAGCGCCGCGGATCTGGCCTCTAACCAGACCCTGAGCGGGACGTCCAGCCTCTCTGCCGGTTCAACCGTCAGCGCCACGCTGAATGGCCTGACCTACACCACCAAAGTGGTCAGCGGCGGCAACTGGAGTATTACCGTCCCGAAAGCGGATCTTGTTGCTATCACTGACGGCAGTAAAACCGTCACGGTCACCGGCACCGATGCCTACGGTAACGTGGCAAACAGCAGCGGAACGCTGAGCGTCATCAGTCAGTCGACGCCGGTGGTCGCCATTACCTCGCTGTTTGGTGACAGTGCGCTGAGTGCGGCAGATGTCAAAACGGCGCAGACTATTAGCGGCACCGCCAGCAACGCCGAGGGATCGGTCGTGCGCGTCACGCTGGGCGGCCAGACTTACAGCACCACGGTGAGCAGCAACGGCAACTGGAGCCTCTCTGTTCCGGCGGCTAACCTTGCTGCCATTACTGACGGTCTGCAGACCGTCACCGCCAGCGTGACCAACGGTGCGGGCAGCATTGGCAACACCTCGGCGTCGCTGGGTGTGGTCAGTCACACCACGCCAACGGTCAGCGTCAACAGCTTCTTTGGCGGCGATGGCTACCTCAATATTGCGGAAGCCAACAGTACTGAAACCATCAGAGGAACCAGCACCAACGCGGCGGGCGGCACGGTCACGGTAAACGTGGCGGGCAATATCCTCACCACTACTATTGGTGCGAATGGCGCCTGGAGCATCAGCGTGCCGTCAGCGACGCTGAAAGGGATCGCCGATGGCAGCCATCCTCTCACCGTCACGGTGGCGGATATTGGCGGCAACACCGCAACCAGCACCAGCAGCTTTACTGCGCTGTCGCACAATCAGCCGCTGGTCGGGGTCGATCCGGTGCTGAGCATCGTCGGTTCCTTACTGGCGGGTCTGGTGGTGCAGGGGGGATCGCTGAATGCCGCGCAGGGCTCGAAAGTGAGCGTTACGCTGCTGCTCTCCAACGGCAACAACGGCCCGACGCTGAACACCACGACCGATGCGCTGGGGCGTTACGCGGTTAACTTCTCACCTTCACTGCTGTCGGTGGGTGGCCTGCTGCTGTCGCTGGGAACGCTGGCGAAAGTCACGATTACCGACGCGGCCGGTAACAGCTACTCGACCACCAATACTCTCTTGCTGGGTGCGCTGCTGCCGGTAACGCTGGCGGCAAACGAATCGGTTGCGCTGTTCTCGGTGGTGGATGACAGCGCCACTGTCGCCAGCGCGGAGACGCAGCATAACAGCAGCACCAGCAGCGATGAGAGCAGCGCCCATGTGGCGGTGGCTTCCACGCTGATCACCGAAGCGGATACCGTGACGCCAGTCAGCAGCAGTGAAAACGCGGCGGCAAATGACGCCGCGGTGGCAGCGGCACTGGCAGAGGAGGTGGGTTACACCATCGGCGGCGTCGTGATTACGCTGGCCGATGGCAGCACCATTGAGGGGGCGGCAGTGACCGGCAGCAGCGGGGCGGATATCGTAACGGTCAGTGACCTTAACTTTACCCATATTGATGGCGGCGCAGGCACCGATACCCTGGTGCTGAATGGTGAGCATCTTAGTCTGGATCTCACCGCGCTGGGCCTGAAGGTCGAACACATTGAGGTGCTCGATTTGGGTAAAACCGGAACCAACTCCGTGAAGCTCGATCTCAACGAAGCACTCAATATTACGGATAAACAGAGTGACGATTTGCTGATCAAAGGCGCAGATGGCAGCCAGGTGACACTGGCTAACAGCAACGGCGGAATCTGGGAAGTGACGGGCGAGCGTACCGTTGAGGGCAGAGTCTTTGAGATCTACCACAACTCGGCGCTGACCAGTGATAACACCCTGGGCGATGTGCTGGTGCAGCAGAACCTGCAGGTCCATGTTGTGTAGTGACTGAAAGGTCAGTTCAGATGATGAACAGAGCGGGTGCGAAAGCACCCGCTTTTTTTGTTTTAGTCACGTGATAATTGCATTTTCCAGATTATCGCCACTATTCATTAGCAGGATGAAAGATTAGGGTAGGCGCAACAAACGGCGTCACGCCGTAAAATCAGCATTCTGACTCTATTTGGCGCTTTTATTAGCGTCCTGTTTATCAATCCTTGTTACCTGCGGGTAACCGGTTCCGACCAGCGGAAACGGGCAGCTTCAGCTGTCCCACTACCATGTCGTCAGACTAAACGATCGGTTTATCCGATAGTTTTTGTCTGCGTTTCTGTTCTGAACTGAGGTTACCTATGTCATCACGCGATACGCTTCGTACCATCCGGCTTGAATCCATTTTTCAGACGGCGGTGAGCGATTTTGCCGTCGCCGATAGCGCAGTGCCCGCCATTGCGCCAGCCGCTACGCAAAGTCTGAGCCTTCCTTTCGCCACGCCGGGCCAGAGCCTGCCGATCACTACGCTCTCCACCGAGTCACTGCATAGCAGCCCGCTCAACGACAGCACACTGGCTGTCAGCGCGGTGAAAAGTTCGCCGCCAGCTATGCTGCGACCCTATGAACCGATCGCCAGTGATGGCGTGATCGCTGGCTGGGAAGCGCAAAAGCCGGTGCATCTGCGCGGTCGTGCTGAAGGTGAAGCGGGCTCCACCGTAACGCTGACCTTCAACGATCAAAGCTGGCACAGCACCGTCAATAAGTGGGGCTACTGGAACGCCTCAATGCCGGCTGATACGCTGAAAGGCGTAGCGGATGGCAATCACACGCTGACGTTGACCATTACCGATAAAGCAGGGCAAAGCACGGCAACCACCGTAGATTTTGGTCTCTATACCGACCGCACGATCAAACCTACCCTGACCGTGGACACGGTCAGTGGTGACAACGCGGTGAGTATTGCTGAGAGCATTTATGGCGTCGAGATTAGCGGCAGCGCAACGCACTTGCCGGTGGGGTCGGTGCTGAAACTGACGCTGGGTACGCAAACCACCACCGCCAGCATGGGAAATGACGGTAAGTGGTATGGCACATTTCAGGAAAGCGATATGCAGGCGCTGAAAGACGGGGTCTACAGCCTGAAAGTCACGGCGACTGATCCCAATGGAAAAACCGCCACCGAATATCACGATCTGACGCTGATCACCCATCTGAGTAGCCTGCCAAAAATTACCTTTGATAAGGTCACTGCGGACGATGTGATAAACCTGGCAGAAAGCCAGCAGGATCTGCTACTGAGCGGCACGCTCTCCACCGTCATGCCGGGCCATCGCCTGGTGATCACGGGTGCCAACCAGAAAGATTATGCCGCCACCATAGGCGATGATGGACACTGGCAGGTGGTGATCCCGGCAGCGGATGTGCACGCCTTTATCAACGTTGGGGAAATCCGCGCCTGGTCGATCGACGGGGCCAAAAACTACATTGACGTCACGCATGAGCTGAACATCCACACCGGCTTTATTCCGATCTACACCGAAATGGATATCGGCGGTGACATGACGCTCAACTATCAGGAGGCGCAGCACGATCTGAGCTTCTATGTTGAAGGCGCCAACACCCTGGAGATCAACGGTAAAACCTACCAGCCCGATGCCAAAGGTATGGTAACACTGACCTCCAGCGAGCTGCTGGCGCTGCCGGATGGCCCGGTCGCCGCCACCTTTCACCGCTGGGATGAATATGGCAACAGCGACACCCAGACCAGCGATAAACTGTTTACCGTAGCCGTGCACCAGCGGCCGACGCTGACCCTGGACACGGCTTTTGGTGATAACAAAATTGATGCTGCCGATGTCAACAGCTGGCATCTGATTCAGGGCAGCTCCAGTCATCTGCAACCGGGCAGCCTGGTGGAATTAACGCTGGGCGATCAGCACTACAGCGCCAGTGTAAAAGCCGATGGCGGCTGGGCGTTGACCATTCTGGCCGGGCAGCTGGCACCGCTGGACGATGGTGAGTACCAGATGACAGTCAGCGGTAAAGACAGCGCCGGTAATCTGGCCAGTGCCAGCCAGACGGTGCAGGTGGCATCACATACCGAAAGTGCCAACCCGCTGGAGGGTCAGACGGTGGACCAGTTGCTGGAGACGGTCAGCCCGACCCAGCAGGCGGAAACCGCACATGTGGCGCAGGCATCTTCTGCCGCCGCCGCACCGCAGGAAAGTCATCTGTTCTCTGATATTCCTTATACGCTCGCCGACCACCTGCTGCAGCATCCTGCGGCACACCCCCTGGTCTGACGCTGACACATTAGTAAACACACTGCCTTCCGGACAGGTCTGTTAAGCCTGTCTGGATTGGCGCGAGCTCGCTCAGTGGTTGCTTTTCGTTCGTTCAGCAGAAATATTAACGATTTCATCTGTTTTAAGCAGGAATAAGCGCGGGATCTGATCTAATAATGTTAAAGGTCGTTTAGCGTCTCGCTTGCGAACCATAAATAAAATAACGCAGTAAATCTGTCAGACGCTGAGTAGTACCCCTTTTTGCTCGCTTTGTTCACCAGGAAAAACACCATGATGATAAGAACCCCTGTTGGTATGGATAATGAACAAAGCGCGATTAACTTTTTTGTTGTGCGCCCTGAGTGGCGTTGCAGTGCACGCGGCCTTTGCCGCACCGTTACCTAAAGCCGAATTTAACTGGCGCGCCGCGCCCACCGAAGAGCAGATTGCCAGCTTAACGCTGCGCGACGCCATTCTTCGGGCCTTCGCCCGCAATCCGAAAATCTCGGAAGCGGCGGCACAGATCCACATCGGTGAGGGGGATCTTGATGCCGCCCGCAGCGCCTGGTATCCGCAGATCTCACTGCAGGGCGCGGCGGGGCGCTCTCATCAGACTGACTCCGCCGGGAGCCTGAACAATAACGGCTCCGGTGGCATCACGCTTAGTCAGCTGCTCTACGACTTTGGCCGCACCGGCAGCGCCATCGATGAGCAGCACGCGCTGTCGGATGCTTATCGTTACAGCCTGTTCGACTCGATGACCACCGTGGCGGAAGATACGCTGCAGGCCTACCTCGAAGTCAAACGTTACCAGGCGCTGGCAGAAACGGCGCATACCAATATTGCCTCGCTGAAGCGCGTGCGGGATATCGCGAAGCTGCGCGCCGATGCCGGCCTCAATTCCCAGTCCGACGTGCTGCAGGCGGAAACCCGCATCGCCGCGATGCAGGCTACGCTGGAGCAATATCGTGCCCAGCACCGTTCCGCCACCGCGCAACTGACCGTGCTGACCGGCGTGGTCCCCGCCACGCTGCCTGAACTGCCACAGGCGCTGCTTAAGCAGCAGATCACCCTCGACAAAATCGCCTATGAAAGCAGCGCGGCGGTGCGCAGTGCGCAGTCGAAGCAGGAAGCCGCTCGTGAACGGGTGCGCCAGGCAGAGTCCGGTCACTGGCCGACGATTAAAGTGCAGGCGGGCCGGACCCGCTATGAAAACGATCGTCAATCTTACTGGGATGATGAAGTGCAGCTGCAGGTGGAAGCACCGCTTTATCAGGGCGGCCTGGTGAATGCGAAAACTCAGTCAGCAGAGGGCGATCGTGAAGCGGCGCAGGCCGCTATTCAGCAGGCCAAGCTCGCCATCAATCAAAACGCTTCTACCGCCTATGCCGACATGATTGGCGCGCAGCAGCGGCAGGCTGCCGGGGAAGTGCAGCTGGCCAGTGCCGACCATACCCGTAATGTCTACGCCGATGAATATCGCCTGAGTAAGCGCAGCCTGAACGATCTGCTTAGCGTGGAACAGGATGTGTTTCAGGCTGACAGCTCACGTATCACCGCGCTTTACGATGGCTGGGACGCCACCGTGCGTTATGCCGCCGCGGTAGACAATCTGCTCGATATCATGGGTATCGATCGCCAGCAAAGCAGCGGCGATCTCCTTCCTTCGCTGCAATAGCGATAAGGCATTAATAATGAGTACATCAACCCTGAATACCGATAACTGGATTGCCGCCATGCTGCGCGTAGCCGCGCGATTCGGTAAACCTGCCGATGGCAAAACCCTGCGTCAGCAGATGCGCTGGTTTGAACATCTGCCGGTGTCACAGCAGCTGGAACGACTCTCCGGCCTGCTGGGACTGCATCTGACTATGGTGCCGCAGAACAAACTGCGCTGGCGTCAGGAGATCACCCCGGTGGTGCTGGTGCTGGAGAATGCCAGCGTGGCGGTGCTGGAGAGCATCGATTCAGACAACAGCGCGCGCTACTGGCTCAGTGAAGGTGGCGATGTGGTGCGTGAAAGCGCGTTATCAGAACTGCTGGCACGCGCCCAGGGCGATGTCGGTGTGATTGGCGTAGCGGCGCGTGGCCGTGATGCGCGCATCGACGAATTCGTTCAGCCTTATGAACCACACTGGTTCTGGAAAAATTTTCGCGGTATGGGCCGCCGTATCACGGAAATTTCGCTGGCCTCGGTGATCAGTAATGTGCTGGCACTGGCCGGTATTCTCTTTTCGATGCAGGTCTACGATCGGGTCATTCCGGCCCAGTCGCAGTCCACGCTGTGGGTACTGTTTGTCGGCGTGCTGATCGCTGCGGCCATTGAGTATCTGATCCGGCTGATGCGGACCCAGGTGTCAGACTTAATGGGCAAACGCATCGACCTGAAAGTCTCGGCCATGCTGTTTGCCCGGGCGATGAGCATACGTAATGAGGCGCGTCCGAAATCGACCGGTTCGTTTATCTCGCAGCTGCGTGAGATCGACCAGGTGCGTGAGCTGCTCACCTCGACCACGGTAGGCGCAGCGGCCGATCTGCCGTTTGTTATCCTGTTCCTGTTTATTATGTCGTTTGTTGGCGGCTGGCTGGTGCTGATTCCGCTGGCGGCGATCCCGCTGATCGTCATTCCCGGTCTGCTGGTGCAGATCCCGATGGCGCGGCTGGCCAAAGAGGGGCTGCGCGAGGGCGCGCTGCGCAATGCGGTGCTGGTGGAGACCATTGAAGGGATTGAGGATATCAAGGCGCTGCAGGCGGAACCCTATTTTCAGCGTCAGTGGGAGCAGACGCACGAAGTCAGCGCCTCAATCAGTAACCAGCAGCGGTTGTGGGGCGCGCGTCTCACCGGCTGGGCCGCGACTGTGCAGCAGCTCACCTATGCGGGCATGCTGGTATTTGGTGTCTATCTGGTGCTCGATTCGCAAATCACTACCGGTACGCTGGTTGCCTGCAGCCTGCTCTCATCACGCACCATCGCCCCGCTGATGCAGCTGACCATGGTCTTCTCGCGCTGGCAGCACGCCAAAATGGCGATGAAAGGGCTGGATGAGTTGCTGAAAAAGCCGCTTGATCAACCTGAAGCGACCACGCTGGCACACTGCCCGACGCTCACCGGCCAGTACGATCTGCGCAATGTGCATTACAGCTATGACGAAGAGAATGAAAAAAATGTGCTCAACGTTCAGCAGCTGCAGATTAAGCCCGGCGAGAAGATTGCCATTCTGGGCAAAGTCGGGGCAGGGAAATCGACGCTGCTGAAGATCCTCGCCGGTCAGGCGCTGGCTACGCAGGGCAAAGTGATTGTCGATGGCGTCGATATTGAGCGTATCGATCCCACCGATTTACGTCGTCAGCTTGGCTGGCTGTCGCACGACTCCCGCCTCTTTTTTGGCACGCTGCGGCAGAATCTGATGCTGGGCAATCCCCATGCCAGCGAACAGGAGATGCTGCAGGCGCTGCGCATCAGTGGCGCGCTGTCGCTGGTCCAGCAGGATGCCGCCAGCCTGGACCGCATTATCAATGAAGGCGGGCGCGGACTTTCGGGCGGCCAGCGTCAGATGGTGATGCTGAGCCGGTTGATCCTGCGTCAGCCGCAGGTGGTGTTGCTGGATGAACCCACCGCGGCGATGGATGAACAGCTGGAGGAGCATGTGATCCGTCAGCTACAGGGCTGGATCAGCGGCCGGACGCTGGTGCTGGTGACGCACCGTCCGGCGCTGCTGAAGATGGTCGATCGTATTGTGGTGATGGATAACGGCCGGATTGTGGCCGACGGCCCGCGCGACGAGATCCTGCGCCGTGCGACGACACCCGCGTCGGCACCGTCGCCAGGTAAAGGAGACACCGCATGAGTCTGGTTATTGTTGATAAAGATCTTGCCCGTCATGAGCGCCGGACATCGGCGATTATCTGGCTCTGCACCGCCGCGCTGGCGATTTTTCTCATCTGGGCGCACTTTGCCATTCTGGATGAGGTCACGGTCGGCACCGGTAAAGTCACCCCTTCCAGCCGCGCGCAGGTGATCGACAGCCTGGATGGCGGCATCGTCAAACAGCTTAACGTGCATGAGGGCGACATTGTCGAAAAAGGGCAGGTGCTGGCGACCCTCGATCCGACACGCTTCCAGTCGAACTTCGGCGAGGCGCAGGCCAAAGTGCGCACCCTGCGCGCCTCGTCCGAGCGGCTGGAGGCGGAGCTGTCGGGCACGCCGCTGACATTCAGCGCCGAAACGCTGAAGGAGCCGAACCTGGTGACGCGCGAACGGCAGCTCTACGAGTCGCGACGCCGTAATCTCACCGAAACCATCAGTAATCTGCAGCAGTCGCTGCGACTGGTGCAGGATGAACTGCGCCTGACGGAACCGCTGGTTGCCAAAGGCGCAGCAGGGCAGGTCGAGGTGATTCGACTGCGTCGTCAGGTCAGCGATCTGCGCGGCAAAATCGATGAGGCGCGCAATGACTATCTGGTGCGCGCCCACGAAGAGCAGGTGAAAAATAATGCCGAACTGGATGCGCAATTGCAGGTTGCTGCAGGCAAAGAGGATCAGCTGACGCGTGCCACGCTCTATTCACCGGTGCGCGGCATTGTTAAAGATATTCAGGTCACCACGGTCGGTGGGGTACTGGAGCCTGGAGGCAAACTGATGGAAATCGTCCCGCTGGAGGATCAACTGCTGATTGAGACGCGCATCAATCCACGCGATATCGCCTATATCCGGCCCGGTCTGGCGGCTACCGTCAAAGTGACCGCCTATGACTCCTCTATCTATGGCGATCTGCACGGCGAAGTTGAAACGGTGTCGCCAGATACCCTGCAGGATGAGGTAAAACGTGATCAATATTACTATCGTGTTTATGTTCGTACCCAGAAAGCCGAGCTGACTAACCGTGCCGGACGAAAATTCCCGATCGTGCCCGGTATGGTGGCCAATGTAGAGATTAAAACCGGTCAGAAATCGGTTATGGATTATCTGATTAAGCCCCTGAATAAAGTTAAAGAATCGATGCGCGAGCGCTGAAAATCCGCACCAGCAAAAATATCCGCCTGCTTAATTACGGTGATAAATTAACATGGCGGATATTTGGGCAATCAGGGCGCAAAGCGTGCGCATTTTAACAATATGTGCGGAAACAGGCCGTAGTTAATTTAACCCGGTTAAGAAAGTTTACGAAGATATAACGGAACGGTAAATAGCAGGCAAAAAAATGCCGGACAACTTGTCCGGCGGGAAATAATAAGTTGTACATCTCATTCGGGGAGAATGAAGGTAATAATGGAATAAATGATGATAGCGGGGTCTATTCTATTACCAGATGCCGTATAAGTTTTATCATTCAGTGCTTCGGAATACTCTGATGTAACCTGTTGATAACATAGCTCTCTGAATCGGTTTATCGATTTGTGCGCCATTTTTTATCGATCCGTGCTGGTTATTAGTTCCCCGTTATTTACATTATGAAATAACTGTTTCGACGTATGAAACACTTTTGGAAATTTAGTAGCATTTTCCTGGTGGATTATTGCCCGTTATAAAACAACAATGGCCTGCCGGCTGAATTTTTAATCATTCAGTTAGCAGTGGCAAATAATAAAGGCACATAACAGAGGGTAATAAAATGAAACGTCGCGTTCTCTCCCTGATGATCCCTGCGTTGCTGGTTGCAGCAGGATCAGCAAACGCAGCTGAAATCTATAACAAAGACGGCAACAAATTAGATCTCTTTGGTAAAGTTGACGGTCTGCACTACTTCTCTGATAACGATGGTTCTGATGGCGATCAGTCTTACGTTCGCTTCGGCTTCAAAGGCGAAACCGAAATCAGCAATGAGCTGACCGGTTACGGCCAGTGGGAATACCAGGCCGCGCTGAACAACGCCGAGTCTGAAGGTACGGCTGACAGCTTCACCCGTGTTGGTTTTGCCGGTGTGAAATTTGGTGATGCAGGTTCGTTCGACTATGGTCGTAACTACGGCGTAGCTTACGACATCGGCGCATGGACCGACGTGCTGCCAGAGTTCGGCGGCGACACCTACGGCGCAGATAACTTTATGTATCAGCGCGGTAACGGCATGGCGACCTACCGTAACAATAACTTCTTCGGTCTGGTGGATGGCTGGAACTTTGCAGTCCAGTATCAGGGCAAGAATGGCAACAGCACCGAGTCTCCGAATGGCCGTGACGTACTGGGTCAGAATGGCGACGGCTGGGGTCTGAGCACAACTTATGATCTGGGTTCAGGTTTCGGCATTGGTGCGGCTGCTTTCCAGTCTGACCGTACCAACGACCAGAACAGCGCAACATCAGGCATCCTCGGGAGTGGCGATAAAGCGGAAGTCTATACTGGCGGTCTGAAATATGACGCGAACAACGTCTATCTGGCGGCTATGTACTCACGCTCGTACAATGCGACCCGCTTCGGCGACAGCACCAACGACTCTTCAGCTTATGGCTATGCGGATAAAGCGGACAACTGGGAACTGGTTGCGCAGTATCAGTTTGACTTTGGCCTGCGTCCATCCCTGGCGTACGTCACCTCACGCGGCACCGATGTTCAGAACTGGGGTAAACAGAATCTGAAAAAATATATCGACGTTGGCGCGACCTACTACTTCAACAAAAACATGTCCACCTATGTTGATTACCAGATCAACCTGCTGGACGACAACGCTTTCACCGACGCAGCCGGTATCAATACCGACGACGTGGTGGCACTGGGTCTGGTTTACCAGTTCTGAGTTGTACGGGAGCGCAGTTACCGCTGCGCTCCTGCGTCACCTTTCGGGCTGAGCGCTTCAGCCTTTCGCCACTTGGTGGCTTCCGGCGCGGTTGTCACTGACGACACCACGCTGCCGAATCGCGCGCCTTCAAATGCCACGCCTGCCAGGGTGAAGGCTGAAAAGCTCAGCCAGTGATGCCATGCTGACTGCCACTTCTGTGAATTTTTCATTCTGCACCTCTCAGAGATAAACACTGTTTCAACAGTGCAGAATTCATGCCAGCTTTACCGCTCTCATAGCCACAGACCTCGCGCGCACTTTGGTACACTTGCCGCGCGCGTCAGGGCGATCTTGCCCCAATCAGGTGCAGTTAAGCCTGTTATTGGCGCGGGCGTGAGGGTGTCATGTGACGATGACGACGCTGATGCAAGACTTTATAGCTACTGAAGATAAACAGCCCCAGGGCAATGACGAGAATCAGATAGATCATCTGCCGCTCCTTACTTTGATTAACGTTAGTCGCCTGATAAAAGGCGCATACAGGGTAGATGACCGGTGAATACTGATAGGTTTCAGAGAAATATTCAACTCTCTTTAAGCGTCTTTACCCGAAGTTTATGCTTTGTAGCAGAGCTGAATAAAGTGTTACAAGTGAGGAAAGATGCGTTCTCAGATTAATCTGCTGTTTATAGCGATGTTAGCATTGATGTTAACGGCCTGTGATAAGCCAGCGACCACATCCGCGCTGGTGCTGGAAGGAAAAACCATGGGAACCGTCTGGCGGGTAAGCCTGGCCGGTGTGGCGAGTGAGCGCAGAGCGGAACTGCAACAGCGGATTCAGCAGCAGCTGGATGCGGACGATGCGGAACTCTCTACCTGGAAGCCAGACTCCGCCTTATCGCGCTTCAACCAAAGCCGTGACCTGTCACCGCAGCCGGTGAGTGAAAACATGGCAGATATTGTCACGACCTCACTGCGGATTGGCCGTAAAACCGGCGGGGCGATGGATATTACCGTCGGGCCACTGGTCAACTTATGGGGCTTTGGCCCGACGAAGCAGCCCGGCCATACGCCGGATGCGGCACAAATCGCCGCCGCCCGGGCGCAGACCGGATTGCAGCATCTGCGGGTGGTGCAGGGCGCAGATGGACAGTGGCTGCAGAAAGATCTGCCAGGTCTCTATGTCGATCTCTCGACGGTGGGCGAGGGCTTCGCCACCGATCATCTGGCGCGACTGATGGAGCAGCTCGGCATCAATAACTATCTGGTGTCTGTGGGCGGCGCCGTGCTGAGCCGTGGCCTTAATGCGCAGCAGCAGCCGTGGCGGGTGGCGATTCAGAAACCGACCGATCGTGAGAATGCGGTTCAGGCGCGCGTTAATCTGCAGGGACACGGCATCAGTACCTCCGGCAGCTATCGCAACTATTATGAACTGGACGGCAAACGCATTTCTCATGTGATCGATCCCGTTACCGGACGGCCAATTGAGCATAAACTGGTTTCCGCCACGGTGATCGCCACCACGGCGCTGGAAGCCGATGGCTGGGATACCGGACTGATGGTACTTGGCACGGAAAAAGCCCAGGCGCTGGCGATTGAACAGCATCTGGCGGTCTATCTGATCAGCAAGCAGGGCGATAAATTTGTCAGCTGGATGTCGCCGCAGTTCGCTGCTTTCCTGATCCCCGCTGAATCCGGAGAACCCTGATGTTAGATCTGTTTAGTGAAGAACAACCCTGGCAGGAGACGCTGGCTGAGGGCGCGGTGATCCTGCGGCGTCGCGCACGTGAGGATGCAGAGGCGCTTTATCAGCAAATAATGGCAATTGCGGAGCAGAATCCGTTTGCCCATCGCATTACGCCCGGCGGCCATCGCATGTCGGTGGCGATGACCAACTGTGGCGATTTCGGCTGGTCGGTGGATTCACGCGGCTACCAGTATCAGCAGCAGGACAACCTGAACGGGCGTAAATGGCCGGCTATGCCGCCGCTGTTTCGTACTCTGGCGCAGCAGGCGGCGTCTGAGGCGGGGTTCCCTGGCTTTAATCCGGATGCCTGCCTGCTTAATCGCTATGAGCCGGGCGCGAAGCTGACGCTGCATCAGGATAAAGATGAGAAAGATCTGCGTCAGCCTATCGTTTCGGTGTCGCTGGGTTTACCGGCGGTCTTTCAGTTTGGCGGCTTCGAACGGGGTGACAGTACCCAGCGTGTGCTGCTGGAACATGGCGACATTGTGGTGTGGGGCGGGCCGTCGCGCCTGCGTTACCACGGCATCCTGCCACTTAAGCCAGGCGTTCATCCGCTGGTGGGTGCCTGGCGTTATAACCTGACGTTTCGACGCGCTTTCTGACCCACCACGCCGGTTACGGCGTGGTACGAATAACTATTGCTATCATTTTGCATCCCATTACACTGCAGGCTGTTTTTTGACTGCTGGATTGCCTGCATGACGTTGCTAAGCGTTGTTTTTCGCCAGTTCCGCTGGCCTTTTATCGGGGTGATTGCGCTCACGTTGTTAAGCGCCGTGCTGGGTATCGGCATGATCGCCTTTATCAATCGCGAAATGATTGTCGCCATCAACACCTCATTTGCGGTACTGCCGCAGTTTCTGTTGCAGCTGGTGGTGCTGATGGCGGTGACGCTGGCCTCGCAGCTGGCGCTGACCATGCTTGGCCATCAGTTTGTCTGGCGACTGCGCGGCGAATTTATCAAGCGTATCCTCGATACCCGCATTGAACGCATCGAGCAACTCGGCAGTGCGCAACTGCTGGCGGGACTGACCAGCGACGTGCGGGCCATTACTCTGGCCTTTGTGCGCCTGCCGGAGCTCTTTCAGGGCGTGATTATTACGCTTGGCTCGGCGATCTATCTTGCGTGGCTGTCGACTAAAATGCTGCTGGTAACCAGTGTCTGGCTGGGTGTCACGCTGGTTGGCGGCTGGCTGCTGGTCTCGCGGGTTTACCAGCACATGGCAAAGCTGCGGGAAATCGAAGATAACCTCTATCGTGATTATCAGACGGTGATTGAAGGGCGCAAAGAGCTACAGCTTAACCGCTCACGCGCTCAGCAGGTTTACGACACGGTTTATCAGGAAGATGCCCGCGCCTGGCGACACCACATTGTCCGCGCCGATACTTATCATCTCAGTGCGGTCAACTGGTCAAATATCATGACGTTAGGCGCTATCGGCATGGTCTTTTTTATGGCCAACAGCCTGGGCTGGGCCAATACCGCCGTCGCCGCTACCTTTTCCCTGACGCTGCTGTTTTTACGCACACCGCTGCTCTCCGCGGTGGGCGCGTTACCGACGTTGCTCAGTGCCCAGGTCGCATTCCGTAAGCTCAATGCCTTTGACCTCGCTCCTTATCAGTCAGGATTCCACTCCGCCTCCACGTCCTCAGACTGGCAAACGCTGGAGTTGCGCGACGTCTCTTTTCACTATGGTGATAACGGCTTCCAGGTCGGGCCGGTTAACCTGACGCTGCGCCGGGGCGAACTGGTCTTTCTGATTGGCGGCAACGGCAGCGGGAAATCGACGCTGGCGATGCTGCTGACCGGTCTTTATCAGCCTCAGTCCGGCACGCTGCTGCTGGATGGCAAGCCGATAACGGCGGATGAGCTTGATGTGTGGCGCAGTCAGTTCTCGGCGGTCTTTACCGACTTACACCTGTTTGACCGGTTAATGGGACGGGAAGGGGTTGCAGCCAACCCGGCGCTGGTTCAGCTCTGGCTGGAGAGACTGAAGATGCAGGATAAGCTGAAGATTGAAGGCAACAAAGTGCTGAATCTGCAGCTTTCTAAAGGACAGAGTAAGCGACTGGCACTGCTGCTGGCGGTGGCAGAAGAGCGCGATGTGCTGCTACTGGATGAGTGGGCGGCGGATCAGGACCCTCACTTCCGACGTATCTTCTATCGCGAGCTGCTGCCATGGCTACAGCAGGCGGGTAAAACGGTGTTTGCTATCAGCCATGACGATCACTACTTCATTCATGCCGATCGGCTGCTGGAGATGCGTGAAGGCAAGTTGACGGAGCTGACCGGTAATGAGCGCGATCTTGCCACGCTCGACTCGGTGAAACGCACCGACACCGGGCTTTAACGGCAGCTGGCAAAGCTTAGCAAAAAAGCGTAGTGGCGTGTTTCGCCTGAACCAGGCTACGTTAGCGATCAGCAGAAACCCCGGTTTCTGCCATTCTGAACCTTTTCTTTCGTCTGTGTTACCCCCGGCTAAACCGCAAAGTTTTAACGCGTATTGTTTAGCCGGTTTTTTTAAAGCCGATGTGTGATTAGCGTGATTACCTGAGTATCCCGCCACACAAAGCTCGCCTCCAGTAACGTCCCCATCGCAAAACATCCGCTGAAGTCCTTAGTCAGTCGCAACGTCGCGCGCTGCTGTGAGAAATCTACCGACACCAGTTCCGCATCCGGAAAGTCCATCGGCTGAAGCAGTTGCGGCCACATGGCTTTATAAACGCTCTCTTTGAGGGAGAAGAGCAGGGTAGCGGCAGCGCGGAAAGAGACGGGCAGCGTCCGTAACAGGTGCTGTTCCTGCTCGTTCATCAGCAACTCAGCCGTTTCATGCGCCGTCGTCTCCGACATGAACTGCTCGACATCCACCCCAACAGCGCAGGGCTGACGGGTTGCCGCTACCACAGCGATGCCTGCACTGTGCGACAGTGACGCCTGAATGCCAGCGGGCCAGCAGGGGGATCGATCGGCTGCATTGGTCAGAATGAAATCAGCAATACCCAGTTCTGCCATCACTGACCGGACCAGCAGACGGCTGGCGAGGTATTCAGCACGCCGTTTACTGACAGCCTGCTGCAGTCGGGCGGGCAGCGGAATATCCCATTCGACAGCCAGCCCGTCATGATACTTTTGCGGATCGAAGTGACTCACCGCCAGCAAAGGATCGCTGCGGTTAAGGTGCCGGGAAAGGATAAAGCCGCCTGCAACAGGCGGCAGCGGCAGGTCGGGATAGCGCATGCGGGACCATCATCAAAACCAAAAAGGCATTAAATCAGGCGCGATGGATCAGGGCAAGCAGCCCGCCGGAATCAGTCGTTGGGAGGAATGGCAAAACTCTTCAGAGAAACAACGAAATGGTGGTGACCCCTGCTGATGCGTGCACCTCGGTCGCACCAGTGGCTTGCCAGACGAAAGAAATCGTCGCTGCCAATGTCATACGCCAGTTCCACTTTGCTAATGCCTGAATGCAGCAACGCTTCTGCATCTTTCAGGCTTTTCGCTTTGATCGCCATAAAAATTATCCGTCAATTTCTGGGGATTTCAGGGTAGGCATTTTATGTGACATTTTTGTTTCAGTTTGATGAATAAGCGCAGCCGGTAGCCGATTTTGTGAAGCAGATCAGATTATAATGCAACTGTTAACCTGCTGATTGTAAGAGGAATGTTAACTGCCACACGGGACTATTCTGAATGTTAAACGGAGAGGTAAGCTGAGATAGAAAGGCCGCGTCAGACGCGGCCCCGTGGGTTACTTCTGGTCTGGCGGGGAAGGTTGCTTATCGCCTGACTCGGGTGCTTCTGTTGGATCGTCTTTTTCAATATATGTCATGAACTCTCCTCTTGTTACCCACACGCAGTTAAGTATAGAACGGATTGTGGAAGGTGCGAGGAACGTTAAGGTTTGATGACAGGGAGCAGGTCAGTCGTGATGTGTGAATGCCTGGTGGAGCAAGTCGAATTCTGGCCAAAAATATTTATTGCACCCTCTGAATATCACAGAGAGTGAGTACTGAAAGGGCGCTGTATGGCTTAAGGTCTGGCTCCATGAGTGGAAAGCCGGTAAGGCTAAAAATCAAGCTCCAGGCCAGCGATAGTAGTGACATGCATTGTCAAATGAGAGCCCTGGTCACTATAAAGAAGCTTTTTTGTTTCTGGTGTTTTATTAATTTTAATCAAAAATCGTCTCTCAGATTAAGTTTAAAGTTCGCCCGTTAATTTTTATCACAAAAGAACTTTAACTTTCTTTACAGAGACTAAAATAATGAAATTCCGGATGATAGCTTTATTCGTGAGCGCTGTTTCTTCAGTGTCTGCTTTTGCGGGTAACTATGCTGGTCAGAGTGCGAACGGTGGATTTACTTCGCCTGATGATGTTCATGCGGGTGTATCGCCTAAAGCAGAAAAGGGATTGAATAAAATGGCTGTTCCACATGCGGCTATTCAATCTGCACCTATGGCTACGCCTCAGAAGACGCCACAAACAACACCAACAATTCAGACACCTCAAAGAGTGCCAACTATTCAGCGTACTCCATCTTACAGTGTGCCTGCTCCTACAGCACAGTTAACACCTTCCTATAGCGTTCCGACTGTTAAAGCTCAACTGACGCCACAAATTGTATCAACAAAACAATTAACGCCTACTTACAGCGTTCCTGCGGTTAAGCAACAGCTAACCCCGCAAGCCGTATCATCTAAACAACCTCAGATTACCGGTGCCTCTTACCGTGCTTACGTCACACAGTTACAGGCGTCCTTACCTACTGAATCAATCAATGCTGTAAGCGTGGACAATACCAATAAAATAAACGTATCTGTAAGTAGCTTGAAATTTTCAACGCCGGTTAATGTAACTGTGGATGGAGTAACCACAACTACTACTGCTGGTGCTATCGCTGCTATTGACCCATCTATTCAGGTTGCGGTGCCACACGTTGCCGCTTTCCGGCGTACAACTATTAAAGGTGGTACGGAGGATAAATCAGGCCATGCCTCTCTATCCGGGCATGATGGAAGAGGTAGTGACAATGCACACTCACACGCTTTCGGCGGACATGGTTACGGCCATGATAACAGCAGTTCTGAGGGTTTCGGCGGTCATTCACATTTCCACTAATGAGTAAGCGATGAAGTTATTTTTTTTGGTTATGGCTATCTCTCTATCGATGGTTAATGTCTCTTTTGCAGTTTCTGGAAATAGCCATACTGAACAATTGGGAAAGGTATCGCAGTGGAAAGGGTACGGTGTCACTGTTAAAAGAGACAGCTCAGGGATTGTCACTGTTGACGGGAAACCAGCAGCCCCGGATGAAGTCACAGAGAAAGCGACAACCTATCAGCAAGGGTTGTTTAATGTGATCATCTATAAGAGCGGTAAAGTGGCGCTGATGAAGCAAGGGCAGTTTGTCGGTTATCTGAAAAGAGATCAATTAAGAGGGGGCTGATAAGCCTAATGCCAGTCAGTTAAGCGACAGGTGATAACGCAGTCTGGTGCCGGCCTGCTCTGAAACTTCAGTGTGTATTGTTAAAAAGGGCACGAGAGTGAAGGCCTGAGCGCCTCTGCTGCTGAAAGGGCTATCCGCAGCGCTGAGGCGTGACGGCGGGCCAGAAGTCCACGCCGGGAAGCGTGGACAGTTCGGGGCCGGCCAGGGAGGGCCGATCCCCGAACGGTTCGTCGGCACGACGTCAAAGCCGAAGGAACCGCGTGAGCGGCGCGAGGACGGCCCGGCAGCAGCAGAGGTGCTCAGGCCCGCACTGCGGCTCGCTCGCCCAGAAAAAAGGCTGTCACGTTTGACCGTGACAGCCTTTACAAATCTAATCTTAACTGACCAGCATTAGCCTTTAAGGCTGCTTTTCAGGGAATTTGGTCGGCACGAGAGGATTTGAACCTCCGACCCCGGACACCCCATGACCGTGCGCTACCAGGCTGCGCTACGTGCCGAACACTGGAGGATTAGTCTACTGGTTATCACCATTAATGCAAGATACCTGCCGACTATTTGCCTGATTATTAATCAGTTAGCGATAAACCGCTTCTCTTCAGTTAATACCTGCAACAGCAGCGCCAGTTCTGGCTTGTGATCTTTCAGGGCGTTGCCCTGCGCATCATAAGCGCGATAGCTGCCGTTATTGTTGAGTACCAGCGTCACCTGCGGCGTGGTAATCACCAGCTTATTCTCTTCGCTGCTGACGACCCAGTCATGGCGACGGCGCGCAGCAAACAGATCTTCACCCTGAGAGTAGTTCACCGGATTGGTCCGCACATGCAGCAGTCGCTGCATCAGCGTCGACATCACATCCTGATGATCAGAAAGGCGATCAACGGTCTGCGCGGGCGTATCAGGCCAGTGAATCACTAACGGCACCTGCAGCGTCTGGCGGTTTCCGGCGCTGTCAGGATTGCCATCCAGTGCCAGTCCACGCTGCGCCGTAATCACCACCACCGTGTTCTTCAGTAAATCACGCGCCTGCAGGCTGCTGAGCACCGCGTGAATCTGCTCATCAACGGCAGGAGCCTGGCGCAGATAGCTGCGCTGACGCGCTTTTGCACTGTCGCCGGTGACGTCCGGGCCGTTCAGGGCAATCCATGAGAACCACGGCGCCTGTGAACCGTTCTGTTTCTCCAGCCAGTTCTGCCATTGCGCCACAGTACTGGCGTTGGGCTGGCTGGTCGTTGCAGGCAGTGAATAATCAGTCAGCAACGCCTGTCGGTAGAGCGGCGGATTAAAGCCTTCTGAGGAGAAGAGGCCAAACTGGTAACCCTGGGTGCTAAGCGCGCCCAGCAGCGCCGACGGCGTTCGGGATGCCAGAATACCGTTCATGTAGCTGGATGAGATCCCATAGAACAGGCCAAACAACCCTTTCTCCGGCGTATCACCCGCGCTGTAGTGCTGGGTAAAACGCACGTTCTCGCTGGCGAACTGATTAAGCTCCGGCAGCGCTTTGGCCAGCGTGGCGTTGTTCAGACCATCGACCGTCAGCACCAGCAGGTTGTTGCGTGTGCCGGCATCACGGAAAGTAATCTCGCTCAGCGGATATTCCACCGCCACTGCTTCCGGGTCGCCCTGCTGAATCAGCCGACGCTGATACTCCTGCGCATCCAGCAGACCATGACGCTCAAGGAAGCGGCGGGCGGTCATCGGGTAGGAGAGCGGCAGGTTGGCACGCTGCATCGTAATCGGACGATAAAAATTCGCATCGGCCCAGATATACATCAGGTGGCTGGCAAAGAAGGCGCTGATAAACAGGGCGGCGACAGGCTTGCCAAATGAACGGCGATTCAGGCTGCGAAGCTTCTGCCAGCTCCAGGTCGCAAACAGCATCTCAACCAGGAAAATCAGCGGCACGCTGATAAACATCAGCTGCCAGTCGCGCGCCATCTCGCTCTGATCAGGGTTAATGACCAGCTCCCACACCACCGGATTCAGGTGCAGGTGGAAGCGGCTGAACACTGCACTGTCGACCATCACCAGCGTCAGCCCGGCGGTAGCGACCACCGCGGACAACACCCGCATCAGCCGTTGCGACATCACCACAAAGGTCAGCGGGAAGATAATCAGCAGATAGGCGGCAAAAACAACAAAACTGAAATGGCCAACCCAGCTGGTATAGGCGTAGATGCGCCCCGCCAGCGAAGAAGGCCAGTCGGCGACCAACAGGTAGCGACTGCCTAAAATCAGCGCGAATAAGATGTTAAACAGAGCAAACCAGTGACCCCAACTGATCATCTGGGAAACTTTTTCGCGGTAGCGCTGCCGGTTGGTTACCATATTATGAAGTCAAATCAGCCAATTAATGGGCGTTATCGTCACGCACAGACGCCTGAAGGGCATCGGCGAAAGATCGTGCCAGTGAACGACGTTGCGCCGGAGCGACATCGCTGTTAATTAAGTTGGTCACCATATTTCCCAGAACCATCAGGGAGAGATCGGTGGGGGCCTTGTCCTTGTGCAGGATTTGGGCCATTTCCGCGAGGAGTTGTTCCACGCGTTCGTCACTGTAACGGGATGATTGTGCCATATCGTCGTCTAAGCTCATTTCAAAAGGCGATATATTACCGGAACAGCGCACTTTTTACCGCAATTTTATCGAAAGCAGCGCGTTCGCTATACGCATGGAGTTGAAAGCCGATGCTGGCGGTGTTTGAATACGCGCCTGTGCTAAAAGGAGAGTCTACCATGAGTCTGGATATCGACCAGATTGCCCTGCATCAGTTAATTAAACGCGATGAAAACCAGCTTGAACTGGCGCTGCGCGATTCGCTGCTGCCTGCCACCAACACGGTCAACGCGATGGTGGAGGAGTTACACCGGGTTTATAGCGCAAAAAGCAAAGCCTATGGCCTGTTCAATGCAGAGAGTGAACTGGCAGAAGCGCTGCGTAATTGTCGTAAGGGCAACGATGATTTTCTCGCTTTTAGCCGTGCCGCGACCGGTCGTCTGCGCGATGAGCTTGCAAAATACCCCTTCGCTGAAGGCGGCGTGGTGCTGTTTATTCACTACCGCTATCTGGCGGTGGAATACCTGCTGATTGCGGTGCTGAACAGCCAGTCCAGCATGCGCGTCAACGAGCAGATGGATATCAGCAGCACCCACTATCTTGACATCAATCATGCCGACATCGTGGCACGCATCGATTTAACCGAGTGGGAAACTAACCCGGAATCGACCCGTTACCTGACTTTCCTGCGTGGCCGGGTCGGACGTAAAGTGGCTGACTTCTTTATGGACTTCCTGGGTGCCGAAGTGGGATTAGACACCAAGGCGCAGAATCGCGGTCTGTTGCAGGCGGTAGATGACTACTGCAACGAATCGGAACTGGATAAGCAGGAGCGGCAGAACTATCGCCAGCAGGTCTACAGCTACTGCAACGAGCAGCTGCAGGCGGGCGAGGAGATTGCGCTGGAAGAGTTGTCGAGCGAACTGCCACCACTGGGTGAAAAAACGTTCCAGGCCTTTACCCAGGAGCAGGGGTATGAACTGGAAGAGAGCTTCCCGGCGGATCGCAGTACTCTGCGCCAGCTGACGAAGTTTGCCGGAAGCGGCGGGGGCCTGACCCTGAACTTCGATGCGATGTTGCTGGGCGAACGCATTTTCTGGGATCCGGCAACGGACACCCTGACGATTAAGGGCACACCACCCAATCTGCGCGATCAGCTGCAGCGCCGTACCAGCAGCAAATAAAAAAGCCGGGCTTAGCCCGGCTTTCATTCCCTGCACGCGGCGATCATTTCACCGGGCAGCGCCAAAAGAAAAGGGCCGGTTTCGCAACCGGCCCTTCTGCTTTCAACGAAGTTCGCGATTAAGCGCGAACGAAGTCGATGTGGAACAGTTTTGGCTTGAACGGGTGACGCTGAACAGCCTGAACTTTCACTTTAGTTTCTTTACCGTCAACTGACAGGGTCAGCACTTCGTCGTAGAAACCTGGCTTAGATTGCAGGTTCATTACGGAGTCGTGATCCAGGTCGATGGCAACAGCCGCTTCAGAACCACCGTAGATGATGGCCGGGAAACGGTTTGCTGTACGCAGGCGGCGGCTCGCACCCTTACCCTGCTCTTTACGTTCTACTGCATTGATAGTGAGCATTAATATATCTCTTTATTTAATTCCTGCTACAGGCGACCCAGTAACAGGCTGGTTATTCAATACCGCTGATGCACATGCAAAAGCGGGCGGCAGTATAGCCGTTATGCCGGGTGGTAGCAAACGATATACCCGCCAGCCGGGCTCGGCATCCGGTTAGCCGGACCCGATAGCGCTCATTAGCGCAGCTCATTGGCACGGCGATAGCGACCCTGATAATCGAACATTTTTTCGCGGATCTGCCAGAACTGACCTTTGGCCCGCGCCACCACAAAGTCGGGATGACGCAGCAGCGGCTGCAGCGCCAGCACGTCAGCGGCGCTTTGCCAGCCCAGCGGCACGCCGGGCGCGCGCTGATGCGGGCGCATAAAGAGCTGTTCAAACGCTTTGCGCTGGGCCGGTGTCTGCAGACGAAACCGTTCGCTGACGCTGGTGCCTTCCTCGTCATAATAGGTCGCCTTGAGCCATTCACCTTTGGCGTCACGGCCCTGTTCCAGCGTCATGCCGCCACAGCGCAGTACCAGCGCATCTTTAAGCTTCAGCGCCGCTTTGAGCATATCGTCAGGATCGACCAGAATTTTGTCGCACTGGTGACAGCGCCGGGCGGCAATATCATTCTCTGCGCCACAGTCGGGGCAGCTTTTAAAGCGGAAGCGGAAGTCACACTGTTCGCGCTCGCCCTCATCATCTTCCAGCACGCCCTGACAGCGTCGGCCAAAATGTTCGATAACCATGCCATCTTCGGTCGCCTTGCCCCAGAAGGTGTTGGCGAAACCGCAGGCGGGACAAAAAACCTGTACCGGCTGATTGTCGCTGGCCCCTTTGGGCGCGCCGACCTCGGGCGTAAAAAGATCGTGCGGATTACCGGCATAATCGAGAATCAGACAGTCGGTTTTACCGGGCGAGAGCCGCAGGCCGCGTCCGACGATTTGCTGATAGAGGCTGACCGACTCGGTCGGGCGCAGAATCGCAATCAGATCAACGTGCGGAGCATCAAACCCGGTGGTCAGCACCGCCACGTTAACCAGGAATTTCAGCTGCTGCGCCTTAAAGGCCAGAATCAGAGCATCGCGCTCTCTGGCAGGCGTTTCGGCTGATACCAGCGCGCTGTTAGCGGGCAGCAGCCGCAAAATTTCATGCGCATGCTCCACCGTTGAGGCAAAAATCATCACCCCCAGCCGATCTTCAGCGAACTCCACGATCTGACGGATAATATGGGGCGTCACGCGCTGCTGCTGTTTCAGTTCACGATTAAGATCGGCTTCGCTGAACAAGCCGCTGCTTTGTGCCGTCAGGCGGCTGAAGTCATACTGCACCACCGGCATATCCAGTCGCTCCGGCGGCACCAGAAACTGATGTTTGATCATGTAGCGCAGCGGCAGTTCATAGATACAGTCGCGAAACAGCGATTTTTCGTCGCCACGCACCATGCCGTGATAGTGGAACTGATAAATCCAGCCCTTACCCAGCCGGAAAGGCGTGGCGGTCAGGCCCAGTAAACGCAGTTGCGGATTATGCTGACGCAGATGATTAAAGATCTGCTGATACTGACTCTCTTTATCATCACCGATACGGTGGCACTCATCGACAATCACCAGTGAAAAGGCGCTGTCGAACTGGTCGAGGTTACGCGCCACTGACTGCACGCTGCCAAACACCACTTTGCGCTGACTCTCTTTACGCTGAAGTCCGGCGGCAAAGATATCCGCCTCCAGCCCGTAAGCCTGATATTTACTGTGGTTCTGCGCTACCAGCTCTTTGACGTGCGCCAGCACCAGCACCCGGCCACGCGCCAGCCGTGCCAGCTCGGCAATGACCAGGCTCTTTCCGGCACCGGTCGGCAGCACAATGACTGCAGGCTGTTGATGACGACGGAAATGCGCCACGGTGGCATTCACCGCATCCTGTTGATAGGGGCGTAAGGTAAAAGACATGATGCTCACTTTTGCAAAACTGGGGGTAATTATGCCATGAAAGTGCGGTAAACGCGCTGTCAGGCTGGCGCGGATCACGTTATACTTCCCGCACATTTTCAACGGTTAACCAGGCCGTTTCAGATTCCCTCCGCAGTAACAGGCAAAACGAATTCATGCGACTCGACAAATTCATCTCTCAGCAACTGGAAATCAGCCGCGCCATCGCTCATCGCGAGATCCGTGGCCAGCGTGTCACCGTTAACGGGGAAATCGTACGCGATACCGCGTTTAAACTGCTGCCCGACCACGAAGTCGTCTATGACGGCAACGTACTGCAGATGCAGACCGGTCCACGCTACTTTATGCTGAACAAACCGCAGGGTTACGTCTGCTCAACCGACGATCCCGATCATCCCACCATCATCTATTTCATTGAAGAACCGATGTCATTCAAACTGCACGCGGCGGGGCGTCTTGATATCGACACCACCGGACTGGTGCTGCTGACAGATGATGGCCAGTGGTCACACCGTATTACCTCGCCACGTCATCACTGCGAGAAAACCTACCGTGTGACCCTGGAATCACCGGTCAGTGACGATACCGCCGCACAGTTTACGGCGGGCGTGCAGCTGCACAACGAGAAGAGCCTGACTAAACCGGCACAGCTGGAGGTGATCACCCCGACAGACGTCCGGCTGACACTGAGCGAAGGCCGTTATCATCAGGTAAAACGGATGTTTGCGGCAGTCGGCAATCGGGTCCTTGAGCTGCATCGCGAGCGCATCGGTGACATCGTACTGGACGCCGATCTGGAACCGGGCGAATATCGTGCGCTGACAGAAGAAGAGATCGCCAGCATCGGTCTGCCGAAAGAGCTGCAGACAAAATAACCGGACGGGCCCGGCGGCCCGCATCACGACCATAAGGGCAGGAGAGGGTGTGCGTAAGGAAAAGAATTCGCCAACAGGACTGGTGGTCATCCTCGGTCTGTTAGCCATGCTGATGCCGTTGTCGATCGACATGTATCTGCCCGCCATGCCGCAGATTGCACGTGAGTTCGGCGTTTCAGCCGGTAGCGTGCAGATGTCGCTCAACCTCTACATTCTTGGCTTCGCGATTGGGCAGCTGATCTATGGGCCGCTGGCAGACAGCTATGGGCGTAAGCCGGTGATTGCGCTCGGGACCCTGATCTTTGCCTGCGCTGCCGCGGCCTGTGCGCTGTCGCAAACCATCGATCAGCTGATTACGATGCGCTTTCTGCATGGACTGTCGGCTGCCGCAGCCAGTGTGGTGATCAATGCGTTAATGCGTGACAGTTACTCGAAAGAGGACTTCTCCCGCATGATGTCCTTTGTGATGCTGATTACCACCATTGCGCCGCTGCTGGCGCCGATCATCGGCGGCTGGCTGCTGGTGCTCTGGAGCTGGCACGCCATCTTCTGGGCGCTGGCGGGCGCGGCGTTAGTGACGACCGTGCTGGTGACCACGCAGATCCGTGAAACCCTGAAGCCGGAGCAGCGACAGCGCTTTCATCTGCGTACTACGCTGGGCAATTTCGTAACGCTGTTTCGCCACAAGCGCGCGTTCAGTTACATGCTGTCGAGCGGTTTCTCCTTTGCCGGGCTGTTTACCTTTCTCAATGCCGGTCCCTTTGTTTACATCGAACTGAATCACGTTTCACCGCAAAACTTTGGCTACTACTTTGGCCTCAATGTGGTGTTTCTGTTTGTCCTGACGCTGATTAACAGCCGCGCCGTGCGCCGCTTTGGCCCGGTGGCGATGTTCCGGATGGGACTGCTGATACAGTTCTGTATGGGGATCTGGCTGCTGCTGGTCAGCGCCTTCAGCCTCGGCTTTTTGCCGCTGGTGATGGGGATCGCGATGTTTATCGGTTGCGTATCGATGGTCTCATCGAATGCGATGGCGGTGATTCTGGATGAGTTTCCACATATGGCGGGTACGGCATCGTCGCTGGCGGGCACCCTGCGTTTTGGCGTCGGGGCATTTGTTGGCGCGCTGCTGTCGCTGGTGAGTTTCAACAGCGCCTGGCCAATGGTCGGCACGATTGCACTGTGCGCGACAATCTCTCTGCTGCTCTTTTTCTACGCTTCACGTCCCCGCACTGCGTCCCGGTAATCGGGCGCAGTGATTTCCCTCTGCAATGACGTGCCGACTTGCACGCCTCCTGACTTTGTTTCGATATTGTGAAAATATTTAGTTAAAAAAGTAATCACAATGCAGCTAAAATGATTGTTAACGGCGTGTGAACGCGGTACATATAGGCTGAAGTGCGATGTGAGTCGCAAAAAATGCGCTTCTGCAATCCACACGGACGGGCCATTAAACCCTGTCCGGACTCAGCGGTTATCAGGCCGCTTCCAGCTGGGCTGCTTTGTGTTGCGACATAAACTCATCCGGGGAGAGTAAACTATGCTGCAACTTTCGATTGTGCATCGTCTGCCACAGCATTTTCGCTGGGCCAGCGATCACCACAGTGCTATCGAATCCGATGACACCACGCTGGACGAGCAGGATTTCGTTGCGCTGCGATTGATCAGCCATGACGGCATTCCGGCGTGGGAGATCCTTCAGCAGCTAAAAGAGGTTCTGGCGGATATTCAGGTCGATTGTAAAGTGGCCGAGTGCGAAGGACAGCCCTGCCTGTTCATTCAGCGTCGTGACGAAAGCGCCACCAACTGCTGCCTGAAAAATCAGGGCGTAGCGATTGCCGAAACCTTTATTGCAGGTTGAGTTGCGCCGACTGCAGCAGCTCGCGGGTATATCCGGCCGCGGGTGAAGCAAACAACCTTTCACACTCTCCCTGTTCCACCACTTCTCCCTGACGCAGCACAATAAGCTGGTGACACAGGGCGCGTACCACATCCAGATCGTGACTGATAAACAGATAGCTGAGCTGCCGCTGCTGCTGTAAGCGGCGCAACAGCGTCAGAATCTGCTTCTGCACCGTGCGATCCAGCGATGAGGTCGGTTCATCCAGCACCAGCAACTCCGGTTCCAGAATCAGTGCACGCGCAATGGCAATACGCTGTCGCTGACCGCCCGAAAATTCGGCCGGATAACGATGGCGACTTTCCGCTTCAAGCCCCACCTCCGCCATTACCTCGATGACCCGCTGCTCCTGTTGCGCACGGCTAAGTTCGGGCTGATGTACCGCAAGCCCTTCCGCAATGATCTGCTGCACTGTCATACGCGGATTCAGTGAAGAGTTAGGATCCTGAAACACCACCTGAATGCGCTGACGCAGCGGCAATAACTGACGACGTGACAGCTGATGCAGCGGCTGGCCGTCAAACCAGACTTCGCCGCGTGAGGCAATCAGTCGCAGCAGTGCCAGCCCGGTAGTGCTTTTACCTGATCCGGACTCGCCCACCAGCCCCAGACTTTCGCCGCGCCGCAGGCTGAAGCTCAGCCCGGAGAGCACCTGTTTCTCACCACTCTGCCGGCGGAACAGCCCGCGCCGCAGCGGAAAGCTGACCTGAAGATTATCGACCCGAAGATTGACCGGCGCGTCTGCGGGCAGCGGCAGCGCTTTTCCTTCCGGTTCGGCAGCCAGCAACTGCTGGCTGTAAGGGTGTTGCGGCTGATTCAGCAGGACCTGGCAGCGGTTCTGTTCGACGATGTGACCATTGCGCATCACGCTAACGTTATCCGCCAGCTGACGCACGATATTCAGGTTATGGGTGATAAACAGCATGCCCATATTCAGCTCTCGCTGCAGTTCACGAAGCAGCGTCAGGATTTGTGCCTGCACCGTCACATCCAGCGCGGTAGTTGGCTCATCGGCAATCAGCAGCTGAGGCTCGGTCAGCAATGCCATAGCGATCATCACCCGCTGACGTTCTCCACCCGAAAGCTGGTGGGGGAAATCATTGAGCCGGGTGGCGGGCTGCCGTATCCCGACCCGATCAAGCACGCTGAGAATTTCACCGCGTGCCGCCGGACGACGCAGGCCGCGATGCAGCGACAGCACTTCATACAGCTGCTTCTCCACGGTGTGCAGCGGATTAAGCGATACCATCGGCTCCTGAAAAATCATCGCGATCTGGTTGCCGCGAATCCCGCGCAGGCGCTGCTCGCGCGCGCGCAGCAGATCTTCACCGTTAAACAGAATCTCACCGCTGGTATAAACCACCGCAGCCTCATGCAGCAATCGCATCACCGAGAGTGCCGTGACGCTCTTGCCGGAACCCGACTCGCCCACCAGCGCCAGCGTTTCGCCCGCGTCGATGCGCAGTGAAACGTCATTCACCACCTGGCGAAGCGTCTCGCCCTGACGAAAGGCGACCGAGAGATGATTGATGGCAAGCAATGGCGTGTTCATTCAGGCTCCTTTGCCCGGATCAAAAGCGTCGCGTACCGCTTCGCCAATAAAAATCAGCAGCGAAAGCAGGATCGCCAGGGTGAAAAAGCCCGCCAGGCCTAACCAGGGTGCCTGCAGGTTATTTTTGCCCTGCAGCAGTAACTCGCCCAGCGAGGGCGAACCCAGCGGCAGGCCAAAGCCGAGAAAGTCGAGTGAGGTCAGCGTGGTAATCGATCCGCACAGAATAAACGGCAGAAAGGTCAGGGTGGCGACCATGGCATTTGGCAGCATGTGGCGCAGCATAATCCGGCCGTCGCTGACCCCCAGCGCCTGCGCCGCACGGATGTAATCAAAGTTTCGGGTACGCAGAAACTCGGCCCGGACCACGCTGACCAGGCTCATCCAGCCGAAAGCCACGGTGACCAGCAGCAGCCACCAGAAACCCGGCTGGATCACGCTGGAGAGGAGAATCAGCAGAAACAGCGCAGGCATGCCGGACCAGACTTCAATCAGCCGCTGCCCAATCAGGTCAATCCTGCCGCCGAAATAGCCCTGCACCGCGCCGACCACAATCCCGATGACGCTGGAGAAGAGCGTCAGCATCAGTCCGAACAGCAGAGAAATGCGCGTGCCATAGAGCAGGCGTGCCATCACGTCGCCGCCGTTGGCATCCGTGCCAAGCCAGTTCTGCGCAGAGGGCGGAGAGGGGAAGGGCACCTCGGTGGCAAAGTTGATGGTGCTGTCGCTGAAACGAATCGGTGCCCATACTGCCCAGCCATTCTGCTCAATGCGCTGCCGCAGCCAGGGATCCTGATAATCCGCCGTTGTCGCCAGTGCGCCGCCATAGTCGGTCTCGCTGTAGTCAAACAGCAGCGGCACTGTCCAGCGCTGCTGGTAACGCACCAGCAGTGGCTTGTCATTGGCAATCAGTTCGGCACCCATCGACAGCAGAAAGATGATCAGAAAGATCCACAGCGACCAGTAGCCGCGCCGGTTATGACGAAAGCGCTGCCAGCGCTGTTGATTTAGCAGAGAGAGCGTCATGAGCGGCTCCCGAAATCGATGCGCGGATCGACCAGCGTATAGGTGAGATCACTGAGAATATTCATCAGCAAACCTATCAGCGTAAAAATATAGAGCGTGCCAAACATCACCGGATAGTCGCGTTGCAGAGTCGCATCATAGCCGAGTAGTCCAAGTCCGTTGAGCGAGAACATAACCTCGATCAGCACCGAGCTGGTAAAGAACATGCTGATGAAGGTGGCGGGGAAGCTGGCGATCACCAGCAGCATCGCATTGCGAAACACATGGTGATAGAGAATACGGCGCTCCGGCACCCCTTTGGCGCGGGCAGTCACCACATAGAGCTTGCGGATCTCATCCAGAAACGCGTTTTTCGTCAGCATGGTCAGCGTGGCGAAGCCGCCGATCACTGTCGCCAGCACCGGCAGGGCGATATGCCAGAAGTAGTCCAGCACTTTGCCATACCAGGGCAGTGTGTCGTGCTGCGCAGAGGTGAGCCCGCGCAGCGGAAACCAGTCCAGATAGCTGCCACCGGCAAATAGCACGATTAACATGATGCCGAACAGAAAAGCCGGGATGGAGTAGCCAATGATAATAAAAGCGCTGCTCCAGACATCGAAAGCGCTGCCATTGCGCACCGCTTTGCGGATCCCCAGCGGGATCGACACAAGGTAGATAATCAGTGTGCTCCATAATCCCAGACTGATCGAAACCGGCAGGCTCTCTTTGATCAGCCCGATCACCGAGGCACTGCGAAACAGGCTGTCGCCAAAATCCAGACGCAGGTAATTCCACAGCATCTCGCCGTAACGCTGCCAGAGAGGTTTATCGAAACCGTAACGCTGTTTAATCTCAGCAATCACTTCGGGATCCAGCCCGCGTGCGCCACGATACTGATTATCGGCAGGATTGAGATGACTGACGCTGGCGCGTGAACCGGCGCTGTCTGCGCCACTGCCGGGCAGACCGGTTGTCTGACCAAACTGAATGTTAGCCAGCGCCTGATCGACCGGTCCGCCGGGCGCGATTTGCACGATAAAAAAATTAAGCGTGATGATCGCCCATAACGTCGGGATGATCAGCAGCAATCTGCGCAGAAAGTAAGCGGCCAACGGTGATCTCCTTAGCGTTTGCTGGCCGGCAGGCGTCCGGCTTTGTTTGTGTCGTACCACCAGTTTTCCAGTCCGACGCTGTAGGCTGGCTTGCGGGCAGGGTGAGAAAACTTATCCCAGTACGCCAGCCGCTGCTCTGCGTTGTACCACATCGGGATCATATACGCATTCCACAGCAGCACCCGGTCCAGCGCCTGGGCCAGCGGCCGCAGCGCGGCGGGATCACCCTGATGCGCCACAATCTGTTTCACGAAATGATCGACTACAGGCTCTTTGACCCGCGCGGTATTCCACGACGAGGCGATAAAGTCAGACTGCCACAGGATCTGCAGACTGGAGGTCGGGATCGGCATCGCACCATAGACCGTGGCAATCATGTCATAGTCGCCTTCGCGCCAGCGCCGCAGATACTGCGAGTTATCGATCTGCCGCAGGTTCAGCGTAATGCCAAGTCGGGAAAGATTGTGCTGGAACGGTAACGCCCAGTCGGTATTGGTGCCACCGCGCAGCAGGAGTTCTATGGTAAACGGCTGACCGGTTTTATCATTGACCAGACGGCGATTTTTTATCTGCCAGCCCGCCTGTTTCAGCAGGTCAGACGCTTTTAACAGGCTGGCGCGGTCATAGCCGCTGCCGTCGGTTTTGTGTGGCTGATAAGGCTGGCTGAACAGCTCAGGTGGCAGTTGCGCGCGCCAGGGTTCAAGCAGGGCCTGCTGCTGTGCATCCGGCACGCCGCTGGCCGCATACGCCGTGTTCTGGAAATAGCTGCTGGCGCGCTGCCAGGCACCGTAATAGAGCGCCTTGTTCATCCACTCGAAATCGAACATCAGTGACAGCGCCTGACGCACGCGGCGATCCTGGAACAGCGGTTTTTCATTGTTGAATGCCAGCCAGCGGGTATCGATAGCGGCATCGTTAGGCGTGGTCTCTTTAACGATGCTGCCATCGTCAAAATTGCGGCCGCGATACTGGGTAGCCCATTTCTTTGCCGATGTCTCTTCACGCAGATCGTAAGCACCCGCCTTGAAGGCTTCAAATGCCACATTGTCATCCAGATAGTAGTCATAGCGCATTCGATCAAAATTAAAGCGTCCGCGATTGACCGGCAGATCAGCGGCCCAGTAATCTTTTACCCGGCTGAACTCAATAAACTGTCCCAGCTTCCAGCGAGTGATGCGATAGGGTCCGCTCGACAAGGGTGGCTCGCTTAACGGCTCATTAAACTTCTTATCGCGCCAGAACGACTCTGCGATAACCGGCAGCGTCAGTAAGCCAAGCAGCAGATCTTTATCCGGCTTCTGTGCCTCGATGCGTACAGTGAGATCGTTCAGCGCTTTAACGGTCACGCCACGGTAGGCGACGCGAAATTGAGGCACGCCCTCGCTCATGAATTTCTGATAGGTGAACGCCACGTCGCGGGCGGTGATGGGTGTGCCATTCTGAAAACGGGCGCGAGTGTTAAGGCGGATCTCAATCCACGTAAAATCGCTGGCGTAGCGCGCTGACTCGGCAATCAGCGGATAATAACTGCCAGGTTCATCGTCTGAGCTGGTGTAAAGCCCATCATAAAGCGTGCCGGTGTTAATGCCCGGATTACCGCGAGAAGCGTAGCGGTTGAAGTTGTCGTAAGTGCCCACCACCGCCATGGTGATGCTGCCGCCTTTGGGTGCGCGGGGATCGGCGTAGTCGTAATGGCTGAAGCCGGGCGGATATTTCGCTTCACCGGCCTGGGTGAACGCGTAGCTTTGCTGGACAGAGGCCGCCAGCAGCGGGGCGCTGAGCAGGCTGCACAGCAGCAGAAGTCCGGAACGAAACAGCATGCACTCTCCTGTCAGATGTCTGGCGCGATTCGGGCCAGGTAGTGTCAGGCGTTATGACGCCGGAAATAGTCTATCAGCGTTTCCGGCCGCAGCGGACGGCTAAAGATGTAACCCTGCAGATGGGTGACACCGCGGTTAATCAGCCAGGCAGCCTGCTCGCCGGTTTCTACCCCTTCGGCCACACTTTTCAGGTTCAGCTTCTTAGCCAGCTGCAGCACGGTATCGAGCACCGGCGAGGTCAGGCTATCCGTACCGATACTCTGAACAAAACCGCGATCGATTTTCAGATAATCAAAGTCATAACGTTCCAGATAGATCAGCGCGCTGTGACCGGTACCGAAATCATCAATGGCGATATGGATCTGCTGCTGATGCAGCCAGTCAAACAGTTCTCCAACGTTTTCGTCGCGCACCATGGCTCGCTCGGTGATCTCAAACACGTAAGTAAAGTGGTTCGCAGGCATAGTATCAAGCCAGCGCAGCACATCCTGACGGAAACCGCTGTCAGCCAGATGCAGGGGTGAAATGTTGAGGCTGAGGCAGGCATGACGGGGAATGGTATGACACAGCAGGTGGGCATCACGGGAAACAAGCTGAAACAGATGTCGGGTCAGGGGAATAATCAGGTTCTGCGCCTCGGCATAGTGAATAAACACATCGGGCGGAATCGGGCCTTTCGTCGGGTGGGTCCAGCGCAGTAACGCTTCCATCCCATACGGCTGACCATCATGGGAGGTGACCAGCGGCTGATATTCGACGTGAAATTCACCGCGCTTCATGCCCCGAATCAGCTCTTTACCAGGGCGCTGATAAACCGACAACAGCAGCCAGCAAGCGCCTGAAACCAGCAGCGACAGTAGCAGGCCGCTCAGCAGGATATTCTGATAATCGCTGAACGCCAGAGTGGAACCGTACAACACAAACTGCAGCGGATAGCCTGTCAGCGCCTGCCGGTGCAGCGGCATCGGCAGGTTTTTATTCTGCATGACGACGGATTGCCAGCTGGTTAAGGCACTGCGTTGTGCCACCAGTGCCATACCGGTGATTTCCGGATGCCCGGACGCCAGCAGCTGATAGGGTGCCAGGGTAATATTCAGCGTCGCGAAAACGCCTGACTGCAGGCTGCCGGGATTTTTGATCCACAACGCCAGCGCCGGTTTATTGGGCTGCAACGGCGTGCCCGGCATCAGCTGCAGATCGATATCACGCGAAATATCACTCAGGGGCGCAATTACATTGAGCGGCAGATTAAAACTGCCGGTGGCCGAGGAGCAAAAAGCATTACCTTCTTTAACCAGCAGGATGGCACGAAGATTTCCGGCAAAGGCGGCGCGTGAGGTGAGTTCACGATTGATGGTATTGCAGGCAGTGTGGGTAAACGGAAGCAGGGGACTGAGAGTACTGTTAATCAGGCTGGAGAGCGTTTGCTGCAATGCCGTGCGGCTGTTCTCCAGCAGTTGCTGATGCTGTCGTTCGCGCTTCTGCCAGGTCTGGTGAAGCGAGAGTGCAGCAAATAACAGAAAGAATAAGCCGCCAGCCATCGCACTACTCCATGCGATACGGCGAGGATAGGTGGCATGGCGCCGTAGCGCCCCCGACAGTGGCATGAGGAGCTTCCCCTAATCAAATTATTATTATGTTATTGCGCACGACGGCTTCGGTTTAAGCGACCGAGAATATAACGAGACGGCGGGAAATGTCTTGCTATTAATCTGAGTCAGAATGCTTTTATCTTATATAACTGCTGGTAAAAATGATTAAAGGCGAAAAAAAACGCTGCATAAGCAGCGTTTCATGTTCTCTGGCTGAGAGAAGATCGAAAGTGGTTATCAGGTCGGGTTACGACTTAATACACGGCGTCCTTCACGGTAGCGCTTTTTCCAGTAATCATCATTCAGACTGGAGATCATCACGCCACTGCTGGTCGAGGCATGAACGAAGTTATCGTTGCCAAGATAGATGCCAACGTGACGGCCCGTAGAGCCTGCACGGAACATCACCAGATCGCCGGGACGCAGTTTACTGCGGGTAATCTCTTTACCGGTGTCCTGCTGCTGAGAGGTAGAACGCGGTAATTCTAAGCCAAACTGATCGCGGAAGGTGCGTTGTACAAAGGCGGAACAATCGATCCCGCGTTTAGTATCGCCACCGAGGCGATAGCGCACACCTTTCCAGACGGCGTATTGTTCCATGATGCGCGACTTAACGTCGACATTACGCACCATTTCTTCAAACTCATCCTGAGACGCCTGAAGTAAAAAACCATTGTGGTTGTTAACTTCATGATTCTCGTTATTCGCGTTTTGACTGCTATGGGTACTGCTACAAGCTGAGAGGAGTGTTGCCAGCGCCACTGCGGGCACGATCCGCAAGATATATCTCAGTATTGGTTGAGACTTGACCATTATTCGGGTTTTCCTTCGATTTCCTTACGACAAGATTGTCGCCAGCCAGATGACAAAACAGGGAGATTAATAAGCGAAACAGACTAAGACAAATCCTTAATTACTAAAATGTGTTAATGGACACATTTTAACGGTAAAAAATCCGAATTTTCTGCCGCTTTTGCCTCACTGCGACTGAGGTTAACTGATTACAGACGCCGTGGCGAGTGCTTTTAATCAATTTCATATAGGTTTTTTTGATGTGAAATCAAACCGTAACACACTGACTACTTTAGCTACAATTGTGGTCAAATGATGGTGAGAACAGGGAGTTAAAGGGGGGCTAATTCGGGGCATAGCCGCTATTTTTAGAGTTTTCTTTATTGACAGAGGATATTGGCGACTATTTAACCTGCCAGCAGGGTCATAACCTTTTCTTTTCGTGAATTTAATTAGCAGGCTAATAGTGATGGGGTGTTTTTTATAAGCGCGGGCGGTTTAAACCAGGGGTTTAAATCGTCCGCGCTTAACATTTACGTCACGGGCTTATATTTACCCGGCAATTTGCGATAAAACCAGTTAACCAATACGTCACTGGCTGGCGTTAATAGCCACCAGCTCAGACCCACTAATACCACCGACATTGAACCGACAGCAACATCGGTAAACCAGTGCGCACCGGCCATGATGCGTGGCAGTGAAAATATCACCACAATAGCCGTGGCAATTAAAAAGCGGCTGAAACCAAAATAACGCCAGATAAAGCAGGCGAAAATGATCAGCATCATACCGTGGTCGCCGGGGAAGCTATCTTTTGAAGCATCTTTTGCGGGAATACCGGTCAGTTCACTGACGCGATGCACGTTCTCGAAGAACAGTGTCGGACTGGAGTGTTTAACCGGCAATAAATGGCCCAGCTGATTGAGAACGACGGCGGTCAGCAGCATGGTGATGCCGATTGCCAGCATCCGGCGCTGCGCCTGTGGCGTTTCGCGCCGCCAGATCGACAGGTAAAGCAGACCCATCGCCAGCAATGACACCGCATCAAAACCACGGTAATTCGTGATAGCGACGATCAGCGCGAACAGCGGATGGGTCACCATCTGGCTATTGAAGCCAAAGAAAATAGATTTATCGACGCCGAACCAGAAGCCATGTTCCGGGGGCAGATACCATGACAGAAATAGCACCACGCCCAGTGCATTAAGCAGCAGGATAGTAATAAGGCGAGTTACGCGCATAGTTAAACTCATTATTATTAAAAATAACCGCCGACAATACCTCTGTCAGCGTAAACGGCACTTCAACAATGCCGATTGTAGACGATTCCAGTCAGCCTGTTGAGAATGAATGAGCTCAATACGGCTATCGGATGGCGGTGAGGGGAGTATTTCACTCTGCAGCTCATTTGCCTCGCGATTGATACGCAGGGCGCCTTCTGTCGTGCGCATCACTCCTTTAACGCGATCTACCGGCGCCTGCCGAACCCATTCCAGCAGCGTGCCGCTGTCGAACAGCGTATCACCATCAAACAGCCAGCCGCAGGCGCTATAACCCTGGCCGTGGTTCAGCGCCCGACGCCAGCGCGCCTCGCCATTCAGTCGCAACGCCGCCAGACCGCTGGTGGGACCCGACGAATGATGGTGCTGCGGCACGGGAAGCTCGCGCGGCTGCCGGGGTGTATCCAGCAGGGAAAGGGGGATCTGACCAAATTCTGTCTCTATCAGAGGGCGCGCAGGCTGCATCTGCTGCTGCCAGTCAGCCAGGCGCTGACGATCCGCCTGATCCCAGCAGTCGCGCTTATTAGCGATGACAAGGTCGGCGGCAGCCAGCTGATCGCGGAAGTTTTCATTGGCAACGATACGAGGATCAGCCAGCTGACGCGCATCCAGCAGCGTCAGTGTGGCATTCAGTTGCAGCCACGACTGATAGACGGGCGCACTCAACATCTCCAGCACCTGACGAGGATGGCCCAGGCCGGTTGGCTCGATCAGCAGCCGATCGGGTTTGCTCTTCAGCAGCATATTCAGCCCGACCTGCATCGGCAGGCCATTCACACAGCACAGGCAGCCGCCGGGGATCTCTTTCAGCGTGGCACCGCGATCGGCCAGCAGGGCGCCGTCGATCCCGATCTCACCAAATTCATTAACCAGCACCGCCCAGTTTTCCCCGGACGGCCTGGCAGCCAGCAGATGGCAGAGCAGCGTGGTTTTGCCGCTGCCCAAAAAACCGGTAATCAGATTAACGCGTGTCATGGGAGTGACTCCTGCCGGGGAATAACGTGATAATGTAATAATATAACACTATCACGATCGGCAGCAGGCTTCTGATTTAGTCTGCACGGCCCATATAGCGGCGTTCAGCAATGTGGATGCGGATGCGGTCACCGTTGCTGAGGTATTCCGGTACCTGAATCGAGAGGCCTGTACTCATACCGGCGGGTTTGGTGCGGGCGCTGGCAGAAGCACCTTTAATACCTGGTGAAGTATCCACAATCTCCATATCCACGGTTTGTGGCAGTTCCAGCGCCAGCACCTGACCTTCCATCGTCAGCACGTGAATGCCAGGGATACCGCCTTCAGGGATAAACAGCAGCTCTTCTTCAATCTGCTCCTGTTTAAAGGCGTAGGGGGTGTAATCCTCATCATCCATAAAAATATATTCGTCACCATCTATATAAGAGAAGGTCACGCTGCGACGGCTGAGCGAAATTGCATCAATAATCTCGTCGCCTTTAAAGCGCTCTTCCACTTTTAAGCCGGTGCGGACATCGGTAAAGCGCATTTTATACAGGGTGGCGGCACCGCGTGCGCTGGGGCTCTGGACATCAATATCTTTAACCAGCAGCAGTTTACCGTTGTGCGTGACGGCCATCCCTTTTTTGATTTCATTGGCTTTTGGCATTGCTGTTCTCGCTATCTTGAGAGTGAAGTGCGCGCAACGTTACTCGCGCCGATGAAAACTGGCAATATCACCGGCGTGAAATTTTGTCTCAGGCCGCGGCTTTCATGGCAATTGCCGCCCCGGACTGCTATTGTCGCCGCGACTTTCTCTGCCTGAGCACAGCATGCAATGCCGTAGCCAGGGCGGTGCCTGTGGTACAGCGCCCTCTATCTCTTCACCGATTTCTGACATGGGTGACAGTGAACGATTTAAGCAGGAAGTTAAGAGCTGAAGGGTGTGGTGTCGCTCCCTCTGAGGTTCTGTTACTGTCTGTTGTATCCTGAAGGTCGCGTGAGAGGTGTTAATGCAGTGTCGTATTGATTGTGGAGCCTGCTGCATTGCGCCGTCAATCTCCAGCCCCATCCCCGGAATGCCGCAGGGTAAACCCGCGAATGTCCGATGCATTCAGTTATCGGATGAAAATTTGTGCATGATTTTCGGTTCAGCTTTAAGGCCGAAAGTATGTGGAAGTCTGCAACCTTCAGTTGATATGTGTCTTACAGACCGTACCTCAGCCATGACCTACCTGATTGAGCTTGAAGCCAGCACACGTGCCTGAGAACCCTCCCACTGCTTAGATTTAATCCCGCGTCAGCAGTTAGCTGACCCACTCTTCCAGCTGCAATCCGGGTACCCGTTCAAACTCGCGTGTGTTATTGGTCACCAGAATAGCCCTGGCCGCAATGGCATGCCCGGCAATCGCGGTGTCGTTGGGACCAATGGGCGTTCCGGCAGCAGCCAGCGCCGCTTTGATTTCAGTGGTTGCATCTGCCGCTGCGCGATCCCATGAAAGAACAGCATCAAGACGTGCGCAGAATGCATCCACCAATTGCAAACGTATCTGCTGTAAACCGAAGCGGATACCGCGCCCTGAGGCGCTGACGCTGCTGAAGTTTTTCGGTCCACCCATTCTCACTTTACAGCAGCAGCGTCAGCCTGTTCGCCCGCTAATCACCTAAACCTGCCCGAAATGTGCGTAACGTCAAAAATCTGCTACGCCGTTTGCGCATTTTCTTGCCTGGCGAAAGCGGCTGTACCACAATCCCTGAAACGTTTCAGCGGTGACTGCGCCATCTGTTTTCCTCAGCATGGCGTAAAATCTTTCCCACTAGCTGAAACGATTCAATCTCAGCAAGCGAGGAGAATTATGTTCCAGCTCGAATTGCAGGCCATCCATACCGGAGCCAGCGCCCAGAATAAAGAAGAGGCCATTCGTCAGGTTGCTGCCGCGTTAACCGCGGCGGGCAATGTGACCGAAGGGTACGTCAACGGCATGCTGGCGCGCGAACAGCAGACCTCAACCTTTCTTGGCAACGGCATCGCAATCCCTCATGGCACCACCGATACCCGCGATCTGGTGCTGAAAACCGGCGTTCAGGTTTTCCAGTTTCCGCAGGGCATCGCCTGGGGTGACGATCAGACAGCCTATGTTGCCATCGGGATTGCCGCTAAGTCGGATGAACATCTGGCGCTGCTGCGTCAGCTGACCCATGTGCTGAGCGATGACACCATTGCAGAACAGTTAAAAACCGCCTCTGCTGAAGATCTTCGTGCGTTGCTGATGGGCGAGAAACAAGCCGCTGAATTCAGCTTCGACACCTCATTAATCACGCTCAACGTGGCTGCCAGTGATCTGATCACCTTACAGGCGATGAACGCCGGTCGGCTGCAGTCCGCTGGTGTGGTGGATGCCAGTTACGTCGCAGACGTGGTTTCAACGCCTCCGCTGAATCTGGGTCAGGGCATCTGGCTCAGCGACAGCAGCCTCGGCAACCTGCGCAGCGGCGTGGCTATCAGCCGCGCTGAACATGCCTTCGACCATCAGGGCGAATCGGCTGCGATGTTAATCAGCGTTTCGGCGACCGATGAACGTCCGCTGGAAGTGCTGGGTTACCTCAGCGCATTGCTGCAGCAGGGCAAAGCGGATCGTCTGTTGAAAGCGGATGCTGCAGGCGTTTACGCACTGCTCACCAGCGAAGTCGATGAGCAGGCTGACGTGCTGACGGCTGAATTTACCATTCGCAACGAACACGGCCTGCACGCCCGTCCAGGCACGGCGCTGGTCAGCGTGATCAAGCAGTTCAACAGCGACATCACCGTGACCAATCTCGACGGCAGCGGCAAACCCGCTAATGGCCGCAGCCTGATGAAAGTGGTTGCGCTGGGCGTGAAGAAAGGTCATCGCCTGCGCTTCACCGCCAGCGGTGAAGATGCACAGCAGGCACTGAACGCGATTGAAGAAGCGATCACCAGTGGTCTGGGTGAGGGGGCATCATGAGCAGACGCGTCGCCACCATTACGCTGAATCCGGCGTATGACCTGGTGGGATATACCCCTGAAATTGAACGTGGCGAAGTTAACCTGGTGAAAACCACCGGGCTGCATGCTGCGGGCAAGGGCATCAACGTAGCCAAAGTACTTAAAGATCTAGGTATCGATGTCACCGTCGGTGGCTTCATGGGGAAAGAGAATCAGGACGGTTTCCAGCAGTTGTTCAGTGAGCTGGGCATAGCCAACCGTTTCCATGTCGTGCCTGGCCGTACCCGTATCAACGTTAAACTCACTGAACAGACCGGTGACGTCACCGATCTGAATTTCTCCGGTTTTCAGGTGACGGCGCAGGACTGGGATCGTTTTACTACCGATTCTCTGACCTGGCTGGGCCAGTTCGATATGGTCTGTGTCAGCGGTAGCCTGCCAGAGGGCGTCGACCACGATGCCTTTACCCGCTGGATGACCGAACTTCGCACCCACTGCCCATGCATCATCTTTGACAGCAGCCGCGAGGCGCTGGTGGCAGGACTGAAGGCGGCACCGTGGCTGGTTAAACCTAACCGACGTGAGCTGGAAATCTGGGCCGGTCGCAAACTGCCAACCCTGCAGGATGTGATTGGCGCTGCGCACGAACTGCGCGAGCAGGGTATCGCCCATGTGGTGATTTCGCTGGGCGCAGAAGGTGCTCTGTGGGTCAACGCTTCTGGCGAATGGATCGCTAAACCGCCGGTGTGCGAAGTGGTCAGCACCGTGGGTGCAGGCGACTCAATGGTTGGCGGCCTGATTTATGGCCTGCTGATGCGCGAATCCAGCGAACACACGCTGCGTCTTGCGACTGCCGTGGCGGCGATGGCCGTCAGCCAGAGCAATGTTGGCGTTTCCGATCGTACTCAGTTGGCCGCAATGATGGCGCGCGTCGACTTACAACCCGTTAACTGACAGCAGGAGAGCGATAATGAAAACGCTGCTGATTAAAGACCCTACACTGGGACTGGCTTCCGCATATATGGCACAACAGCGTCTGGCGGCTGCCGCCGCTGCGGCGGGCCTGACCCTGACTGATAATCCTGCCGACGCTGAGCTGGCGATTGTGCTGGGCAAAAACGTACCGGACGATGCGGCGCTGAACGGCAAAGCGGTCTGGCTGGGCGATATCCAGCTGGCAGTACGTGAGCCAGAAACCTTCCTGAACCGCGCGAAAGCAGAAGCGAAAACCTGGCAGGCTCCGGCTGCGGTAGCAACACCTGCAGCAGGCGCACCTGCTGCACCGGCTCAGGCTGGCGCGCAGAAACGCGTCGTCGCGGTGACCGCCTGTCCGACCGGCGTGGCGCACACCTTTATGGCTGCCGAGGCCATTCAGGCTGAAGCGACCCGTCGCGGCTGGTGGGTGAAAGTTGAAACCCGTGGTTCAGTGGGTGCCGGTAATGCGATCACTCCGGAAGAAGTCGCTGCCGCCGATCTGGTGATCGTCGCAGCTGATATCGAAGTCGATCTGGCGAAATTTGCCGGTAAGCCGATGTACCGTACCTCAACCGGTCTGGCGCTGAAGAAAACCGCGCAGGAGCTGGATAAAGCGGTAGCAGAAGCGAAGCCGTATAAAGCGGCGGCTGGCGGACAGAACAATAGCAGTGAAGAAGAGAAGAAAGGCGGAGCAGGGGCTTATCGTCACCTGCTGACCGGTGTTTCTTACATGCTGCCGATGGTGGTCGCAGGTGGTCTGAGCATCGCGCTGTCGTTTGCCTTTGGTATCACGGCGTTTAAAGAGCAGGGCACGCTGGCTGCGGCGCTGATGCAAATTGGTGGTGGCAGCGCCTTTGCCCTGATGGTGCCGGTGCTGGCGGGCTTTATCGCCTTCTCCATCGCTGACCGTCCGGGTCTGACGCCGGGTCTGATTGGCGGTATGATCGCCACCAGCATCAACGCAGGTTTCTTAGGCGGTATTATCGCGGGCTTTATTGCCGGTTATGCGGCGAAGCTGATCAGCGGCAAAGTTAAACTGCCGCAGAGTATGGAAGCGCTGAAACCGATACTGATTATTCCCCTGTTCGCCAGTCTGATCACCGGTCTGCTGATGATCTACGTAGTGGGTAAACCGGTTGCTGGCATCATGAACGGCCTGACGCACTGGCTGGCCAACATGGGAACGGCGAATGCGGTCCTGCTGGGTGCCATTCTGGGCGGCATGATGTGTACCGATATGGGCGGTCCGGTAAACAAAGTGGCTTACGCGTTTGGCGTCGGGTTACTGAGTTCGCAGACCTATGCGCCAATGGCAGCCATTATGGCAGCCGGTATGGTGCCACCGCTGGCGATGGGGCTGGCGACGCTGGTTGCCCGTCGTAAATTCAATAAAGGTCAGCAGGAAGGTGGTAAAGCAGCACTGGTTCTGGGTCTTTGCTTTATCTCTGAAGGCGCGATTCCGTTTGCCGCCCGTGACCCGATGCGCGTTCTGCCTTGCTGTATCGTTGGCGGTGCAACCACCGGCGCGATCTCCATGGCGATTGGCGCAAAACTGATGGCTCCGCACGGTGGACTGTTCGTGCTGCTGATCCCTGGCGCGATTACCCCGGTTATCGGCTATCTGATGGCGATCATCATCGGCACCGCGATTGCGGGTCTGAGCTATGCGGTACTGAAACGTCCGGAAGAGCAGCTGGTGAAAGCCTGATTTGCAGAAGTGCATAATCTGCTGAAGTGAAAATAACAGGGAGCCGGATGGCTCCCTGTTTGCTTTTACAGACGGTTCCCGAAGTCAAAGCGACGGGAGCATACGCCTGGAGTAAAGCATCGCGGGCCATGGACAAAAAGCCGGGAGCGTTTTTGAACAACGCAAAGCGTTGGCCCGGCTGCGGGCGCACCTTAGGGATGAGGTGCGTAATCGCCCGCGCTGCGCCTGCCAGGGATGGCGTTTTTTTGCGTCTTTACGGAAGGCGTATGCTCCCTGAGCCAGCGTTCTCTCTAAACGAAAAGGGAGCATGCCAGCCAGTTAAGCGACAGGTGATAACGCAGTCTGGTGCCGCTCAGGGGCTGGCGGTCCTCGCGCCGCTGCGCGGTTCCTTCACTTCATTCGCCTGCCTGACGGACCGCCGGGGATGGCACATCCTGTGCCGCCCCGCCTTTCGCCCGCGTCCTGCGGGCTCTCCTGGCAGACTCATTCCGTTCAGCGCTGCGGATTGCCTGCTCCTGATCGCCACCGGCCCGCACTGCGGCTCGCTCGCACTGACAAAAAAGCTGCCACGTTTGACCGTGACAGCCTTTACAAATCTAATCTTAACTGACCAGCATTAAGCCAGCTGGCTCCCTTTTACTATCCCTGCTGTTCGGCTTTCAGCCAGGCAATCTCATCTTTCCAGATATCGGGATTAATGGTTTCCAGAATCAACGGGATGCCATCAAACCGCGGATCTTTCATCAGCCAGCTAAACGCTGTTTTGCCGATATTGCCTTCACCCAGGCTGTGATGACGGTCGACGCGACTGTCGAAGGCACTTTTAGCATCGTTAAGGTGCATGCCGCGCAGATAGTTAAAGCCGACAATGCGCTCAAATTCGGCGAAGGTCGCTTCGCAATCCGCTTCGGTACGCAGATCATAGCCACCAGCAAACGCATGGCAGGTATCAATACAGACGCCGACACGCGATTTATCTTCAACATGCTCAATAATGGTGGCGAGATGCTCGAAGCGGAAACCCAGATTACTGCCCTGACCGGCGGTATTCTCAATGACGGCGGTGACGTTCTGGCTCTGGTCGAGAGCGATGTTGATCGACTCCGCAATCCGCTTCAGACAGGCCTCCTCATCAATCTGATGCAGATGGCTGCCAGGATGGAAGTTCAGCAAAGTCAGGCCGAGCTGGTCGGCACGTCGCAGCTCATCAATAAAAGCCGCGCGGGATTTCTCCAGCGCCTCTTCAACCGGATGACCCAGGTTTATCAGGAAACTGTCGTGCGGCAGGATTTGCTGCGGACCGAATTTGTACGTCTCGCAGGCGGCGCGAAAAGCATCAATCACCTCAGTCGAGAGCGGGGCAGCCTTCCACTGACGTTGATTTTTAGTAAAGAGCGCGAAGGCGGTGGCTTCTATTTCATGGGCGCGGATCACTGCCTGATCCACGCCACCTGCCGCACTCACGTGTGCGCCAATATATTTCATGCCTTTCTCCTGGGGCTGTGCACGGATGAGACGGCATGATACCCGATGCCGCTAGCCCATGAAATGTTGCACCAGCAGATTGATTGCACCGCCGCCCGCGATTAACCAGACAAACACCAGCGCACCCAGCAGCAGCGGTTTAACGCCTGCCTCACGCAATGCCCCGAAACGGGTGGTCAATCCCAGCGCCGCCATCGCCATCGCCAGCAGCAGACCCGCCAGCTGATTCAGCGTCGCCACCACCATGGCAGGCAGCAGCTGCAGCGAGTTAAACAGTGCAACACCGATAAACAGCAGGGCGAACCAGGGAAATGTCACAGCCTGGCGCGCGTTGCTCCCTTGACGTTTGCCGCGTATCACGGCGCTCAGGCAGAGCAAAAAGGGAGCCAGCATCATTACCCGCAGCATTTTGGCAATGACCGCGCTGTTCTCGGCTTCCGGGCTGATGCTGTGTCCGGCGGCCACCACCTGCGCCACTTCATGGATGGTTGAGCCGGTAAAAACCCCGAACTGCGCCGCACTCAGTCCCGGGAACAGCTCATGCGCCAGCGGCCACAGCAGTGGATAGATAAAGATCGCCAGCGTGCCGAACAGCACCACGGTCGCGATAGCCACCGCAACTTTCGACGGCGCGGCTTTCACTACCGGCTCGGTCGCCAGTACAGCCGCAGCACCGCAGATACTGCTGCCCGCACCAATCAGCCAGACGGTATCGCGATCCAGCTTCAGCAGCCGCATGCCCAGCAGGCAGGTTATCAGGAAGGTACTGGTCAGGGTCAGCGCATCAATCAGGATGCCGCTGAAACCGACGTCAGCAATTTGTTGTAAAGTGATGCGAAAGCCAAACAGGATGATCCCCAGCCGCAGCAGTTTCTGCTTAGCCAGCAGCACGCCGTTGTCGCAGCGTGACGCCAGCGGCGAATAGATGCTGTTACCGACCAGGATGCCCAGCATAATCGCCAGAGTCAGTGAACCCAGCCCCAGGGCGGCAATCATCGGCTGCTGCGCCAGCCAGCTGGCTGCCCCGGCAATCACGGCGGTCAGCAGCAGACCCGGGATCCAGAGCGGAACGGGATGATGCGGTTTAGCGATGCTCAGTTCAGTCATGGTGGTCACTCCTCCTGGTTGAGACCCGATCATGACGGCGACTGGCTTAAAAGTGAAATTGATAATATATTTATAATTAACCAGAATAAACGATAAGGCAGCAATCATGATAGTTTCGCGTCTGCGCCGCTGGGCGACGCTGATCAAAAGAGATGTGTTTGTGCTGGGGTTTGCTTTCCGCGATCCCCGCACACCCTGGTGGAACAAGCTGGGGATGCTGGGGCTGGTCGCCTATGGCATCAGCCCGATCGATCTCATTCCTGATGTGATCCCCTTTGTCGGTCTGCTGGATGACGCGGTGATTATCCCGACGGGCGTCATGGTGCTGCTGCGTTTACTGCCGCGAGAGGTGCGCATCAGCAGCAGCGAGCGGGCGCAGTCTCAACGTTCGCGTGGCAAAAAGATTGCAGGCTGGCTGGTGGCGATAGGGCTGATCTGGCTGGCATTAATCATTTACCTGGTCAGGCAGTCACTGAGTTAAGAGGCAACGATGCACATTACGCTGCGGCAAATTGAAGTTTTCACCGAAGTGCTTAAGAGCGGCTCCACCACTCAGGCTTCGCAACTGCTGGCGCTGTCGCAGTCCGCAGTGAGTGCAGCGCTGGCCGATCTGGAGAGTCAGCTCGGCGTGCAACTGTTTGACCGCGTCGGCAAACGGCTGGTGCTGAATGAGCATGGACGGCTGCTCTATCCCCGTGCAGTAGGGCTGCTGGAGCAGGCGGGCGAAATCGAGCAGCTGTTTAAAGAGGATAACGGCGCGATCCGCATCTTTGCCAGCAGCACCATCGGTAACTATCTGCTGCCAGGCATGATGGCCGCTTATCGTCGCGATTTTCCCCGCCTGCCGCTGGAGCTGAGTGTCGGCAACAGTCAGGATGTGATTCAGGCGGTTTCCGATTTCCGCGTCGATGTCGGATTAATTGAAGGGCCGTGCCATATGACCGAGCTGGTCAGTGAACCCTGGCTCGAAGATGAACTGGTGGTGTTTGCCGCGCCAGATGCGGCGATTCTGCAACAGCCGGTGACGCTGCAAACCCTGGCTGACGCCCCGTGGATCCTGCGCGAACGCGGCTCCGGCACCCGTGAAATTGTCGATTATCTGCTGCTGTCGCATCTGCCGAGTTTTCAGCTGGGCATGGAACTGGGCAATTCCGAGGCGATTAAACATGCGGTGCGGCACGGCATGGGCATCAGCTGTCTTTCGCGCCGGGTGATTGCCGATTTGCTGGAGGCGGGCACGCTGGTTGAACTGACGATTCCGCTGCCGCGTCTTATCCGCACGCTCTATCGCATCCACCACCGGCAGAAGCATATTTCCAAAGCACTGACGCGGTTTTTTTCCTATTGTCGCGAGTAATTACTAATAATTCCGGCGCGATCATGAAGTTAACTAATAACAGGTTGGCATTCGCTATACAGAGGCGATCTGGCTGCTACAATCGCGCCTCATTTTTACCCAGCGTAGCGTTAACACATGCATAATGACTCAAATACAACACAACAACCTGCATTACGACGTGCGTTAAAAGCCCGTCACCTGACGATGATCGCCATCGGCGGCTCCATTGGTACCGGCCTGTTTGTCGCCTCCGGTGCCACCATCGCTCAGGCTGGCCCCGGCGGAGCACTGCTCTCCTATATCCTCATCGGCCTGATGGTCTACTTCCTGATGACCAGCCTCGGCGAACTGGCTGCGTTCATGCCGGTATCGGGTTCCTTCGCCACCTACGGCGCAAAATATGTCGAAGAGGGCTTTGGTTTCGCACTCGGCTGGAACTACTGGTACAACTGGGCGGTGACCATCGCGGTTGACCTGGTGGCGTCCCAACTGGTGATGAACTACTGGTTCCCCGACACGCCTGGCTGGATCTGGAGCGCGCTGTTCCTGGGGCTGATGTTCCTGCTCAACTACATTTCGGTCAAAGGCTTTGGCGAGGCGGAATACTGGTTCTCGCTGATTAAAGTGGCCACCGTGATTATCTTTATCATCGTTGGCGTGCTGATGATCACCGGCATTATGCGCGGTGCTGAACATGCGGGCTGGCAGAACTGGCAGGTGGGCGACGCGCCGTTTGCGGGCGGCTTTGCGGCCATGATCGGGGTGGCGATGATTGTGGGATTCTCCTTCCAGGGCACCGAGCTGATCGGTATCGCGGCGGGCGAATCTGAAGATCCGGCGAAGAATATTCCGCGCGCTGTGCGGCAGATTTTCTGGCGTATCCTGCTGTTCTATGTGTTCGCTATCCTGATTATCAGCCTGATCCTGCCATACACCGATCCGCAGTTGCTGCACAATGATATCGACGATATCAGCGTCAGCCCGTTCACCCTGGTGTTCCAGAATGCCGGTCTGCTCTCTGCCGCCGCCGTCATGAATGCGGTGATCCTGACGGCTGTGCTGTCAGCGGGTAACTCCGGGATGTATGCGTCAACGCGTATGCTTTATAACCTGGCCAGCGAAGGTAAAGCGCCACGGATTTTCGCGAAGCTCTCAAAGGGCGGCGTGCCGCGTAATGCCCTGTGGGCCACCACCGTGGTGGCCGGACTGTGCTTCCTGACCTCAAAATTTGGTAATCAGGAAGTCTATCTGTGGCTGCTTAATACCTCAGGCATGACCGGGTTTATCGCCTGGCTGGGTATTGCCATCAGTCACTATCGCTTCCGTCGGGGCTATGTCGCCCAGGGACGTGACCTGAACGATCTGCCTTACCGTTCCGGCTTCTTCCCACTGGGTCCGATTTTCGCCTTTGTGCTCTGCCTGATCATCACGCTGGGTCAGAACTACCAGGCATTCCTTAACGACAGCATCGACTGGTATGGCGTGGCGGCAACCTATATCGGCATTCCGCTGTTCCTGATTATCTGGTTCGGCTACAAGCTGACGCGCGGCAGCCGTTTCGTTAAGTACAGCGAAATGGAGTTTCCGGTTCACAAAGATTAACTCTGTGTAATCGCCCGCACAAAACCCGCCAGGGATGGCGGGTTCTGCGTCTTTGCGAAAGGCGCAGGCTCCCTGAGCCATTCTCCTGCCTGCCACACCGTTTTTTACTGTTTTTTCACGTCTCGCTTATGTTCACGAATTGATAATTATTATCACCTGCACTATTGTGGCTGCGTTTTCTGACGTGATAGCCACACAGGGTTCAAACATGACTACCGAAACTTCGCTGCTGGCGGGGGAAGAGACGCTTCACCACACCATGCAGAACTATCATCAGGTGCTGCGCCGCCGCTTAATCTGGATTGGCGTGCTGCTGCTGGCGATACTCGCCTCGCTGATCCTCGACTTCACGCTGGGTCCGGCGGGACTCTCACTTGAAACGCTGTGGAATACGCTGCTCAGCCCCGAGAGCGTCGATGCCGGCACGCGCGTCATTGTCTGGGACATTCGTCTGCCCTATGCGCTGATGGCGCTGGTGGTGGGGCTGTCGCTGGGTCTGGCGGGCGCTGAAATGCAGACCATCCTGAATAACCCGCTGGCCAGTCCGTTTACTTTGGGTGTCTCATCGGCGGCGGCGTTTGGTGCCGCGCTGGCGATCATCCTCGGCGTGGGTATTCCCGGCATTCCCGATCAGTGGTTAATTTCTGCCAACGCCTTTGTCTTTGCCCTGTTTGCCGCGCTGATGCTGGATGCCGTGACCCGCTGGACTCAGGTCTCTTCGGCGGGCGTGGTGCTGTTCGGTATCGCGCTGGTCTTCACCTTTAACGCTCTGGTATCCATGATGCAGTTCATCGCCAGCGAAGATACCCTGCAGGGCCTGGTGTTCTGGACCATGGGTAGCCTGGCGCGCGCCTCCTGGGAAAAGCTGGGCGTGCTGAGCGTGGCGCTGGCCATTCTGGTACCGTTTTCAATGATGAGCAGCTGGAAGCTGACGGCGCTGCGTCTGGGCGAAGACCGCGCGGTAAGCTTTGGCATTGATGTGCGTCGTCTGCGCCTGACTACGTTACTGCGCATCAGTATCCTCTCTGCCCTGGCGGTCGCGTTTGTCGGCCCGATCGGTTTCATTGGGCTGGTCGCTCCCCATATCGCCCGCATGATGTTTGGTGAAGATCACCGTTTCTATCTGCCCGCCAGTGCGCTGGTCGGCGCGCTGGTGCTGTCGCTGGCGTCGGTCGCCTCGAAAAACCTGCTCCCTGGTGTAATCATCCCGGTTGGCATTGTCACCTCACTGATTGGCGTGCCGTTCTTCCTGAGTATTATTCTGCGTCATCGGGGGACGGTATGATGGAACAGGGTCTGACGTTACGTGGCTTCAGTGCCGGGTACCCAAAAAATAAAGTCATTGATAATCTTAATATTGCGCCGCTGCCGCGCGGCGAGATCACCGTGCTGCTGGGGCCGAATGGCTGTGGTAAATCGACGCTGCTGCGTGCACTGGCCGGTCTGAATAAAGGCCAGGGCGAGATGTGGCTCAACGGTGAGGATCTCATGACCCAGCCGTTTGCCCGGCGTGCGAAGAACGTGGTTTATCTGCCGCAGTCGCTGCCTGCGGGCGTACATCTGCATGTGCTGGAGTCGATCATCGTGGCGCAGCGTGCCTCCGGTGGTCTGCACAGCGCCAGCAGCGAAGCGGAAATCATGCATCTGCTGGAACAACTGGGCATTGCCCATCTGGCGATGCGATATCTCGATCAGCTCTCCGGCGGACAAAAACAGCTGGTCGGGCTGGCGCAGTCACTGATCCGTCGCCCTAAGCTGCTGCTGCTGGATGAACCGCTGAGCGCGCTGGATCTCAACTACCAGTTTCACGTGATGGATCTGGTGCGGCGCGAAACCGCTCAGCGTAACATCGTGACGGTGGTAGTGGTGCATGACATCAATATTGCACTGCGTCATGCGCAACATGCGCTGATGCTGAAGCAGGGCGCGCTGGTGGCGGAAGGGCAGCCAGATAAGGTGATCACGCCTGCCACTCTGGCAAAGGTGTATGGCGTCGATGGTCGTATCGAACACTGCTCGCGTGGTATCCCGCAGGTGATGATCGACGGGCTGACCGGCCCGGCACTGGTCTGATATTGAGGAGGCGTCCGGTAGGGCGCTGAGCATCACTGTTCTGAGAAAGGAATTTTTACAGGGCAGGCTGGCAGTATGCTGGCTCTGTGACAGAGCGTTAGCCAGCAGAGCAGGCATAAAATTTCAGGGCCGCGATTGCGGCCCTGATTGTTTACGCCAGCAGATGCTGCGCATGGAAGCGCAGATGATCTTCCACAAAGCTGGCTATAAAGAAGTAGCTATGGTCATAACCCGGCTGAATGCGCAGCGTCAGCGGGAAACCCACCTCATTCGCGACCTCTTGTAACCGCTCCGGTTGCAGCTGATCGGCCAGGAACTGATCGCTGTCGCCCTGATCGATCAGCATTGGCAGCCGATGCGACACCTCCGCCATCAGCTGGCAGCTGTCATATTCCCGCCACGTCGCACGATCGTCGCCCAGATAGGCCTGAAACGCTTTCTGGCCCCAGGGTACCTGCATCGGATTCACAATCGGTGCAAAAGCGGAAGCCGAGGCAAAGCGGTTACCCAGACGCAGCGCCAGCATCAGCGCACCGTGTCCGCCCATGGAGTGACCCATAATCGACTGACGTTCACTGACCTTGAAGTTATCCGCAATCAGGGCGGGTAACTCGCTGCTCAGATAATCGAACATGCGGAAATGGCTGGCCCAGGGCTGTTGGGTGGCATTGAGATAAAATCCCGCGCCCTGACCCAGATCGTATCCTTCATCATTCGCAACCCCTTCGCCGCGCGGGCTGGTATCCGGCATAATCAGCACCAGACCCAGTTCCGCTGCAACCCGTTGTGCACCGGCTTTGCTGGTGAAGTTCTCATCGTTGCAGGTCAGTCCGGCCAGAAACCAGACCACCGGCGGCGGCGCATCACCGTGCGGCCCAGGCAGATAGATGCTGAAGGTCATCGGGCAGTTCAGCAGCAAAGACTGATGACGCCAGCGCTGTTGCCAGCCGCCAAAAATACGGTGTTCTTCCAGTAGCTCCAGAGTGGATGCCATAACGCCTCCTGATTACTTGTTAAAGTGCACGACCGAGCGAATCGATTTTCCTTCGTGCATCAAATCAAAGGCGTCGTTGATCTCTTCCAGCGGCATGGTGTGGGTGATGAAGTCGTTCAGCGCAAATTTACCGTCGAGGTAATCCTGCACAATGCCAGGCAGCTGCGAACGGCCTTTGACGCCGCCAAACGCGGAACCGCGCCAGACGCGACCGGTGACCAGCTGGAACGGACGAGTGGAGATCTCTTCACCGGCACCGGCGACGCCGATAATCACGGACTCGCCCCAGCCTTTGTGGCAGCACTCCAGCGCGGAACGCATCACGTTGACATTGCCGATACATTCAAATGAGAAATCCACGCCGCCGTCGGTCAGCTCGACAATCACATCCTGAATCGGCTTGTCGTAATCTTTCGGGTTGATCAGATCGGTGGCACCCAGTTTGCGTGCCAGATCGAATTTGCTGGTGTTAAGGTCGATGGCAATGATGCGGCCCGCTTTCGCCATCTTCGCGCCGATGACCGCAGAGAGGCCAATGCCGCCGAGACCGAAAATCGCCACGGTGTCGCCTTCTTTCACCTTGGCGGTGTTCATCACCGCGCCCATGCCAGTGGTCACGCCACAGCCCAGCAGACAAACCTCTTCCAGCGGCGCTTCTTTACTGATTTTCGCCAGCGAGATCTCCGGAATTACCGTGTACTCAGAGAAGGTTGAGGTGCCCATATAGTGGAAAATGGGTTTGCCATCTTTAAAGAAACGGGTGGTGCCATCCGGCATCAGGCCTTTACCCTGCGTGGTGCGGATCGCCTGGCAGAGGTTAGTTTTGCCTGAAAGACAATATTTACATTTGCCACACTCCGGCGTGTAGAGTGGAATGACGTGGTCACCCACTTCAACGCTGGTCACGCCTTCGCCCACGGCTTCGACGATGCCGCCGCCTTCATGGCCAAGAATCGCCGGGAAAACGCCTTCCGGGTCGGTGCCGGACAGGGTGTAGGCGTCGGTATGACAGACGCCGGTCGCAACGATACGCACCAGTACTTCACCTTTCTGCGGTGGCATTAAATCAACTTCTTCGATTTTCAGCGGTTCGCCAGCAGCCCAGGCAACAGCGGCACGGGTTTTGATCATATTCATGCAATCCCTCTTCCAGTCAGATTGTGACGCGCAGTGGCGCCGGGTGGTCGTGATGATTCAAAGCCTGGTGGGTCAGGCTCTTAAACATAGCGTGGAACGCTTATTCCGCCGCCTGTAATGGGTAAATCAGCTCATCGTTGAGCGGACGATCGTCAAATTGTTCAATAATCAGGTACTTCAGTGCTTCAACATTCGGCGTAAAGGCGTCGCGTCGCCACATCAGCCAGGTGGCGGTGTCGCGATAAGCGGGAGGTAACGTATGCGCCTGCACCCGTGACCGATCCGCCATCTGCTTCAGCACCGAGGCCGGGATCATCGCTACGCCCGCACCGCCTGCCACGCAGGCCAGCATGGCGTGATAGGACTGAATCTCCATCACACTGTTGGGCGCGGTCTGGCTGTCCCGATACCAGCTCTCCAGCTTCACCCGGTAAGAGCAGCTGTTGCGAAAAGCAAACAGAGTGTCGTCCTGCACGTCGCGCGCGGTGGCGATTGGCGCATGATCGAGGCCGGTGATCAGTATCATCTCTTCGCGAAAGGCGATGCAGCCATTGAGATCGTCATGGGAGACCGGGCCATCCACCAGCGCGGCCGCCAGGGTGCCTTCACGCACCCGATCGATGATTTCGCCCGAGGTGCCGGTAATCAGCGACAGCGCCACTTTGGGAAAGCGCTGGTGATAGGCGGCGAGCAGGCCGGGCAGACGCGTCGCCGCGGTGCTCTCCATTGAGCCCAGCGCAAAGTTGCCCGCCGGTTCACCGGTGCGGGTCATGCTCATCGCTTCTTCACTTAATGCCAGGATACGCTGCGCATAATTCAGAAAATTATGGCCCATTGGTGACAGGCGAATGCGCTGTTTCTCACGAATAAAGAGATCCACACCTAATTCTTCTTCCAGCTGGCGCAGCCGCGTGGTGAGATTAGAGGGGACGCGATGCAGCTGTTCTGCTGCGCGCGCCAGTGAACCCGTTTCGGCGACGGAACAGAACATACGCAGCTGAACTAAATCCATATCTTCTCTTCCTGTAAGCAAGTTGGTTAAAATTATTCACTTTCCGTGAGTTTAATCATCCTGCATGCTGTTAGCAAGTCAGAAGAGATCTCAGGGCAGAACAACAGGAGTTCAGCAATGGCGTTACGCGTCGCGCTCAGCGCGTTTTTAACCTTATTTGTCGCGATGGGCATTGGCCGGTTTGCCTTTACGCCCCAGGTGCCGCTGATGATTCAGGCACACCAGCTGACACTCACCAGTGCCAGCCTGGTCGCGGCACTTAATTATCTTGGCTATCTGTGTGGCTCATTTGATGCCATGCGCGCACACCGGCGGGTTGAGCTGCGATTGCAGGCGGGCGTATGGGGCGCGGTGATCCTGACCCTGCTCTCAGCATTCGCCAGCGGACCGTGGCTGCACGGCGCAATCCGCTTTCTGATTGGCTGGTCCAGCGGCTGGGCGATGGTGCTGGTGGCGGCCTGGAGCAATGAACAGCTGCATCGTCATGGCCGGGCAGGGCTGTCGGCGGCCGTTTTTGCCGGGCCGGGCTGCGGCATTTTTGTCAGCGGTCTGCTGGGGGTAGCGCTGCACACATTGCAGGTTTCTGCCGGTCTGGCCTGGGCCGCTTACGGTGCGCTGGCGCTGCTGCTGATTGCGCTGATTACCCGTAATCTGCCGCGTCGGGGCGAACTGCATCGCCCGGATCAGGCACCCGAGCCGCTGGTGCTGGATCGCAACCTTAAACGGCTGGTACTGAGTTACAGTCTGGCGGGCTTTGGCTACATTCTGCCCGCCACCTTTTTGTCGCAGATGGCCGCCACGCGGTTTCCGGACGGCATCTTCGCGCAGTTTGTCTGGCCGATTTTTGGCGGCGCGGCGATGATCGGCATCCTGCTGGGGATCCTGACGCGACGCTGGGGGCACAGCCACGTCCGCCTGGCACTGGTGCTGTGGGCGCAGGCGCTGGGCGTATTTGCCGCGGCGCTGCTGCCAGGCTTTAGCGGCCTGCTGGCCGGTGCGCTGCTGGTGGGGGGCGGTTTCCTCAGCGTGGTGCAGCTGTCGCTGCTCTGCGCCCGTGAGCTGGCACCCAATCATCTGCGCTACATGGCTGGCCTGCTGACCACCGGCTATGCTATCGGGCAGCTGGTCGGCCCGCTGCTCTCTTTTCTCTCCACAGCCCTGTTACATCGGCTGGAGCCTGCCCTGTGGGTTGCAGGGGTTAGCCTGGTCTGGGCCGGCCTGCTGGTGTGGCGGCGAACCGGGTGAAAAGCTTTCATCACCAATCTGATTGATTGCTGGATTCCCCGCAAAGAAAGTTTCACAATACGCGCCTGATTACAGGGCCCGCTGGCAAAAGCTGGCGGGCGCAACACCAGCCGGAGAAGAGTAAGATGAGCACCCTAAGTCAGGAAGCTGCCCTGGTTCACGAAGCGCTGCTGGCGCGTGGACTGGAAACGCCGTTACGTGCACCGACGCGCGATATAGATGACAACACACGTAAAAGTCTGATTGCCGGGCACATGACCGAGATTATGCAGCTGCTGAATCTGGATCTTGAAGATGACAGCCTGATGGAAACGCCGCATCGCATCGCCAAAATGTATGTGGATGAAGTCTTTTCCGGTCTCGACTACGCCAACTTCCCGAAAATCACCGTCATTGAGAATAAAATGAAGGTTGATGAGATGGTGACCGTGCGTGATATCACGCTGACCAGCACCTGTGAACACCACTTTGTGATCATCGATGGCAAAGCGACCGTCGCCTACATTCCCAAAGAAAAGGTGATTGGCCTGTCGAAAATCAACCGTATCGTGCAGTTCTTCGCCCAGCGCCCGCAGGTGCAGGAGCGTCTGACGCAGCAGGTTCTGGTCGCATTGCAGACGCTGCTGGGCACCAACAATGTGGCTGTTTCTATTGATGCGGTGCATTACTGCGTGAAAGCGCGTGGCGTAAAAGATGCCACCAGTGCCACCACGACGACCTCTCTGGGCGGCCTGTTCAAGTCCAGCCAGAATACCCGCCAGGAATTTTTGCGCGCGGTGCGCCATAGTTGAGTCTACGGCGGGCGCATAACGTTGCCCGCCTCAATGGTGCAGGTGCCGCATGCAACGCTATCACGCGCTGGATTTCATTCGTGGATGTGCCATTCTCGGCATTCTGCTGCTCAATATTGTCGGCTTTGGCCTGCCTTCTGCCGCCTACCTTAATCCGGCCTGGCAGGGCAGCGTCAGCCTGTCCGATGTCTGGACATGGGCGATCTCTGACGCCTTTGCCCAGCTCAAATTCCTCACCCTGTTTGCGCTGCTGTTTGGCGCAGGTCTGCAAATGCAGCTGCCACGCGGCAGTCGCTGGCTGACTGCCCGGCTCTCACTGCTGGTGCTGATCGGTTTTCTGCACGGCGTCTTTCTCTGGGAGGGCGATATCCTGCTGGACTACGGCATTATCGGGCTGGTGGTCTGGCGGGTAGTGCGCGATGTCCCTTCCACCCGCAGCCTGATGAATACCGGCATTCTGCTCTACCTGGTGGGCTGTGGCGTTCTGCTGGTGTTTGGGTCGATCTCCGATCCTGAACCGACCCGATCCTGGCTGCCAGGTGCTGCCGATCTGCAATATGAACAGTACTGGAAACTGACTGGTGGCTGGGAAGCGATACAGAACCGGCTGGATCATCTCTCTTCAGGACTGATGGCGCTGGCGGCGCAGTATGGCTGGCAGCTGGCGGGCCTGATGATGATCGGTGGCGCACTGCTGCGCAGTGGCTGGCTGATCGGCGAGTTTTCAGCGCAACATTACCGTCAGGCGGCGGCGCTGCTGCTGACGATGGGGTTGTTGATTGCGGTGGCCGGTGTGGCAGCGCAATGGCTGTTACATTGGGAATTCCGCTGGACCGCTTTTTATCTGCAAGCCCCGCGCGATCTCGCCAGCCCGCTGATTAGCCTGGGCTATGCCGCGCTCTGTCTGGCTTACTGGCCGCAGATAGCGCGCTGGCGCATCAGCTATGCCATTCAGTGCGTGGGCCGCATGGCGCTGACCAACTATCTGCTGCAGTCGCTGATCTGCACCACGCTGTTCTATCGCTTCGGCTTCTATATGCACTTTACCCGGCTGGAGCTGGTGCTGATGGTGCCTGCGGTGTGGCTTATCAATATCCTCTTTTCACTCATCTGGTTACATTTCTTCGCACAGGGTCCGCTGGAGTGGCTGTGGCGGCGGCTCACGCTGATCTCAGCCGGTAAATCGCGCATCACTGACAACGCCAGATAATGACCGCCATCACAAAGGTTACAGAATTGTATGTAACCGTTTTCATTGATGTGACGCAATTCACGCTGTACGCCTCCTGCCCCTGACAAAATAGCGCCGGTGTTCAACCCGGCGTGATGCCTTATTTTTCCTCTGTGGAACTGCTGCATGATAACAATTCGTGATGTTGCCCGTCAGGCTGGCGTGTCGGTGGCGACCGTGTCGCGCGTCCTCAATCAGAGCAGCGCCGTCACCTCTGACACCCGCGACGCCGTGTTACAGGCGGTGGAAGCGCTGGGCTATCGCCCCAACGCCAATGCGCAGGCGCTGGCGACGCAGGTCAGTGATACCATTGGTGTGGTGGTGATGGATGTTTCGGATCCCTTCTTCGGTGCACTGGTTAAAGCGGTGGATACCGTGGCGCAGCGCGTGCACAAACATGTGTTAATCAGCAACTCCTGGCATCAGGAAGAGAAAGAGCGTCATGCCATTGAAGTGCTGATTCGTCAGCGTTGCAGCGCCCTGGTGGTGCACGCGAAAACGCTGCCTGACGCTGAGCTGGCGGATTTTATGCGCCACGTTCCGGGCATGGTGGTGATTAACCGCATCGTGCCCGGATTTGAACACCGCAGTGTCAGTCTGGATAACGTCACGGGTGCATTGATGGCTTCACGAACCCTGCTACAGCAGGGGCATAGCCGCATTGGCTATCTCTGTTCCAGCCATCCCATCGAAGATGTGGCGCAGCGCCGTGAAGGGTGGATTCAGGCGATGGCAGAGCAGGGCATCCGGCCCCAGGAGAGCTGGATAGCCAGCGCAGAGCCCGATATGCAGGGCGGCGAAGCGGCGATGGTGGAGCTGCTGGGACGCAATCTCAACCTCAGTGCGGTGTTTGCCTATAACGACGGCATGGCGGCTGGCGCACTCACTGCGCTGAAAGACAACGGCATCCAGGTGCCACAGCATTTTTCTGTCATTGGCTTTGATGATATCCCGATTTCCCGTTACACCGATCCGCAGTTAACTACTGTGCGCTATCCCATTGTATCTATGGCAAAAATCGCCACTGAACTGGCGCTACAGGGCGCAGCCGGACTGCTGGATGACACGGCAACGCACATCTTTATGCCAACGCTGGTGCGGCGTCATTCGGTGGCGCAGCGGCAAAATGTGGAGTCCGTCACTATTTCAGGCGATTCAGCCATGTAACCGTTTTCAATCTGTGATTACATTCACAGTTAATTAACATTGCTCTCACTATGATGGCAGCGTCTTACCGGACTGAAACATTATGTAACGCCAGTGTAACGGCATCAGTTGTGGTCTCAGTAGCCGGTTAAAGGGTTCATACCCTCTTCATGGAAGCATTCTGGCACAGGGAAGTCAGGTTTTAGACGGTGTTCAATGGCTTAACATTCTCATTACGTTAACCGACGCGCCGCTCTGTTTTACCGATTGCTCTCCCGCCTGTATGGCGCGGTAGCGCTAAAAAGACCCTGCATAATAAAACCGGAGATACCATGAATAAGAAGGTTTTCACGCTTACAGCACTGGTTGCCAGCATGATGTTTGGTGCAACCGCTCACGCAGCTGACACCCGTATCGGCGTGACCATTTACAAATATGATGACAACTTCATGTCAATGGTGCGCAAAGACATCGAGAAAGAAGCGAAAGCGATCGGTGGCGTGCAGTTGCTGATGAATGATTCACAGAATGACCAGTCCAAACAGAACGATCAGATTGACGTGCTGATGGCAAAAGGCGTGAAAGCGCTGGCGATTAACCTGGTTGACCCGGCTGCGGCTGCGGTGGTAGTAGACAAAGCGCGTGCCAACGACGTGCCGGTGGTCTTCTTCAACAAAGAACCTAACGCCAAAGTGCTGGCCGGTTATGACAAAGCTTACTATGTCGGTACCGACTCTAAAGAGTCAGGCATCATTCAGGGTCAGCTGATTGAGAAGCACTGGAAAGCCACACCCGCGTGGGATCTGAACAAAGATGGTCAGATTCAGTTCGTGCTGCTGAAAGGCGAACCGGGCCATCCTGATGCAGAAGCCCGTACCAAATATGTGATCGATACCCTGAACAAAGATGGTCTGAAAACCCAGCAGTTAGCGATGGATACTGCAATGTGGGATACCGCTCAGGCCAAAGATAAGATGGATGCGTGGCTGTCAGGCCCGAATGCCAAAAAAATCGAAGTGGTGATTGCCAACAACGATGCGATGGCGATGGGTGCGGTTGAAGCGCTGAAAGCGCACAACATGACCTCAATTCCGGTCTTTGGCGTCGATGCACTGCCAGAAGCGCTGGCGCTGGTGAAATCCGGTGCGCTGGCCGGTACCGTGCTGAACGATGCGGAAAACCAGGCGAAAGCAACGCTGGATATTGCCAACAATCTGGCTAACGGCAAAGCCGCCACCGACGGAACAAACTTCAAGATGGTTGATAAGATCGTCCGCGTTCCTTACGTGCCGGTTGATAAAGAAAATCTGTCTCAGTTCGTGAAATAAGATCGATTACGGGCGCGACCGCTGTCGCGCCTTTTTTATGTCACCACCGTTTTTTAGCCAGGTAAAATATGGCCAGTGATAATACGACCGCGCAGCGAGAATATCTGCTGGAAATGACGGATGTCTCAAAATCATTTCCCGGCGTTAAAGCGTTAGATAATGTGAATTTAAAAGTGCGGCCTCACTCTGTTCATGCATTAATGGGCGAGAACGGTGCCGGGAAATCCACCTTATTAAAATGCCTGTTTGGTATTTATAAAAAAGATACCGGCAGTATCCTGTTTCAGGGTAAAGAGATCGACTATAAAAGCTCTAAAGAGGCGCTGGAAAATGGCGTGTCGATGGTGCATCAGGAATTAAACCTGGTCCTGCAGCGTACCGTGATGGACAATATGTGGCTTGGGCGTTATCCGCGCAAAGGCTTCTTTGTCGATCAGGATAAAATGTACCGGGATACTAAAGCGATTTTTGACGAGCTGGATATTGATATCGATCCGCGAGACAAAGTTGCCAATCTTTCTGTATCGCAGATGCAGATGATTGAAATTGCCAAAGCGTTTTCCTATGACGCGAAAATTGTGATTATGGATGAGCCGACCTCCTCGTTAACCGAGAAAGAGGTTAATCACCTGTTCACGATTATTCGTAAGCTGAAAGATCGCGGCTGTGGCATTGTTTATATTTCGCACAAAATGGAAGAGATTTTCCAGCTGTGTGATGAGATCACTATCCTGCGTGATGGTCAGTGGATCACCTCTCAGCCGCTGGAAGGGCTGGATATGGATAAGATCATCTCCATGATGGTTGGCCGTTCACTGAACCAGCGTTTCCCTGACCGTACCAACGTGCCAGGCGAGACGATTCTTGAGGTGCGTCATCTGACGTCACTGCGTCAGCCATCGATTCGCGACATCTCATTTGATTTGCGTAAAGGGGAGATACTCGGCATTGCCGGGCTGGTGGGCGCCAAACGTACCGATATCGTCGAAACGCTGTTTGGCATTCGCGAAAAATCGGGCGGCACCATTAAACTGCATGGCAAACCGATTAATAATCACAGCGCCAATGAAGCCATTAACCACGGTTTTGCGCTGGTGACTGAAGAGCGTCGCTCAACCGGTATTTATGCTTTCCTCGACATTGGTTTTAACTCGCTTATTTCCAATATCAAAAAATATAAAAACAGTATGGGACTGCTGGATAATAAACGCATGAAGAGTGATACCCAATGGGTGATCGATTCTATGCGTGTAAAAACGCCAGGCCACCATACTCAGATTGGTTCGCTTTCGGGCGGTAACCAGCAAAAAGTGATTATTGGCCGCTGGTTATTGACCCAGCCTGAAATCCTGATGCTTGATGAACCCACTCGCGGTATTGATGTTGGTGCAAAATTCGAAATTTACCAGTTAATTGCTGAGCTGGCGAAAAGAGAAAAGGGCATCATTATTATCTCATCCGAAATGCCGGAGCTGTTAGGCATTACCGATCGTATTCTGGTAATGAGTAATGGTCTGGTAGCAGGCATAGTTGATACCAAAACGACCACGCAGAACGAAATATTGCGTTTAGCGTCATTACACCTTTAATGAAGCAAGGGCTGTTAACATGAAAGCGACTACAAAAAAGAATGCGCTAACCTGGTTAAAAGAGGGCGGCATTTATGTCGTGCTGCTGGTATTGCTGGCTATTATTATTTTCCAGGACCCCTCATTTTTAAGTTTAATGAACCTGAGTAATATTCTGACCCAATCTTCGGTGCGCATTATTATTGCACTGGGTGTGGCGGGTTTGATTGTGACGCAGGGTACTGACCTGTCAGCCGGACGTCAGGTCGGTCTGGCGGCGGTGGTCGCCGCGACGCTGCTGCAGGCGATGGATAACGCGAACAAGGTCTTCCCGACGCTGGATACGGTGCCGATTCCACTGGTTATTCTGACCGTGTGCATCATCGGCGGCGTGATTGGTCTGGTCAACGGTGTGATTATTGCTTACCTCAAGGTAACGCCATTTATCACCACGCTGGGCACCATGATCATCGTTTACGGTATCAACTCACTCTATTACGACTTTGTTGGCGCATCACCGATTGCCGGTTTTGATACAGGGTTCTCGAAATTTACCCAGGGCTTCTTACGCTTTGGTGATTTCAAGCTTTCGTTCATCACCTTCTACGCCGTGATTGCCATTATTTTCGTGTGGGTGCTGTGGAACAAAACCCGCTTCGGCAAAAACATTTTTGCTATCGGCGGTAATCCGGAAGCGGCGAAAGTCTCAGGCGTTAACGTCAACCTGAACCTGATCATGATTTATGCCCTGTCAGGTGTGTTCTATGCCTTCGGCGGGATGCTGGAAGCGGGTCGTATCGGTTCGGCCACCAACAACCTCGGCTTTATGTATGAGCTGGATGCGATTGCGGCCTGTGTGGTCGGCGGTGTCTCCTTCGCCGGTGGTGTGGGTAGCGTGGCGGGCGTAGTGACCGGTGTGTTGATCTTCACCGTTATCAACTACGGTCTGACCTATATCGGCGTCAACCCTTACTGGCAGTACATCATTAAAGGCGGCATCATTATCTTCGCCGTGGCGCTGGATTCCCTGAAATATTCCCGTAAGAAGTAAGTCCAACTCCACGCTAAAGAAGCGACCTTCGGGTCGCTTTTTTTATGGGGAGTCAAGGGGGAGCTGCTATGAGGTCGAGGCTGCGAAGGGAACACGGTCAGATCGGAAAGACGCTAAGGCCAGTAAATGATCTGCCCGTGTCATTCCCCCCGCAGAACGCTTTTTATAGCGGAGAGTGCTGGGGTCGTTGCTGTGAGATCGAGTATGCGCAGGAACACGGTCAGATCGGAAAGTCGCTAAGGCCAGTAAATGATCTGCCCGTGTCATTCCTCCGCAGAACGCTTTTTATAGCGGAGAGTGCTGGGGTCGTTGCTGTGAGATCGAGTATGCGTAGGGAACACGGTCAGATCGGAAAGTCGCAAAAGCCGTCATCCATGACACGCTCGGCCCACGCGATTACGCACCTCATCCCTGAGGTGCGCCCGTTTCCGGGCCAACGCTTTGCGTTGTTCAAAAACGCTCCCGGCGTTTTTGTCCCTGGCGTGGGACGCTTTCCTCTTCTGACCGTGTTCCCTGCGCGTTGAGCTTATTCATTGTTATAAGATTCACCCTCTTCAGATTTCTCAGCAGTCTAAGTCGGCTTTCAGAGGGGAAGTAGCACTGAATTATCTACCGTAGTCATGTAATTAATCAGCTTAATGATCGCTGCATAGTAACAGACGGCGACTAAACGTATGCTCCCTGAGCCAGCATATTACCGTCAGCTCCCTGAGCCCTGCACGTCACTGCCAGACTTCGGCACAGCAGTAACCAGCATAAATAAGCCGCAGCGCGTGAGCTATTTCCGCAGCTTCTGTTCCAGCTCCAGCAGCTGCTCCGGCGTCACTGCCGGGTAACTCTGCGCATCTTCAGGGACATCGCGTACGGCGGGGATCGGCACCAGTGGGCCCAGGAAGCGGGGTTCGCGCTTTAGCAGGAAGAGATCCACCAGCGCGCCCAGCCGGGCACCTACCTCACGGAAGCGTACGCTAAGCATGTTCTTCGGTGAGGGCACCGCATAACACTGCGCCTGAATACCCAGTTGTAAGGCGATAAACAGGGCACGCTCACAATGGAAACGCTGCGTGATAATAATGAAGTCGTTGGTATCAAACACTTTGCGGGTGCGCACAATCGAATCCAGCGTGCGGAAACCGGCATAGTCCAGCACGATATCAGCCGGATCGACACCGGCTTTGATGAGATCGCGGCGCATCGTCATCGGCTCGTTATAGCTTTGCAGCGCGTTATCACCGCTTAACAGCAGATAATTGACCTTGCCGCTGTTGTAGGCATTCAGCGCGCCCTGCATACGATAGAGGTAATACTGATTGATGACGCCGGTGCGATAATATTTCGCCGTACCCAGTACCACACCGACCTGACGATGTGGCAAAGAGGCGACATTTTCGTAGATAAAGGGCGCAGTTTTCCAGCTGATCCAGCGATCAAGGCCGAGCGCCGTTGCCATCATCAGTAAGATGATGAAAAGCAGACCAATGAAAACGCGTTTCAGCATGCGCCTGGAGACTCGATGTCAGAATAGTGAGATGGGACAAGGCTACTTGAGCCGTCACTGTGAAGCAAGTTACTGCCGGCTGGCTGTGCTCTTTTTGAACACTGCCGGATCGGATGCAATCCGGCAGTCTGAAGATTAAATCGAGGTACGACGATAATGACGGTACTGCGGCAGCCAGAAGTTGTTGGCGATAGCCTGTGACAACACATCTTCAGAGGTCACCACGGCGACACCCGCCAGCTGAGCAGCTTTACCCACTTCCATCGCAATGATTTTCGATACACCCTGGATATCTTTAATCTCAGGCAGCACCGGGCCTTCACCTTCATTCACCAGCGGAGAGCAGTCAGCAAGCGCGCGGCTGGCGGTCATCAGCATGGTATCGGTAACGCGGCTGGCACCCGAAGCAATCACACCCAGACCAATGCCCGGGAAGATGTAGGAGTTGTTGCACTGCGCAATCGGATAGGTTTTACCGTTCCAGCTCACCGGCGAGAACGGACTGCCGGTTGCGACCAGTGCGGCACCGTCAGTCCAGGCGATGATATCGGCTGGTGTCGCTTCCACGCGTGATGTCGGGTTCGATAGTGGCATCACGATAGGGCGCTTACAGTGCTTATGCATCTCGCGGATGATCTCTTCGGTGAAGAGGCCCGGCTGGCCAGAGACTCCAATCAGAATATCGGGCCTGGCATTGCGCACCACGTCCAGCAGCGAGATGGAATCATTGGTAACATCCCACTGCTGCAGGTTTTCGCTCTTTTGTACCAGCTTGCTCTGGAAATCGAGCAGGTTAGGCAGCTTGTCAGTGAGCAGACCAAAGCGATCCACCATCATTACCCGGCCACGCGCTTCCTCGTCACTCAGACCTTCGGATTTCATCTGTGCGATGATCTGTTCAGCGATACCACAACCCGCGGAACCGGCGCCCAGGAACACTACTTTCTGCTCGCACAGGCGGCTGCCGGCGGCGCGGCTTGCGGCAATCAGCGTACCCACGGTCACGGCGGCAGTGCCCTGAATATCATCATTAAAGCAGCAGACTTCATCGCGATAGCGGTTCAGCAGTGGCATGGCATTCTTCTGGGCGAAATCTTCAAACTGCAACAGCACTTTCGGCCAGCGGCGTTTAACGGCCTGAATAAAATCGTTCACGAACGCATCATACTCTTCACCGGTGATGCGCGGATGACGCCAGCCCATATAGAGCGGATCGTTCAGCAACTGCTGGTTGTTGGTACCCACATCCAGCACCACCGGCAGGGTGTAAGCCGGACTGATGCCGCCACAGGCGGTATAGAGTGAAAGCTTACCAATCGGGATACCCATACCACCGATGCCCTGATCGCCGAGGCCCAGAATACGCTCGCCATCAGTCACCACGATCACCTTCACATTCTGTTTGGTGGCGTTTTGCAGCATATCTTCGATATGGTCGCGGTTAGGGTAGGAGATGAACACGCCACGCGCACGACGGTAGATTTCAGAGAAGTGTTCACAGGCTGCGCCGACGGTCGGGGTGTAGATGATGGGCATCATCTCTTCGAGATGGTTATCCAGCAGGCGGTAGAACAGCGTTTCGTTGGTGTCCTGGATGTTACGCAGGTAGACATGCTTATCGTTATTGTTTTTGAAGTCCTGGAACTGACGCCAGGCTCGCTGCGCCTGCTCTTCAATCGATTCCACTGCTTCTGGCAGCAGACCGTTGAGGTTGAATTCGTTACGTTCTTCGATACTAAAGGCGCTGCCTTTGTTCAGCAGGGGAAATTCCAGCAAAATCGGGCCAGCATAAGGGATATACAGCGGGCGTTTACTTTCGTAGTCGAGTTCCATGCGGTAATGCTCCGGTTGCAGTGTTGTCTGGCGTCACGCCGGAAAGGTAGCGCCAGTTTTCTTACCCGTTATAGCTCAGACTGCAGGCCTGGCAGCGGCAGGGTAACCGCTGCAGAAACATTCACGACCGTGCTGCCATCCTGCAACCTGAATTATTCAGAGTAATTTGTAATGACGTGAATTCTGGCGCCAGATCCTATGAAATTTCCCGCAGAAGTACAGCGTTTGTTCATAAAAGCTCACAAAACTGTGGCCTCTCTGACAGCGGGTTATGCTTTGTACAGCGTCACCTGCAGCAGCTCACCGCAACCAAATGTCTCAAGCGTCGCCTGTGTGGCGGCGAACTGGCTTAGCGTGGCATTTTCCACTTCGGCTAATACCGCTTTTTTTATCTGATGAACATCGCCACCCTGCATGTTGAGCAGGACCAGCGCCGCCTGAAGGGGCGGGAAACTCGGGTTAAAGGCGGCATTTTCCGCATAGCGCCCGGTGACAATCGTGCCGGTTGCGGTCAGCAGCGCAACACCGGCGTGTGACTGGCTGTAAGGCGCGTGGCTGGTATTGGCAGCGGCAACTGCGGCCTGCACCAGTTCATCGCCTTCGGCTACATAGCCGTGATCCACGCGGTCCATCAGGAAGGTCGTGATGTCCAGATCGCGCGGTCCAAAGGCATCCGGCAGATAATCGGCCAGGGTGCTGATCGCGCGTTGTGGCAGGCTGATGCGAATGTTCGTGCCGCTGTTCAGCTCGTTCATAAACTGACGGCAGTGACCGCACGGCGTGTAGTTAACGGTGATCGTCTCAAGCTGACTTTCGCCACGCAGCCACGCATGAGTAATGGCGCTCTGCTCGGCGTGAACCGTCTGCTGCAACGGCGTACCGATAAATTCCATGTTGGCCCCGAAGTACCAGTTGCCGCTGACGCCACGGGCGATAGCCCCGACGTTAAAATGCGACACGGTAGCAACGGCACAGGCCGCCGCCAGGGGCAGCAGCGCCAGCGCCAGAGCATCGGCATCCATCTGTGTCTGTTGCTGCAGTGAGGCGACCTGGCCGGCGCTCAGCACCGCCTGAAAGCCAGGATCGTCCAGCAGGGGAGAGAGTGCGGTTTGCAGCGTTGACGGCAATGCCTCAAAGGCAGAGAGGAAACGGGATTGCATGTGAGCCTCATTAGATTCAGCAGGGCGATGTGCCAGTCACCGGTTTATATGTGATCCACATCGCTCTGACAATGTAACCTGTGTTGCATGTTTCAACTTTGCGAGATCTCTCGCAAACTTTCAGCCAAACCAGTGCAGCAGCAGCGGAAAAATAAACGGCGCCAGCAGTGAGGTGATGATGCCGCAGATCACCAGCGCCAGTGAGCTGAATGCCCCTTCCTGATAGTCGAGTTCAGCGGCGCGCGCTGTGCCGAGGGCGTGCGACGCGTTACCTATCGCCAGTCCGCGCGCTGCTTTAGATTTCACGCCAAGCAGATTCAGCACGGTATGTCCGAACACCGCCCCCAGTACCCCGGCAATCAGCACGCAGATGGCGCTGATGGCGGGAATACCGTGCAACGAACCGGAGACGGCCATCGCAATGGGCGTGGTAACGGATTTAGGAACAATGGTAGCGGCGATTTCAGGCGTGGCACCCATCCACAGAGCAATAGCGGTGCCAGAGGTCATGGCGGTCACACTGCCGATAAAGCAGACGCCAATAATCGATTTCCAGCGGGCTCGGATCTGGTGCATCTGCTCATACAGCGGCAGTGCCAGCGCGACAACTGCCGGTTGAAGCAGCTGATTAAGAATCTGACTGCCCGCGAAATAGCGCGAATAGGGCAGCTGCAACAGCAGCAGAATCGGGATAATAATCGCCATCGCGACCAGCAGCGGATTAAGCAGCGAGATTTTCAGCCGTATCGCCAGTTTGCGCGCCAGAAAAAATGCCGCCAGGGTCAGTGGCAGTGACCACCATATTTCACTCATCGCCTGACTCCCCGGCCGGACGGCGACTATGAAGCTGGTGGGCGCTTACGCCGACAATAGAGAGAACCAGGAAGGTGCTGACGACGCAGGAGATCACGATAGGGCCAAACTGCGCGGTCAGAATATCGGTGTAGCTCATTACCCCGACGCTGATTGGCACAAACAGCAGCGCCATATAGCGAATCAGCAGATGGCAGCCCGGTTTAACCCAGCTGACCGGCAGGATCTGCGAGGCGAGCAGGGCAAACAGAATTAACATCCCAAGGATGCTGCCAGGCAGTTTGATGGGCAGCAGAGAGGCGATGCCGATTCCGGCGTATAAGCAGAGATAAATGATGATAAAGGCGCGAAGATAGCGCCCGCAGACAGACAGCACGGTGAGCATGGCAGGCTCCTGTTTTCACTGAGCTTCATCATACGCATTAACCGCTTAGCGTGCTAGCGATCACATTTACGCAGCGGTGTGGCCGTAGCAGATACAGATTTTCAGGGGCGGGAGTGGAATAGAAGCGGTGCACATTCAGAGCGAGGAGAGATAGCCCTTCGCGCCCGTGATGAGGCACGAAGGGTTTGAGAACGGCACTGCGCTAAGCGGTTAAAGCCGCAGAATGCAGAGTGTTACTTAACGGGCATTCCCGGTACAGCACCGCTGTCGACGGACAGCACAAACAGATCTTTGCCGCCAGGACCCGCTGACAGCACCATGCCTTCAGAGATACCAAAGCGCATTTTACGTGGCGCGAGGTTGGCCACGATAATGGTCATTTTACCGACCAGCACAGAGGGATCGGGATAGGCGGCGCGAATACCCGAGAAGATCTGACGCTTTTCACCGCCCAGGTCGAGCTGCAGGCGCAGCAGCTTGTCCGAACCCTCAACCAGTTCCGCCTGCTCAATCAGCGCCACGCGCATATCAACTTTGGCGAAATCGTCGATGGTGATGGTGTCACCTACCGGCGAATCTGCCAGCGGGCCGCTTGCGGCCGGTGCACTGGCGGCAGCGGCATCCTCTTTCGAGGCCTCAATCAGTCCTTCAACCTTTGCCATCTCAATGCGGCTGTAAAGCGCTTTGAATGGCGCAACCTGGTGGTCCAGCAGCGGTTGCGCGATAGCATCCCAGCTCAGTTCGCAGCTCAGGAAGCCTTCTGCACGGGCGCTCAGTGACGGCAGCACCGGCTTCAGCCAGGTCATCAGAATGCGGAACAGGTTGATGCCCATTGAGCAGATCGCCTGCAGATCGGCATCACGGCCTTCCTGCTTCGCCACCACCCACGGAGCCTGCTCATCGACATAGCGGTTCGCCAGGTCGGCCAGCGCCATGATCTCACGAATAGCCCGGCTGTATTCACGACCGGCCCAGGCTTCACCAATCTTCTCTGACGCGTCCACAAAGGTCTGATAGAGCGCCGGATCGGCCAGCTCAGCCGCCAGTTTGCCGTCAAAGCGTTTAGTGATAAAGCCCGCGTTACGTGACGCCAGGTTAACCACTTTGTTGACGATGTCGGCGTTTACGCGCTGGACGAAATCTTCCAGATTCAGGTCGATATCGTCGATACGTGAAGAGAGTTTCGCCGCGTAGTAGTAACGCAGGCTGTCCGCATCCAGATGCTGCAGCCAGGTGCTGGCTTTAATAAAGGTGCCGCGCGACTTCGACATCTTGGCACCGTTGACGGTGACATAGCCGTGCACAAACAGGTTGTTCGGCTTGCGGAAGTTGCTGCCTTCCAGCATCGCTGGCCAGAACAGGCTGTGGAAGTAGACGATATCTTTACCGATGAAGTGATAGAGCTCGGTAGTAGAGTCTTTACGCCAGAATTCATCGAAGTCGATGTCGCCGCGCTTGTCGCACAGGTTCTTGAACGAGCCCATGTAGCCGATAGGCGCATCCAGCCAGACATAAAAATATTTGCCTGGCGCATCCGGAATTTCAAAGCCGAAGTAGGGCGCGTCGCGGGAGATATCCCACTGCTGCAGGCCCGATTCGAACCACTCCTGCATTTTGTTCGCCACCTGATCCTGCAGCGCACCCGAGCGGGTCCAGGCCTGCAGCATGGCGCTGAAGGATGGCAGATCAAAGAAGAAGTGTTCAGAGTCGCGCAGAACCGGCGTCGCGCCAGAGACCACCGATTTTGGCTCGATCAGCTCGGTCGGGCTGTAGGTCGCGCCACACACTTCGCAGTTATCGCCATACTGATCGGCAGATTTACATTTCGGGCAGGTGCCTTTTACAAAACGGTCCGGCAGGAACATCCCTTTTTCCGGATCGTAAAGCTGGGAGATGGTGCGGTTTTTAATAAAACCGTTCTCTTTCAGACGGCCATAAATCAGCGCAGAAAGCTCACGGTTTTCGTCGCCGTGGGTCGAGTGATAGTTGTCATAGCTGACGTTGAAACCGGCAAAGTCGGCCTCATGCTCGCTTTTCATTTCTGCAATCATCTGCTCCGGTGCAATCCCTAACTGCTGAGCTTTCAGCATGATAGGCGTGCCGTGCGCATCATCGGCGCAGATGAAATAAACCTGATTGCCACGCATTCGCTGATAACGCACCCAAATGTCGGCCTGGATATGCTCGAGCATGTGGCCGAGATGGATTGATCCGTTCGCGTAAGGCAGTGCGCACGTTACCAGAATTTTTTTAGCGACTTGAGTCATAGTTTGCGTAGCTTTCTGTTGATTGAAAAAACGGGCTTAGATGGTAACTGAAGGCTTCTCCTGCGTAAACACAAGGGATTCACCCCCTCCGGTCACCGCAGATCCACGAGCATCTGATATCATTGACAATACATCGCTGAAACACAGCGTAAGCACAGCAGAAATAAGGAGTAGGGGATGACAGCACAATCCCGGGAACCGCAGACGCCAGAAGGCCTGCGCGCCATCGTGGCTGGCGTATTGAGAAGCTTTGAGCATCCGACCCTTAAGCAGAATCTCACCGCCCTGAAGGCGTTACATCACGTGGCACAGCTTGACGGTACGCTGCATGTGGAGCTGCTGATGCCGTTTGCCTGGGCCAGCGGGTTCGACGTCCTGAAAGAGCAGGTCAGCGCCGAACTGCTGCGTCAGACCGGCGCGAGTGCCATCGACTGGCGACTCAGCCATGACATTGCCACCCTGAAACGGGTGAAAAACCAGCCGGGCGTCAACGGCGTGAAAAATATTATTGCGGTCAGCTCTGGCAAAGGCGGCGTGGGTAAATCCAGCACCGCCGTGAACATGGCGCTGGCGCTGGCAGCAGAGGGGGCGCGGGTCGGCATTCTTGACGCCGACATTTATGGCCCGTCAGTGCCGAACATGCTTGGCACCCAGGATCAACGGCCTACCTCGCCGGATGGCACCCACATGGCGCCGATCATGGCGCACGGGCTGGCAACCAACTCTATTGGTTATCTGGTCACGGACGACAATGCCATGGTGTGGCGCGGGCCGATGGCCAGCAAAGCGCTGATGCAGCTGCTGAACGAGACGCTGTGGCCTGAGCTGGATTATCTGGTGCTGGATATGCCACCCGGTACCGGCGATATTCAGCTGACGCTGGCGCAGAACGTACCGGTCACCGGCGCGCTGGTGGTGACTACGCCGCAGGATATCGCCCTGATTGATGCCCGCAAAGGGCTGGTGATGTTTGAAAAGGTTAATGTGCCGGTACTTGGTGTGGTGGAAAACATGAGCCTGCATGTCTGCAGTCAGTGTGGCTTCCATGAGCCGATTTTCGGCACTGGCGGCGCACAGAAACTGGTAGAGGATTACCAGACGCAGCTGCTGGCCCAGCTGCCGCTGCACATTGACCTGCGCGAAGATCTCGATGAAGGACAGCCGACGGTGATTCGCCGGCCCGATAGCGAGTTTACCGCGCTTTATCGCCAGCTGGCCGGACGCGTTGCTGCCCAGCTTTACTGGCAGGGCGAAGTCATCCCCGGCGACATCGCCTTCCGCGCGCTTTAAGCCCGACCCGACCCGCTGGCATATTGCGAGGCCAGCGGGTAGTGCATTAACACGTAGCCGCCGTGTTCGCCTTCGCCCTGTGAAATCATCTTCCAGCCATGTTTCAGGTAAAAGGCCTGCGCCGCTTTATTCTTCTGCAGGCACTTCAGCGCACCGGTTGAGGTAAAGCGCGCCTCTGCCGCCTTAAGCAAAGCGCTGCCCACGCCGCGCCCCTGCCAGTCAGGATCGACATAGAGGCTGTGCAGGAAATTATCGTTCTCCAGCAGGCCGGCAAATCCGACCCGCTGTCCGTCAGCTTCCGCGACCAGCACGGTTTCACCCAGGATTACCCCATCAAAATCTTCCAGCTGCCACTCGCTGCCGTCCAGCCAGCGCCAGTTATGCCGACGCGCCGCCAGAAACAGCGTACGCAGAAAAGGACGATCGGCTTCAGTAAACGGACGAATCTCCACAAGTCAGCTCCCTTTTAATCCGGTCTAACAAAACTAGCAGCGATTTGCGGAGAGGGGCGGAAAAGATAAAGCGGGTTAAATGTCACGTAAATCGCTGTACACTGCCTGCCGGGCCAGAGAGCATCAGGCTCTTAGCGTTTGATAGCTTTCGTTAATCAAATTGATAACGACTGCATATTAGATGTTGGCCCGGAAATTATGTAACCTGCATCACATATTTTAACGGAGGCCACCAGATGTCTATTATCAATACCAAAATCAAGCCGTTCAAAAACGCAGCATTCAAAAACGGCGAATTCATCGACGTAACCGAGAAAGACGTTGAAGGTAAATGGAGTGTGTTCTTCTTCTATCCAGCTGACTTCACCTTCGTCTGCCCGACCGAGTTGGGCGACGTGGCTGATCACTACGAAGAGTTCCAGAAACTGGGCGTAGATATCTACTCCGTTTCTACCGATACCCACTTTACCCACAAAGCCTGGCACGGTTCTTCTGACACCATCGCGAAAATCCAGTACACGATGATCGGTGACCCGACTGGCGCGCTGACCCGTAACTTCGAAATCATGCGCGAAGACGAAGGTCTGGCTGACCGTGGTACCTTTATCGTTGACCCGGAAGGCGTTATCCAGGCAATCGAAATCACTGCTGAAGGCATTGGCCGTGACGCCTCTGACCTGCTGCGCAAAGTGAAAGCGGCTCAGTACGTGGCTTCTCACCCAGGTGAAGTGTGCCCGGCTAAATGGAAAGAAGGTGATGCAACACTGGCTCCGTCTCTGGACCTGGTTGGCAAAATCTAATTCCGCTTCGGCCTTTCGACCATTCTCCAATCGGGTGCTGCGGCACCCGATTTTTTGACCAGGATATCACTATGCTCGACACAAATCTGAAAACCCAGCTCAAGGCTTACCTTGAGAAATTAACCAAACCTGTTGAGTTGATTGCCACGCTGGACGAAGGTGCAAAATCAACCGAGATCCGTGAACTGTTGGTTGATATCGCCGGTTTGTCTGACAAAGTCAGCTTCCGCGAAGAGAACGATCGTCAGGTGCGTAAGCCCTCATTTCTAATCACCAATCCAGGTTCGAACAGCGGCCCGCGTTTTGCCGGTTCACCTCTGGGTCACGAATTTACCTCACTGGTGCTGGCACTGTTACAGACCGGTGGGCATCCGTCGAAAGAAGCACAAAGCCTGCTGGATCAGATTGCCGCGCTGGACAGCGACTTCCATTTCGAAACCTACTATTCACTCTCATGCCATAACTGCCCTGACGTCGTACAGGCGCTGAACCTGATGGCGGTGATTAACCCGCGCATCAGCCACACCGCTATCGATGGTGGCCTGTTCCAGAACGAGATTCAGGAACGTAACGTGATGGGCGTGCCAGCGGTTTACCTCAATGGTAAAGAGTTTGGTCAGGGTCGCATGAGCCTGGCGGAAATCGTCAGCAAAGTGGATACCAATGCAGACAAACGTGCGGCAGAAGAGCTGAACAAGCGTGACGCGTATGAAGTCCTGATTATCGGCAGCGGCCCGGCGGGCGCAGCGGCAGCCATCTACTCAGCACGTAAAGGTATCCGTACCGGCCTGCTGGGTGAGCGTTTTGGCGGCCAGGTGCTGGACACGGTCGATATCGAAAACTATATCTCCGTACCGAAAACCGAAGGGGCAAAACTGGCCGGTTCACTGCGCGCACACGTGGATGATTACAACGTGGACGTCATTGAAAGCCAGAGCGCCATCAAACTGATCCCGGCAGCGAAAGAGGGCGGAATGCACGCCATCGAAACCGCCTCCGGCGCAGTATTGAAATCCCGCAGCATCATCCTAGCGACCGGGGCACGCTGGCGTAACATGGGCGTGCCGGGTGAAGAAGAGTATCGCACCAAAGGCGTGACCTACTGCCCACACTGCGATGGCCCGCTGTTTAAAGGCAAACGCACGGCGGTGATCGGCGGCGGTAACTCCGGCGTGGAAGCGGCCATTGACCTGGCCGGTATCGTTGAACACGTTACGCTGCTGGAGTTTGCCGGTGAGATGCGCGCCGATCAGGTGCTGCAGGATAAGCTGCGCAGCCTGAAGAACGTGGATGTGATCCTGAACGCGCAGACCACCGAAGTGAAAGGCGACGGCACCAAAGTCACCGGCCTGCACTATATCGACCGTACGACGCAGACCACTCATGAGCTGCCGCTCTCCGGTATCTTCGTTCAGATCGGTCTGCTGCCGAATACCCCATGGCTGGAAGGTGCGGTTGAGCGCAACAAAATGGGTGAGATCATCATCGATGGTAAATGCGAAACCAGCCTGAAAGGCGTGTTCGCCGCGGGCGACTGCACCACCGTACCGTACAAGCAGATCATCATCGCCAGCGGCGAGGGTGCTAAAGCCTCACTGAGCGCTTTTGACTATCTGATTCGTACCAAATCGGCTGAGTAACATTTAGTTAGCCAGACAATAGCCCTTCAGCACGCCTGCTGAGGGGCTTTTTTGTTAATAGCCCGCCAGCGTCATCAGCATCATCCAGATTGGCGTCGTCACCGCCGCAAACACGGTAGAAAAGAGCATGCTCGCCGCCGCCGGGCCGGTAATGACATTGAACTTCTGCGACATCAGATAGACGTTAACCCCGACTGCCATCGATCCCAGCAGCACCACCACTTTACTCTCCAGCGGCGGCAGATCGGTCAGCCACGCGATAGCCCATACCGTCATCGGTTGCAGCACCAGCTTCAGCAGGCAGATGGTATAGCTCTCTTTTAAGCCATCCCGCACCCGATAGTGTGCCAGGCTCATGCCCAGCGTCACCAGCGACAGAGGTGCAGCCAGTGAGGCCAGCATCTTTAGCGGTTCAGCGGCCAGCAGCGGCAAGGGACGTTGCAGAAAGCTCCAGGCTGTACCGCTGAGAATACCGATGATCAGCGGATTCTTCAGCACGCCGAGCAGGGTGCGCCAGAGTCCTTCCAGCGAGAAGCTGCCCTGTTTTGCCCACTCGACCGAAACGGTCAGTAAGGTCCAGAGGATCAGGCTGTTAAAAACCAGCACCAGCGCCACCGGTGGCAGGGCTTCTGGCCCCAGCAGTACCGTGGCCACCGGGATCCCCAGCATCACGTTATTGGAAAAGATGCCGCCCAGCGCAAAAACCGACGCCGCTACGCCATCCAGATTAAACAGCCTTGTTGCCAGCAGTCGCCCCACGATAAACACCAGCAGGCAACTGCCGAAAAAGGCCAGCAACAGGCGCGCATCCACCGGCGGACTTTGCGAGAAGGTGCTCATCACCCGAAACAGCATGCAGGGCAGAGCAACGTTAAACACAAAGCGGTTCATCCCTTCACTGATGCTGGCGGGCCATTTCCCCAGGCGCGTCAGGCAGTACCCCAGCAGGATCAGGATAAACAGCGGGGCTGACAGGTAAATTTGATGGCTTAAGCTTTCAAACAGCAGTGGCATAGAGAGAGTCTGGTCAGACGATGATTAGTTACCAGACTAACAAATTGCTAACTAACTGTTAACCTGAACTGTGTCCGGAATGACCGTTGCCGGGACGTTAACCTAACCAGCGGCGCGCCTGCCGATCGCTGATGTCGCGATAATAGACACGGTGAATAATTTCGCCACAGCCTGTGCAACGGGCGGAGATATAGGTGGAGAGGTACTGTCTGCCATTGGGTGCCACGGCACCCCTGCGTTCAATATTAATATCCTGCCATCGATGGCGGTGTGGAATAAGCGCTAAAAATCGCATCATACATCCTGAATAGTATGAAGTTCCGCTTCAGGAGTTTTCTAACCCCATGAAATAAAGTGTTTTTTACGATGATGCTGCGAGCAGGTTAATTATTATGGGGTAACCAGAGTCACTGCGGGAAATATTACCCATCCGGGTAATAAGCGGAGCTACCTATAAAGAGGTATCTCGTTAACCCGCAGCATTAAGCCTTTTTTTGCACCCTCAGGCGTTGATCGGGATCATGTGAATTGTTTCAGCTCTGATTATTTCCCAGGCGGGAGTCGCTTGCTTTCGCTGCGCGGCTTGCCTATGCTGCAAGCCGTAACACGACTCGGGGTGCCGCTTTCCACACGGAAAGGGCTGAGAAAAACCCGCTGACCTGAACTGGATAATGCCAGCGTAGGGAAGTCTGATGCCTGACCGCATTCGCCTTCTTGTTCGCCGGTTGGGAGCTACGATGACACATCAATCTCAACACCTTTCTGCCGCGCACTTCGCGCCCATTCTGCACGCTTTCCGCCGCCAGTCACCGCTGGTGCACTGTATGACCAATGACGTGGTCCAGAACTTCACCGCCAACGTGTTGCTGGCACTCCATGCCTCACCGGCGATGGTGATCGATGCCGCTGAGGCCGCCCAGTTCAGTAGCATGGCCGATGCACTGCTGATTAACGTGGGCACCTTAACCCGCGAGCGCCAGCAGGCGATGCAGGCTGCCGTCACTGCGGCTAATCAGGCGGGCACGCCCTGGACACTCGATCCGGTTGCCGTCGGCGCGCTGACGCTGCGCAGTGACTTCTGCCAGCAATTGTTAAGCCAGCAACCGGCGGTGATTCGGGGTAATGCGTCAGAGATTCTGGCGCTGGCACAACAGGCCAGCGGCGGGCGCGGTGTCGACACGCTGCATCAGGCGGATGCAGCACTCGATGCGGCCCAACAGCTCGCGGAAACCTGGAGCACGCTGGTGGTCGTCACCGGTGAAGTGGACTACGCCACTGATGGTCAGCGACTCCTTGCTGTACACGGTGGAAACCCCTTAATGACACGGGTAGTCGGGACCGGCTGCGCCCTCTCGGCAGTGGTGGCGGGTTTCAGCTCTCTGCCTGGCGATCGGCTGATGAATGTCGCGGCCGCCTGTCAGGTGATGGCGCTGGCGGGTGAAAAGGCAGCGGCGCAGGCTGCCGGCCCCGGCAGCTTTGCCACGGCGTTTATTGATGTACTCTGGACGCTGGAGGGTAATCATGAAGCGTATTAACGCTCTGACGATTGCGGGTACCGATCCCAGCGGCGGCGCAGGGATTCAGGCCGATCTCAAGACCTTCTCCGCTCTGGGAGCCTATGGCACCAGCGTCATCACCGCGCTGGTGGCACAGAACACCTGCGGCGTGCAGTCGGTTTATCGCATTACGCCTGACTTTGTGGCCGCCCAGCTCGATTCGGTGCTCAGTGATGTGCGCATCGACAGCGCAAAAATTGGCATGCTGTCAGAAACGGCTATCGTGGAGCAGGTGGCGGCCCGGCTGAGCAATGCGGCAATCCCGTTTATCGTGCTGGACACGGTCATGGTTGCGAAAAGTGGTGATGCGCTGCTCTCGCCAGACGCCGTAGCCAGTGTACGAGAGCTGTTATTGCCGCAGGTCTCGCTGATCACGCCTAATCTGCCGGAAGCGGCGGCGTTGCTGGATTGCGCCATTGCGGCAGATGAAGAGGAAATGCGCGAGCAGGGACGGGCATTGCTGGCACTGGGCTGTCAGGCTGTGCTGATGAAGGGCGGTCACCTTACGGCGGCGGAGAGCCCGGACTGGCTGATCACGCACTCAGCAGAGCAGCGATTCAGTACGCCGCGCGTGAATACCCGTCATACGCACGGCACCGGCTGTACGCTGTCGGCAGCCTTAGCCGCGTTGCGACCACGTCATGCTGACTGGGCAGAGACGATTGGAGAAGCCAAAAACTGGTTACAGCAGGCGCTGCTGCAGGCGGATTCGCTGGAGGTCGGGAAGGGTATCGGGCCGGTTCACCATTTTCATCAATGGTGGTAACGACGAAGGCCCGCATCGACCTGGTAATCAGGTGGTGCGGGCGGTTTCAGGTTCAGGGTGCTTCAAACCAGGCGCTGTTACGCTCGGCAATCGGGGTGATAGAGAAGATCATCTCCTGCAGATGACGACGCATTGCCGCTTCGGCTGCATCGGCGTCATGACGCTTCAGCGCCGCAAAAATCTCTTCATGCTGCTCAATCAGCTTGTCTGGTGGAGAGACTTCACTCAGCGTCAAAAACCGCACCCGGTCCATGGCCGCTTTGATGTTCTCCACCGTTTCCCAGGCCAGCTTACAGTCAATGCTTTCAGCAATCAGGCGATGAAACTCATCGTCCAGAGTGAGAAAAGCCTGGCTGTCATGCCGCTCAGCGGCCATGCGCTGCAGCTGCAGGTTATGCTCCAGCGCCATCAGAGCCGGATCATCAATCTCCAGTGCCGCACGGCGAACCACCGACACCTCAACGGCCTCCCGGATAAAGCGGCCATCCGCCACCCGCTTAGCGGAGATTTTGCGCACGAAAGTGCCACGCTGCGGCAATACCTGTACCAGTCCGGCTTCGGCCAGCTTGATGAACGCTTCGCGCACCGGCTGGCGTGAAACGTTGAAGCGCGCGGACACCTCTTTTTCCGAGAGCAGCGAGCCCGGCTGAATTGCGCAGGTGACGATATCTTTGCGCAGATACCGGTAAATCTGCTGATTTACCGGTTCGCTGGTAGTAATGGTATAGGCGATCGACATGCAGCAATATCCATATTACGGCTGGCAGGGGCCAGCGCGATGGGAAAGTGTCAGTCTAATCAGCGCGCTGCATCTGCGCCAGCGCTTTGTCACCAGGCTGTTATGCCTGACTCATACACTGCTGCACCGTCGCCCGCGCGCCCTGAGTCGTCAGTTGCTGGTAATACGTCGTCAGTCGGGCCACCAGATCGGCGTTCTGCGCTAAATCTTCGCCAAAGATGTCGCGCAGACCCAATAGCGCACGGACACGTGCTTCGCCTTCTTCGCTACCGGCAACCGTCTCTGCCAGCGTGGCTTTCAGCGGATCGCGGATCTCAATCGGCTGACCCTGCTCATTGACGCCGCCGACATAGCGCATCCAGCCCGCCACGCCCAGCAGCAGCAGGTCGCAGCGGCTGCCGCGCTGCAGATGCCAGCGCAGGCTGTCGAGCATGCGTTGTGGCAATTTTTGCGATCCGTCAGTGGCGATTTGATATGTACGATGTTTAATGGCACGGTTTTCGTAACGGGCGATCAGCGAATCGGCGTAGGCGTTGAGATCCACGCCCTGGGTACGCAGCGTCGGCGCCTGCTCATCAATCATCAGTGAACGGGCGGCGGCGCGGAAATGGGGATCGGCCACGCAGTCACTGATGTACTCATAACCGGCCAGAAAGCCGAGATAGGCCAGGAAAGAGTGGCTGCCATTCAGCATGCGCAGTTTCATCTCTTCATAGGGCAGAACGTCACTGACCAGTTCTGCGCCCGCTTTTTCCCACGCCGGACGGCCATTGACGAAGTTATCTTCAATCACCCACTGAAAGAAGGGCTCCGCTTCAACCGCAACCGGGTCATCGGAACCCAGACGCGCGCCTAGTGCCGCAAACGCCGCATCGGTCATGGCCGGAACGATACGATCGACCATGGTCGAGGGGAAGGTAATGTGTTGCTGAATATAGTCTGCCAGTGCCGGATCCTGATGCTGTGCCAGTTGCACAACAACGTTGCGAGTCACGTGACCATTTTCCGGCATGTTGTCACAGGACATCACGCTAAAGGCGGGTAAGCCCTGATCACGTCGGCGGCGAATCGCGGCCAGAATCAGACCGGGCAGCGAACGCGGCGAATGCGGATTCTGCAGGTCATGCACGATGTCAGGGTGATCGGGATTTAAATTGCCACTGGCAGGCTGGTGGCAATAGCCTTTCTCGGTGACGGTCATGGAGACAATGGCTACCTCAGGCTGGCTCATGGCATTGATCACCGCCTCAATACCGTCACTTTTGCCGTGCAGTGCCTGAGTAATGACGCCAATCACCCGGGTATGCAATGAATCATCGGCCATCTCGGTGAGAGTATAAAGCAGCTGCTGCTCTCGCAGGGCCTCAATCAACGCGCCACTGTTGAGGTTCACTTCACAATAACCCCAGTCGCTGCCCTGTTCAGCCAGCTTATCGCTGCAGAGCGCCTGATGGGCACGGTGAAATGCACCAAAACCGATATGTACCATACGGGTTTTTAACTGGCTGCGGTCGTAAGCGGGGCGCTTGACCTCAGCGGGCAGGCGATCAATCTGTAACATAGTCCATCCTTATGGCAAACGGGGCGCAAAGCGCCCCGAAATCATACATCTGTTAGCGAAACAACACTCAGACCGAAACCGGTTTATCCTGTGTTTTCGGACTGCGAATCACAAATAACACCAGGAAGGCACCCAGCGCGGCGACACAGCCCGCAAGGATAAAGGCGCTATCGAATTTACCGGTGTGATGAACAATAAACCCGGTGACAATAGGCCCGATGATGCCGGAGAGGCTACCCACCAGATGGATAAAGCCGCTGATGCTGCCGATACGGCTCTTGTGCACCACATCCTGAATAATCGCCCAGTAGATTGCGCCGGTGATATAGAGAAAGAAAATCGACACCGACATCATAATTACCGCAGGCACCACATCTTTTATCGTACCCGCCAGCGCCACACAAATTGCGGCGGCCAGCAGTGAGACCACCAGCACAATTTTGCGGGACAACAACAGCTTGCCGGTGATGTTAAAGATCTTATCGGAGATCCAGCCACCCAGCGCCAGGCCAACGAAACCGACGATCCACGGGATCATGGTGGTGATGCTCATCGATTTGATATCCAGGCCGTGCGCCTGCACCAGGTAGGCCGGGAACCAGCTCAGGAAGAAGAACAGAATGTAGTTGTAGCAGAAGAAGGCAAAAGCGGTGACCAGGATAATCGGCTGGCGCAGGTAGTAGCCAAACGGATGTGACGTTTCTGACAGATCAACCTCATCATTCGGGTTCGTTGCTTTCAGGCGATCAATCAGCAGACGTTCCTCTTCGCTGACACGCTTGCTCTTCGCCGGATTGTCAGCGGCGAAGAAGAGCCAGAACGCCATCCACACCAGACCGATACAGCAGACAATTACGAACGCCGGACGCCAGCCATAGGCGAGCGCCAGATAACCAATGATCGGGCCAGCGACCGCACCACCCAAAGGTGATCCTGCACTCAGTAAGCCCATGGCCGTCGCGGCCTGTTTTTTCGGGAACCAGCCGTTAATCGCTTTGTTGGCCGAGGAGCAGATCGGGCCTTCAGCCATGCCGAACAGCACACGCAGGATCAGCAGCGACCAGAAGCCGGTGGCCAGTGCGGTCATGCCGCAGAAAATGGACCAGGCACCTACCGCCACGGCCAGCACGATTTTAGGGCCATAGCGGTCAGTGGCAAGGCCGCCAAGGAAGTTAAACAGGGCATAGCCAAAGAAAAAGCTGCCGAAGATCATGCCAAATTGCTCAGCATTGATCGCCAGATCTTTTTCCACCAGCGGCACCGTCAGCGACAGGGCGACACGATCGAGGTAGTTAATCATGTAAACCAGGAACAGCAGCAAAACGAGGGTCCAGCGCAGATTCTTGAACATACAAACTCCGTGATCTGTTTTATCTTTATAGTCATGCCGGCGGGTACGCACCGGCTGAGGAGACCTGGTGTTCAGCGGATAATTAACCCATCTGAAGTATGACTTTGCAGCAGGTGCGCGGATCTTTTTCAAACAGGGTCATCGCACGCTCAATCTCCTGCAGCGGGAAGTAGTGCGTGACCAGTTTCTCTGGCTGGATTAACCCTTCTTCCATCCATTCGATCACCTGGGGGAAACGATTGCTGTTAAGACGTGAGGTAAACAGCGACAGCTCCTTACTGGTCAGGCTCTGCTGAGTAATGCTGCACGGCTCGCCGGAGAAACCCAGCAGGCCAATGCGCGCGGCCGGTGAGGCGAGGGCAGCCGCTTCAGCCAGAATGGTGGGATGGCAGGCCGCGTCGATAATCAGCGTAGGCTGCACGCCCTCAAGCTGTGCCGCCAGCGGGATTTCGCTGTTATCGAACAGTTGATCGGCACCGCTCTGCTCTGCAAGTGCCAGCCTTTCCGGCAGGCGATCCACCACCATCACCTTTTTAACCTTATAGACGCCCTTCAGCACCTGAATCGCAGTGAGCCCCATCGGACCGGCACCGTAAATCAGCGCCACATCGTCTGGCTGCGGCTTGAGAAACGCGGTGATATTGGCGGCGATAGTGAAAGGCTCAACCAGACTGGCGAGCCGATCGGGGATGCTGTCCGGCAGGGAAAAAGCATTTTTTGCCGGAGCCAACGCAAACTCGCTGAAGCCGCCGTCACGGTGCACGCCAATCACCTGCAGTGTGGTGCAGACATTGGGACGGCCCACCGAGCAGGGGTAGCAGCTGCCGCAGCTCACCACCGGATCCACCGCCACGCGGTCGCCCAGCCGGGCCGGATCAACACCGTCGCCCACCGCGTCAATGACGCCGAAAAATTCGTGACCAATTACCCGTGGATATTTCGCGAACGGGTTATGACCGTGCCAGATATGCACATCAGAGCCGCAGATACTGGCATAAGCCACTTTGACCCGGACTTCGCCCGCCGCAGGTTGTGGCAGTGGACGTTCAGCCACCACCAGTTCACCCGGCTGTTCAATAACAACGCTTTTCATCAGCTTCTCCTTACCAGTTCCACAGGGTGCCATCTTCAAGACGGGCGACCGGGAGATAGGCAGGTTCATAGGGATATTTCGACGCCAGTTTCTCGTTGAATTCAATGCCGAGACCGGGTTTGTCGCCTGGATGCATGTAGCCCTGGTCAAAGGTCCAGTTTGCATCAAACAGCTCCATCATCTGTTCGGAGAAGCCCATGTACTCCTGCACACCGAAGTTCGGCACCCAGAGGTCAAAGTGCAGTGCAGCCGCCATGCAGACAGGGGAGAGATCAGAAGGACCGTGCGAGCCGGTGCGCACCTGATAGAGCGAGGCAAAATCAGCAATACGCCGCATACCGGTGATGCCGCCCGCATGCGTAATGGTGGTGCGGATGTAGTCGATCAGCTGTTCTTCAATCAGCTGCTTACAATCCCAGATGCTGTTGAATACCTCACCCACGGCAATCGGGGTAACGGTATGCTGGCGGATCAGGCGGAAGCACTCCTGATTCTCAGCAGGCGTCGGATCTTCCATCCAGAACAGGCGATAATCTTCCACGCTCTTGCCAAAACGCGCCGCTTCAATTGGCGTCAGGCGATGATGCATGTCATGCAGCAAGTGCTCATCGAAACCAAACTTGTCACGGATGGCCGCGAACAGTTTCGGGGTAAAATCGAGGTATTTCTCGGTTGACCAGAGCTGCTCTTCCGGCCAGTTACCTTTGGTTGCAGGCTCATAGGCCAGACCTTTGCCTTTCGCCATGCCGTAGGTGGTTTTCATGCCCGGAACGCCGCACTGCGCGCGAATCGCTTTGAAGCCCAGCTCTTTGTGCTTCGCGTAGTCATCCATCACTTCATCAATGGAGTGGCCGGTGGTGTGGCAATAGACCATCACGCCGGTGCGTGATGCGCCACCCAGCAGCTGATAGACCGGCATATTGGCGGCTTTGCCTTTGATATCCCACAGTGCCATATCGACGGCCGAGATAGCGGACATGGTGACCGGGCCACGACGCCAGTAAGCGCCCTTGTAGAAATATTGCCAGATGTCTTCGATCTGATGCGCATCGCGGCCAATCAGCTGCGGGCAGACGTGATCTTTCAGGTAGGAGGCGACCGGTAATTCACGGCCATTCAGCGTTGCGTCGCCAATGCCGGTCAGACCCTGATCGGTGGTGATCTTTACGGTGACAAAGTTTCTGCCTGCGCAGGTTACAAATACTTCTGCCTTAACAATTTTCATCCTGGTTGCCTTAAGTCAGCGTTCAATGATGAAAAAGTACGCTCTTTAATACTACCATACAAGTTAGGGTGGCAGAGTTGTGAACGGAATCACAGAGTGTTTACATTGCCTGAAAACGCCCGTTAAGGCGTGATAAAGCGAGGCAGCAGGAGGGATGTTACGGAGAAAATGGGCGCTAATGGTAGCAGAAGAAAAAAGGGGCTTTCGCCCCTGATGTCGGTTCAGGCAAGCAGCGCGCACTGCGGCGGCAGGCGGCAGCTCAGCGCGCCCGCCATCACCTCAATCACGAATTCGCGCCCGGAAAGCGGCTCGCCATCGAGATTAAAGGTCATCTCATGCGGAGAACGGATCGTCAGTGACTCCAGTTGCGTGGTGACGATGCCGGGATTGTCATCGTCGCCGGTCAGCGAGTGCAGCAGGGTAGGCAGCAACTCCTGCGCGGTGACAACACTGACGTCCAGTCGGCCATCGTTGATCAGGGCAGAAGGGCATAACCGCTGACCGCCGCCTGCCTGACGACCATTACCGATACCGATCACCAGCGCATCACCCTGCCAGGCGAAATCGGGGCCGCTGATCTCGCAGGTATCCGGTTTCAGCGTATCCATGCGCATCAGGCCGTGAATAAAGTAGGAGACGCCACCCAGCGCCGACTTCAGCTTTTCCGGGGTTTCAGTCGTGATACGGGTGCCAAACCCGCCGGTCGCCATATTGATGAAGTAGTGGCTCTGGTTTACCCTGGCCAGATCGATGGCACTGGCTTTGCCCTGAATCGCCAGTCGCAGTGCTGGTTCCATCTCTTCCGGGATGCCGACGCTGGTGGCAAAATCGTTGGCGGTACCCAGCGGCAGGATGCCCAGCACCGGGCGATGATCCGCTTCAGAAGAAGCCAGCGCAGTCGCAATTTCATTGATGGTGCCATCGCCACCACCGGCCACCACGGTCGCGGCCTGCAGCGCAATGGCCTCTTTGACGTACCGATCGCCGTCACCTTTTTCAAACGTGACACGCACCGCAATGTCGAAGCCTTCTTCACGCAGGGTCGTAATAGCTTCGCGCAGATCATCATTACCCGCGCCTTTCCCATTCAGGATGAGCAGCGTAAGCGGTTTATTATCCATTTTGCGTTCCTTGAAGATCTACAGAGTAAGAAGGGATTTATAACACAGCTGCCAGCAGTAAATTATTGGCGAAAGAGAGAAAAAAGAAAACCCGCACGGGGGAGCCGGGCGGGTAAATGAGGTGGTTCCTGGTAAATCTGCCGTTTGTTGTTACTCGTTAGCAGCAGGCGGGACTATAAAGCAGCGCCGCGCAGGGGTCTGTGATCCTGTTCTGATTTCCTCAAAATGTTTCCGTTGGTAAACGATTATGAGGGTCCCGGGTATCTTCACCATGATCGAAGTTGCGCAGCAGCAGTGCAAAACGCAGATCCACCTCCTCTGGCACCCGCAGCCAGACGCGATGGCCATCGCCCGGCGCAACTTCAGTGGGTTCGCCGCGCGCATTCTGCAGCGCGTCCAGCTGGCAATTCAGGTTCCCCTGAGGCGTCATGATCTCCACGCTGTCGTGCAGCATAAACTTATTCTTCACCGCCACTTCAGCCCATTCGCCCCGGCGTTCGCCGGTGAATTCGCCGACAAACTGCTGGCGGTCGGACACCGAAAAGCCCTGCTGATAATTCTGGTAGCTGTCGTGAGTGTGGCGGCGCAGGAAGCCTTCGGTATAGCCACGATGTGCCAGGCCTTCCAGGGTTAACAGCAGTGAGGGATCAAACGGCTTACCGGCAGCGGCATCATCAATCGCCCGGCGATAAACCTGAGCGGTGCGGGCGCAGTAGTAGTAGGACTTGGTGCGTCCCTCAATCTTCAGCGAATGAACGCCCATCTCGCTGAGCCGCTCCACGTGCGCAACCGCGCGCAGATCCCGCGAGTTCATGATGTAGGTGCCGTGCTCATCTTCGAACGCGCTCATCACCTCGCCGGGCTTCATCTTCTCTTCCAGCAGAAACACCTTGTCGGTGGGCTGACCAACGCCCAGCGTTGGTGTCACATCCTGTACGGCGACAGGTGTGTGGATACCAACGATATTCCCCACCTCATCCTGCTGACCCTCCGCCACTTTATACTCCCAGCGGCAGGCGTTGGTGCAGGTTCCCTGATTCGGGTCGCGTTTGTTCATATAGCCGGAGAGCAGGCAACGACCGGAGTAGGCCATGCAGAGTGCGCCATGGACAAAGACTTCCAGCTCCATCTCCGGGACCTGCTGGCGGATCTCGGCGATCTCCTCCAGCGACAGCTCGCGTGACAGAATCACCCGGCTCAGGCCCATCTGCTGCCAGAACTTTACCGTGGCCCAGTTAACCGCATTGGCCTGCACCGACAGATGAACCGGCATCGTCGGGAAAGCGTCGCGTACCAGCATGATCAGGCCGGGATCGGACATGATCAGCGCGTCGGGCTGCATCGCCACTACCGGCGCTAAGTCACGAATAAAGGTTTTCAGCTTGGCGTTGTGCGGCGCAATGTTCACCACCACGTAGAATTTTTTACCCAGCGCGTGCGCTTCACTGATGCCCAGTGCGAGGTTTTCGTGGGTGAATTCGTTGTTGCGCACCCGCAGGCTGTAGCGCGGCTGGCCGGCATAAACGGCATCGGCACCATAAGCAAACGCGTAACGCATGTTCTTCAGGGTGCCAGCGGGGGAAAGCAGTTCGGGTTTCATGATTTTCTCACTGATGTCAGGTCAGCATGTCGCCTCAGGCGGCAGGTGCAGGGCAGTGAAGCCCTGCAAAAGGTGCGGAATTGTAGGCAGTGAGAAAAGGGAAGTAAATTGATCGGGATCAAACTAGATCAAATGACAGGCATCGGCTTCCCAGCGATAGCCCATGCCGTAGACGGCGCGGATAAAAGGTTGCTCGCTATCGAGATTCTCCAGCTTGCGCCGCAGGTTCTTGATATGGCTGTCGATGGTGCGGTCCGTGACCACGCGATAGTCATCATAGAGATGGTTAAGCAGCTGTTCGCGTGAAAAGACCTTGCCCGGCTCCAGCGACAGCGTTTTCAGCAGGCGGAACTCCGCCGGGGTGAGATCCAGCGGTTTTCCGCGCCAGCTGGCGAAGAAGCGGCTCTCATCGACGCGAAGTAACGAGGCGCTTTGCGGCTCTTCCGCCGACCGTTTTACCCGGCGCAGAATCGTTTTAACTCGCGCCACTACTTCACGCGGGCTGAAGGGCTTACAGATGTAGTCATCCGCGCCCAGCTCCAGCCCCAGCAGCCGATCGATCTCCTCGGTACGGGCGGTGACCATAATAATCGGCAGCTCGGAATGACGACGGATTTCACGGCACAGCGTTAAACCGTCGGTGCCTGGCAGCATCAAATCCAGCAGCATCAGGTCCGGTGGCGTCTGGCGCACGTACTCCAGCACCGCGTTGCCGTCAGCAATGTGATGGGTACGGTAGTTCGAGGCATGCAGATAATCGATCATCAGCTGCGCCAGTTTCGGCTCATCTTCGACCACCAGAATCAGCGGGTCGTGGTTTTCCAGGCTCATAAGCGTCTACACAAGGGGAACATAGCGCAAGTGTAGCGCGATTTTCAGTCCACCTAAATCAGAGTGCGCCGCATGAATATCGCCGCCATGCGCGTCAGCGATATTTTTACAGATGGCCAGGCCCAGGCCCGAGCCACCGCTGGCGCGATTGCGCGAGCCTTCGGTGCGGAAGAAGCGCTCAAAAATCTGCGCCTGATGTTCCCCATCCACGCCCGGCGCGCTGTCATCAAACTCGATGCGCCAGTTGGGTGCCTCATAGTTCAGCGTCACTTCAACCCGGCCCCCGCTGTCGGTGTAGCGCAGGCTGTTCTCCAGCAGATTAGTGAACAACTGCATCAGGCGGTCGGGATCGCCAAAGAAGAGGGCGTTATCGGGCAGATTGAGTTTCAGCGTCAGCCCGTGTGCACGATAGCGTTCGGCAAAGCTGCCTGCCGTCACTTCCAGCAGCTGCACCAGATCGGTTGCCTGTTTGCGGTAGGCAAGGGCGCCCTCATCGGACAGCGACAGCTGGTGCAGATCGTCGACCAGCTTGGTCAGCACCACCACTTCGCTTTGTAGCGAGGCGATCGCTTCCGGCGTCAGTTTGCGCACGCCATCCTGCATCGCTTCCAGTTCACCGCGCAGGATCGCCAGTGGTGTGCGTAACTCATGGGAGATATCGGCCATAAAGGCGCGGCGCATGCTCTCATTTTTCTCCAGCGAGCTGGCAAGGAGGTTAAAGTCCCTGGCCAGCTGGCCCAGCTCATCCCGGCTGCTGACCTCAACCCGGGTGGCAAAATTACCGGCCGCCAGATGATGGGTGCCGTCAACCAGCCGTTTGACCGGAGCCAGCAGACCGCGCCCCATCAGCCAGGTCGCCAGTGCCGCCAGCAGCGTAGACAGCCCGACGATAATCCAGCTGGTGCGCCGCTGCTGCTGATCAAAGTTAATGTCGGTGCTGCGCGTCAGCCGCTCCGGCGGCGAGCCGATGACCCAGCCGACCACTTTATTATTGCTGGTGGTGATATTGCGTCGCGTGCCTTCGGGCGGAACCGGCGATTTTGGCCCGGCCAGCACTTTATATTGCTGATCGAGGATCCAGAACTGGGTGCGCCAGCCGTGCGGCGGCAGCTGACTGTTACTGTCGGGATTCTGCTCCAGCGAGCGCAGCATGGTGAACACCAGCCGGTCGTTGTGGCGCAAAAAATCCCAGTTGCCGTGCTGCTCATACTGATCGGCCAGGGCATCGCTGAGCAGATTTAACCGCTGCTCGTTGCCGCGCTTAATGTAGTCGACAAAGCCATGCTCGAAACTGAGGCGAACTCCCCAGTGCATGGTAATCAGCACCAGCATGCAGGTGGCGAAAATCGCCATAAACAGTTTGGCACCGATGCCCAGGCGCAGGTTATCTCTCATTTTTTTCTCCGGCGTCGCAAATCAACGTTGGTACTCACCTGTGGCGGCACGCGCCAGAACACCAGCGCGGGCAGGATGATAATCAGCGACATGCAAAGGTAGGTATAAATAAACATCTGATGTTCCGCCGTGCTGTTCGCTGCGCTCTCCTGAGCAAATGCCCCCAGCAGCAGCCCGGCCACGGTAACGCCGATACTCATCGACAGCTGCATAATCATCGACAGCAGGCTGTTGCCGCTGGACGCCAGCTCATCGGGCAGCTCTTTCAGCGTCAGGGTATTCATTGAAGAGAAGCGGATGGCGTTGACCATGCCCTGCAGAAACAGCACCAGCGGCAGCAGCCAGACCCAGCCCAGAATTGCCACCAGCGGGAATAGCAGGACCACCAGCGCCAGCGCCACGGTCGACATCACCAGCACGTTGCGGTAGCCATAAAGATTGACGATGCGCACCACAATGCGCTTCATTCCCATATTTCCCAGCACCATCGGAATCATCATCAGACCGGCGTGAAACGGGCTGTAACCCATGCCGAGCTGCAGAAAGATAGGCGTCATAAAGGGCAGCATGCCGCTGCCGATGCGGCCGGTAAAACTGCCGAGCAGGCCAATGGAGTAGATGCGATTATCAAACAGCTTCAGGCTGAACAGCGCATTATCATTGCTGCGCGCATGCATCAGGTAGAACAGCAGAGAGAACATACCAATGAGGATCATGGCACCCAGCAGCAGCGGAGAGCCGCCACTGCTGCGCTGACCATCCAGCGCCAGCGTCAGGGTTGCCATTCCGGCGGCCAGCAGGATAAAACCGCCGAAATCAAAGCGACGCGTCTGCATGCTGTAGTTGGGCATCAGCATCAGGGTGGCGATAGCGCCTGCGATGCCGACCGGGATATTGATCAGAAAGATCCAGTGCCAGCTGGCGTACTCCACCAGCACACCGCCCAGCGCCGGACCCAGCAGCGGACCAATCTGGCCGGGCAGAGTGACAAACGTCATGGCGGACATATACTGCTCGCGCGGCACGATTTTCATCACCGTCAGGCGACCCACCGGCACCATCATGGCCCCGCCAATCCCCTGAACCACCCGCGACAGCACCAGCTGATCGAGGGTGCCGGAAAGGGCGCACAGCAGTGATCCCAGGCTGAACAGCACAATCGCGCAGAAGAAAATGTTGCGCACGCCAAAACGGTCGGCCAGCCAGCCGCTGACCGGCAGCATCACCGCCACCGTCAGCACGTAATAGACGATGACCGAGTGCATGTGCAGCGGGCTGACACCCAGATCGTGCGCCATCGACGGGATCGCGGTATTCACGATGGTGGTATCCAGCGTCTGCATAAAGAAGCCGATGGCAACAATCCACAGTTGCCAGCGGACGTTAGTGCTTTGCGTACTCATCGATCCCCCCGATAAAGGCGTCACGTCCGATGCCTGCTGCCGCCATACCTGTTACGGCTGCTGCGCGGCAGCCAGCGGGCGTTTTTTACGGCGCAACTTATCCATCATTAAATAGACCACCGGCGTGGTGTAGAGCGTCAGTAACTGGCTCATTACCAGCCCGCCTGCAATGGTAATCCCCAGCGGCTGACGCAGCTCTGCGCCGTCGCCGCTGGTCAGCACCAGCGGCAGCGCGCCAAACAGCGCTGCCAGCGTCGTCATCATAATCGGCCGGAAGCGCAACAGGCACGCCTGGAAAATTGCCTCCCGCGCGCTGAGCTGGCCGTTGCGCTCTGCCTCCAGCGCAAAATCGACCATCATGATGGCGTTCTTTTTCACGATACCGATCAGCAGCAGAATACCGATCAGCGCAATCAGGCTGAAGGGCGTATCGAACAGCTCCAGCGCCAGCAGCGCACCGACACCCGCCGAGGGCAGGGTAGAGAGGATCGTCAGCGGATGGACATAGCTTTCATAGAGGATCCCCAGCACGATATAGACCGCTGCAATCGCCGCCAGCATCAGCCAGAGCTGATTGCTTTGCGACTGCTGAAACACCTGCGCCGTACCGGCAAAGCTGCCGCGCACGCTGGAGGGCACGCCAATCGCGGTCATGGTGCGTTCAATTGCCTCCGACGCCTGCGACAGCGACACCCCTTCCGGCAGGTTAAATGAGATGGTCGAGGCGGCAGACAGCCCTTCATGATTGACCGAGAGCGGCGCATTCGCGGGCTGCCAGTGGGCGAACCACGACAGCGGAATCGCTTTACCTTCGCTGTTTATCACGAACATCTGCGACAGGGCGCTGATATCCTGGGTGTAGCGCGGATCGACCTCCATCACCACTTTGTACTGGTTAAGCGGCTGATAGATGGTGGAGATCTGACGCTGACCAAAGGCGTTATTCAGCAGGGCATTGGCCTGAGAGACATCGATGCCAAGCCGCGCCATGCTTTCCCGGTCATAGGTCAGCGCCATCTCGCTGCCTTTATCCTGCTGATCGGAGTTCACATCCGCCAGCTGCGGCAGGGCAGAGAACGCCTGACGGATTTTTGGCTCCCACTCACGCAGGGCGTTGAGGTCGTCCGACAGCAGGGAATATTGATAACCGGCATTCGATTCCCGACCGCCGACGCGCAGATCCTGCACCGCATTCAGATAGAGACTCGCCCCGGGTTCTTTCGCCAGCTTATTGCGCAGGCGGGCGATAATCTCCACTGCACTCTCTTTCCGCTCCGACAGCGGCTTCAGCGAAATAAACATGGAGCCGCTGTTGGTACGCATCCCGCCGGTGAAGCCCACCACGCTCTCTACCGCCGGATCGGCCCCGACAATCTCCATAAAATCCTGCAGTTTACTGCGCATCGCCTGAAACGAGATGCTCTGGTCGGCAGAGATAAAACCGGAAAGTCGTCCGGTATCCTGCTCCGGCATAAAGGTTTTCGGAATATGAACAAACAGCCAGCCGGTCAGGACGATGGTGGCGAAAAACAGCACCATCACCCAGCGCGCATGGTTCAGTACCACGCTAAGCGAGCGGCCATAGCCCTGCTGGACCGCCATCAGCAGCCGGCCCGCGCCGCGCTGACGCGGCTGACTGCGCGGCGCGTGCGGCTTCAGCAGATAGGCGCACATCACCGGCGTCAGGGTGACCGAGATAAACAGCGAGATGACGATAGCCACCGACAGCGTAATGGCAAATTCTGAGAAGAAGCGGCCAATCAGTCCGCCGATCATCAGCAGCGGCAGGAACACGGCAATCAGTGACAGGCTCATCGACAACACGGTAAAACCGACTTCCCGCACCCCTTTCAGCGCGGCGGCCAGCGGCTTCATGCCCGCTTCCACGTGTCGGGCAATGTTCTCCAGCACTACAATCGCATCATCCACCACAAAGCCGGTGGCGATGGTCAGCGCCATCAGCGACAGATTGTTGAGGCTGAAGCCACACAGATACATCGCGGCAAAGGTGCCGATCAGCGAAACCGGCACCGCAACGGCGGGGATCAGCGTGGCGCGGCCCGAACGCAGGAAAACAAACACTACCAGAATCACCAGCGCCACGGCGATCACCAGCGACTGCTCCACCTCATGCAGCGAGGCGCGAATGGTAGGTGAGCGATCCTGAGCGATCTGCAGATCGATGGCGGCCGGGATCACCTCATGCAGCAGCGGCATTTCGGCGCGGATGCGGTCCACCGTATCGATGACGTTGGCTTCAGGCGTTTTGCGGATCAGCAGCAGCACCGCCGGTTTACCGCGCGACATCCCGGCGTTGCGTACGTCCTGCACTGAATCTTCGACTGTCGCCACATCCGACAGCCTGACCGCCGCGCCGTTGTTGTAATGCACTATCAGCGGCTGATACTCACTGGCGGTCTGCAGCGCGTCATTGGTACGCAACTGCCAGCGCTGCTGCGAATCATCCAGTGCGCCCTGCGGCCGTCGCTGATTGGCGTTGGAAATGGCGGTGCGCACCGCATCCAGCGAGACGCCCTGATTAAACAGCGCCTGTGGATTCAGGGCCACGCGGACCGCAGGCAGCGAGCTGCCACCCACGGTGACGTCGCCCACGCCCTCAATCTGTGACAGTTTCTGCGCCAGCTGGGTCGAGGCGTAATCGTAGAGCTGACCCGGATTATAGGTATCCGAAGTCAGCGTCATGATCATAATCGGCGCATCTGAAGGGTTTACTTTGCGATAGGTCGGGCGCGACGGCATCCCGGTAGGCAGCAGGCTTTGCGCCGCGTTAATCGCGGCCTGAACATCGCGCGCGGCTCCGTTGATGTCGCGATCAAAATCAAACACCAGAATGATGCGGGTGCTGCCCAGCGAACTGGTGGAGGTCATTTCACTGACGCCCGCGATGCGTCCCAGCGAGCGCTCCAGCGGCGTGGCCACCGACGACGCCATGATCTCCGGTGCGGCACCCGGCAGCGAAGCCGAGATAACGATCACCGGAAAATCAACCTGCGGCAGCGGCGCCACCGGCAGCAGCCGGAAACCCAGCATCCCCGCCAGTGCGATGGCCAGCGTCAGCAGCGTGGTGGCGACGGGCCGGTTGATGAACAGGGCAAAGAACTTCACTCTGCGGCCTCCGTGCGGGCAAAGCGGCGGCGGGTGGCGTGCGCCAGTCGATCAAACAGCAGGTAGATCACCGGGGTGGTAAACAGGGTCAGCACCTGGCTCAGAATCAGCCCGCCGACCATGGCAATCCCCAGCGGATGACGCAGTTCGGCACCGACGCCGGTGCTGAGCATCAGCGGCAGCGCGCCGAGCAGGGCGGCCAGCGTGGTCATCAGAATCGGGCGGAAGCGCAGCAGGCAGGCCTGATAGATGGCATCAACAGGCTTCATACCCTGTTCACGTTCGGCCGCCAGCGCAAAGTCGATCATCATGATGGCGTTCTTTTTAACGATGCCGATCAGCAGGATGATGCCGATTATCGCCACGATATCCAGCTCATTGCCGCTGAGCATCAGCGCCAGCAGCGCGCCGACACCCGCCGTGGGCAGCGTTGAGAGAATCGTGATGGGGTGAATAAAGCTCTCATAAAGCACGCCCAGCACGATGTACATCGCCACAATGGCCGCCACAATCAGCCAGACGGTGCTGCTCAGCGCTGCTTCAAACGCCAGCGTGCTGCCCTGGAACTGCGTCATCAGCTCTGCGGGCATGCCAAGCTCGGCTTCAGCCTGCGACACCGCTTTCACCGCATCTTCCAGCGAATAGCCGTCAGCCACGTTGAAGGAGAAGGTCGCCGACGGGAACTGGTCGAGATGATTAATGCTGAGCGGCGTGTTGCGCTGTTCAATGCGGGCAATGGCGCTCAGCGGTACGCTGCCGCCGTCGCTGCTGTTAAGGCGAATCGCCTCCAGGCTCTCCATGCCTGGAGTGGCACTATTGTCCTGCTCCAGCACCACCCGATACTGGTTCGCCTGGGTATAAATGGTGGAGATGAGCCGCTGACCGAAGGCGTTGTACAGCGCGTTATCGACATCCGCCATGCTGATGCCGAGGCGGCTGGCGCTGTCGCGGTCCACTTTGACATAGGCTTCCAGCCCCTGATCCTGCCAGTCACTGCTGACATCGCGCAGCTGTGGCAGGGTACTGAGCCGGGTCAGCAGCGCCGGAACCCAGGTGCTGAGCGACGACAGTGAACCCGATTGCAGCGTGAACTGATAGGGCGTGCGGCTCGCCTGGGTATCGATGGTGAGATCCTGCACCGCCTGCAGCCACAGCTGCACGCCCGGTACCTCACTGACCTGCTGTTGCAGGCGCTGCTGAATGGCAGGAATGCGGTCGTCGCGTTGATCCAGCGGTTTGAGATTGATCTGCAGACGCGCGCTGTTCAGCGAGGCATTGGTGCCATCCACGCCGACAAACGAAGTCATGCTCTCCACTGCCGGATCTTTCATGATGATGGAGGCGACGTCGCGGGTGCGCTGCGCCATGCTGGCATAGGAGACTGACTGCGGTGCCTGCAGCGTGCCCTGAATAATGCTGTTGTCCTGCTGCGGGAAAAAGCCTTTCGGGATGATCATCCACAGCAACAGCGTCAGCACCAGGGTGCCAAGCGCCACCGACAGCGTGAGCCAGGGATGATTAAGTACCCGTTTCAGGCCGCGGCCATAGGCGGCCACGATACGATCAAACATCGCTTCGCTGGCCCGCGAAAAGCGGTTCTGTTTGCGCAGCGACTCCGCGCTCAGCATCCTGGCACACATCATCGGCGTCAGGGTTAGTGAGACCACCGCTGAAATCAGAATCGCCACCGCCAGCGTCACAGCAAATTCGCGGAACAGACGGCCGATTACGTCGCCCATAAACAGCAGCGGGATCAGGACCGCAATCAGCGAGAAGGTGAGGGAGATAATGGTAAAGCCGATCTCGCCGGCACCTTTCAGCGCGGCGGTCAGCGGCTTTTCCCCTTTCTCGATATAGCGTGAGATGTTCTCAATCACCACGATGGCATCATCGACCACAAAGCCGGTGGCGATGGTCAGCGCCATCAGCGTCAGGTTGTTAATTGAAAAGCCGAGGAAGTACATCGCCGCAAAGGTGCCGATCAGCGACAGAGGCACCGCAACCGCCGGGATCAGCGTGGCGGGCACGTTGCGCAGAAACAGATAGATGATCATCACCACCAGCGCCATCGCCAGCATCAGCTCATACTGCGTGTCGTTGACCGAAGCGCGAATATTGGTGGTGCGGTCGGTGAGCAGTTTAACTTCCACCGACTTCGGCAGGGCTGCGGTCAGGGCGGGCAACATGGCACGGATATTATCTGCTGTGGCAATGATATTGGCACCAGGCTGACGCTGAACGTTGAGCACAATCGCCGCATCGCGGTTGGCCCAGGCGCCGAGCCAGCTGTTTTCTGCTCCCTGTTCTATGGTCGCCACGTCGCCAAGACGCACCGGTGCGCCGTTTTTGTAGCTGATAATCAGCTGGCGATAATCCTCCGCTGATTTCATCTGATCATTGGCTGACAGGGTAACTGAGCGGGTCGGACCATCCAGGCTGCCTTTGGCCGAATTTACGTTGGCATTGCTGATGGCGGTCCGCACCGTTTCGCTGGTCAGACCCAGCGCAGCCAGCGCCTGCGCATTCATTTTCACCCGCACCGCCGGACGCTGACCGCCCGATAGCGTCACCAGTCCGACGCCGCTGACCTGAGAGATTTTCTGCGCCACCCGCGTTTCCACCATGTCCTGCACCTGCGTCAGCGGCATGCTGCGCGTGGTGACGGCAAGCGTCATGATCGGTGGATCGGCAGGATTCACTTTGCTGTAGACCGGCGGATTAGGCAGGTCGTTGGGCAGCAGGTTAGTGGCGGAGTTAATGGCAGCCTGCACCTCCTGCTCTGCCACATCCAGCGGCAGCGTCAGCTGGAACTGCAGCGTCACCACCGAGGCACCGCCGGAGCTTTGCGACGCCATCTGTTTCAGGCCAGACATCTGACCAAACTGGCGCTCAAGCGGCGCGGTGATGGAGGAGGTGACCACATCCGGGCTGGCACCCGGATAGAGCGTGACGACCTGGATCGTCGGATAGTCGACTTCCGGCAGCGCCGAGACCGGCAGGAAGCGGTAGCCCAGCACCCCGGCCAGCAGGATCGCAATCATCAACAGCGTGGTGGCGACCGGCCGCAGGATAAACTGGCGTGACGGTCCGCCACTGTGATCGGGAGGCATGACCTGCATTACTCACGCTCTCCTTTTGACGGCAGGGTGGCGCGGGTAGCGCGAGGTGCGTTGCTCTGCGGCGCGACCACCTCGACTTTTGCGCCTTCCGTCAGGCGATCCAGCCCATCGGTCACGACGCGTTCGCCCGCCTCCAGACCGGCGCTGACCACCACTTTCTCGCTATCCTGCAAGCCGGCAATCACGCTTTTCTTGCTGACCTTGTTGTCGCTGTTAACCACCCAGACAAAGTTGCCTTCGTTGCCCATCTGCAGCGCGGCAGGTGGGATAACAATCGCATCCTGCAGGGTGTTGACCTTCAGCCGCACATTCACGAACTGATTGGGGAACAGCGTGTCGTCCTGATTATCAAAACGCGCTTTGATTTTGATGGTACCGGTGGTGACATCAATCTGGTTATCGAGGCTCAGCAGTTTGCCATTGGCGATCAGATTCTGATTACTGCGATCCCAGGCTTCCACCAGCAGCGACTCACCGCTCTTCTGCGCCTTGAGTATGGAACTGATGCTGTTCTCAGCCAGGGTAAAAACCACATCAATCGGGTGCGTCTGGGTGATCACCACGATACCGGTGGTGTCGCCGCTGGTGACGTAGTTGCCGACGTCAACCTGTTTCAGCCCGACCCGGCCGGCAATCGGCGCGGTGATCCGGCTGTAGGTAAGATTGAGCTGCGCACTGGCGACGCTTCCCTCATCCGCTTTCAGCGTGCCGAGCGTTTCACTGACCAGTGAGCGCTGGGTATCCAGCTCCTGCTGCGAAACCAGCGAGGTTTTTGCCAGCTTCTCGAAGCGCGCCAGGTCACGACGGGCGTTAGCCAGCGTCGCCTGATCTTTCGCCAATTGGCCCTGCGCCTGCGTTAACGCCACCTGATAAGGCCGCGGGTCGACTTCTGCCAGTAGCTCGCCCGCTTTCACCTGCTGGCCTTCAGTGAAGTGGATTGCCAGCAGATCGCCATTGACCCGGCTGCGCACCGTGGCCGTGTTAGCCGCGGTCACCGTACCCAGTCCACTCAGATAGTGCGGCACGCTCTGGCTGGTGGCCGTAGCGGCCTGAACCGGCGCGAGGGGACGACGGGCACCGTCACCGCCGCCTTTGCCGCCACGTGGCGCAGGTGCGTCACTCTGACTGCTGCTCTGCGGCTGGGCATGGCGCTGCCAGGCATAATAGCCGCCAGCGGCCACGGCGATCAGGGCCAGCACGATAAGGGTTTTCTTCATAACAGGATGTCGGGTGCTCATGATTGTTGGTGCTCTCCAGCAGTGACGTAGTCCCAGGCGCAGGCATCAAATGGGTAGCCTGCAAACGACAGAGTGTAGCCGCCTCTGACGGGCAGAAGTTGAAGGAAATAAGGATATCTGTCAGGGCGGGGTAATTATGCCTGTTCTTTCATTAATCGCATCACAATCGTCATAAAGCCGTGAAATCACTTTGCTATGCTGAAAGACAGACGGTTTTTTCAGGCAAATAAGGAGCAGGAAATGAGTCAGAATCAAACCCGGCAGTTGGGTGACAGTGGTATCGCGGTGCCGTTGCTGACGTTTGGCGGCAACGTGTTTGGCTGGACAGTGGATCAAACCACCTCCTTTTCTCTGCTGGATGCGCTGGTGGATCGAGGCCTGTGGTTTATCGATACCGCCGACGTCTATTCCCGCTGGGCACCGGGCAATAAAGGCGGTGAATCGGAAACCATTATGGGTGAATGGCTGAAAAAAAGCGGCAAACGCGACCAGATCGTGCTGGCAACCAAGGTTGGCATGGAATTGTCGCCGGAGAAAACCGGGCTGAAACCGCAATATATTCGTCAGGCAGTCGAAGATTCACTGCGCCGGTTGCAGACCGACTATATCGATCTCTACCAGGCGCACCGCGACGATCAGGATACGCCGCTGGCGGAAACCCTGAGCGCCTTCGACAGCCTGATCAGAGAGGGCAAAGTGCGGGCGATTGGTGCTTCCAATTACAGCGCGGCACGGCTGCAGGAGGCGTTGCAGGTCAGTGAAACGCAGGGGCTGGCGCGCTATGAAACCCTGCAACCTGAATACAACCTTTATGACCGCCAGCCCTATGAGTCGGAGCTGGAGCCGGTGGTGATGGCGCAGGGGCTGGGCGTGATCAACTACTATTCACTCGCCAGCGGCTTTCTCAGTGGCAAATATCGCGAGGCGGCGGATGCCGGTAAAAGCGCGCGCGGTCAGGGTGTCGTAGATAAATACCTTAACCCGCGCGGTTTGCGGATCCTCGACGCACTGGACGCTATCAGCGAAGCGCATCAGGTGACGCCGACGCAGGTGGCGCTGGCCTGGCTGATCGCCCGTCCCGGTATCACCGCACCGATTGTCAGTGCCACCTCGCTGAAACAGCTCGACGATCTGACTGGCGCGATGCAACTGACGCTGACCCCGGCGCAGATTGAACAACTGAATCAGGCAAGCCAGTAAACACAAGGGGCGATAGCGCCCCTTTTTACGCTGCACCTGTCAAAAAAGACGCACCCCGCCCAGAGAATAACCAATCAGCGATCCCGATCACAAATGCGTTAATAAACGGATGTTACGGGTAATTATGCGCACGTATTTACAAAAAACAGAGGTTATCCAGCACTATCCTCTGCGCGTCATTTTCCGTAACTTACATAAGAATAAGCAAGATGAAAAACAGAAAAGCAGAGCAGCGTTTCCCGCTGCGCCGTGTGGCAACCGGCACCCTGATCCTGGCCATGTTTTCCGCGCAGGCGTTTGCCGCTGACGCCCTGAGCCCGGACTCCGAATGGATGTTTGGTGACTGGGGCGGGTACCGAACGCAGCTGCAGGACGACGGCATTAAGTTTGACGTTAACTACACCATGGAAAGCGCCGCGAATTTAGGCGGCGGGGCAGATACCAATACCACCATGCGCTACAGCGATCAGTGGTCGTTTGGCACCAATTTCGATCTGCAGAAGCTGCTGGACTGGCAGGATGCCGAGTTCCAGATGACCGTGACCAGTCGTAACGGACAGAATCTTTCTGAACAGGTCGCGGATCAACGCACCGGTATGCTCTCCTCGGTGCAGGAGGTTTACGGTCGCGGCCAGACCTGGCGTCTGACCCAGTTCTGGTTACGCAAAGGATTGTTTAACGATGTGGTCGATGTGAAAGCCGGGCGGGTGACGGTAGGGGAAGACTTCGATAACTTCGATGGCAATCTGTTCCAGAACCTGGCGCTGGGTAGCGGGCAGGCGGGTAACTGGCGCGGCGATCGCTGGTTTAACTGGCCGGTCTCGCAGTGGGGCGGCCGGGTGAAATTCAATATCACGCCGGACGTTTTCTTCCAGGTCGGTTTCTATAATCAGAACCGCGCTAACTACGATCGCGGTGATGGTTTCCGTCTGGATACCAGCAATTCAGAAGGGAATCTGGTGCCGGTCGAACTGGGCTGGAAGCCAACCTTCGGGCCGGAGAAATTACCGGGTAACTACCGCATCGGCTATTACTATTCCTCGGTGGATGGCGATGTTTATGGCAGCTGGCGCAACGGCGGCTATCAGGATCAGGCCCATTCCTATGGCGGCTATCTGCTGTTACAGCAACAGCTGACCGCGCAGGACGGCGATGTGAATCGCGGTCTGGGTGTGCGGGTGCAGGCGGTGATGAACGATCACAAGACCTCAAAGACCGACAACTATCAGTCTATTGCGTTTACCTGGACAGGACCGTTTGATGCCCGTCCTCAGGATGAGATCGGCGTGGGCGCGTCACGTATTCATGTGAACAGCGACTATACCCGCTCACTGCGTCAGCAGAATCAGGCTAATGGCGAGAGCCGCTTTGACAGCCCGACCTATCTGCCGATTCAGGAAGGTTCAGAGTACAACTATGAGGTTTACTACAACGCTAAAGTAACTAACTGGATGTCACTGCGTCCTAACCTGCAGTATGTGGTTGCCCCTGGCGCAGTCAGTGAAGTGAAAGATGCGTTTATCGGCGGTATCAGCGCCAATATTGCATTCTGATTTTCCGGGCGAGCGAGCCGCAGTACGGGCCTGAGCACCTCTGCTGCTGCCGGGCCGTCCTCGCGCCGCTCACGCGGTACCTTCGGCTTTGACGTCGTGCCGACGAACCGTTCGGGGATCGGCCCTCCCTGGCCGGCCCCGAACTGTCCACGCTTCCCGGCGTCACGCCTCAGCGCTGCGGATAGCCCTTTCAGCAGCAGAGGCGCTCAGGCCTCCACTCTCGTGTCTCGTGCCCTTTCTGACAACATGCACTCAAGCTTCAGAGCAGGCCGGGGCCCGGCACCAGACTGCGTTATCACCTGTCGCTTAACTGACTGGCATTACACCCTCAGGTGCCGTCTTTGTTATTGCAGTGCAAGCCTAGCGGAACATCACTTCCGCCCAGCGGGCCAGCCCTGCGGTGACGGAGGCGAAATCATCGCCGCCCGCAATCGGTGTATCCGGCAGCGTCTGCTGCAGCGCCGCGCGCAGCAACGGCGAACGCGCACTGCCGCCGGTCAGGTAAATCACATCAGGCTTAATCTGGCTGGTGGCTAATGCCAGCTGCACCTGTTCCAGAATTTTCTCCAGCGGCTGACTGATGGCGTCCTGCAGCTGATCCACGCCAATCTCTGTCTCTAATGCGGCGGCAATAAAGTCCAGGGAGGCGGTATGCGCCGGGCTGGCTGACAGCGCAATCTTGCTCTCTTCCGCTGCGCGTACCAGGCGATAACTGAGCTTCTGCTGCCACACTTTCAGCAGGCGAGCCACTACGTCACCCTGTTCCGCATCCCGCACTAAATCCCGCAGCCACTTTCCGCAGGCGGGGCTGTAAAAGTCACTTTGTGCCGGAACATCATTGATGGCGATCGCATTCCACCACGGCAGCGCAGGCAGGGCGGTGCCTTTCTGGGTGTTACCGCCCAGACCGAGTAGCGGCATCAGGGTCTTAAACGTCAGCATGATGTCCAGGTCGTTACCGCCGACACGGCAACCGCTGTGGCCCAGCAGGCTTTCACGGCGGTCAGCTTTATCACGCCACTTCGGCCCCATCAGCAACATTGAGCAGTCGGTAGTACCACCGCCAATATCCACCACCAGTACCCGCGTCTCCTGCTGCAGCGTGGCTTCGAAATCGAGTCCGGCCGCCACCGGTTCGAACTGAAACTCCACGTCGCGGAAACCGGCGCGGTGGGCGGCGCGCAGCAGAATACCTTCAGCCTGCTGGTTAGACTCTTCACTGCCTAAACCCTGGAAGTTGACCGGGCGTCCGATTACCGCCTGATCGATAGCCTGATCAAGCTGGCTTTCACCCTGCTTGCGGATGTGCAGCATCATGGCGCAGACCAGATCTTCAAACAGGGCAATCTGCTGTGGCTTCAGGCCAGTAGCACCGAGGAACGATTTGGGGGATTTAACGAACCAGACATCTTCGGGATCGACCATATAGTGCTGCAGCGCAGTGAGGCCAAACTGCACGCTATTGGGCTGGACCTCGATATCTTCTTCGCGGTTATATCGCAGCGCGCGCTGCAGCAGCGCCGTGGTTTCGCTGTCAGGCGTCGCGACCTGATGATGACGATAGAGCCATTCGCTGATCGACTCGCGGGTCGGCGCACAGATCATCGACGGCAGCAGGCGCTGATCATTTTCCAGCGTTAACAGACGTGGCGTGCCATTTTCGCTGACTGCAATAGAGCAGTTAGCCGTGCCGTAATCGAATCCTATGAACATTTTCGCCCCCATGCCGGAAAAAAGGGGGCGACTTTAGCGCAGCTTCAGCAGGGTGGCAAGCGGGCAGCGCCGGAATTAACGAATAGCGAAGATGTGATCTTCAGCCAGTGAACGCAACGGCTGGCGCTCCGCCACGGCACTGCCCCAGACGCCGTTAACATCAAGGTTAGCCAGGGTGCTGAGCAGGGCCGGTACCGAAACCGGACCGGCCAGCACCGAGATATTGCGCTGTGTTGCCTGGCCCTGAATGATGGTCAGCAGCATCTCATCCATCAGATTATTGTGAACGTTGGCAACCAGTTCAGGCGCCAGCACCAGATAATCGACCACCTCGTCACTCAGCAGATTGAAAGCATCCAGATTACGGCCAAAATGCTGCAATACGATGCGGCAGCCGCACTGCCGCAGTTGCAGCAGCGCGGCATAGAGCTGATCGCCCTGGCTCAGCACGCTGGCGGCAGGGAAAGCAAAACCACAGCCGCTGCTGGAGAGACCGGCGGCAACAAAGCGCTGACAGAGTTGCTGCACAAAGGCGGCATCACTCAGCACCTGAGCATTGAGCGGCAGAATCACCGGGATGCCTTTGTTATTGAGCCGCTGCACGTCGTGGCGGAAAAAAGCCTCAAGAATATTGTTATCCAGCCGGCGACGCAGCGTTTCATCAGGCAGGTTATTGCGCAGCAGTGTCTCATCCAGCAGCAACCCGTCAGCGGTCAACAGCTGGACCTCAAGCAGCCAGATAAAGGCTGCCTGCGGCGTTTTTGGCGGGGCAACGGCCCAGGCGGGCAGTTCGATCTGCAGCGCATCAATCATCGCCGCATCCATGCCCTGATGGTTGCCCGACAGCGGTAAGCGATGCTGTTCGTAGACCACCAGCCGTCCACGCCCGCTGCGTTTGGCGTTGTAACAGGCGATGTCCGCCTGCGAAAGCACGTCGCTGCTCTGACAGTTTTCTGCTGAAATCTGCGTCACGCCCGCGCTGGCACCGACCTGATAAAGGCGTCCCAGCCACTGGAACCGGTAATCATTTACCGCGGCGACAATGCGCTGCACCACATCATGTGCCTGTGCGATATCGCAATCGGGCATCAGTAGTGCAAACTCATCACCGCCCAGTCGCGCAAGGAAATCGCTGCTGCGCAGAGGGTGCTGCATCAGATCGGAGAGTTCGCGCAGTAACGCATCGCCTGCAGCATGCCCGGCGCTGTCATTGACCGCTTTAAACTTATCAAGGTCGATAAACACCAGCACGTGCTGATGCTGATGTTCAGCGGCATCAAACAGCAGACGCTTAAGCTGAAGTTCGAAGCTGGCGCGGTTAGGCAGACGGGTCAGGGTGTCATGCAGCGCGCTGTAGCTCAGGCGCTTCATCAGTTTGCGTGACTCACTCACATCCTGAATGACCATCACCGCCCCCTGTTCCAGACCCGCTTCCGAACGCAGCGGCGTGATGCTGTAGTGAATATCGATATGGCCGCCGTCCGGGGTATGCAGCACCAGATCTTCAGCGAGACCGGGGGTGACTTTTTCCGGCGGCAGCTGGCATAACAGCAAACTCTCTACCTCAGGGCCGTTACGTCCCTGCGTGATATGCAGCAGCTCACTCAGCGGCTGACCGGCGGCCTGCTCCTGCGACCAGCCACTCATTTTCTCCGCCACCGGGTTCATAAAGGCAACGCGCATCTCTTTATCGGTGCTGATGACCGCTTCGCCGATCGAATCCAGGGTGATCGCCATGCGCTCTTTCTCCTGAAACAGCGCCTCATTAAGATTGCGTAGCGGCGTGATGTCCTGACAGATGCCCAGCATGCGCTCAATGCGGCCTTCTTTACTCAGCAGCCGGTTGGCCTGAGTGCGCACCCAGCGATGTCCCTGGTCATCGACCACGCGGTACTCCATGTGAAACGCGCTGCGAAGCTCAATCGCCTGTTGCACCGTCAGTGCGGCATACTCGCGATCGGCGGGATGCAGCAGATGGATCCAGAGGTCATAGCTGGGCGACTCATGCGGGGCAAGACCAAACAGCGCGTACATGCGCTTGTCCCATAACATCTCGCCGGTCAGCAGGTTCCACTCCCATACGCCAATGCCACCCGCTTCGTTGGCCAGCGTAATACGCTCCATCAGCCGGCGATTCACCTGCTCGCTCTGCTTCAGCTCAGAGATATCGATAATCTGCGCAATAAAGTAGAGCGGTTCCTGGTTACCATCGCGCACCAGCGATACCGTCAGCCGCGCCCAGACAATCTCGCCATCTTTGCGGAAATAGCGCTTCTCAAAGGTGTAGGTATCAATCTCACCCGCCAGCAGTCGGTTCGCATGTTGCAAATCCAGGCTGAGATCGTCGGGATGGGTGATCTGCTGAAAAGTCAGCCGCTTCAGCTCCTCAGCCGGGTAGCCCAGGATCTGGCACAGCGAGCGGTTGACCTGCAACCAGCTGCCGTGGGGTGCCACCAGCGCCATCCCGATGGCGGAGTACTCCATGGCGTGACGGAAGCGGGTTTCACTGTCAGTGATATGGAGCTTTTCGCGCCGGAACGCATCCATCACCAGCGACATAATGTGACTGGGGATTAGCACCAGCAGGAACGGCAGCCAGCTGGAGACCGGGCCCAGCGCGCTGTTGTTGTTCACCACGGTGACCAGATCAAAGGCGAGCAGTATCGAGATAAAACTGGCGTTCAGGAAGAACAGCACAAACGCCTGCAGCTTGGGCAGGCGGACCGCGCACCAGAACAGGATCACCACGATGAAAGTAAAGGGCCACGGCAAAAAGCGCAGCGCCAGATAACTGGCCCCGAGGGTGAGAAGAAGCGTCAGCAGAGCTTCGGCCAGGCGCAGATTGCTGAACACCGTGCGACGCAGCGGCCACGGCAGCAGTAACAGCATCGGGCCTAACACCAGCATGCCGATGATTTCGGAGATCACCCAGGTATAAAAGAAGGGAAACGAGGCGTGGCCGGTGACCTGTAGCGTCCAGAGTGCCAGCAGGCCGCCGAGCACCGGCGTCACGATGCCCACCGACAGTACCATCCGTGCCCAGTCATGCAGCGAATCCAGCGGCGCGCGCCGATCCAGCAGGGCGCGCAGCAGCATGCCACCCACACCGGCCTGGATAAGATTGAGCAGGGCGAATTTAATGTTCGAGAGGGCAGGCCCGATGATGATGGCGTTAGCCCCGGCGGTGCCAAGCACGCAGGCTGTCAGCAGCAGCGGGAGCTGGCGTGACGGGCAGCGGAAAACCACGACGGTCATTAACGTAGTCGGAAACCAGAGCGGGGAGATTTTGCCGCTGACGACGATCAGTTCCAGACAGAAGAGTGTCAGGACAAACACCACGCAGCCAAGGAGCAGCGCCGAGAGCCAGCGGTTTGGCGTGCTATTTTGCGGGGACAGGATCTCTATCGTCATGCGGACTTCCGGCAGGGTGCAGCGCTCCACAATGGCGAATCAGGCACCAGTCATTCTCTCACTGCATGCTAGCACATCCGGCAAAGAAAAAAGGGGTGAAATCAATATTGCCCGTTATTCGGCGAATTGACGGGCACGGTAAGATTGATTGCCAGCACGTTGATTACTGGCGGAAAAGATCGGCGCGGGTATAGGGTTTCTCCATGCCCGCAAGGCTGGCGGCGAAACGCTCCAGGAACTGCTGCGTGGTGGCGACACGACCGTGACTCATCAATACAAACGGCACTAACAGCGCAGCACCGACCTGCGGCCAGCTGAAGCCTTTGAGCGAGGTGCGACGCTGGGAGATCAGAAACGCCGTGCTCAGCGTGAAGCCCAGCAGCAGCCCGGTGACCACCTCACTTTTTGAGTGTGCGTGGATGACCAGACGGGAGAAACCGACCATCAGGGGAATCAGATAGCCAACCCCAATCGCCGCAATGCGCCACATCGCGGACCAGCGCCCGGAAATCAGCCATAGCATGACCGGCCACAGCGTGGCGGACATGGCGCTGTGGCCGCTGAAACCGGTAAAATTAAAGCGGGCGCTGCCGATGCCAAACCCCAGAAACAGAATTTTAGAGATGCTGACGGTCAGGCCAGCCAGGCCGAATGCCACAATCCAGTAAAAGACCGTATGACGATTATCACTCTTCCACGGCAAAATCAGCGCAATAATCACGGCTGTTGGAATCAACAGCATGCTGTCGCCAAAATAGGTCAAAGTCTTCCAGTGCATACCACTCCTGATGCATCTTCGGTCGTCACGTTAGCGACACGCGTTGTCTGAACAGCGCGCCGCGCAGGCCATTTTTTTTATAGTATGGTGTGCCGCTAGTTTATCGGTGAAATGAGTGGCGTCCAAAGGAGAAAGTCTGAAAAGTCGCCGACGCCATTTCTCTGGCATCAAAAGGCCGAAATCCCTATACTTAGCGCGAACACACCCTCTCCATTTCGGCCCGTCCGCTGCCCGCGTAATGTGTGACCAGTGGCAGGCTCCAGTTATCAGGTCTTAAAAAAGTATGACTGACAAGTCTCATCAGTGCGTGATTGTAGGCATTGCCGGCGCTTCCGCATCCGGTAAAAGTTTAATTGCCAGCACGCTCTATCGTGAAATCCGTGATCAGGTAGGTGGCGAGCATATCGGGGTCATCCCGGAAGATGCTTATTACAAAGATCAAAGTCACCTCACCATGGAAGAGAGGGTTAAAACCAATTATGACCATCCGAGCGCGATGGATCATGATTTGCTGTTGCAGCATCTGCAGGCGGTCAAAGCCGGTCAGGATATTGAGCTGCCGGTCTACAGCTACGTTGAGCACACCCGCACCCAGCAAACGCATCATCTGAGCGCAAAAAAGGTCATTATCCTTGAAGGCATTCTGCTGTTAACCGATGCCCGTCTGCGCCAGGAACTCAACTTCTCTATCTTCGTGGACACGCCGCTCGACATCTGTCTGATGCGTCGTATGAAACGTGACGTTAATGAGCGTGGCCGCTCAATGGATTCGGTAATGAGTCAGTATCAGAAGACCGTGCGTCCGATGTTCCTGCAGTTTATCGAGCCATCAAAACAGTACGCCGATATCATTGTGCCGCGCGGCGGAAAAAACCGTATCGCCATCGATATCCTCAAGGCGAAAATCAACCAGTTTTTTGAATAACACACGTCCGTCCGGACGTGGTGCAGACCGGCGGCAGGCAAGCATGCCGGTTTGCTACACTTATGCCATGGAGTTACCGCAATGAGATTATGCGATCGCGATATTGAAGCCTGGCTGGACAATGGCAAACTGGCCATTGAGCCACGCCCGCCGGTCGAGCGCATTAACGGAGCCACCGTCGATGTGCGTCTGGGTAATCAGTTCCGCACCTTCAGCGGTCATACCGCGGCCTTTATCGATCTGAGCGGCCCGAAACAGGAAGTGAGCGCGGCACTGGATCGGGTCATGAGCGATGAGATCGTGTTGCCTGATGGCGAAGCCTTTTTCCTCCATCCGGGAGAGCTGGCGCTGGCGGTGACGCTGGAGTCCGTGACGCTGCCTGACGATCTGGTCGGCTGGCTGGATGGCCGTTCATCGCTGGCGCGACTTGGGTTGATGGTACACGTTACGGCTCACCGCATCGATCCTGGCTGGCAGGGCCGTATCGTGCTGGAGTTCTACAATTCAGGTAAACTGCCGCTGGCTCTGCGTCCCGGCATGTTGATCGGCGCGCTGAGTTTTGAACCGCTTTCAGGCCCGGCTGCGCGTCCCTACAACCGGCGTGAAGATGCGAAATATCGCGGTCAGCAGGGCGCTGATGCCAGCCGTATCGACAAAGACTGATCTGAGGATGTAATGAAAAGAGTGATAACCACGCTGGCCATCCTGTTAGTGGTGGTCGTAACGGGAATGAGCGCGCTGGTGCTGCTGGTCAATCCCAACGACTTTCGTGCCTATATGGTGCAGCAGGTCGAACAACGCAGTGGTTATCGCCTTGAGGTCAGCAGCGATCTGCGCTGGCACGTCTGGCCTCAGCTCAGCATTCTGGCCGGCCGGATGAGCCTTACCGCGCCGGGTGCCAGCCAGCCGATGGTCTCGGCGGAAAACATGCGGCTGGATGTTGATCTCTGGCCACTGTTATCCCATCAGCTCAGCGTCAGCCAGGTGATGCTGAAAAATGCGATAGTGCGGGTGACGCCAGATAGCCGCGCGCAGCGTGCCAGAAATGCGCCCCAGGGTCCGCGTGATGCGGAGCCGGCTTCGCCTTCCAGCGGCTGGTCATTTGATATCGCTAAACTGCGGGTAGCAGACAGTCTGTTGATCTGGCAGCAGCCAGGCGGCGACGAGTATAATTTCCGCGACCTCAACATTAATATGGAACAGGACGCGAACAAGCTGGCGACGCTGTCGCTTAGCACCACGCTGATGCGCAACCAGCGCAACGCCACACTGAATCTCAAAGGCCAGCTGGATGCCGCGCAATATCCCCATCGCCTCAGCGGCCAGTTGCAGCAGCTTGATTACACGTTGTCCGGCGCCGATATTCCGGCACAGGGGATCAAAGGCTCGCTGAGCCTGCAGGGCGAGTGGGATGGTGACCGCCAGCAGCTCTCCTTCAGTAATCTGCAGCTCACCGCCAATGACAGCACCCTGACCGGGCAGGGCAGTGGCCATATTGCGCCACCGCAGCAGCTGGCGCTGGATCTGAAAGCCAGCAACCTTAACGTCGATAATTTACTCACCAGTGCGTCCGTCTCTGACGTACCTGGCGTGCAGCACGCCACCGTGGCCCGTTCGCCGGTGATTGCTGCGCCGCGGGAACGCAGCAACGCCGACTCTCCGCTGAATGATCTGGATCTGGCGCTGAAGTTACAGGCTGACAATGCGGTATGGCGCGGACTCTCTCTGACCAGTCTTTCGGTGAACGCCAGCAATCAGCAGGGAGTGATGACGCTGAAGACGCTCAGCGGCAAGCTGGGCAATGGCAGCTTCTCCATTCCCGGCAGTATCGATATCCGTCAGCCAGAGACGCGGGTCAGCCTTAAACCCCAACTCCGTTTAATTGCGATTCAGCCGCTGCTTAAAGCGTTTGAACTGCCGGAAAGTGTGCAGGGGAACCTGAGTCTGGATGGCGACCTGTCGGGTGATACGCTGACGGTCGAAGCAGCCAAACGTCGCTGGCAGGGCAGGGCGACCATCAGCGCCAGCAACCTGAAGCTGGCACAGCTGAATCTGCAGCAGATGGTGCAGCGTGCCGTGGCGCGGGTCAGCGATAAGGTCAGCAGCGATCAGGCGGTGGATGAGGGGATTGAGTCGATTAGCGCACAGGTGGCGCTGAATAAGGGCGTACTCAGCTTCAGCGATATCAATGGCAACGGACAGAATCTGGGCCTGCAGGGTGCGGGCAAAGTTGACATGGTGCAGCAACAGCTGGATATGACCCTGGGGCTGAAAATCAGCGGCTGGCATGGCGATGATGCGCTGGTGAAGGCGCTCTCCAGTCAGCCGGTTCCGCTGCGCATGTATGGTCGCTGGGACAGCCTGCAATACTCTCTGCCGGTGGATGACGTTCTGCGTAACCGGCTGCAGAGTGAAGCGAAATCACGGCTGAATCAGTGGATCGATCGCCAGAAAGAGGGCGAGAACAAAGAGAACCTGAAGAAAATCATGCGCCCGTAGCGGGCGCATTCCATTCTGCCTGCTAATCGCTCAGACCTCGTAACTGATATCGTGCTGCAGCAGGATCTCGACTTTCTGCACCCGATGATTTTCGACCTGCAGCGTTCGCAGCAGATAGTCACCCAGTTGCAACACTTCGCCTTCCTGAGGGATGTGTTGCAGCTTATCCATCAGTAATCCCGCCAGCGTATGATAGTCACCCTGCTCATCGAGCGGCAATTTCACGTAGAGCGCCAGATCTTCCAGCGGCATATGACCGTTAGCAATCCAGTGACCTTCATCCTGAATCTGAATATCGTAGCGAGCATCGATTTCACCCGCCTCATTCGGCAGATTGCCGGCGATGGTCTCCATTACATCGCTCAGCGTCACCACGCCTTCCACCGAACCAAACTCATCAACCACAAAGGCGAAGTGAGTATGGGCCTGACGAAACTGTTCCAGCGCCTGCAGCACCGTCAGCCGTTCAGGAAAGACCAGCGGCTGTCGAATCAGGGCGCGTAAATCGAGGGAATTGTGGTGCAGTGACTGGTGCAGCAGATCGATAACGTGAACCACGCCCAGCGGTTCGCTGGAGTGATCCGTAATCAGTATTCGCGTGTGCTGGTTGCGGTCGAGGCGCGACATAATCTCTGCCGGATCATCACTGAGATCGATATGTTCGACGTCGTGGCGCGAGGTCATGATGCTGTTAATGTGGCGCTGACCCATGCCCAGTACGCGGGCAATCATCACCCGTTCCTGCCGGTTAAACAGCATGCTGTCATCGCTGTCAGCAATCAGTGACGAAGTTTTCGCATCCAGCTCCGCCGGTTCTGCCGCGCCGCGCAGCAGCCGTAACACCGCTTCCGCCGTGCGCTGGCGTAGCGGACGACCGGCCGAAAGCACCCGACGACGATTAAAGTGCGCCAGCTGGTTCAGTGCCTCAATGACCACCGAGAAGCCGATTGCCGCATAGAGGTAGCCTTTGGGGATCACAAAGCCAAAGCCTTCCGCCACCAGGCTGAAGCCGATCATCAGCAGAAAGCTTAAGCAGAGGATCACAATCGTTGGATGGTTGTTCACGAAGCGGGTTAACGGCTTGCTGGCGAGCAGCATCAGCAGAATGGCGATGGTGACCGCAATCATCATGACCGGTAAGTCATTAACCATGCCGACGGCAGTAATCACCGCATCCAGCGAGAAGATGGCATCCAGCACCACGATTTGCGCCACCACCGGCCAGAATTTAGCGCCGCCTTTTTGTTGACCGGAGGCCTCATCATCCCCTTCAAGACGCTCATTCAACTCTGTGGTGGCTTTAAATAGCAGGAAAATCCCGCCTGTCAGCAGCAGTAAATCGCGCGCACTGAAGGGGTGGCCCGCAAGCGTAATCCAGGGTTCTTTCAGCGTAACCAGCCAGGAAAGCGATGCCAGCAGCAATAATCGGCACAATAACGCCAGCAGCAGTCCAATCACGCGCGCGCGGTCGCGAAGCGGCCCTGGAAGCTTCTCCACCAGGATGGCGATGAAGATCAGATTGTCGATGCCTAAAACCAGTTCCAGAAGGATTAGCGTTACTAATCCCGCCCATAGCGAGGGATCTGCAATTACCTCCAGCATGCGTTGTTCACCTGAATGTCTTAAATTGAGTTTTCTCTGATGATAGTGGAGTGCGAAGCCACGTACAAATGGCAGGGCAGGGGGCATGTTCTCAGATAACCGCGCTATATCGTGCAAAATATGAACATAATAGTGTGACGCTTTGATTAACTTCACAGGGCGCAGTAGAGATAATTCTTAGTCATTGGCTGACAGGAAAGAGATATTCACCTGTCGGGCTTATGCGATTTATCTCATCGGGAGTATGGCATTAATCCGAATTGTGAAGAAAGGATTGCACTGCCCGTCAGGCCTCAATACTAATTGCTGGTAGTCTTTTTCCTAAAATAGTCCAGGGATGGCGGGACCTGCTTGTAAACAAGCCAGTAATAACTAGTATAGCAACAAGTTAGCAAACTCTGCCCCAGAGTCGTAATCTGCGTACCTATTCGACATTAATCGCAATGTCACGAATGAGTAATTCGCCTGTGAACGTCTGTATGATGCGTTGCGGTAACGCTAACACATTACGGGGAGCATTATGAATGATGACAGCGATATTGGCAGCGACAGCCAAGGGCGGTAGCGTGCCCGAATCGCGTTTTTGTTGATAAAGTGAGCAGCGCTGGCGGTGGTTAAGTCAGAGTAATCTGTTGGTATTCATCACGATATTATTGGTTTCATGGTTAAGATCATTGGCGTAAACGCCGCAGGAGCTCCCCTTAGAAACGGCTCACTCTGGAGAGGTTTCGTCGCTTAATGATTAAACAGGCGATAGCCGTTGCGGGTTTAAGGAAATAAAATAAAGAGTTAAATATGCGCGATACAGAATTTACGTTTAAAAGTCTTATTACCAAATTAATGCTGGCATGTTCAGACTTAATTTGTTTCAACGCAGCGTTCTTTTTGGCGATGATGCTAATTAATTTGCAGTCAGATTCGCCGCTGGCAGATATTTCTGAAAAAGAAATGAATTTAAAAATTGCCACACACATTTGTCTGTCGGTAATTTGTATTGGCTGGTTCTGGGTAAGGCTGCGTCACTACACTTACCGCAAACCTTTCTGGTTCGAATTAAAAGAAGTTTTTCGTACCATTCTTATATTTTCTGTTATCGACCTGTCGATTACCGCCCTGTCGCAGTGGCAGATGTCGCGTTTCGTCTGGTTACTGACCTGGATCCTGGCGCTGATTTTAATTCCGACCTGCCGCGCGCTTTCTAAACGTCTGCTGAATAAAAATGGCTTGTGGAAAAAACAGACCATTATTATCGGCAGCAGCAAAAATGCGCACGAAGCCTGGCAGGCGCTGCAAAGCGAAGAGGTCATGGGTTTTGACGTTATCGCCTTCTATGACGTTGATGGAACCTGTCCGCAGGAGATCATGAACGGCGTGCCGGTGCTGCGCGACGAGCAGGAGCTCTGGAGCCTCACCAACAGCGAAACGCAGTTTATCGTTGCGGTTGAGTATGAGCAGAGTCAGTACCGTGATGTCTGGCTTAAATCGCTGGCGATGCACAACTGCCGTTCAGTGTCAGTGATCCCAACCCTGCGTGGTGTACCGCTCTACGGTACCGACATGGCCTATATCTTCAGCCATGAAGTGATGATCCTGCGGGTTCAGAACAACCTGGCTAAACGCACGTCGCGCTTCCTGAAGCGGGCATTCGATATCGTGGGTGCGCTCTCGATTATCCTGATGCTGATGCCAGCGCTGCTGGTACTGGGCTTCCTGGTGGGTCGTGACGGTGGACCACCGATTTATGGTCACGAGCGTGTGGGAATGAATGGCCGTAAATTCAAATGCCTGAAATTCCGCTCGATGGTCATTAATTCAAAAGAAGTGCTGGAAGAGGTGCTGCGCACTGATCCGATTGCCCGTGCGGAATGGGATAAAGATTTCAAACTCAAAAATGATCCACGTATTACTAAAGTGGGCCACTTCATCCGTAAAACAAGCCTCGATGAGCTCCCTCAGCTCTGGAACGTGGTGCGCGGTGATATGAGTCTGGTCGGACCGCGTCCGGTCATTGAAGATGAACTCTGTCGTTATGCCGGTGATGTTGATTATTACCTGATGGCAAAGCCAGGCATGACGGGATTGTGGCAGGTCAGCGGTCGTAATGATGTTGACTATGAAACCCGCGTCTATTTCGACTCGTGGTACGTGAAAAACTGGTCACTGTGGAACGACATCGCGATTCTGTTTAAAACAGTGGGCGTGGTGTTGAAACGCGATGGTGCCTATTAATCGTGAGTCGGAATGAGCGCGTTAATGCGCGCTCAGAGGTGTTTTGCCGTTGTCAGGCGTGTCGTTGATAGTGGCCATCATCAGGGATATCGCTGTGCATCCATAGTCCGCTATGATGCGTGGCGTTCAGGGTACACCCTGGTAGATGGCCGCTACTTATAACAAGTGGAGCAAGGATAATGAACGACAGGTTCAGTGCTTAAGTCAGGTAGGATTTACTTTTTGTTGGACGCTTACACAGCGGCGGTTTCGCCTCTATCAATAAATAACTGATAGCGAAGATCTAAATGATTACAATCAAAATGAAATTGATACCCTTGCTGGTATCCGCCACATTCCTTAGCGGGTGTACGATCGAACCAGGTTCTCACCTTTCTACATCAGGAAAAGATGTTGTTGAACAGCAGGATAGCAACTTTGACATCGATAAATATGTCAACGTCTTCCCGTTAACGCCTTCACTGGTTGAAAGGATGCGTCCGAAGCCACTGGTGGCTCAGACGAATCCTGCCCTGCAGAACGAAATTCAGAACTACGAATACCGTATCGGTGTGGGCGATGTCCTGACCGTAACGGTCTGGGACCACCCGGAACTGACCACCCCAGCGGGTCAGTACCGTAGCGCCAGCGACACCGGTAACTGGGTGCATTCTGACGGCACCATTTTCTATCCCTACATCGGTCGTGTGCGTGTAGCGGGCCGTACCGTCGGCGAAGTGCGTGACGAAGTGTCACGTCGTCTGGCTCAGTACATTGAAAGCCCACAGGTTGATGTCAGCATCGCCTCGTTCAAATCACAGAAAACCTATGTGACGGGTTCAGTGACCACTTCTGGTCAGCAGCCCATCACCAACGTTCCGTTGACGGTGCTGGATGCGATCAACGCCGCTGGCGGCCTGGCCGCTGATGCTGACTGGCGCAACGTGGTGCTGACGCACAACGGTCGTGAACAGCGCATCTCTCTGCAGGCACTGATGCAGAATGGTGACCTGAGCCAGAACCACCTCCTCTATCCAGGCGATATTCTTTACGTTCCGCGTAACGATGATCTGAAAATCTTCGTGATGGGTGAAGTGAAGCAGCAGACCACCCTGAAAATGGACCGTAGCGGCATGACGCTGGCGGAAGCACTGGGCAATGCGGCCGGGATGGATCAAACCACCTCTGACGCCACCGGTGTATTCGTTATCCGTCCACTGCACGGCACCGATCGCAACAAGATTGCCAACATCTATCAGTTGAACACCAAAGATGCGGCATCCATGGTGATGGGAACCGATTTCCAGCTCCAGCCTTACGACATCGTTTATGTCACCTCTACGCCGCTGACGCGCTGGAACCGTGTGATTGGGCAGTTGATACCGACCATCGCAGGTATCAACGATGCAACACAGGCCGCATCGCGTATCCGTACCTGGGGTAATTAAGGTCCCGTCATGATTAAGTCCGTGTTAGTCGTTTGCGTCGGCAACATCTGCCGCTCTCCTACCGGAGAGCGCCTGTTTAAACGTGCGCTGCCTGATTTAGACGTTCGCTCTGCTGGCCTGGGGGCGCTGGTCGGCCACCCGGCCGACAAGACGGCGTCTGAAGTCGCTGCTGCGCAGGGTCTGTCGCTGGAAGGACATGAGGCGCAACAGTTGACGGCAGAGATGTGCCGCAACGTTGACCTGATTCTGGTGATGGAAAAGCGACATATTGAACAGGTGAATCGCATCGACCCGGCCGCGCGTGGCAAAACCATGCTGCTTGGGCACTGGCTCAATCAGAAAGAAATTGCGGATCCGTACAGAAAAAGCCGTGAGGCCTTTGAAGAGATTTACGGATTACTGGAAAACGCTACCCAGAAGTGGGTGAACGTATTAAGCCGATAGTTGGGATTATCCATGAATATAAAAAATAAGGTCAGAACCGCGCCGGGAGAGGATTCGAATGGATGGGATCTGGCGCATCTTGTGGGACAGCTAATTGATCATCGCTGGATCATTGTTGCCGTTACCGCTTTTTTCATGCTGGCGGGAACACTCTACACACTGTTTGCAACACCCATTTATAGCGCAGATGCGTTAGTTCAGGTTGAGCAGAAGAATGCCAGCACCGTTCTGAACGAAATTGACAGCATTCTGCCACCGACACCAGCCTCTGATACGGAAATCGAGATTCTGGAATCCCGTATGGTCATCGGCAAAACCGTTGACGATCTGGGTCTGGATACCGTCGTTGAGCAGAACTATTTCCCGGTTATCGGTAAAGGTCTGTCGCGCCTGATGGGCAACAAACCCGCCAGTATCGCGATTTCGCGCCTGGAAATCCCACGCACTATCGACAAACGTAACGTTGAACTGGAAGTGACCGGTCCGGATAGCTACACCGTCTCAAAAGATGGCGATGAGCTGTTCAAAGGTAAAGTCGGCCAGCTGGAGTCGCACGGCGACATCAGCATGCTGGTCAGCGAGATTCACGCTGATGAAGGCACCAGCTTCACCGTGACCAAGCTTAATAACCTGCAGGCGATCCGTTCAGTGCTCTCTAACCTGACCGTGGCAGACAAAGGTAAAGATACCGGCGTGCTGGGTCTGGAGTATCTGGGTGAAGATCCAGAGCAGATCAGTAAAGTGCTGAACCAGATTGTGAATAACTATCTGTTACAGAACGTTGAACGCAAGTCAGCGCAGGCAGAAAAAAGCCTGGAGTTCTTACGCACTCAGCTGCCTGCCGTGCGCAGCAAGCTGGATGAAGCGGAAGACAAGCTGAACACCTTCCGTCGTCAGAACGAATCTGTTGACCTGTCACTGGAAGCGAAATCCGCTCTGGACTCCTCTGTCAGCGTGCAGAGTCAGCTGAACGAACTGACCTTCCGTGAAGCTGAAGTCTCTCAGCTGTTTACCAAAGATCACCCGACGTATCGCGCGCTGCTTGAAAAACGCAAAACGCTGGAAGGTGAGCAGGCTCAGCTGAACAAGAAAATTGCTGGCATGCCACAGACTCAGCAGGAAATCCTGCGTCTGACCCGTGACGTTCAGTCTGGTCAGGAGATCTACATGCAGCTGCTGAACCGTCAGCAGGAGCTGGGTATCAGTAAAGCGAGCACCGTGGGTGATGTCCGCATCATCGATGGCGCGCAGACCGCTAACTCGCCTGTTGCACCGAAGAAGCTGCTGATCATCGCCGCGAGCCTGATTTTCGGTCTGTTCGTGTCAGTGGGTCTGGTTCTGCTGAAAGCGCTGCTGCATCACGGCATCGAGAACCCGGATCAGCTGGAAGAGCTGGGCATGAATGTCTATGCCAGCGTTCCACTGTCAGACTGGCAGCGTAAGAAGGATACCGAAGCCCTGGCGCGTCGTGGCAGCAAGGTGAAAACCGATCCGCACGAAACGCTGCTGGCGCTGGGTAATCCGACTGACCTCTCCATCGAAGCGATTCGTAGCCTGCGTACCAGCCTGCACTTCGCGATGATGGAAGCGAAAAACAACATCCTGATGATCACCGGTGCCAGCCCGGGTATTGGTAAAACCTTTATCTGTGCCAACCTGGCGACCCTGGTCGCGAAAGCGGGTCAGCGTGTTCTGTTTATCGATGGCGACATGCGTCGTGGTTATACCCACGAACTGCTGGGCGCAGATAACAAATCAGGTCTGTCCAACGTGCTGTCCGGTAAAACTGAGTTCAGCCCGGCGCTGATTCAGCAGGGCGTGTACGGTTTCGACTTCCTGCCACGTGGTCAGGTTCCGCCGAACCCGTCTGAGCTGCTGATGCATCGTCGCATGGGTGAGCTGCTGGAGTGGGCGAGCAAGAACTACGACCTGGTGTTAATCGATACGCCGCCAATCCTGGCCGTCACCGATGCCTCTATCATCGGTAAGCTGGCCGGCACCTCACTGATGGTGGCGCGTTTCGAAGCCAACACCACCAAAGAAGTAGACGTCAGCTTCAAACGCTTTGCCCAGAACGGTATTGAGATTAAAGGTGTGATCCTCAACGCCGTGGTGCGCAAAGCCGCTAATGCGTATGGCTATGGGTATGACTACTACGCCTATGACTACGGCAAGACGAACAAAAGCTGATCATTGAGCAATAAAACAGGGGGCGGTCTGACCGCCCCTTTTTATCGTCCCTTTGAATGACGACACGCATCAATTTACACAGGTTATTCTGTCCAAACCCACAAAAGCGATACATCTATAAATCGCATGGCGAGCGTCACTCAACAGAATTCATCACCAGCAGGCATCGCCCGCACGCAATTTGTGACCGTGCAATCAGACTCGCTGTAAAGCCAGTCGGGAAGGCGAAGCGTGATTATTGCTGGCATGAGAACTTGTGGAATTAAGGAATCACACCATGGCTCCATATTGGTATGTATCAGGCTTTTTACTGCTGCTTTCGCTGTTTGAAATAGCGCTAAAAAAAGACGAACGCACAAATTATATTCTGACCTGGCTACTCTGTTTTGCCGCCGTGACTTTGATTATTTTCGGGGGAATACGCGGTCTTGGTACCGGCATGGATGACTTTCAGTACCGGAGCTTCTTCGAAGACTTTGTAAGACGTATTGAGATTAATGGCTTCTTTAATACCGTTGCGTTTTTCCGTTACGAACCGCTGATTTTTGCGATGGCCTGGCTCACCAGCCTGTTTTCGCACAATGCCAGCATCTTCCTGTTTGTCTTCTGCGCCATTGCCGTTTCCATCAATACCTGGTTTTTCAGGAAGATGTCTCCGTATCCGGTGCTGGCGCTGGTGCTCTATTCGGCGCACATCTTTATCAACAAAGACATTAACCAGATTCGCTTTGGCCTGAGTTCTGCGCTGTTCCTTGGCGTTCTCTGGTCGATCTATCTCAAGCGCTACTGGTGGGCATTTGCCTTCTTTATTCTGTCGTTCACGAGCCATAACACCGGTGTCATGGTGGTGACGCTTGTGCCGTTCCTGTTTATCCGGGACTGGCGCTGGTGGCCGGTCATTATCATCGTTGCCAGTCTGCCGCTATCGGTTGTGGGTGGCTCGGGCTTTATTGCCCTGATTGCCGGTCATCTGGGATCGCTGGGAGAGAGGGCATCGGGCTATAACAATGACCCCTCCTATGCAATGGGTGGCAGCATCCTGGCCGTATCGAACCTGAAAAACATCATGCTGGTGTTCGTCTTCTTCTATTTCATGCTGACCGATAAGCTGAAGCGCGAGAATTACGCCCAGTATCGCCTTAACTATCTGCTGATTTTAAGTTTTGCCATCGGCGGGGCGATCAGGATCTTCCTGTACAACTTCCCGTCAGGTTCGCGCCTGTCCAACTATCTGCAGCAGGTTGAGCCGATCATCCTGACCTCGCTGATTTATCAGGCAAGGCGATCCTGGAAGCCAGCGCTGTATGCCATGCTGGTGTTCTTCCTGCTCTATTACCTCTACTACAACACCATTTCAACCAAACAGGCCGTTACCGGTTATGAAGTGGCGCGGGAGTTTTGGCTGATCCACTAATCAATCTGACGACCGCCTCTGGATGACGAGTTTCACCCAGGGGCGGTCGCCGGTCAGAACACAGGTTTTTCATCGACCGTTGTCGAATGAACTGTTTATTTTTGAACTACTTTAATGAGGTGCTGGCAATGAAGGACATTCGTTTCTCCATCGTAATTCCGGCTTATAACGCGTCAGAATCGATTGTCACGACGCTGGATTGCGTTAAAGCACAAACGTATCGCAATTTCGAAGTCATCATCGTTGATGATAAATCTGCGGATGCCGCCGCGCTGGCGGATGTGGTGCGCAGCGAACGCTACCGGGATCTCGATATCAATCTGGTGCTCTCCGAGGTCAAACTCAACGGAGCCGGTGCACGTAACAAAGGCATTGAGCTGGCGACCGGTGACTACGTCAGCTTCCTTGACGCCGATGATGAGTGGGCGGCGGACAAACTGCAGCAGGTGAGCGAAAAAATTGCTCAGCTGGACGCGCAGGGCAAAAAGAATTTCGTCATTTTCAGCCAGGTGAATATCTATCAGGATGGCACGTTCCTGAAAGTGATGCCGATGCAGCCGCCAGGCAACAATGAAACGGTCGCGGAGTATCTGTTCGGCTGCTACGGCTTTATCCAGACCAGCACCATTGTGCTGAAGCGGGAAGACGCGGCGAAAATTCAGTTCGATACCCGCTACATCCGTCATCAGGACTATGATTTCTGCATTCGTGCCGACCGCATGGGCTATGACTTTGTGATGATCGCCGCACCGCTGGCGAACTACCACCTGGTCACTAAGTTTGGCTCGAAACACAAAGGCGAATCGGTGAACTACTCGATGTTCTGGCTCGATAGCATGAAGCCGCATCTGACCCCGCGTGACATCCACACCTACAAAGCTTTTAAGCTGCCGCTGCGCTACAAGATGGATGGTAAGTCGCTGATGGCAAGCCTGAGCTTTGCGCGCTACTTCTTCCTCACCAACAAAGACAACCGTGCTTATTTTATGAACCGGGTTAAAGACAAGGTCAAAGCACGTTTCGGCGGTGAGAAAGCGATCTCCTGACGCGCGCCGCGCCTCGCTCTGCTCCTGATGCCAGGAGCGACTCTTTTTACGATCAATTCAGGGTTGAAGATGAATACTTCTGTTGGAACCGTTGGCATTGTCATGCCTATGTATAATGCACGTCAGACGGTGTTACGCGCTGTGCAATCGGTTATCAATCAGCACTATACCGACTGGCATCTCTATCTGGTCAACGATAAATCGACCGATGATTCGCTGGAATTTGTGCGTGAGCATTGTCAGGATCCGCGCATTACCATTCTGGATAACGCGGTCAACATGGGCGCAGCAGAGACCCGAAACGTCGGGCTGCGCGCGGCCACTGAAGAGATTATTGCCTTTCTCGACAGCGACGATGAGTGGCATGCGGATAAGCTGACCCAGCAGGTCGCTGCCATCGCGGCCGGTGATGATTTTGTGATTACCGAATATCACTATAAAACCCGCAAGGCTGAGCACGACATTACCTACGGCAAACCTTACCTGCAGCAGGAAAACTTTGTGAAGAAGCAGTATCGCGTCTGCTTCTCCTCCGTCTGTTTCCGTCGCCCGCCGCAGGGGCTTTTCTTCCAGCGCAAAGGCCACGAAGATTTCCTGTTTTTGTATGAATTATTCACCCGCTATAAGCAGGCACGCGTAATTCAGACGATTCTGGTCAACTATTACGAATTAGGCGATTCCCTTTCCCGTAATAAGAACAAAGCGGCCCAGTGGCACCTTGAATTATTAAGAATTATCTATAAAAACAATCCTTTAAAAATCTATTACTATTACGCCTGGTATATGGTGAATGGTGTGCTGTTTACCCTTAAGCATCGTTAAGCCTGTCGGCAGGATTGTCTTTAAAATTTGAGGTGGATAGCGTTTCATGAAAAAAATTGTCCTGGTGATCAAAGATGCTTATTCGTATGCGGGCACCGAGAACATCTGTAACTTCATGTCAGAGTGTCTTGGCGAGACCCATGAAGTCACCATCTACTCGCTGGAAGGCAGTGGAAAAACCTTTTACCCGTTTGAGCACGTCAAACAGATCGTCAGCTTTGAAGGGCAGAGCAATCCGATCAAAAGCGCGGTTGCCCGGATTCACGAAGAGGGTTTCGATACCGTCTTCCTGATCAGCATGGGTCGCCTGAGCGTGATGTTCGCTTTCTGGAATCTGCTGGCGATGAAGAAGAAGCGGGGCAAAGCCTACGCCTGCGAACACATCGCCATTAACTCCTTCAGCAAACCGATTAAGTTCCTCAAGTTTCTGCTGCTGCGCTACTACGACCGCGTGATTGTTCTGACCGACAAAGATCATCAGGTGTTCAGCCGCTGGCGCATTCCCAGCAAGCAAATCCCCAACCCGGTGGTTTACAAAGACTATCAGCGCCAGACCCGTCATCGCCAGGCGCTGGCCGTAGGCCGTCTGGATAACCAGAAGGGCTTTGACCTGATGCTGGATATCTGGCGCGACTTCGCCCGCAGCCATCCTGACTGGACGCTGGTGATTGCCGGTGACGGTGAACTGCGTCAACAGTTGCATGACCAGGCGGCGGTGCTGGGCATCACCGACAGCGTGAAGTTTGTCGGTAAGGTCAGCAATATCAACGACTACTATCGCGACAGCGATATGGCGCTGATGACCTCGCGCTACGAAGGATTGCCACTGGTGCTGCTGGAAGCAAAATCCTGGTCACTGCCGGTAGTGGCATATGACTGCCCGACCGGTCCACAGGAGATCATCAATCACGGTGAAGATGGTTTCCTGGTTCCGATGAACGACAAAGCCACGTTTCTGGCCCGAATGGAGCAGCTCGCCAGCGATGACGCGCTGTTCTATGCCATGAGCGAAAAAACGAAACAGACCGCGCTGAAATTCGACGGTAATCAGATTAAGCAAAGCTGGCTGTCACTGGTTTAACCGGAGCTGGAAAAGCTCACTTGCGACGTGCCTCAGGGACACCGCCATGGCCAATGGCCTTATTGACTACGGGAATTGATGCATGAAAAGAAGAGAAGTTTTACAGACCGCCGCCTCCGCTCTGGTGGGGGCTCTCTCCGTGAGCACCTTTTCCAGCTACGCTGCAAAAAGTAACGGTATCGCCCTGAAGCCGGTTGATGCCACTGACGTGCCTAAAGGCGACGTGCCAATTCTGACCCCGGAAAATGTCTACGCCATGCCACCGCAGTTCTGGCAGGGTTTTGAAGGCAAACTCTGGATTGGTAAAGCAGGTGCAGATGCCAGCAAACCGGGCAACCAGATCCCGGTCTTCCTGCGTGATGCCAGCGGCAAAGTGTCGGAGATTGCTCAGCCTATCGCGCTGAACAAAGGTAACTTTGCCCAGTTTATTCAGGACAATGCTGCGCTGATTGCCAATCCGTCGCATTCGATGGCAGTCGAGGACAGCAGCGGTCAGACGCTGTTCAACATCGCAGATGTCAGCCGTCCGGGCGCTGCAGATTTCAGCCAGCGTCTGGCGCAGCCAGCAGGTTATCAGCTGATTGGTGAGATCCCGTCCGTAGCGGAGTTACGCAAAACCCGTCCGCTGTTTGAAGGGGCTAAGGTTAAGCTGAAAAGCTGGCATGAAGGACGGGAAGTCGGCGGCGGCGAGTTTGTCGGCAGCTTCCAGCCCGCTCAGAATGATGGCGGCGTAAACTTTGCCGGTGAGGGCTTTTCCTGGCGTCGCGTGGTAGACGATTTTAACCGCCTGACCCTGTTTGATTTCGGTGCGATTGCCGATGGCAAAACCGATACGGCGCCCGCCATTATGGCGATGTTCCAGTGGTCACAGCAGGCTAACCAGCAGATCTGCGTCCAGTTCCCGGCCGGGACCTTTATGGTCTCAGCCTGTAACCTTGGCGATAAGTATCTCAACTTCTTCCGCATGTCCGGTGCGATGGTAAACTTCGGCTACTTCCCGGCGACCACCATTGTCTCGGATGGTAAGTCAGAGTTCGTCTTTGAGATGAATGCCCGTCGGGTTGAGCTTTCCAACCTGAACTTTAACGGCAACAGCGATAAAAGCCCCAACAAGCAGGGCTTTTTCCATAACAACTGCCCTGGCGGGCAATATTTCCGTGGTGCCTGCCTGCGCTTTAACGCAGTCGGCGGCACCGCCATCAGCCTGCAGGATACTCTGGATTGTAAAATCGACCAGTGGTACGCCTCACGCTGCAGCGGCGATGTGATCAAATCGGGCTGGTCAGGTCAGAAGCAGGGCAAATGGGACCACAGCACCGCGATTGAGCTGTCGAACTTCAATGCGCAGTACTGTCGTGGTGGCAAAGTCCTCAATCTGCCGCGCTGCGGCCAGTCGATTATCCATAACGGCTGGATTGAGCACTGTGATAATCCAGGCGATCTCTCCAACGGCCAGTGGATTGTCGATGCGCTGAGCCTGGAGGATTGTAAGAATCCGCTGATCGCGCATAACACGCGCCTGAATATGCGGCAGACCAGCCTGCAGTCGGGCAGCTGGATCGACAACTCCATGCAGGGCGACCGTCTGCTCAGCATCTGGGAGATGGGATCGACCCGCGTGGAGTCCTATGGCGTCGCGCTCGATGGCAGCCTGAAGTACAACTACATCACCTCGCGCTGGCGTTTAGAGAACAACACGAATCAGGAAACCTGGTTTGATCTCGGCAGTCTCTACTCCCCGACGGTGGGTGATTCGTGGGAGATCGAAATTTTTGGTCAGTCGCAGTTCAGTAACGGCAGTGGCGATAAGCCGCTGATGGACCTGATCGGTGACAAGACCACCGGTGGCCGCGCGATGATCCACGTACAGCGCAAAAAAGATCGCTCTGAAGCGAGCTGGTCGGCCGAAGGCAGCAGCCCGATTGTCGATGTGCGCTATGTGGCTGAGCATGACACCGATGTCCGCATCTTCGTCAAACTGGCGGGCTGGACGCCGTCGGTGGCCGTGCTGGTGAAAACCACCGGTAAAGATCGCTTTGTCACCGGTCGCTGTGCGCGCGTTAACGCGAAGATGGAGAAGGGCAATCCTCCGGCGGGCGACGCGACTAAACGCGCGCCGCAGCGCTTCAGCCTGCACAACGGCAAAGCGGGCGTGGGCGCTAATGAACAGGGCGACCTGCTGATGGCTTCCCGTCCGCTCTCCGCCGATCAGGTCGATACCAGCAAGCCAGAAGGTTTTGTTTCCGTCGTGATCAACGGCAAACAGGTCGCACTGCCTTACTTCGCAATCAAGTCGTAACACCTTGCATCACGGCCGCCACAATGGAGGCGGCCGGTTTTAACAGGAGCACTACCTTTGGGTGCGTTATCCCGTAAAGCATTACTTTAAACAGAGTTCATTTTGCCCATTGCGGATCTGGGCGGCTTACAGAATTAAAAAAATTCATTCGGAGTTGTTATGAAAATTTTATTGGTGGGTAACCATACGTGTGGAAATCGCGGGGATGGCGCGATTCTTCGTGGACTGATTGATTCAATGAAGTCTGCACGCAGTGATTTAGAAATTGATGTTATAAGCCGTTATCCAACCAGCTCCGGTTATCTGCTTCAGCAGGATATTAAGCAGGATGCGCTGTATCTGCACAACAGCAAATCAGGTAAAGGTCTGGTCGGTTCGTTCAAGCGTAAAGTCGCGAACCGCCTGATGCCTGATATCATGATGGCGCATCTGGGCAAGGGTGGGATCTTTAAGTCGTTCGCTGTACCCCCGCACCTGAAGGCGTTTACTGACAGTCTGGCAAAATATGATGCGATTATTCAGGTTGGCGGATCGTTCTTCGTTGACCTCTATGGTGTGACCCAGTTTGACCATGCCCTCTGTGCACTGATGGCGAAAAAGCCGATCTACCTGATCGGTCACTCGGTGGGGCCGTTCCAGAACCCGCGCGTCAATGCGCTGGCAAACTTTGTCTTTGATCGGGTCGACAGCCTGGTGCTGCGTGAATCGGTCAGTCTTGACCTGATGAAGCGCGATGGCGTGACCAGCTCTAAAGTCGCGTCTGGCGTTGATACCGCTTTCCTGGTGCGGGCACGCGAAGTCGAAAATCCGAGCCATAACCTGCTCTACTGGCAGGGCATTATCGATGGCCGTAAAACCATCGCGATCACCGTGCGTGAACTGGCACCGTTTGATAAACGTCTGGGTGTGACGCAGAAAGAGTATGAAGCGGCATTTGGCCGGGTGATCAATGCCATGATTGCTGAAGGCTATCAGGTTGTGGCGTTCTCAACCTGTACCGGCATCGACAGCTATGCCAAAGATGACCGCATGGTTGCACTGACCCTGCGTGACCACGTGACGCAGCCTGAACATTACAATGTCATTATGGATGAGTTTAATGACCTGGAACTGGGCATCCTGCTGAATCATTGTCATCTGACCATTGGTACCCGCCTGCACTCGGCGATTATCTCCATGAACTTTGGCACCCCGGCTGTGGCGATCAACTACGAGCACAAGTCGATGGGTGTGATGAACCAGCTTGGTCTGCCGCAGATGGCAACCGATGTGAAAAGCCTGATGGATGGCTCGCTAATCGACAAGGTGAAAACTGTGCTTGCCGATTACGACAACATCAAGCTCAAGGTCGACACGGCCGTTGCGAATGAAAGGGAAATTGGCAACCGGATCACTGAAGAGATTCTCAAAGTATTAGGGTAATGTGATGAAACTGACTTTTTTCACCATGCGTTTCCCGGTTGCCTCTGAGACATTCGTATTAAATCAGGTAACCCACTTTATTGATGCCGGTTACGAGGTGGAGATTATTTCAGTCTTTCCCGGCGATTTAGTGAACCGGCATGCCGCTTTTGATGAGTATGGTCTGGCGGCGAAGACGCATTATCTGCTGCCGGAAGAGAAGATCTCGATTGTCGATAAGCTGAACCAGCGCATCAAGCTGGTGCTGCCAAAAGTGACGAAGCCGTCGCTGCTGCGTTCGCTGAATGTGCGCCGTTATGGCGCACAGTCCAGCAAACTGCTGCTGCCGTCGATTGTGGCGAATGCTAAACAGACCTTCACCGCAGATGTTTTCCTGGTGCATTTCGGCTATGCCGGTGCGCTGGCGAACAAGCTGCGTGAGCTGGGCGTGCTCAAGGGTAAACAGGCGACCGTGTTTCACGGCGCCGATATTTCCCGTCGTCACATTCTGGAAGAGCACAAACTCGACTATGTGAATCTGTTCCGCCAGAGTGAGCTGATGCTGCCTATCAGCAATCTGTGGAAGAATAAGCTGATTGAGATGGGCTGCCCGCCGGAAAAAATTCACGTTACGCGTATGGGCATTGAGCCGGAGAAGTTTAACTTCCAGCCGCGCCAGGCGTTTCAGACGCCGCTGCGTATCGTTTCGGTGGCTCGTCTGACCGAGAAGAAAGGGCTGGATGTGGCGGTCAAAGCCAGCGCCATCCTGAAGCAGCGTGGCGGTCAGTTTCAGTACACCATTATCGGTAACGGCGATCAGGATGAGATGATGCGTGATTTCATCGCCCGCGAGGGGATGGAAGATTGCGTCAGCATGCCGGGCTTTAAACCGCAGGAGGAGATCCGTCGCGCGCTGAGTGAGGCTGACATCTTCCTGCTGCCCTCCAAAACCGCCGCAGATGGCGATATGGAAGGTATTCCGGTTGCACTGATGGAGGCGATGGCGGTCGGCCTGCCGGTGGTCTCAACCTTCCACAGCGGCATTCCGGAGCTGATCGAAAACAACGTTTCTGGCTGGCTGGTGGAAGAGGACGATCCTGAGGCGCTGGCGGAGACGCTGCTGAAGCTCTCTCAGGGGGAAGTGGATGTGGCGCCCGTGGTCGCGGCCGCCCGTCACAAAGTTGAGACTGAATTTAATCAGCATATCGCCTACGGCGAACTGGCACAGATTCTGGAGCGACTGGTGTGAGTGGATTTAAGTCACAGGCGATTTGGCTGTTCGGCAGCACCTGCTTCTCGGCAGTGCTGCAGGTTGCACAGCTAAGCTTTCTCGCCCGCAAACTGGAAACCCACGAGCTGGGTCTGTTAGCCATCATCAACGCCATCCTGGCGGTGGCGGGTGTGCTGCAGGATATGGGGATGAGCAGTTATCTGGTGCATCGCCAGAACATTACCCGTCGTGAGCAGAGCACTATCTACTGGGTGAACGTCTCACTCAGCTTGTGTACTGGCCTGATCATGCTGCTGATCGCCTTCCCGGTCTCCTGGTTCTATCACCTGCCGGAGCTGGTGGGTCTGATCATGCTGACCAGCCTCAACTTCCTGGTGCTGGGGCATCTGTCGCAGTATCAGGCGCACTACATCAAAACCAAGCGGATGGTTTCGCTGGCGAAGATTGAGATGGGCACCAAGCTGTTTGCCTTCCTCTGTGTGGTGGCGATGCTGGAGTTCACTTCGCTCACCGTAGCGGCGGCGATTCTCGGTCTGTTCATCAACGCCTTTACCCGCATCCTCTGCATGATTGCGCTGGGTGAGAAGTCATGGCGTCCGACCTGGGAGTTCGATAAAGCGACCTTTATTGGCGCGATTCGCTACGGCAGTTATCAGCTCGGCTCGCAGACCATTAACCAGCTGCGTACCCAGGCCGATGCGCTGGTGGTCGGTAAAGTGATGGGCGCAGAGATGCTGGGTGTTTACTCGCTGGCGAAAGAGCTGGTGCTGCAACCGCTGAAGCTGGTGACGCCGGTGATTAACCGCCTGGCACTACCGCGCTTTGCAGAGAAGCAGCACGATGCCGAGCAGCTGAAGAAGCTGTTCCTCAAAGGCACGCTGGGGATCATGCTGTTCAGCAGCGCGATGTACCTGGTGATTGGCATCTTCTCGCCGGTTATCGTTCGTGTGCTCTACGGCGCATCCCACGAGCAGGTCTATCATCTGATTCCGCTGATGCTGCTGTTTGGTATGCTGCGGCCGATGGGCGGACTGACCGGAGCGATTTCCCAGGCCAATGGACGGACCAACGTTGAGTTCTACTGGAACATCGTGGCGAGTATTGTGGTTCTGGCGGTGCTGGCAACCACCTTTATCTGGCCGAACGTGCTCTATGTGGCGCTGACGCTCTCCATCTCGCAGATTCTGATCTCGGCACTGGCTCATCCGTTCTTTATTAAGCCGGTGATTGGCATTCGGTTTATCCCTTATGCCCGGCAGTGGGTGGCGGTGTCGGTGGTATTTGTCGGCATAATGCTGCTGGTCAATCACTTTAATCTTTTTGTGATGCCGGAGTGGTTTGAAGGCTGGTTGTAATCACAATTGCGTTATATCAACGGGCGGCCTCAGGGTCGCCCGTTTTCATTTATGGCTGGTCTCAGCCGTGCGGCGACCCGGTGTGGAAATAACAGAGGCGATATTCGATTACTGATTGTCTTTATTCAGTTTATGCCGTTGCTGGCAATGGGCAAAATGCCGAATTTCCAAGTTATGACAGAGAGTTACTGTCCGATTTTCAGATAAAGATTATACTTGCTCTTCCGGCCGATCCTGCATAATCGACCCACATCTTCATTTTATTAAACGGAATAAATATGACCAAGCTTAAAGCAGTAATCCCGGTTGCGGGCCTCGGTATGCATATGCTCCCTGCGACTAAAGCCATTCCGAAAGAGATGCTGCCTGTCGTCGACAAACCGATGATCCAGTACATCATTGACGAGTGTGTTGCCGCGGGTATTAAAGAGATTGTGCTGGTCACGCATGCATCGAAAAATGCCGTAGAAAACCATTTCGACACCACCTATGAGCTCGAAGCGCTGCTGGAAGCGCGCGTGAAGCGTCAGCTGCTGAGCGAAGTGCAGTCTATCTGCCCGCCAGGCGTAACCATCATGAACGTGCGCCAGGCGCAGCCGCTGGGTCTGGGCCACTCGATTCTCTGTGCCCGTCCGATGATCGGTGATAATCCGTTTGTGGTCGTGCTGCCTGACGTGCTGCTGGATGATTCTACCGCTGACCACATGCGTTATAACCTTGCGGCGATGGTTGCCCGTTTTGAAGAGACCGGCCACAGCCAGGTCCTGGCACAGCATATGCCCGCGTCCAATCTCACTGAGTACTCGGTAATCACCACTGCAGAGCCGATTGATCACCCTGGCGACATCAGCACCATTACCGATTTCGTTGAGAAGCCTGAAGATACCGCCGGACTGAACTCTGACCTGGCTGCGGTAGGCCGCTATGTCCTCTCTGCTGATATCTGGGCCGAACTGGAGCGCACTGAGCCAGGCGCGTGGGGCCGTATCCAGCTGACCGATGCCATCGCCAGCCTGAGCAAACATAAAACCGTTGATGTTTCGCTGCTGACCGGTCACAGTTTTGACTGCGGTCGTAAGCTCGGTTACATGCAGGCGTTTGTCTCTTACGGCCTGCGCAGCAACGCGCAGGGTCGCGATTTCCGCGAAGCTATCCAGACCATCCTCGCAAAACAACAGTAATTTATTTGCCGCGTCCTGCGCGGCAGATTGAAAGGAGCTCACATGGCAATTTTAGTCACGGGCGGAGCAGGGTATATCGGCTCCCATACGGTACTGGCGCTGTTGCAGCGCGGTGATGATGTTGTGGTTCTGGATAACCTCTGCAATGCCTCACGCGAAGCGATTAACCGCGTTGAGAAACTGGCAGGCAAAAAAGCGACCTTCGTTGAAGGCGATATCCGTGATCGCGCCTGTCTGCGTGACCTGTTTGCATCCAACAGCATTTCAGCCGTAATCCACTTTGCTGCGCTTAAAGCAGTCGGTGAATCCACACGTATGCCGCTGGAGTACTACGAGAACAACGTCGCGGGCACCGTGGTGCTGCTGGAAGAGATGCGTGATGCCGGCGTCTGGAACTTCATCTTCAGTTCATCAGCAACAGTTTATGGCGCAGATGCCCCGGTTCCTTACGTTGAGACCACGCCGATTGGCGGCACCACCAGTCCATACGGCACCTCTAAGCTGATGACCGAATTCGTGATGCGCGACTTCGCCAAAGCTGAGCCGAAGTTCAAGGCGATTGCCCTGCGTTACTTCAATCCGGTGGGCGCGCATGAGTCAGGCGAAATCGGTGAAGATCCGGCGGGCATCCCAAACAACCTGCTGCCGTACATTGCACAGGTCGCAATTGGCCGTCTGGAGAAGCTGGGCGTGTTTGGCGGTGATTACGATACGCCAGACGGCACCTGTCTGCGTGACTACATCCATGTCGTTGACCTGGCGGAAGGGCATCTGAAAGCGCTGGATTATCTGAGTAAAGTTGAGGGCTACACCGCCTTTAACCTGGGCGGCGGCAAAGGCGTCTCGGTGCTGGAGATGATCAAAGCCTTTGAGAAGGCATCCGGCAAGGCGATCCCGTTTGAGATAAAGCCACGTCGCGATGGCGACCTGCCTGCATTCTGGGCCGATGCGTCACTGGCAAACACCACGCTCGACTGGCGCGTGACGCGCGGCATCGATGAGATGATGCGCGATACGTGGAACTGGCAGAGCAAGAACCCGGATGGGTTTCGGTAGTCTGCGATGAAATAAAAAAAACCCGGCTCAGGCCGGGTTTTTTTGTGCCTGCATTAAGAGAAATTGCATATTCCTGCTCACTCTCCTCACCTCAATGCCAGATTGTGACTGACTGATGACCTAATACGGAATTATCCTGGTCTGGCTTCTGTAGCGTTTAATCACAATAGCGGCTAATCCGACTGTGTGAAGAGGCGCAAAGCGCGATTCCTCATACGCTACTATGCTGTTTTGCCAGTGATTACATTTACTCATGCAGTATGAGATCAATGTTTAGTCACTCTTAAGTTTTGTCAGTGGCAATGAAAGATTAGGCATATTATTTTTGCCGCACAAAATGTACTATTTGGTGTTATCCCGGAACCCGTATGCGATTGAATAAAATATAATCAGCGCATCGACAAGCTAACCTGTGAAGGTAAGATTCCTATCACACAGCGCATTGGTTGCTGCAAGCCAGGGGCGGTAGCGTGGCTGTTTATTCATAATGAATAAAAATTGACCCGCTTATATGCATAGCATGTTTAAATTTGTTAGAGGATGTGGAATGTTACTTCCCGTAATCATGGCCGGAGGAACCGGCAGCCGCTTATGGCCCCTTTCCCGCGAACTTTACCCAAAACAGTTCATCTGTCTGCACGGTGAGCACTCCATGCTGCAGGAGACGGTTAATCGTCTGAGCGGCGTCGAAGCGCGCGCACCGATGGTCATCTGTAACGAGGAGCATCGTTTCCTGGTTGCCGAGCAGTTGCGACAAATTAACAAGCTGTCCCATAACATCATTCTCGAACCGGTAGGGCGTAACACTGCTCCGGCCATCGCGCTGGCTGCGCTGAACGCCGTAGAGCAGGGTGATGATCCGGTTCTGCTGGTGCTGGCCGCCGATCACGTGATTGAAGACCGTGCTGCGTTTCATCAGGCTATCAAAGTCGCCACCGCCTATGCCAAACAGGGCAAGCTGGTGACTTTTGGTATCGTGCCAACCGGTCCGGAAACCGGCTATGGCTACATTCAGCGTGGCGAAGCACTGCCAGGCGCAGAAAGCGGCCCTTATCAGGTTCAGCGCTTTGTTGAAAAACCGAATCAGAGCACCGCTGAGCAGTATCTTGAGTCCGGTGAATACTACTGGAACAGTGGCATGTTCATGTTCCGGGCTAAACGCTATCTGCAGGAACTGGAGAAATTCCGTCCGGATATTCTGGAAGCCTGCCGTCGCGCCATGGCTAACGTGAAAGAAGGCAATGATTTCATCAGTATTGATAAAGATGACTTTATCGCCTGTCCTGACGAGTCAGTGGATTACGCAGTAATGGAACAGACCGATGCCGCTGTGGTCGTCCCGCTGGCAGCCGGATGGAGTGATGTCGGTTCATGGTCTGCACTGTGGGAAGTAAACGACAAAGACGCTCACGGCAACTCGCTGAAGGGCGATACCTTCCTGCACAACACCAAAAACTGCTACATCAACAGTGAAGATCAACTGGTTGCCGCCATCGGCGTTGAAAACCTGGTCATTGTGAACACCAAAGATGCTGTGCTGGTTGCACGTAAAGACCAGGTACAGGATGTTAAGCGGGTGGTTGAGTTCCTGAAAAACGAGTGCCGCAGCGAATATCGCCGCCATCGTGAAACTTACTGGCCATGGGGACGTTGCGATCTGGTGGTTAACACTGGCCGTTTTAACGTTAACCGCATCACGGTTAAGCCGGGTGAAGCCTTCGAACTGCAGATGCATTATCACCGCACCGAACACTGGGTGATCCTCTCAGGCACAGCGAAAGTCACTATTCAGGATAAAACCCTGCTGCTGACAGAAAACCAGTCAACCTTTATTCCAATCGGTCACCCGCATACGTTAGAAAATCCAGGCAAAATTCCCCTGGAACTTCTGGAAATCCAGTCGGGTTCTTACCTTGGTGATGACGACCTCATTTTGATTAAACAACAGTTTGCAAGTAAGTAAGGACAGACACGATCATGGCAGCACTGACCTGTTTTAAAGCTTATGACATCCGCGGCGAGTTAGGCACTGAACTGAATGAAGACATCGCTTACCGCATTGGTCGCGCCTATGGTGAATTTATCCGGCCAAAAACGATCGTGGTGGGCGGTGATGTCCGACTGACCAGCGAGTCGTTAAAGCTGGCACTGGCTAATGGACTGCGGGATGCGGGCACCGATGTGCTCGACATTGGTATGAGCGGAACAGAAGAGATCTATTTCGCCACGTTTCATTTAGGGATTGATGGTGGCATTGAAGTGACTGCCAGCCACAACCCGATGAACTACAACGGCATGAAACTGGTACGGGAAGGTGCTCGCCCGGTCAGTGGTGATACCGGTCTGCGTGACGTGCAGCGCCTGGCTGAAGCGAATGACTTTGCTCCGGTAGAAGAGAGTAAGCGCGGCAGCTATAAACAGATTTCTGTGCTGGATGCCTATGTCGATCACCTGATGGGTTACATCGACCTGAGCAACTTCACTAAACCAATGAAGCTGGTGATCAACTCCGGTAACGGTGCTGCAGGTCATATCATTGATGAAATTGAAAAACGCTTTAAGCAGGCGAATGCGCCAGTAACGTTCATCAAAGTACATCATGAAGCAGACGGTAACTTCCCGAATGGTATTCCAAATCCGCTGCTGCCGGAGTGTCGCAAAGACACTTCTGATGCGGTGCGTGAGCATCAGGCCGATATGGGTATCGCCTTCGACGGTGACTTTGATCGCTGCTTCCTGTTTGATGAGAATGCAGAGTTCATTGAGGGTTACTACATCGTTGGGCTGTTAGCCGAAGCTTTCCTCAAGAAAGAGCCAGGAGCGAAAATCATTCACGATCCACGTCTGACCTGGAACACGATTGATGTGGTGACCAAAGCGGGTGGTATTCCGGTGATGTCTAAAACCGGTCATGCGTTTATCAAAGAGCGCATGCGTGAAGAAGACGCGGTTTACGGTGGTGAGATGAGTGCGCACCACTATTTCCGTGACTTCGCTTACTGCGACAGCGGTATGATTCCATGGCTGCTGGTGGCAGAACTGCTGGCAGTGAAAGGGGAGACACTTTCCGGACTGGTTTCGGAAAGAATGAAGGCGTTTCCATGCAGCGGTGAGATTAACTTTAAAGTGAAAGATACTTTCAAAGTTATTGAAACTATTAAGGCCGAATATTTAAAAGACTGTGTCAATGAAAACTATATTGACGGAGTAAGCATTGAATTTGAAAAATGGAGAGTAAACGTAAGAAACTCTAATACCGAGCCTCTGTTAAGAATCAATGTTGAGAGTCGGGGATGCTTACGTGAAATGGAATTAAATACCAAAAAATTGATTGATGTTATTCAAGGAAATAATAAATGATAAAGTCATTAATGGCTGCGGCCGGATATCGTGATTTTATATTAAACAGTATAATACGTGATTTTAAGAGCAGATATCAGACAAGTATATTTGGCGCTGCATGGTTAGTGCTTCAACCTTTAGCTATGATTACAGTCTATACTGTAATTTTTTCTGAAGTGATGAAAGCGAGGATGCCAGATAACAATGGTCCTTTTGCATATAGCATCTATCTTTGTGCCGGATTATTGACCTGGGGCCTTTTCTCAGAATTAGTAGCAAGATTAATAAATGTATTTGTTGATAGTGGAAATTATTTAAAGAAACTTAACTTCCCGCGAATCTGTTTGCCAATTATTTCAATAGGCGTTTCTTTTACGAACTTTTTGATAATTTTTTCTCTCTATTTAATCTTCCTTCTTTTATCAGGGAATTTCCCTGGCTTTGAAATCCTATATATTATTCCGCTCCTGGCTATTCAAATACTCTTTGCTACCGGTCTGGGGATTACACTTGGTGTTTTAAATGTTTTCTTCAGAGATGTAGGCCAATTTATGAGCATTGTCCTTCAGTTCTGGTTTTGGTTTACCCCAGTAATTTATCTAATAAATATCCTACCTGAGTGGGCCAGACACTGGCTTTTGATGAATCCAATGACTGGCATCATAATGGGATATCAAAACATATTTGTTAATCATCAAGCCCCTGAATGGGACCATGTAACTTTAGCACTGATACTTGCAATATTTTTTAATATTACTGCATTTTATCTTTACCGCAAACATGCTGGCGAAATGGTAGATGAACTCTGATGAATATAATTTCAGTAAATAATGTCACAAAGAGCTATAAAAACTACCCTAAAAAAAACCATCGTCTTATCGAATGGGCATCTTTAGGTTATAAGAAATGCCACACTACCATCGATATTTTGAAAGGTATTAATTTTAATGTTGGTGCCGGAGAGTCTGTCGGAATCATTGGAATGAATGGTGCTGGCAAAAGTACTCTGTTAAAAATTATTACTGGCACAACGGTTGCAACTTCAGGAAGCGTGTCTGTAACAGGAAGAGTGGCAGCTTTGCTTGAGTTAGGTATGGGTTTTCATCCTGATTTTACTGGTAGAGACAATGTGTATATGTCTGGCCAGTTAATGGGATTGAATAGCGCTCAAATAAAAGATTTGATGCCAGCGATAGAAGCATTTGCAGAAATAAACGAATATATAGATCAACCCGTCAGAACCTATTCAAGCGGGATGCAAGTCAGACTGGCATTTGCTGTCGCGACTGCCGTCAGACCAGAGTTGCTCATCGTGGATGAAGCACTTTCGGTAGGGGATGCTTATTTTCAGGCCAAATGCTTTAACAGAATCAGAGAGTTTAAAGCACAGGGTACAACTCTGCTCATCGTTTCCCATGATCAGGCTGCCATAGCTAATATCTGTACCCGAGCGATTTTATTGGATAAAGGTAAAGTTCTTGCCGATGGCGCTCCTACAGATGTGATGAACTTGTATAATGCTAAGCTTTCTAAAAGTTCAGAACAGAATGCTATAAATGCAGAAAATGGTAAATCTGAATCTGGCAATAAAAAAGCGGTTATTACTGAGTTCTTTCTTGAAAATTCAGCAGGTCAAAAAACTGAAGTTGTTAACGTGGCTGAAGACAGTTCTTTATGTTTTGCCATTGATAACAAAGAAGTTCGTTCAGGTTTAACACTTGGCTTTCATATCAGAGACCGCCTTGGCAACATTGTTTTTGGAACTAATACTCTCGCTCATAACATTGACATGAATGAGCCAGGTAAAAAGATCGTTAGATTTAAATTTAATATGAATATAGGGGTTGGTGAATACAGTATTTCAGCTGCATTACACAAAGAAAGGGATCACTACGAAGAATGTTTCCATTGGAAGGATGGTTTAGGACAATTTAATGTAATAGCGCCTGGAAAAATATTTGTCGGCAGCGCTTGGCTTGAAAACACCTGCACCGTAACAACAATCTAGGAAAATTATGTTGAATATTATCAGTGAATTCAAGAATAAATTTAATAATATTATTGATGTCATCAGTAGATTAGAAAACAAGGTGACGAGCCTTGATGAAAAAGTGCTATCTGTAGATGCTAAAGTTGAAAATTTAAATCATAAAATAGCATCTATTGACGATAAGTTTGATGCAGTAAATGAAGAAAAGAGCCAGTTAATTCCGGTAGAGGTTGATCAGGCTGATGATAAGAGCGCTGTTATTGAGCAGCTTGTGCACAATCTTCAGGACAGACTTGAATTTGTGCGCGAAGAATTTATGTTCGAGTTACGTCTGAAAACAGGTACGCTAACAGACAGAGATAACAAAAAAGAAATTGAAACAAAGATAATATCCTCAGATAAATTCGATAACCTCGGCTGGAGAAAGATCAATATCGGTTGCGGTCACGTTCAACCTGAGGGTTATATAAACGTTGATGCCAGGGAGTTACCTGGAGTTGATGTCATCTGTAGCGCGAGCGATTTAGTATTTGATGATGAAGCATTGGAAGAAATTTATGCTGCACATCTGATTGAGCATTTTACTGAATTAGAACTGACCAGAGTTATTTTCCCACACTGGTACAAGAAGCTCAAAACTGGCGGAGTACTAAAATTAGTAACACCTGACGCAGATAGTATGATTAAGGATTACGTCAGTGGCACCATGAGTTTTGACGATTTGCGGAAAGTCACTTATGGAGCACAAGATTATGAAGGTGACTTCCATTACATCATGTTCTCAGTCGACTCGTTAAAAAAGATGCTTACTGATGCAGGATTTACTACTGTAACGTTAGTAGAAGACAACAGAAAGAATGGCCTCTGCAGAGAAATGGAAGTTCTCGCAATTAAATAATGGAGTTTATATGAACAAAGAAAAAATTGTCTCCGCAAACAAAAGCATTTTAGAGACAATCGAAGATGCTCGTTCAGAAAGAAGACAAACTGAAAGAACAGGCATTAATATTTTGCCTAAAGAGTTGAGGTTTCTTTTTAAGACCACTCAGTTTGAAATTAATGAATTGATTACTTTATGCAAAGATGATTATCGAAAAATTATTGTTGTTTTGATCACCAAAGTCTCACCTGAAAATATTGAGGGCTATTCATTCATAGATAGATTCAGGGCAAGTCCTTTTATATTTATTAACCTTCTGGCTCTTCATCCGAAATCAAAAGTCAGGGTTAAAGGCAGTTTTAAATATGCCGCAGTAAAAATATTGCGTAGAAACAAAACTCTTTTCGATCTTGCAAGAAAAATTTATATTAAGGTCAGAGGCTGAATATGTACGAACATTTCTCGGGACGTTTTATCCAGGTAATCGAATCTCTGGATATGTATGATGCATGTTCGAATCATGTCGTCAATATTGATGAGTATGTTAAAAGCGCATATGGTTTGAAATCAGAAATTTATGCACGGCATTTTCATCCTGAAAGAGAGTCATTGATAAAGTTCATCGATCATTTACAGACAACTGATGATGATATTATACTCTTTCATTTCTCTGCTTATTCTGAATATTGCGCTGAGAAAGTTGTTTCCTCAAAGGGATTCAAAGTACTACATTATCATAATATTACGCCACACTATTTTTTTGAGAAGAATTCATTTCTTTATGAGCTCTGTAAAAAAGGTAGAGACCAGTTAAGTTCAATAATTGATAAGTTTAGTTTTGTAACAGGTGATAGCTTTTATAACATTCAGGAGATAATTAATCTTGGGTTTAAAGAGAGCAGAACACTAAAACTTCCTATCATCATTGATGATCGTAAGCTTGATAAACTTAGAACGGTTGATGAGGTTGAAAAAAATCTTCTATTTGTTGGCAGGATTTGTGAAAACAAATGTCAGCACAAGTTAGTTGAATTTTTTTCTCAATACAGGAAGAAAAATTCGGTTAATAAACTTTTTTTAGTTGGTAAATACGATACTTCCTCGGCCTACTACAAGAAAGTTGTCCAGCTTATTAATGACCTGGGCTTAAAAAATGAAGTGATACTTACTGGTTCTGTATCTGAAGAAGAATTAGATGAGTATTATAAAAATGCTTCCTGTTTTATTTCTTTTAGTGAACATGAAGGATTTGGTGTACCGTTGCTTGAAGCATCGCAATATCAATTACCTGTACTGGCCTTAAATAAGGCGGCTGTGTATGAGACACTATCAGGCTCTCCCGGTATATTTAACGACTCTATTGAACTGGAAGGATTATTAACTAAATCGCTAAACGATAATATTTACCGGAAAAATTTAATAGATTATCAAAATGATGTCCTGACTAAAAATAACTATAGTTCCTGGAAAGGATATGCAGATAGTTTCCTGTCAACGATTCTACCTGATAAAGATCAATTTAAAACAGTTTCTGTTGTTATTTGTACTCTCAATCGAGGAGACCATTTAGACAGATGCCTGGATTACCTTGAAAAAAGCTATAGTAACAATTTCGAGGTTATTGTTGTTAATGGGCCATCTACCGATAACACTTCAGATGTTTTAAAAAAATGGTCTCATCTGATTAAAGTATTCGACAATCCAGTTAAAAACTTGTCTATATCTAGAAATATAGGTATTAAAGCTGCTTCAGGTGATCTTGTCGCTTTTATTGATGATGATGCCATACCGTTTTTTGACTGGTTTGAAAACCTGGTAAATTACTTTAACAGTACGCACTCATTCGTTGCAGGTGCGGGCGGTCCGACTTATTACGCCGGGACACTAAACTTTCAGGCCAGGGATATATTTGTCGATCATTTTGGTAGTGGAATCGTAGATCCTAACGATAATATTAAAAATGATCCTGAATACAACAGAACGCTTCTTGGTACTAACTCTGTTTTCAGACGTGATTATTTAATTGAGTGTGGTGGATTTGACGAAGAATACGACTACTTTTTGGACGAAACTGATCTCTGTTTTAGATTGATTAAAAATGGTTTCTCTATAAACCATTGCGCAGATGCATATCTCAGACATGAATTCGCGCAAAGTGAAAACAGAACCAATAAATATGGCTACAACTGGTATTCTATAGTAAAAAATACTGTTTATTTTGCGCTGACGTATTCTAAAGCAAGTCGGAGTTTTTTGATTGAAGAACTGGAATCTATTGTTAAGCGCGAGAGAGTCGACTACATACAAAGTGGTTTTAATAAGAAAGAAATTAGTAAAGAAGAGTGTGATAAATATCTGGCCGAAATTTGGCGAGGTTTTGATGCTGGGTTGAGTGCAGCTAATAATTCACCAAAACTTTTGAGCTACGAAAGCTTAAAACCTGACGAATTTCTTCCTTTTAAATCTCAGGCAACAGATTACAAACGACTTCACATAGTTGTAGTCAGTAAAGAGTTCCCACCATTTACCCGTTCTGGCGGGATAGGCACGCTTTATTATCATTTGGTGAGCGAACTGCTACTGGCTGGCCACTTTGTAAGTGTGATTATTGAAAGCGATGAGGAAAATGTTTTAGAGCGAGGCCGATTTAAACTAATAGCACTCGAAAAACAATCTATCAATCACGTTTATATTGATGATTCAAACATTGCTAACGCTATTGTCAGTTGGTCTACAAGAGTGGCAGTAGAGATTGATAGTCTCAACGAGATTCATCCCATCTCGGTTGTTGATTCATGTCTTTGGGATTCTGAAGTCTATTCATTTAGCCTGATTAATAAAAATCTCGATATTCCTTTAGTGGTTAGATTAGTTACGCCACTGAAGGTAGCTAATGAAAAAAATGCCTGGAATATGAAGACTGAAGATGTTGACTATTTATCGTTCTTCGAAACGGAAATTGTTAACAATGCTAATGCTGTTATCCCTATAAGCGAATCAATCAAGAAAACATTCATTGAAAAATACTCACCGTCTGAAAGTGTTAAATATCACAAGATCCATGCTGGGATAGCCTACTGGCCTTATTATGAGGTATCTCAGGGTTATGCGAAGTTAGAAAATTTCCCTGATTTGAGTGATGAGAAAATAAAGAACAAGAAAAAATTCCTGTTTTTAGGCCGGCTGGAATTAAGAAAAGGTATTGATGTATTATTAGACGCAATTGAGAAATTCAATCTGGAGCATCTTAATAATAACAATGCATGTTTTATAATAGCCGGAAGCTCTTCAATCGATATCAGAAGTATTTTGAAAGATCGCTTTAAGGATCATGACAATATCGTGTATCTCGGAGAAGTTAATGATTTTGATCGTGAGAAAATTTATGCATTAAGTGATGTCGTAATTTTCCCATCAAGATACGAATCTTTCGGTTTAGTACCCCTTGAAGCGTTTGTACATGGTAAGCCCGTTATCGCAAGCAACTCAGGCGCGATTCCTGAAGTTGTTATTAACAACTATTGTGGGTTGCTTTTTGAAGATGGTAACTCACAGGCACTTGCTGATAAAATCGCGTTGTTAAACAACGATGACAGTGTAGTAGCTAAACTTAGCGAAGGTGCATTGCTACGAGTCAGAGAACTGTCATCGTACAACTCTGCTAAAGAATCTATCGATCTCTATAACACCCTGGTTTAAGGTACTATTTTATGAAATCTGCAGTTATTACAGGCATCACTGGTCAGGATGGCGCATATTTAGCCGAATTGTTACTTGATAAAGGTTATAAAGTCTTTGGTACTTATCGCCGTACAAGTTCAGTAAACTTCTGGCGCATCGAAGAGTTAGGAATTAAAAGCAATCCTAATCTTCACCTTGTCGAATATGACCTGACTGACCTGTCATCAAGCATTCGTTTACTTCAGGAAAGCAAAGCGACCGAAGTCTACAACCTTGCGGCTCAGAGCTTTGTAGGTGTTTCTTTTGACCAGCCACTGACCACAGCTGAAATTACAGGTATTGGTCCGGTAAACCTGTTAGAAGCTATTCGCATCGTTAACCCTAAAATTCGTTTCTATCAGGCGTCTACTTCAGAGATGTTTGGTAAAGTACAGGCTATTCCGCAGAAAGAAGATACGCCTTTCTATCCACGTAGCCCGTATGGCGTTGCAAAGTTGTATGCCCACTGGATGACAATTAACTACCGTGAGAGCTACAACATCTTCGCATCAAGCGGCATTCTGTTTAACCACGAATCACCACTGCGTGGACAGGAGTTTGTGACCCGTAAGATTACCGATTCTGTTGCCAAAATTAAGCTCGGTAAGCTGGATGTGCTTGAGTTAGGTAACATGGACGCCAAGCGTGACTGGGGCTTTGCTAAGGAATATGTTGAAGGCATGTGGCGTATGCTGCAGGCTGATGAGCCAGATACATTTGTCCTGGCAACCAACCGCACTGAAACAGTCCGTGACTTCGTTTCAATGGCGTTCAAAGCTGCTGGCATTGAATTGCGCTTCGAGGGCAAAGATGACCAGGAAGTTGCAATCGATGTAGCCACTAATAAAGTGGTGGTTAAGGTCAATCCTAAGTTCTATCGTCCTGCTGAAGTAGAATTACTGATTGGTAATCCACAGCGCGCGAAAGACATTCTGGGCTGGGAACCAAAAACCACGCTCGAAGAATTGTGCGCGATGATGGTAGAAGAAGATCTGCGCCGCAATAAACAAGGGTTCTCCTTCTGATATGACTAATGGCAAAAAAGCATTGATCACTGGGATCAAGGGCTTTACCGGCCAATATATGGCAGCGGATTTATCCGCTGCCGGATATGAAGTTTATGGTTTCGGTTCAACTCCCGCCCAGAATTCCTCACGCTATTTTCAGGTTGATCTTACGAATGCAGCACAGGTAAAAAACGCTGTAGACAGTATTCAGCCTGACGTCGTTGTTCATCTTGCAGCCATTGCTTTTATTGGCCATGCTGACCCGAATGCGTTCTATAGTGTAAACCTTTGCGGTACGCGTAATCTGTTACAGGCTCTTAGCGAATCCGCAAAAATGCCGGATGCAGTTTTGATCGCCAGCAGTGCTAATGTTTACGGTAATAACACACCGGGAAAATTAGCAGAGTCGGTTCCTGCCAGACCTGCAAATGACTATGCGGTAAGCAAGCTGGCCATGGAGTATATGACCAGTCTGTTTTATGAAAAATTGCCGATTATTATTACCCGGCCATTCAATTACACCGGCGCCGGTCAGGCTGGAAATTTCCTGATCCCGAAAATCGTCAAGCATTTTCGTGAGAAGAAAGAAGTCATTGAGCTGGGCAATATAGATGTATGGCGTGATTTTTCGGATGTGCGCGACGTCGTTAAAAGTTATTCCGCGTTACTGCATTCACGCTCTTTTGGTCAGACAGTCAATGTCGCTTCAGGCAAAATGCACTCATTAAGGGAAGTCGTTGATCTCTGCCAATCCCTGACAAGCCATGATATTAAAATTGAAGTTAATCCTGATTTTGTGCGGCCTAATGAAATTAAAGAACTTTGTGGCGATATCACTTTGCTCAGTAGCTTAGTCGGTGAGACTTCGTCTAAAATCCCTCTTAGAGATACCCTGAAATGGATGCTGGAAGCAAAGCAATAAACGTCGTTTATTCTACGGACTGTATTAAATATCCTTTAACCGGTATTGGCCGTTATGCGTTTGAGCTTGCTAAACAGCTTCAGGAAAGAGATAACGTCGCGCTGACGTTTCTTCATGGTACTAAGACTCGCGACTCACTGGTAGTGGCGAGTGAGTCTGCTCAATCGGTTCAAACACTAAAACGTAAGTTACAAAAAAGTAAAACTGTAAGTGAAATATATCGCCTGACTTTTCCGGTAATGAAAATGATGGCGATGAGGAATTTTAAGAATCACATTTTTCATAGTCCAAACTACTACTTACCTCCTCGCGTGAAACACTGTGTTGCAACATTTCATGACCTTTCGGTATTTCACTGGCCACAGTTTCATCCGGCTGGTCGTGTTCACCTGATGCAAAAAGAGTTAAGGAATACCGTTTCGCGTGCATCGATGTTGATCACTGACTCTTATTACACGAAGAATGAGTTAATTGATTTCTTTGGTATTGAAGATAATAAAATTGCCGTAGCTCCTCTGGCCTGTAATGAACATTTTCATCCCCGGGATGAAGCGGAAACACAACATGTTCTTGAAAAATACAATCTTAAGTGGCGACGTTTCTTTCTATATACCGGCACGATTGAACCAAGAAAGAATATCCTGACATTGCTTCAGGCGTATGATCGCCTGCCCGCTCAGGAAAAATCTGCTTTCCCGTTAGTCATTAGTGGTTATAAGGGTTGGGAAAATGAGCAACTCTTTAAACTCTTTGACAAGGGCGAGAGAGAAGGGTGGCTAAAATATTTAGGTTTTGTACCCGGTAAAGATCTGCCGTTTTTATTCAGTGCTGCAACGAGCTTTGTTTTCCCTTCAATCTATGAAGGTTTCGGCTTGCCGGTTCTTGAAGCGATGGCATCAGGAACGCCCGTGATCTGCTCAAATGCAACATCACTTCCGGAAGTCGCTGGAGATGCAGCATTAATGCATGAACCTCAGGACGTTCATGCTTTGACAAATTACATCCATATGATGATTGAAAACGCTGATGAAAAGCGCCGTATGATTGATACGGGATTAGCGCGTGCCCGCGAATTTTCATGGTCACTGTGTGCCGATAAAACCATTGAAGCTTATGAGCAGGTCGCAAGATATATATGATTAAAGTTCTACACTGTTACAAAACCTACTACCCTGATACTTTTGGCGGCATCGAGCAGGTTATTTATCAGCTCGCAGAAGGTGGTTTTAAATCAGGTATTGAGTCTGTTGTTTTTACTCATAGTCCGCAATTTGAAACCAAACAAAACACGCTGGATAATCATCAGATTCATCGGGTAAAAACGCAGTGTGAGTTTGCTTCCACGCCATTCTCTTATTCAGCGATAAAAGAGTTCAGGGAACTGGCTCAGAAGGCGGATATCATCCATTACCACTTCCCGTATCCCTTTATGGACTTTATGCATTTTGCTGCTGGCATCAAAAAGCCATCAGTAGTGAGTTATCATTCTGATATTGTTAAACAGAAGGTGCTGTTAAGGCTCTATACGCCGTTGATGAACCGTTTTCTCTCCAGTGTAGACCGCATCGTTGCCGCGTCGCCAAACTATGTTGAAAGTAGCCCGGTCCTGCAGCAGTTCAAAGATAAAGTTGAAGTTATTCCTTACGGTCTTGATAAACAGTTTTATCAAAATAACGATCCTGCCGTTCTGCTAAAATGGCAGGCAAGATTTCCAGATGGCTTCTTTCTCTTTATTGGAACGTTTCGCTATTACAAAGGCCTGCATATCTTAATCGAGGCGGCAAAGAACAGCCGTTATCCAATCGTCGTGGTTGGTGCAGGACCTATTGAGGCTGAGCTGAAATCGCAGGCGCAGCAGTTAGGCGTGAACAATATCCATTTCCTGGGTGCGCTGGAAGACAGCGAAAAATCTGCCTTGCTACAGTTATGTACCTGTCTGGTTTTCCCGTCTCATTTACGTTCAGAAGCTTTCGGCATCTCTTTACTGGAAGGTGCTCTCTATTCAAAACCACTAATCTCCAGCGAGATCGGAACGGGAACAACCTTTATCAATATTGATCGGGTCACAGGATTAGTCGTCCCTCCATCTGATCCCGCAGCATTACGACGGGCGATGGATGAAATCTGGCAGAACCCCGAGCTGGCAGCGACCTATGGTGCGGCTGCGCTGGCACGCTTTGAATCCCTTTTCACAGCAGATAGAATGATTCAAAGCTATACAAAGCTTTATAAATCCTTGTTAAGTGTGTGATTTATTTTCAGATAATTTCATCTGCGCGACCGCACCATTCATTACCTTTAATCCGCTATCCTGAGTTAACATACTGATCACTTACAAAGTGGTGTTACGGGTAACACCATGCGAGACCACAGACAGGAGTATGTAATGTCCAAGCAACAGATCGGCGTTGTAGGTATGGCAGTGATGGGCCGCAATTTGGCTCTTAACATTGAGAGCCGCGGTTACACTGTTTCTATCTTTAACCGTTCACGCGAAAAGACTGATGAAGTCATCGCCGAGAACCAGGGCAAGAAACTTGCTCCTTTTTACACCGTTGAAGAGTTTGTCGAATCGCTGGAAAAACCTCGTCGCATCCTGCTGATGGTTCAGGCGGGTGAAGCGACCGATAAGACAATCGCCTCCCTGACTCCACACCTGGATAAAGGCGACATCCTGATCGATGGCGGTAACACCTTCTATAAAGACACCATCCGTCGTAACAAAGAGCTTTCTGACCAGGGCTTCAACTTCATCGGTACCGGTGTTTCCGGTGGTGAAGAGGGCGCACTGAAAGGCCCATCTATCATGCCTGGCGGTCAGAAAGAAGCCTACGAACTGGTTGCACCGATTCTGGATAAAATTGCTGCACGTGCAGAGGATGGTGAAGCCTGTGTGGCTTACATCGGTCCGGACGGCGCGGGTCACTACGTGAAGATGGTTCACAACGGCATCGAGTATGGCGATATGCAGCTGATCGCAGAAGCCTACGCTCTGCTGAAAGGCGCGCTGGGTCTTAACAACGAAGAGCTGGCTGAGACCTTCACTGAGTGGAACAACGGCGAACTGAGCAGCTACCTGATCGACATCACCAAAGATATCTTCACCAAGAAAGACGAAGAAGGTAAATACCTGGTTGATGTGATTCTGGATGAAGCAGCGAACAAAGGCACCGGTAAATGGACCAGCCAGAGCTCACTGGATCTCGGCGAACCTCTGTCACTGATCACTGAGTCTGTGTTCGCTCGTTACCTCTCCTCGCTGAAAACCCAGCGTGTGGCAGCCTCTAAAGTACTGAGCGGTCCACAGGCGAAGGCCTTCACCGGTGACAAAGCGGAGTTCATTGAGAAAGTTCGTCGCGCTCTGTATCTGGGTAAAATCGTTTCTTATGCTCAGGGCTTCTCACAGCTGCGTGCCGCATCTGAAGAGAACAACTGGGATCTGCATTACGGTGAAATCGCGAAAATCTTCCGCGCCGGCTGCATCATCCGTGCCCAGTTCCTGCAGAAGATTACTGATGCTTACGCAGAAGATGCAGGCATCGCTAACCTGTTGCTGGCGCCGTACTTCAAAGATATCGCCGATCAGTATCAGCAGGCGCTGCGTGATGTGGTTTCCTACGCGATTCAGAACGGTATCCCGACGCCAACCTTCTCTGCGGCGATCGCTTACTACGACAGCTACCGTTCAGAAGTGCTCCCTGCTAACCTGATTCAGGCGCAGCGTGACTACTTCGGTGCGCATACCTATAAGCGCATTGATAAAGACGGTGTGTTCCACACCGAGTGGTTAGATTAATCACTAAAAAGGGCTTCCCTCGGGAAGCCCTTTTTTTATCCTACCAGTAAATCCCCGCTCCGAATCTCTCGCTCACCTGCCAGCCTCACCACCAGCATGCCTGCCGTTGCAAATTTAGCCCAGTGTCTTGCATAGAGAATACCGCCATATTCCGTCACCAGCGGGGTGATCTGGTCGGTTATCGGATCAACAATCTCCGCCACCACTTCTCCCGGCCGAATCTTTGCGCCCAGCGGCTTACGATGCAGGATCAGACCGGATACTGGCGAATGAATATATTCACAGCCCGCTAACGGCGTAGGTGGATTTTTCAGGGCAGGGGAGGCCGCCGCCGATCCTTCGCTGTGACGCTCTTTGATGACGCCAGCTTCTCCAGGTGCTTCAGCGATATCTGGCACGTTTAAACCAATCGGCCCGTCATTGATCGCCACCACATCATCACCGCCACCGCTCGCCGGGACCAGTTCGTCGCCACCGATCACGGGCGCAGCCACTTCCACGGAAATCGCAGGCTCGCTGTAACCGATATAACCCCCTTCCTGTAGCGCTGAAATAATCGCCTCCGCGTCTTTCTCCGCCTGTTCAGGCGACACATCACGCACGCCACGCAACTCCAGCGTCACCGGCAGCAATCCCCGTGGCATCGGATAATCTTTGCCAAACCGTTCCGCCAGCGTCAGCCAGGGTTCGCAACAGGCTTCATCAAACGGTTCACCGCCAGAGATCTGCGCCAGCAGCTGCACCTCGCTGCCTAACCAGCGCGCCAGTGGCTCAATGTCCGGCCAGGCGTGCGGCGTGGTGTACAGGTGTGGCACGGCTTCCCAGTCACAGTGCAGATCAATCATCAGATCGGCCTGACTGGCCATGCGCATCAGCGTGTGGCGTTGCGCATCCAGTTCGGTTTTTGGCACGGTATCGCGATAGTGACGATCAATCGCCTCGCGGATCAGGCTCTTATTCTGTGTTTCACTCTGGGTCAGACTCTCAGCCAGCCCGGCCGCCAGGGTTGCGCCCAGTGACGGGAAACGGCGGTTGAAGTCCTGGCCAGAGAGCGTATGGAATCGGCCCAGATGGGTGCCATGCCAGTGCTGTCCCAGCGCCAGGGGATTGGCAACCGGTACCAGGGTAAAGGCGGCTTTAAGTTGACCGGCGGACTCCAGCGCCTGTAGTCGCTGCTTTAAAAACCACGCCACTGCCATACCGGGCAGTTCGTCGCCATGCAGCGCAGCCTGAATGTAGACCTGACGCTCGTTGTCTTCCGCGAAATGGAAACTGATGATTTCACGCTGGGTGCCTAAAGAGGCGCTTAACAGTGGATGATGTTGTTGATGCATACCGTGTTAATGTCCTTTAATCGGCAAAGGACGACAGCGCGCCGTCCCGAAATAGTTAGAGTATAGTGCCGGATCGCGTTGAGGATGAAAAAGGGCGACCGCGAGGTTACTGCTGGATAGAGATATCCGTAGCAAAATAGCGCTTCTGAATCTGGTCAAAGGTGCCATTCTTTTTGATTTCGACGAAGGCGTTATCCAGTGCGGTTTTCAGCTCGGTATCGCCTTTACGCAGGCCAATCGCCGTGCCGGGGCCGATGATCGGATCCTGAATAATCGGGCCGGCCAGTTCAAAATCTTTGCCCTGCGGATGCTTCAGGAAGCCGATGGCAGCCTGTGCCGCATCGGTGAATACCGCATCCAGTCGGCCTGAAACCAGATCGCTTTCAACCTGTGCCTGATCGCCATAAGGCACCACGGTCACACCGTGAGGCTGCCATTTCGCCAGCGCATAGCGCTCCTGAACCGTTCCCTGTTCTACGCCGACCGTTTTTCCTTTCAGGGATTCAACGGTGGGCAGTATGCCAGCACCTTTACGGGCAATCAGCTGGGTGTGGGTGTCATAGAGCGGCGCGGTGAAATCAATCTGCTTCAGGCGCTCTTCGGTAATGCCCATGTCGGAGAGAATGGCATCAAATTTACGCGCTTTAAGGGCCGGGATCATGCCGTCAAACTGGCTTTCGACCCAGACACATTTTGCCTGCATCTGAGTACAGAGCGCATTGCCCAGATCAATATCAAAGCCGACCAGCTTGCCCTGTGGCGTTTTCGATTCGAATGGCGGATAGGTCGGATCCACCGCGAAACGCACCTGTTCGATCTTCGCCTGCGCGCCAAAAGCGCAGCCAGCCATAACCGCCACAGCCAGCGTCTGACGCAGGCGTTGAGTGAAAATGTTCATGATTTTGCTCTTATTCTGTCGTGATGAGTGATTATGAAGAGTATCGCCGGGCTGCCGGGATGGCAATTACTGCGTAATCTTCACCACGTCAGCCGCGCATAACGCGCGATAATCTTCGGTATTCAGGATCACTGAACGTTCCAGCAGACCAGCGTTAAACGCGATCTCCGGATAACGTTCAAACAGCGCGGGGTCAACAACCAGTCTGAGGTCGGGATGAAAGCTGAACGGTGGTATCGCCCCGAATACGCAGCCGGTCAGCAGATCGGTTTCCGCCGGACTGGCGAGTGAGGCGCGTCTTCCTCCGACTGCTGCCGCGACTTTGCCCAGATCGGCCTGATGATCGGCAGGTAAAACCGCCAGTACATGCTGTTTAACGCCGTTGCCTTTCACATGACAGACCAGCGCTTTAGCACCCTGGCCGATTTCGGTGCCGCGTATCGCCGCGACCGCTTCACATTTACCGGTCGCCTCATGCTCCATCAGGCGATAGCGTGCCCGGTACTGGTCGAGCAGGGCGATTAATTTCTCATGGGTGGTCACGGTTCTCTCCCTGAGGTTTGAGTTGCCGTCATTGTGCCGGATGGACGTGAGGAATGAGCAGAAGACTGCTCAGAATCCGCATAAAAACAAAATTCTGAGCAGCATATTGCACAGTTACTTATGGCGGTCACGCAGGTTGTTGATCACGGCGCGGAAGTCGAGATCCTGATCCTGCAACAGCACCATCAGGTGATAGACCAGGTCAGAAGCTTCGTTGGTGAGTTCATCCCGATCGTTGACCGTGGCGGCCAGTGCGGTTTCAACGCCTTCTTCACCCACTTTCTGCGCGATGCGTTTGGTGCCGCTGGCGTAGAGTCGTGCGGTGTAGGAGCTTTCAGGATCGGCGGTTTTACGCGAGGCCAGCAACTGCTCAAGCTGATAGAGGAACGTCCATTCAGGGACCGCCGGTGAGAAGCAGCTGGTGGTGCCCAGATGGCAGGTCGGGCCAATAGGATCCGCCAGCACTAACAGAGTGTCATTGTCGCAGTCAGGCGTGATGCTCACGACCTGCAAAAAGTTGCCGGAGGTTTCGCCTTTGGTCCACAAGCGATTTTTGGTGCGGGAGAAAAAGGTGACCTTGCTTTCTGCCAGCGTTTTCTCCAGCGCGGCCGGGTTCATGTAGCCATGCATCAGCACTTCGCCTGAGACGAAGTGCTGGACAATGACCGGCATCATGCCCTGTGTTTTATCCCAGTCGAGAAGGGCCAGTTGTTGTTCAGTTAGCACGCGCGAATCTCCACTCCGTTGTCGATCAGAAAGCTCTTCAGCTCACCAATATTAATAATCTGCTTATGGAATACCGAGGCGGCTAAAGCACCATCCACGTTAGCTTCAGTAAACGCATCCAGGAAGTGCTGCATGGTGCCTGCACCGCCAGAGGCGATCAGGGGGACGTTGCAGACTTCACGCATTTTCTTCAGCTGCACCAGGTCATAGCCGTTACGCACGCCATCCTGATTCATCATGTTCAGCACGATCTCGCCTGCGCCCAGCTTCTGCACTTCCTGCACCCACTCCAGCGTTTCCCACTGCGTCACGCGGGTGCGCGCTTCGTCGCCGGTATACTGATTCACCTGATATTTACCGCTGGCTTCATCAAACCAGGTATCGATCCCGACCACAATACACTGCACGCCAAAACGGTCCGCGAGGCGGGTGATCAGCGTGGGGTCGGCCAGCGCCGGCGAGTTAATCGAAATCTTATCTGCGCCAAACTCCAGAATGCGCGCTGCGTCTTCCGGGGTTTTAATGCCGCCCGCGACGCAGAACGGGATATCGATCACTTCCGCAACCCGCGATACCCAGCTTTTGTCGACGACCCGGCCATCGGATGAGGCGGTGATATCATAGAACACCAGCTCGTCGGCACCTTCGGCAGCATAGCGCTGCGCCAGCGGCACGATGTCGCCGATGATCTCGTGATTGCGAAACTGTACGCCTTTGACCACCTGGCCGTCACGTACGTCCAGGCAGGGAATTATCCGTTTTGCCAGCATGCGATCGCCTCCGAAACAGTGAATTTATCTTCCAGCAGCGCACGTCCGACAATCACGCCCTGAACGCCGCTGCCGCGCAGGGCGGCGATATCATTGAGGTCGCCAATGCCACCCGAAGACTGAAAAGCAATCGTCGGGAAGCGCGCCGTCACTTCCTGATAGAGCGCAACATTGGAGCCGCTCAGGGTGCCGTCGCGGGAAATGTCGGTGCACAGCACGTGCTTCAGGCCCACCTGCTGAAAGTCAGTAATCACCTCTTCCAGCGTGACGCCCGCCGCTTCCTGCCAGCCACTGATTGCCACTTCTTTGCGGTTACTGGCATCAATGCGCACATCTAACGCGAGCACAATCGCCTCTGCGCCAAACTCCGCAAACCACCGTTTTACCTCTTCAGGCTGTTTCACGGCGGTGGAACCAACCACCACACGACTCGCGCCGGCTTCAAGCAGCGCATGCACATCGTCACGGCTGCGAATGCCGCCACCGACCTGCACCGTCACATCAACGCCATCCAGCAGGGTTTTCAGCAGCGCGATCTGGCGTTTCGCCGGATCTTTCGCGCCGGTTAAATCCACCAGATGCAGCACGGTCGCGCCCTGGCGAACGTAATCCTGCAGACGCGGCAGCGGATCGCTGCCGTAATCGCGCTGCTGTCCATAATCGCCCTGATGCAGACGAACCACTTTGCCGTCAATTAAATCTAACGCGGGGATAATCATTACATCTCCAGGAAGTTTTTCAGCAGCTGCGCGCCCGCTTTGCCCGAGCGTTCCGGGTGGAACTGGACACCAAAGAAGTTATCTTTCTGCACCGCGGCGGTGAAAGCTTCACCGTAGTGACACTGGGCGATAGTGCTGGCGTTGACCGGCATGGCATAGCTGTGGACGAAGTAGAAATAGCAGCCTTCGTCGATGCCACGGAACAGATGATTGCCCGCCTGCGCGGTAATCTGATTCCAGCCCATGTGTGGCAGCGGCAGGCCGTGCGTGTCCATTAACGACACCGGCTCATCGATAATTCCCAGCGTCGGCACGCCGCCGTTTTCATCGCTGCCGCGTCCCAGCAGCTGCATACCCAGGCAGATCCCCAGCACCGGCTGGGTACAGGCTTTCACCAGATCGATCAGGTCACGCTCTTCCAGCTGATTCATTGCCGCCTGTGCGGTGCCGACGCCGGGCAGAAACAGTTTATCGGCACGCAGCACCACATCGGGATCGCGGCTTACTTCCGGGGTGTAGCCCAGACGTTCAATCGCCCATTTCACCGACGACAGGTTGGCGCAACCGGTATCCATGATCACCACGTTCATCACAGCACTCCCTTCGAGCTTGGCAGCGTATTGCCCTCAACGCGGATCGCCTGACGCAGCGTACGGCCAAAGGCTTTAAACAGGCTCTCGACGCGGTGATGGTCATTCTTGCCTTTGGTTTTAAGATGCAGGGTGCTCATCATGGCGTAGGAGAGTGAGCTGAAGAAATGCTCGACCATCTCGGTGCTGAGGTCGCCCACGCGCTGATAGTTGAACTCCGCTTTGAACTCGATGTGCGGACGGCCGGAGATATCCAGCGCGCAGCGCGCCAGACATTCATCCATCGGCAGCACAAAGCCGAAACGGCCAATGCCTCGCTTGTCGCCCAGCGCCTTCAGCAGCGCTTCGCCCAGTGCCAGACCGGTATCTTCCACAGTGTGGTGATCGTCAATATAGAGATCGCCTTTCACTTCGATGTTCATGCGGAACCCGCCGTGTACGGCAATCTGGTCCAGCATGTGGTCGAAGAAACCCACGCCGGTATTAATCTTGCTGCCGCCTTCGCGATCCAGCCACAGTTCTACCCGCACCTGTGTCTCTTTGGTGTTGCGCTGCACCAGCGCATGGCGGTCACGCTGGGTCAGACGCTGCTGGATAGTCTGCCAGTTCTGGCCGTCAGCACCGTAGCGGATAGGCTGGATGCCCATGTTCTCCGCCAGCTGGACATCGGTCAGGCGATCGCCAATCACGTAGCTGTTGGCGGTATCCAGCGCGCCTTCGGCCAGCCAGGCTTCCACCATTCGGGTTTTTGGCTTGCGACAGTCGCAGTGATCGTCCGGCATGTGCGGGCAGATCAGCACATCGTCAAACGCAATGCCCTGAGAGGTCAGGATCTGCATCATCAGATTGTGCGGGCCATCGAAATCGGCCTGCGGAAAACCCGGGGTGCCAAGACCATCCTGGTTAGTGATCATGACCAGGCGATAACCGGCGGCCTGCAGTGCCAGCAGCGCCGGGATAACGTCTGGCTCAAACGCCAGCTTATCCATGCGGTCCACCTGATAATCTTCAGGCGGCTCAGAGATTAACGTACCGTCGCGGTCAATAAAAAGGGTCTTCTGGCTCATGCTTGCTCCACAGAAAAGGCTTGCAGCGCGGCGATCACTCGTTCGCACTCTTCACGCGTGCCGATGGAGATGCGCAGGCATCCCGACAGGCCCGGATTTTTGTTCTGATCACGCAGGATAATGCCCTGATCCCATAAGGTTTTGAAGACCTTTGGTGAATCGGTAAAGCGCGCCAGCACATAGTTGGTTTCACTGGAGAAAACCTGCTCAACGCAGGCCAGCTGAGCCAGTTCAGCCTGCAGCCAGCTACGGTTCTCATTCAGCTGTGCCACATGTTCACGCATCAGCGCAATTCCCTGGTCGCTCAGTGCCTGACCGGCGACATCGGCAACCGGTGTGGCCAGCGGGTAGGGCGCGATGACCTTCATCAGCAGGTCGATGACCGGCTTATTCGCCAGCGCAAAGCCGCAACGCAGGCCAGCCAGCGCAAAGGCTTTAGAAAGCGTACGCAGGATCACCAGATGCGGATAATCCTTCAGCCAGCCGGTCAGGGTCGCCTGCGGGCAGAACTCAATGTAGGCTTCATCTGCGACGACCAGCGCTTTACCGGCGGTCATTGCCAGCAGCTGACGGATGTCGTCCTGATTGATCAGGTTGCCGGTCGGGTTGTTCGGGCTGCAGAGGTAAACCACTTTGACGCCATCCAGCTGCTCTGCAATAGCAGGCAGGTTCAGCTGCCAGTCGGTCAGGGCCGGAACGGTACGGTATTCAATGCCGATGGTTTCGGCGCTGACGCTGTACATGCCATAGGTCGGTGGACAGAACAGAATCGCATCCTGACCCGGCTCACAGAAGGCGCGCATGATCAGTTCGATGGCTTCATCCGCGCCACGGCTCACCAGCACCTGCTCCGGCGTTAAGCCTGCATAAGCCGCGTAGCGCTCAATCACCCGTTTGGGCTGACACTCCGGATAGCGGTTCAGCGTCTGCTGCGACAGCTCAAACGGCACCGGCAGCGGAAACTCGTTGGCATTGAGCCAGACATCTCCGTTGCCACCCAGACGACGCGCCGACATATAGGGCGTCAGGGCGCGCACATTGGCGCGCGCCAGCTGCTCAATATCCTGACTCATGCTTGCTCCTTCAGTGCGGCAACGCGCAGGGTGACGGCATTCTTATGGGCATCCAGCTGCTCGGCGGCGGCCAGGGTTTCAATGGTGGCGGCCAGGTTCAGGAAGCCCTGCGGCGTCAGCTCCTGCACCGTCATGCGTTTCTGGAAATCGGCCAGGCCCAGGCTGGAACAGGTCGAGGTGTAACCGTAGGTCGGTAACACGTGATTGGTGCCAGAGGCGTAATCGCCCGCGGACTCCGGCGACCAGTCGCCTAAAAATACCGAACCGGCGCTGGTGATCGACTCCACCAGATCGCGCGGCTGGCGCGTTTGCAGAATCAGGTGCTCCGGGCCGTAGAGATTAGAGATCGCGACACACTGCTCAAGGTCACGCGCCACGATCAGGCGGCTGCTTTCCAGCGCCTGACGCGCTGTGGCAGCCCGCGGCAACTGCGCCAGCTGCTGCTCAACCGCGACCGCGACCGCCTCGGCCAGCTTTAATGAAGGCGTCAGCAGAATCACCTGCGAGTCAGGGCCATGTTCAGCCTGTGAGAGCAAATCAGACGCGACAAACGCGGGCGTGGCACCTTCATCCGCAATCACCAGCACTTCAGAAGGACCCGCCGGCATATCAATCGCCGCGCCATCGAGTCGCTGACTTACCTGACGTTTCGCTTCTGTCACCCAGGCGTTGCCCGGGCCAAAAATCTTATCCACGCGTGGCACGGTTTCGGTGCCGAAGGCCATCGCGGCGATGGCCTGCGCGCCGCCCACCTGGAACACCTCTTCTACGCCGCACAGCTGGGCGGCATAAAGGATCTCATCGGCAATCGGCGGCGGCGAACAGAGCACCACGCGGCCACAGCCAGCGATACGGGCCGGGGTCGCCAGCATCAGCACGGTGGAGAAGAGCGGGGCGGAACCACCAGGAATATAGAGTCCGACCGATTTTACCGGACGGGTAATCTGCTGGCAGCGTACGCCTGGCTGGGTTTCCACATCCACCGGCGGCAGGATCTGCGCGTTGTGGAAGGTTTCGATATTGCCCACCGCGACGGCCATCGCCTGCTTCAGCTCGTCACTCAGACGTAAGCTGGCTTCTGCGATTTGCTGCGCGGTAACACGCAGGTTATCCACCTGCGCTTTGTCGAAGCGGGCGCTGAACTGGCGCAGGGCGTCATCACCGTTCAGCTTTACCTGCTCCAGAACATCGCGCACCGTCAGCGTCACGTTTTCAGAGGCGGCGATAGCAGGACGTAACAGCAGCGCCTGCTGCTGTTCGGGGGTACACTGCTGCCACTCAATCGGGGTAGAAAAGGCCATGGCTTACTCCATCATCTTCTCAATAGGCAGCACCAGAATCGAACTGGCACCCAACGCTTTCAGTTTTTCCATGGTTTCCCAGAACAGGGTTTCGCTGCTGACCATGTGCATCGCCACGCGGCTGACATCGCCTGCCAGCGGCAGCACGGTCGGGCGCTCTGCGCCAGGCAGCAGGCTGATCACTTCTTCCAGACGCTCACTCGGCGCGTGCAGCATGATGTACTTCGATTCACGCGCTTTAATCACGCCCTGAATACGGGTCATCATTTTGTCGATGAGCTCCTGCTTCGCAACAGGCATTTCGCCGTCACGCTGGATCAGCACCGCTTTTGAACGATAGATTACTTCAACTTCGCGCAGGCCATTGGCTTCCAGCGTAGCACCGGTAGAGACCAGGTCGCAGATGGCATCAGCCAGACCGGCACGGGTCGCCACTTCTACGGAACCGTTCAGTAAACAGGTCTTAAAGCTGACGCCTTTTTTGTCGAGGTATTGTTTTAACAGGTGCGGATAGGAGGTGGCGATACGGGATTTATCCAGGCATTCCGGGCCGGTGTACTCGGCATCTGTCGCCATCGCCAGTGACAGACGGCAACCGCCGAAGTCGAGGCGGCGCAGCGTAAAGTAGCGCGGATCTTCACCCTGGGCACGGCGCGACAGCAGCTCTTCTTCCAGCACGTTCTCGCCGATGATGCCTAAATCGACCACACCATCCATCACCAGGCCAGGAATATCGTCATCGCGCACGCGCAGGATGTCGATCGGCATGTTCTCCGCAAACGCAATCAGGCGCTGTTGCTGAAGGTTGATTTTAACGCCGCAGCGCGCCAGCAGTTCGCGTGAATCATCACTTAAACGGCCAGATTTCTGCATAGCTATGCGTAAACGGGTGTTATCTAACATGGTTCCTGTCCTCTTAATTCGGTCCTGAATGTGTGGTTACGTCAGCCCATAAAAAAACCCCCGGAAGACGATCTTCCGGGGGTTCTCTTGCGTTCACACCACTGGAAGATCTTGAAAGTCTTCCAGCACCAATCGCCTGAAAGACTAGTCAGGATGATGGTGATGATGATGGTTGAACTGAACGCGTGTCATAATAATCTCGTCGATGAATGAGTATTCATTTGTGGGGTTTAACCTAGCGAAGATGGCTGCGCTTGGCAACACTTTTTTAAACGGGCGGTTCGGAAAGCGCTGAAACAGGTTGTTCTGGTTTGCAATCCGGGGGCAAACTACGGTGAAGTCAGGGTTGATGTTTCACGTCAGGAGTCAAAATGAAGAAGGTCGCGATTGTGGGACTGGGCTGGTTAGGCATGCCGCTGGCCACGGCGTTAACGGCGCGAGGCTGGCAGGTCACCGGCAGCAAAACCACGCCAGACGGTATAGACGCGGCACGCCGCTGCGGCATTGAGGCGTTCCAGCTGGAACTGACGCCAGAACTGCTCTGTGATGCCGCCGATATTGAGCCGCTATTCAACGTCGATGCGCTGATCGTTACACTGCCCGCCAGCCGCACTGCGGAAGGGGGCGAAGCCTATCTGCAGGCGGTGCAGAATGTGGTCGATACGGCGCTGGTTTATAAGGTACCGCGTATTATCTTTACTAGTTCCACCTCAGTCTATGGCAGCAGCGCCGGCGCTAAGCGGGAAAACAGCCCGCTGGACGCAGAAACGGTGGCCGGAAAGACGCTGGTTAAACTGGAGAACTGGCTGCACGATCTGCCGGGCACCAGCGTGGATATTGTGCGGCTGGCCGGTCTGGTAGGACCAAAGCGCCATCCGGGACGCTTCCTCGCCGGCAAGCAGGATGTGGCCAATGGCTCGCAGGGCGTGAATCTGGTGCATCTGGATGATGTGGTTGAGGCGATCACGCTGCTACTGCAGTCGCCCAAAGGGGGCCGGGTCTACAATCTGTGTGCCTCGAAACATCCCTCGCGTGACACCTTCTATCCTGCGGTCACGCACCAGCTTGGGCTGCAGCCGCCGCAGTTCGCACCCGAGGCGGAAAAGAATAGCGGCAAGCTGATTGATGGTTCCCGCATCTGTAGCGAGCTCGGTTTTGAGTACCGCTATGACGATCCGATTAAAATGCCGCTGGAGTGATACGCGGCTGGCGCTGTTGCGGGGGCTGATTGCTCCCGCTCTGATATGTGAGGGTTCTGCTCTTTCATAGTTACAACATACTAAAGCAGTTTAAACAACAGGTCAGAATGTGCCCCGCTGAAAGACCTGTTTTCATCAGGCCAGACAGCCAGGTCTGGCCCTCAGCCTCACACCCCTAACCGATCCCTCAACGCATACCACACCGCGCCCATCGCCGTCAGCGGCACCTTAAACCGTCGCCCACCGGGAAACGGCAGGTGAGGCAGGCGGGCGAAGGCATCAAAACGCTCGGCGTCGCCGCGTAACACTTCGCTGATCAGCTTGCCGGAAAGATGCGTACTGGTTACGCCATGACCGCTGTCACCCTGCATAAAATAGACATTCTTCTCCAGCCGGCCAAACTGCGGCATGCGCGACAGCGTCAGCAGGAAATTGCCGCTCCAGCTGAAGTCCAGCTTCACGTTCTGCAACTGCGGGAAAGTGCGGCGCAGCTTGGGCCGGATCAACGCTTCAATATCGGCCGGTTCACGTGCGCCATAAACCACGCCGCCGCCATAGAGCAGCCGGTTGTCCGCAGTGAGACGGAAGTAATCCAGCAGATAGTTACAATCTTCCACACAGTAGTTGTTCGGCATCAGCGACAACGCCTGGTCGGTTGACAGCGGTTCGGTTGCCACAATCTGCGATCCGCACGGCATGCTTTTCCTGCTCAGTCGCGGTTCCAGCTGCGGGGCCAGATAGGCATTCCCGGCGAAGATCACAAAGGTCGCGCTGACCTCGCCCTGGGCGGTTTTTACCCGGTTTGGTGTGCCATAAACCACACTGGTCGCCGCGGACTGTTCATAGATGCGTCCGCCATGTCGACGGATCGCCTCCGCTTCCCCCAGCGCCAGGTTCAGCGGATGCAGATGGCCGCCGCGCCGATCCAGCAGCCCGCCAACGTAGCGTTCGGTGGCGACTTCACGGCGGATGGCTCGCTCATCCAGTAGTTCCAGATCATGATTCCCATACTGCTGCCATAACGCTTTCTGTTTTCGCAGATGCGCCATCTGACGTGCATTCAGGGCCGCAAAAACGCCGCCAGGCCGGTAATCGCAGTCGATCGCGTACCGCTTAATGCGATCGCGGATGATTTCAGCGCCTTCAAACATCATGCTGCCCAGCATACGGGCGCTCTCTTTACCGTAGCGCTGTTCAATCACATCCACGTCGCGGCTGTAGGAGTTCACCACCTGACCGCCGTTACGCCCGCTGGCACCAAAGCCGACCCGCGCCGCTTCCAGCACGACAACGTCATAGCCCACCTCGGTCAGATGCAGCGCCGCCGAAAGACCGGTGAAACCGCCGCCAATAATGCAGACATCACACTGAATGCTCTCCTTTAATGTCGGCCAGGGCACATGCGGATTGGCGGTCGCTGCGTAATAACTCTCCACGTAATTCATAACAATCTCCGGAATGCGCCTAAAAGTTGGCTGGCGTATGGGCACTGACAATGCGGCAGGGGATTTCAGCACGGTTGGTGAAACTGTGTGGTAAGCCCGTATCAATGACGTAGCTCTCTCCGGCGGAGAGATGATAGTGCTCTCCGTTGATGACCAGCGTAATCTCTCCTTCCAGCAGCGTGCCGGTCTCTTCGCCCGGATGACGCAGCTTCTCGCCGGTGCTGGCACCGGGTTGATAAGTTTCCAGCAGCATGCCCAGCGTGCGCTGTGCACGGCCATTGTCGATAAGCTTCAGCGAAACCCCCTGACTGCCAATCTCCAGCAGGTCGCTGGCGCGGACAATGACCTTAGGTTCCGCGTCCGGTTTGGGTTCCGAGAAGAACTCTGACAGCGAGAGCCCATAGACTTTAAGCAGCTTCTGCAGGGTGCTGACCGCCGGGCTGACCTTATCCTGTTCAATGGTGCTGATGGCGCTATGGGTCAGTCCGGCCAGTTCGGCGACACGGCGTTGCGACAGCCCCAGTGTCTGCCGGATCTGCGCCAGCCGTCGTCCCGGCGCCAGCGTGGCATCACTCATTTTCTTTTTCCTTGTGATAACGAATGGCGGCCTGAATAAAGCCGCTGAAGAGCGCCTGCGATCCCGCTGTGTGTTCCGGCTGCCACTCGGGATGCCACTGCACCGCCAGGGCGAAGGGATGATGGCGCAGACTCACCGCCTCAATCAGGCCATCCGGCGCGCGCGCTTCAACGCGCAACTGCGGGCCCGGTTCGCGTACCCCCTGATGATGCAGTGAATTGACCGCCAGCGGACTGATGCTGTCCAGCAGCGTCGCCAGCAGGCCGTCGGGTTCGATAGTGATGGGATGCGCCTGAGCATACTGCTGCTCCAGCGGCAGCGTCTCATCTTCATGGTGACGCTGAAACGACGGCTGCCCGCTGAGCTCTCGCCAAAGCGCGCCACCATTCGCCACCACCAGCTCCTGCAGCCCACGGCAGATCCCGAACATCGGCATCTTGTGGCTGGTGGCCCAGGTGATCAGCTGAAAGGCGAGATGGTCACGGCCCGGATCGGCATGCGGCTCTTCGCCCGCCTCGCCATAATGCCAGGGTTCGATATTGCTGGGGCTGCCGGTCAGCAGCAGGCCATCCAGAACAGCCATAGCGTTTTCTAATAGATGAGGCGCATTCATCAGACTGTGGGGCAGGGCCAGCGGTACGCCACCCGCAAGGACAACTGCATCGGTATACTTATTGTGAACCGTCTGGCTCGGATGGCCGCCCAGATCCTTCTGGCACATCACTACGCCAATCAACGGCTTGTCAAAAATAATGCCCATCTCACGTCCTCGCATCGCTGTTCGAAATATCTACCGAAAGGGCACGTCTGGCGGTTAAGTGTGCAATATTTTTTCAATCTAGCAATCTGCTGTTTGTTCTTCAAACAGATTTGTTACATTTGCACACTTTTTATGTTGGCGCTATGTTAGTGGTGTGGCTGTTATTTTGAGCATTACGCAAACCTAATAGGGGCGGGTGAGATCATGACTAACCTGGTAGAAGTGGAAGACTTCACGCTTCACAGTGAAGAGAAACGAACCAGCGCGTTCCAGCTTGAGGTGAAAACCTGGCTGGAGCGCCATCCTGACACGCAGTATGTCGACATCCTGTTAAATGATTTAAATGGTGTGTTCCGCGGCAAGCGTATTCCGGTCTCTGCGCTGCCTAAGCTGGAAAAAGGGTGTTATTTCCCCGCCTCGGTGTTTGCCATGGATATCCTCGGCAACACAGTAGAAGAAGCGGGACTCGGCCAGTCACTGGGCGAACCCGATAATCTCTGCCTGCCCGTCACCGGTACTTTAGTTCCCTCCGCGTCTGACCCTCAGCACATTGCGCAACTGCTGTTAACCATGTGCAACCAAGATGGCACTCCCTTTGACGTTGAACCCCGAAATGTCCTTAACCGGCTGTGGCAACAGCTGCGTAACCGAGGTCTGTTCCCGGTGGTAGCGGTAGAGCTGGAGTTCTATCTGGTGGACAAAAAGCGCGATGCGGAAGGCTTTATCCAGCCGCCGTGTTCGCCCGGCAGTGATGAACGCAATATGCAGAGCCAGGTCTACTCGGTAGATAACCTCGATCATTTCGCCGATGTGCTGCGTGACATCGACGATCTGGCCCGTCAGCAGGACATCCCGGCCGATGGTGCGCTGGCGGAAGCCTCGCCCGGACAGTTTGAAATTAACCTGCATCATACCCGCGACGTGCTGCGGGCCTGTGACCATGCGGTGCAGCTGAAACGCCTGATTCGTCAGGTGGCAGAAAATCACGGTATGACCGCCACGTTTATGGCGAAGCCCTATGAGGAGTACGCGGGCAGCGGCATGCATGTGCATATCAGCATGCTGGATGCCGCCGATCACAACGCCTTCGCCTGCGATGACGGCAGTGATTCGCCGCTGATGAAACGGGCGCTGGCCGGGATGATCGATCTGATGCCCGCCTCAATGGCGCTGCTGGCACCCAATGTGAATGCCTATCGCCGTTTTGTTCCGGACGCCTATGTGCCGTTGCAGGCATCGTGGGGCCATAACAACCGGACCGTTGCGCTGCGGGTGCCGTGCGGGGATATCGACAATCACCGTATTGAGTACCGGGTTGCGGGTGCGGATGCTAATCCCTACCTGGTGGTGTCGGCGATCCTTGCCGGGATGCTGCATGGGCTGGATACCCAGTTGCCGTTGCCGCATCCGGTCACCGGCAACGGTCACCATGCCGAGGGTCTGGCACTGCCGATCCGCCAGAGCGATGCGCTGTATGAGTTTGACAACAGCTATCCGCTGCAGAAGTTACTGGGCGAGCGCTTTGCCAGTGTCTGGCACAGCTGTAAACATCATGAACTGATGCAGTTTGAACGGCTGATTACGTCTACCGAGATCGACTGGATGCTGAAAAATGCCTGACAGGTTTTTTTACCTGTCAGCTAACGGGCTTTTTTTTGCATAAGATGCCCCGATGGCTTGTATTCCTGCCATGGGTTAGGGCAGAATACGCGGCCTGCAAAATCAGATGATAACCGACGCTAACCGCGCCGGTTATTTTTTTGCATCCAGTTTTATGAGAGCGTTTTTTGCTGACTTAACCGAGGCCGGGCACGCACCCGGATAGATAAACACTGAAAACACGCATAAGCGTGAGATTGAGGATGACAAAGATGGGGATGTTTTACACTCTGCCAGCCAACGCTGGTACGCGTTTTCGTGATGACTACGGCGCCGCGTTAACCGCTAACCTTACTCCCTGTCGCTTAATGCGCAGTTGCCCTGTGACCCAGCCCAGCCAGGTTGTCGCACATGGGGGACTGAAGCATGTCGCTTAATACCTCCGCCGCACCGCAGCGTGCGCAACTCAAAAAAACACTCACGTTACTTCCGGTCGTCATGATGGGCTTAGCCTACATGCAGCCTATGACCCTGTTCGATACCTTTGGCATCGTTTCCGGGCTGACCGAAGGTCACGTCGCCACCGCTTATGCTTTCGCGCTGATTGCGATTCTGTTCACTGCCGTGAGTTACGGTAAGCTGGTACGCCGCTTCCCCTCTGCGGGCTCCGCTTATACCTACGCTCAGAAGGCGATCAGTCCGCACGTCGGCTTTATGGTCGGCTGGTCATCACTGCTGGACTACCTGTTCATGCCGATGATCAACATCCTGCTGGCTAAAAACTATTTCGAATCGCTGGTGCCGGGCATCCCGTCGTGGATTTTTGTGGTGTTGCTGGTCGGGTTTATGACGCTCTCTAACCTCAAGGGCATCAAAACCGTCGCCAACTTCAACAGTGTGATTGTGGTGCTGCAGGTGGTTGTCATGGTCGGGATTACCGCGATGGTAATCTACGGTGTGGCAAGCGGCGTGGGTTCCGGCACGCTGGTGAGCAGCCGTCCATTCTGGTCTGAGAATGCGCATGTGGTGCCGATGATTACCGGTGCGACGATACTCTGCTTCTCGTTCCTCGGCTTTGATGGCATCAGTTCGCTGTCGGAAGAGACCAAAGATGCAGAACGCACCATTCCGCGCGCTATTTTCCTGACCGCGCTGATTGGTGGGGTGATCTTTATCGCGGCATCTTACTTCCTGCAGCTCTACTTCCCGGACATCACACGCTTCCAGCACCCGGACTCATCGCAGCCTGAAATCATGCTGTTCGTGGCCGGTAAAGCGTTGCAGGTCGGCATCCTGATCTTCTCGGTGGTCACGGTGCTGGCATCCGGTATGGCGGCGCACGCTGGCGTCTCGCGTCTGATGTATGTGATGGGCCGTGATGGTGTGTTCCCGGAGCGTTTCTTCGGTTACATCCATCCGAAATGGCGGACCCCGTCGCTCAACGTGCTGCTGGTGGGTGCGATTGCGCTGATGGCGATTAACTTCGACCTGGTGACCGCAACCGCGCTGATTAACTTTGGTGCGCTGGTGGCGTTTACCTTCGTTAACCTGTCGGTGATTGCGCAGTTCTGGGTCCGTGAGAAGCGTAACCGCACGCTGAAAGATCACGTTCAGTATCTGCTGCTGCCGCTGCTTGGCGCGCTGACGGTGGGAGCGCTGTGGGTGAACCTGGAAGAGAGTTCTATGGAGCTGGGCCTGATCTGGGCCGCCATCGGGATTATCTACCTGGCGTTCGTAACCCGCAGCTTCCGTAATCCGGTGCCGCAGTTCAGCGAAGAAGTTTAATCACGCTCACGTTGCCGCCTTCCCGGTCTCAGGGAAGGCGGCGACAGCTTAACCAGCAAGTATCAGTTCACAGCTCCCCGCACTTAACAACTCCCGTGCCGACTCACTCAGATGCGTGTCTGTCACTACCCGATCAAAGCTCTCCAGCGGTAAAGCCAGAAACGTCGCAATCCTGTTGTACTTCGAACTGTCACTCAGCAATACCCGCTTACTGCTCACCTCACTCACCGCCTGCTTCACCATCACTTTATCTTCATCCGGCGTAAACAAGCCACGCGGCCCCCAGCAGGAGGCGGAAATAAAGGCAATATCAATGGCCAGATGACGCAGGCTGCGTGCCGCCGACTCCCCGACACAGGAGCGGTTCTCCCGGCATACGGTGCCGCCCGTGTGAATAACCCGGCACTGACTGGCCTCCATCAGCAGATTCGCCACCATAAAATCATTGGTCACCACCAGCAAATCATCGCGATCCACCACTTCTCTTGCCAGCGCTAACGTTGTCGTGCCGGCATCCAGGTAGATGCAGCTGTTACGTGGGATCTGTCGGGCGGCGGTGCGGCCAATGGCGCGCTTCTCTTCGTTGTAGAGGGCGCTTTTCGTCAGATGTGACGGCTCAGCCGCCAGCCGGTCGGCTGAGCGCACGCCGCCGGAGACCGACAGCACGGCCCCTTGCTCCTCCAGTTTCTGCACATCACGGCGTATGGTCATGTGTGACACACCCAGCCGTTCAGTGAGTTCTGCAATGCTCACCACGCCACGATCGGCCACCAGCGCAAGAATCTGTTGATGACGTTCAACCGGAATCATATCGGCTCCCTGATGATTACCATTTTTTCACATTATAAAGTATCTGCGGGTTAACCAGAACAAATAATAACAGCGGCAATCCCGGCAACGGCGGCGCTAACTGCACTGTGGCAGTGCCGGTGCTGCCAATCTGGTAATGTTAAAAATTGTTCTGGTTCACATCGGGAATATTTTTTTGTGAGCGGTAACACATTTTTGGCGGCAGTAAACTGGCAGGATTAACAGTAACAAACAAATAATCACTTAAATTAACAGTGGAGGCGTATCGTGCCAGCTGAAAATATCTGCGTTATCGGGTTAGGTTCCATGGGCATGGGTGCCGCGAAATCCTGCCTGCGTGCCGGTCTCAATACCTGGGGTGTCGATTTGAATCCCGCCGCGCTTGAGAACTTACGCCAGGCGGGCGCGCGTGATGCGCAGGCTTCAGCATCCGCCTTTGCAGACCAGCTTGATGCCGTTTTGCTGCTGGTGGTAAATGCGCAGCAGGTTAACGCCATTCTGTTTGGTGAAGAGGGCCTGGCCGCAAAACTGCGTCCCGGCACCGTGGTCATGGTCTCATCCACATTGTCCGCCCGGGATGCGCAGCAGATTGAACAACAGCTGGCGCAATATCAGCTGCTGATGCTGGATGCACCGGTCTCCGGCGGTGCCGCTAAAGCGGCCAGCGGTGAGATGACGGTGATGGCGTCCGGCAGTGAAGCGGCCTTTACGCAACTGCAATCTGTACTGGATGCCGTGGCAGCCAAAGTGTATCGCGTGGGCAGTGAGATCGGCCTCGGATCAACCGTCAAAATTATCCATCAGCTGCTGGCAGGTGTTCACATCGCGGTCGGGGCAGAAGCGATGGCGCTGGCGGCGCGTGCCGGCATCCCGCTGGAAACCATGTATGAAGTGGTCACCAACGCCGCAGGCAATTCATGGATGTTCGAAAACCGCATGCGGCATGTGGTGGATGGCGACTACAGCCCGAAATCTGCGGTCGATATCTTTGTGAAAGATCTCAATCTGGTGGCCGATACCGCAAAATCCCTGCACTTCCCGCTGCCGCTGGCCTCAACCGCCCTCAATATGTTCACCGAAGCCAGCAACGCCGGTTACGGCCGGGAAGATGACAGTGCAGTGATTAAAATCTTCAGCGGCATCACGCTGCCGCAGGCAGAGGAGAAAATCTGATGCGGCTTGGCGTGATAGCGGACGATTTTACCGGGGCGACTGACATCGCCAGTTTTCTGGTGCAGAACGGGCTGACCACTATTCAGTTCAACGGCATTCCTGACAGCGAGGAAACCACAGAGGCGCAGGCGATTGTGGTCAGCCTGAAGAGCCGCTCCTGTCCGGCAGACCAGGCGGTTGCTCAGTCGCTGGCTGCGCTGGCCTGGCTGCAGACGCAGGGCTGTGAGCGTTTCTACTTCAAATATTGTTCCACCTTCGACAGCACCGCGCAGGGCAATATCGGTCTGGTAACCGACGCTCTGCTGCAGGCGTTGGGTGAAACGCAGACGGTAATCTGTCCGGCGCTGCCGGTGAATGGCCGCACCGTTTATCAGGGCTACCTGTTTGTCGGCGATCAGCTGCTGTCAGAGTCTGGTATGCGGCATCATCCCGTCACACCGATGCACGACAGTAACCTGCTGCGCCTGATGACATCACAGGCGACGGGCAAAGCCGGGCTGATCGCTGCGGCACAGGTCGATCAGGGCGCTGAGTCAGTACGGCAGGCGCTGGGTCAGCTGGCGGTGCAGGGGATCAACTACGTCGTAACTGACGTCCTGCATCAGGAACATCTGTTGACCCTGGGCGAAGCACTGAGCGATCTGCGCCTGTTCACCGGCGGTTCCGGGCTGGCCATCGGTCTGGCACGGCAGTGGGCGACGGCTCAGAGTGATGCAAAAGCGGAGCAGGCAGGCCGTCCGCAGGGCGATCGCGCCGTGGTGCTTTCCGGCTCCTGTTCGCAGATGACCAATCGTCAGGTCGCCGCGTACCGCCAGCTGGCACCGGCCTGCGAAGTTGAGACTGAACGCTGCCTGGACGATGCCGGGGCTTATGCCCGGCAGTTATGCGACTGGGTGGAAGCGAACAGCGATCAGACGCTGGCACCCCTGCTGTTTGCCACCGCTGACGCGCAACACTTGCAGGCGATTCAACAGCGTTATGGTGCTCAGCGCAGCAGCGAAGCCGTTGAGCAGCTGTTTGCCGCGGTGACCCGCGAGCTGAAACGGCGCGGATGGCAGCGCTTTATCGTGGCGGGTGGCGAAACCTCCGGCGTGGTCGCGCAGAGCCTGGGTGTGACGGCCTTTCACATCGGTCCGACGATTTCGCCCGGCGTGCCCTGGGTGCGCGACATTCATCAGCCGCTCTCTCTGGCACTGAAGTCGGGCAATTTTGGCGATGAAGATTTCTTCCGCCGCGCGCAAAGGGAGTTTACTGATGTCTGAATCTTTCTCTTTAACGGAACAGCAGGCGCGTGACGAGATGGTGCGTCTTGGCGCTTCGTTCTTTCAGCGCGGCTATGCCACCGGCTCGGCGGGCAACCTCTCAATGTTGCTGGAGGATGGCAATCTGCTGGCGACACCCACCGGTTCATGCCTGGGTGAATTACAGGGTGACCGGCTGGCAAAAGTCACGCCTGACGGCGAATGGATCTCAGGCGATAAACCCTCCAAAGAAATTGCGTTTCACCGCGCGCTCTATCTGAATAATCCCGACTGCAGGGCGGTGGTGCATCTGCATAGCCACTACCTGACGGCGCTCTCCTGCTTACAGGGGCTGGACACGGACAACTGCATCCGCCCGTTTACCCCCTATGTGGTGATGCGTGTCGGTGATGTGCCGGTTGTGCCTTACTACAAGCCGGGTGATGGGCAACTGGCTGAGGATCTCGCGGCGCTGGCTCCACGTTACCGTGCCTTCCTGCTGGCGAATCATGGCCCGGTAGTAGTGGGGAAATCGTTGCAGGAAGCGGCAGACAACACTGAAGAGCTGGAGGAGACCGCCCGGCTGATCTTTACCCTGGGAGACCGCCCGATCCGTTATCTCAATGATGCCGAAGTGGCGGAATTAAGGAGCCGATAATGCCGAAGTTTGCTGCTAACCTTTCGACGCAATTTACTGAATTGCCGTTTGCTGAACGCTTCGCTGCAGCGGCAGAAGCCGGTTTCACCGCCGTCGAATTTCTGTTTCCTTATGACTATCCCGCCACGCAGATCAAGCAGTGGCTTGATGATAACCAGCTGGACTTGGTGCTGTTCAATACCGCACCCGGCAACGTCGCAGCGGGTGAGTGGGGCGTTTCGGCCATCCCCGGACGTGAAGCAGAAGCAAAGGCGGATATCGATCGCGCCCTGAGCTATGCGCTGGCGCTGAACTGCCCGCAGGTGCACATCATGGCGGCGACGGTGCCGCCCGACGCTGACCGTCAGCGCTACGTTGAGACCTTTATCAGCAATATGCGTTATGCGGCTGAGCGCTTTGCGCCGCACGGCATCATCCTGCTGATTGAGGCGCTGAATCCCACAACCAAACCCAACTATCTTTATGCCAGCCAGTATCAGACGCTGGAGATGGTCGAACAGATCGATCGACCCAATGTCTTCACTCAGCTCGACCTGTTCCATGCGCAACGGGTGGATGGCAACCTCAGCCATTTGATTCGCCACTATGCCGGACGCTATCGGCACGTGCAGATTGCTTCGGCACCGGATCGTCATGAACCGGATGAGGGTGAAATCAACTACCCCTATCTTTACTCACTGCTGGATGAGGTCGGCTATTCCGGCTGGGTGGGCTGCGAATATATCCCGCGCGGCAGCACTACTGCGGGCCTTGGCTGGTTTGCGCCCTGGGCGAGAAAAACCTGATTTAACGGGCTAAAAAAACCGGTGTTTCGGCACCGGTTGAGATTTTTTCGTCCTTTTTCTGACCCTGCACCTGTTTATTCTGTACGCCGATAACCTAAAAAATATAACAATTTCTGAGGTTTACTATGCCCACCGCACTGCTGTTAGCCATAGCGACCGCCAGCATCGTGATCCTGCTGCTGCTGGTCATCAAAGTCAAAGTTCATCCCTTTGTCGCCCTGTTAATTGTCAGTCTGCTGGTGGCCATCGCCACCGGCATTCCGGCTGAAAAAATCATGGAGACGATTATCACGGGGATGGGCGGGCTGCTCGGGCACATCACCATCATCATCGTTCTTGGTGCCATGCTTGGGGCGATTATTGAAGCCTCGGGCGGTGCCGAGTCGCTGGCGCAGCGTTTCAGTAAAACGCTGGGGCTGAAGCGTACCGTTGCGGCATTGACCATGGCGGCCTTTATCCTTGGCATCCCGGTATTTTTTGAAGTCGGCTTTATCATTGTTATTCCGCTGATTTATGGCTTTACCAAAGTGGCGCGGGTCTCGCCGCTGAAGTTTGGCCTGCCGATGGCGGGTGTGATGCTGACGGTGCACGTGGCGCTGCCGACCCATCCGGGCGCTGCGGCGGCGGCCGGGATCCTGCACACCGACATGGGATGGCTGATGATACTGGGAATCGCGATTTCCGTGCCGGTCGGGATCATCGGCTACTACGTAGCGAAATTCATGAACCGTCGCCACTACCCTCTGTCGGTGGAGGTGCTGGAACAGTTGCAGATGGCCAGGCCGGAAGGGCAGGAAAAGAAGAATGAACCGGCACCACCCGGTGCGCTCACCATCAGCGGCCTGATTGTGGTCCCGATTGTATTGATCGTGCTGGGAACTCTGTCACACACACTGCTGGCTGAAGGGAGTCTGCTGCGTAGTGTGATGACCGTGATCGGCACACCGCCGATTGCCCTGCTGATTGCCTTAGGGCTGGCGGCCTGGCTGCTGGGCGTACGGCGTGGCTGGAGTAAAGATAAGCTGGAAGATCTGACCGGCCGGGCCATTCCCACCTCAGCCAGCGTGATTCTGGTGGCCGGGGCCGGTGGTGCATTCGGCAAAGTGCTGGTGGAGTCGGGCGTGGGTAAAGCGCTGGCGGTCACGCTTGAAACGCTGCATCTGCCGCTGGTGCCAGCGGCATTTATCCTGTCGCTGGCGCTGCGTGCATCACAGGGTTCCGCCACGGTGGCGATCCTGACCACCAGCGGGCTGCTGACGCAGGCGGTGACCGGCGTGACGGATATGCAACGGGTACTGGTCACCCTGGCGGCCTGTTTTGGCGGTCTGGGATTGTCGCATGTCAATGATGCGGGATTCTGGGTGGTGACCCGTTATCTGGGACTTTCGGTGGCCGACGGTTTACGCACCTGGACGGTGCTGACAACACTAATGGGGCTGAGCGGCTTTGCGCTGACCTGGCTGGCGTGGACCTTGCTCTGATTAAGCAGCATCAGAAAGTCTGACCCGGCAGGCGATACCGGGTCAGACTCTTAGTGCTTCAGGAAACCAACTCCTGCGCATAGAGATAGAGCGCTTTAAGCTGCCCAACCTTTTCTGCATCCGCTTCATGCAGATTCGCCAGAGCTTCCAGTTCCTGCATAAACGCCTGCACCCGATCGGCATTAAGCACGTCACGACGGTGCTGCAACCAGCGTTGCTGCTCGGCATCGTCCAGCGTGCCGGGGAAGTTACGCGCCCGGTAGCGGAACAGCAGTTTCGCTACCCGTGCACTCTCAAAGCTCAGGTCCAGCGCAGGCAGATTCGCGGGCGCGGTCTGACGGATAATATTCATCCCCGCCCGGTCGGCATCACTGAAGAAGCCATCATAGAGTTGTGTGTCCACATCATCTGACGGTGCAAACGGCTCCGCTTCGGCAAACAGCGTGACCAGTTTTTCCCGCACGTCGGGCTGCTGACGCAGCAGCGCCAGATTCGCCAGGCAGTGCTGACGATCAATATTCAGCCGGGCCGCATCTTCCGGCCGCAGCGTACTGGCAGGCGCCAGCACCGGACACTTATTGATATGCACCAGTTTGACCGGCACCGCAGGCAGATCGCCGAGATCGTTTTTCGGCGTGTAAAGACGCTCACGCAGCGTGTCGGCATCCAGTTGCAGCAGCGGTGACATATCGCCCGCCAGATCCACCACAATCAGCGCATTGCGGTTATCGGGATGCCAGGCCAGCGGTACGATCCAACTGGTGTTACCGCGCGCGGCACCGAACATGCCGGAGACATGAACCAGCGGTTTCATCTGCGGGATATCAATCAGGTTCATCAGCTTGTTTTTGTTACGATGGGTAAACAAAAACTCAAACAGTTTTGGCTGCTTCTCCTTCACCAGCTTCGCCATCGCCAGCGTGGCGTAAACGTCGGACATGGCATCGTGCGCATTTTCATGGGAGACGCCGTTTGCTTTGGTCAGATGCTCCAGCCGGAAGCTGGGAAAACCTTCTTCATTCTCCGGCCAGTTGATCCCTTCTGGCCGTAACGCGTAGCAGGCACGCATCACGTCGAGCAGGTCCCAGCGTGAGTTGCCGTTTTGCCAGGCCCAGCCATAGGGATCGTAAAAGTTGCGATAGAAGATATTGCGCGTCACTTCATCATCGAAACGCACGTTGTTGTAGCCCACCACACAGGTTTGCTCCGTGGTGAACAACGCGTGGATGCGTTCAGCGAACTCAGCTTCGATCACGCCGCGACTCATCGCTATCTGCGGAGTAATGCCGGTGATCATCACCGCTTCGGGCTGTGGCAGATAGTCATCAGGCGGACGGCAGTAAAACACTTCGGGTTCGCCGACCGGATTAAACTCACTGTCGGTGCGCAGGCCGGCAAACTGGGCTGGCCGGTCACGAGAGGGGCTGGTGCCGAAGGTCTCGTAATCGTGGAAGAGGAAAGTGGGCTGTACGCGGTCGTTATTCAAATTTCATATCCGTTCATTGCGTTCACTAAACTGATGAACAGAAAGTCATCAGGCTTCCCGTTCGCTGGATGCCTTTCTTCATCGGCGCCTGGCTGCTGGTGCGAGAGCGGTGCCTTTGCCGGGCAAGGTCATTCATGCTCAGGCTTCACTTACTACATGGTAAACCATAATCCCACTGGCCTGAAGTTTCGGATGGTAGCGGGGGGGCGTAGTATCTGACTGAGCGGTCAGGGGCAAGGAGTAAAGCGGACTTTTTACCTCTCAGGCTGTAGCTCGCTCATTCCATGAGTCACGATAGATAATATTCCGTTCGGCATATTTCCAGGTTATTGCTGCATAGCGTAATTCCGGTGTTTCCAGATGCGTGCTGCTCATGCCGCTGGGTGCAAGGCAGGGCGATACCGTGGTGACCTTAACGTTTTCCAGGATGATACTGAAATATTCAGTCTCAATTCCTGCATCAATTAGCCGTTACCTCCCTCCTGCAGGCATCAGCCATATCCGTCGCAGTTCATACTTTTTTTCAATTTATTCAAACCTTCACAACGCTTTTGCCGTAAAACGTGCGGCTGTTTCCGTTTCGTTATAGAAATTTTCTCTCCCGTGCAATTAAGGATGAAGTGTTGAAAAGGCGTCTGCTGTTCACCGTTACCGCTACTGTTTTTTGGGCCTCGCTGGCGCAGGCTGATGCGATTCCCTTTCCTGTGACGCCTCCGGCGGTTGATGCGGCTTCCTGGGTGCTGATGGATGCCACTACAGGACAGGTTCTGACCGCTGGCAATCCCGATGAACGCCGTAATCCCGCCAGCCTGACCAAACTGATGACCGGTTACGTGGTTGATCGCGCCATTGACCAGAAGAAAATCAGCCGTGACGACATGGTTACGGTCGGAAAAGATGCCTGGGCGGCGGGTAATCCGGTGTTCAAAGGCTCCTCGCTGATGTTCCTGAAGCCAGGCGATAAGCTGAGCGTCCGGGATTTAAGCCGTGGCGTCATCATCGACTCCGGTAACGACGCCTGCGTTGCCCTGGCTGATTATGTGGCGGGCAGCGAAGCGAACTTCGTCGGCATGATGAATCACTACGTTGAGAAGCTCGGCCTGCAGAATACCCATTTTGAAACGGTTCATGGTCTGGATGCGCCGGGTCAGTTCTCCAGCGCGCTGGATATGGCGAAACTGTCACGCGCCATTATTGATGGTGAGCCTGATTTTTATGCCATGTACAGTGAGAAGACCCTGACCTGGAATGGCATTACCCAGAACAACCGTAATGGCCTGTTGTGGGATAATAATCTCCACGTTGATGGGTTGAAAACCGGTCACACTGAGACCGCGGGCTTTAACATCATCGCCTCGAATGTGGTGGGCAAGCATCGCCTGATCGCCGTCGTCATGGGCGGTAAAAGCCCGAAAGGCCGCGAAGAGCAGGCGCGTAAACTGCTGGTCTGGGGACAGAACACCTTTGATACCGTTCAGCTGTTCCATGCCGGTAAGAAAATTGGCAGCGAAAACGTCTGGTATGGCAATCCTCATCAGGTGGATGTGGGTACCGCAGAAGATGTTTATCTGTCACTGCCGCGCAGTGAAGTGCAGAACGTGAAGGCGAAGTACGTCATCGATCGCAAAGATCTGGAAGCCCCGCTGAAAGCCAACGAAGTCATTGGTGAAATTCAGGTGATGGATAAAGATCAGCAGATTGCCCACTATCCGCTGGTGGCGCTGAGTGCGGTTGAACCTGCAGGCGTCATTACCCGCCTGACGGATTATCTCAAGCAGAAGTTCTGATTAGCCGATTGTCAGCACTAAAACGGGTAGCCTGCGGGCTGCCCGTTTTTACTTGCACGCTGGCTGCCCTGAATGTGTTACTGAGAGCCGATAAAGGTTAAAAAATCGCATTAAGTTGTTTTTAACTACCGGGAAAGTATGTGAGGCGGATGTTGATAATTGTAAGCGAACGTCAAAACTGTTTTAAATATCCGGCCCGCGCTAAGCCTGAGCCGCGTTCAGCGTTAAGATAGCCACACCATGTTCCCGCAACCGGAAAGTCATTTTGCGTCCCGATAAGCCCATATCAAAACTGGAGTTCTGGTTTTATCGCCATTATCGCTCCGTCCACGGTGTGCGTATTGCCATCGCCTTTTTGCTCTGCTTTATCTTTGTGCGGGCGACCGATATCCCTGAAGGCACCTGGCCGCTGATTACGCTGGTGGTGGTGATGGGGCCCATCTCCACCTGGGGAAATGTCTTTCCACGTGCACTGCAGCGCATCAGCGGCACGGTCGCCGGGTCAATATCCGGTCTGATCGCCCTGAAGCTGGAGCTGATCTCGATGCCGATGATGCTGGCCTGGTGCGGCATCATCATGATGATCAGTGGCTACCTGACGCTGGGCAAACATCCCTACATGGCGTTGTTGATCGGGATTACGCTGAGCGTGGTCGTGGGCGCACCAACCGGCGATTTCACGATGGCACTGTGGCGCGGCGGTGATGTGATTCTGGGATCGCTGATGGCGCTGCTGTTTACCGCTATCTGGGCGCAGCGTGCCTATACACACTGGCGCATTCAGCTCTCCGACGCGCTGGCGGAAATGGCAAAAATCTATCACGCCGGTTTCTCACCCAACCTGGTTGAAAAGCCACGCCTGAACAAGCCGCTGGGCAAATTGCTGAGCAGCGTGATCAAAATGCGGGCGCTGCTGGAGCCGTCAAGCAAAGAGACGCGCATCCCAAAATCGGTGCTTGAAGCGATCCAGACCATCAACCGTAATATGGTTTACACCATTGAGATGCAGATTAATGCCTGGTGGGCATCGCGCGAGAGCCATCTGATTATGCTTAACGCGCCTGCATTGCGCCGCACCCAGCAGATGACTGAGAACACGCTGCGGGCGCTGTCGGTCATGGCGATTGAAGGGGAAACGGAAGAGGTGGTGGCTAACAGTCACGAGCTGACCGAAATCAGTGGCGAACTGCGGCGACTGATCGCGGAAGCGGGCAGCGAAGGTCTGGAGGAGACGCCGATCTACGGCTACGTCTGGCTGACACTGGAACTGGCAAAACAGCTGGAACGGATGACCGACCTGATGCGGATGGCGCTGCGCAAATAATCACCTCAGACAATGACTTAATGTGAAACAGGGTTTCTTTGCGCTAAGATAAGAGCCAGTCTGAATTTAGCTGTGAAAATTGCTTACCTGGCGGGCTAGCCGCTAAGCTGATCGTTTTGACTCTCTCCCTGCGTCAGCAGGCTCAAAGAAAGGTGCCATCATGGAAAATGCCAAGCAATCATTTCAGGACGTACTGGAGTTCGTGCGTATGTTCCGCCGCAAAAACAAACTGCAGCGTGAAATTGTCGACAACGAGAAGAAAATTCGCGACAACCAGAAGCGCGTACTGCTGCTCGACAACCTGAGCGAATATATCAAACCCGGCATGAGCGTTGAGGCTATTCAGGAAATCATCGCCAGCATGCGTGTGGATTATGAAGATCGCGTGGATGAGTACATCATCAAAAACGCCGACCTGTCTAAAGAGCGTCGCGAGCTGTCGAAAAAGATCAAAGCGATGGGCGTGGGCGAACACCCGAAAGCGTAAGGGCAGACAGCAGCGCGCAAGCGCCAGACGTCTTATGCCAACCCGCATCCACTTCGGTGGGGCGGGTTTTTTATTGCCTGCGTCAGCGCAGCGTTATTTTCCCGCCAGCCTGCGGGCGATCACCTGTAACTGCTGTGACAGCGCCACTAAATTGACCCGCTCATCAGCAGGCGGGGCGGTGGTCTCCCGGATCACCAGCGTGGTTTCCAGCGCGTTGTCTGACGCCTCTGCTCCCTGAAGCCGGGCCAGCATCCGCTCGACGCTCTGCGCGCCGAGAAATTGCAAATCCTGCCGCACCGTGGTCAGCGGCGGCTGATACCACGCACTCTCGGCGGTGTCATCATATCCAATCACCGATATCTCGCCAGGAATGGCTACGCCATACTGATGCAGCGCCCGCATCGCACCCAACGCCATCTGATCGTTCGCCACCAGCAGCGCCTGCGGCAGATCGTCGGGAAGCTGCGCCAGCAGCGCCTGGTAACCCGACTGCGCGCTCCAGTCGCCGCGCAAAGAACAGTGCGGTGTCAGCTGATGATCGGCCAGCGCCTGACGCCATGCATTTTCACGCTGACGGGCCGAGACCGAGCGCAGCGGCCCGTTTAACAAACCAATCTGACGATGACCCAGCGCCACCAGATGTTCAACGGCGGCACGTGCGCCAGACTCATTCGGGTACTGACACTGCGCTACCGCCGCCTGGGGTTCGACATCCAGAAACAGCACCGGTTTGCTGCCGCAGAGCAACTGGATCTGTTGCGCCTCATCTGCCTCCAGCGGCAGGTTGATCAGCAGTCCATCGACCCGCTGTGCCAGCAGTTCATTCACCGTTGCTGCTGCATCGTTACCACTGTCCATGGCGATCACCAGATGATAACCCGCCCCGGCGGCGCGCTGCTGGATCGCCGAGGCGATCTGCGCAGGAGCCATCAGGGCCAGGTCGCTGGTGGCCAGACCCAGCGTACGCGTCGCCTTACCGGCCAGCTGCTGCGCCACACGATTGGGCACATAATTGAGCTGCAGCATCGCCGCCTCAACCCTTTCCCGCGTGCGGGCTGACACCTGTTCAGAACGATTTAAAACACGTGAAACGGTTTGATATGAGACGCCGGCAAGTTGAGCGACATCATCGAGGGTCACGGAGCGGGAAGTCATTGAACTCTCCAAAAGATGAAGCGACGAGTGTAGCAAATTTTCCTGCTGCACTGCTGCTGCACACCACACTTTCACGACCACCAAAACCGGGTCCGTTGCGGCACCCGGTCACGGTATCTGGCAGGGCCATTAACGCTGCTGCAGATAGACCTGAAGGTTCACATCCACCGCGTTAAGCAGTGGCGTGGCGAGACTATGGCGTTTCGCCCGCAGCAGCAGGTCACCTATCACCTGATCGGCTTCGATATCAAAGCCCTGGGTTAAATCGCGGTACATTGAGGAGGTCATCGGGGTGGCCGGATCGCTTAACAGCTCAAGAATGCGGGCAGTGGCCGCCGGACGCGTCTGATAGCCTTCGGCAGTAATGACTGACAGAATCTCCGAGAAAACACCCTGTAACAGCGCTTCGCCGCCGCGCGAGGTGAGTATCTGTTGGGTATTTCCGCGCGCCAGGCAGCAAACCGCGCCGAGCGTGCTCAGCAGCAGCCACTTCTCCCACAGCTCATCCATGATGTTATCGCTGAATCGGGTATCGACCTGACAGTCACGCAGCGCCGCATCAACCCGCTGTAGTCGCGCATCGTTGTTACCGTCCAGCGCGCCATAATAGAGCTGATGCAGCGGCGTCATCTGGATTACTTCGCCATTGTCACCCAGCGTCGCGTTGATTTTGCACAGGCCGCCAATCACCTTATCTTCGCCGAAACGCTGTTGCAGCGTCGCGATGTGCCGCAATCCGTTCAGAATCGGCATGATCAATGTTTCCGGGCTCACTGCAGGTGCAATATCCTCCATCACCTGATCAAGGGCAAAGCTCTTCACCGTCACGATAATCAGATCATAGTGGCCCGTCAGGCTGCTCGCCTGAGCCAGCTGCGGCTGTAGCGTTTCAGTGCCCTGTGGCGTCTGCAACACCAGACCGCTGGCCTGAAGCTGCTGATAACGCCGTTCACGGACCAGAAAAGTCACGTCCTGGCCCGCCTGAGCCAGCCGTGCACCAAAATATCCACCGGTCGCGCCGGCGCCTGCCATCAGAATACGCATCCCACTCTCCCTCTGCTGAAAACCTCTACCTTAGAACGCCGTGACCGGGCTTACCAGTCTTAGCCTCGGTCAGAGCGCGTCGGGGAGCATGAAATGAGAGGCCGGGAAAGCGCGGGCAGGGAGGTGACGATGCAGAGAAATCAGATTTTCCCTGCACGGTCAGCAGGGCGAAACAGAGGGGGGTGTTACAGCCGGGTGACGCCCAGTGCGGCAGCCTGCTGTTCCCACGCCAGCACGCCCTGATAATCGTCTCTCTGCACCGGGCTGAATCCGCCGATCAAATTGTCGTCGCAGACGGTGCGCCAGGCAGGATCGTTCACCAGCTGATGCAGTGCCGAGCGGAGTCTCTCCAGCCGGTCCACTGACGTCGGGGCTGCCGTGATCAACGGCAATCCGGGTGCGGCTGGCGTTTCACCGATGATATGCAGGCCGCGCAGCGCATCCGGCTCATAGCGCGCCAGCAGCGCCCAGCTGACGCAGTCGATAGCCGCGATATCCGCCTGTGAATCACGCAGTGCTGCCAGCGACTGACGATGCCCACCGCTCAGCAGCAGCTGCGAAAATCTCACGCCCTGAAGCGCAGCCACAAACCGCAGCGCGTTATAGCCGGAGTGAGAGTCCAGGCTGTTAGCTACGGCCCGCTGGTCGTTAAAATCGGCCAGCGTCGCCTGTTTGTCCCGCGCCACCAGCCAGCTGCGATAGTCACGGCCGGTGCAGCCTGGGGCCTGATAGTGAAAGGTGCCAACCAGCTGAACCGCAGGAAGCTGGCTGACCAGCGGATAGCCGCAGGTCTGGCTCAGCAGCAATCGATTATCCTGCCAGTGTGTCAGCAGATCCTCAGGCCAGACCGGCTGCGTAGCGATGCCGTGCTGCGTCAGCAGGGTAACCACTGCCTGCATCAGTGCCCGTGTGGCGGGCGGGTGAATTGCATACATCGGCAAGGCGAGCAGATTATTCATGCGTTTTCTCCGCTGATCGTCCCGGATGGACATTGACCCCGACCGGTCTGACCCAGAACTGACGCAGCCAGACCCGATAGCCCGCCACGCGAAAGCCATGATTGCGCTGGTAGTAATGCTCGCGATCGCGCAGATAGAGGCGGCGCAGGCCATACCAGGGGACGCCGGGGAGGTCGTGATGCACTGAATGGTAGTTCAGATTCAGGAATAGCATGCGCCACGGCCACGCCGCTTCATTATTCACTGACCGTGCCAGCGGATCGTCCGCCGCACGATGCTCATAGAAGGAGCGCACTTTGGTCAGCGCCAGCGCCGGATAACTCACCGCCAGCAGATACCACAGCGGCGAAAATCCCTGCCGCGCCATCCAGAAAAACAGCAGTGCCAGCAGCGTCCCGTGCAGCAGCCACATCGCTATCGCGGGCCGATCGCCGCGGCGCAGTGCCTGCCACATCCCGCCGAAGGTCGCCGCCACATCCAGCAGCGGGCCGAGCAGCAACCGTCCCAAAAAAGTGTTACGCAGATGAATCAGCTGCTGCTGCCAGCGCGGTAACTTCGCCCAGCGAGCAGCGGAGAGGTAGTAGGTTTCCGGATCCTCATCCGGCTCAGTCAGGGTGTGATTGCGATGATGGGCCAGATGAGAATCGCGATAGAGTCCGTAGGGATACCAGACCGCCAGCGGCAGGGTGCCAAATAGCTGATTCACCCGCGGCCAGCGTGTGGGATGCCCGTGAATCAGCTCATGCTGCAGCGACATATACCAGCCAGTGAAGACGATCAGCAGCAGGGTGGCGGGCAGCCGTCCCAGCGTCTGCGCGTTCAGCATCACCGCAAACCAGCCGCCATAGATCACACCGATTAGCAGCCAGGTCGGCAATTCGCTGCGCCAGAGCCAGCTGCGTGCACGCGCTTTAAGCCAGGCGCGCTGCTGTAGAGAGAGATAACCGGTGTGCATGATTCACCTGACAGCGGAAGCGGGAATCTGAACAGTGAAAGAAAGGGCGGGCAAAGGCAAAGTGGATAATCTGCTTAGCTATGTCGAAATTCCTGAATATGGCGCTGAAAGATATTGACTATCAGTGGCGGCTCCGGGGGCGTAACCTTTCTCTATCAGAAATCGCCTTGCATCCACGGGCGTTTACCGCCTGTCAGGAGAAATACAGATGAAAAATATTGGCTTCTTATCGTTTGGTCACTGGACGCCTTCGTCTCAGTCCGCCACCCGTACCGCGCAGGATGTGTTACTGCAATCGATCGACTTAGCGGTCGCCGCCGAAGAGCTGGGCGCAGATGGCGCTTACTTCCGCGTCCACCATTTTGCCCGCCAGCTCAGCTCGCCGTTTCCGCTGCTGGCTGCCGTTGCAGCGCGCACCAAAACGATTGAGATCGGCACCGGTGTCATCGACATGCGCTACGAAAACCCACTCTACATGGTGGAAGACGCCAGCGCGGCAGACCTGATCTCCAATGGTCGTCTGCAACTGGGTCTGAGCCGCGGTTCACCTGAGCAGGTAATCGATGGCTGGCGTTACTTCGGCTTTGAACCGAAAGCGGGAGAAAGCGATGCGGATATGGGCCGTCGTCACACCGAAGAGTTTCTGGAGGTGCTGCGCGGCGAAGGTTTTGCTAAGCCAAATCCACAGCCCATGTTCCCCAATCCGCCAGGCCTGCTGCGTCCTGAGCCGCTCTCTGAAGGCCTGCGCGACCGCATCTGGTGGGGATCCGGCTCCAATGCCACCGCAGAATGGGCGGCAAAAATGGGCATGAACCTGCAAAGTTCAACCCTGAAAGATGATGAGACCGGCGAGCCGTTCCACATTCAGCAGGCAAAACAGATTCGCGCCTACCGTGAGGCCTGGAAAGCGGCGGGGCATCAGCACGCGCCACGCGTCTCGGTCAGTCGCAGCATCTTTGCGCTGGTGAATGATATGGACCGCGCGTACTTTGGCCGCAGCGGTAACGACCAGGATTCCGTCGGCTTTCTCGATGAGAAAACCCGCGCTATCTTTGGCCGCAGCTATGCCGCAGAGCCAGAGGCGTTAATTAAGCAGCTTGCGCAGGATGAGGCGATTGCCGAAGCCGATACCCTGCTGCTCACCGTGCCTAACCAGCTTGGTGTCGCTTACAACGCCCATGTGATTGAGGCGATCCTGAAGTATGTCGCCCCGGAACTCGGCTGGCGTTAAGTGACAGAGCGCCCTGAGGAGCAGGGCGCAGTGAGATCCACCTCAGGCGCAGATGACAAAGCGCCTGCGGTGATTCTGCTGTAAACAAACGCGCGTCATCACTCCCCGCTTTTTCTGCTTTATCCTCTCTGAACTTCTCTCTGACGAGCCATTCCAGGCCCTGGCAGAGCCTTTTCGTTACTCTGTTCCCAATGTCCGGAATATGCAGATTTTGTGACTTATGGTTTATTTCGTCACTTGTTGCTGAATGGGATGTTTCCTCTGCTCAGGGTGGGTCTTAACCCTTCATCAACGCATTTCCCTGGTTTAACGTGTTTTCATAACCGGTATGAATGGACAATGCCTTTACGCAATTTGTGACTATTGACAGTATTGGTCACATGATAAGAGAATGGCGGCACTCTCCTGCTCACTGTTGAAGGTAATCTATGCTCAGGTTCAATCCTGCCATTCTGGTTGTTTGTCTGCTGCCACTGGCGCTGGCGGGTTGCCGGGATAATTCACCCAAAGACGATCCGCGCACGCAGCCGCCGCTGGTCAGGGTCACAAAGGTCATCAGCGCCACCGATGGGAGCCGTGCGTTTAGTGGCGTCGTGGTTGCCCGGGTTCAGAGCGACCTCGGCTTTCGGGTCTCAGGAAAAATCCTCGAACGGCTGGTGGACAGCGGCCAGCGGGTGAAGCGCGGTCAGCCGCTGATGCGGCTCGACCCGTCAGATCTCCGGCTGCAGGCCCAGGCTCAGCAGCAGGCCGTTGCCGCCGCGCAGGCACGCGTCAGACAGGCCAGCGCCGATCAGGCGCGTTACCGCACTCTGGTGGCAACCGGGGCAGTTTCTGCGTCGGCATACGACCAGATTCGGGCCGCTGCGGCCACCGCTCAGGCTGAGCTGAAAGCCGCCCAGGCGCAGGCCAGCGTGGCAGGTAACGCCAGCGGATATGCGCTGCTCCTGGCTGATGACGATGGCGTGGTGATGGCAACGCTGGCGGAGCCGGGTCAGGTTGTGAGTGCCGGTGAGGCCGTCATCAGACTGGCCAGAGCCGGACAGCGCGAGGCAAGTGTTCAGTTGCCGGAGACCCTGCGCCCGGCAGTGGGAAGTGAGGCAAAGGCAACGCTGTATGGTGCGGGCAGTGCACCGGTTTCTGCCCGGCTGCGCCAACTGGCTGATGTGGCCGATCCGATGACGCGCACCTTTGAGGCGAGATATGTGCTGGAGGGCGCACTGGCCAGCGCACCGCTGGGAGCCACCGTCACAATCACGCTGCCGAATAAACCGTCGCAACCGCTGCTGCAGGTTCCGCTGGCGGCGATCTACGATGCCGGTAAAGGGCCAGGCGTCTGGGATATTACCGGCCAGCCCGCTACCGTTGCCTGGCGGCCGGTGACGGTGGTGTCGATAAGTGACGAGGCGGCCACCGTCACGGGTCAGCTTAATGCTGGCGATCAGATAGTGGCGCTGGGCGCGCATCTGTTGCAGCAGGGGGAGCGCGTGCGCCCCGATGACGCTGCCGTTGCCGGGAGCCAGCCATGAGCCAGGGACGCTTTAATCTGTCAGCGCTGGCCGTGCGCGAGCGCGCTATTACGCTGTTTCTGATCATCCTGATTACCGTGGCGGGCGTCTTGTCCTTTTTCGAACTGGGACGGGCAGAAGATCCGCCGTTCACCGTAAAACAGATGACGATTATCTCCGCCTGGCCAGGTGCGACGGCTCAGGAGATGCAGGATCAGGTGGCCGAGCCGCTGGAAAAGCGTCTGCAGGAGCTGAGGTGGTATGACCGTAGCGAGACGTACACGCGCCCCGGTCTGGCTTTCACTATGTTATCCCTGCAGGACAAAACGCCGCCTTCCCAGGTTCAGGAGGAGTTTTACCAGGCGCGTAAGAAGCTGGGTGATGAGAGCAGAAATCTGCCTGCCGGGGTCATCGGGCCGATGATCAACGACGAGTTCTCCGACGTGACCTTTGCACTGCTGGCGCTGAAGGCAAAAGGGGAGCCGCAGCGCCTGCTGGTTCGTGAAGCGGAATCACTGCGTCAGCGACTGCTGCATCTGCCTGGCGTGAAAAAGGTCAATATCATCGGTGAGCAGAGTGAACGCATCTATGTGTCGTTTTCACACGATCGACTGGCGACACTCGGCATCACCCCGCAGGCAATTTTTGCTGCGCTGAACGATCAGAATGTCCTGACGCCAGCGGGATCGATTGATACGCAGGGGCCGCAGGTCTTTATCCGGCTGGATGGCGCGTTCGATAAACTGGAAAAAATTCGTGAGACGCCGATTGTGGCGCAGGGGAGAAGCCTGAAGCTGGCGGACGTGGCTACGGTGACCCGGGGTTACGAAGATCCCGCCACCTTTATGGTGCGCAATCAGGGCGAACCGGCGCTGCTGCTGGGTATCGTAATGCGTGAAGGCTGGAACGGTCTGGAACTCGGCAAGGCACTGGCGGCTGAAACCGCCCGCATTAACCAGGCGATGCCGCTGGGGCTCTCACTGACTCAGGTCACCGATCAGTCCGTCAATATCCGCTCGGCGGTTGATGAATTTATGGTTAAGTTCGTCGTGGCGTTGCTGGTGGTGATGGTGGTCTGCTTTGTCAGCATGGGCTGGCGTGTCGGGGTAGTGGTCGCGGCTGCGGTGCCGCTCACCCTGGCGGTGGTGTTTGTGGTGATGGAGGCTTCCGGCAAAAACTTTGACCGCATCACGCTCGGTTCGCTGATTCTGGCGCTGGGCCTGCTGGTGGACGACGCCATTATCGCCATTGAGATGATGGTAGTGAAAATGGAAGAGGGCTACGACCGCATTAAGGCTTCTGCCTATGCCTGGAGTCATACGGCGGCACCAATGCTGGCAGGCACCCTGGTTACGGCCGTCGGGTTTATGCCCAATGGGTTTGCGCAGTCCACGGCGGGCGAGTACACCAGCAATATGTTCTGGATAGTCGGCATCGCGTTGATCGCCTCCTGGATCGTCGCGGTGGTGTTCACCCCTTATCTCGGCGTAAAGCTGCTGCCAGCCATCAAAACGGTAGAAGGCGGTCACACAGCGATCTACAACACCCGCCACTACAACCGCTTTCGCCGCCTGCTGACCCGCGTGATTGCCCGTAAAGGCTGGGTGGCAGGCGTGGTGATTGCCCTGTTTATCGCCGCTGTGCTCGGTATGGCGCTGGTGAAAAAACAGTTTTTCCCGACCTCAGACCGGCCTGAAGTGCTGGTTGAAGTTCAGCTCCCCTACGGCAGCGCCATAGAACAGACCCGCGCAGCGGCTGAAAAGGTTGAGGCATGGCTTAAACAGCAGCAGCAGGCAAAAATCGTCACCACCTATATTGGTCAGGGGCCACCGCGTTTTTATCTGGCGATGGCACCGGAACTGCCCGATCCGGCCTTTGCTAAGCTGGTGGTACTGACCGACAGTCAGGACGCGCGTGAGGCACTGAAAACGCAGCTGCGCGCCGCCATTGCCAGCGGTCTGGTGCCTGAAGCGCAGGTTCGTGTGACGCAGCTGGTGTTTGGCCCATACTCCCCTTATCCGGTGGCGTGGCGGGTGATGGGGCCCGATCCGGCCCGCCTGCGCGCGATTGCCGATCGGGTGGAAGCGGTCCTGCGGGCCAGCCCGATGATGAGGACGGTGAACACCGACTGGGGCGCCCCCGTGCCGACGCTGCATTTTTCACTGGATCAGAACCGGCTGCAGGCAGTGGGGCTGACATCCAGTGACGTCGCCCGGCAATTACAGTTTCTGCTGTCGGGCGTGCCTGTCACTACCGTGCGGGAAGATATCCGCGCGGTCCAGGTGGTGGGGCGTGCGGCCGGAGAAACCCGGCTCGATCCGGCTAAAATCGCCGACTTCACGCTGGTGGGCGCCGCCGGTCAGCGTATCCCCTTATCGCAGATTGGTGATGTGCAGGTGAAAATGGAAGATCCCGTGCTGCGGCGGCGCGACCGCACGCCGACCATCACCGTTCGGGGTGATATCGCCGATTCCCTGGAGCCGCCTGACGTCTCGACGGCGCTGAACAAAGCCCTGCAACCGATCATCGCGACGCTGCCCGCGGGCTACCGCATTGAACTGGCCGGTTCAATAGAGGAGTCCGGTAAAGCGACCCAGGCGATGGCCCCGCTGTTCCCGATCATGATTGCGATCACTCTGCTGATCATCATTCTGCAGGTGCGTTCTCTGTCGGCGATGATCATGGTCTTTCTGACTGCGCCTCTCGGGCTGATTGGCGTCGTGCCGACGCTGCTGCTGTTCAGTCAGCCTTTTGGTATTAATGCACTGGTCGGGCTGATTGCCCTGTCGGGCATACTGATGCGTAACACGCTGATTCTGATAGGGCAGATCCACCACAATGAACTGGAGGGTCTGGCACCCTTTGATGCAGTGGTCGAAGCGACAGTGCAGCGTGCCCGTCCGGTGCTGCTGACGGCAATGGCGGCGATTCTGGCGTTTATTCCACTGACCCACTCGGTGTTCTGGGGAACGCTGGCCTATACCCTGATTGGTGGCACGCTGGGCGGCACCCTGATCACGCTGGTTTTCCTGCCCGCAATGTACGCTATCTGGTTCCGCATCCGCCTGCCGGGCAGCAAAACGGCAGTTGTGAAACCGGCGCTGTCGGAATAGTCTCAGGGTGACGGTTGCCGCTTCGCTGCTCTCTGCAGCCTGGCAGCAACCGTCAATTCATTGTTTTAAGCTTTTGAAGAAGGTATATGAAAAGGTAAAAGCTATCAAACAGATAGGATGAGACAGGTGTGCGATCCTGAAAATCCTCTATAGAGTAGCGATGAAAATACAAAAAAGAGGTGTGACCATGAGCAATTCCATTGATGAAGATGCAAAAGATGCAAAGCCTATTGTCGAAGCCGATCGCGAAGCGCCCGAGGGCAAATGTCCTTTTCATGCTGGTAAGCCTTCTCAGGAAAATCAGGCGCCGGGCGGCGGAACAACCAACCGCGACTGGTGGCCTAATCAACTTCGGGTTGACCTGCTGAACCAGCACTCATCCCGTTCGAATCCGCTTGATGAATCCTTCGATTACCGTAAAGAATTTGCCAAATTAGATTACTCAGCGCTGAAAGCTGACATCAAAGGGTTGCTCACCGAGTCACAAGCCTGGTGGCCCGCTGACTGGGGCAGCTACATCGGCCTGTTTATTCGTATGGCCTGGCACAGCGCCGGAACCTATCGCTCCGTGGACGGACGCGGTGGTTCAGGTCGTGGTCAGCAACGCTTCGCACCCCTAAACTCCTGGCCAGACAACGTCAGTCTGGATAAAGCGCGCCGCTTACTGTGGCCGGTTAAACAGAAGTATGGTCAGAAGATCTCCTGGGCCGACCTCTACATTCTGGCGGGCAACGTCGCGCTGGAAAACTCCGGATTCCGTACCTTTGGCTTTGGTGCCGGACGTGAAGATGTCTGGGAACCGGATATGGATGTGAACTGGGGTGAAGAAGCCGCCTGGCTGGAACACCGTCACCCGGAATCCCTGGCGCAATCGCCACTGGGCGCTACCGAAATGGGTCTGATCTACGTGAACCCGGAAGGTCCGGAACACAGCGGCGATCCTGCCTCTGCGGCCCCGGCTATTCGCGCCACTTTCGGCAACATGGGCATGAACGACGAAGAGATCGTGGCATTGATTGCTGGTGGACATACGCTGGGTAAAACCCACGGTGCCGCACCGGCCAGCCACGTCGGAGTTGATCCGGAAACCGCACCGATTGAGGCGCAGGGCCTGGGCTGGGTCAACAACCACGGCACGGGCGTTGGCGCAGATGCGATTACCTCCGGTCTGGAAGTGATCTGGTCTCAGACGCCAACCCAGTGGAGTAACTACTTCTTCGAGAACCTGTTCAAATATGAGTGGGTTCAGACGCGCAGCCCGGCCGGTGCCATCCAGTTCGTGGCAGCTGATGCCCCGGACATTATCCCGGATGCGTTTGACGCCGCGAAGAAACACAAGCCGACCATGCTGGTGACCGATCTGACGCTGCGATTTGACCCGGAGTTTGAAAAGATTTCGCGTCGTTTCCACAACGATCCGCAAGCGTTCAACGAAGCCTTTGCCCGTGCCTGGTTTAAACTGACTCACCGTGATATGGGGCCAAAAGCGCGCTACATCGGACCTGAAGTCCCGCAGGAAGATCTGATCTGGCAGGATCCGCTGCCTGCACCGGTTTATCATCCAACCGTGGCGGATATCGCGCAGCTGAAAGAGAAAATCGCTGCAACCGGCCTCAGCGTCAGCGAGCTGGTTTCGGTTGCCTGGGCTTCGGCATCAACCTTCCGTGGCGGCGACAAACGTGGTGGTGCCAACGGTGCCCGCCTGGCGTTGCTGCCGCAGCGTGAGTGGGACGTCAATGCCGTCGCAGCACGCGTGCTGCCGACGCTGGAAGCGGTGCAGCGTGAAGCGCACAAGGCTTCACTGGCAGATGTGATTGTGCTGGCGGGTGTGGTCGGCGTTGAGCAGGCGGCGAAAGCAGCTGGCGTTGAAATTGACGTGCCATTTACTCCAGGCCGTGTTGATGCGCGTCAGGATCAGACCGATATCGAGTCGTTCGATCTGCTGAAACCGCGTGCAGATGGTTTCCGTAACTACGGTACTGGCTTCGGCAAAACCACCACCGAAAATCTGCTGATCGATAAAGCGCAGCAGCTGACCCTGACCGTGCCGGAGTTAACGGTGCTGGTTGGTGGGATGCGTGCGCTGGGTGCTAACTTTGATGGCAGCCAGCACGGCATCTTCACGCACCACACAGGGACGCTGGACACAGACTTCTTCGTGAATCTGCTGGATATGCGCACCGAGTGGAAAGCCGCTGATTCGACCAATGAGAAATTCATTGGACGGGATCGCGTCACTGGCGAAACCCGTTTCACCGCCACGCGCGCCGATCTGGTGTTTGGCTCCAATGCGGTGTTACGCGCCTCGGCGGAAGTCTACGCCAGCAGCGACGCCCGTGAAAAATTCGTCAAAGACTTTGTTGCCGCCTGGACCAAAGTGATGAATCTGGATCGGTTTGAACTCTGATTGCTGTTGACGTTGTAAAACCTGAAACCCGCTGATATTAGCGGGTTTTTTTATGAGAGCAGGTGAGTTATTCGACCGCTTAACTATCCTTTTACAACCCAGGTACAACAGGTTAATGGCATCATTTAAATTTCGGTCACTGCCAGTAACGTGATCCTTCGGGCCACGTAGTCAAGTACGGCTTCCCGCTGCGATTCAGGCATATGACTTTCATTATAAGTATCGATAATAAGCTGATGATGACTCACCACCTCGGAAAGCCATTTTCGTGCCAGTGTCGGATTAATATCCATACCCTGGGCAAGCAGGATAAAGTCTGCACCCAGATATTCTCCGTACTCTGAATTGATCCCCGGTGCGTTTCCTGCATCATTTTCTTCACGTTCCAGCAGGGGCAAAGCTAAATACTCTCCAATCGCTGCAGGGTAGGGCACAACGCTGATAAAGTCATAAACCGGGGCCAGCCAGGGTGAACCCTGCGGAGGCAGGATAATCCCGATATTGCGCAGATGAAAATCATTGTTTCCCAGCACATAGGCATACACGATGCGCAAAAAGAGGTCACGTTTACTCTTTAAACTGCTGTTCACTCTGGTATTCAGGAATTTAGCGGCTTTCTCGTAACTGATGGCTTTATGATTATCAATCCTGCCATATTTATCGCCGAGACCCATCGCGCCATCCAGCTGTTCCTGATGTAATCTCGCGTTATCTGACGCTGTCCGGTCATACCTTTTAATGACAAACGCCAGTTCGTCTGGCCGATTTTCATCGTGTCTGAATGGCATCAGCCCGAACGGGGGGACGTCAAATTTCAGACGCTGCATAACGCACATAGTGGCATGCTCGTTTTCTGCCAGGTGTGGGTATTCTTCCGGAGAGGGTTTCAGGATATAGGTGCCATCATTGCTGACGACCACCAGTTCTCCCTTTGCCAGGCGAAGCGACAGTTTGGGTTGATAGCCTGAAATGCTCATGCCTTTCTGACGTTCAGGGAGTTCCTGAATAAACTGACTGCGCGTAAACGGCAGGCTAAGAGCCACATTCAGACTACCCAGCAGATGCCGGATGCCTTTTGTTGAGTAGCCAGTTTTTAGCTCAGATTCTTTAAGCCGTTTTAATGTGATCAGGCAGCGTTCTGAATTCATGATGTTATCTCTTTAAAGACGACAGCCCCAAGCAAATCGTTGCCATTTTCCATCAGTAAGCCGAACAGATCTTTATCATCAATTTTTTGAATTTCAGAATAGCGTTTTCGCAACCAGCCTTCCGGCGCTAAACCTTTAAAGAAGGGATGTAGCTCTTCACTTAAATAGGGCTCAGGTCTTACCGGCATGCTGAGAGATATCGCACAGCCGACATAAGTGGGCAGGTAGCAGAAAGTATAACCGTTATGCCCTTCACTCAGCGTCCCTGCCAGCGTGTTGTAAAGCCACACCTCTATTTTTCGAGCCATACTTTTATACCCAGTTCTTTAAGTAAGGCGTGAAGATTTATTGCCTTTGCAGAAGATGGTCTGGCAATCAGTCGTTTAAATGTTGAGAGTGATACACCAATCTGAATCGCCATCTCTTCATAGGTGATGTTTTGTCGTTTGAGTTCATTGGCCAGTAGTTGTGGCAGTGTCGTAAACGTCAGAGCACTCAGCACCGATCGGGTGTCCGGTTCGTCCGCTTTTGTTGTGGCTTCTCTACTCAAAGCGAACCCCGCCAATACCTTTCGCCGATCTGACTCAGAAAGGTTTATCAGCGAAGATTTAATCTCATCAAGGTTCATTTTTGACCTTTTCTGCATTCTCAGTACGTTTTTGAAACGATATGGTCCGACTATAGTGCTAATAGGGTCATTTTTGAACCTATTAACGGCAGCATCTTCTCATCTTACCGCCAGAGTGTGAAATATGCGAATGAAAGGTCATTTATGACACTTTAAGCCACTGTTAATGCATTTGTTAAAGAGAGTATGAGATGTAGGGGTCAGAAATGAACCTTTAAGTGAGGGCGGAACCGAATGTCTAAGTATCTGGCAATAACGAAAAGAACGGGGAATTTGAAGAGGAAACAGACTGAGTAAGACGCAAAAATTTTATCAGAAGTATGAAAAGCAAAAAGCCCGCTTAGTTTCCTAAGCAGGCTTTTCTAATTTGGCTCCTCTGACTGGACTCGAACCAGTGACATACGGATTAACAGTCCGCCGTTCTACCGACTGAACTACAGAGGAATCGTTTGAACGGGGCGCATAGTAACGGCCACGCCGGGCCATGTCAAAGCTCTTTTTCATAAATTAGCGCGACTGCTGAAATAGTCGCCACTATGGCGTTTTAAGCACTGAAAGAGCGGCCTGTGCGGCTGACTCATCCGGCAAAACGGCACGTGTAAAACTGATGTGTTTATGAGGTGTTATGACGCTGTATAGCCCTTGTCAGGCGGCCAGGCGCGTGATTTAACCGGATAGTTTTTTACGGGCATCACAAAGTGTGGATTCTGGCTTTGTCAGCAATAAAAACGAAACGTAGATTCCATTTCAACCCTGAACTGAATCTCTGGAGTTGAAATGAACAAAGTCAGAATCGGCATGATTGGCAGCGGCTATATCGGACGCTGCCACGCGATTGCATATGCGCAGGCTCCCACCGTATTTGCACTAAAAGGCAAAATCGTGCGGGAGATGCTGGCTGAAGTGAACCCCGAGCTGGCCGCCCGTCAGGCGGCGACCTTTGGTTTCGCGCGCTCGACGGGTGACTGGCGCGCGCTGGTCAGCGACCCGGCGATTGATGTCGTGGATATCTGCGCCCCCAACTTCCTGCATAAAGAGATGGCGCTGGAGGCGATACGCCATGGCAAACACGTTTATTCAGAAAAGCCGCTGTCATTAAGCGTGGCGGATGCGCAGGAGATGGTGGCGGCAGCCGATGCGGCAGGGGTTAAAACGCTGGTGGGCTTCAACTATATGAAAAACCCTACCAGCCAGCTGGCGAAAGAGATCATTGCCAATGGTGAGATAGGCGACATAGTGCATTTCTACGGCACCCATAACGAGGATTATCTCGCCAGACCGGAAACGCCGCTCGACTGGCACTGTCAGAAAGCGCTGGCAGGCCTCGGTGCGCTGGGCGATCTGGCGGCGCATATCGTTAATATGGCGCACTACCTGGTTGGTGACATTGCTGAGGTCAGCGGCGACATGATGACGGTGATCGCCTCCCGGCCCGACCCGAAAGAGCCTGCGCGGCAGTTACCGGTCGAAAACGAAGATCAGGCCAGCGCGCTGCTTCGCTTCCATAACGGTGCGCATGGCGTGATTGAAACCTCACGCATCGCCTGTGGCGCAAAGATGGGACTGACTTACGTTGTCACCGGCACCAAAGGCACACTACGCTACACCCAGGAGCGCATGGCGGAGCTGGAGCTTTATCTGCATGACGAACCGGCCGGGCGTCAGGGATTTAAAACACTCCTGACCGGACCAGCGCACCCTGACTACGCAAATTTCTGTGTTTCTGCCGGGCACGGCATCGGCTTTAACGATCAGAAAACGGTGGAGATTCGCGACCTGATCAACGGCATCGCAGCGGGCGATCGCATGTGGCCCGATTTTGCAGAGGGATTGCAGGTTCAGAAGGTGCTGGAAGCGATTGCTCACTCAGCAGTGCAACGCCGCTGGATTGAGGTATAGGGCAGAATCAGAGGGATAGAGGGTATTGCCGATGTGTTGATTAACCCAGGCGGGCAGGGCGGGAAACGTTGGCTTCCCGCCCACAGCCGATCAGATCAGACCGCTTTTTTCCCACCACAATTTATCCAGCGCATAAAAGCGATCGCGCTGACTCTCGGGCTGGCTGAGATCGCGTTTCCACGGTTTTGCCAGAATATAGTGCAGGTTCTTCACCTCTTCATCGTGCCAGAGACCGCTGTGCTGAAACGGCAGCGTTTTCAAGGCATTGTAGATGTAAGAGAGCGGCTTCCAGCGATCGGCAAACACTTCGTTCAGCAGATCCTGCTCGGAGAAGGGATAGTTACTGAGATCATCAATGGCGGCAATACGCTTTTCCAGTGCGTCGAACATCGCATTATCGGGCTTCAGCACCAGAAAACCGCCGTTCAGGTAAAGATCCACACTCTCTGGCGCCTTTTCACCGCGCGCCTGCCAGGTATAGTGGCACTGCTCAGGCTGCCACTCTGCCGGATAAGAGGCAATCTGGTTGGGATTACAGCGGCAGGCGTGACAGGCGGCGAGCGGGTTATCGCCCAGATCCAGGGTAAAAAGCTCATCCATGTTTTGAAGGACCAGCATATCGGCATCCAGAAACACGACGCGCTCATAATCGGTGAGCTGCCAGGCGCGCAGCTTGGTCCAGACTTCGCCGAACTGCGCCGATGCGTAGTGCTGATCCAGATCGTCGCGCGGATAGAGGGGGTCGACCGATTTAATGACACAGCCCTCATCCTGCAAAATCTGACAGTCAGACGCTGAAATCGCCGGCGTGGTCATCACCACCAGCGGCCACTGGCTGTGGCTCTGTTGCAGCGAACGGTGCAGCGCTTTCACGCCTACCAGATAATCGGGTTGAGTTAACAGCGTTACCCAGGCAAACATAGCTTTCCTCAATCAGTCAAAAAGTGGCGTGATGTAGTCGTTACCCAGTCGGCCCTGTGGGTCGAGCTGGCTGCGCAGGGCGCGGAAGGCGTCCCACTGCGGATAGATCTCACGCCAGTTGTAGCGTTCTTCATCGTAATATTTGCCCCAGTGCGGGCGTCCGCCCTCTTCGGCCAGCAGTTTTTCCACTTCCGTCAGGAAGTGCAGGCCTTCCTGTGACAGCGAACCATCGTCGGCGTAATAGACCACGAAGCCGAAAAAGCAGGTTGGCTGGTCAGCGGCCGGACTGAGCCAGGCCGATGATGCACCGGTGCAGCGCAGGATAATCGGGTAGTGCATATGCGGACGGTTCCCGGCATACCACTGCTTGATGCGGCGAATGATGGCCGGGGTTTTTGCCAGCGGCACGCCGATTTCCACATTGATCTGCGGCACCGCAATGCCGCGGCAGAAGAGCTGGTAAATGTCACCGGTAACATCGGTGAAATCACGAAAACGGGTGACGGTGCGAAACTGTTTTCCCCCTTTGCCCTCAATCTGCGTATCGCGGTGCATATGCGCCAGCGTCTGGTCGATGGTGTCGTTGAGGCTTTCGTCAACATCGCCCTCATGTTCCACCACCTGACGACCCTGCGCTTCGTAGCGCTGACGCTCTTCGTCACTCGCCTCATGGGCGTTCCAGACGTGCATCAGGTTGTCATCGACAAACCACCAGGCTTTGCTCAGCGGATAGTCGTTGTTCCAGCGCAGCAGATCCTCTTCAAGGGTATCGGCAGAGACGGCATATTTGTGGCAGGTGAAGATGCTAAACGGCTGGGTACGCAGGGTTACCGCGGTAACAATGCCTAGTGCGCCCAGTGAGACCTGCGCTGCCGGGAAGTCAGCGTCGCCACGAACAAATTCGCGCACGCTGCCATCGGCCAGCACCATTCTGATTGCCAGCGCTTCGTCGGCAATCGAACTCTGCTGCAATCCCTGGCCGTGCGTTCCGGTCGCCATCGCGCCCGCCAGCGTCTGAATCGCAATCACGCCTGGCGATGAAGCCAGCATGCGGTTCATTTCGGTCAGGCTGCGATAGACCTGCTCAAGCGGGGTCGCGCCACCAAAGGTCACGCTCTGTTCATCACTGGCAAGCTGGCCGCTCAGGGCGCTGAGATCGAGCAGCACATCGTCATCACTGACATGCAGCATACGACCAGGCGACAGCTTGCTGCCGATCACCCGAATCTGGCCGTGTGACTCCCGGATAAGTCTCTGTAATTCCGCTTCACTGGCGGGACGCTGAACCTGGTGACGGCTGCCGATTTGCGCGTTCTGCGCCCAGTTCCACAGCGCATCATCATCGGGTTCAACATGGGTCTGACGAAGCGGATAGAGGCGTGCATCTCTGCTCACAACAGCATTCCTTATTATTGCATTTTAGTGACAAGTATCAGTAAGCGTAGACTATGGCTAAGCGCAGCCCGGCCTGCGGGCAATTATTTGCGGATATAGCGTAACGTTGCGGTTACAGCCAGCTGACGATTGCGGCGGATACTCTCTGCTTCGCTGTTGTCCGGGCTGAAAAGGGCGTTGAAGGTGTAGCGGTTTGAGACGTGATGAACGCAGATACTGCTGATCAGGCGATGGACATCAATGGTCTGCACATCGGCAGTGAACACGCCCTGTTGCTGACCGCGTGCCAGAATGTCATCCAGCAGATCCAGCGCGCTGCGGTTAAGGGCTTTAATCTGCGGCGACTGGGTGATGTAGCGCCCGCGCAACAGGTTCTCACTGCAGACCAGCCGGATAAAATCGGGATGCTCGACATGGTAATCAAAACTGGCTTCCACAAGGCGGGTCATGGCCAGTTCCGGCTCCATCGCCGCCAGGTTCAGGCCGGTTTCATGCTGACGTATCTGCTGATAAACCTGCTCCAGCACGTGGATATAAAGCTGCTCTTTACTGCCAAAGTGATAGACCACCATGCGTTTAGTGGTTTGCGCATGTTCAGCAATCTGCTCCAGCCTGGCACCCTGCATACCAAACTCCGCGAAGGTTTTCAGTGCGCCTGCGATGATGCGTTTTTTCAGCCCTTCAGGGTCATTTTTACGTTTTGTTAGCTCTGACATGGTGCTCAATAAGGTGATTTTGACCGGGGAATGTTAGCACAGTGTTGAGAGGCTGCCCGCAATCGCGGGCGCGGCAGGTGCGGCAACCTGGTACAGCCCGGATGATTACAGGTATAATCCCGGACATTATTTCACAGGTTCAGAGACGACAATGACAAAACTCACCTTGCAAGAGCAGATGCTGAAAGCGGGATTAGTATCCAGCAAAAAAATGGACAAGGTTCAGCGGACAGCGAAGAAATCCAGGGTTCAGGCACGCGAAGCCAGAGCGGCGGTGGAAGATAACAAAAAAGCGCAGCTTGAGCGCGATAAGCAGCTGAACGAGCAGCAGAAGCTGGCTGTGCTGTCTAAAGAGTACAAAGCGCAGGTCAAACAGCTGATCGAAATGAACAAAATTGACGTGGTAAGAGGCAACATCAGCTTCAACTTCACCGACAATAACCTGATCAAAAAGATTATGGTGGATAAGCTGACGCAGACTCAGCTGATCAATGGGCGTCTCGCCATTGCCCGACTGGCGGCTGACAATAATGGCGAGAGCCAGTACGCCATCATCCCGGCCAGCGTAGCGGATAAAATTGCGCAGCGTGATGCCAGTGCCATCGTATTAAACAGTGCATTAAGTGAAGAAGCACAGGACGAAGATGATCCTTATGCTGATTTCAAAGTGCCTGATGATTTGATGTGGTAACAGCGCGCTGACGCATTCAGAACGGGCTGTCGGCAGAGAGTTGCAGCGTGCTGCCGCTGACAGGATGAATAAATGTCAGTCCGCTGGCGTGCAGCATCAGTCTCTCTGCCTGCTCCGCGCCAGGCAGCAAAAGCCCGCCGTAGAGATCACAGCCCAGAATCGGGTGCCCCAGTTGCTGACAGTGAATACGCAGCTGATGGGTGCGCCCGGTTTCCGGCATCAGTTCAACCCGCGTGACCGGCAATCCCTTTCCCTTTTTTTCCTGATAATAACATTCCTGATAATAGCCGCGTGCCATGACCCGGTAGCGTGAGCGCGCGGGTTTTCCCTGGTCCGGGCAAATCACCATCCGGGGAAACTGCGCCGGATCTTTCGCTATCGCGGCATCAATGACGCCTTCGTCATCAGCAAGGTGCCCGCACAGTAGTGCCTGATAAGTTTTACGCACGCTGCGCTGGCTGAATTGCTGGCAGAGGGCCGCGTTAATCGTTTTGCTGCGTGCGACGACCATCAGCCCGGAGGTGCCAAAATCGAGCCGATGAACCAGCGTGCAGCCAGGAAAAAGTTTCACCAGCCGATGGTGCACTGAATCGAGGTTTTGCGGATTTTTACCTGACAGGCTCAGCAAGCCGCTGGGTTTATTGATCACCAGCAGATGTTCATCCTGAAAGAGGAGGGTTATCTCATCAAAGCAGGGCGGGGCGATAAACGTATCGATAATGGCAGACATCGGGCAACCGGCAGGTAAGTGGCAACGGATCATAACCGATTGGCCGGTCACTGACGATGCCGCGCGCAGCCATTATTCTTCGCTGATCGTTTCCCCGCTTTGCGTGAAGAGTGACTGGCCAGCCTGCTGCGTTTTAAATTTGCCATGGGCAGCAAAAACGGAGCAGACCGTTGCAGCCAGCAGCGTAAGGAGAATGGAAAGTTTCATGGTGACATCCCATCGTGAATTTAAAAGCAAGTCTGACAGGAAGGGCTGCAGAGACAAACAGAACAATCCGGAAAAAAACATTTAGTATTTTCTATTAGCAAGTTGCACGGTTTTTAGTGATAAATTCGGGCAGTTCTCTCTTTTACGACTACAGTCTCTGGTGAGGTTGTCATCAATTCGTATCTAATGGAGGATTTTCTGTGTTATTTCAAAACGACGAGAAAGGCCACGTCATTATTGGCGAAGCGGCACTAAGCCTTGCCCTGGGGGAAAAAGAAATCAGTATCGCAACACTCTTTACTCAACTGGGTTATATGGCGAAATCTGAAAGCAACGCGGATCGGCTGGCGAAAATCGCTGAAGCCAGAAGCTGGCTGAGTAGTTTTAAGTCACCGGCGATTGCTCAACAGCAGGTGCCGTACCTGCAGACGCTTACAAGCCTGAACGAAGAGCTGAACTAGCAGTAACGGAACTGACGCCAGTGGACGTAGCCCGGCTCCGGCCGGAAAACGACGAAGCGGACGACCTCATCGGTTGCGCGAAAGCGTATACCGGCCGGAGAAGCTGTCAGGGACGACACTTCCTCCAGCCATCCTGTGCAACAGGGGCATGGCTCTCCGGCCGCCTCTCTTATGTTTTGCCTCCTCCACAGACATTCGGTCATAAATGTTTTCACCAAAAATCCAGAGAAACCAAAGGTTATCTCAGCGTGACCGATTTTGAAAAGTTAAACACTGCTTCATCGGTCACCAGAAAACGTGAGCCTGGTCGCTTAAAACAGGCGATGAACCTCATTGTCCGCGGATTTATGCATCACGGCTGAGTGGGGGGCTGTTCTCAGAAGGCGTATGCAGTAACCTGACGCAGTCAGCGGGCCTGAACAGCCTGTGCAGAGTCTGATACTGTAAGTCCGGCAACCAGCGTAATGATGTCGTTGACTGGCAATGATCAGCGACAGATCCGTTTGCCGGGGGCTGGCAAATTCCGTTTTCCCCTGAGTCAGGGTGATTATCTGCGCTTCGCGATTCGCCAGTGCAGAGAACGCAGTTTCACTCTCTGCCGTCGTGCACATTACCCATTGCCGGTAAGCGGCGATCACCTCCGCTCCTGACCTTTTGCCCGATCACTCCCCGCGGACTCACTGGCTCCGCCGAAGAAGAGATTACTGCTGGAGAGTGCAGTTGCACTGTCCGTCAAGCCACTCAGGGAAGACATAGAATACTCGTCGCGCATGACCACACCGACGCGTGCGCCTGACGCGCCACGAGCTGGCATTCCACCACGATGATATCGGGCCACCGCCTGCCTGATTGCGCTGCTGCGGTTGTGGCTGCGTGGCAGGTGAACGTCATTTGGTGACAGCTCATAAACGAGCGGAAGAGGTAATGCCAGCAGAGGTACTGAAAACGGGGAGCGCAAAAGGCTCCCCTTGTCATCGCCCTGCTGTCAATTATAAAGCGCAGCTTTTCCCACCGAGGAGAACAACTGCATTTTGTGCGTCACGACCGTTTTTACCGCCTCCATTGGCCTGATATAGAGGACATTGGGTTCGTGGCTTCCTGAATTAAGCCCGGCTTCCAGAGCAACAAAGAACGCCTTCTTGATGTCGCTGGAGATGTTGATCTTGGCGACGCCATACAGGATAGACTCTGCAACTTCAGTATCCTTGTTGCCTGAACCGCCATGTAAGACTAACGGGATTGAGATTAACTGCCTGATGGCTTTCAGCCGTTCAATATCCAGCTGGGGTTGTTTTCCTGGTGGATACAACCCGTGCGAGGTACCAATCGCGATGGCCAGCGAATCGACGCCCGTTTCGTTAACAAACTGCAGCGCCTGTTGGGGATCGGTGTAAAGAATCTCTGCATGTCCCCCTTCACCACTCCCTTCGGCAATGCCGATGGTGCCCAGTTCGGCCTCAACGGAAATGCCGGCAGCATGTGCAATTTCCGTTATGCGGCGGGTAACGGCGATATTATCAGCCAGTGAAAGGGCGGATGCATCGATCATCACAGAAGTGTAACCGGTCTGAATGGCGCGCATCACCTGCGCCAGGGTTTGCCCATGATCTAAATGGATAACCACCGGCACCGTGGCTCTTAAGGCAAGCTCACGGAGATAGCCGATAAATGCGTCACCAATGAAGGCGTGCTCATCAGGGTGGACTTCCAGAATCACCGGCGAACGGAGCGCTTCCGCGACATCAATAACAACCCGGGCGAATTCTGCCGACGCGATATTAAATGCACCCACACCAAACTGATGCTTCTGTGCAACGGCCAGGACCTCTTTCATATTCATCAACATCATTAAATCTCCTGTGCTGTTTCAGTAATGTCTTTCTTAATAAAACGAAGAATAAAGGCGGTCAGCAGGGCGCCGGCAGCGATGGCGACCAGGTAGCCCAGAATATTGGTGATAACATTAGGAATGAACATCACAAATATGCCGCCGTGTGGCGCTCTGGATGCACATCCCCATGCCATTGAGAGCGCGCCTGCCAGGCCGGATCCCGCAACAATCGCCGGGATAACACGCAGTGGATCGGTGACGGCGTAGGGAATCGCACCTTCAGTAATAAATGAGAATCCCAGCACATAGGTGACTTTGCCGGTATCGCGCTCCAGTGCGGTAAATTTGCGTTTAAACAGAGTGGTGGCGAGTGCGATACCCAATGGCGGCACCATACCGGCTGCCATACAGGCGGCAATCGGCTCATAAATACCGGTCGACATCAGACCGATGGCAAACATACAGACGGTTTTATTTAGCGGCCCACCCATATCGAAAGCCACCATCATCCCAATCAACAGACCCATAATGGCGGCATGGGTGTTACCCAGATTTTCAAGGAATGAGGTGAGGATATCGAGCAGCAGCTTAATCGGCGCGCCGACCACCAGCAGCATCAGCGTGCCGGTGATCAGAACGCTGAGCAGCGGGACAATCAGGATAGGCTTCAGACCGGCAACGGCTTTGGGAAGGTTGACATAGCGGATGATGAGCAACGTGGTATACCCCGCCAGGAATCCCGCCAGCAGAGCGCCTAAAAAGCCCGACTCTGTCTGGATAGCCAGCATCCCGCCAACGGCTCCAGCGACCATTCCCATGTTGCCACTGATCGATTGACTGATCCCCAGCGCCAGAATGGGTAACATCAGGGCAAACGCCGCCCCGCCGCCAATATCAGACAGCATCTTCGCAACAGGGTTAAAATCAGGATCGCCAGGTGTCGCCGCCGTTATCCCGAAAGAGAAACTGAGAGCAATTAAAATTCCGCCCGCCACGACAAACGGAATCATTAAATTAACGCCTGTGATGAGGTGGACATAAATCTGAGAAAACGGCGATTTTTCCGTATTGACGACAGGTTGCGCCTCTTCCGGACTGACATCGCGATGAAGTGTCGGTTTTAATACTCCGGAAAGGATGTCATCAAGTAATCCTGCAGTATCCCTGACGGCGCGTGACACAGAAACCTGAATGATGTTCTTATTATGAAAGCGCGAGAGGTCGATAACTTTATCAGCAGCAATCAAAACCACATCGGCTTCCAGAATGTCTTTATCGGTGAGTGTATATTCACTTTCAGTAGCACCTTGTGTTTCAACCCGTAAATCAATTCCTTTCTTACTGGCATTCTTTTTAAGCATGGCTTCTGCCAGGTAAGTATGCGCAACGCCTGTCGGGCAGGCGGTAATTGCAATTATTTTCATAATGCTTTCCTTATGAAGAAACTACTGGCAACTGCTGATAATTAAACAGAAAAGAGGCAGGAACATTGCGTTCTGACCCGCGAGTACATGTCGGGACGTCATGTCATTGTCATGCCGATAAATAAAAATCCAGACAACGCGTTTTTATTGGTCACTGTGTTATTTTAAAAAGGTGACTAATAAGTGATGTGATAATTATTAAAGAAGATTCCTATGTCAGACGATGTCGGTATTATATGTGCATGTTTGTCAATAAACGTACCTTTGAGCAAATTAAAAAATAGGACAATAGTGATTTTGGAGGAAAATATTATCAGGCTGATCGTGCTGTTAATTTATTGACGATATCTATTTACAGGAAAATCCAAAAGATAAATGAATCCCAAACGCAAACCATTTATTCAGCGTCAGAAAGAATAGCGGAGGGGGATGCGTACCGGATGACGACGTTGCGCCTTCATAGCAGGGGGAATATTGGTATTAAGATGTCATTGCGGAAAGGCGTATGCCGCTGGCGAACCAGATGCAGGGATTAACGGAGTGATGAGACGTGAATAACACCAATCTGCTTGGCTCAGGGTGGGGCATGCAGAGAATTAAGACGGCTGAAAGTTGAGCCCGAATAGCAAGTCGTCAGCCCATCCTGGCTTATTATTGCGTTTGCGTTCAGAGGTGTCAGGGCGCGATATCACCGACGGAAATCAGACGCAGTTTCACGGGCGTTGATTGAGCAAAGCTTGATAACAACGACATTAATGATCATCAGTGCGGGAGGCTTTCGGACCGGGGTTCCGTTAGCAGGCCGAAGAGCGTGACGCCCGATGACCGCAAATCGGTCGTAACTGAAACGACAGCGCACAGCGTGGATCCGCAGGCAAGGCAGCCAGCCTTATACATGTAAGGCTGGCTGCTCGCAGCATGGTTACGGCAGCATTAAAACAGCGGGTGACGATTAAAAGCTTTCCCAGCTTGAGTCTGCGGATGCATTAACGGGCGCAGCGGGTACTAAACGCGGTGACAGGGCAGGTGCGCCCCGGCTGACGCTGCTTTGTCCGGGAGAGAGACGGAATACGGCCACTGTTTTTTCCAGTTCATCAGCCTGAGATTCAAGTGAGCTGGCTGCGGCGGAGGACTCTTCAACCAGCGCGGCGTTCTGTTGCGTCGTGGTATCCATCTCGGCCATTGCCGTGGCGATCTGAGAAATGCCGCGGTTTTGCTCGTCAGATGCGGCAGCAATTTCACCCATAATATCTTTAACCTGACTGACAGAGCGGACGATGTCATCCATGGTGGTACCGGCGCGTTCCACAAACTCAGAACCATCATGAACCCGATCAAGTGACTCGCGTATCAGCGTTTCAATCTCTTTGGCGGCCAGTGAACTGCGCTGGGCCAGATTTCTGACTTCACCGGCAACCACCGCAAATCCGCGACCCTGCTCTCCGGCTCGTGCCGCTTCGACGGCGGCGTTAAGGGCCAGAATATTGGTCTGGAAAGAGATGCTGTTGATGACGTGAATGATCTCGCCGATTTTGCCCGAACTCTGGCTGATGTTGTTCATGGTTTCGATAACGTCACGGATAATCTCGCCACCACGTCCGGCATTCACTGACGCGTCTGTCGCCAGCTGACTCGCATGGTGAGCGTTCTCCGCATTCTGTTTCACCGTTGAAGAGAGCTCTTCCATGCTGGCCGCGGTCTGAACCACTGCGGCAGACTGCTGTTCTGTGCGGGATGAAAGATCGGTATTACCTGCCGCGATTTCCGCCGAGGCACGCGCCACGCTGCTGACGCCATCACGCACGTTGGTGATGATATTCTGCAGGCTGATGTTCATTGCATCTACCGCCTGCATCAGCTGACCTAACTCATCACCACGTGTGGTTTTCAGTGAGGTTGTTAAATCACCGCTGGCAATACGTTGCGCTGCGTTCAGCGTCTCTTTCAATGGCAGCGTAATGTTGCGGGTGATCCGCCAGGCAATCAGCAGACTCAGCACCACACAAATCAGCGCGGCAAAAGCAATGCGCCACTCCGCCTGTTTGATAAATTCAGAGGATAGCTGGGACTGATAGGCAAAGGTATCGGAGACCACCGCATTGAGCCGCTCTGCGGTGGTGGTCAGGCCCGCCGATTCGCTCTTTTCTTTCTCTGTCGCATCGACATAGCGCGTTAAAGCCTGGCGTTGCTGCGTCAGAGTGCTGAGCACATTTCGCGTTACGTCATTAATATTCGGCTGGGCGAAAATATCCAGTTGCTCGCTCAGGGTGTTGATAGCGGTGTATTCTTCAAGAATCGCCTCTCTGCTGGCCTCAGACGGCTTATCGAGAAACGCTTTTTCAACATTGGCCGCATCAAACAGCGCTGCGGCCAGGTGCATGACCGGCAGCGCCGCATCGGGTGTCAGAGCCATATCGAGTGATTCAAACTGATGCGCAAGCGCAATCAGGGCACCCGGTTTAATGGCATCAAAGGCGCTGCTTGTCGCCTGCGCAGCCGTCACGAATGTCTGGCGCTGATTCTGATAATCGTTAAGTAACTGCCCCATCAGCGCGACTTTCTGCTGGCCCATCTCATCCCATTTGAATCCATCCAGCCGTTTATAAAGGGCATCTAACTCCTTCAGGGCCTGAACGTTCTGCGTGGCAAATTTGGGATCTTTGGTGTACTGGTAGAGGGTGCGGTTAAGGCGTGCCTTGCTTAACGTGTTTACCATCTCCACGGTAATCGTGCGCCGGGCGGAGTTGTCTTTAATACTGCGAAAACAATCGAAAGCGATAAAAGTAATGGCGAGGGAGGCAGCAATGACGACGATAAAACCGACGCCCAGTTTTTTCCCAATTTTAATATCGGAGATGCGTTGAGCAAGGCCCATAAGGTTCACCTTTAGTGAGATATCAGAAGCAGAGAAGAGGCTGTTAAATAATTCAAAGATAATCTTCTTATCGTCAGCGCCAGACTAATCTTTAATATTATTTATGCTTACTCAATGATCTGATTATTGAGGCTTTCATTATTCTCAAGGGAAACTATCTGCCTGCTAATCTTTGATTTACTTCGTGTAATGTATTGATAATTTTGATTAAAATTATGATTCCCGTGCCTGCTGCAGTCTTTACATTACCTGAATAAATAGTTATTGATTTTGATCAAATAAGTCCCGGATAAAAGAATCGGTCAGGCGCAGAGGGATGATTTTTCAATTAATACTTATCAATGAAATTATATTTTTATTAATCATCAGAGCCTGGCTGTGCCAATTAATTAACCGCAGTATGACGTTTTCTCGCCTCGCCAATCCTTACCAAACTGCTCATCTCTTCGGTCACAGGATGCCAGCGCCTGTTCAACAGCCTCGCAACGCGCGCCATTGCCATATTCCAGCAAAATATTCCCGGTTTTAGCATTTGTGATCGCCGCCGGTCTTCACTGAGAATGACAACAGAACGTTACGAGGATGATAAAAGCTCTGGAGCCCGCCGCTTATCTGGCTTTCTTTCAGCGCTGACAACAGGTCACGATCGCTTTTCCCTCTGGGGGAACATTTTAAATATCAGGAGAAAGGTTCCGGTGAAATTGATAAAAAGAATGACCCTTTTCACACTCGTGCTCAACGCATCCGTCAGCTTTGCGGCAGAACCCTCAGTGCCTGCTGACAGCAGCATACATGTTAAAGCCGATCCGGCGCTGAAAACGCTGATTCCTGCGGATATCCTCAAGCGTGGCTACATTGTGGCAGGAACAAACCCGAATACGCCGCCAACTACCTTTTATAAAGAAGATAATAAGACGCTGGCCGGTCGCGAAATCGACATCATGAATGCGGTGGGTGAACGTCTGGGTATCGCGGTAGAGTGGCGCGACACGGGCGGCTTCGACAACATCATTCCCGGTCTGAAAACCGGACGTTACGATGTGGCGCTGTCGAACATAAATGCCACACCGACCCGCCTGAAACAGATCGACTTTGTCGGCTACTACAACGCCAGCCTGCTGGGAATTATTTCCCGAAAAGACGCCAGTATCGCCCCGTTTAAATCACTCAGTGACGTCTGCGGCAAAGAGGTCGGCGCCGGTTCCGGTACCACCCAGGTTACGCGGCTGGAAGAAGCCAGTAAAGCCTGTGAGGCCGCAGGTAAGCAGCCCATCAAGGTAGCGATATTCCCGGATCGTCCGGCTGGCGTGCAGGCAGTGGTCAGCGGGCGCGTACCGCTGTTCCTGGGTCCCTATGAGGGGCTGCTGTGGCAGGTTAAGGTAATTAAACCGCTGACCATGAGCGGCGAAATCACCGTTAACGATGCACCGGTCTCTGTCGCTTTCCCGAAAGCCTCTCCGCTTGAACCTGCCGTGCAGGCCGCGCTGAACTCCTTAATCAAAGATGGCAGCTACCGGAAAATCCTCGATAACTGGGGAATCGGATTTGGTGCTGTGACCGAAGCCCGACGCAACGAAGAGATTTTTAAATGAGTGAGATTCAGAACCACACTGACGATCTGAAAATCGTCAGTAAACGCTACTACGGACGCTGGCTGAGTGCGCTGGTGGTGCTGTTGTGCGTGGTGGCGATGGCACATTCGATGATTAACAATCCGCGCTTTGAGTGGGGGATCATCGCAGACAACTTCACTGCGCCCTCCATTCTGCAGGGGGTGTTAATGACGCTGCAGCTCACCGCCATTTCAGTGGTGCTGGGCTTTGCCTTCGGCACGGTGCTGGCGCTGATGCGTCTCTCATCAAACCCGGTTCTGGTTGCGGTGAGCTGGGCCTACACCTGGTTTTTCCGTGGCGTGCCGATGCTGGTGCAGCTGTTTCTCTGGTACAACATCGCGGCGCTCTATCCCAGAATAGCGCTGTCGATTCCCGGTTTAGGTGAGATCTGGAGTGCACAATCCAACGCGCTGGTCAGCCCGTTTAGTGCGGCAGTGATCGCGCTGGTCATGCATCAGTCCGCCTATGCCGCAGAAATTGTGCGCGCGGGTATCCAGAGCGTGGGTAATGGGCAGATTGAAGCGGCACGCGCGCTTGGATATCGCCCGGCTCAGATTTTCCGTCATACCGTTTTACCGCAGGCGATGCGCGCCATTATGCCGCCAGCGGGTAACGAGATCATTGGCCAGTTGAAAACCACGGCAGTGGTGTCAGTGATTTCTCTGCAGGATGTGCTGTTTTCGGCGCAGATTATCTATCAGCGCACCTATGAAGTGATCCCGCTGCTGCTGGTCGCCACCCTGTGGTATCTGCTGATGACCTCAGTGCTGTCGGTGGGCCAGTATTACGTGGAGCGTTATTTTGGCCGCGGTGTCACGCGACGTGAAAAGCGCAGCCTCTGGCCGTCGTTGCCGCGCTTTTCGCTGCCGAAAACCCAAAGGAGTGTGAGCAATGGCTGAAGCAATTGCACTGCGCAAGGTCACTAAGCGCTTCTCTGGCGTAACCATCCTCGACGACGTTAACCTGGATATACCTGCCGGGTCGGTCACGGTGATTCTGGGGCCATCCGGCTCCGGTAAATCCACGCTGCTGCGCTGCATTAATCACCTTGAGAAGCTGGATGGTGGCACCATCCGTATCGGCGGCCAGATGGTGGGATACCGACAAAAAGGCCAGGCGCTGCACGAACTCAACAGCAGTGCCATTGCACGCCAGCGGGCGGAAATCGGCATGGTGTTTCAGCAATTCAACCTGTTCCCGCACCGTACCGTGTTGCAGAACATCACGGATGCGCCGATGCGGGTGAAAAAGCAGAGCCGCCATCAGGCGACCAGCAAAGCACTGGCGCTGCTGAAACAGGTGGGGCTGTCTGGTCGCGAAGATGAGTGGCCGCAAAACCTTTCCGGTGGTCAGCAGCAGCGCGTTGCGATTGCCCGCGCACTGGCGATGGATCCTGGCGTTATGCTGTTTGATGAACCGACCTCGGCGCTTGACCCGGAACTGGTGGGTGAAGTGCTGCAGGTCATTAAACAGCTGGCGCATTCCGGTATCACCATGGTGGTTGTCACCCATGAAATCGGATTTGCCCGCGAGGTCGCCGATAACATCGTCTTTATGGAGAGCGGCAAAATTGTGGCGGCTGGCCCGACGCAGCAGGTACTCGACGATCCGGACAACGGACGCGTCAGAAACTTTATCGCAACGGTGCTCTGAGCACCGTTTCTTTTGTGATAGCCAGGAAGCAGGATGACGCAAAAACCGGTAATGCACAGCGCCCACTGGGGCGCTTTTCACGCTGAGCGCAGCGGCGATCAACTGCTTATTGAGCCGTTCGGGGGCGATCCCGACCCCAGTCCGCTGTTGCAAAACTTCCGTCATGCACTTAATCACCCGGCACGCGTCGCACGGCCGATGATACGGCGTGGCTGGCTGGAAAACGGGCCTGGCCCGGATCGGCGTCGTGGGGCAGATGAATATGTCGCGGTTAGCTGGGAGGAAGCCAGTCATCGGGTTGCACTGGAGCTTAAGCGGGTCGGTAAGGCTTACGGCCCGGCGGGGATTTTTGGCGGATCTTACGGATGGTCAAGCGCAGGCCGTTTCCATCACGCCCAAAGTCAGGTGCACCGTTTCCTGAACACCACACTGGGCGGCTATGTTCGCTCAGTTAACAGCTACAGCTCCGGCGCGGCATCAGTTTTGCTGCCGCATATTGTGGGCGACATGAATGAAGTCGCCCGGCGTGGCGTGAGCTGGGAAGAGATTGCCGGTCACAGCGAGGTGGTGCTGGCGTTTGGCGGGCTGGCGCTGAAAAATGCCCAGGTGGCCAGCGGCGGCCTGAGTGAGCATACCGAGCGCGGTTTTATGCAGCGTGCGGCACAGCGCGGCACCCGTTTTATCTCGGTAAGCCCACTGAAAAGCGATTTGCCAGAGGAAGCACAGGGTGAGTGGCTGGCGCTGCGACCCGGAACGGATGCGGCGTTTATACTCGGCCTGCTGGCGGTATTAATCACCGACGGGTTAACCGATGAGGCATTTCTGGCGCGCTACTGTGTCGGCTGGCCTCAGATGGTGGCCTACATCCGGGGTGAAGAGGATGGCGTGGTGCGTGACGCGCCGTGGGCGGCCGCGATCTGTGGCGTCAGCAGCGACCTGATCAGGCAGTTCGCCCGACAGCTCCACGGCAAGCGCGTACTGGTTACGGTCGCCCATGCCTTACAACGCGCCGAGCATGGCGAACAACCGGTGTGGCTTGGCCTGGTGCTGGCGGCGGCACTCGGACAGCCCGGGCTGCCCGGCGGCGGCTATACCTATGCACTGGGTGCGCTGGGCCATTATGGCAAACATCACAATCTGGTCAGTTTTCCGTCCCTGCCGCAGGGCAAAAATGGCATCGACCGCTTTATTCCGGTAGCCCGTATTGCCGATATGCTGCTCAATCCTGGCACCAGGTTTGACTACAATGGCCGTCAGCTTACTTATCCTCATATCCGGCTGGCTTACTGGGCGGGCGGTAATCCTTTTCACCACCATCAGGATCTGGCCCGGCTGCGTCAGGCGTTTTGCCAGCTGGATACGTTCATCGTGCATGAGAGCGTCTGGACCGCCAGTGCGCGTCATGCTGATATCGTCCTGCCCGCCACCATGACCCTGGAGCGTGAGGATATCGGCGGTGCGCCGACCGATCGCCATTTAATCGCCATGCAGCCAGTGGCACAGCCTTACGCCGAAGCCAGGGACGATTACACGATTTTCCGTGAGCTGGCCCGGCAACTTGGCCGGGAAGAAGCGTTTAGCGAAGGGCGCGATGCGCGTGGCTGGTTGCAGCATCTTTACCATCAGTTTCAGGAAAAACTGGCGGCGCATCAGGTGCAGACACCGGATTTCAATCAGTTCTGGCAGCAGGGCATTCTGGCGTTGCCGCAGGTAAAGGATGGTGGACGGATGATCAATGCGTTTCGCGCTGACCCTGACGCCGCACCGCTGCCCACCGCAGGCGGCAAAATTGAGATCTTCTCCGCCACTATCGCCAGCTTTGGTTATGACAACTGTCCCGGCCATCCGGTATGGCGTGAACCCCAGCAAAAACCCAGCGCCGACTACCCATTCTGGCTGATTGCCAATCAGCCCGCGACGCGGCTGCACAGTCAGCTCGATTTTGGTGATTTCAGTCAGAGTGGCAAGCGTGGCGGGCGTGAAGTCTGCAGCCTCAACAGCGAGGATGCGGCAGCCCGGGCTATCGCGGATGGCGACATCATTGAGCTTTATAACGATCGGGGCCATGTGCTCGCCAGCGCACGTCTCACCGACACGGTTATGCCTGGCGTGGTACAGCTGCCAACCGGTGCCTGGTACGATCCGGTCGACGCCACTGCCGCCCGTCCGCTTTGTCGTCACGGTAATCCCAATGTGCTGACGCTGGATATCGGGACGTCATCTCTGGCGCAGGGATGTAGCGGGCAGATTACGGTGGTACAGGTGCGTAAATTTGCCGGGGAAGTCACGCCGGTGCAGGCCTTTATTCCCCCGTTATGAGTCGGTTACAGGGCGCTCAGTACTGCGCGCCCCAGCGCCTGCAAATCTGCCGTTGAACGCAGCTCGCTGGCTGCCAGCAGATCGGGCGACGCCTCCTTCAGCGCCAGCTGCAGTTTCCTGTTTATATCCACACTCTCTGCCAGTGACTGCTGGCGCGTGCGGCGCTGATGCAGCTTTGTGCCATCACTCAGCGTCAGCGTGACGTCATGGAAGCGCAGGGCGGGATTGATCGCATCGGGCGGCGCGCGCTCATCGGGAGTACGACGGACGCGGGCAGCCAGCGGCATAATCTGATGATTGAGATCGCCTTCGGCGAAATCCTGTAAACGCAGATCGCCGTAGATCAGCATCGCAGCAATCACATATTCCAGGCTGAAACGCGCTTCAATGCCGTGCGTCGGAACGGATATGGAAGCGGCGATGTCACCGCCTGGCGGGAAGGCGACGGTGATATCGACAATCTGGCTCAGCAGCGCATCAAGAGGTTTGCCGGCTGCCAGCCACTGCTGGCGCAGCATTTGTGCGGCTTCCGCTGCGCTGTGGGTGCCTGCGCAGGTTGGGAAAGGTTTGAACTCCAGTCCGGGCGCGCTAATCCGCCAGGGGCGGCCCCAGTTTTCCAGCAATTTCTCCGGCTGCGCCTGACCAGAACTGCTGGCTGCCAGAAAAGCCTCAATCACACCCGCCTGACGGCCATCTATTCCGGCCAGTGTCAGCAGAGCCGCTGACACCGCACGTTCTGCGGCAAAACCAGCGTGCAGTGGTTTCACCGCCGAACCAAACTGCGCGCGTAGCCCACTGGCCTGGGTGGCAGCGATCCCCAGCAGGGTCGCGGTTGCATCACTTTCCAGCGCCAGCAAACGCGCCAGTGCCGCCGCCGCTGCAAGGGTGCCCAGCGTTGCCGTGTTGTGATAGCCCAGCGCGTAATGTTGCTGGCTGACAGCCAGTCCCAGACGACCAGCCATTTCCACACCCGTGACGTAAGCATCCAGAAAACGGTTCAGGCGCTTTGGCTGAAATTGCTGCCAGGCGATCAGGGCGGGCAGGATCACTACGCTGGGGTGACCGCGAAAATCGGCATGAAAATCATCGTAGTCCAGCGCATGTCCGGCATAGCCCAGCAGCAGCGCCTGCGAGCGCACGCTGCCGTCGCGGTAGATTGTGCGCAGTGCCGGTAAGCCGCTATCCGGCACCTCGCCCTGTAACACCGGCCAGCTCACCGCCAGGAAGTCCCGCACACCTTCACGCGCGTGCTGGTGCGCTGACTCATCCGGCTGACTATAAAGGATATGTTCAGCCAGCATTACGCTCAGGTTCATTGCGGTCGCTCCGGAAAATGGTGTAGTTCGTGGCGAAACGCGATCGGCTGTTCGCCCAGTGATGCGGGATTATCGCTGCTCATAGCGGGTTTCCTTCTGCTGCTGTCTGGCGGCTCAGCCAGGCATCATGTGCCGCCGGGTCCAGTACTTTTTTCATATAGAGGGTGATGTGACCTTTACCGAGATCGCGGGTATGCATCGGCTGGAAGCCACGTTTCAGATACATCTCTTTCAGCCAGGGGTGATGGGTGGCGGTGCCCAGCGAGACCGCAGGGGCATGCAACTGATCGATCAGGATTTCCTGCTCTAACCGATCCTGAACCTGGCGACCAAAATGGTGGCCGGGATAGTCGGGATGCGCGCCAAACCAGCCGATATGCGGCAGCCCAAACGGGCCGGGCAGCGGCCCCCAGGGATAGCGAACGGTCACTGATGAGACCATCTGGTTACGCATGTAGAGCGCATACACGCCATGATTCTGCAGATGGCGTAATGCTGTAGCGCGGTCAGCCGTGGCGGCATCAAATTTAATGCCCAGTGCTTTAACGGGTGCATAGGCGGCATGCATCAGCGCCAGATAAACATCTACCTCATCTTCTCTGACCTGACGAAAATCGAGTTGCATAATATTTCCCGGAAAACTGCCAGGCAGGCAGTTAATTCATTCAGCCAGAATGAGAGATTAACAGTAAAAGCCGGGTCGCTATGTGTGAAAAATAACTAACCTAATGCGGATTTGTGAATATGAAATGGCCGGTTTTTGATTGCTTAAATTGTTATTTGTCGTAGTATTCAGAAAAGAAATTAAATTCCATGAAATGCTATTAACTCACTGTAATAAAACTCTTTTTCTATTTTATATAATCAGGATGCTGCTGTGTTAGCCATTACATCTCCGCGAGCCTATGCGCATGAGGCGGGCCTGCGCATCCGCGCCGGTCAGTTTATTAAACCCTATGCCACCCATATTCGTATTTTTACCTCTCCTCAGGCGTGGCAGGCGGTTAATCCGGAATTAAGCCAGAGTCTTGAAGAAAATGGCATCCGCTGGCAGCTCGACTATTTAGAGGGCGAATGTACCGAACAGGCCATCGCCAGCTTAAAACATCATACCGAACAGCAGGGCGCAGAACTGCTGCTGGCGATTGGGGGTGGACGCGTGCTGGATGCGGCTAAAGCCGCTGCCAGCCAGTTGCCGACGGTCACGCTGGTTAACTTTGCGACCCAGGCGGCAACCTGCGCGGCCTGGTCACCGATTGCCATCATCTATAACGAGCAAGGCGGCCATCTGCGCAGCCAGCCGCTGGGGAAAATGCCGGAGCTGGTGCTGGTAGACAGTGAAGTGATCGCCCGGAGCGACGTGCGCTACCTGAAAGCGGGTATTGTGGATGCGCTGGCCAAATATTATGAATTCCGGCCTTACCAGCAGCACAACCCTGATGATTTGGCTTTGGATCTTAAGGTGATGACCGCGCGGCAGGCGCTGGACACTTTCCGGCAGCAGGGAGACGCCGCGATCCTGGCCTGCCAGCAGCAGCGGGTCACGCCTGAACTGGTCAGAGTCATTGATGCCACTATCGTGCTCGCCGGGCTGGCGAACAGTGTGCGCGACCTGCTGCCGACGCCGGGCTTTGCGCACGCCATTCACAATCGACTGACGCACCTGCCAGAGCTGCATCACTGGCTGCACGGTGAGAAAGTCGGCTTCAGCCTGCTGGTGCAGTCACTGATGGAACATGACGGCGTCGCGGATGCGGAACTCCTTGCGCTGCTGCGACACTACGATATGCCGCTGAAGCTGCCGGTGTTACGCGGCGATCGCCATAGCGCGCTGCGCAACATCGCGCAGCAGATTAAATTCCCCCAGGCCTGCGCAGAACGGCTGCCGTTTAGCGTCTCCGCCCGCGCGCTGGAGCAGGCGCTGCTGGCGACGGACACCCTTTTTTAAGCGCGCGCTGCGGCGCGCCTTTTCACCTTACAGACCAGGAATCGTTCATGAATCATTTCACTCCATCACGTCGCCTGCGGCTCGGCCTGTTTGTTCAACCGGTGGGTCAGCACGTGAGCGGCTGGCGTCTGACGGAACAGCTGGGCGATCCCACTGATATCGACTGGCTGATCACGCTGGTTAAAAAAGCCGAAGCGGGTAAGTTCGACCTGTTCTTTGTGGGTGATGCACTGGCAACCAGCATGTATCGTCTGCCGTCGACCATGGCACGCCTTGAACCGCTGACGATGCTGGCGGCGCTGGCGGTCAACACCAGACGTATTGGCCTGGCTGCAACCGCCTCTACCACCTTCAGCGATCCCTTTACGCTGGCGCGCAGTTTCTCGTCACTGGATCACATCAGCCGTGGCCGGGCCGCGTGGAACGTCGTGACCTCGTTTTCCACTGACGTTGCACGTAACTTCAGCCGCAGCGATATGCCCGACCACGCTTCCCGCTATGCCCGTGCGCGGGAGTTCCTTGAGGTGGCAGACAAATTGTGGCAGGGCTGGGAAGCGGGGGCAGTACAGCCCGACAAAGCGACCGGGGACTATTTTGTTGATGAGAAGATCAAGCCGATCAACCATCAGGGAGAGCATTTTCAGGTACAAGGCCCTCTGAACATCACGCGTTCGCCACAGGGACGTCCGGTGATTATCGAAGCAGGTTCTTCTGCTGATGGTCAGAAGCTGGCGGCTGAGACAGCGGAAGTGATCTTTACCGCCTCCGCCAGTCTGGAGGAAGCGCAAGCGTTCTATCGCACTCAAAAGGAGCAGGTCATTGCCGCCGGGCGTAACCCGGATCATGTCGTGATCATGCCCGGTGTCATGCCGATTATTGGCCGCACGCGTGAGGAGGCGAAGGCGCTGTGGAAAAAGCTGAATACGCTGGTGGATATTGAGAACGGGCTTCGTCAGCTCTCACTGCGGTTCAGTATGGATCTCAGCCAATATCCACTGGATGGCCCGGTACCGGAGGTTCCGCTGGGCGAAGGTAATCAGAGCCGCGTTAAGCTGATGACCGATATGGCAAAGCGCGAGAATCTGACGCTGCGTGAGCTGGCCGCCGTCGCCGCCGGTTCACGCGGACACCGCGTGATTGTCGGTACCGCTGAAGATATCGCCGACGACTTCCAGCAGTGGCTGGAACAGGGCGGGGCGGACGGCTTTAACATCATGCCAGCCATTATGCCGGAACAGCTGGATCTGTTTGTGGAGCTGGTGATCCCGGAACTGCGCCGTCGCGGACTGTTTCGCGATGAGTATGAGTTTGCTACGCTGCGGGAGAATCTGGGGCTTGAAGTGATAACCGAAGAGAGTTAACAGCCACGGTCATCACGGGAAATATTACCGCAATACTGCATGCAGTTTGCTGGAAAAGGAGATGCGGTTAACTCAGCAGGGAGGCTGGAGCCTGTATTGTGCCGCACTATTTTCCAAAAGCGTTCTGCAAACCCATTCATACCCGATATAGTGCAAATCTATCCTCCGGGATGTGAGATCGCTGAATGTCAGAATACAGTTTCTATACCAAAGGCAAATACACTGTTGCACTTGAAAGATCGGACGTAACACGAGCTTTCGATCTGACAGAGCAGGGTTATAAAAAACAGTTCGAGGAAGTTCGTGCCTCAGATGAAAAACAGGCACTCGCACGCTTCGCGGATATCCGCAGGGACAAACGCATCGACCAGCACAACTTTCTGGCGGGCGCGGCCACGATGCCCCTGATTGGCGTATTAACAGCGATTGCTTTCTCTCTCTTCTGGCGAAAAAAAACGGGAAAATAACCCTGTGTTGATTCACTTTGCAGGGGTTTAGCTTAGCCTGATATCAGAATAACCAGGGAGCAGGACGCCGTCCCCTTTTCACCTAAAAGGACTTATCCATGAAAAAGATCATTCCCATTTTCTGCTGTGCCCTGTTAGCCGGTTGTGCGCCTCTCACTCCACACGAATGCATTAAAAAAAGCGCACTCGAAACCTGCAACTATAAACGTTCAGGAAAAGTCGGGGACAACGATATCTATGGTCAGCAGGCATCTGGCATTAAAAAAGCGCTGGATGCTGCACTATCAGAGCCGCACGCCTGGAAGGGGAAACGCTGTAATGCCCATCTGGATTTCAAAATTGATGGCACCCTGGATAATTTTATTATCAAAGGGGGCGATAAAGATTATTGCAACGCGCTCAAAGTGGCGGCAAAACGCGCCAGATTTCCGGCTTTCACCGACCAGCATGTTTTCGATGTGATGGGATCAGCGCGCTGGAATATGGAAGGACAGCCCTGACACGCATCCTGCCCGTTAAATCAGCCCTCAGACAGCCCGCAATCGCGGGCTGTCTGGCCTCCCAGCACCACCATTATCAGAACTGATAAGAAACGCTGACATTCAGGTTACGTGGCTCACCGTAAACGTAGCTGTTCATATAGCTGTAATATTCACGGTCGAAGAGATTATCGACGTTGGCCTGTACGGCAACCTGCTTATTCACCTGATAGCGGGCAAACAACGAGGCCAGCGGGTAGCTGCCCTGATATACCCGTACGCTGTCGCCGCTGGCATTGGTCACATCTTTAAACACCCGGTTCTGCCAGTTAATTCCGCCACCAACGGTGAGCTCGGGGATCGCGGCTAACTGATAACGGGTGAAAAGTTTGAATGAGGTTTGCGGCTGATAGCTGTTGAACCGGCCACTTTTATCGCGTGCCACATAGCGGGTTGCGCCAAAGGTCAGCTGCAGATTATCGGTCAGCGCGCCATTCAGCTCGAACTCGGCACCTTTACTCACTGCACCTTTGGCGGCGTCATAGGCCTGCTCATTGCCGCTCAGATAAACACCATCAATTGCCTGTCCAACGTTATCCTGCTCGATGCGGAAAATTGCTACGCTGGCGGTCAGCAGGCCATCGTTCCAGGCCGATTTCAGACCGGTCTCGTAACTTTTACCTGTCACCGGTGAGAGGTAACTACCGTGAGTATCGCGATAAGTCTGCGGCAGGAAAATGGCGGTGTAGCTGCCATAGGCGGACCAGGTGTCATTAATGTCATACACCAGCCCTGCATAAGGCGTGGTGTTATTTTTAGTCATCTCTCCGCTGCTGCCATGGGTGCTCCACTGGGTATAGCGAGCGCCAATAATCAGCGACAGCGGATCGGCCAGCGACAGACGTGCAGCGCTATAGACCGATTTCTGACGAACAGTGTCATCATCGTTGAGATACCAGCCCTGCCACTCCGGCTCCGCTACGTTACCGGTCCAGCTATTATTGAAAATTCCCATATCGGCGGCAGTGATTTCACCCGCCTCCGCATCGCTGAATCCATCCTGACTGTAAGCGGCATTATGCTGGCGGCTGTAGCTTGCTCCGGCCATCAACAGGTGCTGACGACCCAGTAGTTCAAACGGGCCGCTGGCAAAGCCATCGATTGAATCCATTTTACGCTTGCCGCGATCCATACTGCCATAACCGGTAGTGCCTTCACCGCTCTCCTGATCGGGATTGCCCATCACATAGAGCAGCTTATCGCTGAAGGTATTCTCGGCGTGCGTGCCATTAATATGAATATTCCAGCCGTTATCGAAGTTATGGTCGATATCCGCAAAGACTTTGCGCGAATTAGTGTTGTAACGCGCCCAGTTAGCTGATGAATTCAGGCTGCGGTCGTAATGTGTCGTGGCGTTATTACTGTAAAACATCGGCAGGCCGCCCCAGGTTGGATTGCCGGTGTTGTCATCTTCATAGTCGTAGCCCAGTGACAGCGTCGTCTTGTCGGTAAGGTCCGCATCAATCACGCCGTAGATGAATTTTTTGGTTTTTTGATAGCGATCCAGCCAGCTCTCCTGATCGGTATAACCGGTCACCACGCGGCCGCGCAGGCTGCCATCGCTGTTAAGCGGGGCAGAGAGATCCGCCACGTAGCGCTGCTTGTTCCAGCTGCCATAGCTGGCACTCAGCGTGCCGGTCGCGGTTTTGCTGTCAGCATGTTTACGCACCATATTGATCGAGGCCGAAGGGCTGCCCGCTCCGGTCATCAGGCCGGTCGCACCGCGCACGATTTCAATACGGTCATAGATTGCCGTGTCGGACGCCGCGTCGCCGTAATTCCATGTATCGTTAACCGAGGTCGGAATGCCATCGAAAGTGAAGTTGCTGACTTTGAAGCCGCGTGAATAGTACTCGGAGCGTTCACTGTCGATAAGATTGGTGGAGATACCGGTGGCGTTGGTCAGCACATCATTAACCGATTGCAGATCCTGATCCTGCATTCGCTGCTGCGTCACCACGCTGAGTGACTGAGGCACATCTCGCGGTGTCAGCATTAATTTGGTGCCCGCGCGGGTGGTCTGCACCGCGTAATTCTGCTTACCGCTGTCACTGGTTTCGTCAGGCGTGGCGCTGACCACCATATCCTGCGATGTCTCCTCCGCCGCCAGGGCGGGGTGGAAGAGGGCGTGTATCGCCAGTGTCAGTAATGAGACGCTAAAGCTGTTTCTGAAACCTGATTCCCTGCCACTACGAGCCATAAAATTTTCCATTAAAAATTGGTATTGAGTTAAACCGTTGTGTCTTTGGTTGTTATTTTTTATCCACTCATCTTCTGGAGAAAGACGCTCAGCCAGTTATGAGAACGCCAATGATAATCATTTGCTTTATATATTCTTCAAAGGATTCAATCGAAAGTGTAACTTTATGTTAATTATTTATAATTCAATGTGATAGGAAAATTTAAAGCCTTTTAGTTGCTGGTGTTTATCAGATTTGAAAGCAGAAAAAGGGCATTCAGGTGGAATTTCACGGGGCAGTTAAGCGGTTTAACGCGGGTAAAATGACCGGACAGGTCTGGATAGTAGCGTCGTCATTTGATTACTAGCTGTTAATGCGTATGATTCTCATTCTTTATTTCCTGACGGAGTTCAGCATGAAATCGTTAAGCCCGCGCAAAGCCGCTGTTGCCATGGCAGTTGCCGCTGCCTTTAGCCTGACAGCGTGTCAGGCACCAGCTAAAAAAGCCGATGCGCCTGCCGCTGAAGCCCCAAAACCGGTTAATACCGCAGTGACACAACGCGCTCTGGGTGATGGTCTGTACGAAATGGCTTACTCCCCTGCGTCAAAAGCGTTGTTTGTCGCCAGCGCGCAGGCGTTTAAGGATGTGAACGGCGGCATGATCTATCGTCTCGATCCGGCCACGCTGACGACCAAAGGCGAAACGCATACCGACATGAAAAACTTCGGTACCGCTATCGATGAAAACGGTCAGGTGTTCTACACCACCAACTCACTGGATGGCGCGATCTCCAAAGTGGACGCCCAGAGTGGCAAAGTGCTGCAGCGTCTGGTGTTCCCGGGCAAGATCAGTAAAGAGGGCTATCCGGCGGGTGCGCGTGAAGTCCTGTGGCACGGCAACGAGCTTTATGTCGGTCGCGTAGCCGAACCGGGCTATATCTCCGTCGTGGATACCCGAACCTTTAAGCTGAAAACCGAGATTAAAAACGCCGGGAAATGGGTCACCGGTATCATCTATTCCCCGCTGACTGAGCGCATTTATGCGGCTAACGGCTCGGGTGAAATTCTGGTGATCAATCCACGCAGCCATAAAATCGAGAAGCGCTGGACCGCAGGCGATGGCAAAGAGTATCTGTTCCTGAACATGGCGGAAGATCCTGCTACCGGTCGCCTGTTTGTTACTGACGACTCCAAAGGCAAAACCACGCTGATCTTTGATGAGCGCACCGGCAAAGTGATCAAGCGTATCGAAGGCGATGCGATGGGCATCAAGTTCAACGCTAAACGCAATGAGCTTTACATCAGCCAGCGCGAATCGAAGAAAGTGCTGCAACTGGATGCCACCACCTACGCGGTGAAAAACAGCTGGTCGTTTGACAAGAACCCAAACAGCCTGCTGATTGGCCCGGACAACAATACGCTCTATGTCACGCTTAAGGCGGAATTCAACAAAGATTCCTCCACCAAAGGCACTGACGAGATTGCCCGTATCGCGCTGCCGTAATCACGCGCTAAAAGCGTCACTCTGCATTGGCAGGGAAGCGATGCAAACAAAGTGAAAGCCCGCTCAGGGAAGCCTGAGCGGGCTTTCTTATTGATAACAACGCCTCACATCATCTCACCCCATAACCAATCCGGTACAGCTCGCAAAACGATGAAGGTTGTGTGGATTCATCACTGACCCGGCTGAACGCTTCTCTCACTTTGCACTAAAAGCACAGGCATCTGAAATCCCCCTGTATCGCACTCGATTATCGCTTTACACCTATATAGTATTTGGCCTATATTAATAAGGAGATCCCGTGTGGATGATTAAAACGACGGAGAGGTTTGATCGCTGGTTTACCTTGCTTAATGAGAGCGATCGCGCCTGCGTACTGGCAGCATTAATGGTGTTGCGCGAAAAGGGGCCGGGGTTGTCCAGGCCATACGCGGATACGCTAAAAGGCCCTGTTTATATCAACATGAAAGAGCTGCGTATTCAGAGTCGCGGCGATCCGATAAGGGCTTTCTTTGCTTTTGACCCAAACCGAACGGCGATTGTGCTTTGTGCCGGAAATAAGGTGGGCAATGAAAAGCGTTTTTATCAGGAGATGCTTCCGGTTGCCGATCGGGAATTTACACACTGGCTGAATAGTTTTAAAGATGAGGAGTAACCAGATGGGCAGAACGCTTGAACAGCTTATTGCGGATGAAAAACCGGAAGTCGTTGCCGACGCACAGGCGATGGCGACGGATATCCTGCTCAACATTCACCTTGCCGAGCTGCGTGAGAAAGTGCAGAAAACACAGGTCGAAATGGCAAAGGCGCTGGGCATTACACAGCCTACCGTGGCGGGCATGGAGAAGCCGGGCCGCGATCTGAAGCTCTCCACGCTCAAGCGCTATATCGATGCGGCAGGGGGTAAGCTGCGGCTGGTGGTGGAACTGCCGGACGGCTCGCACTACGGGTTTGAGGTGTAAGCCATTCAGACGGGGATGTCATGCCGTAGTGACCGAAAACATAAAAGCAAAAAGCCCGCTCAGGTTTCCCTGAGCGGGCTTTTCTAATTCTGGCTCCTCTGACTGGACTCGAACCAGTGACATACGGATTAACAGTCCGCCGTTCTACCGACTGAACTACAGAGGAATCGCTTGAACGGGGCGAATATTAGCGGCGCAGATCCCGCTTGTCAAAGCCCTGTTTACCGAATTGCGTTCAGATGCTCGTAAAAGCAGCGGATTGGCGATTTTTACCCGATTCTGCTGGATTTTCAAACTGCCAACAGGATCTCACTTTGCGGGCATTTCTCCGCAGATGTTAGAGGCATGTCAAAGTTTTGTTGTTTGCCGATGTTAAAACAACCGTTTCAGTGCTTTTATGATAAAAATTTCAAAACGTGATTATATGGAATAAATAAACTGCTTATCATCACGGTCGTCATTATCGTCTGAAAGTGAAACGCTATTTTGAAGTTAACTGTTTGCAGATCAAGTGATTGTGAAAAGGAGTGGTCGATCACAAAAATAGTCAGAACCTGAAGTCTTACCTCAAATTTCCCGAAACAGACGCCAGACAGGCTGGGTGAATGTAAAAGATATTTTTCATTCGCGGTCACAGCCGCTGAGCAAGTTAACAAATAAGAAGGGTCCCTATGAACATTAAAAAAACGATTGTCGCCTCACTGTTAGCCTGCATGTTACCTGCCGCGGTTATGGCAAAAGATATCTCAGTTGGCGTCTCCATGGCGCTGTTTGATGACAACTTCCTCACCATTCTGCGTACCTCTATGCAAAAAGAGATGCAGAAAGATGGCGTTAAAGGGCAGGTTGAGGATGCAAAAGGCGACGTTTCACAGCAGCTGCAGCAGGTTCAGAACTTTATCGGTCAGGGTGTTGATGCGCTGATCGTCAACCCGGTCGATACCAATGCGGTGAAACCGATTATGGACCAGGCGAGCAAAGCGGGTATCCCGCTGATCTTTGTCAACCGCCGTCCACAGGCTGAGCTGACCGGCAAAATGGCCTACGTCGGGTCCGATTCGGAACTGGCCGGACGCTTACAGATGGAAGCGCTGGCTAAAGCGATGAACGGCAAAGGCAACGTTGCCATCCTGATGGGTGACCTGGCGAATGAAGCGACCCGTGACCGTACCAAAGGGGTGGAAGAGGTTGCGGCTAAATTCCCTGGCATAAAAATTGTTCAGAAACAGACCGCCAAATTTACCCGTAACGATGCGGTAGACGTAGTCAGTAACTGGATGACCGCCGGTGATGAGATCAATGCCATCGCTTCTAACAACGATGAAATGGCGATCGGTGCGCTGCAGGCACTGGGTAAAAATCCGGACAAAATCCTGATCGCTGGCGTCGATGGCACACCCGATGCGCTGCAGATGCTGAAGCAGGGCAAGATGGTCGCCACGGTATTCCAGGATGCGCAGGGCCAGGGTGAAGGTGCGGTGCAGACGGCAATCAAACTGGTGAATGGCGAGAAAGTTCAGAAAGTCATCAATATCCCCTACCAGTTGATTACTAAAGAAAACATGGAACAGTTTACCAAGCGTAACCTGAAATAGTCGTTCCCGACCCAGCTGTACGGAGGTGATGTATGAACGCTTTTGCGCTTGAAGCCGAAGGCATCAGCAAGTTCTTCCCCGGCGTTAAAGCCCTCGACAACGTCTCGTTGCGGGTGCGTCCGGGAACGGTACATGCCTTGATGGGCGAAAATGGCGCGGGCAAATCCACTTTAATGAAGTGCCTGATCGGGATGTATCGTCCCGATCAGGGCACCATCAAAATTAAAGGGGAGCCGGTGCAGTTTCAGGACACCATGGACGCGTTGCGTTCCGGCATTTCAATGATCCACCAGGAACTCAACCTGGTGCCTTACATGACCGTCGCCGAGAATATCTGGCTGGGTCGCGAGCCGATGAGATTTGGCTTTGTCGATCACGCCCGGCTTAATCAGATGACGCAGGAACTGCTCAACCGCCTCAATATCCGTCTGAAAGCCGATCGGATGGTGGGCGAGCTTAGCATCGCGTCGCAGCAGATGGTTGAGATTGCCAAAGCAGTGTCATGGGATTCAGACATCGTGATCATGGATGAGCCCACCTCCGCGCTGACAGAAACCGAAGTAGCGCATCTGTTTACCATCATTCGTGACCTGCGGGAGCAGGGCAAAGCGATCATCTACATCAGCCATAAGATGGATGAAATTTTCACCATCACCGACGAAGTCAGTATCTTCCGTGACGGCAACTGGATCGCCAGCGATCAGACGTCGAAATATACCCGTCAGTCGCTGATTACCCAGATGGTGGGACGCGAACTGACCCAGCTGTTCCCGAAATTCAACAGCGCAATTGGTGAAGAGGTGCTGACGGTGCGCAATCTCACCTGCAAAGATCGTTTCACCGACGTCAGTTTCAGTGTGCGCCGGGGGGAGATCCTCGGCGTCGCCGGACTGGTGGGTGCGGGTCGCAGCGAGGTGATGGAGAGCCTGTTCGGCATGGAGAGCTTCGACAGCGGCGAGATCCTGATTGATGGCGTGCCGGTGACAATCGACTCACCCTCAACCGCGATTGAAAAGGGCATGGCGTTCCTCACCGAAGACCGTAAAAAGTCCGGCCTGTTTCTGGTGCTATCGGTAATGGAGAACATGAGCATCGTTAACATGCCGGAGTACAGCGGCAAAAGCGGGTTTGTCAGCCATGTGAAGATGGCGCAGGACTGCATGGATCAAATCCGTCGTCTCAACATTAAAACGCCAACCATGGATCAAATCATCAATAACCTCAGTGGCGGTAATCAGCAGAAAGTCCTGATTGCCCGCTGGCTGCTGGCGCAACCGAAGATTCTGATTCTGGACGAACCGACGCGCGGCATTGACGTCGGCGCGAAAGCGGAGATTTACCGCTTAATCAGTGAACTTGCCAACCGTGGCGTGGCTATCATCATGGTCTCCTCTGAACTGCCGGAAATTCTTGGCATGAGCGACCGGGTGATGGTTATGCACGGCGGGCGTATAACCGGCATCCTCGATAAAGAAGAAGCCGATCAGGAAACCATTCTGTCGTTGGCATCCGAGTGAGGCGCGAGACCACTATGAGCAATATGAAAGCTACTGCCACCCCGGCAGCCCCGCAGCAACCCTCTTTTTTTGCCAGCCTGCGTCATAAATTGCCGAAAGATACCGGCATTTTCGTGGTGATGGTGGGGATTGCGTTAATTTTTGAAATGTTCGGCTGGTACGTGCGTGACCAGTCTTTCCTGCTCAACACCAACCGTCTGATCCTGATTGTATTGCAGGTGGCGATTATCGGGATTATCGCCGTCGGCGTGACTCAGGTCATCATCACCACCGGTATCGATCTCTCCTCCGGATCCATTATTGCCCTGGCGGCGGTGGTGGCCGCGAGCCTGGCGCAGACCTCTGACAGCCTGTCGCCAATGTATCCGTCGCTGGTGAATATGCCTGCGGTGATCCCTATTGCGGCCGGTATCGGCGTCGGTTTGCTGGCGGGCGTGGTCAATGGTGTACTGATTACCCGCACCGGCATTCCGCCCTTTATTGCCACGCTGGGCATGATGGTGTCGGCACGTGGTCTGGCGCAGTATTACACCCAGGGCAATCCGATCAGCTTCCTTTCCGATGGCTTCACCTCAATCGGACAGGGTGCCATGCCGGTAGTCATTTTTCTGGTGGTGGCGCTGCTGTTCCATATCGCCCTGAAGCATACCCGCTACGGTAAATATGTTTACGCCATCGGCGGCAACATGACCTCGGCGAAAGTCTCCGGTATCAACGTTAATAAGTATCTGATTATCGTCTACACCATTGCAGGCGCGCTCTCTGGCCTGGCGGGTGTAGTACTGGCGGCGCGCGTCAGCAGCGGTCAGTCGAGCATGGGGATGTCGTACGAGCTGGATGCCATTGCTGCAGCCGTTATCGGTGGCAGCAGCCTGATGGGTGGCGTGGGCCGTATCACCGGTACATTGATTGGCGCAGTGATCCTTGGCCTGATTAAAAGCGGATTCACCTTCGTTGGTGTCGATGCGTACATTCAGGACATCATCAAAGGGATGATTATTGTGGCTGCGGTCTCTATCGACATGCACCGTAACCGCAAAAAACGTTAATTAGCAGGCGTTGCCTTCTTCCGGATGCGGGAGAGGGCAACGGCTGCTTTTTATCATCCGGCAATCACCAGCGATAAGAAATCCTGCTGATAGCGGTTACATTTACTCCCTGTTTTTCACGCCTCTGTTCAGGCGCTGCAAGCCTTCATCAGGTGCAATGCGTTTCCACTGCACTCAAACTGTACAGCCTGTCATCACTTTTCTGCACGTCTGACTCGCAGCGTCTGCACTGTCACAGTGCGCCTGACGGCTTTACTCTCTCTTCTCAGCCATTCCTGATCCTTATTAACCCATAAGAGGTAATCAGAAACGCTTATTTTCCGGGCCGTTAGGAAAAATCTGGCTGCTTGATGGCCTGAATTTTTTAAACCTGGCCTGCATCTTGCAAAATCTCTGTTATCAGGGCGATGGGATCAGACCCATTTCGCTATTCGGGGTGAGTGACGGAGGCAAGATGAATTTAAGACGACTGAAGTACTTTGTGAAAATCGTCGATATCGGCAGTCTGACGCAGGCAGCAGAAGTGTTGCACATCGCCCAGCCTGCACTCAGTCAGCAGGTCGCGACGCTGGAAAATGAACTTGATCAGCAGTTGCTGATTCGTACCAAGCGCGGCGTTACGCCAACTGAGGCGGGTAAGATTCTCTATGGTCATGCGCGCACCATTCTGCGCCAGTGTGAGCAGGCCCAGACTGCGGTAATTAACGCCGGTCAGGTGCTGAGTGGACAGGTATCGATTGGGCTGGCCCCAGGGACGGCGGCTTCATCGCTGACCATGCCGCTGTTGCAGACCGTGCGCGATCAATTTCCGGAAGTGCTGGTTTACCTGCACGAAAATAGCGGCAGCGTGCTGAATGAGAAAGTGATGAACGGTCAGCTGGATATGGCGGTGCTGTACGATCGTGCACCCACTGCCGGGATCACCAGCATGCCGCTGATGAAAGAGGATCTGTTTCTGGTAGGCGCCACCGATTACCCGGGAGCCAGCGTCGATCTGGCCGATGTGGCGCAGATGAGTCTGTTTTTACCGCGCGATTACAGCGCAGTACGCAAGCGGGTCGATGAGGCCTTTTCGCTGCGTCGTCTGAGTGCACGCATCATCGGTGAGATCGAATCGATTTCAACCCTGACCGCAGCCATTTCCAGCGGCATGGGCGTGACCGTATTACCTGAGTCCGCCGCCCGTTCGCTGGTGGGATCCACCGATGCCTGGATGTCACGCATCAACAGCCCGTCATTGAGTCTGCCGCTGTCACTGAACGTCTCCGCCCGGTTGCCGCTGTCACCTTCAGCGCAGGCAGTGAAGAACATTCTGCTGTCGCTGCTGAATAAGCCGCTGAGTGAGGAGCGGGAGTTGATGTTAGTGAGTTAAGAGGGCGCTTGCAGCGGGCTGGCAACCAGCCGGTTTCGCTTTGCAGCGGGTTGCACTGAGCGGGTTACGCCCGCCAGGCGTATGGGAGTTTCAGGTCACTTAGCCGCGCGTTAGCGCTGAGCAGTTTACGCCCGCCAAACATATGGGAGTTTTAGATCACTTAGCCCCGCGTTAGCACTGAGCGGGTTACGCCCGCCAGGCGTTCGGGAGTTTCAGGTTGCCTGAGCAGGCGGACGCGTCAAGGGGCGGACGCCCGCCCCTTAACAATCCCGGCGTCCGGCTGCCTGCGCGCCCCGCTGTGCGGGGTGCCTTCGTCACGCCCTGCGGCCGACGGACCGTCCGGACTCGCCATCCCTGGCTCGTACCGCCCTTTCGCCGACGTCCTGTCGGCTCATCCTTGCCTCCGGTTGTTCCTCAGCGCTGCGGACGCCTCTGGTAAACCTTCGTCTGTAATTTCTGTATTTATTTGCTGCACAGAGCTGTTTACTGGCTGGACAGGAAGAGGTTCTATCTTTCCATTTCGACACAATGTGAACTTCATAGCACGAATGATAAATCCATGTTGGCGTGAAGAATTGCTGATGCGACTTTTAAATTATTCTGAATAGCTTTTGGGCACGTTTTTTTTCTCTGATACCGGGTTATTCCGCGATCTCTATATCTGAAACAATAAAACTTCAATCAGGTTGATTTCACGCTGTATGAAAATTGATCTGATGTTTGCCGGAAGATAGTTTAATCAGGCTGTGAAAGCAGTGGGCCTGTCAGCAGAAAACAGGCTGGCTTTCTCTTTTTAAAATGGAGTTTAAAACGATGGCTATTCCAGCTTATCTCTGGCTTAAAGATGACGGTAACAACATTATTGTCGGATCAGTCGACGTGGCGGGTCGTGAAGGCGCTATTGAAGTCCTCGGCCTGAATCACGGCGTCATGCTCTCCACAGACAACGTGACGGGTAAAACAACCGCTGTCCGCGAACACGCTTCTTACAGTTTTGATAAAGAGATCGATAAGTCCAGTCCCTGCCTTTACAGGGCTGTGACCTCAGATCAAAAGCTTTGCTCAGCGGAAATAAGATTTTACCGGATAAATGACGCGGGGCAAGAGGTGGAATATTTCATTACTTTGATGGAAGGCGTAACCGTTATCTGTGTGGGCCCGATGATGTATGACGTTAAATCCCGCTATGGTGAGGCGCGGGATCATCTGGAAACTGTAGAGCTGATTTACGAAAAAATTACCTGGCGATATGCAGACGGAAATATCGTCCACTCGGACAGCTGGAATAATCGAGTGACAGCATAAAGGAATATAACGATGACATGGACATATGAGCAAAGCACGGGTCGCTTATACCACAACAGTGAATTTATTGAGGCCGGCTACTCAGGTAGTCTGACTAACAAAAATAATCCCGATCGCCAGCATGTAAGAGGGATGGGGCCCCTTCCTCAGGGAACGTACAGAATTGCAGGGCACTCCACATCAAAAGGACCCCTGACCATTATTCTGGTGCAGACTTTCGGAGAGTCTTTTGGCCGTTCGGCATTTCGCATTCATGGCGAAAGGGTCAATAAGCCAGCGGGCTTCGCCTCAGAAGGCTGCATCATTATGTCACTTGCAACCCGGCGACGCGTGCTGCGTGAAGGCGGGACGCTGGAGGTGGTCCGATGAAATATCTGATATTGATTGGCCTTCTGCCCTTCGCGGTCTGGGCTGGAGCGAATACATCCGACTGGGAAAATGCGCTGAAGGGCATCGCGTCAGGAGAGCAAGCCTGGCTTGCAAAAGTGCCCCAACTGGCAGCTACGGCTGATGTTCAGCAGGCAACCCGGATGGAGGATGCCCTTGCCTCGGCGTTAGCAAAGAATACCCCGGGCGTGCTGGAGACGCTCCGGGTTATTGACGCCAGATCCTGGCCCCATATGGCAGGTACAGACATTGTCTGCAGCGTTCCGGCTGAGCAACCTACAGCCTTTATAGAGGATTTTTATCAACAAACCCGTCTGGCGCTACTGGCAACTGACCAGGGTGCGACCTGTCTGTGGATCCTGGAAGCAAGCTATGAAGAGATGAAAGCAGAGAGCGCCAGAATGCGTAATCTATCGCCTTCTGTAAAATAGCCTCTCCCCCAGGCCGGGTTTCAGTCAAATTCTGAAGTCCGGCCGCCCATCTCAAACCTCTCTGTACCCCCAAAACCCACCCCGTTATTCCCTAAAGTCATAAATGCGAATTTTTTAGTATTTCCGGTTATCAATAATAGTTCTTACCATCAGATAATCAGATTATGTAAAGGGAGGTAAATACCGTGAATTTCCAGCAGCTTAAAATCATCCGCGAGGCGGCCCGCTGTGAGTTTAACTTAACGGAAGTCGCTAACACGCTGTTTACCTCCCAGTCGGGAGTAAGTCGGCACATCCGCGACCTGGAAGATGAACTCGGGGTTGAGATCTTTATTCGTCGCGGCAAGCGCCTGCTGGGGATGACCGAGCCGGGCAAAGCGCTGCTGACCATCGCTGAGCGTATCCTGGATGAAGCGGGCAAAGTACGACGTCTGGCCGATGTCTTTACCAATGAAACCAGCGGCATCCTGACCATAGCCACTACCCATACTCAGGCGCGCTACAGCCTGCCGAAAGTCATCAAAGCGTTTCGTCAGCTCTATCCTAACGTCCGGCTTGAACTTAATCAGGGGTCGCCGCAGGAAATTGTCACCATGCTGCTGGCTGGTGAGGCGGACATTGGCATCGCCAGTGAATTACTGGTCAACAACAGCAGCCTGGCGGCGTTCCCCTGGTTCAGCTGGCATCACGCCTTACTGGTGCCGAAAGGGCATGAACTGGTGCAGAACCAGCCGGTTTCACTGAGCACGCTCAGCCGCTATCCGCTGATCACCTACCGGCAGGGTATCACCGGACGTTCGCGGGTTGACCGTGCATTCCAGACGGCCGGTTTAAAACCAGATATCGTGCTCAGCGCTCAGGACTCCGATGTGGTGAAAACCTACGTCAAACTCGGTTTAGGCGTGGGGATACTGGCCGATCAGGCGTGTGAAACTGAAGAGAGTGAAGAGCTGGTGCGCCTCGATGCCACGCATCTGTTCGATGCCAGCACCGTATGGCTCGGCCTCAAGCGCGGCCAGCTGCAACGCAACTACGTCTGGCAGTTCCTGGAACTCTGCAACGCCAACCTGTCGCTGGAAGAGATCAAGCGTCAGGCGCTCTCTTACAGCAATGACGACGAACCGGTTATCGACTTCCAGATTTAAGCACACGGCGCATCCACCCGGATGCGCGCCTGTTTCCGCACGGCATAAAATTTCAAATCATTGCGAAAATCTCCCCTATCGACCTTTCTCACCCCGCACAACAACATCCTGCGCTGACCCGGCGCGATAAAGTGGAATCAGCTGACCACAAGGGGATGATATGTCGCGACTACAACTTAACGATAGCGATCTGCTGCGCCAGCAGGCGCTGTTTAATGGACGCTGGCAGGATGCGCATCAGGGCGCCACGCTGCCGGTTATCGATCCCGCCACGGGCGAAACCCTGGCGACGATTCCGGCACTGGGTCGGGCAGAAACCGGGCAGGCGATAGCTTATGCGGAAACGGTGCGCATCAGCTGGGGCAAAACTACCAATGCCAGCCGTGCCGCGCTGCTGGAAAAGTGGCATCAACTGATTATTGAACACGCTGACGACCTGGCGATTATCATGACCGCCGAGCAGGGCAAACCGCTGGCGGAAGCCAGAGGCGAAGTGCTCTATGGAGCCAGCTTCGTGAAATGGTTCGCGGAAGAGGCACGCCGAATCTATGGCGACACCATTCCCGCGCCCAGCGAGGACCGGCGCATCCTGGTGCTGAAACAGCCGGTAGGCGTTGCCGCCGCAATCACGCCGTGGAACTTCCCGATTGCGATGATCACCCGCAAGGTGGCGCCCGCGCTGGCCGCCGGATGCCCGATTATTGTTAAACCTTCCGAGTTAACACCGCTGTCGGCGCTGGCACTGGCGGTACTGGCAGAGCGCGCGGGCTTCCCGTCCGGCGTGCTGCAGGTGCTGACCGACCTGCCCACGGAGATTGGCGCGACGCTGACTGAAAGCCGCACGGTACGTAAAATCTCCTTTACTGGTTCAACCCGCATCGGGCAGTTGCTGATGCAACAGAGCGCCGACAGCATCAAGCGCCTGAGTCTGGAGCTGGGCGGCAACGCGCCGCTGATCGTGTTTGATGATGCCGATATTGAGATTGCCGTCGCGGGGGTCATGCTCAGCAAGTTCCGCAACGCCGGGCAGACCTGCGTCTGCGCTAACCGCATCCTGGTGCAGCGAAGTATCTATCCGCGTTTCACCGCCCGGTTGCTGGAGGCGGTCGCCACCCTGAAAGTGGGCGATGGTTTTGCGCCCGACAGCACTATTGGCCCTTTGATCAACAGCCGCGCGGTAGAGAAAGTGAACGGTCATATCGATGATGCGCTCAGCCAGGGAGCAACGCTGCTGACCGGCGGCATCAGCCAGGGCAACGGGACCTTTGTGCAGCCCACGGTGCTCGGTGAGGTCACCGCCGCCATGCGCATCGCCCATGAAGAGACGTTTGGTCCGGTCGCGCCGCTGTTTATCTTCGATGATGAAGAGGAGGCAATCGCGATGGCAAATGACACGCCCTACGGCCTGGGTGCCTATTTCTTTACCGAGAACATCCGGCGCGCATGGCGGGTAGCGGAGGCGCTGGAGTTTGGCATGGTCGGCTTTAATACCGGCGCTATTTCCCTGGAGGTCGCGCCGTTTGGCGGCGTGAAACTCTCCGGTATTGGCCGGGAAGGTTCCCGCTATGGAATTGATGAATATCTGGAACAGAAAACATTTCACATTGGTAGTCTGTAACTAAAAATGAAAAAAGGCCAGCCGGGTAAACCGGCTGGCCTTTTTTTGCCTGATGCTCAGTAAAAACTTACCGGCGTCAAATAATTGTTCTGAAAAATTAAAGAATTTATCAGGGATGTGAAGCGGGTCGTTAAATCGGCGGGTCATGCGTACCGGAATGAGCAGCCTTATCAGCAATATCCGCTTTGGTGCAATTTCCGTGCAGGTTGCACCAGCAGGGCGCATAAATTTTGTGAAGTAAATCATCTGTTTAATTGTTCGGCAATTCCGCAAAAAATCCCCCGCCAATACGGCAGAAAATTTTTTTGCACTGTTTTAAACGCATTTTTATTTTTTGCCCGGCTGGCATACTTTCTGCATTAGCTTATTAACAGCGCAGAAACCGGCAGTTTTAAACGCTAATAAACCAGCAACTGATGGGTGTAACAAATAAGGAATTCTTCCATGTTAAGTTTCGACCCGGAAAAAGTTTCTCTTCCAGCTGGCCATTATATTGGCGGCCAGCACTGCCAGAGCCAGGGCGCATCCTTTGAGGTTAAACGTCCCTCGGATGGCAGGGTCTATGCCACGCTGCAGGACGCCACGCCGCAGGATGTCGATCGTGCCGTGACTGTGGCGCATCAGGCGCTGAAAAGCAGCGGCTGGTCCGGTTGTCGGCCGCGCGAACGCGGACGGGTACTGCGGCGCTGGGCCGATCTGATTGAGCAGGACGCGCTGCTGGCACAGCTGGAAGCGCTGGGCTCCACCCGGCCGATCAATGACGTGGTGCTGCACGAAATTCCTTTTACCGCCGAAGCGATTCGCTTCTATGCCGAATGCGCTGACAAATACAGCGGGGATCTCTTTCCCACCCGCGACAGCAGCCTGGGCATGCTGATTGCCGAACCTTATGGCGTTATCGCCGCGATTACCCCGTGGAATTTCCCGCTGTCGATGGCGTCGTGGAAATGCGGACCGGCGCTGGCGGCGGGCAATGCGGTGGTGCTTAAACCCTCTGAACTGACCCCGTTTTCTACCGTGCGCATGGCCGAACTGGCCATTCAGGCGGGCTTACCGGCCGGCGTGCTGAACATTGTGCAGGGCAGTGGCGCGGTGACCGGCAGCGCGCTGGTAAAACATCCGCTGGTGCGCAAAGTCTCGTTTACCGGCTCGACCCTGACCGGCGCGCGCATCATGAGCGATGCCGCGCAAAACGGCATGAAGCCGGTGACGCTGGAGCTGGGCGGCAAAAGTCCGCAACTGGTGTTTGATGACGCGGGTGACCTTGAGGTGCTGGCCCAGCGTATTCTGCGCGGCTTCACCGCCAACGGCGGTCAGGCCTGTGTGGCGGGCACCCGTCTTATTGTGCAGCGCAACATTGCCGATCCGCTGGTTGAGCGGCTGGCTCAACTCTGCCGGGAGGTTAAACCGGGCGTCACCTGGCAGGAGGACAGCCGCTACGCGCCGCTGATCGATGAACGACAGGGCAACAAAGTCTGCTCGGTTATTGAAGCGGCAAAAGCGCAGGGCGCAGAAGTACTGGTGGGCGGTGAGCGTTTTGCCGACACCGACGACGGCTGGTTCTGGCAGCCCACGCTGCTGAGTCACGTGGCGCAGGATAACCCGGCGGTCCAGCAGGAGATTTTTGGTCCGGTGCTGACGGTGCAGACGTTTGATGATGAAGAGCAGGGACTGGCGATGGCCGCCCATGACACCTATGGCCTCTGCGCCGGTGTTCACACCCTGAGTCTGCCGCGCGCGCTGCGGGCAATGCGCGCCATCGACGCGGGCACCGTCTGGATCAACCGCTATGGGCGCTCCGGCGACTTCATCATTCCGACCGGCGGCTTTCTTGGCTCCGGCATTGGTAAAGATTTAGGCCGCCAGGCGTTTCAGGCCTGCCAGCGCCAGAAGAGTGTACTCATCGATTTCTAAGCGCAACTGACAATGACGAGGGTGTTACATGGCACTGTTTAAACCGAAATTCATCACGTTTGACTGTTACGGCACGCTGATTCGCTTCGATATGGCGGGTGCCGCGCAGCGCTGTTTCAGCGACCGCGTCGACCCTGACGCAATGCTCGCCTTTACCACCGACTTTTCCAGCTACCGGCTGGATGAGGTGCTCGGCGCGTGGAAACCCTATTACGACGTGGTGAGTAATGCCCTGCAGCGCACCTGCAAAAAGTGGGGCGTCCGCTGGGACAAAGCCGACAGCGACTTTATCTACACCGACTGCGCCAGCTGGGGTCCGCATCCCGACGTGCCCGCCGGGCTGGCAAAGGTGGCTAAGGAGTTTCCGCTGGTGCTGCTGACCAACTCGATGAAAGACCTGATCCCGCATCACGAACCGCGTCTGGGTGCACCAATCTATATGGCTATCACGGCAGAAGAGACGGGAGCCTACAAACCACAGATGAAGGGCTTCGAGTACATGCTGGATAAGCTCGGCTGCGGCCCGGAGGAGATCCTGCACGTCTCCTCCAGCTTCCGCTATGACCTGATGACTGCCCACGATCTCGGCATCAAAAACAAAGTCTGGGTCAATCGCGGTCATGAACCGGCGAATCCGTATTACCAGTACACCGAAATCAACGATATCGGCGGCCTGCCTGGCGTCGTCGGACTCTGAGGAACACCCCATGAAACTGGAATCGTTCTGGCAGGCTACCGCTCCGGCCTTTACCGGTGCCGCACGCGAACCGCTGCCGGCACAGGCGGACGTGGTGGTGATTGGCGGTGGCTTCACCGGCATCTCGGCGGCCCTGAACCTGGCGCGCAGCGGCATCAGCGTGGTGCTGCTGGAGAGTGGCGACGTGATGAGTCAGGCCTCGGCGCGCAACGGCGGCCACTGCAACACCGGTGTGGCGCAGAACTTCGCCTCGCTGGTGGCGAGCCAGGGTCTGGAGCAGGCCAGCCGCTTCTACCGGGCGTTTGATGAGGCGGTGAGCTATGTCCAGCAACTGATCCAGGATGAAGCGATCGACTGCGACTTCCGGCTGTGCGGCAAACTCAAGCTCGCCAGCAAAGCGTCGCATGTGGCCGGGCTGCAGGAAGCGTATGAGCTGATGCGGCGCACCGTTGACCCGGAGATCGAACTGCTCGACAAAACGGCAGTGCGTGACGAGATCGCCAGCGATGACTTCCACGGCGGCCTGCTGCAGAAACGTGGCGGTCAGATGCACATGGGCAAGTTCGGCGTCGGGCTGGCTGAGGCCGCCGCCCGCAGCGGCGCGAAGATTTTCCCGCACCACGCCGTGACGAAGTTAGAACGCCTGAAGGGTTATCAGCATCGTGTAGAAACCGCGCAGGGCACCATTCTGGCAGATAAAGTGCTGATGGCGACCGGCTGCTCCAACGTCGGCCCTTTTCCCTGGTTTCAGCGCCGCATTGTGCCGGTCGGCAGCTTTATCGTGGTGACTGAGGTGCTCGACCCGGCGCTGCTGCGCCAGGTGCTGCCAAACGATCGCACCTATGTCACCTCACTGAATATCGGCAACTACTTCCGTACTACGGCCGATCGCCGTTTGGTGTTTGGCGGGCGGGCGCGGTTTGCCGTCAGCAACCCGACGTCGGATTCGCGTAGCGGTGAGATCCTGCGCCGGGCGATGACGCAGATGCTGCCACAGCTTGGCCAGTCGCAGGTGGATTACTGCTGGGGCGGTATGGTTGATATGACCGCCGACCGTCTGCCGCACGCGGGTGAACAGGATGGCCTCTTCTATTCGCTGGGCTACAGCGGTCACGGCACCCAGATGTCGGTGTGGATGGGACGCGTCATGGCCAGTCTGCTGGCTGAAAAGCGCACTGAAAATCCCTGGCAGCGCGACACATGGCCCGCGCTGCCCGGTTATCACGGCAAGCCATGGTTTTTACCGCTCGCAGGACTCTATTACAAAGCAAAGGATCGCCTTTCATAACGTCCCGTCGGGTGCTGACCGCCAGGTTATCAGCACCGCCAGAACATGATCCCCGGTTCGCCTGACTATTGAGGGTACAGAGATGAGTAAATTTGATAATAACGACGCTGATGCGGTAAATCCGGCACTGACGCGCATGATCACCGAAGGCTCATTGTCACGTCGCAGCCTGATGAAAATGCTCTCAGCCGGTGCGGTGATGAGCAGCGGCCTGATCACTTTTTCAGGGGCGGCACTGGCGGATGATAAGCCAGTCAGGGGCGGTAAACTGCGGGCGGCGATGTCGAATGCCTCGGCCACCGATACACTTGATCCGGCCAAAAGTAACAACAGTGCGGATTACACCCGCCAGTTCATGTTCTACAGCGGCCTGACCGAGCTGGATAAAAACCTGATGGCGCAACCGGCGCTGGCCGAATCGCTGGAATCCAGCGACGGCATTACCTGGCATATCAAACTGCGTAAAGGGGTCACTTTCCATGATGGCAAACCGCTGACTGCCAAAGATGTCATCTACTCACTCAGCCGTCACAAAGATCCGGCCATCGCCTCTATCGCCTTTAAGCTGGCCGATCAGTTCAAAACCTTCAGCGCGGTCAATGATAACGAGGTGCAGCTGGAGCTGAGCAGCGCTAACTTCGACGTCCCTTATATGCTGGCGACGCCGCCGTTTCTGATCGTACCGGACGGCACCAAAGATTTCAGCAAAGGCATCGGCACCGGTCCGTTTGTCTGCAAAACATTTATGCCGGGTACGCGCACCATCGGCACCAAAAACCCCAACTACTACAAACCTGGTCTGCCGCATCTGGATGAGGTAGAACTCATCGGCGTCACCGACGGCGCCGCGCGCGTTAATGCCCTGATGTCGGGCGATCTGCAGATGGTCTCCACGCTGACCGCTGCCGACTGCAAGCGCATTAAAGCCAGCAGCGAATTTGGCGTGCTGGAGAGTAAATCGGGCATGTACACCAACCTGATTATCCGCACCGATGTGAAGCCGGGTAACAATGAAGATTTCGTGCTGGCGATGAAATATCTGCAGCCACGTGAAATGCTGGTGAAAACGGTGCTGCAGGGTTACGGCGACGTCAGTAATGACACCCCGGTGCCGCCGTGGCATCCGCTCTATAACGCCGATCTCAAACCGCGTGCGCTGGACATTGAAAAAGCGAAGTTCCACATCAAAAAAGCGGGCATGGCGGGCTCCACGGTGGAGATCATCACCACGCCGAATATCGAAGGGGCAAATGAAGGCGGTCAGATGATCCAGCAGATGGCGCGCGGGGCAGGGCTGAACATCAAAGTGCGACGTGTGCCGTATGACGGTTACTGGTCTTCGCACTGGATGAAAGATCCGGTGGGATATGGCTCGATAAACCCGCGTCCGACGCTCGACATGCTCTTCTCACAGTTTTATCTCTCTACCGCACCGAATAACGAATCGGGCTGGAAAAATCCTCAGTTTGATCAACTGGTGGTCGCGGCACGCGGTGAGCGCGATCAGGCGAAACGCAAGCAGATGTATGGCGACATGCAGAAGTTGATTTATGACCACTGCGGCACCCTTATCCCGACCTTTATCAGCTCCACAGATGGCTACAACAAAAAGGTCAAAGGGGTGGAGGCCTGGCCGTCAGGCATGATGATGGGCTATCGCTTCCATGAATTTGCGTGGCTGAGCGCCTGATACGTTATTTGAGGAAGGAGTACGCCGATGAACCGATACATGCTGTTCCTGATTGCCCGGCGAATTGGTGCCGGCATCCTGACTTTGCTTATCGTCTCGGCGGTGGTGTTTTTCATCACCAGCCTGCTGCCGGGCGACGCAGCGCAGATGATCCTCGGCCAGAACGCCACGCCGGAAACGGTGGCGGCGTTACGGCAGCAGCTGGGTCTCGATCAGCCTTTGCTGATGCGCTACTTCCACTGGCTGACAGGCATGGTGCAGGGCGACTTTGGCACCTCGTTTGCCAGCCATTTGCCGGTCTCGCAGCTGGTGGCGCAGCGCATTCCCGCCACCTTTGAACTGGCGGGTATCACCACGCTGATCTGCGTGCCGCTGGCGCTGATTATCGGCATTATTGCGGCGATGAATCGCGGTTCCCGGCTCGATCGGGCGCTGGTCATCGGCACCATGGCGACGGTTGCCGTGCCGGAGTTTCTGGTGGCGACGGTGGCGGTGCTGATTTTTGCCGTCAAGCTGCACTGGGTCTCGGCGATGTCGTTTGGCAGCCCGGATAGCGACCTGCTGAGTTACCTCAAAGCCTATGCGCTGCCGGTGCTGACCCTCTGCTGCGTGCTGGTGGCGCAGATGGCGCGTATGACGCGGGCAGCCATTATCAACCAGCTCGACAGTCCTTATCTGGAGATGGCGCTGCTGAAAGGGGTTTCACCGCTGAGAGCGGTGCTGCGTCACGCACTGCCTAACGCGGTCGGCCCCATCGCCAATGCCATTTCACTCAGCCTCTCCTATCTGTTTGGCGGGGTGATCATCATCGAAACTATCTTCAGCTATCCCGGTCTCGCCAGCCAGCTGGTGGATGCGGTCAGTAACCGCGACCTGCCGGTGGTGCAGCTCTGCGTGATGCTGTTCGCCGCCTGCTACCTGGTCCTGCTGCTGGCGGCAGACATTCTGACTATCGCCTTTAACCCGAAATGGAGAAGCGCATGAATATTCTCTCGTTGCCCTGGCGTTTCTTACAGTCGCTCTCCTGGTCGGGACGGCTGGGTCTGATCATGTCGCTGTTCTGGCTGCTGATGGCGGTGTTTGGCACCCCGCTGGCCCCGCACAGCATTGATGACATCGGCGGCGGCCCGCTGATGGGCGGCCTGACGTCTGATAACCTGCTGGGCACCGACTATCTTGGGCGCGACATGCTGAGCCGGATTCTCTATGGCGCGAAGTTCTCTATCGGTCTGGCGCTGAGTGCGGCGCTGCTGGCCAGCCTGATCGGCACGCTGCTGGCGCTGCTGGCAGCGGTGGCGGGGCGCTGGCTGGAGGAGGTACTGGGCCGCGTCAACGACGCGCTGCTGGTACTGCCGGGCAAAGTGCTGTCCCTGATGATAGTCGCGGTATTTGGCTCCTCACTGCCAATGCTGATCCTCACGGCGGTCTTCACCTACTGGCCGGGCGCATTCCGTATCGCGTTTGCCATGGCCAGCTCGCTGCGCAGCATGGACTACGTCCGGGCGTCACGGCTGCGGGGCGAAAGCCGCTGGTATATCGCCATTCACGATATCCTGCCCAATATGGTGCACCCGATGCTGACTGACTTTGGTCTGCGCTTTGTCTACATCGTGCTGCTGCTGAGCGGCCTGAGCTTCCTCGGTCTGGGTGTTCAGCCGCCCTACGCCGACTGGGGCACGCTGGTGCGTGAAAATATGCAGGGGCTGTTTGACGGCTCGCCTGCGGTGCTGATGCCCGCGCTGGCGATTGCCAGCCTGACCATTGGCGCCAACCTGTTTATTGACAGCCTGCAGGCGATGCGTCCGATGACGCTGGCGAAGGAGGGAGCATGAACGTGACACCACATACCGCCATGCCGGTGATTTCGGTGGATAAACTGCGCGTCACTGCGCAGACCGATCGCGGCGAAGAGATCGACCTGGTTTCCGACATTCACTTTACCGTGCAGAAGGGCGAAGTGCTGGCGCTGATTGGCGAATCCGGCTCAGGTAAAACCACTATCGCGATGGCGCTGATGGGTTACGCCCGCAGCGGCTGCCGCATCGCCGAAGGCAACATTCACGTTGCCGGCACCGACGTTAACAGCCTGACGCCGGGGCAGTTGCGCGCTTTCCGTGGCAACAAAGTCGCCTATATCGCCCAGAGCGCGGCAGCGTCGTTTAATCCGGGCATGAAGATCCTCGATCAGGTGATTGAGCCGGTGGTTATCCACGGCACCCTGACCCGCAAAGCGGCAAAAGCCAAAGCGATTGAGCTGTTCCGCGAACTGGCGCTGCCCAACCCCGAGACCATTGGTGACCGCTTCCCGCACCAGGTGTCGGGCGGTCAGTTACAGCGTCTGATGACGGCGATGGCGCTGATTGGCGATCCTGACGTGGTGATCCTTGATGAACCTACTACCGCGCTGGATGTGACCACGCAGGTGGAAGTGCTGAAGGCGTTTCGCCGCGTGGTGGTGCAGCGCGGCGTCACGGCGATTTACGTCAGTCACGATTTAGCCGTGGTGGCGCAGATGGCAGACCGGATACTGGTGCTGCTGCGCGGCAGGATGGCGGAGTATGGCAGCACCGCGCATCTGATCGGCGCACCGCAGGCGGAGTACACCCGTTTACTGATGGAGGCGGCGCGGCAGAAAGAGCGGCCCAGCAACTGGTGCCCGGTTGCCGCCGATATTCAGCCGCTTCTTGAGGTGCGCGACCTCAGCGCAGGTTATGGTCCGCGCGGCAGCGATGGCTACCCGAAAATACGCATTCTGGAGGATATCAACCTCAGGCTGTGGAAAGGGCAGGCGATTGGCATCATTGGTGAGTCAGGCTCAGGCAAAACCACCCTGGCGCACGCCATTGCCGGACTCAACGCTCCAAGCCACGGCCATATACTGTTTAACGGCCACTACATCGCGGGCGATATGCAAAAACGGCCTGACAACGAGCTGCGCCGCATTCAGTATGTGTTCCAGATGGCAGACACCGCGCTGAACCCGGCCCACAGTGTTGAGCGCATCCTGTCACGTCCGCTGACGCTGTTTCACGGTCTGAACGGTGCAGCCCGACAGCAGCGGCTTTATCAGCTGCTGGATCTGGTGCAGCTTCCGCGCAGCGTGCTGTGGCGGCGTCCCTGGGCGCTCTCCGGCGGGCAGAAGCAGCGCGTCAATCTGGCGCGCGCGCTGGCGGCTGAGCCGGATCTGATTCTGTGTGATGAAGTGACCTCGGCGCTGGATACGGTGGTTGCCGCCGCCGTCCTCGACTTAATCAGCGAACTGCGCCGCGAACTGGGACTCTCGGTGATCTTCATCAGCCACGACATGCATGCGGTACGCGCGGTGTGTGATGAAATCGTGGTGATGAAGAGCGGTCGCATTGTCACCCAGCTGGCGCGCAGCGACTACGACAAGCCGACCAGCGAGTTGTATTTCGAGCGGCTGAAACGCGCGGTGCCGGAGCTGCGTCAGGGCTGGCTGGATGAGCATGAAGAGATTTTAAAAGCAGAGTGAGTTGCCTGAAGCAACGGGCACCCTGATTAATCCGCCTGCACAGCACTGATGTAATGCGCGGGCGGCACGGGTCAAGGCACAGCGGTGATATCGCCCTGTGCCAGACCAGATACTGACAACAGAGGTAGTCTTGTTATGCCTGCACCGATTCGTTATGTACAGGACAGTGCGAATTTTCCCGATTCCGCCGATGTAGTGGTGATTGGCGCCGGTATCGCCGGAGCCGCCGCCACCTGGGAGCTGGCGAAGCAGGGACTGAAGGTCGTGCTAATCGAAAAAGGCCTGGTAGGAGCGGAGCAGTCGAGCCGTAACTGGGGCTGGTGTCGCCAGCAGAACCGCGATGAGCGCGAATTGCCGCTGATTATTTATGCGCTGCAACGCTGGGGTGAGCTTAACGATGAAACCGGCGAGGAGCTGGGTTTCCGCCGCAGCGGGCTGGTTTACGCCACGCAGGAAGAGTCGGACATCGCGGCCTGGGATAAGTGGATCCAGATGGCAAAAGGCTATGGCGTGCGCAGTTCGATCCTCACGGCGGAGCAGGCCAAAGCGATGACGCCCGGCAGCACCACAAGCTGGCGGGGCGGTCTCTCAGCGCCAACCGACGGTCACGCCGAACCACGGCTGGCCGCGCCCGGGCTGGTGGCGGGCGCGCTGAAAAAAGGGGCGCTGCTGTTTCAGCAGTGCGCGGTGCGCGGGCTGGATATCGCCGCCGGACGGGTCAGCGGCGTCTGGACCGAGCGCGGCCTGATAAAAACCAGCCGGGTGATCTGTGCCGCCGGGGCCTGGACCTCCATGTTCTGCCGTCGTCACGGTATCGATCTGCCGCTGGGCAACGTGATTGGCACCGCCTTCCGCACGCAGCCCATTGAGCAGGCGATTGCCATGCCACTCTACACACCTGGCTTTGCCTGTCGGCCACAGATGGACGGCAGCTACACCGTCTCCGTCTCGGGTCGCGGGCGTCTGGAGCCGGGCGCACAGGGGCTGCGCTATGCCCGCCAGTTCTACCCGACCTTTAAAAGCCGCCGAAAGAATCTCACCCTGAATCTTGGCCTGTCGCCGTTCTTCAATGGCCCGGAAGCGATGGGTGGCTGGGCATTTGACCGTGAGTCGCCGTTTGAGCGCATGCGCATTCTCGATCCGGCAGCCGATGCAACGATCGTGGAAGAGGGACTGGCGGCGATGCGGCGTGAATACCCGGCGCTGGCGAACCTGCGGCTGGCGCAGTCCTGGGGCGGCATGATTGACAGTACCCCGGACGCGATTCCGGTGATCTCCACCGTGGCGAAATTGCCGGGGCTGGTGCTCTCGGCGGGCTACAGCGCCCACGGCTTTGGTATCGGACCGGGTGCCGGACGACTGGCAGCCGATCTGGCGACCGAAGCCACGCCAGTCGTTGATCCCACCCCTTATCGCTACAGCCGTCTGGTTGACGGCAGCGGACTTGAAACGCCAGGCATGATGTAAGGAGACCTGCAATGAGCCTGAAAATACGCGCAATGACGCCGGACGATATCGACCACTGTTTCACCTTAACGCAGGCACTTAAATGGCCCCATCGACGTGAGGACTGGCAGCTGGCGCTGCAGCTGGGCGAGGGTACGGTGATTGAAGAGCAGGGCAAGCTGATAGCGAGCGCGGTGCTCTGGCGCTGGGGCGAGCGCGCCGCCACGCTGGGACTGGTAATCGTCGATAACCAGCAGCAGGGGCGTGGCCTGGGCAAACAGCTGATGCTGGCGCAGCTGGAAAAATTGCCTGACTGTAACGTGCGTCTGCACGCCACCGAAATGGGCAAAGGTTTGTATGAAAAACTCGGGTTTGTCAGTTGCGGTGAAATTTGCCAGCACCAGACCCGCGCAGTGACCACCCTTCCAGACGTCGTGATCCCGGCGGGACTGCAGCTGCGTCCGGCAACACTGGCCGATCACGCCACACTGGTGACGCTGGATCAGCAGGCGCACGGTATGCATCGTCCGGCACTGTTCGACCACCTGCTGCGCGACTGCCAGACGGTGCTGTTGCAGGATGACCAACAGCAAATTCAGGGCTTCGCCAGCCTGCGCCGCTTTGGTCACGGCTGGGCGATAGGCCCGATCATCGCGGGAGACTTCGCGGTAGCGCAGGCGCTGGTCGCCTCGCTGATGCAGCCGCTGCAGGGGGAATTCCTGCGCATCGACACCGATGCCGCGCTGCCGATGGCCGCCTGGCTACAGAGCCTGGGCATCCCTCAGGTCGATGCGCCTGCGACTATGGTGCGCGGCACGCCCTGGACACCGCAGGGTATGCAGGCGTTTGGACTGATGACGCAGGCGATGGCCTGATGCATATCGTCTATAAATCGGAGCCGGAACGTGGCCGCATCTGGCAGCGCTGGCTGGCAGCGCATGCGCCTGACATTCAGCTGCATATCTGGCCTGAGACCGGCGATCCAGAGCAGGTTGAGGCGCTGGTCGCCTGGCAGCCACCGGCTGACATCACCGTGCTTTTCCCCCGGCTGAAACTACTGTTCTCCGTGGGTGCCGGGGCCGATCAGTTTGACCTTGGCGCGCTGCCGCCCGACCTGCCGGTGATCAGGATGATCGAGCCAGGCCTGACCCAGGGCATGGTGGAGTATGTCACCTTCGCGGTGCTCGGCCTGCATCGCGACATGCCGCGCTATTTTCATCAGCAACGCCAGCAGCAGTGGCTGACACACGCGATATTACCTGCCGCGCAGCGTCGGGTAGGCGTCATGGGGCTGGGCGAACTGGGCCAGGCCGCATTGCAACAGCTGGTGGCGCTGGGCTTTGACTGCGCTGGCTGGAGCCGCACACCGCGCCAGATTCCCGGCGTCCGCTGCTGGCACGGTGACGATCAGCTCGATGCGTTTCTGGCGCACAGCGAGATTCTGGTCTGCCTGCTGCCGCTGACTGACACCACACAGGGTTTGCTTAACCGCACCCTGTTTAATCAGCTACCACAGGGCGCGGCGCTGGTGCAGGCCGGGCGCGGCCCCCAGCTGAATCAGGACGATCTGCTGCAGGCGCTGGAGAGCGGGCAGCTCCGTGCCGCCGTGATCGATGTGACCAACCCGGAGCCGTTACCGCCGGGTCATCCCTTCTGGCACCATCCCGCCATCTGGCTCACACCCCACATCGCCAGCCAGACGCAGAATGAGAGCGCCATTGCGGCACTGCTGGAAAATCTGCGGCGCTATCAGCGTGGCGAGCCGCTGCACGGTGAGATTGACCGTTCGCGAGGATATTAAGATGGAACATCTGGTGGCATTGCGCCGCGACCTGCATGCGCACCCGGAACTGGGCTTTCAGGAGCAGCGCACCAGCGACATCGTGGCGAACTTTCTGCAACAGCTGGGCATTGAGGTGCATCGCGGCATCGGTAAAACCGGCGTGGTCGGGATACTGAAAAAGGGCAGCAGTGAACGCATGATTGGCCTGCGGGCTGATATGGATGCGCTGCCGATGCAGGATCAGAGCGGCACCGACTGGCAAAGCCGCGCGGAGCAGGTGAGCCACGCCTGCGGCCACGACGGTCACACCGTGATGCTGCTGGGAGCGGCAGAAAAACTGGCGCGCGACGTCAGCTTTGATGGCAGCGTCTGCTTTATCTTCCAGCCCGCCGAAGAGGGGCTGGCGGGCGCAAAGGCGATGATTGACGATGGCCTGTTCAGCCGCTTTCCCTGCGAGGCGGTCTACGCCATTCACAACTGGCCGGAACTGCCGCTCGGCCAGGTACAGACCCGCCCTGGCGCGATCATGGCAGCGGCTGACCGTTTTGATATCCGGGTACTGGGCGGAGGCGGTCATGCCGCGCAGCCGCATCTGACGCGCGATACTCTGCTGGCGACCAGCGAGCTGGTGGTGCAGCTGAATACTCTGGTCTCACGCGCGCTGGATCCGTGCGAAACGGCGCTGCTCACCGTCACCCGGATGCAGGGCGGCTTTTCGCACAACATGATCCCGGCGGAGGCGAACATCACCGGCACGGTGCGCACTTTCAGCCCTGCAGCGCAGGCGACGATTGAAGCACGACTGCGTCAGATGGCGGAGCACATCACCGCCGCCCACGGTTTGCACGCAGAGGTCAGCTATCTGCGCTACTACCCGGCGACCCTGAACAGTAATGCTGAAGCGCAGTTTTGCCTGCAGGCGCTGACGCAGGCGGGCATTAAGGCTGAGGCCGCGCCCCAGCCCGCACTTACCTCAGAAGATTTTGCTTTTATGCTGCAGGCGCGGCCCGGTGCCTATCTGTGGCTGGGGTCGGCACCCTGCAAGCCGCTGCATCATGCTGCATACGACTTCAACGATGCGCTGATCCCGCATGGCGTTAACGTTTTTGTCACGCTGATTCGTCAGGCGCTGGCAGAGAAATTTCCCTGCTGAATGCCGCAGGATTTTGACAGGAAATGCCGCTGTCTGAGGAATTACGGCAGCGTGACAAACCAGCGGGTTGCGATACTTGAGCCAACCGAACGTTACGTGGATGAGGGTTTAAAATGCAGAATGTCATGGCAGAGCAGCAAGCATACTCCGATAACAGCCTGTTACTGGATGCACGCGAGCAGAACGTGCCGCGCGGCGTAGTTACCGCCCATCCGCTGGTGATCGAACGCGCCAGAGGCAGTGAAGTGTGGGACGTGGAGGGCAATCGCTATCTCGACTTTGTCGGCGGCATCGGGGTGCTGAATGTCGGCCACAATCACCCGGCGGTGGTCAATGCGGTGACCCGCCAGCTCGGTCTGGTGTCTCATGCCTGCTTTCAGGTGGTGGCCTATCCGGGCTACATCGAGCTGGCGCAGCGGCTGAACAAACTGGTGGGCGGCGATGAGGCGTACAAAAGCGTCTTCTTTACCAGCGGCGCGGAAGCGGTGGAAAATGCGGTGAAGATTGCCCGCTCACACACCCAGCGCTCTGGCATCATCGCTTTTGATGGTGCGTTTCATGGCCGCACCCTGCTGGGTATCACCCTGACCGGCATGTCCGCGCCTTACAAACAGAATTTTGGCCCGTTCCCCGGCGATATTTACCGTCTGCCCTTCCCGAACCCGCTGCACGGTATTACTGAAGCGGACTGCCTGAAAGCGCTGGATCAGCTGTTCGCGGTGCAGATCCTGCCGGAGCGGGTCGCGGCAATTATCATTGAGCCGGTTCAGGGCGACGGCGGCTTCCTGCCCGCTGGCCCGGCATTTATGCAGGCGCTGCGTCGCATCACCAGCCAGCACGGTATTCTGCTGATTTGTGATGAAATCCAGTCCGGCTTCGGGCGTACCGGCACGATGTTCGCCTTCCAGCAACTGGGTATCAAACCCGATTTAGTCACGCTGGCGAAAAGCCTGGGCGGCGGTCTGCCGATTTCCGGTGTGGTGGGGCGTGCGGAGATCATGGATGCACCGACGCCTGGCGGGTTAGGCGGTACTTATGGCGGCAACGCACTGGCCTGTGCGGCGGCGCTGGCGGTACTGGATCTGTTTGAGCAGGAAAACCTGTTGCAGCGCTCCTGCCAGCTTGGTGAGCAACTCAATGCACGACTGCGGCAACTGGCGGATAAATATGCCTGCATCGGTGACGTCCGCGGCGTAGGCTTTATGCAGGCGGTGGAGATCCTCGATTTCGAAACCGGTCGCCCGGATGCGGCCTTAACCCAGAGGATCCTCGACAGCGCCTGCCAGGAAGGATTGCTGCTGATCAAATGCGGCCTGCATCGCAACACCATCCGTTTCCTGGCGCCGCTGGTTACTACCGACTCACAGCTGGAAGAGGCGCTGCATATCTTCGATATTGCGCTGGCCCGCGCCACAGGCCGGTTGGGGTAAAGTGCCATTCCTCATTGATATTGTTAAAGTAATTTGAAAATCTCCCGCTGGTATAACCACTGCGAAGCGCTGGCGCGTTTACGGTAAAGCGTGATATACCTTCGGGAGGTTCTGCACATTTAATTAAGCGTCTATCCCATCAGGCTATTTCATTTGTCAGTCTGAACCTGGTCAGTGCTTACAATCCTCACGTACGCCATGTACGCGCCGGTTGTTCCGCGCTGTCCGTCTCCAGACTGCCTGCAACAATGACGCCTGGCGGGACAGGCTCTGACAATGAGGGGGGTGCTATGAACGGCTTAATGAAACTCGACCGCATCGACATCAACATCCTGGTGCAACTCCAGAAAGATGGCCGTATCAGCAACGTTAACCTCGCCGACGCCGTAGGCCTTTCGCCCAGTCCCTGTCTGCAACGGGTCAAACGTCTGGAACAGGCCGGTTTTATCACCGGTTATGAAGCGCACATTAATCTCACCCGCATTACCGATTCGGTGACGGTCTTTACCGAAGTCACCCTGTCAGGCCATCGCCGCGAAGACTTTATGAAATTTGAAAGTGCGATGCGCGACGTCGATGAGCTGATGGAGTGCCATCTGATTACCGGCGGCTATGACTATTTGCTGCGCTTTATTACCCGCAGCATTGAACATTACCAGGAAGTGATTGAGAAGATGCTCGACGCTCAGATCGGCATCGATAAGTACTTCAGCTATATCGTGATCAAATCCCCGATCATGAAAAGCAGCGTGCCGTTGCGATCGCTGATCGGCAAGCACAATTCGGTGGAGTTCGGCGTGTAACGGGCGGCCAGGCGTCGCCCTCGCCATGTTTACCGGTGGAGAGAGGGCCGTCACCTGCCTTGTTTCTGTTTACTCTTTCCTGATTCACCCCAGCCGCACTTTTGTTCGCCCATCCGCTTCACTTCTCCCGTTAATCTGCAAGATGCCCCCTCAGCATAAAATTTCTTCATGAGGCAAAATTCAGTCGCAACAGCCGGTTCTGTGGCGCGCTACAGCCTCAAGCGTTGGGCGAACCCTTTTACACTGTTTTCGACCGATACAAGGAGTTGTCATGGACTCATTGCAGATTGCTGACCAGCAGTGGCAGCGCGAGGCGTTCACTGTCTCCACCAGCCGCCAGCGGCTCGACCTGGCGTGGATCCACATCCAGCTGGCGGAGAAATCCTACTGGGCCAAAGGCCAGCCGCTGGCCAAAACCGTGCGGGCGATTGCCGGTTCGCTGCCGTTTGGCCTCTATCACCAGCAGAGCCAGATTGGCTTTGCCCGACTGATTACTGACTACACCCGGTTTGGCTGGCTGTGCGACGTAATGATTGATGAAAACTGGCGCGGTCACGGGCTGGGCAGCTGGCTGGCAACCTGCGTCCGTGAACACCCGGAGCTGCAAACGGTGCATCGCTGGATGCTCTCAACCCAGGATGCCCATCAGGTCTATCAGCGGCTCGGCTGGCGTGTGGTGCAGCATCCTGAGGCGCTGATGGAATTCCCCCCTTCCTGACACTGGAGTTACCCCGATATGCGATACCGCGTTGGCGTGGATATTGGTGGATCCTTTACCGATTTCGCCGTGCTCGATCAGCAAACGAACCAGATTCACACCCTGAAAGTCCTGTCGCGACCGGATCAGCCAGGCAGCGAAATCGTTACCGGGCTGGCGCAGTTTCAGCAGCATCAGGGCATTGACCCCGCTGAGATAGGCTACTTCACCCACGGCACCACGGTAGGCATTAACGCGGTGATCCAGCGGCGTGGTGTGCGGCTGGCACTGTTCGCCACGGAGGGCTTCTGCGATGTCCTGGAGCTGGCCCGGCTTAAAATCCCGCATATTCACGATCTTTTCTCCCGGCGTCCTGCTCCGCTAATCACCCGCGATCGGGTGTTTGCCATCCGTGAACGCAGTGACGCGCACGGCAACGTGCTGCAAGCGCCTGATCGTCAAAGCGTGCTCGACGCAATCGCTCAGGCACGCGCGGCAGGTTGTCAGGGCATTGTGGTGTCGCTGCTGCACAGCTATCGCAACCGGCACAATGAAGCGGCGGTGAAGGCGATTATCGACGAGGTGGCACCCGAGCTGCTGACCTCCTGTTCCGCTGACATCTGGCCGATCATCCGTGAATATGAACGCACCATTACCGCCACCATTAATGCCTACGTGCAGCCGATGGTGATCCACTACCTGGAATCCTTTGAGCAGGCGCTGCAACGGCTCGGCGTCAGGCCGCCTCCGCGCATCACCAAATCCAACGGCGGGGTGATGGGCGTCGATCAGGCGAAACGCGAATGCGTGCAGATGGTGCTCTCCGGCACCGCATCCGGGGTGATTGGTGCCAGCTATCTCGCCAGCGCCTGCGGTTTTGACAAAATCCTCAGCCTGGATATCGGCGGCACCAGCGCCGACGTGGCGGTGATCATCGACGGCAAAGTGGCGCAGGGCAACGGCGAAATTATCGGGGATTTCCCGATCTTTATTCCTTCTGTCGCCGTCACCTCGGTGGGTCAGGGCGGCGGCTCGCTGGCGTGGATCGATGGTCAGGGCGTGCTGCAGATGGGCCCGGACAGTGCCGGATCGCTGCCTGGCCCGGTCTGCTTTCAGCGCGGCGGCACGCAACCCACTGCCACCGATGCGTTCGCCGCCTGCGGCATGATGGGTCATGGCGCGCTCGGTTATAACGCCGTCACTGTTGATGTGGACGCCGCCTGTGCGGCCTGGCAACCGCTGGCCGATGCGCTTGGCGTCACGGTGCAGGAAACGTCGGAAACCGCCATCCAGCTGGCGATCTCCAGCATGTACAGCGACACCAGCGGCCTGCTGTCGCGCTTTGGTCTCGATCCGCGTGAATTCTGGTTCCTCGCCTTTGGCGGAGCGGGTCCGATGATGGGCTGTTTTCTGGCCCGCGAACTGAATATGAAAGGGGTAATTGTACCGCCGACGCCGGGCGTGCTGTCCGCGCTGGGCGGGCTGGTGGCGGACATTCGTAACGACTTTATCCGCACGCTCTACGGCGATCTGACGCCCGCCCTGGCCGACACCCTGGCCAGTGAAGCCGAAGCATTACAGCAGCGCGCCTGTGGCTGGCTGGCACAGGAGCACGGCAGCGACATGCCTTACAGCCTGCAGTTCAGCGCGGATATGCGCTATCGCGGTCAGTCGTTTGAGATCGATGTACCACTGGAGACGAACTGGCTGGCGCAGGCGGATTTCACTGCGCTGCATGACGCCTTTGATCGCCAGCACCAGCAGCTGTTTGGTCACTGTGACCCGCAGGCGCCGGTGCAGTTGATCAACCTGAGGCTGGTGATTGCCTCACCGACGCCGAAACCGGTGATTAACCCACTGGCTCCGGCCACGGAACCGGTGCCGGTACTGAAACAGACCAGGGCGTGGATCGACGGCGGCTGGCATCAGGTTGATTTAGTGCTGCGTTCGGTGCTGCGTGCCGGCCATCAGCTCAGTGGCCCGGTCATCATCGCCCAGGATGACTGCACCACCTGCGTGCCGCCCGGCATGGGCGTCACGGTCGATTCATTCGGTAATCTGCTGATCACGGCGAACGAGGCATAACATGGCGATTGATGGACGTAACTTACAGATCCTGGCGAACTACTGCGCCGCCGCTGCCGATGCGATGGCCTTTACCCTGATGCGCACGGCGCACTCCACCTTTGTTAAAGAGACGGAAGATTTCTCCTGCCAGATTGTCAGCCGCAGCGGCCTGGCGTTTGCCTCGCCGCGCAGCTTCGGCGCGCCCTGGTACAGCGGCATCGACTATGCGCCGGTGCTGGCACTGATTGAAGAGTACGCTGACGGCGACATCTGCATTACCAACGACGCTTACGCCGGCAACGTGGCGACCCACTCGCCCGATATCCATATCTGGAAACCGGTGTTCCACCAGGGTGAAATTGTCTGCTTCGTGGTGGGCCACATTCATAACACCGACGTCGGCGGCGCGGTGCCTGCCTCGCTGTCGCGCTCGCTGACCGATATCGTGCAGGAGGGGATTCGCATCCCGCCGCTGAAGATCATGCGGCAGGGTCAGCTCAACGAAGAGGTCGCCAGTATCATGCGGCTCAATGTGCGGGTGCCGGATCAGAACTGGGGCGATTTCAAAGCCCAGCTGGCGTCGGTGAACGTCGGCGAGCGTAAAATCCACGACATTATTGCCCGCTTTGGCATCGCCGACTTTTTGCAGGGCATTGAGGGCATTCTCGATTACGCCGAAGCGCAGGCGCGCAGCATTATCAAAACCATTCCCGACGGGGAATACTTCTATGCCGACTACGCCGATGAAGATGGCGAGGGCGGTTATCCCTGCCGTATCGCCATTACTCTGCGGGTGCAGGGCGATCAGCTGGAGCTGGACTACACCGGCAGCGATCCGCAGCTGGCCTCGTCGCTGAATATGCCGACTGGCGGACGTGAGCGGCATCCGCTGGCGCTGGTGGGTGTTACCTATGTGCTCTCTACGCTGGACCGTTCACTGCTGCTTAACGCCGGTACGCTGCGACCCACCCGGGCAATCCTGCCGCCTGGAACGGTCATGAACTGTGAAGCGCCCGCAGCGGTAGGGATGCGCTCGCTGACCTGTGCACTGTCGCAGATTGCCACTATCGGCGTCTTCTCGCTGGCGATGCCGGAGCGTTTGCCCGCGAATTCACCGGGCGGCAACTCAATCATGAACATCCGTACCCAGACGCAGAATCGCAGCGTGGTCGCCTCGCTGGGTCCGGTGGGCGGCGGCGCGGGTGGCACGCCGCGTCACGACGGGCCTGACGGCTCCGGCGGTCTTTCAGCCTTTCTGAAAAACACCCCGATTGAGATCAACGAAGCGGAAGTGCCAATCCGCTTTCATCGCTACGGACTGGCCCAGGACAGCGCCGGAGCGGGTCGCTATCGCGGCGGTTTAGCCACCGAAATGGCGTTTGAGATTTTCTCGCCCAATACCACCATTACCGCGCGCAACCGTAACCGATCGGTGTTTGCCTCGGCGGGCGTCGTCGGCGGCCAGAGTGGGGCGCTCTCTTACTTCCGTACCCGGCGCGACGGTGAGATCATCAATCACGGTAACACTGATGTGATCCACTGCCTGCCGGGTGACGTGGTCGAAGTGCGCGGACCCGGCGCGGGCGGTTATGGCCTGCCGACACAGCGCGATGCCGATGCGGTGATGCAGGATGTGCGCTGCGGTTATCTCAGCGTCGCGGCAGCCAGGACGCAGTATGGCGTGGTAGTGGTTGATCACCACGTGGATCGGGCAGCAACGGAGCACCTGCGCGCCACGATGCCGCAGCAGGCTGCGCACCATTTTGAGCACGGCGAAGCACGGAGTCGCTTCGAAACGCTCTGGACGCCACAGCGTTATCAGTTACTTACCGCCTTTCTGGCAAGCGCGCCGGTGAGCTGGCGTCACTTCCTGAAAACCCAGGTATTCCGGGCGGTGGCAGAGATAGGCGAAACGGCGGATATGGCACAAATATTCAGTGATTTGCGTCAGCGATACCCGGCAATGGCGAACAATTAACGGCGATTGCGCATCGTCTACTACGCTTTAAGTCTGCATGGACTACAAGGGGAAACGCGACGATGAGCATGAAAACCAGTGATTTTTTTGTCCAGCGCCTGAAAGAGTGGGGCGTCACACGCATCTATGGCTATCCGGGAGATGGCATCAATGGGGTGCTGGGCGCCATTCAGCGTGCTAACGCCAAAGGCGACGGCATCGAATTTATTCAGGTACGCCACGAAGAGATGGCGGCCTTTATGGCGGCAGGACACGCCAAATTCACCGGTGAGCTGGGCGTCTGCCTCTCTACCGGCGGGCCGGGCGCGACCCATCTGCTGACCGGACTCTATGACGCCAAAATGGATCATGCTCCGGTGCTGGCGATTGCCGGACAGGCGGAAGCGACCGCGCGCGGCTCCAGTTATCAGCAGGAGATGAACCTGGATCGCATCTTCTCGGACGTTGCCAACTTCGTTCAGGAAGCTTCGACTTCAACCCAGGTTCGCCATCTGCTCGACCGGGGCGTGCGCATCGCCAAAGCGCAAAACGGCGTGGCGGTGATCATCATCCCTAAAGATATTCAGGATGAAGAGTGGCAGCCGCCGCAGCATCTGCACGGTTTTACCCATTCCGGCAGCGGCTATCAGCGTCCCAAAGTGATCCCTTATGAAGCGGATCTGCAACGCGCCGCTGAGGTGCTGAACGCCGGCAAAAAAGTGGCGATTCTGATTGGCGCAGGCGCACGTAACGCCGCCGTCGAGGTGGTACAGGTCGCCAATGTGCTGGGTGCGGGCGTGGCAAAAGCGCTGCTGGGCAAAGATGTGCTGCCGGACGATGCGCCGTTTGTGACCGGTTCGATTGGCCTGCTGGGCACGAAGCCCTCATCCGATTTAATGCAGAACTGCGACACCCTGCTGATGATCGGCAGCGGCTTCCCATGGACAGAGTTCCTGCCGGAAGAGGGCAAGGCGCGTGCGGTGCAGATAGACATCGATCCCGCCATGCTCGGCCTGCGCTATCCCAGCGAAGTGAATCTGCATGGCGATGCGGCTGAAACCCTGCGCGCCCTGCTGCTGCTGCTGGAGCACAAAGAGGATCGCAGCTGGCAGGAAGATATTGCGCTTCAGGTGCGCGACTGGTGGACGCTGATGGAAGAGCGCGCCATGGCACCCGCTAATCCGGTCAACCCGCAGCGGGTGGTGTGGGAGATGTCGCCACAACTGCCGGATAACGCCATTGTCACCTCGGACTCCGGTTCCTGTGCCAACTGGTTCGCCCGCGACTATCGGGTTAAGCAGGGTCAGCGCGCCTCGCTCTCCGGCGGTCTGGCCTGTATGGGCGCGGCGGTGCCTTATGCGATTGCCGCAAAATTTGCCCACCCCGACAAACCGGTGGTGGCGCTGGTGGGTGACGGTGCGATGCAGATGAACAACATGGCGGAGCTGATCACCATCCAGAAATACTGGCAGCAGTGGGCCGATCCACGCCTGATCGTCTGCGTGTTCAACAACCAGGATCTCAATCAGGTCACCTGGGAGCAGCGGGTCATGGAGGGGAATCCCCGCTTTGACGCCTCGCAGCAACTGCCGGATGTGAAATATGCTGAGTTTGCGCAGTCGCTGGGAATGGTCGGTATTTTTGTCGATAATCCTGACGATCTGGCGGCGGCATGGCAGCGTGCGCTCAGCGCCGATCGCCCGGTATTGCTGGAGGTGAAAACCGATCCGGAAGTTGCCCCGTTACCGCCGCACATCACCTTTAAACAGGCGAAAACCTTTATGGCGTCAATGGTGAAAGGCGATCGCGGTGCGGCACAGATCATCAGCGACACCGCCAGCCAGCTGTTCAATAAAAAGCATTAAGGGCTAAGTGGGGCGGTCGCGCCTCGCTAACCTTAAATCCCGGATGCACTCGCGTCCGGGTCTCCAGTCACTTCATCATCATCAACGGGAGTCTTACCATGACTGCTCACTCCAGCCCTGTCTGGTTAATATCGGGATGTTCGACCGGATTTGGTCGTGAACTGGCGCAGCAGACCATCGCGCGTGGTTTTAAGGTCGTCGTGACGGCACGTGATACCTCTTCCATAGCCGATCTGGTTGAGGGACATGACAACGCGCTGGCAGTAGCGCTGGATGTGACCCACCAGGCGAGCATCGACCAGGCCGTCAAAACGGCACTCGATAGGTTCGGCACCATTGATGTGCTGGTAAACAACGCCGGTTACGGCTATCAGAGCTCGGTGGAAGAGGGTGTGGAAAGCGAAATCCGCGCGCAGTTTGACGCCAACGTCTTTGGCCTGTTTGCCCTGACCCGCGCCGTGCTGCCCGCGATGAGAAAGGCGCGCAGCGGCCACGTCATCAACATTACCTCGGTGGCAGGCTTAATTGGTTTTGCCAGCTCAGGCTACTACTCTGCCAGTAAACATGCGGTGGAAGGCTGGTCAGATTCGCTGGCGCTGGAAGCGGGACCGCTGGGCATTCGCGTCACCTGTGTTGAGCCAGGTCCGTTCCGCACCGATTGGGCCGGACGCTCCCTGCATCAGACGCCGAGCACGCTGCCAGACTATGCAGAGACTGCAGCCGCACGGATGAAAGCCACCGCCGAATACAGCGGTACTCAGAAGGGCGATCCGGCGCGGGCCGCCACTGCGATGATTGCCATCACTGAGCATGATAACCCGCCACGCCATCTGGTAATGGGCGCCTGGGGCCATGATGCCGTAACCAGCAAGCTCAAAGAGCGGCTGGCTGAGATCGAAGCGTGGAAACAGACGTCAGTGGAGACAGATTTTCCGGAGTAGAGGTGACAGGGCATGAATGCTATTTCTGCAGGCGAACTGAAAAACCGATTGAGCACGGCCGATCCTTTAATGCCAACTACGCGTGTTTTGCCTGGTTGAGAGGGTATTAAAATTCCGGACATAGCATTTCAGGGCATTACGCTAAAATCCAGTGAGCAGAATCAGCGCCATCTCATTCGCCAGTGCGCTGAGTTCATGTTCGACATCTGCTGACTCCGAAGCAGGTTGAGCGTTAAGCGTAATGTCCAAATCTTCAGCACAGATACGATCGCCAAAAAGCATTAACGCCTTATCGCCATGCTGCCTGGAAGACCACTGAATCCCCTGTGCATCCGGATTAGAATGATGTATTTGCTCTGCCCATTGCTGGGTTTCAGGGTAGTGATCAGCAGTTGAACCCAGCAGCTCACCTTGCGTAATGCCATGTCTTTTCATAAAGCGTGGATTGAGGTCCACCAGCTTAATCTCTACTTTAGGGGTGAGCTGACTGTGGGACAGCTTATTCAGAACTGTGAGGTCAACGGGCGCATTTTCACAAGGCGTAGGGAGATCGTGTAATACCGTCTCCATTAGAGCAACCGACAGCGTTTTACCGCCATAAAGCGTCGGGATGATGCGACCCGCATGGTCAGTGATTGGGCTGAAACGTCCCACGCCTTTTCCTGGATTGAACTCCGCGGCGCCATACTGCGACCAGTGAATGCGGTCAATAGTTTTACCTTTCGGCCAGGTGACCAGAGAGGCCGATAAATCATCATCTTTGCAGGGTGTTTTGATCTTTTTAGCCATGAACCGGACCTTCCTTTGCCCGCTGTGCCGCCTCCAGTACTTTTTCCGGTTCGAACGTCATGAGATTTTTAGGCTTTTCATTACCAAGCCAGCTATTTGGCGTGCCAAACCAGACGGCCAGGGTCCATGGCGTTTTTGATTCTCCAAACAGCGCGATGATTTTTTTCATCAGCGGCAATGGCTGCCCGCCAACGTCCAGCCCATAGGCCGGATAGAGATCCCTGCCTTCAAAGGAAAGGGCAAAAATCTTTCCGGTTCGCTTCCACCGGTTAGGTAATCCGCTTGGATTTTTCACAGTGGCGCTGCTCCCGGCACGGCGTGAAACTTCCTGCGCAGGCAACCACTCGCTGTCGTCCAGAATATGCTTCCTGAGTTGTTCCAGCTTTGCGGTGTTATTAATCGTGACAGGCTGTCTGGTCTGTTCTGCTGTCGCCATGTCGACAGCGCTGAAAGGCGACTTACCGTGACTGGCGAGCTGACTTACGCCCGATACGGCCCGGAATGCGGCATCCAGTGCGATTTTAAAGGCGGCTTCATCCACAGAGACTGGCCGTTTTACCACATAGTATTGCGCTGGCTCATCATGGCAGTGCGGGACTGAGACTGTGATCTCTGCTTGCCCACCCTGAGACCGGGAAGAGGAAATGCTGCCTGCCGGCACTGGAATAACGTCGAAGCCAGTGGTTTTATCAGACCTGATCATGATTTTACTCCTGCTGGCAAAATACAAATATCGAATATCGCCAATATATCGCATGTAGCGAGAATTCTCTACATTTACTGATCAAAAACCATCCAGCGATTGACTGAGCTTTGGCATGAAACGAGCTCAGGAACCACACGCCCCCTTATCGCGCAGCCCTGCGCCATCATCGTGCTGGAAAAATAAACAGCCGCCTGCACCTGGCATCATAAGAATTCGATCTTGTATCCCAGCCCGTATTCCATCTGGCATCCCCACCTCAGACCGGTTGATTCACCGCTAACTGGCACGCTTCATGCACTAGCTGACAGGTACACTTTTGGCGAGGTAACCCATGTTTGACTCCTTATTAGACGAAGATGCCACCACGATGGCCGCTCTGATTCGCAGCGGGGACGTGTCGGCGTGCGAGCTGACCGTGGCGGCGCTGGCGCGGATGGAACAGCGGGAACCGGCGATACAGGCTTTTTGTACCCCGACGCCTGAACTGGCGATGGCACAGGCCAGAGCCGTGGATGCCCGACGGGCACGCGGAGAAACACTGGGCGCGCTGGCGGGCGTACCGCTGGCGGTGAAGGATTTAATCTGCACCGCAAACGTCAGAACCACCTCCGGTTCGGTGGCGTACAAAGATTTCGTGCCGGAAGATGATGACATCACGGTGGAACGGTTGCTGGCCGCCGACGCCATTCTGCTTGGCAAAACCACCGCACCGGAGTTTGGCTACAGCGGGGTCGGGCACAATCCGCTGTTTCCGTCGCCACGGAATCCCTGGGATTTGAGCATGACGCCAGGAGGGTCCAGCGCTGGTTCGGGTGCGGCGGTGGCGGCGCGGCTTTGCCCGATTGCACTGGGCAGCGACGGCGGCGGGTCGGTACGTATTCCGGCGGCGCACTGCGGTATTTTCGGTTTCAAGGCGTCGATGGGCCGGGTGCCGCTCTGGCCCGGCTGCCGTGATGAACGCTATCCCGGCGTGTCGAGCTGGGAGTCACTGGAGCACATCGGTCCGATGACGCGCAGCGTGCGCGATGCCGTGCTGATGATGTCGCTGATGGCCGGACCGGATATGCGCGATCGCCACTCAATTCCCTGCAGCGATGTCGACTGGCTGGGCGCGCCACTCCATCTGTCAGGCAAACTGCGTATCGCCTTCAGCGCGGATTTTGGCTATGTGGCCGTTGACCCGGAAGTGCGGGCAGTGGTCAGCGCGGCGGTGCAGCGTTTTGCCGCTGAAATCGGTGCTGAACTGGAACTGGCCGATCCGGGCTTCCCTGATCCGTCGGCGGCCTTTGGCGCGCTGGTGGCGATGGAGAGCGATCTCACCGGTATGCGCCGGATGCTGGCGGAGCAGGGCAGCGAGATGTCGCCGCATCTGGTCGCCATGCTGCAGCGCGACTGGCGGGCGGAAAACTTCACCGATGCCATCACCACCCGAAAAGCGGTCAGCAACTGCCTGTGGCGCTTTATGCAGCGCTTTGACCTGCTGATTACCCCAACGCTGGCGGTGCCGCCGTTTCCGCTGGGGATGCAGGGACCGGAGATCATTGATGGCCGCATGGTCCGCAGCGATCACTGGCTCTCGTTCTGCTACCCGTTCAACTTCACCGGTCAGCCCGCCGCGTCCGTGCCCGCCGGTTTTACCGCCAGCGGCTTGCCCGTCGGTCTGCAGATTGTCGGACGTCATCTTGATGATGCCTTAGTGCTGGCTGCCAGTGCCGCTTTCGAGCGCATTCAGCCGTGGAATCACCTTCAACCCGGAATCGCCCAATGAAAACGTCTACTACGCCTGCGCTGGAGCAGGAGTTTGAACATCAGCCGGTACCGCTGTCGCACCGTCATTCTACCCGCTCCGTCTCGGCCGTCTGGTTTGGATTTCCGATGATCCTCACCAATGCGCTGTTTGGCGGCATCATCACCTGGCATCTGGGGTTCTGGCCTGCGCTGATCGCCATTCTGCTGGGAAACCTGGTGCTGTTCGCCTATGTCGGCGCGCTGAGCTGGTACGCCGGTAACAGCGGAATGAATTTCGCCCTGCAGGCCAGACGCACCTTTGGCAGCAAAGGCTACATCCTGGTCTCGGGTTTTCTCTCGACGGTGGTGATCGGCTGGTATGCCTTCCAGACCGGCCTTACCGGCACGGTCATTAATCAGACCTTTGGCTGGAATGCGCTGGCGGTGACGGCCTTTGCCATGATCCTCTATACCGGCATCACGTTCCTGGGCGTGCGGGCGCTGTCGGTGCTGGGGATGATCGCCGCGCCGCTGTTTGTGGTGCTGGGAATGGTGGCGCTGTGGCTGATTAGCAAGCAGCACGACTTCTCCGTGGTGACGCAGTGGAAGGGCAGCGCCAGCGCAGCCGGTGCAATGAGTATGGGCACCGCCGTCACCATGGTGGTAGCCGGTTTTGCTGACTCCGGCACCATGACCGCTGACTTTACCCGCTGGTCGAAGAATGGCCGTTCGGCGGTGATCGCCGCGTTCTCTGCCTTCCCGGTCGCTAACGTCATCTCTTACCTGTTCGGTGTGGTGATTGTGGCCGTGGGCGCAGCAGTTGATCCGCTGACCAATGGCGGCAACTTCCTGCCGATGCTGATGGGGCACAGCGCCTTTTTGTCGGTAGTGGCCTGCCTGTTTGTCTTTATCAATCTCGGATCGGTCTGCACACACTGCCTCTATAACGGGGCGGTGGGCTTCAGTCATCTGTTCAGCAGCAAAATGCGGCTCTGGACGCTGATCCTGGGTGCCATTGGCGGCGTACTGGCGCTGGCGGGCGTCTGGTCTTACTTCCTGGAGTGGCTCAGCCTGCTCGGCATTGTGGTGCCGCCGTTTGGTGCGGTGATGATCGTGGATTTAATTTTTATGGCGCGCATCAGCGAGCAGCGTCCGGCGCAGCGTTTTCGTGGTAATGCGTTTGCCGCCTGGGCGATTGGCAGCTTGTGTGCGGTGATCGCCCACGTCGCTTTCCCTCAATTTGGTGAAGCGGTTATTGGTCTGGTGACCGCCGCCATCAGCTACAGCGTGATCAGCAAAATGCGCATGCCGCGCCCGGTAATGGAGAACAGCAATGCCCGACTACAGCGTTAATTCAACACCCTACGGCTGGCCGTTTGACGGCACTTTTACGCCGGCTGACACCGCGCTGATCGTGATTGATATGCAGACCGACTTCTGTGGCGTGGGCGGTTATGTCGACAGCATGGGCTATGACGTGAGTCTGACCCGCGCGCCCATCGCACCGTTGCAGCAGGTGCTGGCGGCGATGCGCGCCCGGCAGTTTCCGGTTATTCATACCCGCGAAGGGCACCGGCCCGATCTCAGTGATTTGCCCGCCAACAAACGCTGGCGCTCGCGGCGAATGAACGCCGGGATCGGGGATGAGGGACCGTGCGGCCGTATTCTGGTGCGCGGTGAACCGGGCTGGGAGATTATCCCGGAGCTGGCACCGCTGCCGGGTGAAGTGGTGATTGATAAGCCGGGTAAGGGATCGTTTTATGCCACCGATCTGGAGCTGATATTGCGCAGTCGCGGCATCCGAAATCTGATCCTCACCGGTATTACCACCGACGTCTGCGTCCACACCACGCTGCGCGAAGCCAACGATCGCGGTTTTGAGTGCCTGGTGCTGTCCGATTGCTGTGCTGCGACCGAGCTGCGTCATCATGAGGCGGCGCTGAGTATGATCCATATGCAGGGCGGCATCTTTGGCGCGGTCGCCCATTCTGCCGCGCTGCTGGATAGCCTGGGGGTTTAATTTCCCGCAACAACGGGTGAAGGGTGATGTTGATCTTCTGATCTCAGATGCATCACGCAGCCGGGAAGCCTGAGCACAGAGTTGCGCTCAGGCTTTCCACATCAGCGATCACTCGTGCTGCGCGTTATCTGGCGCAATCGTTTTCATCAGTGCTGCGAGCTGATCGGCGGGCACCGCCTGACTGAACAGATAGCCCTGCAGCTGATTACAGCCCGCATCTGCCAGCGCAGACATCTGCCCTGGCGTCTCGACGCCTTCTGCTGTCACCATCAGACTCATGGCATGACCCAGTTTCACCACCGATTCAACAATCGCCACTGAATTTTCCGCCACGCCCAGCGACTGGGTGAATGAGCGATCGATTTTGATTTTATCCACCGGAAAGTTGCTGAGATAGTTCAGGCTGGAGTAACCGGTGCCAAAGTCATCCAGCGCAATCCGGAAGCCCGCGTCACGCAGCTCCACAATAATGGCGCGTGCTTCACGTTCATCTTCGATTAACACCCCTTCGGTGATCTCAAGTTCCAGGCGCTTCGGATCGCCGCCGTTCTGGCTGACAATCGCCATCACCCGCTCAACAAAGCCGGTAGAGCGGAACTGCACCGGCGAGACGTTGACCGCCACCAGCAGCTCGGGAAAACGTTGCTGAGTGACGCAGGCTTCAGCCAGCACCCATTCGCCTAGCGGAATAATCAGGCCGGTCTCTTCGGCAATCGCGATAAATTCACCGGGCGCAATCAGGCCGCGGGCTGGATGGTGCCAGCGCAGCAGCGCTTCGATGCCCACCATCTGCTGACCACCAATATCCATCAGCGGCTGATACCACACCTCCAGCCCATGACGGTTATGTAGCGCCGTACGCAGGTCGGCAGCGATGTTCTGTCGGGTCCGCACCGACTCATCCATCGCCCGTTCAAACTGACGATACGTGCCGCGCCCGCCGCTTTTGGCCTCATACAGCGCAATATCCGCTTTGCGCATCAGTTCCAGCCGATCAACCCCATCTTTGGGTGCCAGCGCCAGTCCGATACTGGCGCCACTCCAGACATCGCTGCCAAACAGCGTAAAAGGCTCACTCAGTTCATCGATAATGCGCTGCGCCAGGCTATGCACCTGGCCGATATTATCGACATCTGGCATCACCACGATAAATTCATCACCGCCGATGCGTCCTACCGTATCGCTGGCCCGCACGATACGGCTCAGGCGCTGTGCGACCGCGATGATCAGTTCATCTCCGGCATGATGACCGTGAGTGTCGTTGATGGTTTTAAAGCGGTCGAGGTCGATGAGCAGCAGCGCCACCCGCTGATCGTGGCGCGTCGCCAGAGCCAGCGCCTGGGTTAAGCGGTCTTCGACCAGTGCGCGGTTCGGCAGGCCGGTCAGCACATCATGAAACGCCAGGTGCTGTGCCTGAGCCTCCGACGCGCCGAGCCTGAGCATGGATTGCGAGAGGTTCACCGACGAGTTCCAGAGTCGCCGCACCATATAAAGGCACAGCAGGGATATCGCCAGTACCGCCAGCCCGGTAGATGGCCCGATGGTGCGCAGCATCTGCGCACCGGGACGGGAGGGGATCCAGTTCAGATAGCCAACCGCCTCACCCGCCTGCGCGATCAGCAGATAGCGCGCACCGATTCCCGGCTGTGGCGTGCCGTCGGAGAAGTGCAGCCCCTGCAGCTGATTGCGTTCCGCCAGGCCCGCCAGATAGCCGTCATCAAGAAATTTCAGGCTCACCAGCCGGAAACGCGGCAGGGCATTGCTCTCCCGCTGGATGTTACCTACTGCCAGCGCGGCGGCCCGGTTTGTCACACGGGCATAATCCGCGTTATCGTGGCGCGCCGGATCGTTGACCAGCGGGCTTTGCAGCACCTCACCAATCAGTGGGTCATTTTCAGGGGCGGAGACCGGCTGGCCTTCGCGCCAGACTCTGACAATCTGATTTTGCTGGTCCAGCACCAGAATCAGCTGATGGCCGAACATCTCATACAGCCACAGCCCAATGTTCTCATCCAGCCACCTGCTGCTGTTGCCCTCTGCCAGATGCTGCTCAAAGGGTCCCCAGCGCGACAGGCTATGCAGCTGGCGCAGATGCTCATTCAGACTCTGTGAAAAAGAGGCTTCAATCATCCGTTGCTGCTGATGGCGGGCCTCCGTATTGGTGAGTGAGGTACCAACAAAGAGCGCAGCGCCTGCACCTACAAACGTCAGCAATAAGATAGCGACCAGCGGCACCAGGACTTCACGCAGGAAACTGCGACGAAAATCAGAGGAAAGTTTAAGGGTGTTAATCATATTGTTGTTTTTCTCAGCAGCAGGGGAACAGCTTAAAAATTAGCAGATTGCACAAAAACGTCCACGCAAAGCGTTACGCTTAGTGATTCTGGCAACGTTTTTGTTGCCGGATGGCCAGGGCAGCCATAAATAATGGGGAGTGAAAAAGTGGCCGTGTTGTATCAGATATTTTAATGGGGTTAGCTGGCTGGACGGTGACATGAGGGCCAACATTCGGCCTCTGTATCAGTAGCCATAAGGCTGGCGCGCGACAGCCTCTCTGGACGCATCACCGTGCATTTCCTGTTAACTTCGCCGCTATGGTTCATACTCATGTGCGCTGATTGTGTTACGAACGGATAGCCGTGAAGACAACGGTTACTGAGTTTGTCACTTATCTGACAGCCTGAGGTTGTCAGCTTACTATAAGGGAAAATAATGCCATTGTTATTCGGTGAGTTATCTGGTTTCCCGTCATGGGTGCCTGTTGTATTACTCGTCTCGCTCTCTTTTGTGCTGGGATTTCTGGCCCGCCTTATCCTGCTCCGGTTCATCCGCTACTGGCAGATTCGTGACAGAAAACTGTTTAAATCCCTTGAGAAGCATCTTAGCGGCTCGATGTTCTTTTTTATTCCGTTATTAATGATTAATGTCGGCGTTAATTACATCGATTTCCAACCGGAATCTCTCTCTTTAATCACCAATATCATCAATGTCTTTATTATTATGTCATTTTGCTCGGTCTTAATCCGGCTGACCAATGTGGCGCAGGATATGCTTTATATCCGCTATGACATTAATATTTCCAATAACCTTCGTGCGCGTAAAATTCGCACGCAGATTATCTATGTCAAAAAAGTGGTTATTGTCATCCTGGTTCTGTTCTGTGTTTCGCTGATTCTGCTCAGCTTCCCTGGCGTCCGGAAATTCGGCACCACCATTCTGGCCGGTGCGGGTGTTGCCGGTATCATTATTGGTTTTGCGCTGCAAAAGTCGCTGGTCAATCTGTTCGCCGGTATTCAGATCGCCTTTACCCAGCCTATTAAAATTGATGATGCGGTAGTGGTAGAAAAAGAGTGGGGCTGGATTGAGGAGATCAACCTGACCTATGTGGTGGTGCGCATCTGGGATTTGCGTCGGCTGGTGTTGCCGATCACCTACTTTACCGAAAACCCGTTTCAGAACTGGACGCGCAATAACGCCCAGATCTTAGGCTCGGTGTTCCTTTACGTGGATTACTCCATGCCGCTGGAGCCGCTGCGCAAGCATTTTGAAAAGGTGCTGAGCGAAACCAAGCTTTGGGATCAGGAAACGTCTGTGCTACAGGTGACCGACACCACCGAGAAAACCATGACCATCAGGATGCTGATGACCGCGCAGAACTCCCCGATCGCCTTTGATTTACGCTGTTACGTGCGTGAAAAGATGATTGAGTTTATTCAGCAGAATTACCCGGAAAGCCTGCCGCAGGTGAGAGCGTCACTGACGGATAGTGGGGGTGAGAAGGTGGGGAAAGGGGTGGCTGAGTAGGGGCAAGCTGGGAGCGGCAGTCTGCGTGGGTGTGTGCATCCTGATGGCTGTTGCTCCGTTGTTCTTTCAGGGCAGGCGATGGTGTCTTTGTCCGCATGGTGTCTGAAGCGGACATAATTGTTTTGGCCATCTTCTGGTAAACCCGATGTCTGCAGAAGAAGCTGCAGACATCAGCCTGACTCAGTTAAAAGCTCACCCACGGATCGCTTGAAACTTTTTCTTTCACCTGAACAGACGGTATGGCCGGGGAGCGTAAGTCTGTCACGACCGCACCAGCCTGCAACCTGAACCGGCTGGTAATCGCACTTAACGATTTAACCTGTTCCTCCAGTACACCCGTAGCAGCAGCAGAAGCCTGAACCAGCGTGGCGTTCTGTTGAGTCACACTGTCCATTTCGGTTACAGCCGTGCCGATCTGATTTATTCCCTTACTCTGTTCAGAAGACGCCGCCGCAATCTCTCCCAGCAGCGAGGTCACGCCGGTCACATCGCTGATAATTTTTTCTGTCGTCAGCGAAACCTGAGCCACTTTCTGCTCACCCAGACCAACGTTCAGATTGGATTCAGCAATCAGCTTTTCAATTTCCCGCGCAGACTGTGTGCTGCGTTGTGCAAGCGTGCGAACTTCGTTAGCAACCACAGCAAAACCGCGACCCTGGTCGCCTGCACGTGCTGCTTCTACCGCTGCGTTCAGTGCCAGAATGTTTGTCTGAAAGGCAATGCTGTTTATTACGGAGGTAATTTCACTGATGGCCATTGCGCTGGTTTTGATGTCTGCCATCGTGCGCACCACTTCCCGCATTGCCGCGCCGCATTCCGAAGCGGTTCCGGAAGCCGCAGATGCCGCGTCGCTGGCGACTGAGGCATTACCGGCGTTGAGTGAGACAGTAGACGAGAGCTCCTCCATGCTCGCCGCGGTCTCTTCGAGCGCTGCCGCCTGTTGCTCCGTGCGGCTGGAAAGACTGTGGTTGCCGTCGCTTATCTGCGTGGTAACGCGAGCCACTTCGCTTACGCCATTGACGATTTCACTGACCATCGTTTTCAGGCCAAGCTGCATATTTTCAAGCCCCTGCAGAAGCCTGCCCATTTCATCGTTGCGGAGATTGTGGAACTCCGATGTCAGATCGCCGGCACCAATGGCTGCCGTTACTTCGCCAGCACGACGCAGGGGCTTGATCAGCACATTTTTCAGTACCACCGCCACAATGACTGAAGCCAGGATAAAGAGTATGACCGACACACCCGCAGCAACATAAGCAATGTGCGTATCGGTATCGGCCTGTTGGGTGATGTTTACGGCTGACTGTTTATGTATGGCAATAACCTTGTCCAGCGGAACGCGGTAAGCCTCATCAAGTGCCACGACTTTTGTACCAGCAAGCATCAGAAAAGCGGGTACATCCCTTTTCTGCAGCGCGGTGAAAAGGGCACCAACGCCTTGCTGAGTGTAATCGTTGTAGCGTGCGGCCAGCTCCCGTGACAGTTCCGCTTCACCGGCCATTTTTGGTGCAGCCTGATAGGCCTGCATAAAGCGCAAGCCGCCATCATAGTAAAATCTGGCCTGGGCCAGCGCGGCATTAAACGCCTCTGGATTGCTGCCGTCAGCATAAGGAACAGCGGCCAGCAGTGTGGTGCGAGCGGCACGTATCCAGTTAGTCGTGTCAGCGACGCCAAGGGTGGCAGAAACTTCATGGTTGAGATTTTTGAGAGATTCCGCACTGCGATTCAGATAGATCACACTCAGCAATGAAGAAGCAAGAAAGACAAAAAACAGAAACAGTCCGGATAACGTCAGGATCGTGGTGAGACGGGTATTTTTCAGCATGGCAGTAAAGCTCCAGGTAAGATGTCTTACGATTATCGGCCTGGAGCAGCCAGAGATTACTCACGGTTATTAACCAACGGTAGTGCAAAAATCGCGCATAAATTTAAGAAGGCAGGCTTCAGTAAAAATAAAATGGCAATTTAAAATTATGATATTGAATCAGATGGTTTATTTATTTTTTAAGGATTTGAACATGCAGATTAACTTAAAAAATAGTGGAAAATTACAATCTTAATTTGAGAGGGAATGATGGAATACCATCAAAATGGCATCAGAATTTTGCCAGCCGGGATACTTTTCAGTTCAATTCTCTGCAACTGCCACTCTATTTCAGTTTGAGAAAAGCCTTCGGGGCATGATCGACTGTTCAGAAATTACGACCGTTTTTCTCTCATTGAATACCTGACCCTGGTTACCTCATTAATCCTCTCAGAACCTGCTGATATTGCCGCATAAGCTGAGGGAATAGCGTGGCTACTTCTGTTTTACCGGTTTTAATCCCTGAGGGTAGGGCAACATGCAGCCTCAGGTTAAAACATTTATTGCCGTTAAGGGTGCGGGCTAAACGCGGTCAGGGCTAAATGCTTGTCTGGAGGATGATATCAACGCACTCAGCAGGCGAAAATTCCGCCGTATCCAGCTTCAGATGTTCTCTGCTCCACGGTTCATAAACACGATCCACAACGGCTTGCCAGTCAGGCACTTTTAAGCCAGGGATATCTGAGATTCTGTTCTCTACACGAGCACGATGCTGTTCGGGATCTGAACAGAGGATTTCAATTTCCAGAAAGGGAACACCTGATGATAGTGCGATATCACGAAAACTATCACGTACCAGGTTAAGGTCATTCACCGAGTCAGTGATAACAGGTAATCCCAGTCTGAGATTGTCCCGCGCAAGCTCATAAAGGATGAAATAGCCTTCAGGGCCAATATCCCTGAAAGTTGCTGAACTATTACGCAGAGCCTGTTCGATCGTATCTACGCGTAAATACACCGCTTTCAATTTTTCAGATAGCATTTTAGCGATAGTGCTTTTGCCGCAACCCGGAAGGCCACTTAAGATGTAGAGCATAACGACTCCTGTTTTAACCCGCGCTCCAGTGGTAAAGCAGACACATTGATACATCAATCTGCGCGAAATTATGCGAACCCGTGTCGGATGATCGCCGCCCTATGTCAGCAGCGGACAGCGTTTATTCCACTTCTGCCCGGCTATTCATCTGGCAGTGCTTCAAGGTCTGCGGAGATAATTGCCGGTAAGTTTTGGGTAATCTTTTCTACCGGCCAGTCCCACCAGGCCAGCTTCTCTAGTCGGGATATGGTTTCATCGGTAAAACGCTGCCTGATAACTCTGGCCGGGTTGCCACCCACAATCGAATAGGCCGGGACATCCGACGTCACAACAGAACGTGACGAAATGATCGCGCCGTTGCCAATTTTAACGCCTGGCATAATCAGCGCCTGATAACCCATCCATACATCATTACCAATCACCGTATCGCCTTTATAGGGCAGATCGCCGGCCTGAGGCTGGGCTGTTTCCCATCCGTTTCCGAAAATGTAAAACGGAAAAGTGGAGAAACCCGCCATGTTATGGTTTGCCCCGTTCATGATGAACTGAACGCCTCTGGCTATCGCGCAGAATTTACCCATGATCAGTTTGTCACCAATAAAGGGGAAGTGATAAAGGACATTGCGCTCGAAGTTTTCTGAGTCTTCAGGATCATCATAATAAGTAAAATCCCCGATTATGATGTTGGGGTTTTTCACCGTATTTTTGATAAAACAAACCTGTGGGAAACCTTCCATTGGATGGGGATTGGTGGGATCCGGTCCGTACATATTCTCTCCTTAAGCGCAACGTTAGTTCGTTCCAGTGTACACCATGAAACCCGTCGTTCCTTTCGTGCAAGCCCGGTCTTCATTATCTGCTCATCGCGCGCCGGTCCCGGCTGTATTGCCCGCTCCAGTTTCCTCTTTCCGGGGTGGGTCCGGCAGAGATTCGGCTGATATACAAACGGCTGTTAATTCTCTTTGTGTGCAAAGAAATCTGATTCCTGTAAATTAAATTTTTCTGCATTCTGATAAAGAGTTTTACATGCTGACCGGACTCAATCACCTCACCCTCGCAGTTAGCAACCTGGCCAGTAGCCTGAATTTTTATACGGAGACCCTGGGATTCATCCCCAAAGCGGCATGGGATCACGGCGCTTATCTTTCGCTGGGTGAACTCTGGCTCTGTCTCTCTGTGGATACTGTCTCTGCTGGAAATGATTACACACACTATGCATTCACTATTGCTGGTGACGAATTTGATGCGTTCGTTGAGCGATTGAGAGCGGCGGGTGTGACAGAATGGAAGCGCAATAAAAGCGAGGGGAACTCCTTCTACTTTCTGGACCCCGATGGCCACAAGCTTGAAATCCACGATGGCGATCTTGAGAGCCGTATCAGAGCCTGCCTTGCTCAGCCTTATCAGGGAATGACGTTCTTCTGATTGATTGACTCCCGGCCCGGCAGAGGAAATGATCGCTTAAGCGGGGGCTATTACCCCATGCCCGGCGGTTTCCTGCCAGTCACGCATCCTGACAAGCACTCCTCATTTTCCAGCCACCACATTCACCTCTCCTTCACCCCCGCGTCACGGTTCTGTCATCTGATCCCCTCAAGCTAACACCATCCCGCAGCGTCTTTTCACTGCGTTCCCACTCTGTAACCCGTGAGGATTTCATCGTGATGGAGTTATCCAGACATCCGACCACTGTCTATCAGGCTGTTGCCGCACAACTGGAGCAGGCGCTCAAAGAGCGCTACCGCTGCGGCGACTATCTTCCTTCCGAGCAACAGCTGGCCGATCACTATGAGGTGAATCGCCACACGCTGCGTCGGGCGGTGGATGAGCTGGTGCACAAAGGGCTGCTGCAGCGCCGTCACGGCGTCGGCATCCTGGTTTTGATGCGCCCTTATGACTATCCGCTGCATGCCCAGGCGCGATTCAGCCAGAACCTGCTGGAGCAGGGCAGTCATCCCACCAGCGAACGGCTGCTGGCGGTGCTGCGTCCGGCCAGCAACGACGTTGCCAATGCGCTGGGTGTGAAAGAGGGCGACAACGTCATTCATCTGCGCACCCTGCGTCGCGCCAACGGCGTGCCGCTCTGCCTGATCAACCATTTCCTCGCCGACCTCAGCTGGTGGCCACAGCTTCAGCAATTTAACAGTGGATCGCTGCACGACTTCTTAGTGGAGCACACCGGCAAGCAGCTGGTGCGCACCCAGACCCGCATCAGCACCCGCCGGGCGCAGGCCAAAGAGTGTCGGCAGCTCGACATCGCGCTGCATTCGCCGCTGCTCTGCGTGCGGACCCTGAACAAAACCAGTGATGGCGCGGTGGCGGAATACTCCGTCAGCCTGACGCGCGGCGACATGATTGAACTGACTCTGGAGCACTAATGGAACAGCAAACGGATCGCCAGCGCTGGCTGTCGGTGCTGGCGCACAGCAGCGCCGCCTTGCTTGAGACGCACTGGCAGGCGCTTAACCTCCAGCCCGCCTATACCCTGATCCGTCCGGCAGAGATCGGGCTGACACGGTTGCAGGCGCGGATGGGGGCCACCGGCAAACGCTTTGTGATGGGCGATGCCACGGTGACGCGCGCGGTGGTGCAGCTCAGCGACGGCACTCTGGGTTACAGCTACCTGTTAGGGCGCGACAAAGCCCATGCCGAGCGCTGCGCCCTGCTGGATGCGCTGTTGCAGCAGCCGGAAACCCGGCAACTGCTGGAAGAGAAGATTATTACCCCGCTGGCGGCGTGGCGCGATGAGCAGCGACAGCTGCGCGCCCGTGAAATCGCCAGCAGCAAAGTGGATTTCTTTACGCTGGTTCGCGGAGATAACTGATGACTTTACTGGCAAGTTTTAACCATCCGGTGGCGGATGCGCAGCGCGCGTTTCGCCGCATTCTGAAAGCGATGAGCGAACCGGGCGTGATGGTCTCGCTGCCGCTGCAACAGGGCTGGGGCGCACTGTCACCGGCGGCCACGGCGCTGTTGCTGACGCTGGTCGATCAGGAAAGCCCGGTCTGGCTGGATGCGGAAATTGACAACGAACAGCTGCGCAACAATCTGCGCTTCCATACCGGTGCGCCGATCACCACGCAGCAGGATGCACCATTCGCCCTGAGCCATGCGGCGGCGCAGCCCGAGCCGACGCAGTTCGCGGCCGGTGACAACATGTCACCGGAAAAAAGCACCACGCTGATTATCGAAGTGCCGTCACTGAATGGCGGCCTGACGCTCCGCCTCTCCGGCCCTGGCCTGCGCGAAACCCGGGCCATCGCGCCACAGCTGCCCGAAAGCGTGCTGGAATATCTGCGCACCCGTCCGCATCCGTTCCCGCAGGGCGTGGATCTGATCTTCACCTGTGGCGAAGCGATCATGGCCGTGCCGCGCACCACCGTTGTGGAGGTGTGCTGATGTATGTCGCGGTAAAAGGGGGCGAAAAAGCCATTGCGAACGCCCATCAGTTGCAGGCCGATCTGCGGCGCGGCGATAGAGCGGTAGCCGAACTCGGCTGCGATCAGGTGGCGCAGCAGCTGGGACTGGCGGTGGATCGGGTGATGACCGAAGGCGGGATTTACGATCCCGAACTGGCGGCGCTGGCGATTAAACAGGCCAGCGGCGATCTGGTCGAGGCGATCTTTCTATTGCGCGCCTATCGCACCACGCTGCCACGCCTGGCGGAGAGCACGCCACTGGCGACCGGTGCGATGCGCATCGAACGCCGCATCTCGGCGGTCTATAAAGATCTGCCGGGCGGCCAGGTGCTGGGACCAACTTACGACTACAGCCACCGTCTGCTCGACTTCACCCTGCTGGCCAATGGCGAAACGCCTGCCGCGCCGCGTGACGATCGTTCGGTGCCTGACCAGTGCCCGCACATGTTCAGCATGATGAGCGATGAAGGGCTGGCCGCCGCCGAGATGGATGACGGCAGCGAGCCTGTCGATATCACCCGCGAGCCGATGAGCTTTCCCGCCTCACGCGCCGCGCGCCTGCAACAGCTGGTGCGTGGCGACGAAGGCTTTCTGCTGGCGCTCGGCTATTCGACACAGCGCGGCTATGGCCGCACCCATCCGTTTGCCGGCGAGATCCGCACTGGCACTCTCAGCGTCAGTATCTGTCCCGAAGAGCTGGGTTTTGAGCTGGAGATCGGTGAACTGCTACTGACAGAGTGTGAAATGGTCAACGGCGTTGCCCACAGCGACGACACGGCGCCGCACTTTACCCGGGGTTATGGGCTGGTGTTTGGCCGCGCCGAACGCAAAGCGATGGCGATGGCGCTGGTGGACCGGGCGCTGCAAAGCCGCGAACAGCATGAGCGTGTTACCAGCCCGGCGCAGGATGAGGAGTTTGTGCTGTCGCACGCCGATAACGTGGAAGCCGCAGGCTTTGTCTCGCATCTCAAGCTGCCGCACTACGTCGATTTCCAGGCGGAACTGGAACTGCTGAAACAGCTGCAGCACGATTATCAGGAGCGCACCCATGGCTGAACTCACCGGCTATAACAACGGCTATCTCGACGAGCAGACCAAGCGCACCATCCGCCGCGCCATCCTGAAAGCGGTGGCGATCCCCGGCTATCAGGTGCCGTTCGCGGGACGTGAGATGCCGATGCCCTACGGCTGGGGCACCGGCGGCATCCAGATCACCGCCAGCGTGATTGGCGATCAGGATGTGCTGAAGGTGATCGATCAGGGCGCAGATGACACCACCAATGCGGTGTCGATCCGTCAGTTCTTTAAGCGGGTCAGCAATGCTGCCACCACCGAGCGCACCGCCGATGCCACCCTGATCCAGACCCGGCACCGCATCCCGGAAACGCCGCTGGAAGAGGATCAGATCCTGATTTTCCAGGTGCCGATCCCGGAGCCGCTGCGCTTTATCGAGCCGCGCGAAACCGAAACCCGCACCATGCATGCGCTGGAGGAGTACGGCATCATGCAGGTGAAGCTGTATGAAGATATCGCCCGCTACGGCCACATCGCGACGACTTACGCCTATCCGGTCCGGGTCAACGATCGCTATGTGATGGATCCTTCGCCCATTCCCAAATTCGACAACCCGAAGATGAACATGATGCCCGCGCTGCAGCTGTTTGGTGCCGGGCGTGAAAAGCGCATCTACGCCTTGCCGCCTTACACCCGTGTGGAAAGCCTGGACTTCGACGATCATCCGTTCACCGTGCAGCAGTGGGATGAACCCTGCGCGCTGTGCGGCTCGCGCCACAGCTATCTCGATGAGGTGGTGATGGACGATCAGGGAACGCGGATGTTTGTCTGCTCCGACACCGACTTTTGCCATCAGCAGCAGGAACAGCAACATGCACAGTGAACAGCCGCTGCTTGCGGTGAACCAGCTCACCCATCTTTATGCGCCGGGCAAAGGGTTTGAGCAGGTCAGTTTTGATCTCTTTCCCGGCGAAGTGCTGGGCATTGTCGGCGAGTCCGGCTCCGGTAAAACCACGCTGCTGCAGAGCCTGTCGGCGCGTCTGACGCCGCAGCAGGGCAGCATTCTTTATCAGAACCGCGACCTCTATCAGATGAGTGAAAGCGATCGCCGTCGCCTGCTGCGCACCGAATGGGGCGTGGTGCATCAGCATCCGATGGACGGGCTGCGTTCGCAGGTCAGCGCGGGCGGCAACATCGGCGAACGGCTGATGGCGACCGGACAGCGCCACTATGGCGATATCCGCGCCGAAGCGAGCCGCTGGCTGCAGGCGGTGGAGATTGACGCCGGTCGCATCGACGATCTGCCCACCACCTTTTCCGGCGGTATGCAGCAGCGTCTGCAGATCGCCCGGAATCTGGTGACGCAGCCGCAGTTGATGTTTATGGATGAGCCGACCGGCGGGCTGGATGTGTCGGTGCAGGCGCGACTGCTGGATCTGCTGCGGACGCTGGTGCGCGAACTGAATCTGGCGGTGGTGATTGTCACCCACGATCTCGGCGTAGCGCGACTGCTGGCGCATCGCCTGCTGGTGATGAAGCAGGGGCGGGTGGTGGAGAGCGGTCTGACTGACCGCGTGCTGGACGATCCTCATCATCCTTACACTCAACTGCTGGTCTCTTCGGTGCTCAATTAAATGACAACTATCACTCCGCGCCTGCGGGTAGAGAATTTGTGTAAAACCTTTGTGCTGCATAACCAGAACGGCGCGGCGCTGCCGGTGCTGCACAACGCCAGCCTGACGGCAGGCGAGGGCGAATGCGTCGTGCTGCACGGTCATTCCGGCAGCGGTAAATCCACACTGCTGCGCGCGCTTTACGGCAACTATCAGCCCGACAGCGGCCACATTCGGGTCGCGCATCAGGGCGAGTGGATCGACATGGCGCAGGCATCGGCGCGCCAGATTATCGCCCTGCGCCGCGACACGCTGGGCTGGGTCAGCCAGTTTCTGCGGGTGATCCCGCGCGTGCCGACGCTGGAGATTGTGATGCAGCCGCTGCTGGAGCGCGGCGTCGAGCGCGCCTTATGTGAAGCACGTGCCGCCGAACTGCTGACCCGGCTCAACGTGCCGCAGCGTCTCTGGTCGCTGGCCCCGTCCACTTTCTCTGGCGGAGAGCAGCAGCGTGTCAATATCGCTCGCGGCTTTATCGCCGACTATCCGGTGCTGCTGCTGGATGAACCCACCGCCTCGCTCGACAGTGTCAACAGCGAGGCGGTGGTGAGCCTAATTGAACAGGCGCGCGCCCGTGGTGCTGCCATCGTCGGTATTTTTCACGATCGGGCGGTGCGCGAGCGGGTAGCGGACCGGCTGCACCTGATGCACCCAATCGAGACAGGAGCGCAGGCATGATCATCAATAACGTCAGACTGGTGCTGGAAAACGAAGTGGTAACCGGATCGCTGGAGTTCCGCGACGAGCGCATCAGCAGCTTCAGCGAAACCACCAGCCAGCAGCCGGGCGCGCTGGATGGCGAGGGCGCCTGGCTGATGCCGGGTCTGGTGGAGCTGCACACTGATAACCTCGACAAGTTTTTCACGCCGCGACCAAAAGTGGACTGGCCGGCACACTCGGCGATGAGCAGCCACGATGCGCTGATGGTTTCCAGCGGCATTACCACGGTGCTGGATGCGATTGGCGTCGGGGATGTGCGCGACGGCGGGCACCGGCTGGATAACCTCAGCAAGATGATCGACGCCATCCGCGACAGCAACCGCAAAGGACTGAACCGGGCCGAGCATCTGCTGCATCTGCGCTGTGAACTGCCGCATCCCACCACTGCGCCGCTGTTTGAAGCACTGATGGGCACGCCGGAGCTGGCGCTGGTGTCGCTGATGGACCATTCACCGGGACAGCGTCAGTACGCGTCCCTGACGAAGTATCGCGAATATTATCAGGGCAAATATCAGCTCAATGACACGGAGATGGATCAGTTCGAGCATGACCAGCTCACCCTGGCAGCAGAATGGTCACAGCCCAACCGTCAGGCGATTGCCGGACTCTGCCGGGAACATGGCATCGCCATTGCCAGCCACGATGATGCCACCGCGGCGCACGTTGAAGAGTCTCACGCCGCGGGCAGCCGCATCGCGGAGTTTCCTACCACGCTGGAGGCGGCACGCGCCTCGCGTTATCGCAATATGCAGGTGCTGATGGGCGCGCCTAACATCGTGCGCGGCGGCTCGCACTCCGGCAACGTCGCTGCCTGGGAGCTGGCGTCACACGGCCTGCTGAATATTCTCTCCTCTGATTACTATCCGGCGAGCCTGCTGGATGCAGCGTTCCGGCTGGCAGATGATGAGCGCAACAGCCTCGGCATGGCGCAGGCGATCGCGCTGGTCACCTGTAACCCGGCGCGCGCCTTAGGGCTCGAAGATCGCGGGGTAATCGCCGAAGGCTGCCGCGCCGATCTGGTGCTGGCGCATACCGCACACGGCTACCCGCACGTGCGGCATGTCTGGAGCAAAGGCCGGCAGGTGTACTGATGGCGCGGCTGATCTGGCTCACCGGTCCTTCGGGTTCGGGTAAAGACAGCCTGCTGGATGCGCTGCGGGCAGCACCTCCGCCACGGCTGCTGATCGCCCATCGCTACATTACCCGCGCCGCCGATGCGGGCGGCGAAAACCATGTGGCACTGACCGAGGCGGAGTTTGCCCGCCGCGCCGCGCTGGGACTGTTCGCGGTGAGCTGGCAGGCGCACGGTTTCAGCTATGGCATTGGCTGTGAGACGGAACATTGGCTGCTGCGCGGGCAGAATGTGGTGGTGAACGGTTCGCGGCTGCATCTGGCGCAGGCGCAGGCCCGTTTCGGCACGCAGCTGCTGCCGGTCTGTCTGCAGGTCACACCCGCCGTGCTGGCAGCGCGGCTGCGCCAGCGCGGACGGGAAGATGAGGCGGAGATCGCCCGGCGGCTGGCGCGCGCCGCACAGCCGCAGCCCGATGGCTGCCTTATCCTCAACAACGACGGCGCGCTGGCGGATACCGTGTGCCTGCTGCGTCAGATACTGGAGTCGCATCAATGAAACTCTCTTATCCTGGCACTGGCGGTGACAGTCCGGCATCGACATCCGCTACCGAAGGCGCATCAATGAAACTCACTTTTCTGGGTACTGGCGGGGTCACTGCCGCACCGCTGCCGGGCTGCGACTGTCGCGCCTGTCAGCGTGCGCAGCTTAACAGCGGCTACGCGCGTGCACCCTGCAGCGCGCTGATTGAGTTTGGTCGCGAGCGCATCCTGCTGGATGCCGGTCTGCCGCTGCTGGCGTCGTGCTTCCCGCCCGGCACACTGACGCGCATTCTGCTGACTCACTACCACATGGATCATGTGCAGGGGCTGTTTGCACTGCGCTGGGGAGTGGGCGCGCCGGTTCCGGTCTGGGGTCCACCCGATCCGCGAGGCTGTGACGATCTCTATAAACATCCAGGCCTGCTCGATTTCCGTCCCGCCTTAACGCCGTTTGTAGCGCACGCCTTTGGTGAACTGCAGGTCACGCCGCTGCCGTTGCAACACTCGAAACTGACGCATGGCTATCTGTTCGACTGGCACGGCACCCGGCTCGCCTGGCTGTGTGATACCTGCGGGTTGCCACCCGACACCGCCGACTTCCTGCACGGTCAGCCGCTGGATCAACTGGTGATTGACTGCAACGATCCGCCGCAAGCAGAACCGCGTAACCATAATGATGTGACCCAGGCGCTGGCGCTGGCAGAGATGCTCCAGCCGCGTCAGACCTGGCTCACCCATCTCAGTCATGAGATGGATAACTGGTTAGCTGAGAACCCGTTACCGGACGGCGTGCTGGCTGCCCGTGACGGCCAGACATTGCTGTGCGGCGCGCACTGGCCTGTCACGGTTTGATCATCTGACTGTCATCTCGTGTTCATCGCGTCACGCCTTAATAACCCGCAGAACGCAATCAGCGATGACGGAGAAACCATGGCACAGGCACTTCTGAAAACGGTGGTCGACAACGACCTGCCACCGGCCAGCCTCAGCGGACAAAAAGTGTTGTCGGTGCAGAAACTGAGCAAAGCCTACGGCGACACTCAGGTGCTGGATCAGGTCAGTTTCGACCTGCACGCCGGTGAGCTGGTGGCGGTGATTGGCCGCTCTGGCGCGGGTAAATCGACCCTGCTGCACATGCTCAACGGCACGATTGAAGCGACTTCCGGCGCGATTATCAGTCTACATCATGGCGAAGCGGATCGTAACGTGGTTACGCTCAACAGCCGCCAGCTGCGCGAATGGCGCAGCCAGTGCGGCATGATCTTTCAGGATTTCTGTCTGGTGCCACGCCTCGACGTGCTGACCAACGTGCTGCTGGGCCGTCTGAGCCAGACCGGTACGCTGAAATCTTTCTTTAAAATCTTCTCCGACAATGACCGGGCGCACGCCATCGAACTGCTGCAGTGGATGAACATGCTGCCGCAGGCGCTGCAGCGGGCGGAAAACCTCTCTGGCGGGCAGATGCAGCGTGTGGCGATCTGCCGTGCCCTGATGCAGAACCCCAAAATCCTGCTGGCCGATGAGCCGGTGGCGTCACTCGATCCCAAAAATACCAAGCGCATCATGGATGTGCTGCGTCAGGTCAGCGAGCAGGGCATCAGCGTGATGGTCAACCTGCACTCGATTGAGCTGGTGAAAAGCTACTGCACCCGGGTGATTGGCATTCAGCGCGGCGTGGTGCTGTTTGACGGCCATCCTTCAGGACTGACCGACAGCCTGCTGCACCAGCTGTACGGCGATGAACTTAACCAAATCCATTAACTTCCACAGCAAGAGAACAACCCCGAATGAAACTGACTTCTTTAGCACTCCTGACCAGTGTAATGGCGTTTGGTGTCAGCGCAGCGGATGCGCCGAAACAGCTTAATCTGGGGATTCTGGGCGGTCAGAACGCCACCCAGCAGATTGGCGATAATCAGTGTGTGAAGACCTTCTTTGATAAAGAGCTGGGTGTGGATACCCAGATGCGCAACGCCTCCGACTACTCTGGCGTGATTCAGGGTCTGCTGGGTGGCAAGATCGATATGGTGCTGAGCATGTCGCCAGCCTCGTTTGCGTCGGTCTACATTCAGGACCCGAAAGCGGTGGATGTGGTTGGCATTGTGGTGGATGACAAAGATCAGTCACGCGGCTACCACTCGGTGGTGATCGTCAAAGCGGACAGCCCCTACAAAAAACTGGAAGACCTGAAAGGGAAATCTTTCGGTATGGCCGATCCCGACTCGACGTCCGGCTTCCTGATGCCGAACCAGGCGTTTAAGAAGATGTTCGGCGGCTCAGTGGATGACAAATATAACAACACCTTCTCCAGCGTGACCTTCTCCGGCGGCCATGAGCAGGACATTCTGGGCGTGTTGAACAACCAGTTTGATGGCGCAGTGACCTGGACCTCACTGGTCGGTGACTACAACAGCGGCTATACCTCTGGCGCGTTTGGCCGTCTGATCCGCATGGACCATCCTGATCTGATGAAGCAGATTCGCATTATCTGGCAGTCACCGCTGATCCCCAACGGTCCGGTGCTGGTCAGCAACAAGCTGCCCGCTGACTTTAAAGCGAAAGTGGTGTCGGCAATTAAAAAGCTGGATAAGGAAGATCACGCCTGCTTCGTGAAAGCGGTGGGCGGCGAGCAGCACATCGGTCAGGCGACGGTTGCCGATTATCAGAACATCATCGATATGAAGCGCGACCTGATGAAAGGCAGCCGCGGCTAAATCCAGCTACTTCTTATCTTCTCCGCTCAGGCGGGGAAAGCGGGACGCAGCAAACTCGCCTGCGTCCCGCTGCTTTAGCGCCGGAGATCCCCTTTGACCGAATTCGAACACTACTACCAACGCATCCGTCGCCAGCAGAAACGAGACACGCTGCTCTGGTCACTGCTGCTGGTGGCACTCTACCTGGCGGCGGGCAGGGTGGCAGAATTTAATCTGCTCACCGTCTGGCAGTCGCTGCCGCACTTCTTTGACTACCTGCACGAAATCCTGCCTGTGCTGCATCTGCCGCTGCTGTTTGCCGACGGCAAGACCGAAGGCTCGCTGGCTTACTGGGGCTACCGTCTGCCGATCCAGCTGCCGCTGATCTGGGAAACACTACAACTGGCGCTGGCTTCGACGCTGGTGGCGGTGGCACTGGCCGCGATGCTGGCCTTTTTCGCCGCCGACAACACTCAGACGCCGGTCAGCGTGCGGATGACGATTCGCGCCTTTGTCGCCTTCCTGCGCACCATGCCGGAGCTGGCGTGGGCGGTGATGTTTGTGATGGCGTTTGGCATCGGGGCGATCCCCGGTTTTCTGGCGCTGGCGCTGCACACCGTGGGCAGCCTGACCAAGCTGTTTTACGAGGCGATTGAGTCGGCGTCAGATAAGCCGGTACGCGGCCTGGCGGCCTGCGGAGCCAGCAAACTGCAGCGGATGCGCTTCGCTTTCTGGCCACAGGTTAAGCCGGTCTTTCTCTCCTACAGCTTTATGCGACTGGAAATTAACTTCCGCTCCTCAACCATCCTTGGGCTGGTTGGCGCAGGCGGCATCGGCCAGGAGCTGATGACCAACATCAAACTGGACCGCTACGATCAGGTCAGTATGACGCTGCTGCTGATCCTGATTGTGGTGTCGCTGCTGGATACGCTCTCCGGCCAGCTTCGTCGCCGTGTGACAGGAGACAGGACATGATAAGCACCGTTCCCGATATCGCGCTAATGAAGCAGCAGCATCGTGAACTCTTCGCCGCACAGCCGCGCTATCTGCGTCGTTTGGCGCTGATGACACTGGCGGTGCTGCTCTATTACCTCTTTTTCTTCTCGGTATTTGGTCTGGAGTGGTCGCGTTTGCTGATGGGCTGTCAGCAGCTGGGGCGCTATTTCCTGCGGATGTTTTTCTGGCACGACTTCCTGAACTGGCCGTTTGGCTACTATCTGTCGCAGGTCGGTATCACCTTAGGGATTGTCTTTGCCGGTACGCTGACTGCCTCGCTGCTGGCGCTGCCGCTGTCGTTTCTGGCGGCGCGCAACGTGATGCACAGCCGAACCGCGAAACCGCTGGCGTTTCTGATGCGCCGTCTGTTTGACGTGCTGCGCGGTATCGACATGGCGATCTGGGGGCTGATCTTCGTCCGGGCGGTCGGCATGGGGCCGCTGGCCGGGGTGCTGGCGATTATCCTGCAGGATGTCGGTCTGCTCGGCAAACTCTACGCCGAAGGGCACGAAGCGGTGGAGCGTTCACCGGGTCGCGGACTGGGCGCCGTCGGCGCCAACAGCCTGCAGAAACACCGCTTCGGCATCTTCACCCAGTCATTCCCGCAGTTTCTGGCGCTGAGCCTTTACCAGATAGAGTCCAATACCCGCTCAGCGGCGGTGCTGGGCTTTGTCGGCGCCGGGGGCGTCGGTCTGGTTTACGCTGAGAATATGCGCCTGTGGAACTGGGATGTGGTGATGTTCCTGACGCTGATTCTGGTGGTGGTAGTGATGGTGATGGATGTGATCTCCAGCCGCCTGCGCAAGCGCTACATCAGTGGGAAGCCGGTGCCGTTGTGGCAGCCTGCTGCGCGCGATTAAGCCTTTCGCTGCGCTGCCAGGCGCGCTGTAACGCCTGCACCAGCTGTGCCTGCTGCCAGGGTTTCGCCAGCCGTTCGCACAGCGGCAGCGTCACCGGCTGGTGGCGCAGGTCCTGACCGCTGATAAGCAGCGTCGCCAGCTGCGGCCAGTTCTGCTGCGCCTGGCGGATCACCTCCGCGCCGTTAATCTCGCCGGGCAGCATCAGGTCGCTGATCAGCAGGTCGATATCAGGTGTCTGGCGCAGCAGCGCCAGCGCCTCTTCACCGTCACCACACTCCAGCGTCAGATAACCCAGTTGATGCAGATGCTCACAGAGTGTCTGGCGCACCGCCGGTTCATCATCCAGCACCAGCACCAGCCGGTTACTGGCCGCCGCAATCTCCGTCTCAATGTGCACAGGTGATGGCGGGGCGATCACTACGGCGGCGGCAGCTTCCGGCGCGCGTGGCAACAGCAGCCGCACCGTGGTGCCCTGGCCTGGCGCGGTTTCCAGTTCGATCTGGCCGCCAGACTGCCGCACAAAGCCATAAACCATCGACAGGCCCAGCCCGCTGCCGCTGCCGGTAGCCTTGGTAGTGAAAAAAGGCTCAAACACCTGCTCACGAACCCCGGCCGACATGCCGCAGCCGTGGTCTATCACCTCAATTGTGACCCTGTCACGCTTCTCATCGCCCTCCAGACGACGCTGATTCCAGATGCGCAGCCGGATTTCGCCGCTTTGCTGATGCATCGCATCGCGGGCATTTACCACCAGATTCATCAGCGCATTCTCCAGCTGGCTGGCATCAATCCAGGCGGGCCAGCCGGGACGCTGTGCATCAATAATCAGCTGCTGGCCAGGCAGCAGCGAGTGCTGCAGCAGCCCCTGCAGGTTATCCACCAGCGTCACCACCGACACCGCACGGGGATAGAGAGCCTGCTTGCGGGAGAACGCCAGCAGCCGCTGGGTCAGCTGTGCAGCGCGGTCGGCCGCCTGTCGCGCCCGATCAATCCGGCTGGCCAGCGGGCCGGGCGTCAGCTGGCCTTCGGTCAGCGCCAGACTGCCGATAATCACCGCCAGCAGATTGTTGAAGTCGTGTGCCAGTCCGCCGGTCAGCTGGCCGACCGCCTTCATTTTCTGGCTGTGCTGCAGCGCCTCCTCCAGCGTTTTACGCGAGGTCCGGTCCAGCACGGTATTGACCATGCCGCGCCGCGGGATTGGACTGAAGCGCAGCTCCAGCGTACGACCATCGGCCAGCCGGATCTCCTGCGGTTCACCGGGATCGTGCAGATCCACCGCCAGCGGCGCCAGCAGTTGCTGCCAGGGAACGCCGCGATGCAGTTCATGCGGCGCGATGCCGAGCAGCTCCGCATACTGGGCGTTCCACACCACCAGCTGTCCGTTGTTATCAAACAGCGCAAAGCCGTCGCGCATCGCCAGAAAGGTGGATTCCAGCTGATTACTCTTCTCTTTCAGCAGCCGTGAGGTGTGAGCCAGTGAGGCGGTGTTACGGGCAAAGACGTTAAACGCCCGCGCCAGCTCGCCCAGCTCGTCGCGACGTTGCAGCCCTGGCACGCTGACGTTCTGCTCGCCCTGCGCCAGCCGCGTCATGGCCCCGGCAATCGCCGTCAGGCTCGACCCGAGATTGCGGTAGATGTAGATACCGGCATAGCCGGTAATTGCCAGCGCCAGCAGCGCAAACAGCGCGATAAAGCCGATGATGGAATCCAGCTCACGGTGGGTCGCCAGGGTGCGCGCCTCACTCTGTAACGCCACCTGCTGCACCGAGGCGCTGATATCTTCATTCAGCATCGCCACCAGCGCTTTAATCCGGTAGGTGGCATAGGCGATCGCCAGGTCGCTCTGCTCCAGCGCCTCTGCCAGCGGCAGCAGGCGCTGCTGGGTGGCCAGCAGTCGCTGCACGTTTTCGCCGGTCACGCCCGTCAGCGGCACGTTGCGCCACTGCGCCATCACCTGCTGGAGCTGTTCGATGACGGCGATGGGCGAGGGTGTGCGGATCGCGATGGTGATCAGCCGTTCGGTTTGCTCCCGCAGCGCGGCATCCGGCAGCGTCCGCTGTTCCCGCTGCACCAGCTGGTCGATATGGCTGAGCAGAATCTGTGTCTGCCACAGGTCGCTCAGCATGTTGTTGCGCTGCAGATGACGCTGGTGACCGGTCAGCAGCAGGCTGTTAATCGTCTGTTCCAGCATCAGGCTGCGGGCGCGGATCCGGGCGATGCGCTCCGGCTGACGTGCCGCCAGCGGCGCACTGGCCAGCAGGCTCAGCGCCTGCTGCAACGCCTGCTGATTCTGCTGCAGCCGCTGTGATTCGCTCTGGTACTCCAGCGCGCCCACCACCTGTGACAGCCGCACTGCCGCTGTCGCCACGTTGGCGGTATCCCGCGCCAGCGCCAGGCTGCCGTTCATGTCGGCCAGGGTCTGCGCCTGTGCCTGCTCCTGAATCGCCCCGGCATGACGAAAGCCGAAGATCGCCACCACGCTGACCATCAGCGTGACCGACACCACCAGCAGATTGAACAGCAACAGGCGTCCACGTGCCCCGGCCTGCCACGGATAAGTGCGCTGCATCCCACGACCTCTTATTCACTGCAACGATGGGCCGAGTATAGGAGCGTGCAGGCGGGCGTTTATGACAAATATGAATGGGCGCTGACATTTTCCGTTTATCTGGCGTTGCTTTACTGACGGCTATCCACAGTCCGCAGGAGCGAGGCGATGACAGCCACACCGATACTGGAAATGCGGGGAATTACCCGGCGCTTCGGCAGCTTTTATGCCCTGAAGGGCGTCGATCTCACGGTTTATCCCGGTGAGGTCCACGCGCTGATGGGGGAGAACGGCGCGGGTAAAAGCACACTGATGAAGATTCTGGCCGGTGCCTATACCGCCAGCAGCGGGGAAATTTTAATTGAAGGCAAGCCCTGGGCGCTGAAAGGGCCGAAAGAGGCTCTGGCCGCCGGGATCACCCTGATTTATCAGGAGATCAACCTGGCACCCAACCTGACGGTGGCGGAGAACATTTTTCTCGGCAGCGAAATCGCGCCCGGCGGGCTGGTCAGGCGGCGGCAGATGGCCGAAGAGGCGCAGCGGGTCATTGACCGGCTCGGCGCGCAGTTCAGCGCCTGGGATCTGGTCAGCCGTCTGAGCATCGCCGAGCAGCAGCAGGTGGAGATCGCCCGCGCGCTGCAGCGCAACAGCCGCATTCTGGTGATGGATGAGCCGACCGCCGCGCTCTCCAACCGCGAAACCGAACAGCTGTTCGCGCTAATCAAACGGCTGCGCAGCGAAGGCATGGCGATCATCTACATCAGCCACCGCATGGCGGAGGTGTATGAGCTGTCCGACCGCGTCAGCGTGCTGCGCGACGGGGAGTATGTGGGCAGCCTGACCCGTGACCAGCTTAACGCCAGCGAACTGGTGCGGATGATGGTCGGACGGCCGCTCAGCGACCTGTTTAACAAAGACCGTGCTATCCCGCTGGGTGATATCCGGCTGGCGGTTAATCACCTTACCGACGGCGGCAAAGTGCATCCCAGCAGTCTTGAAGTGCGGGCCGGAGAGATTGTCGGGCTGGCCGGGCTGGTGGGCGCAGGCCGCAGCGAACTGGCACAGCTGATTTTTGGCGTGCACAAGCCGAAAGAGGGCGAGATCTGGATCGATGGCGAGAAGGTCACCATCCATTCACCGCGCGATGCAATTGCACGCGGCATCGGTTTCCTCACCGAAAACCGCAAAGAGCAGGGACTGTTTCTGGAGATGGCGGCGCAGGAGAACATCGTGATGGCGACGCTGGAACGTGACGCCAGTTACGGGATGCTGAACCGCCGCAAAGGGCAGACCATCGCCAGTGAGGCGATCGCTTCACTCAATATTCGCGTTCCTCACGCTCAGGTCCGGGCGGGCGGTCTGTCGGGCGGTAACCAGCAGAAGCTGCTGATTTCGCGCTGGGTGGCGATTGGCCCCCGCATCCTGATCCTCGATGAACCGACGCGCGGCGTCGATGTCGGGGCGAAAAGCGAGATCTACCGCATGATGCAGGAGATGGCGCGGCAGGGTGTGGCGATTCTGATGATCTCCAGCGAACTGCCGGAAGTGGTCGGGATGAGCGACCGCGTTTACGTGATGCACGAAGGCACCATCGTCGGTGAGCTGGAGGGCAGCCACATCAGTCAGGAAAATATTATGACGCTGGCAACCGGTGCGCATAGCGCGTCAGCAGGCGAAATCTAAGGAGACCACCATGACACAACTGGCCCGCACCAAAGCACCGACGCTGAAACGCGCCCTGATGGGCGATCTGCTGCAAACGGTGGGTATCCTGCCGATTCTGATCCTGATCGTGGCGGTATTTGGTTTTGTCACGCCGAACTTCTTTACTGAAGCAAACCTGCTCAACATCACCCGTCAGGCGTCGATTAACATCGTGCTGGCGGCGGGCATGACCTTTGTGATCCTCACCGGCGGCATCGACCTGTCGGTGGGGTCAATGCTGGGGACCACCGCGGTGGTGGCGCTGGTAGCATCACTGGATCCAATGCTGGCTTCCATGACCATTCCAATGGCGCTGGGCGCAGGCCTGGTGATGGGGCTGTTCAACGGCATCCTGGTCGCCTGGGCCGGATTGCCGCCCTTTATCGTCACGCTTGGCACCTACACCGCGCTGCGCGGAGCCGCTTACCTGCTGGCGGATGGCACCACAGTAATCAATTCCGATATTAACTTTGAGTGGATCGGCAACGGCTATCTCGGGCCGGTGCCGTGGCTGATTGTGATTGCCTTTGCGGTGATCGCCATCTGCTGGTTCATCCTGCGCCGCACCACGCTGGGCGTACATATCTACGCGGTCGGCGGCAATATCCAGGCGGCGCGTCTCACCGGTATCAAGGTCGGAATGGTGCTGCTGTTTGTCTACGGCATGAGCGGCCTGCTGTCGGGGCTGGGCGGTCTGATGAGTGCCTCGCGGCTTTACAGCGCCAACGGCAACCTTGGGGTTGGCTATGAGCTGGATGCGATTGCGGCGGTGATCCTCGGCGGCACCAGCTTTGTCGGCGGCATCGGCACCATCACCGGCACCCTGATTGGCGCACTGATTATCGCCACGCTGAATAACGGCATGACGCTGATGGGGGTCTCCTATTTCTGGCAGCTGGTGATCAAGGGCGCGGTCATCATCATCGCGGTGCTGATCGACAAATACCGTACCCGTCATCATGTGAGTTGAGTCTTAAAAGGGCGGATGTGCCATTACACCTCCGCCATCTAAAAAACGCCATTAAGTGGTTGGCACCTTGAAAACAGCAGGAGAAGGTCTATGCGTTTTAATCCGATTGTAACCGGGCTGCTGGCGGCGACGCTGTTCAGTACCGGCCTGGCTCAGGCAAAAGAACTCAAATCTATCGGCGTAACGGTCGGCGATCTGGCAAACCCCTTCTTCGTGCAGATCACCAAAGGCGCAGAGATGAAGGCGCGTCAGCTGGCGGGCGATAAGGTGAATGTGACGCTGGTCTCCAGCGGCTACGATCTCGGTCAGCAGGTGGGCCAGATTGATAACTTTATTGCGGCCAAAGTCGACATGATTATTCTCAACGCCGCCGACTCCAAAGGGATCGCTCCGGCGGTGAAGCGGGCGCGTGATGCCGGTATCGTAGTGGTGGCGGTCGACGTGGCGGCCGATGGCGCGAATGCGACCATCACCTCCGATAACACCGAGGCGGGCGCGATGGCCTGTAAATATATTGCTGACCGCCTGAAGAACAAAGGCAACGTGGTGATCATTAACGGACCACCGGTCTCTGCGGTGCAGAACCGCGTTGAAGGCTGCATGACCGAACTGAAAACCCATCCTGACATCAAGCTGCTCTCTTACAACCAGAATGCCAAAGGCAGTCGTGAAGGCGGACTGGAAGTTATGACCGGTCTGCTCTCTGCTAATCCAAAGATTGATGCGGTGTTTGCCATCAACGACCCGACAGCGATTGGCGCAGACTTAGCGGCGAAACAGGCGCAGCGCAGTGAGTTCTTTATCGTTGGCGTCGATGGCTCGCCAGACGGTGAAGAGGCGCTGAAGCGCAAGAATTCACTGTTCGTCGCGACGCCTGCGCAGGACCCACAGGTCATGGCCGCCAAAGCGGTCGAGATTGGTTATGACATTCTGCAGGGCAAACCGGCACCCGATAAGCCGGTGCTGATCCCGGTGAAACTGATCGATCGTAACAACATCGGCAGCTACCAGGGCTGGACGGTGAAATAAGCTTTAGTGCGGCACCTTAAGGGTGCCGCTCTCAGGAGGCCACCATGCAACGTTCAGAGGTTAATTATTACCTGCAACATACGCGCGAGTTTTTCCGACAGCAGGATGTGCATCTGCCGCCGTGGGCCGATTTCGATGTGAGCCAGTGGCGGGCTCAGGATCGTGAGGTCGCGCAGGAGATTCTGGCGTTGCGACTGGGCTGGGATCTCACCAGTTTTGGCGCAGCTGATTTTCTGCAGACCGGGCTGACACTATTTACCCTGCGCAACGGTTCACCAGGCGGGCAGCCGTGGCATAAACCCTACGCCGAGAAAATAATGCATGTGCGGGAAGGGCAGCAGACGCCGATGCACTACCATCCGCGCAAGATGGAAGACATCATTAATCGCGGCGGCGGGAATCTGATTGTCGAACTGCATAACCGCGACGGTGACGGGCTGGCTGACTCGCTGGTGGCGGTGTCGCTGGATGGCCTGCGCCAGACCCATGCCGCCGGTTCACAGCTGCGGCTCTCACCGGGTGAAAGCGTGACGCTGGAGGCGGGCATCTGGCACAGTTTCTGGGGGGAAAGTGGCTTCGGCGACGTGCTGGTGGGCGAGGTGTCGATGCCCAACGATGATGAAAACGACAATGTGTTTCTGACGCCGCTGGCTCGTTTCAACCCACTGGAGGAAGATGAAGCGCCGCGCTGGCTGCTGTGCAACGATTACGCGCACTGGCTATCCTGAGCGCGGCAGGCGTAATCAGGCAATCTGACTGGCACGCGTTGTTGAATCGGGTTTCACCACATCGGCCGAAAAGACATAACCCAGTCCGCGAATGGTGCGGATCAGGTCGGGCTGGTGCGGGTTGATTTCGATTTTACGGCGCAACCGCATGATCAGCACGTCGATGGTGCGATCAAACACGTCGAGACTTTCGCTGTGGGTCAGCTCCAGCAACTGATCGCGGGTCAGCACTTTTCGGGCGTGGCGAACCAGCGCGCGTAACAGGCTATATTCCCCCTGGGTCAGCGGCACCAGCTCGCGCTGCGGATTAAACAGCTGGCAGCGGCCATCGTCCAGTTGCCAGCCGCCAAAACGCCAGCCCTCCTGTTCAGGGTCGGCCTGGGCAATGCGTCCGCTGCGACGCAGGGCCGCCCGGGTTCGCGCCACCACCACGCGTGGATTAAAGGGTTTGGCGATGTAATCATCTGCGCCCATCTCAAGGCCCACCACCATCTCCGCTTCAGAACCCATACCGGTCAGCATAATCACCAGCACTTCGGGTCGCTGACGCTGAAGCTGCTGCAACACCAGTAGCCCGTTGGTATCGGGCAGCATCATATCCAGCATCACCAGCGAGATTTCCGGGTGTTCGCTGAGCATCGATAGCGCCTCGCGTCCCTGATGACAGCGGTAGACCGTTAACAGATGTTCACTTAACGCATCCTGCAAGACGTCGCAGACTGCAGGATCATCATCCACCACCAAAATTGCTGGCTTCATTGCGCGGCCTCAATGTTACGAAAGAGTTAATTCTGGAGTCTACACAGGCCAGAAAAGCTTGCTGAGGCAGCGTGCTGAAACGTGACCAGCTTCGCCTGTGAGAGTGCGGAAGCGTGCGCTGGCGCAGAGTTTTTCGGGGCTCGCCGTTTGCCGCAGGAAAACGATTGCGCGGCATCGGTGCATTGCACCATAATCGCGCCTCGTTTTGGTTCGGAATTCTCTTAGGCGTACCCGGCTCTGCCAGGTAATCGATTGCGTCGGTAGATGGCATGGCAATTGCTTTGGGCAGTGGGTAAGTCAGGGATTTCAGGCGATTCTGGCACGCAAGTATGCAGCGGCCAGCATCAGTGTCCCGGAAACAGAATAATCAGCATGCAAACCCCTTTGGCAAGTGAGACTGATGTCTCCTGTATCGAGAGATGATGATGTTAGAAAAACTATTCAAACTCAAAGCGCATAACACGACGGTTCGTACTGAGATTATCGCCGGGATCACCACCTTCCTGGCGATGGCTTATATTCTGTTTGTGAACCCAAGCATTCTGGGCGCAACCGGCATGGACAAGGGCGCGGTATTTGTCGCCACCTGTCTGGCGGCGGCGATTGGCTGCGTGCTGATGGGGCTGATCGCCAACTATCCGATTGCGCTGGCGCCGGGTATGGGACTGAACGCCTTTTTCACCTACACCGTTGTGCTGCACATGGGCTACACGTGGCAGATTGCGCTGGGCGCGGTGTTTCTCTCGGCGGTGATTTTCTTCGCGATGTCGCTATTTAAGATTCGTGAATGGATTATTGCCAGTATTCCGCTGCCGCTGCGCGCCGGGATTGGTGCCGGTATCGGGCTTTTTCTGGCGCTGATTGCGCTGGAAGGGGCGGGTATCGTGGTCGATAACCCGGCGACGCTGGTGGGCATTGGCGACCTGACTAAACCGGGTCCGCTGCTGGCGATGCTTGGCTTTGTGGTTATCGTGGTACTGGAAGCGCGTCGGGTGACGGGCGCAGTGCTGATCGGTATTCTGCTGGTGACCTTTATCTCAATGGGCATTGGTCTGTCGCCCTTTGCCGGGGTCTTCTCTGCACCGCCGTCGATTGCACCGACCTTTATGCAGCTGGATATTGCCGGCGCGTTTAACGTCGGCCTGATCAGCGTGATTTTTGCCTTCCTGTTTGTTGATGTGTTTGATAACACGGGCACGCTGCTGGGTGTGACCAAACGCGCCGGTCTGGCGGATGAGCAGGGTAACGTGCCGAAGATGGGCCGTGCGCTGATTGCTGACAGTGCGGCTGCGCTGTTTGGTTCGCTGCTCGGCACCTCGACCACTACCAGTTATGTGGAATCAGCGGCGGGCGTGAGTGCCGGTGGCCGTACCGGCCTGACCGCGATTGTGGTCGCCGTGCTGTTCCTGCTGGCCCTGTTTTTCTCGCCGCTGGCCTCCAGTGTTCCGGTTTATGCCACCGCGCCTGCGTTGCTGTTTGTAGCGGTGCTGATGGCATCGGGCCTGGCAGAGATTGACTGGAAAGATATCACCACCGCCGCGCCGGTCACCGTCACCGCGCTGACCATGCCGCTAACCTATTCGATCGCCAACGGCATCGCGTTTGGTTTTATTACCTGGACGCTGGTGAAGCTGCTGAGCGGACGCGCGAAAGAGGTGAATGCGGCGCTGGTGATCCTGTCGATTCTGTTTGTGATTAAGCTGGGATGGTTAAGTGCTTAGTTGTTGTCTGGCGGCAGGGAAGGTCGCTTAGCAGCGGGCTGGCTATGAGTTAGTTTCGCCTGGCAGCGGGCTGGCTATAAGCAGGTTACGCCCGCCCAGGCGAGGGGAGTTTCAGATCACTTAGCCGCGCGTAAGCACTGAGCGGGTTTCGCCCGCCAGGCGATGGGGAGTTTCAGGTTGCCCGAGCAGGCGGACGCGTCAAGGGGCGGACGCCCGCCCCTTAACAATCCCGGCGTCCGGCTGCCTGCGCGCCCCGCTACGCGGGGTGCCTTCGTCACGCCCTGCGGCCGACGGACCGTCCGGACTCGCCATCCCTGGCTCGTGCCGTCCTTTCGCCGACGTCCTGTCGGCTCATCCTGGCCTCTGGTTGTTCCTCAGCGCTGCGGACGCCTCTGGCAAACCCCTGCCGGTGGGTTTGTTACCCGGACTGGCTGGGCTCAGGCCGCTGAAAGCGGGGAAAGATTCATAAGGTTTCGCTTTGTAGCAGGCTGACACTGAGCGGGTTTCGCCTGCCAGGCGATGGAACGTTTTAGATCACTTAGCCGCGCGTTAGCGCTGAGAGGGTTACGCCCGCCAGGCGATGGGGAGTTTCCGGCTGCCTGCGCGCCCCGCTGTGCGGGGTGCCTTCGTCACGCCCTGCGGCCGACGGACCGTCCGGACTCGCCATACCTGGCTCGTGCCGTCCTTTCGCCGACGTCCTGTCGGCTCATCCTGGCCTCCGGTTGTTCCTCAGCGCTCCGGACGCCTCTGGCAAACCCCTGCCGGTGGGTTTGTTACCCGGATGGGCGGGGCTCAAGTTACTGAAAGCGGGGAAAGATTCATAAGGTTTCGCTTTTAGCAGGCTGACACTGAGCGGGTTTCGCCTGCCAGGCGACGAGGATTTTCAGGTCCTTTAGCAGCGCGTTAGCACTGAGCGGGTTTCGCCCGCCAGACGTATGGGAGTTTCAGATCACTTAGCAGCACGTTAACACTGAGCGGGTATCGTCTGTCAGGCTATGGGGTTGGCGGTATCTGATACACTGCGCAACATTGCAATAGAGCGCATATGGCGGAGTTGTCGTTATTCACGGCTGTTCTCGTTTGTGCGTTTAAATTATAAAAGCATTTCACTTGTGGCGTTTGTTGTTACTCGTTACTCCATTTCAGCGGTGTATTTAATTCCATTATTTCTCACATCATGGCTATCAAAAATCCGGGGTTCCACTGTACGCCAACTCCAGGTTGCATTTCCCTGATGGTAAAAAAAGAGGGGTTTCACACATACTCAGCGTTGACAGGATCTCTGAGCGTTTTAGTTAATTCAGGTAAGCTGATTTTAATGTTGAGCTGACGGAGCTGACGGAAAGTTTTCTTACGCTAAATCAGAGTTATTAAAATGCCTGTTTTAGCTGTGAATTAACCCGTGATAATTGCTGTTCTCGCCTGTTTTATAAGCCGGCTGCCAGGAGAGAAGAGAGATTAAGGCGTGGGTGAATTTAGTCGCCGCCATCTCCTCCGTCACCACCGTTACCTCCCGCACCGCCGTCACCTCCCGTGCTGCCACCATTCCCTCCGTTCCCCCCTGCGCCACCAGCACTGCCATTGCTGCCATCCCCTCCATTTCCACCGTTTCCGCCATCTCCCCCCATACTGCCGCTTCCTCCATTCCCGCCATTGCCTCCGGCCTGGCCATTCTGTCCAGCACCTCCGTTCCCGCCATTTCCACCGCTTCCTCCCAGGCCGCCATTTCCGCCATCACCGCCATTGGCTCCGGCACCACCATTTCCTCCTGGCCCTCCATTTCCGCCGATACCCCCGTTTCCCCCTCGTCCTCCATTTTCACCCGGACCGCCATTGGCCCCGGCACCGCCGTTCTGACCCGGTCCGCCATCAGAACCTGCAGCGGCATCAATGAGAATGACATTATGGTGTGAACTCAACATATCCGTTTTGTACTCAGCATGCGCATACGGAATGATGATTAGCGAAGCTAACAAAGTGATTGTTTTCATTTGAAAATCCTTTTCAGAAAACTTTCTCCACCGGTCCCTCCGTTACCACCCGCACCGCCTGCGCCGCCCGCACCACCTGCGCCGCCCGCACCACCTGCGCCGCCCGCACCACCTGCGCCACCTGCGCCACCCGCACCGCCTGCGCCGCCTTTACTTGATGTATCGGAATTATCGGCACTCCCACTATTGCCACTATTGCCGCCATTGCCGCCATTACCTCCTTTTCCTCCGTTAGTACCTTCTCCCGGAACGCCTCCTTTGCCTCCCGCGCCTCCGTTTTCACCATTGCCTTGTTGTCCGTCTTTGCCTGCTGAGGGCTGGAGGGAGGTATTTGAAGATGAAGTATTCATGTCGCTGGCAGTCTGAGCCAGCGAGTAAAACGGACATGCCACTGTCAGTACGGTGGCTAAAAATAATGGGTAACTTCTGGTAAGTTTCATGTGCTGTTCCTGTGCTAACAGTGATAATGCTCCTGCTATAACGGTTACAAACAGGAGCTTTTTAGTTAATGGACGCCAGACTATCAGTCTCCGCCGCCATCTCCGCCGCCATCACCGCCACCATCACCGCCACCATCACCATCTCCGCCACCATCACCTCCTCCATTACCACCGCCGTTGCCTGCATCATTTCCGTTACCGTCACCACTCCCGTTAGCATTCCCGGTGCCGTTATTACTGTTATTACCCTGATCAGAACCGTTGCCGTTTTTACTGCCGTTATCATTATTGGAATTATTACCATTCTGGCTGGCGTTAGCGGCGCCATTACCATCACTTCCGCCAGCACCTCCGGCGCCTCCAACACCTCCGGCACCACCTTGCCCGCCTAACGCTCCTCCTGCACCCCCCGCGCCACCTGCGCCGCCGGCACCTCCCGCACCAGTAAGAATGAAGGAAGACTTAGAGGTATTGACGTCAATGTTTGCTGCACTGATATCAAATTGCCTGGCCATACCCTGAGCGGAGTAGAATAAAACCATACTCGCTAACACAGTCATATTTTTAACTTTCACAATGAATCCTCTTTAAGTGAGTAATTAAATTTATTATCTGCGCTGCCAAAGGTATGTTAATTTTCCTCAAATAATTCTTGTCAGTCTTCCTCCATTTTGGAGTTTCTTTATGCGTCCTTTATTTTATTTTATGTGAAAGGCGGGAATACAGTGCCAGTATGTGGCACTAATTTTAAGAAATAGCTCTCCAGTTGGCTGTTATTTATATTGCACAGTAATTATGGAGTGACAAGCTCAATAATGATGAGTTTTGTTGCTGTGTATGTTTTTATATTTCGCCTGCAATATACTTCAGTTATGTTACGGTTTTTAATTTCATCAGTTACTGCAGCTGATGCGTGGGTCAGGCAAACCTGTTTCTCTCTGCGATTGCCCGGGCTATCTGTTCGTATCAAGGGCTGATGATGGAGAGTTTATTCGTGATGCATATCAGACCAGGGCGATCGTGCAGACGGGCACGCTCATTAACGCACTCAGCGCGTTTTCTGCCTGAAGGCTGGATTGCTACGGCCGGGCTGAAGCATCCTTATGCCGGTCTGTTCTGCCATATTCATCGAACTAATAAAGTATTCATATCCTGCGAGACGTCACAGAACCGGCCCGCGTTTAAAGTGATCTAAAGAAGTTCCTGACGTTATTTATAATTATAATTTATGTATTCGTGATTTTTATTTCGGTATTTTTTGCATACGAAAAGCATCCAGGTTGTAGCAGCCTTAAAAGCCGCGCCTGCAAGGGTTAAATGAAATTTTTATGAGATGCAAACCAGTGTAGCGTAACGCAGTAATAAGTTAAGACAACGGTAAGCATAAGGGTTCTGATTGTTTATAACGCACAAAAAACGATTTCTGGTTGAACTGGAAATCATCAAAGCCTGACAGATTTATGAGTTTTTGTGATGCTTTGCAGCGGTGCCATTAATTCTGGTTAATATTATTTATGTGATAAATATTCATTGAAGTTAAAAAAAGAGATGCCGATAGATCTATATCGCCGCCCCCTTCAAGGAATTTTAATGAAAATCTCTACGCGCCTCGGTTCCGGATTTGGCACGTTAATCATCTTTTTCTCCATATGTATCGTTGTCGCTATTCACTCTTTATATCAGGCTAAAAGCACGCTTGAGTCAGTTGTTCAGGGTGATATGAAAAAAACAAAATTAATCAATGAACTTACCCTGGCGCAGCGCGATATGGCAATAACCGTCAGGAATTTATCACTCTTTTCAGATCAGGCTCTTATCCAGGAGCAGTCAGCTCGCCTGGTTAAGCTGAAGGCAAAGTTTGCAGCCAGCAGGGATCAACTGAATACGATGATCAGCCAGACTGGCGATACGGAAGAATATAAAGCCTTTGCGAAGATCAGTGACAGCGAGAAAAACGCCCTGGACGCCTTCAGTAACACCGTTCCGCTGGCGCTGGCTAAAAACAGTGATATCACCGTTAAGTATCTGTTGGAAAAAGTCAGACCCGCTCAGGTTCCGCTGCTTGAAGGCCTTACCCGGATGACTGAAATCCTGGCGAAGCAGTCGGATGACTCAGTTAATCAAAACGCGAAGAATACCGAAAGAGCCTACATCATTTTGGTGACGCTTTTAGTTGCGGCTATTTTGTTCGGCACGGGCACCAGCATCTATCTTATTCGTAAACTCATGAGCGAGCTTGGCGATGAACCGAGCACAGCGCGAAAGCTTGCTTATGCGATCACTAATGGGGATCTGACCACTCCTGTTAACTTGAAGAAAAATGACACTCTCAGTCTCATGGCCTCTTTAAACAGCATGCAGGTTCGGTTACGGGATATCGTTTCAGAGATTAAATCAGGATCTTCTTCAGTCGCCCTTTCTGCGAATGAGATTTCTGAAGGTAACAATGAGCTAGCATCCCGCACTGAACAGCAGGCTGCTGCCTTGCAGGAAACGGCAGCCAGTATGGAACAGCTCACCGCTACGGTACAAAATAACAGCAGAACTGCCAGGGACACAGCTAACTCAGCGAGAGATACCGCCTCGATTGCAAAACGAGGGGAAACGGACGTCAAACGGATGTCAGATACGATGAGTGATATTTCAAAAAGCGCGTCTAAAGTCAGAGATATCACCGCCGTCATCGAAAGCATCGCCTTCCAGACTAATATTCTTGCCCTGAACGCAGCCGTTGAAGCGGCACGAGCGGGAGAGACGGGAAGGGGCTTTGCTGTCGTCGCGTCTGAAGTCAGAACGCTTGCACAGCGTAGTGCGACTGCCGCAAAAGATATTAAAGCGTTAATAGAGCAGGCTGTCGGACAGGTTGAATGCGGCGTCACTGTTGCCAGTGATACGGGTTTGAGTATTCTCAAAGTCGTGCATTTAGTGGATGAACTGGCTGAATCCATGGATGCTATTGCGCTGTCGTCGGCTGAACAGATGCAGGGGATTTCTCAGGTGAGTATTGCAGTCAGCCAGATGGATGGGGTGACGCAAAATAACTCTGCTCTGGTAGAAGAATCATCAAGTGCTTCTCAGTCTCTCTCTGAGCAAGCGCAGTCTCTCAGGCTGATTGTAGAGACCTTTAAAGTATAAATTATCCCGGCGCTGACATGCGCATTGGGTAAATTCCAAAGCAAGAGGCCGGTACTGCCTGTCAGCAGTACCGGCCTTATTCCTCGCATCAGCCGGCTAACGCTTACCTGAAAGGCGGCTCATTAAAGGTACGCAACTTACGCGAATGCAGCTTATCGCCCTCGGCGCGCAGCAGCTCAACAGCGTGAATACCAATCTGCAGATGCTCCGAAATCGCCCCTTCATAGAAACGGTTCGCCTGACCGGGCAGCTTAATCTCACCGTGCAGCGGCTTGTCTGAAACGCACAGCAGCGTGCCATATGGCACCCGGAAACGATAACCCTGTGCGGCAATAGTGGCGCTTTCCATATCGACCGCCACCGCACGGCTCAGGTTAAAGCGCAGTGCCGAAGCGGAGTAGCGCAGTTCCCAGTTGCGGTCGTCCGTGGTCACCACGGTGCCGGTACGCAACCGCTGCTTCACCTCTTCGCCTGGCATGCCGCTCACTGATTTGGTGGCGTCATACAGCGCGCGCTGCACTTCGGCAATGCTGGGTACCGGGATATCAGGCGGCAGCACGCTGTCCAGCACGTGATCGTCGCGCAGATAGGCATGGGCCAGCACATAATCACCAATCCGCTGGCTCTCGCGCAGACCGCCACAGTGACCAATCATCAGCCACGCATGTGGACGCATCACCGCCAGATGATCGCAGATGGTTTTGGCATTCGACGGGCCAACACCAATATTAATCAGCGTAATACCGCGACGATTCGGCGAGGTGAGATGCCAGGCGGGCATCTGGTGCTTCTTCCACGCCAGATCCGAGAGCATCGACTCACTGTCAGCGGTGTCGGCGGTCAGCACCACATCGCCCGCGCAGGCCAGGCTGTCGTAAGGGGTACTGGGATCGCGCACCTGCTCGATCGCCCAGCGCACAAACTCATCAACATAACGGGTGTAGTTGGTGAACAGCACAAACGGCTGGAAGTGCTCTACGCTGGTGCCAGTGTAGTGGCGCAGGCGGGCCAGCGAGAAGTCGGTTCGCAGCGCGTCGAAGTGCGACAGAGGGGATTTTGCATCGGCATGGAACAGGCCATCGGCGGTCTCATCACCAATCTGTGACAGCTCGGTGGTCGGGAAGTGGCGCGCAATACCGGCGCTCATGGTGCGATCCAGTGACAGGTCGGAACCGTCGATCACGTAAGGGTAGGGGATCTCCTGGCTGGAGGGCCCCACGTCGATCTTCAGCTGATACTCCTTCTCCAGCATCTGAAGCTGTTCCGAAATATAGTGGCGCAGCAATGCCGGGCGGGTGATGGTGGTGCTGTAACTGCCGGTGTGGGTGAAGCGTCCCCAGGCACGCGTGCGGTTCTGCTGCGGACCGTCGCCGCGCCAGGTGATGCGCAGCTCCGGGTAAACAAATAGTCCCTGCGCCCGTGCGGTGGCATCGGGCAGCGTGCCGTTTTCGGTAAAGGCTTTAATCGCCTCGCGCAGCGCATCAACGGCGCCATCGTACAGGCGTTCGAGTTCATCCAGCGCCTGCTGGCTGGTCAGGTTTTTCCGTAGTGTCGGCATGGTTTCTCCTTCCATTTTTTTCCGCAATTTGCCCCAAGCTTAGCGGGTTTGTTGCGGAGATTGTTGAAGAATCTGTGATCGCCGTTTTTTTGCGCCAGCGAAGCGGGAATTCTGAGCAGTGCTGTTTTAAGTGAAGATCTGCTGCACTGAAAAACAGTAAGAAAATCTTTACTATCAGAAGGGGTGGTTCGCCACGTTTGAATGCGTTACCGATGAGGAGATGGCGGAAAAACCGCCAGCAGCAAAGCATGGCCAACCGATCATAACGTCAGGGAAATAATCAGGTTTGCTACAGCGGGTGGGGCAGTGAGGCAGATTGTGCCGTGGCGGCATTAAAAAGTTTGTAACCATGATTAATTTGCACCGGAAAGACTTTGCATATTTCTCTGCCCACTATCATCATTAGAACTCCTGTCCAGTCTCTTCTGATTTGGTAATCCTTTGCAAAATCCCGGCGTAGCAGTGATGCAGGCGATCAAGCGCACGGCGTGGTACCCGAAACGCCGTTCGTATCGCACGCTCTACTGGCGTGAGATATCGCCATTAGCAGTGCCTATCTTTTTCGAGAACGCCTGTGTGCTATTGATGGGCGTACTGAGCACCTTCCTGGTCAGCTGGCTGGGTAAAGAGGCGATGGCGGGCGTCGGCCTGGCCGACAGCTTCAACATGGTGATCATCTCGTTCTTTGCTGCCATCGATCTTGGTACCACGGTGGTGGTGGCGTTCAGTCTGGCAAAACGCAACGGCAAGCGCGCCCGTGCCGCCACGCGTCAGTCGCTGGCCATGATGACGATACTCGCCTTTGTGCTGGTGATCGCCATTGAGTTCTGGGGCCATCTGATCGTCGATGCGATTGCCGGTGCCGCCGATCCAAAAGTCAAAGCGCTGGCGCTGAGCTATCTGCAGACTTCCGCCTGGAGCTATCCGGCCGCCGCCATCACCCTGATTGGCAGCGGGGCGCTGCGCGGTGCAGGTAATACCAAAATTCCGATGCTGATTAACGGCGGCATGAACATCCTCAACATCATCATCAGTAGCGTGCTGATTTATGGCTGCTTCTCGTGGGACGGTTTAGGGTTTATCGGTGCCGGGCTCGGACTGACCATCACCCGCTATATCGGGGCGATCGCGGTGATTTACGTGCTGATGATCGGCTTTAACGCCTCACTGAAAATTACGCTGTCGAGCTATTTCCGGCGCTGGAACAGCAGCATTCTGATGGAAGTTTTAGGAATAGGCGTGCCTGCCAGTATCGAGTCGGTGCTGTTCAACGGCGGCAAACTACTGACACAGGTGTTTGTTGCCGGAATGGGCACCAGCGAGATTGCCGGTAATTTTATCGCTTTTTCTATCGCCTCACTGATCAACCTGCCAGGCAATGCGCTGGGTTCGGCTTCAACGATTATCACCGGTACCCGTCTGGGCAGGAATCAGGTGTTCCAGGCGGAACGCCAGGTGCGGCACGTCTTCTGGCTGGCGACGGTCTGCCTGACCGTGATGGCCCTGCTGACGGTGCCGCTGGCCGGGTTGCTGGCACGGTTTTATACCAGCGACCCGGAAGTAATTAACGTGACGAAGCAGCTGATCTGGCTTAACGCGCTGTTTATGCCGTTATGGGCCGCTTCCTGGGTGCTACCTGCCGGACTCAAGGGCGCACGCGATGCGCGTTACACCATGTATGTGTCGATGTTCAGCATGTGGGGCGCCCGCGTGGTGGTCGGCTACCTGCTCGGTATTGAACTGGGGATGGGCGTGACCGGTGTCTGGCTGGGGATGTTCCTCGACTGGACGGTGCGTGGCATCTTCTTCTGGTGGCGACTTAACAGCGGCAAGTGGCTCAACCGCTATCGAAAAATGATCGCGAAAACCGGTTAGCGCGTTGTTAACGCCTTTCACCCGCCGTGGGGAAAGGCGTCTTACCTCTTTCAGCACCATTAAAAATAACATCTCCGTCACATCTCCAGACTTTCGAACCGAATTTCAGACAGTTGCACAAAGCCAGCCTCCCCGGACAGGGTTAGCGTAATGCCTGCTGCGCAATGATGCAGACACTACTTATCAAGGTGACCCTATGATCCGTCTGAAAACGGCGCTGGCACTCCTGCCGCTGCTGTGTAGCGCCCCGTTATGGGCGACAACCTTTGTCTATGTCTCCAATGCTGAATCCGGCACCGTTTCCCGCTATCAGCTCAGCGAGGCGAATGGCAGCCTGCAATGGCGTGGCGATACGCCTGCCGGTAAAAAGATTATGCCGCTGGCGGCCAGCCCGGATGGTAAACGGCTCTATGGTGCGCTGCGGAGTCCGCCTTATTCGATCATCAGCTGGCGCGTCTCGGGTTCGCATGGTGATTTGCAGAAACTGGCGGTGACACCGGTTGTAGCCAGCTTTCCGTGGATCACCACTGACAGAAGTGGGCGCTATCTGCTGGCCGCCTCCTATGACAGCGATATCGTCACCAGCAACCGGATTGATGACAAAGGCATTGTGACACCCCAGGTCACGGGCGAGGTGAAAACCGGGCCGCATGCCCACTCGGTGATTACCGACGTCAGCAATCATTCCCTCTACGTCGGCAACCTTGGCGCGGATCGCGTGCTGCAATATGCCTTTGCTGATAATGGCGCGATAACGCCGCTGGGAACCGGATTTGTTCAGGGCGAGAAGAACAGCGGCGCACGACATTCGGTGATTTCGCCCGACAATCGCTTCCTCTATAACCTCGCGGAGATGAGCGGCACCATTACGCAGTTCCGGCGCGCGGCGGATGGGTCGCTGACGGAGCTGAAAACCTGGCCGAATGCGGTGGCGAAGAAATATAACCTGCAGCATGGCGAGCAGCGCCCGGCGGGCTACAGCGATCCCACGCCGCGCATCTGGGCGGCAGACATTAAAATCACCCCGGACGGGCAATTTATCTATGTCACCGAGCGCACCTCCAGCACCGTCAGCGGCTACCGGATTGATAAACAGTCGGGTGAGTTAACACTTATCGGCAGCTGGCCGGTTGAAAAACAGCCGCGCAGTATTGCGATTGATGCGCAGGGTAAATGGCTGATCGTCAGCGGGGAGAAGAGCGCGGTGATTGGCAGTTACGCTATCGATTCCGCCAGCGGTGAACTCAAACGGGTTGCTGAAGCCCCGGCTGGTAAAGGCGCGAACTGGGTGACGCTAATAAGGCAGTAACCGTTTTGAGCCGCTGGCGTATGGCACTGGCTAAACAGATGCGGGCTGCTTATGCCATTTCCGGCATAAGCAGCGCAGAAATTTTTGGTTCTGATCGGGCGTGTAAGCGGGTTTACTCAGGGCATCAACTGATGCGGAGAGCCTGAGATGAAACAGAAACTGATAGCCTGGTTTGAACAGCTGCTGAGCGGCCCTGTGGCGAGTGACCGTGTGCATGATATTAACGTGGAACTGCTGCTGCCGCTGAGCCAGCTGTATGGACTGGAATATTATCCGGCAGTGCATCGCTACCATGAAAAATAATGGTTGTTGTATGTTGTCTGGTTAAAGGCCCGCTACGTTGCGGGCCTTTTTGCATCTGTATTGCGCTGGTCATTTCAGCCAGCAGGCTTCACCACGAAAAACAGCAACATCATTATTTTTTATCCCACTTAATGCCCCAGCGTCGTTATATGAATGAGTAATCCGGCGCGGATCTATATTCATCAGTGCACGTCTTAACATCCATTCCCTTAACACTCATAAATGACCTGCGCACATAGAAAGTGGCTAAGTCATTACAAATTTGGCTTATAAAACGTTTTATCACCGCTAATTTTACTTTTTGTAAAACCACGTCATTATTTTAAGTCAATAAGGAACTTCCGATTGTTAAGGTGGTAATCTGCACGCCTGTGCTTACACAAAACTTACAATAAGCGTTGTTAATCCTTCGATGAAAATGCCTGAAACAGGGAAGTGGCTGGTTTTCGGAGCCAGTTTGTTTATCAGCAATGTCATGGCTGCACCGGTCACGCCGGGCGATCTTGACGTTATTCAAAATCAGCAGCAGCAGCGGTTGCAGCAGGATCAGCAGCAGCGTGACGCATTAACACAGGCGCATCAGGTTGAGCTGCAAAAAACCGAATCGGCGCCAGCCAGCGGCCCCTGTTTTGAAATCAACCAGATTTCACTGCAACAGGCGAGCTTAATCACGTCTGATACACAGAAGAGACTTGTCGCTCCCTATATCAATCAGTGCCTGAGTCTGGACCGTATTAATCAGCTGGTACGCGCTATTTCAGAGTGGTATGTCCAGCGCGGCTATATCACCAGCCGGGCCTTCCTGACAGAACAGAATCTTTCCCACGGGACATTAAATATCACCGTACTGGAAGGAAAGCTTGAGGCGATTCATTTGCAGGGTGCCAGTGCACGTCAGCTGAACATGGCGTTCCCGACCCGTGCAGGTCGTATTTTAAATTTACGCGACATTGAACAGGGAATGGAGCAGATAAACCGGCTTCGTACTACGCCGGTTCAGATTGAAATCATTCCGTCGACTCAGCCGGGCTATTCCATTGTCAATCTGACCAGCACACCCGAGTTTCCTCTGACGCTGGGGCTGAATATGGACAATAGCGGCCAGCGAAGCACCGGCATAGGTCAGCTTTCCGGCTCGCTGGTGGGTAATGACCTGCTGGGTGTTGCCGATCGCTGGTTTGTCAGCGGTGGTCGCAGTAGCGCTTTCAGCGACTGGCGCGATGCGCAAAATTTCCAGGCGGGCGTCAGCGTGCCTTATGGCTATGGGCTGCTGGATTACAGCTATAGCTGGAGCAACTATCACAGCCGCTTTAACGCCAATAGTTTCGACTGGTATAGCAACGGCGACAACATCTCTAACCGCCTCAGCGGATCGTGGGTGCTGTTCCGCAACGGGCAAATCAAAACCGGCCTTCAGGTTGGGCTGAACCATTATGTCAGCCATAACTGGCTGAATGAGACCCTGCTGCAAAGCAGCAGCCGCAAACTGACCAGCCTGCAGATCGGTTTTAACCATACGCAAAAAATTGCAGGTGGGGTGGCCACCCTCAACCCGATGCTGAGCCGCGGAATGCCGTGGTTTGATGCGGAAAGCGACAAGGGTAAAAGCGACGATTTTCCTAAAGCTGAATTCCGTAAATGGAGCGTCAGTAGCAGCTATCAGCGGCCTGTCACTCAGAAAATGTGGTGGCTCAGCAGTTTTTACGCTCAGTGGTCGCCGGATCGCCTTTATGGCAGCGAACGCCTGACGATTGGTGGCGAGAACTCGGTTCGCGGCTACAAGGAGCAATACCTTTCCGGCGATGTTGGCGGCTATCTGCGTAACGAACTGAATTACTCGCTGTTTACCCTGCCTGCAATCGGCGAGGTCAGCACCACCCTGGCGCTGGACGGCGGGTGGCTCCAGAGCGACAAACAGGATCGCTACGCAGCAGGCACGCTGTGGGGCAGTTCGCTGGGACTTGGCACCCGTAACGCGCATGTCTCTACTCAGCTGTCGCTGGGTATCCCTGTCAGCTACCCCAATTATCTTGCGCCCGATCGCCTCAGCGTTTACGCGCGTGTTGGACTCGTTTTTTAAAAAAAGGCCCCGATTATGGATGATCAATTAAAGCTTTCACTGCCGCGTCGTCTGCTGAGCTATCTCATCTGCTCGCTGATCGCGTTTCAGCCACTGCTGCCCGCCTTTTCTGCGGCGATAGCGCCCGTCACACCAGGTACCAACGTCGATGCTGCCGGGAATGGCGTGCCGGTCATTAATATCGCGACGCCGAATGCGGCGGGCCTGTCGCATAACCAGTATCAGAATTACAACGTGGGCCAGGAAGGGCTGATCCTGAACAACGCAACCGGCCGGTTGACGCAGACCCAGCTGGGTGGACTTGTCCAGAACAACCCGAACCTCAAAGCTGGGCAGGAAGCCCGGGCCATTATCAATGAGGTGGTGGGTGCTAACCGTTCACAGCTACAGGGCTATACCGAGGTAGCGGGTAAAGCGGCCAACGTGATGGTCGCAAACCCTTATGGTATTACCTGTAACGGCTGCGGCTTTATCAATACGCCCAACGTTACGCTGACCACCGGTAAACCGCAGCTTGATGCGCAGGGCAATCTGCAATCGCTGGAGGTGACGAAAGGCGCAATCAGCATTGAGGGTAAAGGACTGGATGGCAGCCAGGCAGATGCTGTCTCGATCATCGCGCGCGCAACCGAAATCAACGCGGGCATCCATGCCAAAGATCTTAATGTGGCGCTGGGCGCAAACCGGGTTGGTGCTGATGGCAGCGTGACACCCATCGCGGGCGAAGGTGCTGCGCCATCGGTTGCTGTAGATACCGGCGCGCTGGGCGGCATGTACGCCAACCGCATCCATCTGGTCTCCAGCGAAAACGGCGTTGGCGTCAATCTCGGCAATCTTAATGCCCGTCAGGGCGATATTGTGCTGGATGCTCAGGGTCGGTTAAGCATCAACAATAGCCTGACCAGCGGCACCCTGACTGCAAAAGGCAGCAGCATCACCCTGCAGGGCGAACATAAAGCGGGTGGTAACGTCGCGCTGACAGCGCAGCAGGATATTGCCTTAAATGGGGCCTCGCTGGGCAGCGACGCCTCGCTGGATCTCAACAGTCAGGGCAGTATCACGCTTAAAGGCAGCAGCGTTAAAGCAGGCCAGAATGTGCGTGTCAGCGGTGCCAACCTGAGTGTTGATAACAGCAGCAGCGGTAGTGCGGTAGACGCGCTGCAACTCTCTGTCACCTCTCAGCTGGATAATGCCGGTCAGCTCGCCGCCGCAAAAACACTCGATATTCAGGCCGCGCAGATCGCTAACCGTGGCAGCCTGGCCAGTAATGGTGACGTGCAGGTTCGCACTAACACTCTGCAACAGAACGGTAAGCTGCTGGCTCAGGGTAAAAACACTTTGGCTGTTACCGGACAGCTGACTAACCGCGATGAAATCAGTGGCAGCAGCCTGAACATTCAAAGCGGCACTCTTGATAACAGCGGCAAACTGATCAGTACGGGTGATGCCACGATCACGGCTAATCGACTGAATCAGGACGGGATCTTCTCCGCACAGGGCAACGCACTGTTCAGTGTTGCGGATACCTTCAGCAACAGCGGCAATCTGGTCAGTCAGCGCCTACAAATCGATGCCCCGACCCTGAATAACAGTGGCGAGATGGTGAGTCATGGCGATGCCGTGATTAACAGCGATACGCTGCAACAAAACGGCTCCATCACTGCAGGCGGTGACGCGCAACTGACCGCTCGTGGCAGGCTGGAAAATCAGGGGGCCATCAGCAGTCAGAACGCACTCATCCTGAACAGTGCACAACTGCGTAACATGGGCTCGTTAACCGCACCCAATCTGACGCTGACCGCCGGGCAAATCAGTAACGGCGGCCTGCTTCAGGGCTCTAACCAGCTCTCTTTAAATTCCGGACAGCTGGATAACCTTGCTGCGGGGACGATCAGCTCCGACAACGACTTTGCGCTCGATTTGCCACAGCTTAATAACAGCGGATTGATCACCAGCGGCAAAACACTGGTAGTCAGCGGCGACCAGCTGAACAATAGCGGGGAAATCAACGCTGCCAGCCTCAGCGCCCGGTACGGGCATCTGGGTAATCAGCTGGGTGGCAAACTGCTGGCCAGTGACCCACTCCAGCTGCACGGCGATGTACTGACTAATCAGGGCATCATCGCCGCCGCAACGCTGAATAGCGATGTCAGCCAGGTCAATAACAGCGGAACACTCCAGGGCGACAAGGCAGTATCGTTGCAGGGCAGCGGGTTAACCAACAGCGGCACGCTGCTCAGCGCAGGCCAGCTGAATGTGCAACAGCAGACGCTGGACAACAGCGGACTGATGCAGGGCAAACAGCTGACACTGAATGCTGACCGCTGGCAGAACAGCGGCAATGCCCTCAGTGAAGCCGACGCCGACCTGCAAAGCGCCACGCTGGTCAATAGCGGCAAGATTCTGGGACAACAGGGCATCGCGCTAAAAGCGAATCACAGTGACAACAGCGGCTGGCTGATTGCTCAGGCGCTGACGCTGCGTGGCGACCTGATTAACAGTGGCCTGATTCAGGGTAATCAGCAGATTACCCTGGCAGGCGACCAGCTGGATAATCAGCAGGGCGGGCAGTTGCTGAGTGACGGCACCCTGAACGGCAACATCACTTCACTGAATAACCGCGGCGCAATGCAGGCCGATGAGATGGCGTTAAACGCGAAGGCGTTGCAGAACAGTGGCACTGTTCGCGCCGGAAAGGCACTGACAGCCCAGGTCGGGGGTGTGCTGGATAACAGCGGAAGTCTGATCAGCCAGCAGCAGATGAATTTACAGGCTGGGGAGATCGATAACAAAGGCACACTGGCGGCAGATAACCTCAGCCTGCATGCGCCAGTGCTCAGTAACGCCGGTCTGCTGCAGGGCAACAGCACCTTAACGCTGGATCATCAGCAACTCCACAACCTTCATGGCGGCCAGTTAATCGCCGGAGGACCGCTGACGCTGACGTTAGATCAACTGGATAACGACGGGCTGCTGCAGGTTAACGGTAAGCTTTCAGTCAACGGCAACCGTCTCAACAACAGCGGACGCCTGCTGAGCGATGACCTCGACCTTCAGATTGCCGATACGCTGAATAACAGCAGCACGGGACAGATCGTGACCGGCCAGCAGGCCGACATACATGCACAAACGCTCAGTAACAGCGGCCAGATTGCGGCACAGCAACTCAGCGCCAGCGGTAATACGCTGGAAAACAGCGGGCTGCTCCAGGGCGACACGCTACTGGATCTCGGATTTGCTCAGACCCTCAACCACAACAATGGGCAACTGCTGAGCGGCGATCGACTGATCGTCAAGGGCAGTAGCGCTATCAATGATGGCAGCTGGCAGGGCCAGCAACTCGACGTCACGCTGGATTCTCTCGACAATCGCGGCAGCCTCAACGGCATCAGCGCCTTGCGCGGTAATATCGCCAGCGATCTGATCAACAGCGGCACGCTGGTCAGTTTGGGAGAGAGCGATCTTAATGCCACCACGCTGCGCAACAGCGGCAAAATAATGGCGGACCGCCTGGGGTTGCAGGGCTCCAGCCTGAACAACGACGGTCTGTTACAGGGCAACACGGCGCTGACTGCTCAGGCTGATAACATCACGCAATCTGCCGGTGGCAAAACGCTGAGCGGCGGAACACTGACGCTGACCGCGGGTCAGCTCAACACCCAGGGAACGCTGCAGGGCGAGCAGGCAACGGTTAACGCTGACAACTGGCTGCATCAGGGATCGCTGCTGGGCAGCAAAGATCTGAACGCCAGTATCAGCAATGAACTGCATAACACCGGCTCGTTGATGAGTCAGAACACCGCACAGGTTACGGCGAACACGCTGAACAACAGCGGCTCACTGCTCAGTGAAGGGGCGATGGTGCTGAACGGTGCCGCGCTGAATAACAGCGGATCGGTGCAGGGCAAAACCCTGACCATTTCACCCGCCAGCGTCATTAATCAGGGCAGCCTGATTGGTCTGCAGGCATTAACGTTTGCCGCTGCGCCAAAGGTGGCCGGGCGAATGCTGCTCAGAGCGCTGGCCGCGCCATCACGTCAGCTGATCAATAATCAGGGCGGATCGCTGCTGACGCAGGGCACGCTGAACATCAACGGCGGGGACGTTGTGAATAACGGCAGCTGGCAGGGACAGCAGATCCTGCTGAATGCCCGGCAACTGACCAATAATGGCGCGATCCAGAGTGCGGATGCGCTACAACTGATTCTGGCGGATCGCCTTGATGCGGGCGCTGGCAGTAAGATCTCAGCGAATGGCACTGCGGCACTGCAGGCACTGACGCTGACCAATCAGGGTGAATGGATTGCCAGGAACCTGACGCTACGGGGCGACACGTTAAACAATAACGGCTCAGTGACCGGTGTGGAGGCGCTGACTGTTGGCCTTAACGGTGCACTGACTCAGCAGCAGGATAAAACGCTGCTCAGCGCAGGCAGGCTGACGCTTCAGTCATCCTCACTCAATAATGCCGGACGCGTGCAGGGCGGCGACCTGCAGATCACCAGTGGTGCGGTTGAGAACAACGGGCGCTTACAGGGTGACAACAGCCTGCTGGTCAATGCCGGTGGACGCATCACCAACGGCGGCAATGGCGCCATGATCACGCAAAACGCCCTGACGCTGACCGGGCCTGAACTGTTCAACTATGGCCTGATTCAGGGCAATGGCAACGGTGTCGCGACAATAACCGGTTTAACGCAAAACGATGGCCGGTGGCTCTCGGGTGGCGCGCAGACATTGAATACGCCGCAGCTGAATAACAACGGCTGGTTACAGGCGTCTCAACTCATCCTCAATGCGACCAATGCCAGCAATAACGGTACGCTGCTGGCCGACGGCCAGGGTACGCTGACCGGCAATGGCTTCAGCAACCAGGGCACGGCCCAGGGCGGCAACCTTGAGGTTAATTATCAGCAGGTAAACAACAGCGGCACGCTGCTGGGTAACAACCGGCTGAGCGTGATGGCCGCTCAGGTCAATCAGCAAAGCAGTGGTCGCCTGTTCAGTGGCGGCAGTTTACTGGTTCACAGCAATGGCTTTGATCAGACCGGTCAGGTTGTGGCACTGGGTGATGCCACGCTGGAGATCGCGAATGGTTTTACCGGTCGCGATGTGCTGGCTGCGGGCGGGCGACTCTCCGTCAGCAGTAATGGCGCGATAGACAACCAGGGCACGATGCAGGGTGGGGCGCTGACGCTGAGTGCAGGCGGCGATCTCACTAATAATGGTCAGCTCACTACCGGTTCGGGTGACAGTGCGTTAAGCGGCAATCGTATCGCCATGAACGGGAATGGCAGTCTGCAGGGCGGCGGCAACATCAACTTAGCCAGCCGCAGCGATATCATCCTGGACGGTTTCACCGGTACCCGCGGCAACCTGGTGCTCAGTGCACCTGGCAGCATCGTCAATAACGCGCTGCTCTATGCGGCGGGGAATCTCTCTCTTTTTGCCAACAGTATTCGCAACCAGCGTGCCGATATGCTGGCAGGCGGCAGTATGTGGCTTCAGGGCGATGCGGCGGGAAACGCCAACGGCGAGGTGATTAATAACTCCGGCACCATCGAAACGCAAAACGGCGATATCACGATTAATACGGGGCATTTGCTGAATACAAGGGATGGGTTGAGTGTTTCTCAAACTAATAATTCTTCAAGCCCGGCGGGTTCAGCCAAACCTCAAATAAGTGTTTTAATCTCTGATTTAAAACCAGGTGAATATGGGGCGTTTCTTTATCACCGTGACAAAGATTGTATTTCATATGGGAAAGGTAATGGGGAGCGTTGTACTCCAGCACAAACAACATATACATATGCACCAACAAAAGAAGCAGCTATAAGGAATATTTTATTATCAAGCACCACTATAAACGTGATAAGTAATGGTGGTGCAGCTCGTATAGCCGCTGGACGTGATATCAATATAAGGGCAGGTTCGTTTGATAATCAGGCCAGTAATGTTTTGGCGCAGAGAGATATATATCTCTCTGGAAACCAACTTAACAATCAATCCTGGCAGGCTGGGACACAAACTTCATATTTGACTTATAAGTATGAAGGGCGTCTGTTCGATTTTTCAAAACCTTATAAGAGCACAACATACAATTCTGTTACCTCCTCTGTTATCATCAATGCATCAATCAGAGGCGTAAATGAACCAAAAGTAAGAGCAGTTACATATAAACTTTCCGATCAAGGGACGAGTTTCACACCGGGAGAGCTATACCGGTCGGTTATTCAGGCCGGTGGCAATGTCTCAGCTAACTTCAGCGGCGATATCAGCAACACTAACACCACAGCGAATACCGGCTGGAGCGGTAACACCCTTTCGGCCCCCGCTATACGCGGCCTAACAGCAGCAGGCACCGCAGGCGCGCAGTCTCATCAGCAACTGGCTGCTGCCGACAAAGCCGCAATCAATACCCCGCAATGGCGCGATCAGCTCCAGAATGCCTTGCAGCAGGTCAATAGCGCAGGTGCGCTGGAGACCGCATCACAGGGCAGCGCATCGCTGACGCAATATGCAACTGCGGGTAAAAACAACGCAGCGCTGGGTAAAGCCGTTAACCTGACGAACGCTTCTCAGGGTCCTGCGTCGCTGCATAACTATAAGGCCGCTGAGGTTGATATCAGCGCCTATCCATTACCTTCTGGTGAAAACGGCTACTTTGTTGCGTCGAACACCAATAGCCGCTATCTGATTACCGTTAACCCCAAACTTAATGGCCTGGGTCAGCTGGATCAGAGCCTGTTCGGCGAGCTGAATGCAAAACTGGGCAAACAGCCTGCCACCACGCCATTACAGGAAAAGCGCCCTCAATACACAGACGAGAACGCCTTCCTCGGCTCCTCATATATGCTTGATCGCCTTAACCTGAAGCCAGATTATGATTATCGTTTTCTCGGCGATGCGGCGTTTGATACCCGCTACGTCAGCAATGCGGTACTGAATCAGACCGGTAATCGCTACATCAATGGCCTGGGATCCGATCTCGCCCAGATGCGCTATCTGATGGACAACGCTGCGGCGGCGCAAAAGTCGCTGGGACTGGAGTTTGGTGTCTCACTCTCTGCCGGGCAACTCGCCTCTTTAGACAAGAGTATGGTCTGGTGGGAAGCCACCACCATCAACGGTGAAACGGTGATGGTGCCGAAGCTCTATCTGTCGACAAAAGATGTGGAGATGCGCGATGGCAGCGTAATTGCCGGTAACAACGTGACGCTGAAAGGCGGGAACATCACCAATACCGGTAGTAGCGTAATGGCCAAAAACGATCTGACTATCGACAGTCAGAACACGCTCAGTAACCTCAACGCCGGTCTGCTTCATGCTGGTGGCGATCTGCAGCTTAGCGCACTGAATGATATCAACAACGTCAGCGCGACTATCAGCGGTAAAAAGGTGGCACTGGAGAGTGTTAACGGTGACATCAACAACCTGACTACTTCACAGCTCTGGCATCTGGATGCAGGCAACGGTAAGGGTGCGAAGAAATCCTATACCGAAACCCTGAGCGGGCCAACGGCGAGCATCACGTCACTGGATTCTCTGAGCCTCAAGGCGGGCAACGATATTGCCGTCACCGGCGCTAACCTCAAAGCGGGTGGCGAGCTGCTGCTGAACGCCTGGAATGATATTGCTATAACCGGGAACCAGAACGTCACTGGCAGCGCGCAATCCGGCTTCGGAAACCGCTGGCAAAAAGTTGACCCAACCAGCACAACTACCGTCACCACAGTCGGCAGCAAGATCGCCGCAGGCGGCAATATGGCGATGCAGGCGGGCCACGATCTGACGGTTACCGCCAGCAGCATCACTGCCGGTAAAAACGCGGCGCTGGCAGCCGGTAACGATCTTAATCTCAATAGCGCGACGACCAGCCAGAATGATGTGAAGGGCAAACGTGAAACCCATTCAACCGGGCTGGATCGCACGACGCTGACCAGCGGAGGCGATTTAGCACTTCAGGCCGGACGCGATCTCAATAGCCAGGCGGCAGGCATCGCCGCAGACAAAGATGTCACCTTGCAGGCGGGACGTGACGTCAATCTGCTGGCAGCTGAAACCGGTTCTGGCAATAGCTACAAATCCGGCAAAAAGGTTGAGATCAATGAGTCGGTACGCCAGCAGGGCACTGAAATTGCCAGTGGCGGGAGTACGACGGTTAAAGCGGGTCAGGATGTTAACAGTGAAGCGGCTCAGGTTACGGCCAGCGGTAATATCGCAGTGGGTGCCGGACGTGACATCAACCTGACCACCGCCACTGAAAGCGATTATGCCTACAAAGAAGAGACCAAAACCAAAAAAGGATTTCTGAGTAAAAAGACCACTCATACCATCAGCGAAGACAGTGACACCCGTGAAAATGGCACCTTACTGAGCGGCGATAATGTCACGCTTAATGCGGGCAACAATTTACTTGTCCAGGGTTCTCAGGTCGTAGGCGATGGCACGGTAGCGCTCAGGGCCGGTAACAACGTGGATATCGTTGCTGCGACCAACACGGACTCAACCTGGCGTTTCTCGGAAACTAAGAAAAGCGGCCTGATGGGAACCGGTGGCATCGGCATCACTGTAGGCAGCAGTAAATCGGTCCATGACTTACGTGACAAGGGCACCACCCAGAGCCAGAGTGCCAGCACGGTGGGCAGTACGGGCGGTAATGTCAGCATTGTTGCGGGCGGACAGGCTCATGTCAGCGGCTCAGATCTGGTGGCGGGGCGCGATCTCGCCATTACCGGCGACAGCGTGATCATCGATCCGGGTCATGATAAACGGACTCATGATGAACTGTTTGAGCAGAAGAAGAGCGGGCTGACACTGGCGCTCTCCGGGGTGGTGGGTGAAGCCATTAATAACGCGGTTGCGGCGGCGCAGACATCGAAAAAAGAGAGTGACGGTCGCCTTGCTGCCCTGCAGGCTACCAAAGCCGCGCTTTCAGGCGTGCAGGCCGTGCTGGGCGGGCAGCTGGCGGAAGCGAGCGCCGATCCCAACAACGGCCTGGGCGTCAGCCTTTCCCTGACCACACAGAAATCAAAATCGCAGCAGCATCAGGCGTCCGACAGCGTCGCCGGATCCACGCTCAATGCCGGTAAGAACCTCTCCATTACCTCTGCCGGTAAGGGCAGTGGCGAGCACAGCGGCGACATTCTTATCGCCGGCAGCCAGCTGAAAGCCGCAGGTGACAGCAGCCTCAATGCTGCCAGGGACATTGTGCTGAGCGGGGCGGCCAACACTCAGGAAAGCAGCGGTAAAAACAGCAGCGGCGGCGGTGGCGTGGGCATCAGTTTTGGTGCCGGACAGGGCAGCGCGGGTATCAGCATTTTTGCCAGCGTTAACGGCGCCAAAGGTAAGGAGAGCGGCAACGGTACGCGCTGGTCTGAGACCACCCTGGACAGCGGCGGCAGGGTAAGCCTGAACAGTGGAAGAGATACCACGCTCAACGGCGCGCAGGTCAGCGGTAATCAGGTAACGGCCGATGTGGGCCGAGATCTGACCATCACCAGCCAGCAGGACAGCGACCGTTACGATTCAAAACAGACCAGCTACGGCGCGGGCGGCAGCTTTACCTTTGGCTCAATGTCGGTGTCCGGCTATGCCAGCGTCAACCAGGACAAAATGCACAGCAACTTTGACAGCGTGCAGGAGCAGAGCGGTATCTATGCCGGTAACGGCGGCTTTGACATCACCGTTGGCAATCATACCCAGCTGAACGGTGCAGTGATTGCCAGCCAGGGCGATGCGGCAGACAACCGTCTGGATACCGGTACGCTCGGCTTCACCGATATCGGCAATGCGGCGGACTACAGGGTCAGCCACAGCGGCGGCAGCATCGCGCTGTCCAGCGGTGGCGGCATGGGTGCGCAGATGCTGTCCAGCGTGGCGTCCAATGCCGCCAGCACGCTGCTGTCGGGCCTGAACAACAACGGCCATGCCGAAGGCACCACGCAGTCGGCGGTGGCAAACGGCACCGTGATCATTCGCGACCGGGTCAACCAGAAGCAGGATGTGGCAGACCTCAGCCGTGACACCGAACATGCCAACGACAGCATCAGTGCGATCTTTGACAAAGAGAAAGAGCAGAAGCGGCTTCAGACGGCTCAGTTAGCCGGTGAAATCAGCGGCCAGATGACAAATATCGTCACGACCATGGGCGATATCAAAGGGCTTGAGAAGGCGCAGAGTGCGAAGAACGCCGAGACGCTGCCCGCCGGAGCAACGGAAAAACAGCGGGGAGAGTGGCTGGAGAAAATGCGTGATTCGCCAGAGTATCAGGCGGAGATGAAGCAGTGGGGCATCGGCAGCACGTCGCAGAAGGTCGCACAGACGGTTGGCAGTATTCTGACGGGGCTGGTGACCGGCAATGCAGGTCAGGCGGTCGCAGGCGGACTTAATCCGTGGGCAGCTCAGCTGATTAAGAAGGAAACGACCGACGCTTCCGGCAACGTTGATGTGGCAACCAATGCCATGGCCCATGCCGTGTGGGGTGCAGTATCATCGCAGATGTCGGGCGGCAGTGCGGCAGCGGGTGCGGCAGGTGCCTTTAGCGGCGAGCTGGCCACACGCTACATCGCAGAGAAATACTGGGGCGCAGATACCCCGGAGAAGATAGCGGCGCTGGGACAGGAAGACCGCGAGCAACTGAGCCTGCTCGGCACGCTGGCGGCAGGACTTGCGGGCGGCATGTTGGGCAACAGCAGTGCTGCGGCGACGAGCGGCGCGGTTGCCGGGAAAAATGCGGTTGAGAATAATGAGCTGTCAGGTTTAAGTGGATTTGGTAGTGGTTTCTGGAGTAATAATCAAGCACAAGGATCCCTGAAAAATAACACTAATCTTACAGATGAGACTGGTAAGGTCCTGAATCCGGCAACACCAGAAGAAATTAAGTATGCCTCTGATAAACTGGTTTCGGGAGATTTACCTGCCGGACAGAACCCGGCAACAGGCTTATTAACAGCGTGGGGAGCTGGAGCTACTGCTGTTGTTGCACCTGTTCTGTTACCATCTGGTGCAACGGCCGGAAGTATTATCGGTGCAGGTGCTATAGGTGGTTCTGCAAATATTTTGAATCAGCTACAGAGCGGCGACCCCTTCAGTGCCACTGATGCACTTATCGCTACAGGTATCAGCGGACTCACTCAGGGTAAGGGGTTCTGGTTCACTGAAGTAGCAGGTATTACAGGTGCTTATGCAGGGGCTAAGTTGCAAGGAAAAGAGGCACTTCCAATTGTAGCTGGCGCTGCTTTTGGTACGGGGGTTGGGGCTGCAGGAGGCAAAGCAGTAGAGGTTGGAAATAAATACCTACCTTTAATTTCAGAAAAAGCAGCTGGTTTGGCTGGAGCTGTGATTGGTTCCGGAGCTTCAGAGGTCGCTGGCTCTGAACTTCAAAAACAGTTGGAGAATAAATAATGAAAAATATAGCATTAGCCATAAAGTTAATATTTTATTTCTTTCTTATAACCACATTAACTTTATTTTTAGTTAGGTTAGGTGTGGCATCTGTTTTTATGATAAGGAATGGAAGCTTTTCCTTTGAATGGCGAGAAAATTTATTCGATTCCATACAAAGAGGTGCCGTTATTGGTTTGGTTTTAGGTATTGGTATTTTGTTTTTATCTAGTCTAAAAAGAAGGTAAGTTGAGAATAGTGCGCGAAGGGGTGACCAGGCGCGCGCAACAGTGAAACAGGCAGCTGAATGTCTGAAGAGAAAAGTTTGGGAAAAGCTGGGGGAAGGGATAACCTCTTCTATCGCCAACGGCATTATCAATGCACTTGCAGATACCGGGTCTGCGGTTGCTGCTACTTTTAGGCAGGTGTCACTGGGGAACCAGCTGGCGCTGGAAGCCACTGGCGGAATGCTTGCCGGAACTATGTTGCCGGGTAAGAAAATACCGCATGTAAGCACTGGTATTATTTCTGAAAGTGTAACTTTTAGTGCAAAGCAGTGAGATAAAAATTTCAAGCATGCCATTTATTTTGACATTGTTACGGCGAAGAAAAATCCAGAAACAATTAAACATTTCGAAATAGCCATTAAAAATCATATGGATGATATAGCTACTTTTGAAAAAGGTACTTATGGCTTTGTGAAATATTCGAAATTGTAATTTAATCCGACAACGAACAATGCTGTTATTATTGATAAATCCGGTGAGTTTATCACAGGATTTAAAGTGTAGTCGGGAACGCCGTAATACGATGATTTCATGAAAAACGGAGTGTTACGATGAGTTGTTTGCTAATGGATTTTTCTAAGGCGTTTGTCGATGGAAGATTGTCGGCGGATGTGTTTTCAGAAGCTTATATTGAGCTTTGGCGCTTAGAGCGTGATAATAAAAACATGCTTAACTATGAATTTAAAACAAGTGAAAATTTATCGAGTATATTTTGCTTGGCTGATTTGTATAATCCACATGATGATCGTGAAGATTATGAGTTTAGCGAAGATAAATTAAGAGATGAGGTGAGGAGATTAATTTATCTTAATGTGGAATGAGCTCCGATCTGAAGGGCTTGAAATTTGTATCAGTCATCTCGCTAAATGCCCGTTATCACGCTTGAAGTTCGGTGCAATACTGGTGATGTGCCTCGCGATTGGAAATTTTCGCCACCTTCTTCCTATTGATATTGAGAGTAATGCGCTATGTGCTCCAGAGGTTAAGAAAAGTCAGGGTATGAAATGGTGGTTATTGTATCTGTATGGAAAAAGAAACCTCAGGTGGCGATTTAAAAGCATAATGGATGTTCCCTGTAAGCACTTACCTTGATCAACGCCACTTCTCATCAACGACTAATCTAAAAAAAATGTCGCTATGCCATTAAGTAATATTACCGTGGTATGAGCAGGTAAGTCCAGTTTTGAAGGTGGATCTCAAATACCACCAACAAAAGTTGAAATTATTAGACCGGATAAAAAAAATCAGGATTAAATATGTCTATACAAGATGTAAAAAAGATTGACTCTATTGGTATACCGAACGATAGCCAGGATACCGTAAGCTTGGCAATTTCAGACCATCTTCTATGGGATGAGCCAATTGAAGAGCATTTATACACACTACAGGAAAAAATAAATTCCTATGTGGCCTTTATCGAGAGTGGTGAAATATATGATGCTTTTCCTGAATCAAAAGGAAAATCGGTAAAAATAATTGAGGTGTATTTTAAATATGATCTTCCAGAACAGGCTGTTTATTTCCTGAAGCAGGTTTCTGATATGCTTAAGAGTATAAACATAGGCCTAAAATATAAGGTGTTACAATAATGCTTTCTCGCTCTGGGTAAGATTTTTCAATAGGTTAATTAGTGAAACTGATTAAAAAACAGGCTGTAAATGGTAATTTTCGCATCACAAGAGATCCCGGCCCTTGCGTCGGGATTTTTTAATTGTAGTCACTAATGCTCTCCTCTTGTTATTATAATTACAGTTTTCTAGACATTCATAACTTTTAATTATGCTGCGCGGGTGATAACTGCTTCTTAAACCCAGTTGCTTCTGATAATGAGTTCGTCTTTATTCTGTATACAATCCACCCCCATTTCCTGAAAATGCTTGCCGCATGCGATATTCATTTACAGCGTAGGTTTATAAACAAAATTAATTCTTAGGATTTTGCTTCATATTACGGCAGGAATTTTTTTAGTCTATGTGTTTAACAACTTTATTCAATTCTCCCAAACACAAAAGATAAAAGCCCTATACTTAAGTAGCAGGCTTTTATCTTTCAATGGCATTATGCTTAGTGCATTAACTGACTCACCAGTCCGGTAAGATCAGCTTTTTTATCCACGACGCCCGCCGTTGACGCTTTATCCACCAGCTGCGGCAGATATTTCGCCAGCAGATTCAGTGCATCGCTGGTGTTGATGCCCATCCGCGCAGCCAGTTGCTCAATCGCCTCAGAGTTAATCATCTTCTGCACCAGGTCGCTGCTCAGCGCAACGTTCTGCTCATCGCCCAGCCAGGAGTTAACCACCTCACTGTACTCGCCGCTCTGCAGGTGACTCACGATAGTATGTAAACCGCCTTGCTGCTCAACCCACTCCAGCACACCTTTGACTTCCTGGCTGGTCTGATTATTCAGGCCGCACATGGCCAGTACTGTTTCCAGTAAACTCATTCTGTTATCCCCTTTAACGTAATCTATTAAGACTGTTTACACGCTCTGATTTTATGAATGACAAACAGCACAATAATTGAACCCACGGTGGCAATAGCAATGCTGTAAATATTGAAGCCATCGACCTTGCCAAAACCCAGAGCGGTACTGACGACACCGCCAATCAGCGCACCGATAATACCCAGAATAATGGTCATGAAAATGCCCATATGTTCTTTACCTGGCATAATACATCTGGCGATAATGCCGGCAAGTAATCCGAATACAACCCATGACAATATACCCATCATTAATATCCTCTGTTTTTATATTAATTACAGCAACGTTTAGCAGTGGTTTAACCCATGAATTAAAAGCAGGTGTATCGTACGCCGAGCAGTATTTGCCTGGCAATCCTGTTTTCTTTATCAAACTAAACGTATCAGAAACGATAGGGGAGTAAATATGAGCATTCTGGATAATATTAAAAATATAGGCGATGAGTTGTTACATGCTGTGGATAAAAATGTTGAAGATAAGTCTGTCACCGCCGCAGAGAGTAATCGTACATATACGGTTAAATCAGGCGACACGCTCAGCGCCATCGCAAAGCAGTTTTACAATGATGCGTCCCAGTATATGAAAATCTTTGAGGCGAATAAAAACCTTCTCAGCAGCCCGGATAAAATTGCACCGGGTCAGGTACTGACCATTCCTGAGTGATAATTCGTCATTAGTATGAGCCAGCCTCGCAAATATTGCCCGGCTGGTTTTTTATTTAAAGCCAGCTCGTCATAACACCATGACAGGGTTGCGCCATACAGCATGCGTTGATCCAGACTTAACGGTGGTCTCGGTAATATGAGCCGCAGACGAGCTGAGATGAACAGTCAGACAGGAAGAGAAAACTGGGATCGCTGAAATGCAAAAAACCCGCTCAGGTTTCCCTGAGCGGGTTTTTCTAATCTGGCTCCTCTGACTGGACTCGAACCAGTGACATACGGATTAACAGTCCGCCGTTCTACCGACTGAACTACAGAGGAATCGTGTGAACGAGGCGAATATTAACGGCGTCGCTCTAAGGTGTCAACAGCAAAAAATACATTATCATTCAACTGGCTAGCTTTAACGCAAAGCGATCGTGATTTAAGCAGTTTGCGCAGTGTCAGCGGCGATTCTGAGCAGGGGATCCTGCTGGTAAAACTGGCGCAGATGCTGATACATGGCGGGAAAGCGTTCGGCCAGCAGAACCGGAGCCGTAAAGAAATATTCAGAGAGCACGGCAAAGCACTCAGCGGGATCGCTGGCGGCGTAGGGATCGATCGTGGCGGCCTGCTCACCCACCAGTTCAACTTCACTCTCAATCTCCGCCATCGCGGCACGCAAATCCTTCTCCCAGAGTGCGACGTCACGCAGCGACATGACCGGAATACCGCTGGTGTAACCGCTGCCGCGGGCATCCAGCTTGTGCGCAACTTCGTGGATCACCAGATTAAAGCCGGAGAGATCGAACGAGTCCTGAATATCGAGCCAGTTGAGTACGACCGGCCCCTGCGTCCAGCTCTGTCCGGCATGAACCGCAGGCGCACTGTGAACCAGCCCATCGTCATCCTGCCACTGATCGTCGACCTCGAACGGCTCGGGATAGATCAGCACATCGTGGAAACCGTCCAGCCACTCCAGGCCCAGTTTCAGTACCGGCAGGCAGAACAGTAAGGCGATCCGCACACTGCGCAATTCATCCAGCTGAACACCGTCGAGCGGCACCAGTTTTTTCTGTTGCAGAAAGCGTTGCGCCAGCTCAACCAGCGCCTGCTGTTCAGCCTCATCCAGCTGGCTGAATATCGGCTGCGCCAGCCCGTGCTGCCATGGCAGCGCGGCCAGGGTGGCGTCGTTATGCGTTTTCCAGGGCCATTTAAACATCGCAACTCCCGCACAGAACCGGACTATTTCGCTATCCTGACGCGGCAGACATAAAAATGCCAGCATCGAAACACCATGCTGGCACTGTTCATCTGGCGACAGGGCTAAGGGCCGTCTATTCAACCCGTTAGCACGGTCGTTGTCTGTGATTCAGCCCGCAAAGCGTGGGGCCGGGGCGTCAGTTGCGCTCAATACGATGAAACTCAATCACCCACACCCAGGGATTCACTTCCCAGCTGGTCGCACCATACTGTTTTTCCCAGGCTTTACGGTACGCCTCTTTGGGCGATTCAGAATTGACGTTCATGGTGAAGAAGTTGTTGAGGAAGTGCGAATCGGTCTGCACGCCTTCCGCCATAATGTCATCTTCACTGATGTCCTGAATTTTCTCGGCGCGCACGCCGGTAATTTCCAGATTGATGCGGCTGGCCCAGCGCGGCATATGAATGGCGGTTTGCCAGCCAAACTGCTCTGCTTCCGGCGTGCTCAGTGCATGCTGGCCCAGCTCGTTGCTGTCTGCACGATACTGGCAATATTCTGGCTGGCGGAAGGGCGTCGGGTCGCGTTCATAATCGGCCAGATGCTGCTCGGGTACCATCGGGCCACGCCAGGTTTCACGCACCCAGAGCACGTCACCCGGTTTACCGTAAGGACACTGATAGCTGATGTCCGTCATCGACATCATTTTATAACCATGCAGATGATTAGCACTCACATCGAAAGCGTGTACGCCCTCGTGATGATCCTGTCCCGGACCGAAAGCCTGAGTTTTCATAATGCGCCGGGTTTGCGTTTGCTGGCCAACCAACAGGGCACGAACACGCTGTTCGGAAAAAAGAATCGGCCGTTCTTTCATGGATTACCTCTTTTTATTAGTAGAACCCGGTTACTGCTGTAAAAGTCCATTTGCTTCACATCTGAGAGTTATCATAAAAGCTTTAAATCATTTTGCTTAATAATTTGTCGGCTGACTGTCACTGTATAATTGTCACTTTAGTAGTTAAAAACCAGCAAAATGCAAAAAGCGCACCAAAGCTTATCACGCAACTGGCAAAAAGCGACGAATAGCCCGGATACAGTACGTTATAACCGTAAAAATAGGAACCTTTTCAGACTTTTTCACCTGTCATAACGTGCAGTTTTACACTTAATCGCGTGACAAAAAAACGCTGAGCATGGGGCAGGAAGTTGGTTAAGATCGAACCAAACATTACGCCTGTTAAACTAATTTTCTTAGCAGCAATTCACTGAGGAAAGACTGAAAACAGCCGAAATTGCGGTTATTGTGTAACAGAGATGCTATACAGATGATCCAGATCTCATTTTTCTGCCCGGAATCGCTGGCAGCGCTGCTCTTTTCAACTGCACTGTAAAAAAAGTGTCATTAGCCAGTCGCTATGATGGCTTGCCGTTTGCGCACTGATCGCGACAGAAAAACTGCTGTCGATCACTACAGGGAGATAGATTATGTCACTTACACTCTGGCAATCTCGCTATGAAAGCTGGTTTCAGGCGAACTGGATCCACGACGACGGCGCGCACGATATCGCCCATCTGCGGCGTGTCTGGATGAGCGCACAGCGAATCATGAACGGCACGCCCGCTGATCCGCTCGTGGTGCTGACCGCCTGCTATTTTCACGATGTGGTGAACTTGCCGAAGAATCATCCGGAACGTCATCTCGCCTCTACCTATGCCGCGACGGAAACCCAGCGCATTCTGCAGCAGGACTTTCTCGATTTCCCGGCTGAAAAGATTGATGCCGTAATGCATGCCGTTAAAACCCACAGTTTCAGCGCCGGCATACCGCCTCAGACGCTTGAAGCTAAAATTGTACAGGATGCTGATCGGCTGGAGTCGCTGGGCGCGATCGGGCTGGCGCGGGTCTTCTACACCGCCGGTGCGCTGAATCGGCCATTATTCGACAGCCAGGATCCGTTGGGTAAAGATCGCGAACTGAATGATGTTAAATGGACGCTGGATCATTTCCAGAAGAAGCTGCTACGTCTGCCGGAAACCATGCACACTGAAACCGGTCGCATGCTGGCTGAGCATAACGCAGATTTCCTGGTACGCTATATGGCGAAGCTTTATGCCGAGCTGCAGGGCAATCTGGTGGGTATGGATGAGGGTGTACTGCGGGACTTCACACCTTTGCAAACCGAATATTAAATTTTTGTGACAGTGTATTAATCGAAACGGTCATCCGGTAGCTTGTAGCAATAACAAAAAGGAGCTGCCCGATGACTGAAACTGTTAATTTAACGATTAAAATTGATCCTGAGCTGAAAGAAACGATTAAACAGCTGGCGCTGGAAAATCAGATTTCGATGAGCCAGGAGATTGTGCAACGTTTGCAGGCCAGTCTGGAAACGCATCCACATCCGGCGATTGATAATCAGGACATCACAGAAGAGGGGACTGAGGGATCCAGTGCCGCTGACGTGAAGACCGATGCACTAAGTGCAACAGAGCTGAAGCAGATTCGGCTGCTGCTGAAGAAGCAGAGCAAGAAGAAGAAATAAAACAGAAACCCGTCGCCAGACGGGTTTTTACTTTGGAGAAAGGCTGGACCTTTTCGCTGTGAGACTGTGCCTGCGAAGGGAACACGGTCAGATCGGAAAGACGCAAAAGCCGTCATCCATGACATGCTCGGCCCGCGCCGTCCCTGGCGCGGGACGCTTTCCTATTCTGACCGTGTTCCCTGCGAGTTAAGCTTATTTGTTGCTGTGAGACTCGCCTGATGTGAGTTCTTCATCAGCCTGAAACCCGTCGCCAGACGGGTTTTTTCATTTCACGGTGCTTACGACTTCAGCTGACGAATATGTGGCAGTAACAGCTGAGCCACCGCTGCAAACACAGGCACTACCACCGAGTTACCAAACTGCTTATAAGCCTGGGTGTCCGAAACCGGAATGCGGAACGGCTCGCGGCCTGGCACATCAAAGCCCATCAGGCGGGCGCACTCGCGCGGGGAAAGGCGGCGTGGCCGACGCGCCATGTTATCGGCATCCTGAAACTCCGCTTCGCCCAGCGCACTGTCCCAGCCGCGATCGATCAGAATCTCTGAGCCATCTTTGTAGTAACGCGCTGACAGCGTACGCACGCAGCAGTCAGGATTACGCGGATCGTTGAGGCCAAAGCCAAAGCCATTGCCTTTGGCTTTATGTTTTTTCGCATACTGGTAGAGGTAGCGCCACAGGACCGGTGACAGGATATATTTGTCGTCCGGCGCGCTCTCCAGCAGGCTCTGCAGGCTGGGTACCTGCGCCGGGTAGAAACGGCGGATATCGCGCAGTGTAAAATCCTGCTTTTTCAGGTCACGGCGAATACCCACCAGCACAATGCGTTCGCGATGCTGCGGCAGGAAGTGACGCGCATCGATCACTTTGGCATCCGGGCTGCTGGCACCCGCATCCGCAACGTCATACCCCAGTTCATCCAGCGTCTCCATGATAATGGCGAAGGTGCGGCCCTTGTCATGACTCTTGAGGTTTTTCACATTCTCCAGCACAAAGAACGGCGGCTTCTTGGCAGCCAGGATACGGGCCACATCGAAAAACAGCGTGCCCTGTACCTGACACTCAAAGCCATGTGCACGGCCCAGCGCATTTTTCTTGCTGACGCCCGCCAGCGAAAAGGGCTGACAGGGAAAACCGGCCAGCAGCACCTGATGATCGGGGATTGCCGCATCAATCTCGCGGTATATCGCTTCATCGTCGGTCAGACCTTCCGGCTGGGTGACCTGACGGATATCGGTATTGAAGTGATGCTCCAGCGGATCACTGTAGTGGTTGGCTTTGTAAGTGCGGACCGCCTCTTTATTCCATTCACTGGTGAATACGCATTTGCCGCCGATCGCCTCGAACCCCTTACGAATGCCGCCAATACCGGCAAAGAGATCGATAAAACGAAATTCAGGATTATCATAATGGGCGGGACGGGACGGCAGCAGCCCCTGTAACAGCGACAGTTCCGCCTCACACAGCGGTGGCAGGGCGGTTTTACCCTGACGAATCCGGTTCAGGAGTGCCGGCGTCCAGCAGGAAAATCCTGCCTGCTGCAGGCGGGCCGTGAGATCACGAACCGAATAGATTGCCAGCACCTGCTGAAAGAGTTCAGACGCATCAGCAGATGAAAGTGCAGCAGAGAGTGGTTCAGCGAGGGCGGCGGGATGCATGCGTTTTTCCTTAACAGTAAGATGCCTATGCTATCACTCCAGACGCTGTGAGGAAATTGCCTGGATGTGCCCTGTTTCAGCCCCCCGGAATGTTCTGTTTTTGCGGCACACGGTGTGAAGTCGTCGGGCGGCGGCTTTCGCTTTTCGTGGCGCAGACTAAAGTTGAAGTACCAGCAAAAAAGGAGAGGTTATGGCTGATGTTCACTCCAGCGAAATACGCAGCAAAAATATGCGTGCCATTCGCGCTCAGGATACGGCCATTGAGCAACGTATTGCGCTGCTGCTGAAAGATCGGGGCTTCAGCTTTCGCGTGCAGGATAAAAACCTGCCGGGACGGCCCGATTTCGTTCTGACAGAACATCAGGCAATTATTTTTGTTCATGGCTGCTTCTGGCATCGTCATCACTGCTATCTGTTTAAACTGCCGGCGACGCGCACAGAATTCTGGACTGGAAAAATCAACAGCAACGTTGAACGTGACCGGCGTTATGTGCGACAGCTGCAGGAGAGCGGCTGGAAAGTGCTGATCATCTGGGAGTGTGCACTACGTGGCAAACTGCGCCTGACGGATCAGGATCTGCTGGAGCGGCTGGAGGAGTGGCTGCTGGCGATGCCTGAGAGTGCCGAAGTCGACCATCAGGGCATTCATCATTACAACGCCGATTGCTAATCACAGACATAATTGGTTAGATCTGCGCTTTCTCCGTGGCCAGGAGCCTGAAATGAGCAGCATAAAACTCACGGTAAAACGCCTTTACCAGATTCGTGACGAGCGGATGGTGAATACTAAAGCGACCGCGCGGGTTTACTGCGGTGACAGGCTTGTCGCCACGGAGGAGATCACCGGCATGACCGAAAGCCCGGTCAGCAAATATCTGCATGCTGAAGGAGCAGCAGGCGAGACGGTGCGGGTAGAGTGGGATTGTGAGGGCATCGCCGAGATGACCGTTACGGAAATTGAGCGCTGCCCATGTTGTCAACATAACGAACCAGACTAAGGATAAGATTTTGGCGGGAACCAGTTTACTGACTTTACTTGATGATATTGCAACACTTCTGGACGATATTTCCGTCATGGGGAAAGTGGCGGCGAAAAAAACCGCTGGCGTACTGGGCGACGATCTGTCGCTGAATGCTCAGCAGGTCAGCGGCGTGAAAGCCAACCGTGAGCTGCCGGTAGTATGGGGCGTTGCCAAAGGATCGTTTCTTAATAAACTGATCCTGGTGCCACTGGCGCTGATTATCTCCGCGTTTGCGCCCTGGCTGATTACGCCGCTGCTGATGATTGGCGGTGCCTATCTCTGCTACGAAGGCGTGGAGAAGGTGATGCACAGTCTGCAGCATGACAAGCAGAGCAAATCACCGGAAGCGCGTCAGCAGCGACTCGATTCGCTGGCGAATCAGAATGCGGCAGAGTTTGAGAAGAAGAAGATCAAAGGCGCGGTGCGCACCGATTTCATTCTATCAGCCGAAATTGTTGCGATTACCTTAGGCATCGTGTCGGAATCGCCGCTGCTCAACCAGGTGATTATCCTGGCGGGCATCGCTATTCTGGTTACGGTAGGCGTTTACGGCATCGTGGCGGCCATCGTCAAAATTGATGACTTTGGATTCTGGCTGCGTGAAAAACCGTCACGCCTTGCGCAGGGGTTGGGTAGCGTGCTGCTGGCTGCCGCACCCTGGCTGATGAAGATCCTCTCGGTAGTCGGCACCATCGCCATGTTCCTGGTCGGCGGCGGTATTGTGGTACACGGCATCGCACCGCTGCATCATCTGATCGAGGAAGTCAGCAGTGGCTTCAGCGGCTGGATCGCCATGCTGCTCAGCAACGGCGCCAACCTGGTGCTCGGCTTTATCATTGGGTCGATCGTGCTGTTAGTGGTCAACCTTATTGCCAGAGTGCGCGGAAAATCGGTATAAAGCGCACTGTGAATTACGGTCAGGAGAATGACGATGAACGACGACATGTTTGAATTTGATATCGATGCACAACTGGAGCAGGCTGAAGCGAAAGCAGAGAAAAAAGCCAGCGAAGTGCCGGATGATCTTGGCGACGAAGCCGATTGCGAAGGCTGTAAAATCTGACGTCAGCGTCAATACTTCATCAAAGCGGATAAGTTTTTTTATCCGCTTTTTTTATTTTCCGCATATCCAGCTGATTAATTCCGAATTTGCCCTTTTTTTGCGTGCCTTAACAGGCAGGAACGTTATTCGCCTGCTATAAAGAAAATAATCACTCAGGTTAATAACACTCAGGTTAATAAAAGGAGCGCATCATGGTTTTCGCAATCAGTGAAGAAGTACAGCATAAGGAAGAGGGGCAGACGATGGTGGTGACCGGCTACGCGAGTGGCATGGTGGAGTGCCGCTGGTATGATGGCTATGCCGTGCGCAGCGAAGCCTTTCGCAGCGATGAACTCTGCGCCCTGAATCCCGCGCAGCAACTGGCGGGCTGACAGCATCAGGCCTGTGGGTTCTGCGACCCGCCAGGCCCGGTTTCTGCTTTTTCTGGCCCGGCACACTCCCTGTGCCGCCCTGTTTTCAGACGTTACCGTCGTTATCTTCTTCAACCGCCTGATAGATCCGCTGCAGCACATCCGGGAAGGCTGACTGGACGCGACTCCAGCTCGGTATAAACGGCTTATCGTTAGGACGCTCAATAAACGCCTGACCCGCTTCCAGAATCGACTGGGTAAACATCTCTACCGCTGCCTCTTCCACATGCTGATCAAACTTCAGCCCGTTCATCGCCGCCTCGTGGTTATAGGTCTCCATCATATCCAGCGCATTACGATAATAGGTTGCTTTCAGCACCCGGAACGAGTCGCTGGTCAGCGGCACACCCATGGTGGCGAGCTTACGCAGCAGTGACTGGACGATATCGCTGCTCATGCGTTTCAGGCCGCCGGTGCCATCATCTTCAGCCAGCGGCTGATGCTTGTGATCGTAGTTATCGGCGATCTCAACCTGGCACGACTGGCGGGTGGTGTAGTTACGGTAAATCTCCGACAGCACGCCAATCTCCAGCCCCCAGTCGCCGGGGATTTTAATCCCGTTCAGCACATGCGTCCGCATGGCGAACTCCCCGGAGAGCGGATAGCGGAAGCTCGACAGATATTCCAGATATTCTGAATGGCCATAAACTTTCTGCAGCGATCGCAGCAGCGGCCCGACCAGCAGACGTCCCACGCGGCCATTAAGCTTGCCATCCGCGACGCGCGCGTAGAACCCCTTACAGAATTCATACTGAAATGCCGGGTTCGCCACCGGGTAGAGCAGGCGTGCCAGCATTCCGCGCTCATAGGTGACGATATCGCAGTCATGCAGAGCCACACAGCTGGTACGGTCTGACGCCAGCGTATAGCCGGTGCAGAACCAGACGTTGCGACCTTTGCCGGGATTGGTGGGTGACAGACCCTCTTTATCCAGCTCGGCATCAATCGCCTTCAGACGCGGGCCATCGTTCCACAGAATGCGATGCCGTTGCGGCAGACGGGAGAAAAACTCGCGGGCAAACAGGAACTGGTCGCGGTCGGCGCGATCCAGCCCAATCACAATTTCATCCAGATAGGGCACTTTAGCCAGCTCATCGACGATTTTCGTCAGCGCCGGGCCTTCAAGTTCGGAAAACAGCGATGGCAGGATCAGCCCCATTTTGCGTTTGCGGGCAAAGCGTACCATCTCTTTTTCCAGCGACTCCACGCTACGGTGGGTGAGGTTGTGAAAGTTGGTGATTACGCCATTCTGATAAAAGTCACTCATCGCATCATCCTTTTAATGCCCGTGGGCAGCTCATTGAGGTTGAGTCAAAAAATAGTCCAGCCCTTCACGCCAGCCCTCTGGGCCATGGTGAGCCGTGTGATAGATCTGCTGCTGATCGGATCGGCTGAGTGTCACCGGTGTTTTACTGTAGCCCTTAATTACGACCGCATAATCAACTGCATCGAGCATCGGCGCATCGTTAGGGCCGTCACCCAGTCCGATGGTCACGCGAGCATCATCGGGTGAGTGCGCCAGCAGCCAGCGCAGGGCTTCGCCTTTGCCGCTGCCCGCAGGCATAACATGCCAGAAACGCCCGCCCTGGGTCAGCGCCAGGCCCTCTGCACGCAACGCATCATGGAACTGGTCAAACGCCTCGTCACTGTCGCGCCAGACAATCACTTCTGACGCATCGCGCTGACGCGACAGTTCTGCATCCGCCTCACTCAGGCCGGTCATTGCGGCCACTTCCGGATCAGAGAAATCATGAAAGCCGGTAAAACGGTACGCTGTTTTCAAGGCAGCCAGCCGCTGGCAGATAGCGTCATAGGTCAGGGTGTTATCGGGCAGGCGAATACGCTGCTGATCATGCGTTTGCACCACGGCACCGTTTTCAGCAATAAACGGTGAACCGCTGATGCCAAGCCTTTTTTGCAGCGGAATAATCTCGGCTGCCGTTTTACTGGAACAGATCACCAGCGGAACAGCGTACTGCTTTAGCGTGGTAAGCCATTCGGTGGCCGCATCCCAGCGATAGGTATGATGGTCGAGTAACGAACCATCCAGATCGGTAATTATCATTAACGGCTGGTGGAGATCGGGCATTAACAGGCTCCTTTCATCACATTCGCGGCTAAAGCGGCGATTTTTCAATATTATAGTTGAATATGGCTCACACTTTTTTTCCTGCCACGCTGGCTGGAAATCCAGGATAATTCTTAAAACGAAACCGCAGTAAAAGTGGGTATGCAAGAAGTGTGCAGGGCTAAGTGACTGGCGGGCGCGGTGTTTTTGGTAACAGTCGCTCCATAATTACCCGATCGGTTGCAGAAACGTGCATATCTGATGCTTGTTTCGGAGTCGGGAAAGGGTAATCTGCAGGGGTGTTAAGAATTCCCTGGTGTAACGAATTGAATTTTTACCCGGCCTTCCCGCCGGGTTTTTTTTGAAATCGATTTCAGCGGTTCGCTTCATAGGCGCGATAATTACAAATATCAATTTCAAACGCCTCCGCCAGTTCGCTATAGGAGTGGAAAACCCGGCCTTCTACTTCCAGCCGTGGCGTCTGATCCTGCTCCATATACTCCCGTACCTCTCCCGACGTTCTGGCCTGAATAGCCGCCAGTAAACCTTCGACATCAATCTGCAGATCGGATGGCTGAGCATCGCCGTGCTGTTTTTCGTCTGTCATTTTCTGACTCCTGAGAGCAAACAGAGTAATCAGTATAGAACGCAGGGCAGAAAGGCGGGAGCGAAGAGATCGCAGGCAAAAAAAAGCCCGCGCTGCGCGGGCAAAATCCTTGTTACTTTCAGGTTGGCTGCACCTATGGGGTGGTGCAGTGAGAAGAGTTTAAAGGTCTGACGCGTAAGAAGTCTTGCGGTGAAATGTTAAGGAATTGCAAAAGTTTCTCCTTACTCAGATTTACCTGACTTTTCGACTAAACAGAGCAGATTCAGCTATAGTTAACGATAAAGCTGATTTTTATCAATACCTAAAGGAATGGTTATGGACATCTTACGAATTATTATCGCTATTCTGCTGCCACCATTGGGCGTGTTTATGCAGGTCGGTTTTGGCGGCGCCTTCTGGCTGAATATCCTGCTGACACTCTGTGGTTATATCCCCGGTATCATCCACGCCGTCTGGGTCATTGCCCGTCGCTAACGCGCTGCATCACCACGGTTCTTCGTTTAGACTGTACTCAGTCAATAATCTGGAGAACCGAAATGAAGGTAAATGACCGCGTCAGCGTCAAAACCGATGGCGGCCCGCGTCGTGTTGGCACCATTCTGGCTATGGAGCCGTTTAATGAAGGCACCATGTTCCTGGTGGCGCTGGAAGATTATCCGCTGGGCATCTGGTTTTTTAACGAGACCCACCAGCCGGATGGCATTTTCGTGGAGCCTTACCACGAAGCCTGAGCCTGACGCGCAATAAAAAAGCCGCCTTTCCGTTTGCCGGAAAGGCGGCTTTTTGCTGTCGGAGATTACGCGGCTGACATCAGCCACTGACGGTTAACCGCTGTGACCTCAGAAGGTTTCCCAGTTATCGCTGCCGCCTGCCAGCGCCGGACGGGGTGCCAGAGCCGGTGTCTTTAACGGTGAAGAGACGCGAGCAGCCACACCTGTGGTTGCAGGCGTGTCCTGCAGGCGGAATGCCGCGACCGCCTGCGTCAGTTTACCCGCCTGATCTTCCAGCGAGGCCGCTGCAGCGGAGGCTTCTTCCACCAGCGAGGCGTTCTGCTGGGTGACGTTATCCATTTCGGTGACCGCCTGGCTCACCTGCTGTATACCACGGCTCTGCTCGTCTGACGCCGCCGCGATCTCCGACATAATATCGGTAACGCGACGTACGGCTTCGACAATCTCACCCATGGTGCTACCGGCTGCGCCAACCTGATGCGAACCGTCATTGATCAGCGTGACGGACTCAGCAATCAGCGATTCAATCTCTTTCGCCGCCTGTGCACTGCGCTGGGCCAGATTACGCACTTCGCTGGCCACCACCGCAAAGCCACGACCCTGCTCACCGGCACGCGCCGCTTCTACCGCCGCATTCAGCGCCAGGATGTTGGTCTGAAACGCAATACTGTTAATGACGTTGGTGATCTCAGCGATTTTTTTCGAGCTGCCGGAAATATTGGTCATGGTTTTCACGACGCTGTTCACCAGCTCGCCACCGCTGCGCGCTTTACCCGAGGCATCCGCGGCCAGCTGGCTGGCGTGATGCGCATTCTCGGCGTTCTGCTTCACCGTAGCGGTAAGCTGTTCCATGCTGGCTGCGGTCTGCTCCAGTGCCGCAGCCTGCTGCTCGGTGCGTGAAGAGAGATCGGTGTTGCCGGCTGAAATTTCGCTGGAGCCCTGATAAATCGCGACGGCGCCTTCACGCACCGTACCAACGGTGGTTACCAGCGCCTGCTGCATCAGTTGCAGGTTATGGATGAGCGTACCAATCTCGCTGCGGCCATGGGGCAGGGGAGCGGAGGTCAGATCACCCTGCGCAATGCGTTCGATACGCAGCACCGACTGACGCAGCGGATTAATCACCACGCGGCGCAGGAAGACAAAGGTCAACAGCACCAGCACCAGGGCGGCACTGAATGCCACGGCCATGGAGATAAAGCCGATGCGCGACTGTTGATCGGCCTGGGCGGTAATGGCATTGGCGCGATCAGTTCGGATCTTGATCGCCTTCAGCAACACCGCGTTATAGTCGTCATCCAGTTTGCGGGTTACATCGGTCTCCTGAGCGATGATGCCCTCAAAGCTGCCCTGTTTACCGGATTCAATCATCGGTATCAGGCCTTTGGTAATGTAATCGTTGAAGCGAGCCTGCAGCGTGGCATCCAGTTCCATATCCGCGGGCGTCTTAACTTCACGAGCCTGATAAATCGCGAAGCCAGCTTTTGCCTGCTGGATCCGTTTTTCGGCGGCGGCAATATTGGCGCGAAACTCGTCCATTTCACCAATACGCGCGGCGGCACCGGCCTGAATAATGGTCAGGCGCGCAGTACGCAGGTGGTTTGAACTGTTAGAGAGGCCCATACGAACCTGAATTTCGTCCGTGGCATCATCGAGGGAGTGATTGCCGGAAATCAGAAAGTAACTGGCGACACCAATACAGAGTGCGAACAGCAGCAAAATGCCGCCGAAGATCAGGCTAAACAGCGGCACCAGGCGGAGATTCTGCCAGATGCCTGCGCTTTTTTGTCCATTATTATCTCGTGCAGTGTTCATATCCTTGCTCTCTTGAGGCTGTTGTTATAAGGCATAACATCGGCAAAAGAGCGTAAAGGCTTAGCAGTAAGAGTGAGACCTGGATCGCAATTCAGGGCAAAAAAAAACCGGCCAGAGAGGCCGGTTCTTCAGCTGTTATGATCAGCGGATATTAACGTAAATACCTGAAGTCACATTATCCGTTAAACGCACCACATGATAAATAACCTGCTTATTATGGGTTTTGATTTTGCGTTTAATATTACCTTTGTGTGACGATACCGTTTTGGCCTTAATTTGCATTTTATCTGAGATCTGGATGGTATCATGACCTGACATCCACATCTTCAGCATGTTTGACTCAGTCTGGCTCAGCGTTAATGGATGTACATCCATGCCCGAAGAGATACGCGCAGACTGGTTAAGCTTCTTCTGCAAATAGGTGCTGAGTAAGGAGTCCAGGGTCGATGTCTTCATCGATTTTGATGTAATAATCAGGTTCTTACGAACGTAGAGATATTCCTCAAAATGGATATTGCTAATCGCCATGAATATAAAGAACAGCGTATCAGGATGCTGCGTAATAATGCTGCGGATACGTTCACTGGAATCGGATTCATGAATGAAGCAATCTTCATTAATAAAGACGACACCAGGGTTTAATTGCTCACATTTTTGCTGTAGTTGCTCAATATCGGAGACAGAAGAGATATTCTTCTTCTTAACTCCTTTTAAAGACATGTAGTCTGATAATCCCAGGCGTGTGTAGTTGCAGGAATCCATAATAATAGTTGGCATAATAGCGACCCTCACCAATTTGTTATCCGTTTAAATCAACGATGAATACGCGTTGCGGTACGAGAGAGATTTCTTAGGTACTTTTTTATTCTGCTCGTGCAGTTTGGCAACAGGCAAACGCCCGTAAAAGTCTTCATCCCTGACCCGTTCTGCAAAAAATTTGTGCTGCCATGACGTCACACATTCTCCGGCCATGGCGGGGAATGCCAGTGAAATGTCGGAGGTTAAGTAAGACTCATTTTTTTGGGAGCCAGGTCACTATCCTTGAAAACGAGGAGTTTTCTGATAGGACAATTCTCAAAAACATTTGTTTTACGAAAGTGTGATGTCTCAGCGTGCGTTGACAATGCCGGAAAAAACATTTTTTAACAAGAAAAATCACTTAAAGATTTTTTTCTTGTAAATTCAGTGTCTTGTCGATTTTGCCTGCACATTCACAGTCTGACCGCTCCTGTGAACCACCCCACTAAAATACGCGAAGCCCGGTTTAATAAGAATTATTTTCAGACTCTCCGCACGTTTATCAGAATTTCCTTAGTTGCATTCTGGAAAACATGGTTCGGAAAATGCACGGATGGTTTTGCGATACTTAAGTATCGTTATGCAAAGATAGTTAGAAACTTAATGTTCAGGGACGGGATAGTTCTGTCAGGAACACGGCGAGTAAATCAAATACTTCACCGAACAAATGCTCACAGAACGGGGCTAGCAGAGGCATCAGCAAGCTGATGGTTAAAATTCCGACTGATAAGGTAATCGGGAAGCCAATTGCGAAGATTGATAACTGTGGTGAAACACGGTTTAACAAACCCAGTACCAGATTTACCATGAGTAACAAAACGATTAAGGGCAGCGCTAACATCATGCCATTAAGGAAAATTAATCCGCCAGATTTCACCAGCGCCATAAACGCATTGGCATTTAGCGGCTGACCGCCAATCGGCAGCGTATGAAAACTGTCCGCCAGCAGCGAGATCAGCCACAGGTGTCCGTTAAAGGTCAGGAACAGCAACATCGCCAGCATGTCGAGAAAACGGGCCAGCACCGGCATGTTAAGACGGCTGCCAGGATCGAAAAAGGTGGCGAACGAGATGCCCATCTGCAGACCAATCACTTCCCCGGCAAGGCGCACGGCAGCAAAAGCGAACTGCATGGTGAAGCCGAGTGCAATACCAATCAGCATCTGCTGAATCAGCAGCAGGAAGCCTTCAGGGGAAAACAGGGTGACATTGACCGCAGGTAACAGCGGCATCAGCAGCCAGGTGATCATTACCGCCAGACCGATTTTGACACGTTTGCTGACGGATCGTTCATTGAGGATCGGTGCGGTGGCGAATAGCGCCATGATGCGCACCAGAGGCCAGAAGAACTGGCTGACCCACTGAACCAGCTGGCTGCTGTCGAGAGTAATCATCAGCCGATGATGTAAGGCAGGTTGGTAAAGACGGTGCGGATATAGTCCAGCAGCAGATTCAGCATCCACGGGCCGGCAATGATACCGGTGGTGGCAACCGCCAGAATCTTAGGAATAAAGGATAAGGTCTGTTCGTTGACCTGGGTCGCGGCCTGGATCAGGCTGATCAGCAAACCGCTGACCAGTGCGGCCAGCAGCAGCGGGGCGGCCAGCATCAGGGCGACGCGCATCGCTTCCTGTCCCATTACCATTACTGATTCGGGTGTCATGTGTTGCTCCGGTAAGAAAAGGGGGATCAGGAGTAGAAGCTTTGCGCCAGTGAACCGACCAGCAGTTGCCAGCCATCGACCAGAACAAACAGCATCAGTTTAAACGGCAGCGCGATGGACGCTGGCGGGACCATCATCATCCCCAGCGCCATCAGCACGCTGGCAACCACCAGATCGATGATCAGGAACGGGATAAAGACGGTAAAGCCAATCTGGAAAGCCGTCTTCAGCTCGCTGGTAACATAGGCGGGCAGCAGAATACGCATTGGCACCGCTTCAGGACCGGCAATCGGGGCGGTATTCGCCAGACGGGCAAACAGGGCTAAATCCGCTTCACGGGTCTGACGCAGCATAAACTCGCGCAGCGGCTGGGCACCTTTATCAATCGCCACTTCCATGCTGATCTTGTCCTGGCTGAACGGCAGATAGGCATCCTGATAAATCTTGTCGAAGGTCGGCGCCATAATAAAGAAGGTCAGAAACAGCGACAGTCCGAGCAGCACCTGGTTAGGCGGCGCAGAGGGCGTGCCCAGGGCGTTACGCAGCAAACCAAACACAATGATGATACGGGTGAAGCTGGTCATCATCAGCAGCACGGCCGGAATAAAGGTCAGCGCAGTGATAAAGACCAGCGTCTGTACCGGCAGTGACCAGCTCTGACCGCCATTCGGCAGCGAGTGACTCACCAGACCCGGCAACTGGGCATGGGCAACCGGTGCCAGTAACAACAGTGGCAATAAAGGAAGCAGTCGACGCATCATTGTGGTTTTCCGGGACGTTTAACCAGGTTCTGTAACAGCTGACGAAAATCCTGTGGCGCACTGTTAACCGGCGTCACAGAGACCGGTTCACCCGGCGGCAAAGTATGCAGATGGGTAATCTGCTGTGCGGTTACGCCCAGCACCAGACGCGCATCAGCGGTATCGACAATCACCACCCGCTCGCGCTGGCCCACTGAGACGCTGGCTGTAAGTTTAAGCTCCTGGCCGCTGACCTTTTTCGGCGCGAAGCCGACACGGCGTGCCAGCCAGGCGCAGGCCAGAATCAATAAGATAATCACGGCTAACACGCTGCTGACCTGGGCCAGCATGGAGCCGGTCGATATCGCCTGAGCGTGCGGTGCAGCCGGTTGCAGCGTTTGATTCTGGCTATTCATAATGTGACTCTTTAGCGACTCAGACGACGCATACGTTCAGATGGGGTGATGATGTCAGTGATGCGCACGCCATATTTGTCGTTCACCACCACCACTTCACCCTGAGCAATCAGATAACCGTTGATCAGGATATCCAGCGGCTCACCCGCCAGGCCATCCAGTGCCACCACTGAACCCTGCGCCAGACGCAGCAGCTCTTTGATGGTCATTTTGGTGCGACCCAGTTCCACGGTGAGTTTCACCGGGATATCCATAATCAGATCGATATCCTGCAGCGATCCAGCGACGTTGCCGCTGTCGAATGATTTAAAGACTTCGTCGGTCTGCGGCGCACTGCCGCTGCCGACCTGCTCATTCATCGCTTCAGCCCACAGATCGTCCGCAGAGATATCGTCAGACGGTTTATTACTGTCAGTCATGGGGCTGTTCCTCGTTCAGCGAATTCAAAATCGGGTTAATCAGGTGTTCGACACGGAGCGCGTACTGACCATTCATCGTGCCATATTGGCTGGTTAAGACCGGGACGCTATCGACATGGGCGATAATGCGTTCCGGCTTCTCAATCGGCAGCACATCACCGGGTTTCAGCTGCAAAATCCGTGACAGACGCAGTGAGGTTTCGGCAAAGTGCGCGATCAGTTCCAGCTCAGAGTGCTGCACCTGTTTGACCAGGTTATCGCGCCAGTGGTTATCTTCCTGACGTGAGTTTTCGAGCGGTGGATTCACCAGCAGCTCGCGCAGCGGTTCAATCATTGAAAACGGGATACAGATATTAAACTCACCCACCAGGTTACCAATCTCCACCTGGAACGGCGTGTTAACCACGATGTCGTTCGGTGAAGTGGTGATGTTGGTGAACTTTACCTGCATCTCTGAACGTACATACTCGACGTCCAGTGGATAAATGGCCTTCCATGCGTCGCTGTAACCATCCAGCGCCAGCTTCAGCATGCGGCGAATAACGCGCTGCTCGGTATGGGTAAACTCACGGCCTTCGACTTTGGTCGGAAAACGTCCGTCGCCACCAAACAGGTTGTCGACAGCGATAAACACCAGGCTCGGTGAGAACACCACCAGCGCGGTGCCGCGCAGCGGCTTCAGGTGGATCAGGTTCAGGTTGGTTGGCACCGGCAGATTGCGGGCAAACTCGTGATACGGCTGAATCTTGATCGCCCCGACGCTGATATCCGGGCTACGGCGCAGCAGGTTAAACAGCGCCATACGGAAACTACGGGCAAAACGCTCATTAATAATCTCCAGCGCCTGCAAACGCTCGCGAACCACACGGCGCTGGGTGTTCGGATCGTAAGGACGAATATCGCCTTCCGGTCCGTTTTGTTTCTTTTCTTCTTCCGCACTGCCGCTGTCGCCGTTTAAAAGGGCGTCAATTTCAGCCTGGGAGAGAATGCTATCGCCCATTGATTCACCTCAAAATGAAGGCAGTAAACAGCACATCGTTTACAGCCTGCGGAGGTTGACCTTTTACCAGCGGGGGTGTCAGCGCCTGTTTGACTTGTTCAACAAGCGCCTGCTTTCCTTGCTCTGTCGCCAGCGCCGCAGCGCTCTGACGCGAGAGCAGCAGCAGCAAACGGCTGCGCACCTCAGGCAGATAGTCATTCATCCGACGCCGGGTATCCTCATCGGCCAGACGCAGGGTAAAGCCTACGTAAAGCACGCGGTCAGGATCGTTGTCGGGATTGACCAGGTTAACCGTAAATGTATCAAGTGCAAAAAAGACCGGAGCGGGAGGCGGTTCAACTTTCGCCACCTCAGGCTTATCGCCCTCATGTTTATTCATCATTCGCCAGACTGCATAGCCTGCCACGCTGCAAGCGGCCAGCGTCAAAATGAGCAGCACTGGTATTAAGAGTTTACGTTTGCTGCCTTTTTTTGCTTTCGCGTTATCAGACATGGTGCAGTTACTTCCTGTGAATTATGGGCAAGCCTCTCGGCTCACGAGACAGATTATCCGCGTCTTAAGTCAAACCAATGGGTAGAAAAGACGCGGGTTTTACGCTTACCTTCAGCGTTTGCCGCTGTCAGGCGAAAGTGTCGACGGCGCTGTTGCCGTTAACGCGAGCCTGAAGGGCGGCGGGAACGGCGATCGGCGTAATGTCGGTGTCACTGTCCTGGGTGAGGGAGAAGCGGCCATGCTGTCCATCGCGGCGCGCCTCCTGCTGCTGCTGGAATTGCTGGCCCTGCGCGGAACTGTCACTGCTCACCTGACTCTCGCCCAGGTTGATACCGCTCTCTGCCAGCGCGCTGCGCAGCTGCGGTATCGCGGCTTCCAGTGCTGCTCTGACGTGGCTATGACTGGAAACCAGATTAATTTGTGCCTGGTCGTTATCCAGTTTCAGGCTGATCTGGATAGCGCCAAGGTCTTCCGGATGTAAACGCAACTCCGCGTTCTGCTGGCCGTTGCGACTGAACATCACAATCTGCTGACTCAGCGCCTGCTGCCACTCGTCGCTGCCCAGCTGTGAGTTCAGCATCGGCGTTGACGGTGTGCTGGTGGTCGCGGAGGCGGTCACCGGCGCAGGCAGGCTGCTGGCGGTGGCGATTGGCGTAGCATTTATCGCGTTATCGCTGATGCTGGCTTTAATCGCAGCCTGATCATCCTGCTTAACCATATTGCTCAGCGCCTGCTGGAAACTGCTGTCGAGCGTCAGGCCGCTGCTGGTCGCACTCTGCGCCGTGTTGTTGCTCTGGCTGGCGGCAGTGGTGACGGCAGGTTTGCTCTGTGCGTCGCTTCTGGCATCAGACTTTTCATCTTCGCCCGGTGCGTGGCTCTGCTGCGCGCTGTTCAGCAGTTGCGTCAGCGAGCTCTGGCTTTTCCGGCCGGTATCGGTCTGGGCGATCATCTCGCCCGCTTCACTGCTGACCGGGGTCGACGTGGTGGCTGTAACAGCCGCTACACCCGGTAACATGGCGAACAGTGCCTGCATATTCTGCATATCGCTGGCGCTTAAGGGTGCAACGTCCGGCTTGTCTTTATCATCGGCTGATTTTGACCCACCTTTAATATTTTCCGGCTTAAACAGAGCGGTCAGCGCAGCAGGATTTTCCAGTGCTGCCATCAGGGCATTCAGCGGGGCCTTCGGGCGGGCGTCATCGGCAGTTTCTGCTTTGACGTCAGCGGATTGCGCCGCTTTTCCCTGCTGTTTAGCCAGGCCGAGTAACTGGTTTCCCAGTGCGGTCAGAAAGTCCTGCGGCAGGGCATCGGCACCCGCAACAAGGTCAGTTGAGACTGAGGGTTCTGCGTCGGTTTTTACCGTCGCTTTCATAGCAATGTTTGGCAGCGTAATCATTCACCTCTCCTCGATGCGGCCCGTTGGGCAAATTCGTCCATCCGTTTCTGATCGAGACGGTTTTCCTGTCGTAATGCATTTTCCGCTGCGCGCGTAATCAGCGTCTGATAGGCGTTCAGCCGTTGCTGTTTGTCACGCCAGTTGATCAGCGCCTGTTCCAGCCGCTGATTCCAGTTATTAAGCTGGTTGCGGTGCTGCTCAATCGCTTTTTCCAGCGTCTGAATAAACTGGTGGTAGTTGGTCCAGCGGGTGCTGGCGATGCCCGACGACATGTCATCGTTGAGCTTGTTGCGATATTCGTCCTGATAGTCGAGCAGCATCGTCAGCTGCTCGTTCGCGGCGTGCTGGCCGCGACGCATATCGCCTAAATAGATGGCAGCGCGTTCGAGATCCTGCTCCGCTAAGTCGCGCAGCGTATCGATGGCATTTGCAGTTTTCATTGCCGTTACCTCGCGTTAATTCGTGTGACTAGCCAAACAGCGCATGCAGATGCAGGCTGGCGTCGTCGTAATCACTGCGCTCAAAGATGCCCTGTTGCAGGAAGGCTTCCATCTGCGGATAGAGCGTAATCGCTTTATCAAGCATCGGATCACTGCCCGCGGCATAAGCACCGACGCTGACCAGATCGCGATTACGCTGGAAGCTGGAGAGCAACTGCTTAAACTGGCGCACCCGCGCATAGTGGTTCTCATCGATCAGCGAGGTCATCGCACGGCTGATCGAGGCTTCTATATCAATGGCCGGATAGTGACCCGCTTCGCCCAGCCGACGCGACAGCACAATGTGGCCGTCGAGAATGGCGCGCGCGGAGTCGGCGATCGGGTCCTGCTGATCGTCGCCTTCGGTCAGGACGGTATAGAAGGCGGTGATTGAGCCGCCGCCGTCGATGCCGTTACCGGCACGCTCAACCAGCGCAGGCAGTTTGGCGAATACGGAAGGCGGATAGCCTTTGGTGGCCGGCGGCTCACCAATCGCCAGCGCGATCTCACGCTGCGCCATGGCGTAGCGGGTCAGGGAATCCATAATCAGCAACACATGCTGGCCGCGGTCGCGAAAATCTTCTGCGATACGCGTGGCGTAAGCGGCACCCTGCATACGCAGCAGCGGCGAAACGTCGGCCGGGGCGGCGATCACTACCGAACGGGCGCGGCCTTCAGCGCCGAGAATGTTCTCGATAAAATCTTTTACTTCGCGGCCACGTTCGCCAATCAGACCGACCACGATAACGTCCGCTTTGGTGTAACGCGCCATCATGCCAAGCAGCACGCTTTTACCCACACCCGAACCGGCGAACAGGCCCATACGCTGCCCGCGACCGACCGTCAGCAGGGCGTTGATCGCCCGCACGCCGGTATCCAGCACGTCGGTGATCGGCGTACGCTGCAGCGGGTTAAACGGCGGGGTGTTCAGCGGCGCGCGATAACCGGTATCCGGAGACGGCAGGCCGTCCAGCGGTCGCCCGCTGCCATCGAGTACGCGGCCCAGCAGTTCCGGCCCCAGCATCATCTGTTTGCCTGCCTGCGGGTTCTCTCCGTTCTGGCGCGCATAGACCCGCGCACCCGGTAAAATGCCGTCCACTTCTTCCAGTGGCATCATCAGCAGCTTCTGACCGTTGAATCCCACCACTTCGCTTTCAATTTCACTGATGGTTTTGCCATCGTTGCGTTCGATTACGCAGGTCGCACCCAGCGGCAGCTGTAAGCCGGTCGCTTCCAGCACCAGGCCGGTGGCGCGAGTCAGGCGGCCATAACGGCGCACCGGCTGCACCTGGGCGATGCGTTTCTCAAAGGCATCGAGCGAGCCGAGCCAGCGATTCAGACGAGTGGTCATTACAATTCTCCCGGTGCGGCAAGACGGCAGAGTTCCTGCCAGCGCGTCGCGACGCTGGCATCCAGGTCACCATCTTCTGCGCTGAGTTTACAGCCGCCAGGATGCAGGGTGCTGTCAGCGATCAGCCGCCAGCCGTGCAGATCCAGCGTCGGACCCAGGGTCTGCTCAATGCGTTGTAAGTCATCCGGGTGAACGCGCAGTTGCGGTTTGCCGCTGAACATCGGTTCCTGCTGCAGTAAACCCTGAATCTGGCGCAGCAGGGCGGTGCCATCCACCGTGGTCGCCTGACCAATCACCGAACGTGCCGCTTCCAGCGCCAGCTGCATCAGACGCGCCGCAATCACGCTGTCCAGCGATTCCAGCGTGTTCTGGAACTCGGTTACCAGCTGCTGCATACGCGCCTGAAGTGGCGCCTGCTGCTGCTGGGCATCGGCCAGACCCTGCTGAAAACCAGCGTCGTAACCGGCTTTCTGGCCTTCGGTCACACCCTGCTGATAGCCTTCGTTGTAACCCTGACCCTGTGCCTCTTTACGCATCTGCTGCTGCAGGCGTTCGAGCTGCTGTTGCTGCTCATCAACGCCATCTTCAGCTTCGTAAATTTCTGGCTGCAGCTCCGGTTCAGCAGGCTCATCGAAACGGCCTAAATCCGTGGGCTGCCACAGCTGCCAGGGGCGCGCAGAAAATGCATCAGACATAAGTTTCCTCGCCACCACCAATCACCATCTCGCCTGACTCGGCCAGGCGGCGTACCACCAGCAGGATCGCTTTCTGTTCGTTTTCCACTGCGGACATACGCACCGGACCACGGTTGGCCAGATCGTCGCGCAGGATGTCGGCCGCACGGGCTGACATGTTTTTGAGGAACTTCTCGCGCAGTGGCTGTTCGGCACCTTTCAGTGCAACCAGCAGCTGCTCGGACTCCACTTCCTGCAACAGACGCTGGATGCTGCGGTCGTCCACTGCCACCAGGTTTTCGAACAGGAACATCTCGTCGATAATTTTCTGCGCCAGTTCGCCATCGAAGTCGCGTACGGCTTCGATAACCGCCTCTTCCTGCTGCGTTTTCATCAGGTTGATGATCTCGGCTGCGGTTCTCACGCCGCCCATCTTCGCACGCTTGAGGTTGGTGCCATCCAGCAGGCCGTTCAGCACTTCGGTCAGTTCGGCCAGCGCGGCTGGCTGGACACCACCGAACGTGGCGATACGCAGCATCACGTCGTGACGCAGACGTTCGTCGAACAGCGCCACAATATCGGCGGCCTGGGCACGCTTGAGGTGGACCAGGATGGTGGCGATGATCTGTGGATGCTCGTCGCGAATAAGGTCGGCAGCAGCCTGCGGCTCCATAAAGTTGAGCGTTTCCATGCCGCTGGTGGTTTCGCGCGTTTCGAGAATGTCCTCCAGCAGGCTGGAGGCGCGCTCTTCGCCCAGCGCACGGGTCAGCACCGAACGCAGGTATTCGTTGGAGTTCAGGCTCAGCGCCGCGAACTGCTCAGCATCCGCCTCGAACTCACGCAGCACTTCAGTCAGTTGCTTATGTGACACCTGACGCATGTTGGCCATCGCGCCGCTCAGGTGCTGGACCTCACGCTGGTTCAGGTGTTTGAAAACTTCCGCGGCGCGCTCTTCGCCAATAGTCATCATCAGGATGGCGCTTTTTTCGGTTCCGGTCAGACTCATAGCTCTTTACTCATCCATTCGCGAATTACCAGCGCTACAACGCGCGGATCGTTTTCTGACATGTCGCGGATGCGTTGACTCAGCACTTCTGCGCTCATGCGGTTGTTAGACTTACGTTCCTGATCCAGCTCATCTTTGCTGAGCTGCACATTAAAGGCTTCTTCTTCCGGTTGCTCAGTCGCACGGGCAGCAACGGCTTCCGCGGCGGCTTTCTCTGCGGCCTGCTTGCGAACCAGATGCGGACGAACCAGTTTGCGGTAGAGGACGAAAGCGACCAGGGCAATCAACAGCCACTTACCGGCATTCATCAGCTGATCAAAGAACGACTGCTGTTGCCAGAAGGGCAGATCGGTGGTCACTGGTTCAGTAGTGTTGAACTGCGAGTTCACCACGTTGATGCTGTCGCCACGGTTCTGGGAGTAGCCCATCGCTTCGCGGGTCAGATCTTCAATCTGCTTCAGCTGCTGTTCGTTCAGCGCAACTGCTTTGCCTTTATCATCTGCACGGAAGTTCACCACGACCGCAACCGACAAACGCTGTACGTCGCCAACGTTGACCTTGGTATGACGAATGGTGCGATCCAGCTCGTAGTTCACCGTGTCGTCACGACGCGAGTTGGTCGGTCCGGCACTGGCCGCTGCGGTGCTGGTGGTCTGGTTAGCGTTATTCGCCGCGTTGTTCTGACCGTTAGCATTCTGACCATTGGCGTTCTGGCCATTGGCGGCATTGTTGTTCGGCGTCGTCACCGGCGCAGTGTTAGCTGGCGCAGGCTGGTTAGAGAGCGCGCCCGGCACGCCGCCCGGATAAGGGCTGCCTGACTGGTCGCTGGTGCTGGTCTGACGCGAACGAATCGCTGAGTTCGACGGGTTAGCGTTAGGCTGATATTTCTCGTCGGTCTGCTCGGCGGTGTCGAAGTTAATCTGCGCGGTAACCTGCGCATGCACATTGCCCTGACCGAGAATCGGATTCAGGATCGCTTCGATACGTTGCTGGTAGCGAGCTTCAACTTCAGAGGCATACTTGAGCTGTGCATCATTCAGGTCGCGACCGGCGGAGTCAGAGCGGGTCAGCAGGCGACCGGTCTGATCGACCACGGTGACGTTGCCCGGCGGTAAACCGGCGACGCTGCTTGATACCATGTGGGCGATGGCCTGAATCTGGCCTTCATCCAGCGCACGGCCAGGCTGCAGGGTTAAGGTGACAGAAGCGGATGGCGCTTTCTGCTCACGCACAAATAAGGTGGGTTTTGGCATCGCCAGATGAACACGGGCGCTTTTAACCGGGCCGAGTGATTCGATGGTACGAGCCAGTTCACCTTCCAGCGCGCGCTGGTAGTTAACCTGCTCGCTGAACTGGCTGATACCGAACTTCTCTTTATCCAGCAGCTCAAAACCCACCGAGCCGCCTTTCGGCAGACCCTGCTGAGCCAGACGCAGACGCAGCTCATGCACGTTCGCTTCCGGCACCATCAGCGCGCCGCCATTTTCGGCGAAGCGATAAGGGATGTTCATCTGCGTCAGCTGCGTGACGATGGCACCGCCATCTTCATCTGTAAGGTTGTTATAAAGGACGCTATAGCTGGGCTGCTTTGCCCAGAGCACCATCGCGATCACTATCGCTACAACGGCGGCGGCAGCGACGATTAAAGGAATACGCGGATTTGCGCGCAGGCGAGCGAGCAGGTCACCGAAGCCTTTCTTTTCTTGTTCTGTTGTGGCGGCTGTACTCGCATTCATGACCGTTTCCTGCCTGACGTAATTGACCGGGTAAGTTGAGATGGCAAAACAGACTCCCTGACCTGCGTAGATAAAATTTCCACTTCAATGCCAGGCATTATTAGGTGATAAGCAAAATTCGATGGCTGGATAAGGTAGGGTTTTTGATGTCATTTAGCGGCTTTGTCTCATTGACAACGTGCTAACTTTTCCCCACAGAAAAAATATCATCCTCCTTTATAAGGTATCGTTCATGTCCATTCAGGCAATTGACGGCGTACTGCAGCAGCTTCAGGCGACCTCACTGCAGGCCAGCAACCGCAGCAGTGAAGCCCCTAATCAGATCGATTTCGGTGCAACTATGAAAGCGGCGCTGGATAAGATCAGCGAGACGCAGACCACCGCCCGCACCCAGGCGCAGGATTTTGAGATGGGGAAACCCGGTATCGCGCTTAATGATGTGATGGTCGATCTGCAGAAATCGTCAATCTCAATGCAGATGGGTATTCAGGTCAGGAACAAGCTGGTGTCGGCGTATAGCGAAATTATGAATATGCAGGTTTAGTGAGTCTGGTTTATTGAATCTGATCGGTAGTTAGATGAGGTCGACTTGGTGTGTAGTATCTGTAGGACAAGTTCGTTAAATTTTTTCCTTCAGAATGCTCCTTAGTGCCTCATCATTTTCCTTCAAGCAGTATCCGCGTACCTGATAAACCCTCTGAGCATTTACATCCCCCATATGATTAGCGATGAAGTTTGGATTTACGCTAGCCGAAAGTGACCAGCACACATATAGTATGTTGGAACAGATAGGACTTCTGGCAGGTCAGCCTGGCTTCTCTTAATTTTACCCGACATGCCTGCTGCATTGATGAAAATGAATTGTGTTTCCTACTCTCATTATTATTGTTGGGGTGTATGGTAGGATTAAAAACGAAGATACTATTCTAGTCATTGTTTTATGTAAGCTTGCTAAATCGCCACGAGTCTGGCTTCCACATCAGGGGCACTCAAGCTGACTGAAAAGGGACATGCACGCAAATGTTAATCCAGTATCGTGCCACCTGCCAGACTCCGGCGACAGTTTGATCCAGACGCCTGGATGAGCGCTGGGTCAAGGAGATCACTTTTATACGGATACAGGAGGCTAGTTGTATCTGATTGTAGTTGATCTGTAATCACGGAATGTTATTGGCTGCAATAATGCACACCTCATGATAAATTCCTTGTCCTGAATACACATGTAATGGCGATGTGGCGGCGGGGTCCTGCTGGTTACTGAGATCAGGGAAGTCAGTATACAAAGCATGAGAGGCTCCCTTTTCTGCAATCGCGCAGTCAGCAATGCTGCATGAGTTGTCGCGATAAACGCCACGATAAACGGTTATAAAATTTTGTCAGCTACTGAAACGCGAATTGATTAAAAAATGATCTAGAAAAGCGGGAGTAAGCTCATAGCGATATTTTTGATTAAATGGAAATATTGATAACTGCAGGTGTAGGCATGGTCCGGGCATTCCGATGCCACCGATGGAATATAGAAAACATTATTATCAATATAGATAATATGTCTGGATATTCCGTGGCGACTTAAACATCTTTTTTATCTGATTTTAATATCAAATCTTATGCAACTAGCAATATAAGAGTTGGAAAGTATTAACTTATATTCACACCAGCCTTGGAGGTTATCGATAGCAATACAGCCTTCTTTAAGATCAAAACTGAGGCCGCAACTGAATTTCATATAACCGAATGATTATTCTTATTAATCTATAAAAAAAGCCCCCTTGGGGGCTGTTTTTTTATTTGAATATTGAATATCCGTAAATTTTAACTTCTTCTTTTTCTCTAACGTTTATTCTTAATTCAAAATCATCTACATCATTATCGAGATGGAAAGATGATTTTATAACACTATCATCACCGCTGTTTGTCATCGGGATTTTAATAGAAACCCCTGATTTTGAAGAAAATATTTCAGCTTCTGGATTGCCGCTATATACCTGACCAGTCATGGCTATCTGATAGTCTCCCTTTTTAAGTCTGGCATAAGGACCTGAAATCATAAATCCCTGATTTCCATTACTCCTTATCCCACCATCAACATCAATCCTATAATTACGTAACGGTAATGAATCAGGTTTGATTTTTTTGAAAGAAACTCCATTAGGTGGAAGAGGCATTTTATCCCAGACAAGGATTTTCATCCCATGAAAATCAATAATTTTTTTCGGCTCACCGAATTGATTAATTGCTGCATCAATCTCAGATTGGTCACGGGAAATCATGAAGTTTCCATTTCTTTCATACCAATCATCGCGAGAAAGCCAATATCGCGGTCTGATCGTTCCATCTGTAAAGACAGGATAGATGTTAACTTTACTAACAGAAGTTAGTATTGAAGCTTTCCAGAACTCGCCGTATCCATTTAAAAGGTTTTGAGATTGCAAGAAATCTCCCAATTTTGAGTAGTATTTCTCTTCCGTTTCCTGTGATTTATAAATCCAGGCAAGATTACTTACTGCAATTAATATTAATGCTATTTTATAAGCAGTCTTATTTATCGCTATATTTCTGGAAATGAGTAACGCTACACTTAATACAGAGAAGAACAGAAATCGGGTAGATGTAATATCAATAGCAACGGTGCTTAAGATGAATGCACCAAACGGAACTAATACAGAAAAAATTAGAAGCGTATCAACCAGGGATTTTCCAAAGCTCTTGATAGCCGACCTAATAAAAAGCACGATATAAATAATTAAAAATAAAGATTTTATCGTAGAAACGACAGTGGTTATTGAATCTCCGTTGAAATTTATTGAAAAATAATACAGCACCCCCTGATATGCAAGGATGGCATTAGTAATCATTATGGGCATGGATGCGATGGATTGACCACCTATACCGGGTACATCGTATTTGAAATACAAAGGTAATATCAATGATGCAATTTTATAAATGAGAATTGATAAGCAACATGCCAGAGCAATGATGAGATCTTTGTTTTTTCTTTGAAGGACATAATGTATTGATGATGAAATAAAGCAAGGTATTATAAAAATGAATACTATTAATTTATCTGATTCAGCAAAAATGCCACATAATAAAGATGCTATAAGTAGCTTTGATATTGGTGACTTCAGGGACTCATTAGAAAGTAGATATAGACATGCAACTGATAATAGATATATCCCACCATGGATGTTAAGTTCTATAGCATTAGCAATGCTGAAATAGGTTGGTATCAAAATAACAGGAGCTACTAAATATAGGCCGCTATTATTTTTTAGTAAAACTATTCTAATCGATAAATAGGAAAGGAATGAATAAAAAATTGCAGGCATCACATGAGATAACGCAGGTGTAAAACCAAATAATTTTATAGCTAGCGCTGTCCATACTATATCTGAAAAAAGGTACGATTGAGTTGAAAGATGCCATCCGGATAAAGATGTATTTCCGTTGGCTAAGTCTCTTGCTATAAGAAGAGAAGACATGTTATCGCTATTGGAACCGAACTGATAAGATAGCCATGTATAGAAAACAAAACTAAACAATAAATAAACGAGTGGGAATAATCTTTTCATTACGCTCATTTTACATCCTATAACAAAAAATTTTAACATAATAATTTACATATAAAATCATGGCAGAATTTTACCATTAATTTGATCAAGATAAAATGATGGGAAAGAAAAATTAATATTAGTAATGCAATCAAAACGTTTTATTGAGATCTGTATCCTTCCTTATTTTTTTGTGCCTTAGCCTGTAAAAAGGCTGCTCAATTAACCGCAGGGAAGCATAAGACATGATTAATGATGAGCCAAGAATAAGTAGCGTACCACCTACGCTAATAACATTGAAACCCATTTTGTTATACAAATAAAAGAACATCAAATGATTCAGATAGACGCCATAGCTGAGATCCCCTGCAAGACGATCGAGGAAGCTTCTCAAGTTAGCTTTAAATAGCATCCATACAACAGGGACTCCGATTGTTATTCCCGAAAGAACCTCTTTATTGAAGTCATGAGATAAAGATTTGTTATTAAGAGAGAATAAAAGCATAATGGTTGAAATAGAATAAAAAAATGCTAAAGATTTAACCTCATTGCTCGCCATCATACTACCTAGCAGGAAAATGAATAGCGTGCCTGTAATCATCCTGTATCCAAAATAGTCCGTGTTGATCAGACCAATATAAGCAGGGATGAAAAGGGCAAAAGAAATTGAAGCTGATAACACTTTTCTTTTGCTCAACAAAATTAAAGGTATGAGTATGTAAAATTGCATCTCCAGCCCAAGAGACCAGGATTGAGGAACTATGATGTAATCGTTAAAATAGACAGTGAAAAAATTCAGAGGAAGCATTGTAGCATTTACTATTAATTGAGTTGCATCAACCTTAGTTGTACCATCACAAAATATATACAGGCAAGTAGTAACTATCATATAAAATATGAATTGCGGAAAAAGCCTCAGTGAGCGATCAAGATAAAATGATTTGATATCGTTTTTAAAAGGAAATTTAGCAGAAATTAATTTTGTGATTACGTAGCCGCTTATAATCAGGAATGAAACTACGGCAGTCACACCCTGGTTGTAACCTGGCAGTTTCAAGCCGCAATGAGAAAAGAGAACCATCACCGCCAGTAAAAGTCTATAGTATCCCACTGCGCACCCTAATGTTTATATTTTTCTGAAAATTTTAATCTTAGCTTGCATACATTATCATAATCTTAACATGATTGTGAAAAAAACACCCGACGACGATGCGATATTTTTCGTACTCGCTTCGGCAGGCTGAAAGGTTGGTGAGCTGCTGCCCGTTGATTAATACACCTCGATATAAGTAATGTTTTCATCAGCAACATGAGGATATCCCATTAATAAGCGTTTCTTCAATGAATTAATCATTCGTATTCTTCGCGAGGCATAAGACAGGATTCTGCCCGGGAAAGCTGCCGCAGACATTTTGTTTCATACGCCACCTTCTATACCTGACGAAGGAAATCTTGCTGCATGGAAGGACCTGGAGTGAGCAACTTTAGTGATTGAAGAAGAGAACGCCCGGCTCAGGAAGTTGTTTGACGAAGACATGCTGAATAAGGAGGCAATTCTGGTGGCACTTGTCCGTAAGTACTGATTACAGACCCGAAGCGGGAAGCTGTGGTGTAAATGTGTGCACTCGTCTGTTGCAACGTTGTTCATGCAGGCTCGCAGGTTTGTCTCTGTCGACTTTCCACTATTAGTCTCAGGATCCGACTAAGTATGCATATTGATCAGGGCAAATCACTGAATTGGCACCTGATCGCGGAAGCTTTCATTACAGGCGCATCCGACGCATAGCTGCGTCGAAAGGCCTTTTAAATCCTTCACTAACGGGTATACCACATTTAGCCCCTTAAGGTCCTGAGCGTGAAACATAAACGCCGTCTTAAATGCTGGCGGCCGGACGGTTTCCGCATCTTCGCCCGGATGCGCTGAACCTTACCTGGTAAGTGCATTTCATCATGGACGCTCTAACCACGGGTTGCGCACTGAGTCAATGGACCTTTGAGCATTGCTTGAACTTAGGCTTATCCAACCGGGCAAGCCGATGCAGACGGATTTATTGAGCGTATTAACGCACAATGAAAAATGAATGCCTGAATAAGTACATGCTCAGCAATATTGTTTTAACCCGATAAACGATTAAGGGCAGGCGGCAGGCTCTACCGAGTGCTTTTCATATCTATCGCTTATTTACCTGAATTCGGCTAAATTTGTAGTGGGCTGGCAAAATGGGAAGGATGAAGTGAAACCAATCGACCTTACTGGCGGAAGGTTCTATCCAATCCTGGGAGGAAGTTGCTTTAGCAATCATTGGCGTAGGCATATTATCAGTTTTTGCAAATGCTCTTTATTACACAATAACATAGCAAGAAATTTTAATAATATGCCATAACCAAAATTAACTTTGTTGTTCTTGATTTGGCTGCTCACATAATGCAACCTTTTCCTCAATAAAATACTTGGGTCGTTCTTTGGTTTCCATGTAAATTTTACCAACATATTCACCAATAATACCTAAAGAAAGCATTTGAACGCCACCAAGGAAGAATATTGCTATCATTACTGAAGTCCAGCCCTCTACGGTATTTCCTGAAAACTTCTCAAACAAAGCGTAAAGTGCAGCAAAAACTGAGATAAAGCTAATAGAAAACCCAAGAGCAGCAATGGTGCGAAGCGGAGTTACTGTTAATGAAGTTATCCCTTCAATGGCAAGCCCAAGCATTTTTTTCAAAGGATACTTTGACTCACCCGCTAATCGTGCTGCCCGTGCATAAAACACTTTTTTAGATTTAAATCCAACTAGCGGAACAAGCCCCCTGATATACAGGTTTTGCTCTTTGTACTCCAGAAGTGCATCTAGCGCCCTTCGGCTAAGAAGCCTATAGTCGGCATGGTTAGGGATTTGTTTGACCCCCATCCAGCTCATTATTTTATAGAAGAATTCAGCGGTCAGTCTTTTAAATCCTGAGTCAGTTTTTCTGTCATTTCTGACGCCGTAGACAATATCGTATCCTTCCATGTAACCACTTACCATCTTTTCGATTACGGCAGTATCATCCTGCAAGTCAGCATCTATACTTATAGTTATGTCAGCGTCTGACTCGTTTAATCCTGCCAGAAGAGCAATCTGGTGACCGCGATTACATGAAAGCTTTATACCTTTTATTAATGATGACTGAAGCGAAGCCTGACTAATTAAACTCCATGTCATATCCTTACTGCCATCATCAATAAAAGTTATTGAGCTGTGGCGAGATATTATGCGACGATCAATTAAACTTGTCAGAATCATCTGAAGTTCTGAAAGGCAATGTAAAAAAACATCTTCCTCATTATAACAAGGGACAATTATATCTAACGTGGGAATATTCATTATTTCATTACCCATAACTTATTAATCAGAAATCCCGTAACTGTATAGATCACCATGCCTATAAACTGTGCTACATAAGCGTAAGAGGGCATGAAAATCAGGAATAATTTAATAGCAATAATGTTTAATATCCAGCAAAAAAAGCTTGAAACCAGAAAACGTGCAAGTCTTGGTAGTGAGATTTCAGCAGAAAAAGTAAACAGTGAGTTAGCAACAAAGCTGAAAAGAATGCCAGCTGTATACCCTGCAGCATTGGATGCATATACTCCCAAGCCCCAGTGCATAAGGGAAAATATTACTAAGCCTGTTATACCGGTATTTGTCAGCCCTACTAAGGCATACCGCGTTGCCTGACCTCTGGTCGATGTTGTTGACACAAAGATTTCCTTTATAAAAATTTCCTGGATCTTACCATTTAATAAAATGCTTACAAGCATAGAGACAAGAAATGGATGTGTTTGTAGACTGTGCCGATTTGTTCAAAAGATCTCTTCCATTCAACTCTGCACAACCATATTTGGCTTCCAGCTAAGCGACACACAGGGCAGAGGGTTTCCGCTTGCTTTCATCTCATCCAGTTAACAGAGCGATAGATCACATGCCATTAGATTTCCATCAGGGAATCTGCTGCCTGGAAGTGGGTGTAGTGATGATTATAGTTCTGGCCAGCATTGAGCTCAGACCTAAAGAGTGATAGCGCCATAAAGGCAATGTCAATATAAGAATTTATATTGTCCCATTACACAGTATCAACCCTGATGCGCATACGGCAGTCGAAGGCTGTGCCATAGCACGTTCAGGGAGATGAAAGATAGTACAGTCAATTTTGTTCGACATATTTTTAAAAGGGTGTTTTGCGCTAAGTATCCTGAACCGCCCTGTCCGTAGCATACAGGTGATCATGCCATGGCCATTAGCTATACTCCTCGTCATTAAGCCAGAAGGTGCGTTGACTCTCTGACCCGACCCCTCATCACCCATCAGCAGGACGCCAGCCCAATGCTAAAAAAACTTATCCTTATCGCATCGTTAATCAGCTTATCGGCTCCAGCCTTTGCTGCCACGCAGTGCGGGCCGTTCTATCTTAAACCTGACAAGAGCGGCTGGTTCTCGGTGAATGGAGAACGCGCAAAAACGCAGAAAGTCACCTTTGCGAAAGAGAAGGGCGATTACGACAACGCGACCGTCAAACTGCTGGTGAAAAACAGCAAAGCGCCGGGAATGGTGGATATGGAGCTGACGAACCGTCAGGGCAAAGGGCTGTTAAGAGCTGAAATCGTCCGCACCAGCCAGAGTCAGATCCGCATACGAGGCGCCTATGATTGCGAGCAGGCTAAATAGGCTGAGATTTGACTGCCTACTCCTGAACATGGCATAACCCTGAAGCGGGCGTGATAAAAGCCTTTGAGAGAAGAGTGAGAAAGATTGTCAGGCAAGCGCTTGCGCTCTGGCTGGCCTGACAACTTATTCTGTCTCCTGGTCGTCCATCCTGCATCACATCCATGCCGACGCGGCATTTATCGTGATGTTTTGCACCGCCCGATCATCGCTGAAACTGCTGTGCTGATATCTGATGCTTTTGGATCATAGTAAAATGTCGCACTGGTCTGATGATGGCTGAACTTTGCAATTTCAACCCAGGCCACGGTTTCATCATCCTGCTCAAGATTATATCGCTTCGTGCCATCCGGCAGAGGTTCATCCTGCTCCAGATAGAGTCTTTGATCCTGTGCCGCTACGCTAAGGCAGGATTCAACCTGAAAAGGATGACCGTCGAAATAAGCGGTTTTTGTTGTCGGATGTAATCCAACCCGTCCCATATCTACGCATCCGCCCAACAGACTTATGCTCAGGGCAATAATGATCTTCTTCATGAACGAAACCATCATAGTTATTTTGTTGACCAATAATATCCGGATATTGATCGTATCGCTCATTTTAATCAAAAATCTGCGCTTAATATTGCTGGCGTTACGGACTATATGTAACATTCTGCGCAACGCATTATGATGTAAGCAATGAGCATAAACAAAAGGTAGCCGCATCAGGTGACTCATGCTGTCTGCTGGTGTTAACCGTTGTCAGGTGAATGTCAGGTAAATATCACTCTGAACAGTTGCTCATCATGTCGTTAGTCTGCTTTGAGGTGGATGCCCGAAAATCATTGCCTGCAGCCTTTGTTAGCCAGTTTATTATAAACATGGATAGTTTTACGCAGTACATTACACACACATCAGGTTCACTAAAAAACGACCCAGTAAAAGGCGTTATACCTCTGTTGTGTTACGCATGTTGAGGTGTCCTGATGAAAATCCTTACTACTTAAGTGCCTCTGAATATTATGATTTATGACTGTTTTCTGTACTACGATGAAGATATCTTGCTTGAGATGCGTCTGAACACGCTTGAGCATGTTGTTGATCGGTTTGTCATTGTGGAATCGCGCTATACCTTTACCGGAAAACGCCGGGAAAAGCTTCATTTTGATATTGAGAAGTTCGATCGTTTCCGCGATAAAATTATTTATATTATTAACGATATTGCGCCCAGATTTTATCAGGAAGCCTTTAAATCGAATAGTTCTGTGGTTAATGCGGGAGAGACAGATCCCTGGGAAAATGAAGCCACTGCACGTAATCAGATTATGCAGGGGCTGGCCGGCGCGCAGGATGATGATATTGTTATTGTGTCCGACGTCGATGAAGTTCCCCGACCCGAGGCGATAAAAGCATTCAGTCCTCAACATCTTTGCACGACGCTGCATCAGCAATATTTCAATTTTAAATTTAATGTCCGGGTTTTAAATGACGACGGCACACCGCGCTGTGCCACCCTGGCGAAAATGGTGACCTGTAAAACGCTACGAGACTTTTTTATGGGGCAACCGGAATTGCTTCGCAATGTTAAGCGTCGTGGTACACCGATACGCGAGAACTGGTTGCGCTGGAAGTGGCTAAATTTCCGGACAAAAACCATTAAGAATGGAGGATGGCATTTTTCCTGGGTAATGAGCGATGAGCGCATCAGTGAAAAAATGTCTTCGATTTCTCATACCGAACGTAACTGTCCCGAATTTAACAATCCGGATCATATACGGCGCTGCGTTGAGAACAATATTGATATCTGGAACCGTCCGCGAAGGATGGAGATAGTGCCGGTGACATCCGAACATTTTCCAGCCTGGCTGGTTGAAAATCAGTACCAGCTTGCCGATCTCATTAAATCTTAACGCTGACCAGCGCGCCCAGCGGGCGCGCCTCTCGCACATCAGCTTGCCTTGTAAGGATCTTTTTTGTCATCCTGGCTGTCATCATTTTTGCGCGGCACTTCGCCATGATCTTTCGGCGCATCAGTGGCAGGATGATCATCTTCCTCGTAAGCATTACCAGCGTTTGGCGCGGCTTCGGGCAGGCTTTTGCTGACATCACCTTCTTTCTTACGTTCTTCATTCGTATTGTGCTTAAACATAACTCTCTCCTTTTATTCCAGTCTCTTAAGTTTAGACCAGCACTGACATCCCGCATGCGCAGCGGATTAAAGAAGAAAAAAAAGCCCGCCAGCGGCGGGCTAATCGGAGTTTCTCTCATACTGAACACGTCATTTTTCGATGTTTGGGTGTGTACAGCAGGTTCATGCTAACCGGGAATCCCTGATGCAGTAATGGACAAACCTGTCATGTCGCTTGCGGCAGGTCACATTCCCGTCGATAAACAGATCGATAAATAAATTCGATTGAAAGGATTAGCAAAAGGCATATAGTGGCCTGCGTTACCAGGAGATAGAAATTATGTTAAGAGACTATTTAAAGATTGAAGCTGAAGATCAGTTAATCGAACAACGCTCGCTGAGCCTGAAAAATCGTGGTCAGGAAGAGGTCACCGAATGGATTATTGTAAATAGCCAGGGAGTTAAAAAAGGCGGCGTAACCCTGTTCGATAAACTCAGTACCCGCCGCTCATGGCCCGTCAATTACCGCATTATGCAGACCGATCTGCAGGGCAAAGTGGTGGTAGATCAATTGACCGATGCCCTGTAGTTGCCCGGCTATAAACTCAGCACCGTTGTACGATGAAAAGTGAACCCGCGCACGGCGGGTTTTTTTATGGCTGGCGGTAGCGTCGCAGTTCCACCAGCGTACCAATCAGCTTCAGGCTGTCCCGGCTGGATTGCAGCTCAGGGAAGTTGATATTGACCGGTGCCAGTTCAAACTGCATGACGCCATTTTCACTGCCGCGCTGACGCCAGGTGCGTAGCAGCACGACCTGCTGCTGCAATGCCAGCACGCAGTCGCCGGGCTGAGGTGACTGCGTGGGATCGATGATCACCACATCATTCCGCAGAATCGCGGGCGTCATCGCCTGTTCTTCTACCCGGAAGGCAAAGCTCTGCTGTGAAAGCGCCATGTCGTTATGCATCAGCAGTTCATGCCGGACGGAACCGGCCTCGCTCAGCCATCGCGGCACGTCGCGCTGTGCAAGCAGTGGGATCTGGTGCAGACCACTCCAGGCGCTTTCGCTGAAAACAGGACCATCCCCATCTATCAGAAAAGCCGGTGCGCAGCCCAGCGCTTCGGCGAGCCGCAGCAGGTTCTCACCGCGCGGCAGCGTCTCCTCTTTTTCCCATTGCGAAATCGCCACATGGGACACTTTTACCTGTTGCGCCAATTGCTTCTGCGTTAACTGCAGCGATTTACGTCGGAGTCGGATGCGGTCACCCAGCGTTTCGTTTTTCATAAGCTTGACTTTTTGGTTGAGAGTGACTTAAGTATACTTAAGCCTGGTATTTAAGCAATCTTAAATTTCATGCGGGGGACGTGGCTAAGCAGCACGCAGTAAGTTCCAGAGACCTTACCGTACAAAGGGGTGTGGCATGGAAAGTAGTCTGATTACCAGTATGGGTGCGTTAGTTCTGGGTGGGGGGGCAGCAGCACTGTTCTGGAAACCGTTATTGGCGGGAATTGCGTCAATCGTTACCAGTAATCGAGCCGGCGGCGAAATTATTACCAGCTACAAAGAGCAGGTGGTGTTGCTGAAAGAGAGCAACGTGCTGATACGGGAGGAGAACGATGAATTACGCGAACGGCACGACAGGAATCTGCGGCGTATCTCGACACTCGAAACGGATCTTCGGTTAATCAAGAATGCGGTAGGGATTTTACTGGCAATGACCGAAACCGATCAGAACGATAAATTTCGTAATGAGATTGATCGGCTTATCTCAACTCTGGAGGATCGCAGTGATGGCCACGATTAATAGCACTAAGGCACCTATGTCTTACCGGCGCAAAGTTATCCTCGGCTGCGTATTGCTGAGCTGTTCGATGATTTGCATCCTGATGACGATCATTTTTCTCTACGTCAGTAACACCGCAAACAAGCGGGTCGAGGAGATTCGGGCGGATTACCGCTTAATTGCGGCGCGGCGTGATGACAGAGTGGAGCTGCTGACCGATCAGGTTGCAGCAATACAGCATAAGCTGGATGCAATACCGGATCGCATAGCCGACAAAACGGTCATAAAAGTCAAAGAGGTCGTCACTGAGAGTGAGGTGCCAGCCGTGAAATCCGGTCATAAACCATAACTTCCGATTATTCTTAATGCGGCTTCGCTATTATCGACTAGTTTTAAATATCCGGGCAACATTTTGTACCTGAATGCAGGCCCGCTGATTGGCCGGTTGATGAACCGCTAAGCCTACTCACTTTGGATAGATGACCAGAAGGAAATTTAGCATGAGCGATTCAACAGAAACCAAGACCAAAACTGAATATCTGCGTGACGTGACTTCTCAGCTAAAAGAGATGCGTCACTATGCTCAGACCAACACCGAAACCCTTTCCAGCCAATGGTTAGCGTTTGATGCGGGTGAGTATAAAGACAAGACCAACGCCGACCGAATCGATGCGTTGCTGAATAAGCAGGGTAAACTGCTGGAAGATCTGGATGCCGCGATTCAGGACATCGAGATTGAAGTTAATCACAGCGAGCAGGAGAGCTAAGTCATCTCCCGCTAACTGATGTGGTGGCCGTTAAGGGATTAATCGGCCACCAGCCACATTTCCGCTTCGTCGAACATCTCTTCAACAATCCGCGCAACCGTCGCTTTATCGTTCTTACTCAAATCAGTATCAATCGCGTTACGTTCCATCGGCTTGACCTTAACTTCAATGTCAGGGAACACCCGATGCACCCGCTTTTCCAGCTCCTCACGAATCATCTCGCGAGCACCCGGTAAACCGGCAACGTTGCGCTTGTCATAAATCAACTCAACAAACATGATGGCAATCCATTCAGGGCAAAATCGCTGACATATAATACTGTAAATAAAAACAGTAGCAAGGCAGCGCGCCTGATTTCGTGTAAATTTTTATCTCGCATAAACCTCAATCTTCGACTAGCAAAATGCGCACGCATCGCGACATAATGGCGGCTTACTTTTAGGAGGTCCGCGATGCGACAACTGGTAATTGATATTCTGCTAAAACTGGCAAAGATGGACGTCGATGCAAAAGAGTTGACGGCGCAGCTTGAAGCGCAGTCCCTGCTGGTTGCGGCGCTGCTGGTGCAGGCGAAACAGGACAACTCGCTGACTATTTCAGAAACGGTGCAGGATGCCATTGTTACCGCTTCGCAATCTTCGACCGAGTTTCTGCAGTCTGATGTGGATCTGCTGCTGACGCATATTAATCGTCTGCTGGCGGTAGCGAGTTATGTTGAAGTAAAGGGTAAAGCGACGGAAGGTGAAGGGTAGGGGCGGATAAAAAAATTCGCCTCTGGAGGTGGAATTGAGACAACACCTGCAGAGGCAGTGCATCAGCACTATTCGTTAAAGGACAATCACGACCTGAGTCGCACGCCGAAGTTATACACTTTCCCCCGGTTAGTACAATTTTATCTGCAGTGCCGGAACTGGTTGGAGGTGTTTGCAATATACAACTTCAGCGCGTCCCTGATTAAAGCTCGTTTTTGATGCAAAACTCTTCCCAGCTCATCCCCAGCGACTCAGCATGAGATTTGAGATAAGTCTCGATAGCTTCAGCCGCCACCGCTTTATCCGGCTCAGCGAGCTGAATAGAAAAGATCATTCCATCCAGATTCTTCTGCCGCAAAAAGGCCGCATAGATGCGTTCGGCATGCCATTCGCGCAGCTGTCGCAGTGACAGGTTAGCTGCACGGGCATCGCTCTCCGTTAATTCATCAAGTGCAGACTGAAAGTCGGGATGCGCGGTAAAAAACATCTCGCGCGCCTGGGCATAGTAGGCTTCTGGCGTTTTCATATTCATATTCCTGAAAGTCTGTTGCAGCGCGTCAGTGTAGCGGGTTGTCTTCCGCTTGTCAGGCGTGACAAAGGACGGAGTTTGCATCAGTTCAGCCTCTGAACTTCCGGTCAAAAACCTGACCGTGGAGCTCACTGCGGGATAAATTCTGGCGCAATCAGGGTCTGCGTGGTGTTTGAACACCCAGATACCTTGCGCAACGCGGTGGAAAAATTATAACGTAGCCGCCATTGATGGGATCTTAGGGATTAAACATGAAAAAGTGGATGCTGATTGCCGCGCTGGCACTGAGTGGCTGTGCACAAATCAACGATTATGAAAATGCGGTGCAAACGCCGGCGCCCGCTGATCTGCAGGGAACCTGGCAAACCGTCGGTCCACAGAGCAGCCTGATCAGCGACAAGGCGATAGCCAGTGTGATCATCAATGCGGATGGCAGCACGCTGGACTGCCGTCAGTGGATGCGGGTGATTGCGAAGCCGGGCAAACTGACCCGGTTAAGCGGCGATTATGTCAACGTCACGCGTCAGGTGCGGGTGATGCCGCTGGTCGTGGAGAATGGCGAACTGAGCTATGACAGGATGACTCTGCGTAAAGTGGCGCGTCCGACCGTTGAGTGTCAGCAGGCGCTGGAAGAGGTGGCGAAACAGCCGAAAGCCGCCGTGATTCAGAACATCGAACCGCAACTGCTGCGCACACCGATTACAGAAAACAACGCGAAGTCATAACAGCCGGACCATAACAAAACCGCCCCGACGGGCAGAGCGCACTTCACGCTTCTGCCTGCCGGGGCGGGTTTAGTTTTGAGTCATTTCTTCGGCAACGACCTTATTCTGCAACCACCCAGACGCTGACACTGCCACCGTTACAGACAAAGACCGCCGTGCCGTGCTCGTCGGCAGTAATGGTCTCTTCCCGATTCCCCAGATGATCGCGCCAGACCTTACCGGCAAAACCTTCACCCATCGGCACGCTTTTCTCACCGGCATCGCCGTTCGACATGATCACCACACAGCCTGGCTGTGTTTCGGTGCCGCTGCGGCTGAAGGCCACGCAGTTTGGGTGATCAAAATAGTCGGTCTGCACACCCCAGCCATACTGCTGGCGCGCCCGGATCAATCCTTCCAGTTCAGGGATCACCGGCATCTCAATTTTGTACTTCTCGCCGTCGCCGCCTTCATCTTCATAGGTCGCGCCGAACAGGTCAGGATAGAAGATGGTAGGCACACCCTGCTCACGCAACAGGATCAGCGCATAGGCCAGCGGTTTAAACCAGGCTTCTACCGGCGCTTCCAGCGACTGCAGCGGCTGGGTGTCGTGGTTAGCCACGATCGTCACGGCATGCCACGGATCAGCAACCACCAGAGAGTTAGCAAAGATCTGGCTCATGTCGTAGGCGCTGCCCGCGGTTGAAGCCTGGTGGAAGTTCATGTGCAGTGGCGCATCAAACAGCATGGTTTTGCCTTCCACCTGATGCACATACTCCTGCAGCTTCTCCGTTTCAAACGACCAGTATTCCGCGACGATAAACATCGGCTCCTCAGCAACCTCCTGAATATGGTCAATCCACTCTTTGTAGAACCAGGCCGGGATATGTTTTACCGCATCCAGACGAAAGCCGGTGCAGGGCACCTGTTCCATCACCCAGCGCGCCCAGTATTTCAGCTCTTCCCTGACCGCGTTGTTGCGGAAATCGATGTTGGCGCCCATCAGATAGTCGAAATTACCCAGCTCGTTATCAACCTGGTCGTTCCAGCCTTCGGCGGTGTAGTCATTGATGATTTTGAATACGCCGTTTTCGTCCGGATTTTCGATGTGGTCTACGCCGCTAAAGCATTTGTGGTCCCAGACAAATTTCGAAAACTCCCCGGCGCGTGCCGGAAAAGTGAATTTCGTCCAGGCCTCGCACCCGACCACTTCGTCGTAGATTTCATCGCGGTTATCGGGATTGACGCGGTTAACGCTGATCGCCTCTTTCTCGTCGGCACCCATTTTGTGGTTGAGCACCACATCCAGCAGCACCCCAACGTTGTGACTACGCAGGGCTTCTGTTGCCGCCAGTAACTGCTGTTTGTCGCCATATTTGGTGGCAACGCTGCCTTTCTGATCAAATTCACCCAGGTCAAACAGATCGTAGCTGTCGTAACCGACAGAATAGCCCCCCGAATCCCCTTTGTAGCACGGTGGCAACCACGCCATGGTGATACCGATTTCGCTGAGCCAGGCCGCACGATCGGCGACTTCCGGCCACAGTTTGCTGCCATCCGGGTAATACCAATGGAAAAACTGTAATAACGTTGGGTTTTGCATGTACCACACTCCAGGGGATGATGAAAATCAAGTATGGAGTAAGCGGCAAAAAAGAGACGCCGCGCAGAAAAATAAATCTGGCGGCGTGACAGAGCAGGGGATCAGGAGAGGGTTTCGTGCGGCACCATAACAACGCCGCCTTGATTGCTATAAGCGGACATCACCGATTTCTGGCGGCTGTTCTGACCCACCAGTGAGGCCAGCTCATCCATCCGCGCCTGCAGCAGACGTTTCACTTCACATTCGTTATCGAGAATACGGCGCAGCACCGGACGTAACTGCTCCTGAGTCTGTGCCGACGGCGACACGGCTTCTGTCGATTGGGCTAAGTTCTGCACCGCACTGACATACTCCATCTCCCTGCTGATCAATTCATCCCATTCGCCTTGTGCTGCATGACGCAGCATTCCCTGGCTGAGATCGAGTAACTGTTGGTAAACGGTAATCAGATGCGGTGCAGTAGTCATTAAACGGCGTCCTGAATCAGGTTAGGTTGAACCACTTCTTTCCACGCGTCAGCAATGTTGCGCAGCAGGCCTTCGACCTCCTCGACTGCTGCAACATCATTGTTCAGGTTGGCATGCAACAGGCGACGCGTCATGTAGTTGTAAAGATCCAGCAGATTATCGGCCAGCTCATCACCACGGTTTTCAGTCAGGCCCTCTTTCAGGCCGGCTTCGATAATATTGATCGCTTTGGAGATCGAGTTGCCTTTGCCTTCAATATTGCCATCCAGCATAAAGAGACGGGCGCGGATTAACGCGCTGAGTGCGCCGTCGAACAGCATCACAACCAGCTGCTGCTGGCTGGCGCTCATCACGGCGCTTTCTACGCCAATTTTTGCATAGGCTTTGGTGCCTGTAGCGCTGTACATGGTCACTCCTGTTATTTTTTAGACGAATCGGACGTGTCGAACTGCTGCGTCAGATAGGTGCTGGTCGAGTTGAGTTTACTGATGGCCATATCCAGCTGAGTAAATTGCGTTTTATAGCGTGCGATATCCGCATCAATGCGATCGCTGGTGGTGTTATAGAGGGTGGTTAACTTATTCAGTGTTTTACTCACGCCATCGGTGGCGGACTGAATAATCCCTTTAGTGGCCAGCCAGTCAGTCAGTTTACTGTCGATTTTAGCGGCGATACCGGTTTTACCGTCACCTACGATCATCGCTTTCACGCCCTCAGCATCTTTATCCAGTGCGCTGCTCAGCTTGGTTGAATCCAGTTTTAATGAACCGGTGGTGGGATCAGTGGTGACACCAATCTGACTCAGTGATTTAAAGGTAGATGTGCTCTGCGAATTGGTGAGCATGCTTTTCAGCTGCGTCTCAATCGTCCGTAACGTACTGTCACCCAGCAGTGCACCATTACTGGAGTCCTGTGCATCGCTGTTGGTATCCACTTTGGTGTATTTGGTCAGGGTATTAAACTGATCCAGCAACGTATTGTAGGCATCCACCCAGGCAGTGATGGCGCTGGAGGCTTTTGAGGTGTCTTTGGTAATCGTCAGCGTCTCATCGCCAACTGTCTTCGCGGTCAGATTTAAAGTAATCCCTTCCAGCGCATCGCTAATCTGATTGCTGCTGTTTTCAATCGCAACATTGTTGACCGTCAGTTTGGCATTCTGCGCAGCGACGCTCTGGGTCATCACATTGCTGCTAGCGGATGCATCAAAGCCCACAATCCCCTGCAGCGTGCTGTCGCCGGTGACGGCGATGGTTGCCACCGCATTGTCGCTGCCGGTTTTATTGGCGCTCATTGAGAGGCGGAAGCTGCCGTCTGATACCTTAATAATACTGGCGGTGACGCCTGCATTGGCGCCGTTGATGGCGTCACGCATGCCGGTCAGCGAGGTCTGATCGCTGGAGAGCGTTACGCTTTTGCTGGTGCCATCTTTTAAGGTAATCGCGATGCTGCGGCTGGCCACGGAGCTGTCGCCCAGCGCGGCGGTGTTGCTACTCTGTACTCCTGAGGTCAGAACCTGCGCCTGTGCCAGCTGCGTGACGTTAATGGCATATTTACCGGCCACGGTGCTGCCAGAAGTGGTCGCGCTGAACGCTGTGGAGCTACTGGCCGCAGTCGTAGCGGTAAACAGGTCAGCACTGTTCAGCTTGGTATTAGCAGCCTGGAAAGTTGTCAGTGAACTTTTCAGGGTGGCGTAAGCACTGAGCTTGGCCGTATAAGCTGTCTGCTGAGTAGAAATAGGTTTGAGTGAAGCTTTTTCAGCGGTGGTCAAACTGTCAAGCATGGTACTGAGTGGCAGGCCGGAACCCACACCGAGGTTGCTTATACTAGCCATATTAATTCCTTTATAAGGTCGACAGAGAAATTGATACCTGGGTTATCGGCCTTGAATAAGGAAAGTTTAAGGTTATTTGCCTTAGGGTAATGAGGTAAATAAGCACTATAGAGAAGGGTAATTCAGCGGCTAGAAAATTAATGAATTAAGCCTAAAGAAGTTCGGGCGGGTGGCGATAACTTAAAACGTGACAGGTTGAAGCAGAAAAATTCGCCTGGTACTAAAAAAATTCTAAAGGTTGTTAAACGGCAGACGATAACAACTTTGACGGCGCTGAAGCCGGCGGGTTGAAGCCCACACCTTAACCGAAAGACTTGATTAACAGGAAAATTCATCATGGCCCAAGTCATTAATACCAACAGCCTCTCGCTGATCACTCAGAACAACATCAACAAGAACCAGTCAGCTCTGTCTACTTCAATGGAGCGTCTGTCTTCTGGTTTACGTATCAACAGCGCGAAAGATGACGCTGCTGGTCAGGCAATTGCCAACCGTTTTACCTCTAACATCAAGGGCCTGACTCAGGCTGCTCGTAACGCCAACGACGGTATCTCTGCTGCGCAGACTACTGAAGGCGCACTGTCAGAAATCAACAACAACTTACAGCGTGTTCGTGAACTGACTGTACAGGCTTCAAGCGGTACCAACTCAGCTTCTGACAAATCTTCAATTCAGGACGAAATCAAATCCCGTCTGAGCGAAATCGACCGCGTATCAGGTCAGACTCAGTTCAACGGCGTGAACGTGCTGGCTAAAGATGGCTCAATGAAAATTCAGGTTGGCGCTAACGATGGCGAAACTATCACCATCGACCTGAAGAAAATTGACTCTTCTACGCTGAAACTGAACACTTTCAACGTGAATGGTCCACAGGGTACACCTACTGCTGCTGCAGCTGCTGACTTCCAGAGCGTTTACGGTTCTACCAGTAACGTATCTAAAGCCACTGTTGCTGAAGGCACAGCTGATAGCCTGGCGACTCGCCTGGGTGTTGCAGCCGCTAACGTCACTGTTACTGCAGATAAAGTGTATAAAGATGACAACGGCAACCTGTTCGCTAAAGTTAACGTGAAATCAGCCAGCGATGCAGAAACCAACAGCCTGAAAGCGAACGGTTTTGACATTGCTAACGGTGCAAACCAGGACTTCTACGTTGCAGTTGATGCGAAGGCTGCAGTAACGACTGCTGGTGGCGATACCGCTGCGTTCACACTGGATACGGCTAACATGAGCCTGTCTAACGTGACCTCGGGTTCAACTTCTGATCCACTGAAAAAGCTGGACGAAGCGATTGCCAGCGTTGATAAGTTCCGTTCTTCACTGGGTGCGATTCAGAACCGTCTGAACTCAGCCGTGACTAACCTGAACAACACCACCACTAACCTGTCTGCAGCACAGTCTCGTATTCAGGATGCTGACTACGCAACTGAAGTTTCAAACATGTCTAAAGCGCAGATCGTACAGCAGGCTGGTAACTCAGTGTTGGCTAAAGCTAACCAGGTTCCACAGCAGGTTCTGTCTCTGCTGCAGGGCTAATCACCCAACTTATAAAAGACAAACCCCGCTTCGGCGGGGTTTTTTTTATGCCTGCGATTAGCCTGTTTTTGCCCTGTTTCTCTGCCAATCAATCTCCCCTCGTTCCTTTATCCTCACAGTAAGACTCTTTTTTAAATGCCTTTGTTGAGCAGGTAAATAATGAAAAATATTACTGTCGTGGAACCGCTCTTTGTCAGCGCCTTCAAATGTATTGGCAGTGAGTGTCGCGATCACTGCTGTAAGGGCTGGGATATCCACCTGGATAAGCCCACGGTCAATCGCTATTTAAAATCCTCGCTGATTGAAATCAAAACGCTGGCAGTTGAAAACATCACCACCACCCGCAAAAGCTTTGCCAGTTGGGGAACTATGAAGCTTAATGCTTCTGGCAACTGTGCATTTATGGATGAAAATCGCCTGTGCAAAGTGCATTCCCGGCTGGGTGCTGCCGCACTGAGCAACACCTGTGCGACCTATCCCCGAGCGGCGAACACCTTTAAATATGAACAGCAAAAAACGTTGGCGCTCTCCTGTCCGGAGGCGACCCGGCAATTATTAGCCTCACCTGACGCGATGCTGTTCGGGGAGAGCATCAGGCAACAACCTTATGGCAATAAAGCTAAAGATCTCGATCAGCAAAAGAAACTGCTGAATCTGATGTGTCTTAACATCATTAAATTCAGCGGCATTCATCTTGATGAAGGGTTTTACGCGCTTGCCAGCTTTCTGCTGGGCGCGGAAAGAGTAAGCCCTGAAGAAGACTGGCTGGTCCAGATGGAGCATCATTTTTCTGATGTACTCAACAACCTGACACAGGGTGAAATCAGGCTGCAGCTTGATCAGGTTAAACCTGACTATAACCTGCAATGGTCTTTACTGTTGAGATTGCAAAGCTGGTTCAGCACCATGGCCGATAAGCGCGCCTTTCCTACCCTGAATCACTACGTTAATAAGCTGATTTACATTCAGGCCGAAGGGGCCAAAACCGATGACGTCAGTCAGCCAATGATCCGGCTGGACAACGTCTGGCAGAAGCAGGTTATGCCCTGGCTTGCTGAACGGCCATGGATAATGAATAACTATATTCAGTACCGCATTTATGATGATTTCTTCCCTAATAACGAAAATCGCAGCCCGTTACTGAGCTTATATCTTCTGACGGCAGAATGGTTCCTGCTTAAATCACTGATTGCGGCCAATGTTGAGTTGGTCGGAACCGTCAGTGAAGAGGATATTATTAATATCATCTACAGCTACCACTCAATAACAAAACATACGCCACAATCGGTGATGGCGTTTCTGGCCGAGATTGATAAGGTCAAGGTCAATGACGATTTGTCGCTGATTTATCTGCTTAAATGATCTGAGGCGATGTAGCTTCGCATCATCGGCATCGCCCATTTGTCCCTGATAGCTACGGGCGGGCATTAGCTAATCGCTGAAAGAATTGCGGCTGGTGTGCTGGCTTATTTTTATGCCAGCAGCGCCAGGCAATGCAACGTAATTTAACACCTGCTTCCTTCAAACCGGTTTACTGACCACAACCTTGCAGGCTGCCTGTCTCTCAATCCCAGGCAATCCCCCCAGCCCGTTACAGTTCCCCTCCAGACTGCCGATAACTCCTCACAGAACAACATCATTTTTGATTTTAACTTTGTGGAGTGTCTATGCGCTTCAATTATGACCTGTTACCGGGTGAGCGGCTGACCTTTGAAGAGATCGCCCGGCGTTATGCTCTGCAATACCCTGATGATAAAGAGCTGACGGCGCGCGCCTTGCTGAGTCCGTCAACCGGGCTGCGCACGCTGAAAATCCGCGCGGTGTTCGCGCAGGAAGAGAGCAACAGCCCGCTGGAGGATCTGCTGTTCATCTCCCATGACAACGAACGTAAAAATTACCTGCGTCGCTTTGAGCACTACCTTAAGCAGAATCTCTCCTTCCTCTATTTCCGTCGCAGCGATAGCGAAAAGCGCGACAACCTGTGGAAGGTGATGGGCAGCAGCCAGGTCTTCGCGATGATCGATCCGCAATCCGCCACGGCACAGAATCTGCTGAACAGTCGCGGCTACAAACTGGTGCTGATGCATCAGGATGATGAAGACGCTTACTGGCAGCTTTTCAATCCACAGGCAGATCCCTGTTTTCCGCAGTCGCAGCGCATTCAGTTCATCGTGGTGCTGAGTACGCCGCAGCACAAAGTTCCGGCGGCGGTGATGCCGGGAACTGAGGTCGGGCGTCGTGTTAAAGCCCGGGTGCTGCAGCGCGCCAGCCAGGCGGAATTCAGCGCCGGTGTCAAAGCCCGCTACGGCGCCTGTGTGATGACCGGCACCGAGCTGACCGAACGGCATAACTGGCCATGGGTGGAAGCCTGCCATATCGACACGCAGGAAGGGGATGACGGTGTACTGGCAGATAACAGCATCGATAACGGCCTGTTTTTACGCAGTGATTTGCAGCGGCTGTTTATTAACCGACTGATTAGCATTGATGGTGAATCGGGCGAGATTCTGGTGCATCCTGGCGAGGAGGCGCAGCAGCATCTGGCGCCCTGGTATCAGGAACTGGAAGGTCGCATCTGCAGCCTGTGGGCGGCAGTGCCGCCCGCCACCCGGCAACGGCTGCGCGCCCGTCGTTAATCTTCACTGAAGAGTGCAGAAGGATCTGCACTCTGAGGTAACAAAAATGAAATAGCCTCGTTTTACCCCGCCTATTCAGCCAATCGAAAACGCTACAGAATTGGATAATCATGCCGATAACTTCATTAACGCAGGGTAGTCAACGTGAACGATTTCTATACCGCCGAAGGCGTGATGGACAAGCATTCGCTCTGGCAGCGCTACGTGCCGCTGGTGCGCCATGAAGCGTTGCGTCTGCAGGTTCGCCTGCCGGCCAGTGTTGAGCTTGACGACTTGCTGCAGGCGGGTGGGATAGGGCTGTTAAATGCCGTAGAGCGTTATGACGCGCTCCAGGGTACAGCCTTTACCACCTATGCCGTGCAGCGTATTCGTGGCGCCATGCTCGACGAGCTTCGTAGTCGGGACTGGGCACCGCGCAGTGTGCGTCGTAATGCACGCGAGGTGGCCGGAGCAATGCACAGAGTGGAACAGTCGCTGGGGCGTTCTGCCTCTGAGCAGGAAGTGGCGCAACAGCTGAATGTTTCCATGGAGGAGTACCGGCAGATCCTGCTGGACACCAACAACAGTCAACTTTTCTCCTACGACGAGTATCGGGAAGAGCACGGCGACAGCGCGGAGCTGGTGACGGAAGGCCATGAAGAGGCTAATCCGCTTCATCAGTTGCTTGAAGGGAGTCTGCGTGAGCGCGTCATTGAAGCGATCGAAGCATTACCCGATCGTGAAAAGATGGTGCTGACACTGTACTACCAGGAAGAACTGAACCTGAAAGAGATTGGGGCGGTGCTTGATGTGGGTGAATCCCGTGTCAGCCAGCTGCACAGTCAGGCGATTAAACGCCTGCGTGCCCGACTTGCGGGAGCGCGCTAGCAGTATCAGTTCCTGGCGATTCAAAATTATAAAAAACCGGGGACTCAGTAATGGGAGCCAAGACCAAGGCCAGACCGTTAAGTCGTTATCTTAAAGACTATAAACACAGCCAGAGCAACTGTTCACACTGTGGCAAGGTATTAGATCGAATGGCGCTCGTTTTTCGTGGCCAGATCATCAATAAAGAGGCCATCGCTCGGATGGACCAGATGATTGATGAGCAGCTGTGGCTGAAACTTCAGCCCGAACTGACCGCGCTTTGTCGTTTTTGCAGTGATATTTTTTGTAATACCCATCCTAATTACTTCGACATAATGGCGTTTAAACAGTATCTGTTTGAACAGACAGAGATGAGCCCCAGCACGATTCGTGAATATGTGGTGCGGCTGCGTCGTCTGGATGAGATGCTGAAAGCCAGAAATTTCCCGGCCGACAGGCTTCAGGGAAATAGCTGGCATCAGTGTCTGGAAAGCGATCTGCCCGATGCCGGTAATAACAATTACCGCATCGCGCTGCGCAAGTACGATCAGTTCTTAGGCTGGCAGCAGGGTTAACCCTGATCTGCACCGATTGCTCCCCCGCGTGCCTGCGGCACGTTCCCCTTTTGCCCGCCAGCCGGGTAGAAGGGAAGGGGGAGCACGGCGCTTCTTTCTCCTGCAACTTTCACTACACATCTGTCTCACCGCATCTGCTGACACCTGAATCAGGGTGATCCTTTTCGCATCTTCTGCAACACTGTAAGGATAAATTGAATGCCCGAACGGAGGCAGCATTGTCTTTACATCTGTTACACCAATTCCCACGTCTTGAACTGCTGGGTGCACCCACGCCGTTAGAACATCTGCCTCGGCTCTCTGACTATCTGGGCCGCGATATTTTCATCAAACGCGATGATTTCACGCCGGTGGCGATGGGCGGCAATAAGCTGCGCAAGCTGGAATTTCTGGCGGCGGACGCGCTGCGTGAAGGCGCCGATGTGCTGCTGACCGCGGGCGCTATCCAGTCCAATCATGTGCGTCAGACGGCGGCAGTCGCGGCCCGGCTTGGCCTGAAGTGCGTGGCATTGCTGGAAAACCCGATTGGCACCCACGCTGAAAATTACCTGAGCAACGGCAACCGTCTGTTGCTGGATCTGATGGACGCTGAAGTGATCATGGTGGATGCGCTGAATAACCCTGCGGAACAGCTGGCTGAACAGGCCACGCGTCTGGAAGCCCAGGGTTATCGTCCTTACATCGTGCCGGTCGGCGGCTCAAATGCGCTGGGTGCACTAGGCTATGTAGAGTGCGCGCAGGAGATTGCTCATCAGAGCGAAGGCGTGGTCGATTTCGCCGCCGTGGTGGTGGCCTCGGGCAGTGCCGGCACCCATGCCGGACTGGCGGTGGGTCTGGAGCATCTGCTGCCGGAGACCGAGCTGGTGGGCGTTACCGTTTCACGCCAGGTTGAGGCGCAGTTGCCGCTGGTGGAGCGGCTGCGTCAGTCGCTGGCGGAGACGCTGGAAGTGCATGCTAAGGCACCGATTACCCTGTGGGATGACTACTTTGCGCCACGCTACGGCGAACCCAATGATGAAGGCATGGCTGCGGTGAAACTGCTGGCGCGGCTGGAAGGGATCCTGCTGGACCCGGTCTACACCGGAAAGGCGATGGCCGGACTGCTGGATGGCGTGAGCCAGAATCGTTTCCGCCGTGAAGGTCCGTTGCTGTTTATTCATACGGGTGGCGCACCGGCGTTATTTGCTTATCATCCTTCGGTCTGAGACAAGCGAATAAAACAGTTTATACTCCGTGGGTTATCCTTCTGGACTGGCAGCGACAAGCCGTGCTGCCCTTATAAGAACACACACACAATACTGTCAATAATGGGGTGAATATGTCCTTTTCTCGTGCAGGTCGTCAGATGGTGATGGGCGTCATGGCCGTGGCGCTGATTGCTGGCGTCAACGTTAAAACCTTTGCAGCGGAAAATCTGCTCAACAAAATTAAAGAGCGCGGCACGCTGCTGGTGGGTCTGGAAGGCACCTATCCGCCATTCAGCTTCCAGGATGAAAAGGGCAAGCTGACCGGCTTTGAAGTGGAATTCGCGGAACAGCTGGCACAGCACATGGGCGTCAAGGCGAGCCTGAAACCGACCAAGTGGGACGGCATGCTGGCCTCTCTCGACGCGAAGCGCATCGATGTGGTCATCAACCAGGTCACCATCTCTGATGAGCGTAAGAAGAAATATGACTTCTCCACGCCATACACGGTCTCCGGCATTCAGGCGCTGACCATGAAAGCCAATGCGAACACCATCACCAAACCTGCGGACCTGGCCGGTAAAAAAGTGGGCGTCGGTCTGGGCACCAACTACGAGCAGTGGCTGCGTGAGAATGTGAAGGGCGTGGACATCCGTACCTATGATGATGACCCGACGAAATATCAGGATCTGCGCTCTGGCCGTCTGAATGCCATTCTGGTTGACCGTCTGGCCGCGCTGGATCTGGTGAAGAAAACGGGCGATACCATGGCGGTCGCGGGCGATGCGTTCTCTCGTCAGGAATCGGGCGTGGCGGTACGTAAAGGCAACGACGACCTGCTGAAAGCGATCGACCAGGCCATTGCTGACATGCAGAAAGATGGCTCGCTGAGCAAGCTGTCTCAGAAATGGTTTGGCGCGGACGTGACGAAATAATGCAGGAAAGTCTTCAACTGGTGCTGGATTCAGCACCTTTTTTATTAAAAGGCGCGCTGTTTACGCTGCAGCTCAGCATCGGCGGCATGTTCTTTGGCCTGCTGCTGGGCTTTATTCTGGCGCTGATGCGTCTGTCGCGCTTCTGGCCGGTTCGCTGGCTGGCGCGGATCTATGTCTCGATCTTTCGTGGCACGCCGCTGATCGCCCAGCTGTTTATGATCTATTACGGCCTGCCGCAGTTTGGCATTGAACTGGATCCGATCCCCTCCGCGATGATTGGTCTTTCCCTTAATACCGCAGCCTATGCCTCAGAGTCACTGCGTGGCGCGATTTCATCGATTGAGCGCGGGCAGTGGGAAGCGGCGGCAAGTATCGGCATGACGCGCTGGCAAACCCTGCGCCGGGTGATCCTGCCACAGGCAGCCCGCACCGCGCTGCCCCCGCTGGGCAACAGCTTTATCAGCCTGGTGAAAGATACCTCGCTGGCGGCGACCATTCAGGTACCGGAGCTGTTCCGTCAGGCGCAGTTGATCACCTCACGCACGCTGGAAGTCTTTACCATGTATCTGGCAGCCTCGCTGATCTACTGGGTGATGGCAACGGTGTTATCTGCGTTGCAGAACCGGCTGGAACAGCATGTTAATCGTCAGGATTCGGAGTCGAAATGAGCGCCATCGAAGTCAGAAAGCTGGTGAAGTCTTTTAACGGCCAGACGGTGCTGCACGACATCGACCTTGATGTGGCCGCCGGTGAAGTGGTGGCCATTATCGGCCCCAGCGGATCAGGTAAAACCACGCTGCTGCGCAGTATCAATCTGCTGGAAGTGCCGGATAGCGGCACCATCCGGGTCGGAGAGATTACCGTTGATGCGGCGCTGGCACAGAGTAAGCAGAAAGAGCAGGTGCGTCGTCTGCGTCAGCAGGTCGGGTTTGTCTTCCAGAACTTCAATCTGTTTCCGCATCGTTCAGTGATGGAGAACATTATTGAAGGGCCGGTTATCGTCAAAGGCGAAGCGAAAGCGGATGCGGTGGCCCGCGCCCGCACGCTGCTGGAGAAGGTCGGGCTGCACGGCAAAGAAGAGAGCTATCCGCGCCGTCTGTCGGGCGGGCAGCAACAGCGCGTGGCGATTGCGCGTGCGCTGGCGATGCGGCCGGAAGTGATCCTGTTTGATGAACCGACCTCGGCGCTGGATCCGGAGCTGGTGGGCGAGGTGCTCAGCACCATTCGCGCGCTGGCCGAAGAGAAACGCACCATGGTCATCGTCACGCATGAGATGAGCTTTGCCCGCGATGTGGCTGACCGCGCCATTTTTATGGATCAGGGACGGATTGTGGAGCAGGGCGAAGCGAAAGCGTTGTTCAGTAACCCTCAGCAGCCGCGTACCCGTCAGTTCCTTGATAAATTTCTGAATCAGTAATCCACACTGCCTTCCCCGGAAGGCAGTTTTAACCCGTTTAAAACCCTCATTTTTTAAGCTGCCACTGGCTATGGTCACGCTATTAGCAGGCGCAGTATCATAAATAACTCTGCCGCTGTTAAACCTTTTGGCACATCTGACAAATCTTTTCTTTTCATCGGGGATATATTGGCTTTTCCCGTTGCCACTTTCTCTTAATTATATTTTCTGAATTATGAAGCAATATTATCCTTTAAGCTGGCTGCGGCACTGCTAATTAGTGTGTTGCGTCGATATTAATAAGTGTAAGGAAACGTTCTGCTGAGTAAATAACTGTGGTAACAGGGCCACTCAGCGGCTTTTAAGAGTTTCGCTACATTCATCACCGGTTCAATGGCGAATAATTGCCGGATAATCATAAAAGCAATACTGATTTCCTCGCTTTTACTTTCCAGCATTCTGACCTACACAGCAGGAGTCATTGAATGAACCAGACTAAGTCAGATCAGATATTGTGGGTCGATACCCTGAAGGGCGCCTGCATATTACTGGTGGTCCTGTACCACACAGTTTTACCCGGCTTTGAAGGGACGATGAAATATCTCTCTGCCGGATGGATCCCCGCCGAAATATGGATACAGTTTAATACGGTACTGTCGCCGCTGCGTATGCCCGCCTTTTTCTTTGTCTCGGGATTGCTGGCGACCAATGGCATTCTGAACCGGCCATGGAAGCAGGTATTTACCAGTCGCATCACCAATCTTTTTTATCTCTATATTCTGTGGGGGTTTATTCAGTGGTGGTCAATTATCGGTATCTCTACTGAAATTACCGGCCAGCGTATTTCGCAGAACCTTAATGCCGCCTATGCGGGTTCGCTATTCGAGTTTCTCAAGCTGACCTTTATGGCTATGAGCACCTCGTGGTATCTGTATGGGCTGGGACTCTATTTCCTCTGTGCTAAAGTTTTCCGTCAATATAAGCTGGCCCTGGTGGCGGTGGCGATCCTGCTGAATTATCTGGCGGCAGAAAAAGTGATCCCGTTCTGGGGACCCCAGAGCCTGGCCCAATATTTTGTGTTCTTCCTGTTAGGGGCATTCTGGAGCCAGACGATGCTGCGCCTGAGTGAATGGCGGCGTGAGAATCTGATGCCCTGGGCGCTACTGGCGGCAGCCGCCGGGATTCATGTGCTATTCGGGCTGGATAAGAGTCTGTTCCTGTGTGTACTGGCGGTGTTATTCAGTATCGCGGCCTGTCGCTGGCTGAATCAGCACTTCAGCATGCGCTATCTCAACTGGGTTGGCCGCAATACGCTGCAGATTTATGTCATCCATCGTATTTTTATCGAGTTTTTTGGTATGTCTGCGATTCTGTTCGCGCAGCGGCATCATCTGTTCGAGCAGGCGTGGTTTTCGTTTCTCTGGGCCTGTTTCTATCCGGTGGCCATCGTGGGTCTCTGCTCGCTCTGTTCAGTGGCAATCTGGTCGCTGACCAATCGCGGAGTCGGGCAGTCGCTGTTTGTGTTCCCGACGTTAATGAAAAGGGCGCCTGGCGGCGCGAGCGGTGGGTAAGTTACGCCTGGCAGCGGGGAAGTTACGCTTTGCAGCGGGCTTGCACTGAGCGGGTTTCGCCCGCCAGGCGATGGGGAGTTTCAGGTTGCCTGTGCAGGCGGACGCGTCAAGGGGCGGACGCCCGCCCCTTAACAATCCCGGCGTCCGGCTGCCTGCGCGCCCCGCTGTACGGGGTGCCTTCGTCACGCCCTGCGGCCGACGGACCGTCCGGACTCGCCATCCCTGGCTCGTACCGTCCTTTCGCCGACGTCCTGTCGGCTCATCCTGGCCTCCGGTTGTTCCTCAGCGCTGCGGACGCCTCTGGGAAACCCCCTGCCGGTGATTTCTTTGTGTTTTCTTTAGTGCAGCGTTGTCTGGTGATCCGAAAGCCAGTCTCAATTCCGGAAGCTTACCGCAACACTCTTAGTGACCTGAAAATGAGATAACAGCGGGTAGGGTTGAATGCCATTCTATGTGCTGAGCCGAAAGTCAGAGGCAATCCCAAAAAACCACAGCGATAAAGCACTCAACATAAAAAGCAGAGATAACAGCGGGTGGGTTGAATAACATTCGGTCTGCTGAGCAAAAATTCAGAGGCAATCCCCAAACTCACAGCGACAGCGAACCCAACATAAAAAGAAAAGATAACAGCGAGGGGGTGGGGAGGCCGTCAGAACCGCTGAGCGGATGAGGGATTTCAGGACGAGCGACAGGGATGTCGCGAAGAGGCGGGTTCGCGCCATGGATGGCGCGTCCCGCTGGTCCGTGAGAAATCCTGAAGTAGCGAAGGAACCGCGAAGCGGCGGTGAAGCAGGCCGGAGCCCGGGGTCAAGGGGGCGCGGCGACTGGCGCCCCCTTGTCGGTCGCCTGCAGAGGCGAATCTGAAACTGCCTGGCTTACCAGGCGAACGAAACCTTCTCATAGCCCGTTCGCGCAGCGAACAACTCCAGCTTCAGCTCCGCACCTCAGCCCGTTCGCGCAGCGAACAATCCCGCGAACGCCCCTTACCCTATGGTCATCAGGCTCGCATTACCGCCTGCCGCAGCGGTATTCACACTCAGCGAACGCTCAATCAGCAGACGCTCCAGCAGCAGATTGGTCTCGCCGCGCGCAAAGCCCTGCACCGACACAATCGCGCCTTCACGTGCGGCAATCTGTTCACACAGGGTACGCAGCTGATCGGCATCACCGTGATAGATCACCGCATCAAACTCTGCTGCTAACGGGTCACGCGCCAGCGTGACGCGCGCTTTCACTGCATCCGGCAGCGAGGCCAGCAGGGCGCGATGCAGCTCATCATCCTGCCACAATGCTTTACTGCCGACGCTGGTCACCGCGGCCAGCTGGATTAACGCATCCTGCTCGTTATCAGCCAGACAGAGCACCTGATCACGCGGCAACAGTGAGAAGGTATTGCGCTCGCCTGTCGGGCCAGGCAGCAGACGGACCACGCCCGCCTGCGCCAGATCGCCATAGTGCTGGCAGAGTTCAGCCAGTTCAGGCTTATCCTTAGCCCAGTTGCTGAGTGCCAGATGCGGTGCCAGCAGTGACTGACGCAGCGTGCTGTCCGCCGGGCGTTCTGCATCCTGACGATCAAAAGTCAGACGCAGCGCACTATCCGGACGATGCGCCAGCAAGCGGTAAAGATAGAGCGGACCGCCGGCTTTCGGACCGGTACCGGATAAGCCCTCGCCACCAAACGGCTGTACGCCGACCACCGCGCCCACCATATTGCGGTTGACGTAGAGATTGCCGACTCGGGCGTTCGCCGTAACCTGTGCAATCGTTTCGTCGATGCGGGTATGTACGCCCAGCGTCAGGCCATAGCCGGACGCATTGATCTGCTCAACCAGCTGCGGCAGGTTATTGCGGGTGAAACGCACCACGTGCAGCACCGGGCCAAAAATCTCTTTATCCAGATCGCTGACCTGGCCCAGCTCAATCAGTGTCGGTTTAACAAAGGTACCGCTATTCCACTCTTTGCTGTCCTGCGGGTTTTCCTGCACCGCCTGATAGACCGTGAAGCCTTTATTACGCATCGCCTGAATATGGCGATCGATATTGGCTTTCGCTTCGGCATCAATGACCGGACCGATGTCGGTCGAGAAGCGTTCCGGATTGCCCATGCGGCACTCCGCCATCGCGCCGCGCAGCATCTTCAGGGTATGGTCGGCGACATCTTCCTGAATGCAGAGCAGGCGTAGGGCAGAACAGCGCTGTCCGGCACTGTCGAAGGCAGAGGCGACGATATCGATCACCACCTGCTCAGTCAGCGCGGAAGAATCGACGATCATCGCATTCATCCCGCCGGTCTCAGCAATCAGCGGCACAGGACGACCGTGCTGGTCAAGGCGACCCGCCAGATTACGCTGCAGCAGTGTCGCCACCGCAGTTGAACCGGTAAACATCACGCCACGTACCCGAACGTCACCGGTCAACTGTGCACCAACGGTTTCACCCTGGCCAGGCAGCAGTTGCAGCACGCCTGGCGGCACACCCGCATCCAGCAGGATCTGAACCGCCTGTGCGGCAATTAGCGGTGTCTGCTCGGCCGGTTTGGCCAGCACGCTGTTACCCGCTGCCAGTGCAGCCGCAATCTGACCGGTAAAGATCGCCAGCGGGAAGTTCCATGGACTGATGCAGACCACCGGGCCCAGCGGACGATGGGTTTCGTTGTCGAAATCGTCACGCACCATTCCGGCGTAGTAATAGAGAAAATCAACCGCTTCGCGCACTTCCGCGATGGCGTTGTTGTAGGTTTTGCCAGCTTCACGCACCAGGATGCCGAGCAGCTGCTGCATCTGGCCTTCCATGATCTGTGCGGCGCGTTCCAGAATGGCGGCACGCTCCTGCGGCGGTGTGGCAAACCAGATTGGCCCGCTGTTTACCGCGGCATCCAGCGCCACAGAAACTTCCTGCTCTGTGGCTTCACGGACCTGACCTACACGGTCGCCAGGCGCTGCCGGGTTCAGAATGTCGCGCAACTCGCCGGCACCCGCTTCACCGTCGATCATCGGCTCGGCCAGGCAGGGCTGTGCGGCGCTGCTCAGCAGGGCGCTGGAGAGTGAGGCAAGACGGTGTTCGTTGGCCATATCCAGACCCGCAGAGTTAACACGGTTATCGCCATACAGATCGCGCGGCAGGGGGATTTTCGGATGTGGCAGACCAATGGCGCCTTCGCTGGCACCCAGCTTCTCCACCGCGCTCACCGGATCGGCCACCAGTTCATCAATCGGCAGCGAGGTATCGGCAATACGGTTAACAAAGGAGGTGTTGGCCCCGTTTTCTAACAGGCGGCGCACCAGATAGGCCAGCAGGGTTTCATGGGTACCGACCGGCGCATAGATACGGCAGGGACGGTTAAGCTTCCCGTCTGCCACTTTGCCGACCACCTGCTCATAGAGCGGTTCGCCCATGCCGTGCAGGCACTGGAACTCATACTGACCGGGATAGTAGTTGTTGCCCGCCAGCTGATAAATCGCCGCCAGTGTGTGGGCATTATGGGTAGCGAACTGCGGATAGATCAGGCTTGGCACGGCCAGCAGTTTGCGGGCACAGGCCAGATAAGAGATATCGGTGTAAACCTTGCGGGTGTAGACAGGATAGCCTTCAAGGCCTTCCATCTGGGCGCGCTTGATTTCGCTGTCCCAGTACGCGCCTTTCACCAGACGAATCATCAGGCGACGGCGGCTGCGCTGCGCCAGATCGATCAGCTCATCAATCACAAACGGACAGCGTTTCATGTAGGCCTGAATCACAAAGCCTATGCCGTTCCAGCCTTCCAGCTCTGGCTCGAAACAGAGTTTCTCCAGTAAATCCAGCGACAGTTCCAGCCGGTCCGCCTCTTCTGCATCGATGTTGATGCCGATGTCATAGGAGCGGGCCAGCAGCGTCAGCGATTTCAGAATAGGGTAGAGCTCTTCCATCACGCGCTCATACTGCGCCCGGCTGTAGCGGGGATGCAGTGCTGAGAGCTTGATAGAGATGCCGGGACCTTCATAGATGCCACGACCATTCGACGCTTTACCAATGGCATGGATCGCCTGCTGATAAGAGAGCAGATAGGCTTTGGCATCGCCTGCCGTCAGGGCCGCTTCGCCCAGCATGTCATAGGAGTAGCGGAAGCCTTTCTCTTCCAGCTTGCGGGCGTTAGCCAGCGCTTCGGCAATGGTTTCACCGGTGACAAACTGCTCGCCCATCAGACGCATCGCCATATCCACGCCTTTGCGGATCAGCGGTTCGCCACCCTTACCGATAATGCGGTTAAGCGAGCTTGAGAGATTCGACTCGTTGTGGGTCGAGACCAGACGGCCGGTGAACAGAAGGCCCCAGGTCGCCGCGTTGACAAACAGTGACGGGCTGCGTCCCAGATGTGACTGCCAGTTGCCGTTGCTGATCTTGTCGCGGATCAGCGCATCGCGTGTTGGCTTGTCGGGGATACGCAGTAGCGCTTCAGCCAGACACATCAGCGCCACACCTTCATGGGAGGAGAGAGAGAACTCCTGCAGCAGGCTCTGCACCATTCCAGCGCGTCCGGTTGCCCCTTTCTGGTGCCGCAGCTTTTCGGCGAGCTGGTAAGCCAGCTGATGGGTTTTCTCTGCCAGCGCCGCCGGTAAACGTGCCTGTTCCAGCATCATTGGCACCGCATCAGTCTCCGGACGACGCCATGCGGCGGTCACCGCTGAACGGGTCACTGACTGAGGTAAAATCTGCTCTGCGAAATCAAGGAACGGCTGGTGCGTCTCCTCTGGCTGGGTGTCGTCGGACTCTGCGGCCGCCTGGGCAGAAAGCGGGATCTCCGGCACGGTATCGCCGGTTTCCAGCTGGCCCAGGTAGTTAAAGATCGCCTGTTTAATCAGCCAGTGTGGCGTGCGATCAATGCGCTGCGCAGCCAGTTTGATGCGCTCGCGTGTCGCGTCATCCAGTTTTACACCCATGGTGGTTGTAGCCATGACTCCAGAGCTCCTTGATAGTGGTTCGATACGGCGTTGGCTGCACTATCACTTAAGTTGCAACTTTGTGCAACCGTGTTAAATGTGAGCCAGTTAACACCCTTTTAACGTCGACGATTGCTAAATCCCGCAATGCGGCACGGATATTGCTGCAAGATCCTCGCCAGTCTGGCAGACCCGATGAAAAGCGGGTTTCAGGCAGGTAATACGATGGTGCAACCGGATAACTGTGAGCGAGTGCAACCTATGAGCACGTTTTCACAAACGGTTAGTGAAATCACTGTAACGCCTGTGTTAAATCCATTGTGCGCACAACGCCTTTCCGGCAGGATACCGCGCCGCTGGGAAATGAGTGACGCCCTGACGAAGAAAATCGGCCCGCTTTGCCCCGTTCCGGCAGGCGGGTAGCTGGCGATTTCTCTGGGATATCAAATAATAAGTGGAGAGACAGATGAGTGTAAGTACACCTTTGCTGGTGACCTTTTTGGTTTATATTCTTGGGATGGTATTAATCGGGTTTGTGGCTTATCGCTCAACCAAAAACTTTGATGATTACATCCTCGGTGGCCGCAGTCTGGGTAGCGTGGTCACGGCACTCTCTGCCGGTGCATCCGATATGAGCGGCTGGCTGCTGATGGGCTTACCGGGTGCGATCTTCATCTCCGGTATCTCTGAAAGCTGGATTGCGATTGGCCTGACGATCGGTGCCTGGCTGAACTGGAAAATCGTGGCCGGTCGCCTGCGGGTACAGACTGAACATCACAACAACGCCCTGACGCTGCCGGACTTCTTTACCAGCCGCTTTGAGGACCACAGTAAAATCCTGCGCGTGATCTCCGCCATTGTGATCCTGGTGTTCTTCACCATCTATTGCGCCTCAGGCGTGGTAGCCGGTGCGCGTCTGTTTGAAAGCACCTTTGGTATGAGTTACCAGACCGCTCTGTGGGCGGGTGCAGCGGCGACCATTCTCTATACGCTGGTGGGCGGTTTCCTGGCGGTGAGCTGGACCGATACCGTTCAGGCGAGCCTGATGATTTTTGCGCTGATCCTGACGCCGGTGTTTGTGATTATCGCGGTCGGCGGCTGGTCTGATTCGCTGGCGGTGATTGAAGCGAAGAGCCTGGAAAACCTCGACATGCTGAAGGGACTGAACTTTGTCGCGGTTATCTCCCTGCTCGGCTGGGGCCTGGGCTACTTCGGGCAGCCCCATATTCTGGCGCGCTTTATGGCGGCAGATTCGCATCGTTCAATCCGTACCGCTCGCCGTATCGGTATGACCTGGATGGTGCTCTGTCTGGCCGGTGCCGTGGCGGTGGGCTTCTTCGGTATCGCCTACTTCCAGAACAACCCGACGCTGGCGGTTGGCGTTAACGCCAATGCGGAGCGGGTCTTTATCGAGCTGGCGCGTATCCTGTTCAACCCATGGATTGCCGGTATTCTGCTGTCAGCGATCCTGGCAGCCGTGATGTCAACGCTGAGCTGTCAGCTGCTTGTCTGCTCCAGCGCCCTGACCGAAGATCTCTACAAAGGCTTACTGCGTAAAAATGCCAGCCAGAAAGAGCTGGTATGGGTAGGGCGTCTGATGGTGCTGCTGGTGGCGCTGATTGCGATCGCGCTGGCGGCTAACCCGGAAAACCGCGTGCTGGGCCTGGTGAGCTACGCCTGGGCGGGCTTCGGTGCAGCGTTTGGTCCGGTGGTACTGTTTGGTGTCTGCTGGAAGCGGATGAACCGCAACGGTGCGCTGGCGGGCATGATCGTCGGTGCGCTGACCGTGCTGGTGTGGAAACAGTATGGCTGGCTGGGACTGTATGAAATCATCCCGGGCTTCATTTTCGCCAGCATCGCCATTGTAGTGTTCACGCTGATGGGCCGTGAGCCATCAGCAGAAGCGCAGCAGCGCTTTGCCGCTGCAGAGGCGGAGTTCCAGACAAAATAAGCGAGGCGTTAATCGCCTGGCCCGTCCCGAAAGGGGCGGGCTTTTTTGTTACAAAGATAAACCACTCAAAGATGAAATTATCTCCACCGGCAACTTGTTTTTTTCTCAGCGATAATGATAATCGGTATCGTTTACACTTTACCTTATTTTACTGTTTATTGACGCTGCTTAACATTCAAGAGGTTGGCGATGTTTGTTCCTTTTCTCATCATGCTGCGCGAAGGGCTTGAAGCCGCGCTGATAGTCAGCCTGATAGCCAGCTATCTCAAACGCACCCAGCGCACCCAATGGTTTCCCGCGATGTGGGCTGGCGTGTTTATTGCCGCCGGGCTCTGTCTGGGCCTGGGTCTGTTCATCAATGCCACCACCGGTGAGTTCCCGCAGAAAGAGCAGGAGCTGTTTGAGGGCATCGTGGCGCTGATTGCGGTGGTGATCCTCACCTCAATGGTTTTCTGGATGCGCAAAGTCGCCCGCAACATCAGGGTCGAGCTTGAACAGGCGGTCGATCAGGCGCTGCAACGCTCAGGTCGTGGCGGTCTGGCACTGGTGCTGATGGTGTTTCTTGCCGTGGCGCGCGAAGGGCTGGAGTCGGTGTTCTTCCTGCTGGCGGCGTTTACCCAGGATGTCGGTTATGCGCCGCCGATTGGCGCGGTGCTGGGTCTGGCAACCGCGGTCGTGCTGGGCATGCTGCTCTACTGGGGCGGTATCCGTCTTAACATGGCCCATTTCTTCCGCTGGACCAGCGTATTCATCCTGTTTGTCGCCGCGGGTCTGGCAGCGGGCGCCATCCGCGCCTTCCACGAAGCGGGTTTATGGAATCGCTTTCAGGATGTCGCCTTCGATCTCAGCAATACCTTATCGACCCATTCGCTGTTCGGCACCCTGCTGGAAGGGGTGCTGGGTTATCAGGAGACCCCAAGCGTCAGTGAAGTGACCGTTTACTTCGCCTACCTGATCCCGGCGCTGATCCTGTTCTTTATGCCTGCGCGTTCTGCTGCGTCGGCCACTGTGTAATTTGACATTTAACGGGCGCATCTTACGCCTGCAACATGATAGGGAAAAAGAGATGACAATGCGTTTCCGCCGCAAGGCACTGCTGCTTCCTCTGCTGGCGATCTCCGCAACGGCGGCCGCGGCGGTTCCTCAGGTTACCGTAAGCGTCACCGACAAGCAGTGCGAGCCGATGAGCTTAACGGTCAAGGCCGGTAAGACCCAGTTCCTGATTAAAAACAACAGCCAGAAAGCGCTGGAGTGGGAGATCCTCAAAGGCGTGATGGTGGTTGAAGAGCGTGAGAATATCGCGCCGGGCTTCAGTCAGAAACTGACCGCCAATCTGGAGGCGGGCGAATATGAGATGACCTGTGGGCTACTGAGCAATCCAAAAGGCAAGCTGATCGTGCAGGCCGGTGAGGGCGCGGCGAAAAGTGGCACCTCAGCACGTATGCAGCTGGAAGGCCCGATCACCGAATATAAAGCCTATGTGACCGACCAGGTAAACCAGCTGGTGAGCAACACCCAGGCCTTTACTGACGCCGTTAAAGCGGGTGATGTTGAAAAAGCCAAAGCGCTGTTTGCTCCGACCCGTCAGTATTATGAGCGCATTGAGCCGATTGCTGAGCTCTTCTCCGATCTCGACGGCAGCATTGACGCCCGTGAAGATGACTATGAGAAAAAAGCGGCCGATCCTAAGTTCACCGGTTTCCACCGTCTGGAGAAAGCGCTGTTTGCTGATAACAGCACGAAAGGCATGGCGGACTACGCTGAGCAGCTGAATAAAGATGTGAAAGATTTGCAGGTGCGCATCAGCGAACTGGCCTTCCCGCCAGCCAAAGTGGTCGGCGGCGCAGCCGGCCTGATTGAAGAGGTCGCTTCCAGCAAAATTTCCGGTGAAGAAGATCGCTACAGCCGGACTGACCTGTGGGACTTCCAGGCGAACATTGATGGCGCGCAGAAAATCGTTGAGCTGCTGCGACCCATGGTAAGCAAAGCCAATCCGCAGTTGCTGGCCAAGGTTGACGCCAACTTCAAAAAAGTGGATGCGATCCTGAGTAAGTACCGCACCCAAACCGGTTTTGAATCCTATGAGAAACTGACCAGCGCCGACCGTAACGCGCTGAAAGGACCGATCACCGCACTGGCGGAAGATCTTTCATTACTTCGTGGCACCCTGGGTCTGGATTAATCATGAGTCGCAAGGAAGATGACGCGCAGCCTGCGCGTCGTCGGTTACTAAAAGGGCTGGGGCTGCTGGGTGGCGCGGCAGCGCTGGGCGGCGGCTGTCCGTTCCATGCAGCCGCCGCCGACAGCTTTTCGCCGGGGACGGTTACGCCGCAGGCCCGACAGCAGATGCAGCCGTTTTATGGTCAACATCAGGCGGGTATCACGACGCCACAGCAGGCATCGATGATGCTGGTGGCGTTTGATCTGCTCAGCAGCGATAAAGCGGAGCTGGTGCGTCTGTTCCGGTTGCTGACCCAGCGTATTGCCTTCCTGACCACGGGCGGTCCGGCACCGGTAGTCACCAATCCGCGGTTGCCGCCAATGGATTCCGGTATTCTTGGGGCGACTATCGCGCCTGATAATCTGACGATTACCGTGTCGGTCGGCAATTCACTGTTTGATGAACGCTTTGGTCTGGCGCCGCACAAACCGAAAAAATTGCAGCCGATGACACGCTTTCCCAATGATTCGCTGGATGCCAGTCAGTGTCATGGCGATCTGCTGTTGCAGCTCTGTGCCAACACCCAGGATACGGTGATTCATGCCCTGCGGGATATCATCAAGCATACGCCTGACCTGCTTGGCGTACGCTGGCGGCGTGAAGGCTTTATCTCCGATCACGCCGCCCGCAGTCAGGGGCAGGAGACTCCGATCAACCTGCTGGGTTTCAAAGATGGCACCGCCAATCCGGATACCCACAACCCTGCTCTGATGAATCAGCTGCTGTGGGTGACCGACGATCAGGACGAACCGGTCTGGGCGCGCAATGGCAGCTATCAGGCTGTACGGTTAATCCGCTTTCACGTCGAAATGTGGGATCGCACGCCGCTGGGCGAGCAACAGACTATCTTTGGTCGCGAGAAATTAAGTGGCGCGCCGCTGGGGATGCAGCATGAGCGCGACGTTCCGGATTACGCCCGTGATCCGGACGGTGAGGTAATTGCGCTGGATGCGCACATCCGTCTTGCCAACCCCCGCACGCCAGAGACGGCAAGCAGCCTGATGCTGCGGCGCGGCTACAGTTACTCCGCGGGTATCTCTGCATCGGGACAGCTGGAGATGGGGTTACTATTCGTCTGCTATCAGCACGATCTGGAACGCGGCTTTCTCACGGTGCAGCGGCGCCTGAACGGCGAAGCGCTGGAAGAATATATCCGGCCTTTTGGCGGCGGTTACTTTTTTGTTTTGCCCGGTGTACCAGACGCCAGCCATTATTTAGCGCAGTCGTTGCTGGAAGCCTGATTAAAATTCAACCACTGTGGGCGTACCTGTTCTGGTCGCCCACGTTTTACGGTTTTCGTGCTTTGCTGGCTGAGGTTAAACTGAGTTTTAGCGGTTGTCTGGCATATATAAAATAAGCTAATACACTGTAATTAAAAGATTTTACATTTTGCCTTAAAAGAAATACATACACGTGATTAGCAATTCTTTTGCCAGCAGGTAAAATTACTATTGCAAAGGCCCAACAAAATGGTGCACTTTATTAAACAGGCGTAATCGGATGTGTTGATGTATCACACTGGAGTTCGCGCATGGGTCGAGTCTTTAATGGAAAGTCACTGTCAGTAAATAGATTGCGCCTGACCGCGAGGGCAATTCTGCCTCGTTATTTCTTCCTTCCTTCAACCATCTCTTTTGTTTTATCGCATCCTGTTTTATCCGGTGTTCAGCTACGCTATTGCGCTGCTGCATACCCACTATCCTGTCCTGTCATGGCTCAAAAGGAAGCCAACTGAAACCTCTAAAGCGTTCACGTTATCGCAACGGGCCACCGGCCTGACGCAGGAAATGAAACCAACTGAAAGGTGCCACTATGGGAAGACAGAAAGCAGTGATCAAAGCGCGTCGTGAAGCAAGAAGAGTGCTTCGTAGTGACTCAAGAAGTCATCGTCAGCGTGAAGAAGAGTCGGTCACTTCGCTGGTGCATATGAGTGGACTGGATGCCATTGGCATGGCGCGCGATACGCGTGACCGGTTGCCGATTGAAGCCCGTAATGAAGCTCAGGCGCACTATCTTAACGCCATAGAGAGAAAACAGCTGATCTTCGCAACCGGTGAAGCCGGGTGCGGTAAAACCTGGATCAGTGCCGCAAAAGCGGCTGAGGCCCTGATTAATAAGGATATCGACAGGATTATCGTTACGCGCCCGGTACTGCAGGCAGATGAGGATCTGGGATTCCTTCCCGGCGATATTTCTGAGAAATTCGCGCCTTATTTCCGCCCGGTTTATGACATTCTGGTTAAACGTCTTGGCGCATCCTTTATGCAATATTGTCTGCGTCCGGAAATTGCCAAGGTAGAGATTGCACCGTTCGCCTATATGCGTGGTCGCACTTTCGAAAATGCTGTGGTAATTCTGGACGAGGCGCAGAACGTCACCGCCGCGCAGATGAAAATGTTCCTGACCCGACTGGGCGAAAACGTCACGGTCATTGTTAACGGCGATATTACCCAGTGCGACTTGCCCGCTGGGGTGCCTTCCGGTCTCGCAGACGCGCTGGCGCGTTTCGAAGAGGACGAGATGGTTGGCATTGTACGCTTCGGCAAAGAAGATTGTGTGCGTTCTGCGCTGTGCCAGCGCACCCTGCACGCGTATAGCTAGCGTTTGATTGAGTAGAAGTGTAGCGCCCAAACCCGGCTCCGGCCGGGTTTTCTTATTGTGGGGCAGGACTGCGCCCGCGGTCGTTCCCCGGCGGGGGTTATCACACTCTCTCAGAGTGCAATATGCAAAAAAAAGAGCCTGAACAAAAGTTCAGGCTCTTCTTTGAATATGGCGGTGAGAGAGGGGTTCGAACCCTCGATACGTTGCCGTATACACACTTTCCAGGCGTGCTCCTTCAGCCACTCGGACACCTCACCAGATTTACTTCGCTGACCGCGATGGGTCAACGGGGCGGTACTATAGGGAGTCGACTGAAAACGGTCAAGCACTATTTTTCTCTTTTGATCTATTCGCTTAAGCTCTGAACGAATTGATTTACTGCGGCATAAAACCCGCCGTTTTACCGGCCACATCCCGCCAAACTGATGAGCCCGGTCAGGTGAGTTTTATAGCAGCAAATAACTCGGGGCGGCGTTCTCAGCCTCGTTACTGGTCAGACGCTGCCCCGACTGATGCCGGAATCAGCTCTTTACTCTGTTAGCGAAACTTTTCCGCAGCTTCTGCAATTTCGGTGGAATGACCGCCATGCAGTAGCCGTTGCGCTGGCCCGCGCCTTCCCAGTAATCCTGATGATAAGCTTCAGCGGGATACCACTCTTTCAGCGGCTCAATGGTGGTCACCACCGGCACATCATGGTCAGCCTGAGCGCGGGCAATGGCGGCGCGTGCTTCCGCTTCCTGCTCTGCATTGGCCGGGAAAATGGCGGAACGATACTGGGTGCCAATATCATTACCCTGACGGTTAAGCTGGGTCGGATCATGCGTCACAAAGCTGATATCCAGCAGATCGCCAAAGCTGACTTTCTCCGGGTCGAAGCCAATGCGGATCGCTTCCGCATGACCGGTCGCACCGCTGCAGACCTGCTCATAAGTCGGATTCGGCCGGGCACCGCCGGTATAACCGCTTTCTACCGACTCTACGCCGATCACATCCTTAAATACCGCTTCGGTACACCAGAAACAGCCGCCAGCGATAACTGCGTATTCGATTGCCATAATAATTTACTCCTGTCAGGTCGAAAGAGGTGAATGGGGGCGCAGAAGAGCGCTTTCAACTAGATCAGCATCTCCGGTTTAAAATCGCCGCTCTTATCCAGTATTTTGTCGCTCATCACGCTGAACCGGCCTTCGCCAGTGTAGTGCAGGGTAGTGGGGTATTCCGGCTGCTCGGCAACGTGCGCTTTAACAATCTCAAAAATAAACAGGTTGTAGTTAGCGACCATCGAATCGTCATAAAGCTGACACTCAAAGCTGGCAAAACATTCGGCAATCATCGGCGCGCCAACCACCTGAGCGGGTTCCGGCGTCAGGCCAAATGCCTCAAACTTATCAATGCTGTCGCCGTGGCTGTTGCCGATTGCCACAACTTCATCAATCAGCGAGGCAGAAGGAATGTTCAGCACGCACTGACCGCTGTTGCGGATAAGCTCATGGCTGTGGTTCATACCGGCAATCATGCAGCCGACAAGTGACGGAGAAAACTCCAGCACCGTGTGCCAGCCGAGCGTCATGATGTCATGTTGATCTTTGTACTGCGAACTGAGCAGCAGCACCGGTCCGGGCTCAAGGTATTTGCGGGCTTTGCTGACCGGAAAAGCATATTTGTGCATGCGTTGGCTCATGGCGTAACTCCTGAAACGGAACGTAGCCATTAAGTGTAGAGCACCGGGCGGATGCAGCAGGCGTGTCAGCGGGCAGAAATGCGAGGTTGATGGCGGCGTCTGGCAGCGCAGACATTTTTAGCGGCAGTGTCGCGAGCTTAAGGTTTCCTTAATATGCAATCGCGATACTGCCTGCTTTAACTGAGGATGATGCTATGAAAACTGCTCCTGTTGCCCTGTCTGTGACTGCTCCGCGTCCGATGAGTGAATATGCTGCACTGCTGATTGCCGCAGCTACGGTCGTTCTGTTCCTCTCCGCCTGGTTCAGCGCTTAAAACTTCACCACGGCACGACAACCGCTTCGGTCGCGGCGGTTCTCTAAGAAAAACTGAAACCGGTGTAACTGGACGATACGGCTGACGATGCTCAGCCCGAGTCCGATACCGCCGTAGCGGCTGTCCATCCGGATAAACGCTTTACTCAGCTCGCCACTTTTACTCTCATCAATTCCCGGACCCTGATCTTCCACCACCAGCATCGGCTGAGGAGTTAACACCAGCTGCACACTGATGGTGCTGTTATCCGGGCTGTAGCGATGGGCGTTCTCCACCAGGTTACGCAGCAACATCTTCAGCAGCGTGGCATCACCGCGCACAAACTGCTCCTGTGGCAGATCGAGCACCAGCGTCTGCTGATGCGCCTCCAGCATGATACTCAGCTCTGCCTCCATTGGCAGGATCACATCTTCAATCAGCCCCACGTTCTGATAGGTGCCAGAGGTAAAAGACTGCCCGGCGCGCGCCAGATTCAGCAGCTGCGACACACTGTGCGTCATCTGATCCAGGCGCTGCACCAGCGGCTGAACTTTGACATCGCTGTTACGTTCGATTAACTCCAGATGCAGCCGCAATCCCGCCAGCGGCGTGCGCAGCTCATGTGCCACGTCGGCGGTGAACAACCGTTCACGCTCCAGACTGCTGTTCAGACGCGCGACCAGCTGGTTTATCGCCTGCGTCACCGCATCGATCTCCTGAACCTGACTGTGGCAGGCGACGGGATCAAGATTCTCTTCGCTGCGACTCTCCAGTTCGCGCTGCAGTTGATAAAGCGGCCGGGTAATCCATTTCACCGCCTGATAGCAGAGCAGCAGCGTCAGGGTAATCATCACCAGACTTGGCACCGCCAGGCTGGCTACCGCTTCATGCACTTCACGCTTAACGTGACTGTCCATGTTGCGCTTCTGCAGCTGCGCTTCCACCAGAAACTGAATCTGCTCTTTGCTCTCATGCCACAGCCAGACCACGCTGATCACCTGGAAAACCAGCAGGATCAGACCGATGGTCAGGATGAGACGAAAGCGCATACTGCGATGATCGAAACGTCTTATCATGTTGCCTCACGAACGCCATCCTGCGTCACCAGCGCATAGCCAAAACCGCGCACGGTGCGGATTGCGCTTTTGCCGATTTTGTCGCGCAGATTATGGATATGCACTTCCAGGGTATTAGTAGAAGGCTCGGTCTCCCAGTTATAGATATCCTGGTAGAGAATTTCACGGTGAACCGGATTCCCGGCCTTGAGCATCAGCCGTGACAGAATCGCAAACTCTTTAGGTGTCAGATCCAGCAGTACGTCGCTGAGCGTAATCTGGCGATGGGTCATATCCAGCGCCAGCGCACCCACTCTGACATGACTGTCGCCCTGATTGACGTGGCGGCGGATCAGCGCGCGGATCCGCGCCAGCAACTCATCCAGCGAGAACGGTTTGATCAGATAGTCGTCCGCGCCTGCGTCGAGTCCGGCAATGCGTTCGCTGATGGTGTCGCGTGCGGTCAGGATCAGCACCGGCGTCATCTTCTTCTGCCGCCGCAGTCGTATCAGAAAATGCAGTCCATCTTCATCCGGCAGGCCAAGATCCAGCACCACCAGACTATAAAGGCCGCTTGCGAAATGCGCTTCAGCATCCCGCACCCGCGTAACGCCATCACAGACGTAGCCTTCACCTTCCAGCGCCAGCATCAGACCCTGCAGCAGCAGGGCATCATCTTCAACAATCAGTATCTTCATTAAGGTTGGCTCCGACACGACGTCAAAATATCATCCGCAGGCACATATTCGTGGGTCGCGGTGCCGGTTAATCCCAGCATGGTTGAAAACAGATTATCCTGTGAAAAATCGTCTGTCGCCGCCAGTTTATTCAGACAGCCGCGATTAACCGCATAACGTTTCTGATAATCATCGGAAAGCCAGATCAGCAACGGCACATGTTTCTGGGTGTCCGGCGCGATAGCATAGGGCAGGCCATGCAGGTAAGCACCATTTTCACCCAGGGATTCGCCGTGGTCAGACAGATAGACCAGGCTGGTGGTGAAGCGGTCCTGATGTGCACGCAGTACGTTAATGGCTTTATCGACGATGTGATCCACATTGACCAGCGTATTATCATAGGTGTTGATCAACTGTTGTTGCGAACAGTCCTGAATCTGGTTGGTGTCGCAGGTCGGTTCAAACTGACGAAACTGTGGCGGATAGCGATGACTGTAAGTCGGGCCATGACTGCCAATGGTGTGCAGCACAATCACCGCGTTGCCTTTTAACTGACTGATGTACTCATCCAGACCGTGGAACAGCACGTCGTCGTAACACTCACCATCAATACACATGCCGGGCAGGTTCAGGCTGGTCATGTCCTGATGCGGAACGCGATCGCAGGCCCCTTTACAGCCCCCATCGTTCTCATTCCACAACACGCTGATCCCGGCGCGCTGAATAATATCCAGCAATCCCTCCTGATGGGCGGCCAGCACATCATCATAGTGGGCGCGCGGCATGTTGGAGAACATGCAGGGCACGGAAACCGCCGTCGCCGTTCCGCACGAGGTGGTGTGCGGGAAATAGATCACATCATCTTTCGCCAGCAAGGGATTGGTCAAACGACTGTAACCGCCCAGCGAGAAATTTTGCGCACGCGAGGTTTCGCCCAGCACCAGAATCGTCAGGTTAGGTTTGCCACTGCTGCGGCTGGGCTGCAGGTGCGCATCTTCACCGATGCGTATCAGCGGCGCGTTCTGTAACTGCTCATGCTTATACCATGAGAGCGTCGCCGCGATGCTGTTAGAGGGGCTCAGCGCTTTTACCAGCTCGCGGTTGTTACGGAACAGCGAAGCGTAATCTTTATAGAAGAGCAGGGCGATCAGCACAATCAGCGCCGCTGACAGCAATACGCTGAGCAGTCGCGCCAGCACGCCGCGCCACTGCTGTTTTTTGATTCGCGGCCAGAACAGCAGCAACGTCATCAGCACGCCTGAAGTGAGCAGGGTTACAAGCAGCTGTGGCGTAATCAGCGCAAAGGATTCCGAGGCGGTGGTATCCATCATGTTGGTGATCATCGAGCGATCGACCACGATGTTATAGGTGTGAATAAAGAACTGTGCCGAGGCGGAGAGCAGAATAAACAGCGTGGCCAGCAGCCGATCCAGCCAGATAAACGAGGCCAGCGTAATCACGATATTGATCACGCTAAAGGCGACCAGCGGCATCGATAAAAAGACCAGCGTGGTGTGCAGGTCGTTCAGCGGCATCACCGCCAGCACCTGACGGTAATAGGCAACGTTAAGGAAAACCGCGATGTAAACCGCAGCCAGAATCAGCAACGTAAGGCGGCTAATCAGCGGCCTCTTCAGGGTAAACGCCATGTGAGCAGGAACCAGAGTAATAAAAGTGTCACGAGAATGCGCTTTCAATATTAGGAATACCTTAAGAGCCTTAAGCTTTGGGGGGGCCGACTCTGCCGGGTGCGATACGTGCGTGACTCCAGTCAGCAGCGGATCGTGTCCGGCCTGAACATCAGAAGCGAAGCAGAATTGAATGGTGCTTTTATGCTGACTTAACCGCAGCGGCTGGCATGAAACCTGCATCTTTCTGGCATAACCCCTGTTAATGACTACACTTACTGTGAAGATGTTCTCAGTTAGCCAGTATTGTCAGCAATGCGCTTGCAAGTTTGAGGAGAGTGACCTATCCCGTTACCGCGTTTTATCCCTCAATCACCGCTTTATCAGAATTTCCCGCTTGCTGACCTGACTGCGTCAGGACATTCTTGTTTTAACTCAATGTTTTATTAAAATTCGATTTTCAGGAGAAGCAACGTGACCCAAGCGGCAGACACCCATGCCAGGTACCCGACATTAAGCGGCGGGCAGTACGCCTTCTTTTTTGATGTCGACGGCACGCTGGCAGCGATTCAGTCCCGTCCCGAAGCGGTATTTATTCCTGAGCAGGTCATCGCGCAACTGCAGCAGCTCTCTGCACTCTCGCAGGGCGCGCTGGCGCTGGTCTCCGGCAGACCTATAGAACAACTCGATGCGCTGGCCGCTCCCTGGCACGGCCCGGCTGCGGGCGTACATGGTGCAGAGCGCCGTGATGCAGAGGGTAATCTGCAACGCATCAGCCTGCCGGTCGAGGTGGAGCAATCGCTCAGGGCGGAATTGCAGAATGCTATGGCATCCTGGCCTGGCACCCAGCTGGAGGTAAAAGGCATGGCTTTCGCTCTTCACTACCGCCAGGCGATGCAGCATGAGCAGGATGTGATGCGACTGGCTGAACAGTCAGTGAAACGTTTTCCCGGACTGGCGCTTCAGCCGGGGAAATGTGTGGTAGAGATTAAACCGGCAGGTATCGATAAAGGCGCCGCAATCAGCGACTTTATGCAGCAGCCCCCTTTTGCCGGACGTACGCCGGTCTTTATTGGCGACGATCTGACGGATGAGAAGGGCTTTCTGGCCGTGAACGCACGGCAGGGCGTCTCGATCAAAGTCGGAGAAGGTTCCACCCAGGCCCATTATCGGCTTCATGATGTCGATGCGGTTTACGGCTGGCTGGAAAGAACATTATTACTATCAGATCAAGACAACGTCGGTAAGGAGTTTAGGTTATGAGTCGTTTAGTGGTTGTATCTAACCGTGTCGCCATGCCCGATGGGTCAAAAACCAGCGCTGGCGGTTTGGCCGTCGGTATTCTCGATGCACTGAAAAGCACCGGTGGACTGTGGTTTGGCTGGAACGGTGAAATCAGCGAGTACACAGGCGAAGAGGTAGAAGAAGTCACGGTTCAGGAACATGAAGGTATTGAGTATGCCTCGTTCCCGCTGAGCCAGAACGATTACGATCTCTACTATTGCCAGTTCTCAAACACTGTCATCTGGCCCGCATTCCATTATCGCCTTGACCTGGTTCAGTTCCAGCGGGAAGCCTGGGAAGGGTATTGCGACGTTAACGATGCGGTGGCACAGCGTTTAAAACCACTGATCAAGCCGGATGATATTGTCTGGATCCACGATTATCACTTTTTACCGTTTGCAGCCGCGTTGCGTCGGGCGGGCATTAATAACCGCATCGGCTTCTTCCTGCATATTCCGTTCCCGACGCCTGAAATATTCAATGCGCTGCCGCCGCACAAAGAGTTGCTGGAAATGCTGTGCGAATATGACCTGCTGGGTTTCCAGACCGAATCGGATCGGGTGGCCTTCCTCGACAGCGTCAGCCAGCTCACTCAGCTGCAGAATAAGGGCGACAAAAAACATCGCGCCTTTGGCAACACCTTTATGACTGAGGTTTATCCCATCGGGATTGAGCCAGACAGTATTAAAGAGATGGCCGAAGGGCCGCTGCCACCGAAAATGGCCGCCATGAAGAAAGAGCTGGGCGATGCACGCAATATTATTGCCTGCGAACGTCTTGATTATTCCAAAGGTCTGCCTGAGCGTTTTCTTGCCTATGAAGCGCTGCTGGAAAACTTCCCGCAGCATCGCGGCAAAATTCGCTACTCGCAGATTGCACCGACCTCGCGCGGCGATGTGCAGGCGTATCAGGATATCCGTCATCAGCTGGAGACCGAAGCAGGGCGCATCAACGGTAAATACGGTACGCTGGGCTGGACCCCGCTCTACTACCTTAACCAGCATTTTGACCGTCGACTGCTGATGAAAATCTTCCGTCTGACCGATGTCGGTCTGGTTACGCCGCTGCGTGACGGTATGAACCTGGTGGCGAAAGAGTACGTGGCTGCGCAGGACCCTGATGATCCCGGTGTACTGGTGCTGTCGCGCTTTGCGGGTGCGGCTAACGAGCTCACCTCCGCGCTGATTGTGAATCCGTATGACCGTGATGAAGTGGCCGCCGCGCTGGATAAGGCGATTACTATGCCGCGTACCGAAAGGATTTCACGCTACAACGACATGATGGCGGTATTGCGTAAAAATGATATTACCGCCTGGCGTGAAGGCTTCCTGAAAGACCTGGAGCGCATTGAACCGCGCAGCGTTGACCACAACACGGTTAACAAGGTCGCGACCTTCCCAAAACTCGCCTGATATCTGTTCTGACTCAGGTTATGAAAGCAGCGGCGCCTCTACGGCGTCGCTGCTTTTTTTTCGGTCCAGATCACAGAAAACTCGCCTGCTATCTGTTAATGACCGTTTGTTACGATTCTACGCTGATAACGTCAGTGGCTGCCCGGAGTGGCCCGATAAATGCAGGTAAGCCCGGAAATCCCCGTCCTGTCAGCCCCTGCCGCTTTCTTTACCTTCTTTACTCAAGTTTCTCTTCAGACTGCCGATAGTGATAGTGCCAACGCATAACCCTTCGTTAATTCATTCGACTTTCTTATATAACCCCTTGTTACAGTGGGAATCAGAGTCTGTACAACCCGCCACCACTGTTAACGTCAGGTTGCCAGAAATCTGACCTGCTGCCGTATAAACCTTAACGATTTCATTACTCACCCTCTGCGATACTCCCCTTAAGTAACTAATTTAAAAGCAAATACCTGCAGGTCGCAGCAGCATAATATGCTGATAACCTTTCTTTGGGTGGTTCTAAATAGGGTGTTAAAACGATTAACACCCGATATTCATTCCGGACTGCGCAAAGCGTCGAATAGCGATGCTTTTACCCCCTATTAAACCTTTCTCAGGACCAATTGGACTTAAAATCGGTCTTTTTTGCTCAAAAAATGACCAGTCGGTAAGTAATGGTAAAGGGTTGCTGAAGAAATTTGCGTTAAAAGTGTGATCTGCGTCACACTTTATCTAAAATTTCACATCACTGTCGTTGTATGTCGAAATCAGACGATATAGATTTGCGTTGTTTTCGGAATAGTCCTAAAAAATGTAAGAAGACGTCACGGAAGATGTCCAGAACTCGAAAATAAAATGGCATGGATTTTCGACCTTCGGTGGGTCTGAAACCCACACAAAAATGGAAGGCGAAAACGGTGACATTAACGTTACATAAAGTTTTTTTTGCCATCTTTTGATTTAACAAACAGCAGCTCGAACCGCAGATTTATTCTGCGATACAGTTACGTCGCATCTCTCAGGATGGAAAAATAATGGGCACCTCTGAAGTACTGAAACATATTTACGATCTCAACTTGTCTTATTTACTGCTTGCGCAGCGTTTAATTAACCAGGATAAAGCTTCTGCAATGTTTCGCCTCGGAATTGACGAGAAAATGGCGAATGCATTATCTGAATTAACATTGCCTGAGATGGTAAAAATGGCGGAAACCAATCAACTGGTTTGCCAGTTTCGTTTTACCGATAGCAGCACCATTAATCGCCTGACGCAGGAATCACGCGTGGATGATTTACAACAAATCCACACCGGCATTTTATTATCGAGCCGTTTACTGCGTAATGCGTCTAAAGATGATGCACCTGCTAAAAAGAGAGCAATGTCATGAGTGAGAAAAGTATTGTTCAGGAAGCACGTGATATTCATCTCGCGATGGAGCTCATCACATTAGGTGCCCGCTTACAGATGCTTGAGAGCGAAACCCAGCTGAGCCGCGGTCGTCTCATCAAGCTCTATAAAGAATTACGTGGCAGTCCGCCACCGAAAGGTATGCTGCCGTTCTCTACGGACTGGTTTATGACGTGGGAGCAGAACATTCATGCTTCTATGTTCTGTAACGCCTGGAAGTTTTTGCTGAAAACCGGGTTGTGCAGCGGCGTCGATGCCGTGATTAAAGCTTACCGCCTGTATCTTGAACAGTGTCCTCAATCGGACGAGGGCCCGCTGTTGGCGCTGACTCGTGCCTGGACCCTGGTCCGATTCGTTGATAGCGGTATGCTGGAACTGGCAGATTGTAAAAGCTGCAACGGCAGCTTTATTAATCATGCGCATCAGCCGGTTGGCAGCTTTACCTGCAGCCTGTGCCAGCCACCATCACGGGCAGTAAAAAGACGTAAACTTTCTGCAGAACCTGCCGATATGTTTCCACAACTGCTGGATGAACAGGTTAAACACGCCGTTTAAGTTTGTTCGCACTGTGGAAGCCATCCAGCAGCGGTTAATACCGCTGCTTTTTTTTTGCTTGCGGTTCAGGAATAACATCTGCGGCTCTCTGGCTTAACTTCCACCAACACGTTACGGACGTAAGGATTTTTTTGTGCTGATAATTATAGGTTACCTGATTGTTTTAGGCTCCGTGTTGGGCGGATATGCGCTGGTAGGTGGCCATCTGGGCGCGCTTTATCAGCCAGCCGAATTATTAATGATCGGCGGTGCCGGTGCCGGTGCTTTTTTAGTCGGCAACAACGGTAAGTCGATTAAAAAAACGCTGAAGGCGCTGCCTAAATTATTTCGCGGCTCCAAGTACAACAAAGCGGTTTACATGGATTTGATGGCGCTGCTTTATCGCCTGATGGCGAAGTCGCGTCAGCAGGGTATGTTATCGCTGGAACGCGATATTGAAGATCCCAGCCAGAGTGAAATTTTTGCTAATTATCCCCGCATTCTTGCCGATAAACAGTTAGTGGATTTTATTACTGACTATTTACGCCTGATGGTGAGCGGCAACATGAACGCTTTTGAAATCGAAGCGTTGATGGATGAAGAGATTGAGACCTACGAACACGAGTGTGACGTACCAGCGCAAAGTATTGCTGCAGTGGGTGATGGTCTTCCGGCATTCGGTATCGTCGCCGCGGTAATGGGCGTGGTCCATGCACTGGCTTCGGCCGATCGTCCGGCCGCTGAACTCGGTGCGCTGGTCGCGCATGCGATGGTGGGCACCTTCCTGGGCATCTTGCTGGCGTACGGGTTTGTCTCTCCACTCTCGTCAGTGCTGCGTCAGAAGTGTGCGGAAACCACCAAGATGATGCAGTGCATTAAGGTGACATTGCTGTCGAGCCTGAACGGATACGCGCCGCAGATTGCGGTGGAATTTGGTCGTAAGACACTCTATTCCGCCGAGCGCCCGTCGTTCAGCGAACTGGAAGAGCACGTACGTAACGCTAAGAACCCGGCTAAACAGACTTCAGACGAGGCTTCATGAAACACGGCAATCGCCCAATTGTGCTGATCAAAAAGCGCAAACATAAAGGCCATGAAGGCAGCCACGGATCGTGGAAGATTGCCTACGCCGACTTTATGACGGCGATGATGGCCTTTTTTATGGTGATGTGGCTGCTCTCAATCGCCAACCCGCAGGAGCTGGTGCAGATAGCAGACTACTTCAAAACACCGCTGAAGGTAGCGATTACCGGCGGGGCGCGCAGCAGCGACAGCGAGAGCCCGATCCCCGGCGGCGGTGATGATCCGACTAAAAAGATTGGCGAAGTGAACAAAGTCGTCGATATGGACGCCCAGAAACGCAAGCTGGATGAGATTCGTCTTAACCGGCTGCGTGAAAAGCTCGACCAGCTGATTGAAGCGGATCCGCGTCTGAAAGCGCTGCGCCCGCATCTGATCATCAACATGGTGGAAGAGGGGCTGCGTATTCAGATTATCGACAGCCAGAATCGCCCGATGTTTAAGACCGGTCGGGCCGAGGTTGAGCCCTATATGCGCGATATTCTGCGTGCGATAGCGCCAGTCCTTAACGACATTCCGAACCGCATCAGCCTGGCCGGACATACCGATGATTTTCAGTATGCCAGCGGTGACAAAGGCTACAGCAACTGGGAACTGTCGACAGACCGTGCTAACGCCTCACGCCGTGAACTGGTGATGGGCGGCTTAGACAGCGGAAAAATTTTACGGGTGTTGGGTATGGCCGACACCATGCGCCTGAAAAATCGTGGCGGTAATGACGCCGTTAACCGCCGCATCAGCCTGCTGGTGTTGAACCACGACACCGAAGCGGCAATAGAAAAAGAGAACGCAGAAAGTGATGCCGTCCAGATCAGCGATCCGGCGGCCATTGAACAGATTACCGCACCTGCAACACCAGGCGGCGCGGTGAATACAGCAGCCCCCTCACAGCCGAGGTGATTCCCGTGAGTATGGACATCAGCGATTTTTACCAGACGTTTTTTGATGAAGCCGATGAGCTATTAGCGGATATGGAACAACACCTGTTGGGCTTAGACCCGCAGGAGCCAGATTCGGAACAGCTTAACGCCATCTTCCGTGCCGCTCACTCCATTAAGGGTGGGGCCGGAACCTTTGGTTTTACGGTATTACAGGAAACGACTCATATCCTGGAAAACATTCTGGATGGTGCTCGTCGCGGCGAGATGCAGCTCAGCACCGACATCATCAACCTGTTTTTGGAAACCAAAGATATTATGCAGGAACAGCTCGATGCTTATAAAACCGCGCAGGAGCCTAACGCGGAGAGCTTCAAATATATCTGTGAAGCGCTGCGCCAGCTGGCGCTAGAGGCCAAAGGTCTGCCGGTTGATGTTCCGGCCAGTGTTGCCACTGCCAGCGCAGAACCGGCTAGCACCAGCGGCCTGCGTGTACAGCTGATCGATCTCAAAGAGAAAGAGGTCGATCTGATGCTGGAAGAGATGAGTAATCTCGGCACCCTGACCAACGTACAGAAAGGCAGCACCACGCTGGATGTCTGCATTGATGGCGTCGGTAAAGATGACATCGTGGCGGTGCTCTGCTTCGTCATCGACGAAGCACAGATCCGCTTCCCGGCAGCAGACGAAGCCGTTGCCGCGCCAGCTGCTGTTGCAGCCGAGGCCGAACCGGTGGTGGAAGACGTTCACACCGCCACCGTCACCGAACTGCCGGTGGCCGCAGTGAAGCGTGAAAGTAAGCGCGTCGCGGCACCTGCCAAATCGAGCGAATCCACCAGCATCCGTGTTGCGGTGGAGAAAGTCGATCAGCTGATCAACCTGGTGGGCGAACTGGTGATTACCCAGTCAATGCTCGCTCAGCGTTCCGGCGAACTCGATCCGGTCGCGCACGGTGACCTGCTGAACAGCATGGGTCAGCTGGAGCGTAACGCCCGCGATCTGCAGGAATCGGTGATGTCGATTCGTATGATGCCAATGGAATATGTCTTCAGCCGCTTCCCGCGTCTGGTGCGTGACCTGGCCAGCAAACTCGGCAAAGAGGTCGAACTGACGCTGCTGGGCAGCTCAACCGAACTCGATAAGAGCCTGATTGAACGCATCATCGATCCATTAACGCACCTGGTGCGTAACAGCCTTGACCACGGTATCGAAACGCCAGAAAAACGTCTGGTGGCCGGTAAAGTGGCAACCGGTAACCTGACGCTTTCAGCGGAACATCAGGGCGGCAACATCTGCATTGAAGTGTCTGATGATGGTGCCGGTCTGAACCGTGAACGTATTCTGGCTAAAGCCCTCTCATCGGGCCTGCCGGTTCACGAGAACATGAGCGACGAAGAGGTCGGCATGCTGATCTTCGCACCGGGCTTCTCCACCGCAGAGCAGGTGACAGATGTTTCAGGACGCGGCGTCGGTATGGACGTGGTGAAACGAAATATTCAGGAGATGGGCGGTCACGTTGAAATCGCCTCGAAGCAGGGCAAAGGCACCACCATTCGTATCCTGCTGCCGCTGACCCTGGCCATCCTTGATGGGATGTCCGTTCGTGTGGCCGATGAAGTCTTTATTCTGCCGCTGAATGCGGTGATGGAGTCGCTGCAACCGCGCGCCGAAGAGCTGAAACCGCTGGCCGGTGGCGAGTGCGTGCTGGAAGTGCGTGGCGAATATCTGCCACTGGTCGAGCTGTGGAACGTCTTTGATGTGCAGGATGCCAAAACCGAGGCCACTCAGGGCATTGTGGTAATCCTGCAAAGCGCGGGCAAACGTTACGCGCTACTGGTCGATCAGCTGATTGGCCAGCATCAGGTGGTGGTGAAGAACCTGGAAAGTAACTATCGCAAAGTGCCGGGCATCTCTGCCGCCACCATTCTTGGCGATGGTAGCGTGGCGCTGATTGTTGATGTTTCAGCACTGCAATCACTTAACCGTGAAAAACGTGTGGCTGGCGCTGCCGCCTGATTGATAACGAAAGGGTAAATAACATGAATGGAATGGCAACCGTGACAAAAATCGCTGGCGAAACCGTGGGTCAGGAGTTTCTGGTCTTCACGCTGGGCGACGAAGAGTACGGCATCGATATCCTCAAAGTTCAGGAAATTCGCGGTTACGATCAGGTAACACGTATCGCAAATACCCCTGAATTTATCCGCGGCGTCACTAACCTGCGCGGCGTTATCGTGCCGATTATCGATCTGCGCGTGAAGTTTGCGCAGCCCGATGTTGAGTACAATGAAAACACCGTGGTTATCGTGCTGAATCTGGAAAATCGCGTGGTCGGTATCGTGGTTGACGGCGTCTCTGATGTGCTGTCGCTGACCCAGGATCAGATCCGTCCTTCACCTGAGTTCGCTGTGACCATGTCCACCGAGTACCTGACCGGTCTGGGTGCGCTGGGCGATCGCATGCTGATTCTGGTCGACATTGAGAAGCTGCTGAGCAGCGACGAGATGGCGCTGGTGGATAACCTGCGTAGCGCGTAATTGAATCATCACGGGCCGGTTATGGCTGGCCCGTGATAGTTTCACTGAGCGATAATTCCTTTCTATTCATAGAATAAAGCCGCATTGCACTCTAATTTCCCGCTGTCACCTGCCGATAATCCCTCAGTCACTTTAATTACCTACTTTCTTCAGGGTTACTCATGTTAACGAAAATCCGTGTTGTCACCAGCCTGTTACTGGTGTTGCTGGTGTTTGGGCTGTTACAGGCCTTCTCCGGTTCTGTTTTCTACTCCGCATTAAGCCACGACAAGCAAAGCTTCGCCGTGTCGCAGCTGGCGATGCAAAATACGCAGTCGCTCAACGACGCCTATATGAGTCTTAACCAGAGCCGGGTGCTGCTGACCCGTATTCAGCTGCGTTTCGCCACCAGTAAGCTGGAAGGCAAAACGGCCGATGTCGCCACGCTGTTTGACGACAGCAAAAACTTTCAGCAGGCGGCCGCCGGTTTTTTCAAAGTCTTTAAAGAGACACCCGATACGCCGGGACAGAATAGTGAGTTAAACAACCAGCTGGAGCAGCGCTACAGCGACTATGGCGCTGCGCTGGATCAGTTGCAGACGGCGCTACAGGCAAACGATCTGATTGCGGCCGGTAAAGCCCCGGTGGCGCCAAGCCAGAGTGCGTTTCTGACGCTTTACCGTGAATGGCGAGCCGATCAGAATCGCCTGACTACGCTTGGTGTTGAAGAGAACAGTTCTGCTTACAGCCGTATGATGTGGATCCTCTCCACCATCATGGCCGTCGTGGTCGCGGTGATCGTGCTCTGCTGGTTTGGACTGCGCAAAATCGTGATGACACCCCTCAACAGCAGCATTAATCACATTCAGCATATCGCCCAGGGCGATTTAACCCAGCCGATTGTGGTGGAAGGGCGCAATGAGATGACTCAGCTCGCGGCCAGTCTGCATGACATGCAGCAGTCACTGGTGCGCACGGTGACCAATGTGCGTGACGGCTCGGATGCGATTTTCACCGGTGCCAGCGAGATCTCTGCCGGAAACAATGATCTTTCTGCCCGCACAGAACAGCAGGCTGCGTCACTGGAGCAGACGGCGGCCAGCATGGAGCAGCTCACAGCCACGGTGAAACAGAACGCCGAAAACGCCCGCCAGGCGTCACAGCTGGCACTCAGCGCCTCAGAAACCGCAGAAAAAGGCGGCAACGTGGTGGCGGGTGTCGTGAAAACCATGAGCGAAATCGCTGGCAGCTCGAAGAAGATTGCCGATATCACCAGCGTGATTGATGGCATTGCTTTCCAGACTAATATTCTGGCGCTTAACGCCGCCGTTGAAGCGGCGCGTGCCGGCGAGCAGGGTCGCGGTTTTGCCGTGGTCGCGGGCGAAGTGCGTAATCTGGCGCAGCGCAGCGCCCAGGCGGCAAAAGAGATCAAAGGGTTGATCGATGACTCAGTGAACCGGGTCAATGTCGGTTCGCAACTGGTCGGCACCGCCGGGGAAACCATGAGCGATATCGTCAGTGCGGTTACGCGCGTCACCGACATCATGGGTGAAATCGCCTCGGCGTCGGACGAGCAGAGTCGCGGTATCGATCAGGTCGGGCAGGCGGTCACTGAGATGGATCGCGTTACCCAGCAGAACGCCTCGCTGGTGGAAGAGTCCGCTGCGGCAGCCGCCTCGCTGGAAGATCAGGCCAGCCGGTTAAGTCAGTCAGTGTCGGTCTTCAAAATTAAACGCGGCGCCTTGCAGCAGACGCTGACAAAGCATCTGCCGATTGCCGCACCCGCTACGGCGGCGCTGGCACCACGCAAAGCCCTGACGGCGCCGGTCAGTGATACTCACTGGGAAACCTTCTGATGTCACGCTGCGCATCCTGCGGGATGCGCAGCAACCCCTCGCGATTCCTCTGCGTAAAGCCAAACTCAGCAGCTCATGCTGATAAAAATAATTACAAAAGCCACTTCTCTCCTGAAAGCGCTGAATAGCGTTAATTAATCCTGTTACATCGCCGATATAGCCGCTGCACCTAAATTAACCTGCAGGGGAACAAGATGTTAAAAAAAATAAAAGTGGTGACCAGTTTAATCGCAGTCCTGGTCATCTTTGGCGCGCTCCAGTTAGTCGCTGGCAGCCTTTTCTGGTCAGCCCTCAATAAAGACAAAGAGTCCTTTGCGCTGTCGCAGGTCTCTAATCGCAATGTCACCGAGATGACTGACGCCTATATTTCACTGAACAACAGCCGTACCACGCTGAACCGCGGCATGCTGCGCTTACAGACCAGCATGGCCTCGCAGATGAACGGCGGTCAGCTTGATGAGCTGATCAACAAAGCCAATACCCAGTTAGCGGAAGCCGATCGCCACTTTAAAATCTATTACCATCTGCCAACCACGTCGGGTCTTGACGAAACCATGGGCGACACGCTTGAAGCCGATTACGCTAACTACGAAAACGGCCTGAAGGCGATGGTAAAAAGTCTGCAGGCGCGTGACCTGGAAGGGATGTTTAAACAGAACATTGAGCAGAAACAGGTCGCGATGCAGGAGAGTTACAACAAATGGCGTGCGCGTCAGACTGAGCTTTCCGATCAGGGAATGGAGCAGAACCAGAAAGCCTTTAAACAGATGATGTGGCTGCTGGCCGCGATTGGTGTTGCGGTGCTTGCGGTGATTATTACCTGCTGGTTTGGCCTGCGTCAGGTGCTGATTCAGCCGCTGCAACAGCTGCTGGCACAGATACGCGCTATTGCCTCCGGCGATTTGACCCAGCCGATTGTGGTTGAGGGGCGTAATGAGATGAGCCAGCTGGCAGCAGGCATTCATGAGATGCAGCAGTCGCTGGTGATGACGGTGGGGAATGTGCGTGACGGCTCTGATGCCATCTTTACCGGTGCCAGCGAAATCGCCGCCGGTAACAACGACCTGTCGGCCCGCACCGAAGAGCAGGCCGCTTCGCTGGAGCAGACCGCTGCCAGCATGGAGCAGCTCACTGCCACGGTGAAGCAGAATGCTGACAACGCCCGTCAGGCATCCCAGCTGGCGCTGACCGCCTCCGAAACCGCGCAGCAGGGCGGTAAAGTGGTGAATGGCGTGGTCACAACCATGAAAGAGATCGCCGGCAGCTCGAAGAAGATCGCGGACATTATCAGCGTGATCGACGGCATCGCCTTCCAGACTAATATCCTGGCGCTGAATGCGGCGGTTGAAGCGGCGCGTGCCGGTGAACAGGGTCGCGGTTTTGCGGTAGTGGCCGGTGAAGTGCGCAGTCTGGCCCAGCGCAGCGCCCAGGCCGCGAAAGAGATTAAAGGCCTGATTGAAGACTCAGTGTCACGCGTCAACAGCGGTTCACTGCAGGTTGAAAGCGCCGGCAGCACCATGAATGAGATTGTGGGTGCCGTGACCCGCGTTACCGACATCATGGGTGAGATCGCCTCGGCTTCCGATGAGCAGAGCCGCGGTATCGAGCAGGTCGGTCTGGCCGTTACCGAAATGGATCGCGTGACCCAGCAGAACGCCTCGCTGGTTGAGGAGTCTGCCGCCGCTGCGGCCGCACTGGAGCAGCAGGCCAGCGTCCTGACCCAGGCCGTCTCCGTTTTCAAAATTTCCCGCGCCTGATTTTTTCCTCTTTCAACATGGCGGCGGCGTAAAGCCGTCGCCATGCATAAAGTTCCCCCCGTCTCCGCCGATAAATACACACGAATCGCCAACCAATGAGGTGTTTATGTTTAGTCGAGTACGAGTCGTCTCCGGCCTGCTGTGTGTGCTGGCGCTGTTTGCGCTGCTGCAGCTGTTTTCCGGCGGAATGTTTTTCAAAACTGTCAGTTCAGATAAAGAGAATTTTGCCTACAACCAACGCCTGAATACTCTGCAACAGGCGATGGGCACCTCATGGGTTTCGCTGGTTCAGGCGCGCAATACCCTTAACCGCGCCGGTATCCGTTTTCTGCAGGATGCACAGATGTCGGGCTCGGGTGCCAGCGTGAAAGAGCTGGTCGCCCTGGCGGGCGAGGAGCTGAAGCAGGCTGAAGTCAGCTATCAGATATTCAACGATAACCTGTCAGAAGAAGGCAAAACGGCCGAAAACGTCCGGGCGTTACAGGCGAACTACAAGGCCTATCACGATGCGCTGGCGGAACTGATGGTCTTCTTCACCGCCGGCAACTTCAAAGGTTTTGTGGATCAGCCGACCCAGAGCTACCAGGACAAGTTCCAGAAAGATTACAGCGAGTGGCTTGAGCACAATAAAGCGCTGTCTCAGCAGGGTGTGGAAGCTAACCAGCACGCGTATACCCGCTCCATCACTATCGTTATCGCCACGCTGGCAGTGACCTTGCTGATGATTATCCTGGTGTGGAACGTGATGCGCTCGGTGCTGATCCGTCCGCTGCGTCAGAGCATTGAGCATATCCAGCACATCGCACGGGGCGATCTGACCCAGCCGGTTGAGATTAGCGTGCGTAACGAAATCGGGGAGTTACTCACTTCGCTGCAGCACATGCAGCAGGAGCTGGTCCGTACCGTGCGTACCGTTCGAGACGGCTCTGATGCCATCTATACCGGTGCGAGCGAAATCTCCATCGGCAATAACGATCTCTCTTCGCGTACCGAACAGCAGGCCGCTTCGCTGGAGCAGACCGCTGCCAGCATGGAGCAGCTCACCGCGACCGTGAAGCAGAATGCCGAAAACGCCCGTCAGGCGTCCAAGCTGGCGCTGACCGCCTCTGAAACCGCGCAGCAGGGCGGCAAAGTGGTGGATGGCGTGGTCACCACCATGAAAGAAATTGCGGGCAGTTCCAAAAAGATTGCCGATATCACCAGTGTGATTGATGGCATCGCCTTCCAGACCAACATCCTGGCGCTGAATGCGGCCGTTGAAGCGGCGCGTGCCGGTGAGCAGGGTCGCGGTTTTGCGGTCGTTGCCGGTGAAGTGCGCAGCCTGGCGCAGCGCAGCGCCCAGGCCGCCAAAGAGATTAAAGGTCTGATTGAAGATTCGGTTAGCCGCGTTAATACCGGCTCGGTGCTGGTAGAGAGCGCCGGTGACACCATGAGCAACATCGTCAGCGCGGTCACCCGCGTCACCGACATCATGGGTGAGATCGCCTCAGCGTCAGACGAGCAGAGCCGTGGCATTGACCAGGTGGGGCTTGCCGTGACCGAGATGGATCGCGTCACCCAGCAGAACGCCTCACTGGTCGAAGAGTCAGCGGCAGCGGCTGCAGCGCTCGAAGATCAGGCAAGTCACTTAAAACAAGCGGTATCAGTGTTCAATATTGGTAAAGAATTTGTCGCTCAGGCCGTTAACAAGACAACGGCGATGAAAACTCTCCAGTCAGATGCACCGTTAGCCGTTGGTCGTTCGCCTGCTACCCGCAGCGACGACAACTGGGAAACCTTTTAAACGCCCGTGGCCCGGCCGCTATTGAGCCGCCGGGCATCGCAGCAGACAAATAATGTATTGAGTTCGGGCCAGGTGCAGAGATGAAAAAATCGACAATTTTAGATCAAAATGAGACGACAACGCTGCTGTCGCAAATGGTGCAGCGTTTACCGCTCTCCGACACGCATTTTCGTCGTATCAGCCAGCTGATCTATCAGCGTGCCGGTATCGTACTGGCCGATCACAAGCGTGAGATGGTTTACAACCGTCTGGTTCGTCGCCTGCGTACGCTGAATATCGATGATTTCGGTCGCTACCTGGCGCTGCTGGAGTCCGATCCGAACAGTGCCGAGTGGCAGGCGTTTATCAATGCCCTGACCACTAACCTGACCGCGTTCTTCCGCGAAGCGCATCACTTCCCGATTCTGGCGGAGCATGCACGTAAGCGACAGGGCAACTTCAGCGTCTGGAGTACCGCAGCGTCAACCGGCGAAGAGCCTTACTCCATCGCCATGACGCTGGCGGAAGCACTGGGCACCGGACCGGGCAAGTTCCAGGTTCATGCCAGCGATATCGACACCCAGGTGCTGGAAAAAGCGGTGGCGGGTGTTTATCGCCAGGAGGAGCTGCGCACGCTGTCACCCGCACAAATGCAGCGCTACTTCCTGCGCGGCACCGGTCCTCATGCCGGTATGGTGCGGGCGCGTCCCGAGCTGACCAATATGGTCACTTACGCGCAGCTTAACCTGCTGGCCAATGACTGGGCGCTGCCGGGTCAGTTCGACGCTATTTTCTGTCGCAACGTGATGATCTATTTCGATAAAGAGACGCAGGAGAAGATTCTGCGTCGGTTTGTCCCGCTCCTGAAGCCGGGCGGCATTCTGTTCGCCGGGCACTCAGAAAACTTCAGTCAGATCAGTAAAGAGTTCTGGCTGCGCGGGCAAACCGTCTATGGACTGACGAAGGAAAGATGATGAGCAAAATCACCGTGATGTGCGTAGATGACTCTGCGCTGATGCGGCAGTTGATGACTGAAATCATCAACAGCCATCCGGATATGGAGATGGTCGCTACGGCGCCCGATCCGCTGGTCGCCCGCGATTTGATTAAGCAGTTCAATCCGCAGGTGCTGACGCTGGATGTGGAAATGCCGCGCATGGATGGCCTCGATTTCCTGGAAAAACTGATGCGGTTACGGCCAATGCCGGTGGTGATGGTTTCATCGCTGACCGGGAAAGGCTCTGAAATTACCCTGCGCGCGCTGGAGCTGGGAGCGGTGGATTTCGTCACCAAGCCACAGCTCGGTATTCGCGAAGGAATGCTGTCTTACAGCCAGATGATTGGCGACAAAATTCGTGCAGCCTCCCGTGCCCGACTGCACAACCGTGCAGCGATGCCGGTGCCGGCGACGCTGAAAGCGGGTCCGCTGCTGAGTAGTGAGAAGCTGATTGCGATTGGCTCCTCAACCGGGGGTACCGAGGCGATTCGCCATGTGCTGCAGCCGTTACCGGCGACCAGCCCGGCACTGCTGATTACCCAGCATATGCCGCCAGGCTTTACCCGCTCTTTTGCCGAGCGTCTGAACAAGTTGTGTCAGATCACGGTGAAAGAAGCTGAAGATGGTGAGCGTATTCTGCCAGGCCATGCCTACATCGCGCCAGGCGCAATGCACATGGAGCTGGCCCGAAGTGGCGCCAACTATGTGGTGAAACTGAATGAAGGACCACCGGTTAACCGGCACAAACCCTCTGTGGATGTGCTGTTTAAATCGGTGGCAACTTACGCCGGACGAAATGCGGTGGGGGTCATCCTCACCGGCATGGGCAACGACGGTGCCGCCGGGATGCTGGAAATGCATCGGGCAGGCGCCTGGACTATCGCCCAGAACGAAGCCAGCTGTGTGGTATTTGGCATGCCGCGTGAGGCCATTGCCACAGGCGGCGTGAGCGAAGTCGTGGATTTAAGCAACATCAGCCAGCACATGCTGGCGAAAATTAGCGCCGGACAGGCATTGCGTATTTAACAGGCCCGTCCCGCCGGGCGAGACAACTCAGGAGTAGATATGGCTGATAAAAACATGCGCTTTTTGGTAGTAGACGACTTCAATACGATGCGTCGTATTGTGCGTAACCTGCTGAAAGAGCTGGGCTTCAATAACGTAGAAGAAGCGGAAGATGGTGTGGACGCCCTCGGCAAACTGAAAGCGGGTGGTTTCGACTTCGTGATTTCCGACTGGAACATGCCAAACATGGATGGCCTGCAGCTGCTGCAGACCATTCGTGCCGACGCGGCAATGAGTTCGCTGCCGGTGTTGATGGTGACCGCGGAAGCGAAGAAAGAGAACATTATCGCCGCCGCCCAGGCCGGTGCCAGCGGATATGTCGTGAAGCCATTCACTGCGGCAACCCTGGAAGAAAAGCTGGGTAAAATTTTCGAAAAACTGGGCATGTAAGGGGATGTGATGAGCGACTTTCCGAAACCAACTGAGGATGCCGCGGCACACGACATCATTTCACGTATTGGCTCTCTGACGCGCATGCTGCGCGACAGCCTGCGCGAGCTGGGGCTGGATAAAGCCATAGCCGATGCGGCTGAAGCCATTCCTGATGCCCGCGACCGTCTGGATTATGTTGTGCAGATGACGGCGCAGGCCGCTGACCGTGCGTTGAACTGTGTTGAAGCAGCACAACCCCATCAGGATAAGATGGAAGCCGGGGCAACCCAGCTGAAAGGGCGTTGGGATGAGTGGTTTGAGAACCCGATTGAACTGGGTGATGCGCGGGAGTTGGTGACGGATACGCGCGCATTCCTCACCGCCGTGCCAGAGCATACCGCCTTTACCAACAAGCAGCTGCTTGAAATCATGATGGCGCAGGATTTCCAGGACCTGACCGGTCAGGTGATCAAGCGCATGATGGATGTGATCCAGGAAATTGAGCGCCAGCTGTTAATGGTGCTGCTGGAGAATATGCCAGAAGTCAGCGCTGAGAAGCGTCAGGAAGGCACCAGCCTGCTGAACGGGCCGCAGATTCACGCCGATGCACCGGGCGTGGTGGCGAACCAGGATCAGGTTGATGACCTGCTGGACAGCTTAGGGTTCTAGGTTTCGTCCGCCTGCGGGCGGGCAAAACAGCTGCAGGTTATAATAAACAGGGTCACCTTCGGGTGGCCTCGTTCCGCATTGTCAGACCCATCCCCGAAAGAACGCCTGTTTTCTTCATCTTATCTCCGCTTTAACTTAAGCCAGATTTGGCATCCTATGCTCAGAATTCCTGCCAACCGAGGTTTGTCGTGGCTGAAGATAGCGACGAAGACAAAACAGAATCGCCCACGGCCCACCGACTTGAGAAAGCGCGTGAAGAGGGCCAGATTCCGCGTTCGCGCGAACTCACATCCGTACTGATGCTGCTGGCCGGCATCATGATCCTGTGGATGGGCGGCAACATGATGGCGCACCGGCTGGCGGCGATGGTCGCCACCGGACTCCGTTTTGATCACGGCATGGTCAGAGATGACAAAATTATCGTCAGCCACATCGGCAGCCTGATCACGCAGGCACTGATGGCGCTGCTGCCATTGATGGGCGGTCTGGTGCTGGTGGCAATCGCCGCGCCCATGCTGCTGGGCGGTATCGTTTTCAGCGGTAAATCGATCAAGTTCGACCTGAAGAAGATGAGCCCGATGGCTGGGTTCAAGCGAATGTTTGCGGCGCAGGCCTGGACCGAACTGTTTAAAGGCATCCTCAAGACTATTCTGGTTGGCTCGGTGGGCTGGTGGTACATCTGGAGCCACTGGCCCGAGATGCTGCGGTTGATCAGCGAAGCGCCCGTCACCGCGCTGATTCACGGCATGGAGATGATCGCGGTCTGCTGTTCGCTGGTGATGCTGGGGCTGATCCCGATGGTCGGATATGACGTCTTCTGGCAGCTGCACAGCCACTTTAAAAAGCTGAAGATGTCGATGCAGGAGATCCGCGACGAGCATAAGCAGCAGGAAGGTGACCCGCACGTTAAAGGGCGCATCCGCCAGCAGATGCGCGCCGCAGCGCGACGCCGAATGATGGCGGATGTGCCGAAAGCCGATGTCATCGTCACCAACCCGACGCACTACTCGGTGGCACTGCAGTACAACGAGAAGAAGATGAGTGCGCCGAAAGTGGTGGCGAAAGGCGCAGGTGAGATCGCCCTGAGAATTCGTGAACTGGCTGCCGAACACCGCATCCCGGTTCTGGAAGCACCGCCGCTGGCGCGTGCGTTATACCGACATACTGAAATTGGTCAGCACATTCCCGGCGCGCTCTATGCCGCCGTGGCCGAGGTGCTGGCGTGGGTCTGGCAGTCGCGTCGCTGGAAGCGCGAAGGCGGCCTGATCCCAACCAAACCAAAAAACCTGCCGGTTCCGGCAGAGATGGACTTTGCAGGAGAGAGCAAAAACGATGGCTAATAACCTGGCCGCAAAACTACGTTTACCGGGCAACTTTAAAGATATGCAGTGGCAGGTGCTGGCCGGGCCGGTACTGATCCTGATGATCCTGTCGATGATGGTTCTGCCATTACCGCCGTTCATCCTCGATCTGCTGTTCACCTTTAACATTGCGCTGTCGATCATGATCCTGCTGGTGGCGATGTTCACCCAGCGGACCCTGGAGTTTGCGGCGTTCCCGACCATTCTGCTGTTCTCTACCTTGCTGCGTCTGGCGCTGAACGTGGCCTCAACCCGTATCATCCTGATGGAAGGGCATACGGGTGCCGCCGCGGCAGGACAGGTGGTTGAAGCGTTCGGTCACTTCCTGGTGGGCGGTAACTTCGCCATCGGTATCGTGGTGTTTATCATCCTCGTCATCATCAACTTTATGGTTATCACCAAAGGTGCCGGCCGTATCGCCGAAGTGGGCGCGCGCTTTGTGCTGGACGGGATGCCCGGTAAGCAGATGGCGATCGATGCCGACCTCAACGCCGGTCTGATCGGTGAAGATGACGCCAAACGCCGCCGTGCCGAAGTGACCCAGGAAGCGGACTTCTACGGTTCGATGGACGGTGCCAGTAAGTTCGTTCGTGGTGATGCCGTCGCCGGTATTATGATCATGGTGATCAACGTCATCGGCGGCCTGCTGGTGGGCGTGGTGCAGCACGGTATGGATGTGGGTCATGCCGCAGAGACCTATACGCTGCTGACCATCGGTGATGGTCTGGTCGCGCAGATCCCGGCGCTGGTTATCTCTACCGCAGCCGGTGTTATCGTGACGCGCGTTGCCACCGATCAGGATGTCGGCGAGCAGATGGTCACCCAGCTGTTCAAAGATCCGCGCGTGCTGATGCTGAGTGCCGGCGTGATTGGTCTGCTCGGTCTGGTGCCGGGCATGCCGAACTTCGTCTTCCTGCTGTTCACCGCCGCCTTACTGGGTCTGGCCTGGTGGCTGCGCGGCCGCGAAATGCAGCCGAAGAAGAAAGTGGAAGTCACGGGCGGCATCGCCAAAACGGCGGACACGCCAGCCGCCACCGAAGCGTCGTGGACCGATGTGCAACTGGAAGATACGCTGGGCATGGAAGTGGGCTATCGCCTGATTCCGATGGTCGATCATCAGCAAAATGGTGAACTGCTGGGACGTATCCGCAGTATCCGTAAGAAAGTCGCCCAGGATGTCGGTTTCCTGCCGCCGGTAGTGCATATCCGCGACAACATGGAGCTGCCACCGGCACGCTATCGCATCCTGATGAAAGGGGTGGAGATTGGCAGCGGTGATGCCTATCCTGGCCGCTGGATGGCGATTAACCCGGGCACGGCTGCCGGAAGTCTGCCAGGCGAAGCGACCGTTGATCCTGCCTTTGGACTGGCGGCGGTCTGGATTGATAGCGCGCTGAAAGAGCAGGCACAGATTCAGGGCTTTACCGTGGTTGAAGCCAGTACCGTGGTGGCAACCCACCTTAACCATCTGATTGGCCAGTTCGCCAGCGAGCTGTTTGGCCGTCAGGAAGCGCAGCAGTTGCTGGATCGTGTGACTCAGGAGATGCCGAAGCTGACCGAAGATCTGGTGCCGGGTGTGATCTCGCTGACTACCCTGCACAAGGTGCTGCAGAACCTGCTGGTGGAGCGGGTGTCGATTCGCGATATGCGCACCATTATCGAAACGCTGGCGGAACACGCGCCGGTGCAGAGCGATCCGCAGGAGCTGACCAGCGTGGTGCGTGTGGCGCTGGGCCGTGCGATTACTCAGCAGTGGTTCCCGGGTAATGACGAAGTGCAGGTTATCGGGCTCGATTCCACGCTGGAGCGCCTGCTGTTACAGGCGTTGCAGGGCGGTGGCGGACTGGAGCCGGGTCTGGCCGATCGGCTGTTAAGTCAGGCACAGGCGGCATTACAGCGTCAGGAGATGCTGGGCGCGCCGCCGGTGCTGCTGGTCAATCATCCGCTGCGTGCGCTGCTGGCGCGTTTCCTGCGCCGCAATCTGCCACAGCTGGTGGTGCTCTCTAATCTGGAGCTGAGCGACAACCGTCAGATCCGTATGACTGCCACCATCGGAGGCAAATAATGCGCTGGCTGGTGATGGCATTCGTGATGCTGCCACTGATGGCGCAGGCGGCCGGTGGTGCCTGGAGCGCCACGGCCAATGGGCCGCTGCTGGCGAACCGCGGCAGCTGGCAACGGGCGCAGCCGCTGACGCCGCCCGCCGACATTGGCGGGGAGGTCAGCGTCATTAACTGGCGTTACCAGCTGAGCAGACCGGCTCCGTCCGGCCTGCAGGTGCGCTTGTGCGGCGAACAGCGCTGCACTTCCCTGGAGGGGGCCAGCGGCACCACACGCGGGCTGGCACATCTGAGCGCCAGTGAGACCCTGCATATGGTGTTTGGTTTCGCCGGAAGCGGGGCGCTGCCACCCGGATTACGGGTGGTGAGCAGTGAAGTGATGGTCAATTACGAGTAAGGATATCGTTGCTGAATTGACTGAAGGCGAGCCGGAGATCGCCTCCTGGCTCCCTTGTTACGTGATGACCCTGGCTGTAAACCGATGCTAACCCTGACCCAGCGGCTGACAGATAATTGGCCCGTTTCAAATCCCGTCATGACCAGTGCGTTATAAAGCTTTTCACGCCAGCTGATTCTCTTTCTGCACCAGAAAATCCTTCAATGGTGTTACGCGACTGATCTCCTCCTGTGCCCTGGCATCATGCATCACTTCCCAGATATCGACACTGTTTTGCAGATTAAGCCAGAACTCAACGCTGGTTTCGAAGGCTGCAGCCAGCCTGAAAGCCATATCCGGCGTCAGCTTCCGGTTATTGTTGACCAGGGCGCTGACCGTGTTGCGGTGCACTTTTAGCATCTCCGCTAAGTCGAGAATCTTCAGGCCGGTTGGCTCCAGATATTCGTAAAGTAATACGTCACCGACAGTGGTCGGTTTGCGGGTCGCCTGGTTCATAGTCTTGCTCTCTTTATTACTGACAGAGGTTGATGTGTTACATGCTGTCTTACAGCGCCTGATGCAGCCAGACTCAGTTTTCATCGCTTGTGCGTTTTATAGCTATGAGCATCCAGATAAAGGTCAACGGCCTTACCTTCTATCCATTTAAAGATCAGCCGATATTGCTCATTGACCCTGATTGAAGCATATCCCTTGAGAGGCGGGTTTAGTTCCTCATAACGATTGCCTGGCGGCGACTTTAAATCCTTATAGCTAATCGCCGCATTGATGATGTCGAGCTTTCGCGCCAGCGCTGATGAGAGGCTTGACGGTATTCTTTTGGAAAATTTGCCATATAAAAAATAATCCTTAAGCCAGTCATCCCTGAAACTTTCAATATTCCTTAACGTCGCCACCTCATTACCTCCCTGTATCACACTGAAAACAATTTAACGCACCGATGCACAGTGCGCAAGTGCGTAGTTTGTATTCAGGCGTTCACCCCCTTCATTCCCTCCTCAGAGTAGCGACCGCCTTTAACTTCAATCTGCTGATGAACAGCGTTCAGCATCGCGATATCTTCCTCTTCCAGCTCGATATCTGCGGCCTGCGCGTTTTCAGTAAGGTAAGCGATCTGTTTGGTGCCCGGTATCGGCACAATTTTGTCATACTGTGCCAGTAGCCAGGCCAGCGCAATCTGCCCGGTGGTGGCGTGATATTTCTCAGCCAGTGGCGTCACCGCGTTAAGAAGCTGGAGATTGTGATCGATATTTTCCTGCCGGAAACGGTCATTGTTTTTGCGGAAATCACCCTCGGCAAAATCGCTGTTTTTACGGTATTTACCCGTCAGGAATCCTCTGCCCAGCGGCGAATAGGGCACCAGTCCGATACCGAGCTTTTTCACCATAGGGAGAATCTCTTCTTCAATGTCACGCGTCCAGAGTGAATACTCCGTCTGCAGTGCGGCCAGCGGATGGATCGCCTGCGCCCGATTCAGCGTTGAAGCCGACGCTTCACACAGCCCAATCCGGGCAATCTTTCCCTCCTGCACCAGACGGCTGAGACACTGCATGCTCTCCTCAATCGGTGTCGCCGGACTGATCCGGTGCAGATAAAAGAGATCGATACGCTCAACGCCCAGCCGTTTCAATGATTCATGGCAGCAGCGGGTAATGTAGTCCGGCTGATTGTTGATGGTGCGGGCATAGGCCGCATCAGCAGGACGTTCAATGCCACATTTGGTGGCCACGGTGAATTTCAGCCGTTCGGCCTGATTGAGCCCGGCAAGAAACTGACCTATCAACTGCTCGTTGTGACCGCGCCCATAAAGATCGGCGGTATCGATAAAGGTGATATCCAGATCGCGCAGCTTATTGAGCAGTTGCAGGGAATGACGGTCATCGGTCTGACCATAAAATTCGCTGAGCCCCATCGCGCCATAGCCGATTGCGCTGACGTCCAGACCCTGAGTTAACGTTCGCTTTTTCATTGTCGCTCCTCGTATGTGAGACGCGATTGTTTCACTCCGCGTGAAAGCAATGAATTGCTCTTTCCGTCATGCAAAAAAGGTATCAGGCGGATGAAAGGCCTTCAGAGATATATCCGGCATGCCGATACACTAAGCTCGCAGCAACAGGCTGAGCGGGGATTAACAAGTAAGAAGAGGGGGATGCTTCGCTCTGTTTCAGCGGCGCGGCATCATGCGGACTTTATCGCATCCCCGGGATGAGAGAGTTCTCTCAGCGCATTGAGAACGGCCTCATTTTTTTCATCGGCGCGAATCGCCGCGTAAACATCAATCGCCAGCGGCTGTGCCACATCTTCTGTCAGCGGGCGGTAACAGAGACCTGCCTGATTAAAGGTGCATTTTGACTGCGGCATCAGGGCGAACCCTTTTCCTCTGGCGATGTGCGACAGCATCAGCAGGGAATCGTCCGGCTCTCTCACCCGTTTCAGCGTGACGCTGAGCGTGGCGAAGTAGCGCTCGCATTTATCGTAAAACAGCGGATTGGCGCTGCGGGCAAACCAGAACAGCGGCAGATCGGCCAGCGCTTCCAGCGAGACCCGTTCCGCTACACTGGCAGGATGCGCCGACGGTATGGCTATCAGCAGCGGCTCACGGTAAACCCAGGCGTACTGAACGGTGTCTTCCGCATCCGACCCCTTTTCTCCGGTGAGTATTAAATCCAGACTGTTTTTGGCCAGGCTTTGCAAAAGCTGAGGGGAGGTCAGGCGGGGCATCTCCATCTCTTCGCTGGCATGAAAAGCGGCGAGCAGCCGGTTAAGTGGCGAAATCAGTTCAAAGTTCAGCGTGCGGGTCAGCCCGATGCGTAGTCGTGCCGCGGCGGGCTGCGCATCCTGCTTCAGGGCATTCAGCGCAGTCAGGATCGCTTCCGCCCTCGCGACCAGCGCACGGCCAGAATCGGTGAGCGTTACCTCATGGGTCGTGCGGTTGAACAGCGAGTGGCCCAGCAGATCTTCCAGACTCTGAATCTGACGGGTAAGCGGAGGTTGCGTCATGCTGAGACGTTCTGCGGCCCGGCGAAAATTCAGCTCATGCGCAACAGCCAGAAAGCACTGCAACTGTTTTATGGAGGGAAGGTGGCTGCTGATGAGGTGCGCGGCTACAGACATAACACCATCCTGCTGCGAAGATTTGGGGGATCAGAGCGGATATACGAATTCAGCAACGGAGAGGGAAACCCCTCTCCGTTTCAGAGATTACATGCGCTCGACGGTGTCGATGCCCAGCGTATCCAGACCTTGCTTCAGCGTCTTCGCGGTCAGCGCGGCCAGCTGCAGTCGGCTCAGACGGGTTGTGTCTGATTCTGCGGTGAGAATCGGGCAGTGCTCGTAGAATCCGGAGAACAGACCGGCCAGATCGTAGAGATAGGCACACATCACGTGTGGCGTGCCGTCACGAGCGACCTGCGTAATAACCTCTTCGAACTGCAGCAGACGGGTGGCCAGCTGCGCTTCACGCTCTTCGCTGATCACAATCTCTGCATCCAGCGAATCGGCATCAATGCCCGCCTTGCGGAACACGGAGAGTACGCGGGTATAGGCATACTGCATGTAAGGCGCGGTGTTGCCTTCGAACGCCAGCATGTTGTCCCAGTCGAAAATGTAATCGGTGGTACGGCTTTTTGACAGATCGGCGTATTTCACCGCGCTGATGCCAACCACTTCCGCCAGCGTTTTCACTTCCGCTTCGCTCATCTCCGGGTTCTTCTCACGCACCAGCGTGTAGGCACGCTGATAGGCTTCATCCAGCAGATCGGAGAGCTTGATGGTGCCGCCGCTGCGGGTTTTGAACGGACGGCCATCTTTGCCCAGCATCATGCCGAATGCATGGTGCTCCAGCGGCACTGATTCCGGCACATAACCCGCTTTACGGACGATAGTCCAGGCCTGAACCAGATGCTGATGCTGACGTGAGTCGATGTAATAGAGTACACGATCGGCTTTCAGCGTTTCGTAACGATATTTCGCACAGGCGATATCGGTGGTGGTGTAGAGGTAGCCGCCATCCTTTTTCTGGATGATGACGCCCATCGGTTCACCCTCTTTGTTCTGGAATTCATCCAGGAACACCACGGTCGCACCTTCACTCTCTACCGCTAAGCCTTTCTGTTTCAGATCGGAGACGATACCAGGCAGCATATCGTTATAGAGACTTTCACCCATAACATCGTTGCGCGTCAGCGTGACGTTCATGCGGTCATAGATTTTCTGGTTCTGACTCATGGTGATGTCGACCAGCTTCTTCCACATCTGGCGGCAATAGTCATCGCCGCCCTGTAATTTCACCACATAACTGCGCGCGCGCTCGGCAAACTCAGGATCTTCATCATAAGTGCGCTTGGCTTCACGGTAGAAGCCTTCGAGATCGGCCAGCGCCATCTCTGCATGATCTTCATTCTGCTGCTTTTCCAGGAACGCGATCAGCATACCGAACTGCGTTCCCCAGTCGCCAACGTGGTTCGCACGGATCACTTTATGCCCGAGAAACTCCAGCGTACGCACCGCCGCGTCACCAATGATGGTGGAGCGGACGTGGCCCACATGCATCTCTTTCGCAACGTTAGGCGCAGAGTAGTCGACGACGATAGTCTGGGGCTCGGCCAGTTGCACGCCAAGGCGCGGCAGACGCAGCGCTTCCCGGGCATGGCTGGCCAGCCAGTTGTGGTCAAGGAAGATATTGATGAAGCCCGGCCCGGCAATTTCGACTTTGCTGGCGATGCCGGTCAGGTCGAGGTGCTGAATCACCGTTTCCGCTAATTGTCGCGGTGCCTGTCCCAGCTTTTTCGCCACGGCCATAATGCCGTTGGCCTGATAGTCTCCAAACTGAACCCGGGCGGATTGACGAACCTGGGGTTCGCAATCGGCGGGTGCGCCGGCTAAAACCATTGCCTGACTGACTTTTGCGGAAAGAAGTGCCTGAATATTCACCGAGTTACCTTCATGTGCTGAGCAACGCCCGGACCAGAAAGCCGGGCTGTCATCATCTTGCCTGAGCGCATCGCGTCACGGAGAGGCAGAAACGGATGGGGCAGACAAAACGGAAAAAAATGAGGGGAAAAGTATACGTGAAATGTCAGTGGGCGTCAGCAGTTGGATGAAGCGGGGAAACAGAGCTGAATAAGATGTTTCCCTGAAGCATTAACGACGTCGCAGATGACGGCGTGGGTTCTTTACGCTTTTATCTTCACGCACCTTCCAATGGCGGGAGATTGCAAATCCCATCAGTGCGATCAGGACAGCGACAACGATGAGCATAGACATAGAGCCATTCCTTTTGGTTGTGTTAGGTCAAATTTATAGGAAGGCGGGGTGGGCTGCAATTGTTTGCCAGGTAAATGAGAGTTATCTTATTGTATTAAAGAAGTTGATAATAATCATGTATTTAACATGCTTTCATCAAGGAACTCATGGTCCTAAACAGGAGATAAATCCGAAATGAAAGATGTTATTATAAGGATTAGCGTTAAATTTCGGGCCAAATAAGATGAATCTTATCATTATGTGATGCTCAGCACGCGGCGCGCCAAAAGCCAGGCGGGTTATAAATGCTAAACAAATTGAGAGGAACTGGGGTAGTGACGAGAACTTTTCCGGCAGAATTGGATGATTTAAAGACAGATTTAGGACGTTTTGAAGAATCGTTGCAAAGTTTTGCGCAGCGGCTCGGTTTGCGTCTTACCGATCTGGAAGTGGACCATATCGCGGTGCGTTGCCATCAGGACACGACGGCGATGCGCTGGCAGCAAGGTTTGCAGCAGATTGGCACGCAGTTTTCGGCGGCGATGATCAACGGCAGACAGATTTGTCTGTTTAAACTCCATGACCCGCTGATTGTCGCAGGCAGGCAGATTGATGTGGTTGAACTGCCATGGCCGGGTGAAAAGCGTTATCGCCATGAAGGCTGGGAGCATATTGAGGTGGTGTTACGGGGCGATCATCAGACGCTGGGCGTGCGCGCGATGGCCTTGCTGTCAGATGAGGCGCTGACGCAGCCGGGTATTTCATTTAAAACCAGTTCACCGCAGGGCGAGAATGAGCGCCTGCCCAATCCGACCCTGGCGGTTACGGATGGGCAGACGACAATCAAGTTCCATCCGTGGCGACTGGAGGAGATTGTCGCCAGCGAACAGAACTAAAGGCGGGCAGCTAACGCACGCTTCAGGCGCGCAACGGCTTCGTCGAGCAGCGCGCGGGTACAGCCGAAATTGAGCCGGACAAACTGGTCATTGCCAAACTCACGTCCGGCGGTTAAGCCCAGCCCGTGCTTTTCAAAATAGAGCGCCGGGCTGGCCACACCCAGCGCGCTGGCGTCGATCCAGGCCAGGTAGGTCGCTTCCGGCGAGGCGAGTGACAGGCCGGTCATCTTATTGACCTGCGACACCAGCCAGTCACGGTTACTGCGCAGATAGGCATTCTGCGCATTCAGCCAGGGCTCACCCTCGCGCCATGCCGCTGCTGCTGCCGTGAGTGCCAGAATATCAACATCTGGCACAATGCCGCGTCGTACCCGGTTAAAGCGCGCGCGCAGCCCGGCATTGGGAATGATGGCGATGGAAGCTCCAAGACCGGCAATATTAAAGGACTTTGAGGGCGACATCAGCGTCACGCTACGCTGGGCTGCATCTTCGCTCAGTGAAGCAAAGGGTATGTGCTTAACGCCGGGTTCCAGCAGCAGATCGCTGTGGATCTCGTCGGAACAGACAATCAAATTGTGCTTCTGCGCAAATTCCAGCTGCGCCTGCAGTTCCTCGCGGCGATAGACGGTACCGCCCGGATTCTGCGGGTTGCACAGCATTAACAGCCGCGCTTTATCGTCCAGCTGACCTTCCGGCGCAGCCAGATCCAGCAGCCAGCGTCCCTCTTGCAGCGTCAGTGGCAGCGTGATCTGACCGCGCTCTGCCAGTTTTGCTGCACCGCGAAACGGCGGATAGATGGGTGTTGGCGCAATCGTCAGCTCGTCAGGCGCGGTGAAAGCGCGCACTGCCAGATTGAGCCCGCTTACGATACCCGGCAAAACCACAATCCATTCCGGATTAACGTGCCACTGATAGCGCGAGGCGAGCCAGGCTATCGCACTATCGATAAATTCAACTGGCGTGTCGCCATAGCCAAAAATCCCATGTTCGGCACGGGTTTTAATCGCATCGATGACGCAGTCAGGCGATCGGAAATCGGTGTCTGCCACCCACAACGGCAGAATGTCCTGGTCCGCATATTTGTTCCATTTAAGGCTATCGCTGTGACGACGGTCTATCCGTTGGTCGAAATTGAATGCCATAGTTAACTTTCCCGGTAAACTCATTCCAGCAGCCAGACTAACTGATGAATCTGCCTTGAACCAGAGTCATGTAAAGGAGAAGAGAATGACCACACTGGAAATTTGCTGCTATGGCGTGGATTGCGCTGTGACCGCACAACAGGCGGGCGCCGATCGGGTTGAACTCTGTGCCGCACCGCGTGAAGGCGGCCTGACCCCGTCGGCGGGGATGCTGAATGCCGCCCGGCAAGAAGTTTCGATTCCGGTTCATCCTATTGTCCGGCCACGTGGTGGCGATTTTTGTTACACCGCACGCGAATTTGAAGCGATGAAATCGGATGTGGCGTTAATCCGTGAACTCGGTTTTCCTGGTCTGGTGATTGGGATGCTGGATGAAGATGCTCACATTCATCATGGTCAGATGCGGCAGATTATGGCGCTGTGTGACGGCCTGGCCGTAACCTTTCATCGCGCCTTCGATCTCTGTCACAGCCCTAAGCGTGCGCTGGAAGAACTAACGGATTTGGGAGTGGCGCGTATTCTGACATCCGGTCAGCAGCAGAGCGCTGAAAACGGAATTGCATTACTCAGGGAACTAAATGAGGCCAGCACCGGTCCTATTATTATGGCGGGTGCCGGGGTACGTCTCAGCAACCTGCAAAAGTTTCTCGACATGGGGATTGATGAAGTTCACAGCTCGGCCAGCCGCCTTGTCGCGTCGCCGATGCGCTACCGCAAAGCGGGGGTCTCCATGTGTTCAGAAGCCGAGACTGACGAGTTCAGCCGCTACTGTGTAGACGGCGATGTGGTTGAGGCGATGAAAAGCGTGATGCAGATGAGCACCGTTCGGGTCGCCTGAACCACAACAGATTTTGCCGCGCAGCACGCCGATCATTGACGTGGTGTTTGCAAGTACCAAACCCCAGTATCCTTGCTGGGGTTCTTTTTGTGTAAAACACACTCCGTTCTGGCTAAATCGTTTTGCGCTTCTCTGGCATATTATTGATGTCAGAGGGATCTGAAATCTGGCTGCAGCGAAGTTATCACTCTTTCGCCTGGCTCGATAAAAATCACCTGCTCCTTATTAATCATTACATGTCATCCAGGACTTTCAGGCCCGGCAGCAACGTAATCACCCGCTTTATTCGTTATGCTGAAACCGTGTCGCCTCTCCGGTCCTTAAAACCTTAAAAGGCGATGCAGGCTGAAATCTTCACAGATTGCCGCTGTTCATCACCGCAGCGTTTACACTGAAAGCAACGTCGCCTGGAAAAGTATCCTATGAAACCCAATCCGATTGCTGCCCTGACTCTGATCCTGACTGCTCTCTGCAGTGGCAGCGCTGCGGCCAGCGCATGCAGCCCGAACAACGCTGCTGTGGCTAACAGCAATAACCTGATTTTGCTGGGCGGGAATGCGAAAGGCGCGGTGAAGCAGGTGGTTGCGGGTGAGTTTGGCAAAGATGTGAACTCGCAAAAGCGCGTACTGGGGCAGTTTGACGCCTGTGGCGATCTGACGGTTGCCGACGTCAGCTATGACAAAAGTGAGCGCAACGTTATTCTCAGTATGGAGCAACACATTGCCCGGGTGCAGGGCGGCTGGGTGGCGGAATATGCTTATCTGGTAAAAGTGCTGAAAGAGGGCAAAGAGGTGGTGGTCGATAACCGACAGGGGACGATTAACTGGCAGAAAGGTCAGCATGGCAACATTACCAGCGCCTCCGACAGGTTTACCAGCATGGGTAAAAGCGGCTTTACCGACACGACTTATCGCTATGATCGGCAGTTCCGGCTGGAGAAGAGCGTGGCGCGCGGCAGCGATCCCCTGACCAACGGTGAAAATCATTACCACTGGAATCCGCAGGGTCTGGTGACCCGCACCACATCGGCCCGCAGCACCGACAGTTATACCTACGATCCCCAATGGCGTGAAGTGCGGCTCAACGGCACGGCGACCACACCGCTGAGCACCATCCGGTCAGTAGATGAGTGTCAGTCCTGGGATCAGGTGGGTAACTGTACCCTGAGCTATCTGCACGAGACCGAAATCTTCACGCGCGGCACTATTGAGCGCCATCTCAGTTCCGCCTACAAATATGAGTACTGGGACCAGCCGGCGGCGGCGGAGTAAAAGGCGATCGGATGATCGCCTGTCGGGTGGTTATTTAACCGTCTGACTAAAGGCATCCAGCGCCAGCAGCGCGTTTGCAATATCTTCCGGTGAAAGGTTTGGATTAAGGTTTTTCAGCGTGTCGCCCTCACTGTTCGCCAGTGCACCCACTTTAACCAGATTCTCCCAGCTCTCATTTTCCAGATGCAGTTCCCGGAGCGTGGTCGGCATGTTGATCGAGCGATAGAAGCGGATATAGCGCGCAATGTCCTCATCCGGACGCTTCTCAAGCACCATCTGCGTCAGTGTGCCGTAGGCGACTTTCTCGCCATGGGTCAGATGGTGGATATCACCATCAATCGCGGTGAACCCATTATGAATAGCGTGCGCAGCTGCCAGCCCTCCGTTTTCAAAACCCAGCCCTGATAGCAGCGTATTCGCCTCAACCACCGCTTCCACGGCGGGCGTCACTCGTTTTTGGGTGACGGCAACATAGGCGCTGTAACCCCAGGTAAGCAGCGTTTCTTCACAGGCACGGGCAATCGCCAGTCCGGCAATTGTCGGATCACCATTGACCATCGATTTTGAATGCGAACGCGCCACCGCCTGCGCTTCAACCCAGGTCGCCAGGCCATCTGCAATGCCGGAGGCAAAGAGTCGTGCTGGCGCACTGGCGCAGACGGCGGTGTCCACCAGCACCAAATCAGGATTTTTGCTGTAGAAGCGATAGCTCTCAAATACGCCGCTATCAGAATAGATGACCGACAGCGCGCTACAGGGGGCGTCGGTGGAGGCGATCGTAGGCACGATGGCTACCGGCTGCTTCAGCTCATCCGCCACCGCTTTAACCGTATCCAGCGTTTTGCCGCCGCCCAGCCCGACAACCACGTTACAGCCCTGACTTTTCGCCAGCTGGCTCAGACGGGTGATCTCATTGCTCGACGCCTCGCCGTTGAACTGGTGCCAGTTGAAGGTAACGCCCGCCTTTTGCAGCGCCTGTTGGGCGCGTTCGCCAATCAATTTCCAGACGACATCATCCGCGACCAGGAAAGCGTTATCACCCAGTTCGGCCACGTAGGGACCCAGTTCATCCAGCACGCCCGCGCCCTGCACATATTTACGGGGTGAAGAGAAGATAAATTTACTCATAATCACAGCTCCTTAATATGAAGTTAAACCGCCCTTAGCCTGGCACACGCTGACGAACAGGGAGAGTGTTCAGGGTGAGATAATTCGACGGGCCTGTTACGCTGGCAGGACACCCATACGCTGCTGACCGGCTGTTACCTCCAGGGAGAACGCCATGACCACCACGCTGTTTTCATTTCTGTTTGCCATCACCATACTGACGCTGACGCCGGGCTTTGATACCGCGCTGGTGCTGCGCTCTGCAGTCGCTCAGGGCGCAAAGCGCGCCAGCGTGACGGCACTGGGTATCACGCTCGGCTGTCTGGTCTGGGGTGTTGCGGTGGGATTCGGTTTAGGCGCGCTGCTGCTGGCCTCCGAAATGGCCTATAACCTGCTTAAATGGCTGGGTGCCGCCTGGTTACTTTATCTGGGGCTGAAATTGTTGCTGAAACCCCGTCAGACAGCAATCGACACGCAACAACCGGCGCTGCAACAGGGCTATCTTGCCTGCTTCAGCCGCGGGCTGCTGGGCAATCTGCTAAACCCCAAAGTGGGGATCTTCTATGTGAGTTTTTTGCCACAGTTTATCCCGGCGGGGGCGTCGGTGGCGCTCTGGTGTAGTCTGATGGCGCTGGCACACATGCTGCTGGGGCTGATCTGGAATGCGGTACTGATTGGCGGCAGCCACTATTTCGCCGGTCATTTGCGCAAACCGCGGGTGCTGAAGGTGATGGATCGCCTGACCGGCTGTGTGTTTATAGGATTTGCGGCGAAACTGGCGTTGTCTCGCCGCTAGGGCATTACGGTTTGGTGGCGACCAGCACGGCGCGCAGAGGCGCCGGATAGCCCTCAACCGTTTTGCTGGGGTCATCGGGATCGAGGAATTCAGCCAGAGACTCGCTGGTCATCCAGTCGGTGCGGCGTTGCTCTTCAGTGGTAGTGAGGGCGAAATCGACAATCCGTACATCCACAAAGCCGCTTTTTTCCAGCCAGCTTTTCAGCGCTTCAGCTGACGGAATAAAGAAGACATTGCGCATCTGCGCATATCGCTCACCAGGCACCAGCACCTGATTTACATCGCCCTCAATCACCAGCGTCTCCAGCACCAGTTCGCCACCGCTGACCAGCTGATTCTTAAGCTGTAACAGGTGATCCAGCGGCGAACGGCGATGATAGAGCACGCCCATCGAGAACACGGTATCGAATGCCTGCAACACCGGTAACTGCTCAATGCCCAGCGGCAGCATATGCGCCCGGCGATCGTCGTTCAGCAGCTTACGCACCGCTTCGAACTGCACCAGGAACAGCTGCATTGGATCGATGCCAACCACCAGATGGGCACCCGCGCCAATCATCCGCCACATGTGATAGCCACTGCCGCAGCCCACATCGAGCACTGTGCGGCCGGCCAGTGGAGAGATGTGCGGTAGTACGCGCTCCCACTTCCAGTCCGAACGCCATTCGGTGTTGATGTGGGTGCCATAAAGGAAATAGGGCCCCTTGCGCCACGGCATCAGGTTGCGCAGTAATTTCTCAATACCCTGACGATGGCGATCGCTGATGTCATCGCGGTCGGCAGTAACGCTGTGCAGCAGGTCAAGCTTTTGAGGTTCCAGCAGCGGCAGATACTCCAGCGACTTGTACCAGTCGCGGAAGTGCCCATGCAGGTTTTCACGCTGCCACTCGCTGATTTGCGCCGGTAACACTTCCAGCCACTTCGCCAGCGGTCCCACCGCAATTTGCTGATAAAAACGGCCAAAGTCGATCATTTCAACGCCACCAGAGATCCAAAATTAAAGCACTGGAACCAGAGTTCGGCGTGCGAGAAACCGGCCTGTTTCAGACGGGCTTTATGAGCTTCAACGCTGTCAGTCAGCATCACATTTTCCAGCATGCTGCGTTTCTGGCTGATTTCCAGTTCGCTGTAGCCGTTGGCGCGCTTGAAGTCGTGATGCATGTTAAACAGCAGCTCACCGACTTCGGCATCTTCAAAACTGAATTTTTCTGACAGCACCAGCGCGCCGCCCGGTTTCAGTCCCTGCCAGATCTTTTCCAGCAGCGCCAGACGCGCAGGCGGTTCCAGAAACTGCAGCGTAAAGTTGAGTACCACCAGAGAGGCGTTCTCAATCTCAATGTCGCGGATATCCGCTTCCAGCACCGTTACCGGCGTGTCCGCGCGAAACGCATCAAGATGCCGACGACAGCGCTCCACCATCGCCGGGGAGTTATCCACTGCAATGATCTGGCAACCCGGCACCTGAATATTGCGGCGCACCGACAGGGTGGCCGCGCCCAGCGAGCAGCCCAGGTCATAAACCTTGCTGTCCGGGGTAACAAAACGTTCTGCCAGCATGCCAATCATCGAAATGATGTTGGAGTAGCCCGGCACCGAGCGCTGAATCATGTCAGGAAAGACTTCAGCTACACGCTCGTCAAAAGTCCAGTCGCCCAGTTTTGCAATGGGCGCTGAGAAGAGTTGATCGCGGTCAGACATATCGAAAATCCGAAGAGACGACGGAAAGGGCGCTATTCTCGCAGAAAGTGGGGCGGGCTGCACCCCTTAACCCAGGCCAGCTTAATGCAGCGTCAGCACCAGTTCCCACGGCATATAGATCAGGTTAAAAATCACCATGCCGCAGAGGGAAAACAGCGTCAGCAGCATGCCATATTTGCGGCCTGCCATTGCGCTGCTGCGCAAACCCCAGGCGTGCAGCAGGCGACTGATAAAGAACAGCAGACCCGTGAGATGCACCATCCAGATATCGGCGCCGTTCATCTCCATCATTACCAGCAGGAACAGCGCCAGCGGAATGGTTTCGATGGCGTTGCCGTGAATGCGAATCGCCATTTTCAGGTCATGGTAGCCGCCATCGCCATACGCCATACGGTAGAATCGGCGATAGCGGACCACGTCCAGCGTGAATTTCATCACCAGTAATGCACCCATCACCACATATAACGCGCTAACCATTGCCACCCCTGCGACTGTCCATAATGCTTCTATTCTAACGGGCGTGCAGCCCGCTGTCCTGGGCAGGAATCAAAACAGTGACGTCTGCTGCGGCCAGTCCGGTCCGCTACCTATGCCGGGATCGATCTGTTGTAGCTGCGGCCAGAGCGCCTGCACCAGCGGAAAGACCTGACCCATATCGGGCGTGTGCAGAAACAGCATGGCGTCGCCCTGTTGCTGCCAATCTGTCAGTTTGTCACGCCAGATCTGAAACAGCGGCACGCTCTCTTCCACACTGTCGCTGCCGATAAACCGCACCATCGGCTGCGAGCCGGTTCGCAATGCATGAGGCGGCACCCGGGGTTTTTGCGCGCGGGCCACCAGCGCGGCCGGACTTTGCGAGGTAGAGGCGTGAACCGGACGGCTGTCGAGCATCACGCGATTGATGCCGCGCGCCAGCAGGCCGCGATTCAGCGCCCGTTCAGCATCCCCTTTAGCGAAGAAAGCGGGATGGCGGACTTCGACGCCATAGTGAAAACGGCGCGGCAGGCTGTCGAGAAAGCACCACAGGTCGTCGAGCTGCGTCGGGGAGAAGCTGGCAGGCAGTTGCAGCCAGTACTGACCGATGCGATCGGCCAGCGGCTCCATCAGGCGCAGGAAATCGGTCAGCAGGTCGTCGCTGTGCTGCAGCGCCGCCTGATGGCTGATGGTATTAGGAAACTTAAAGCAGAAGCGAAACGCATCGTGCGTCATATCGCGCCAGCGCATCACCGTTTCCGGATTTGGCAGCGCATAGAGCGTGGTATTTCCCTCTACACAATGGAAATAGCGGGCATAGTCCGCCAGGCTTTCGATGCCCCAGCGTTTCCAGTGTGAATGCTGCCACTGGGGCAGGCCAATACGAAGTGTCACGCGCGCTCCTGGCTGCAGATTAAGATACCCCATTATCCGCTATGGTCAGGCTGGGGGGCAAATGCACAGAGGAAATCGGCGCTTTGGCGCGGATCTGCTTATCCTGTCTGGCTTTTTCCATTATAATGACCGCCATTTTTGCGACAGCATCGCAACAGGTAACGCGGCCGGATGCTGTCAGATGCAGCGGCGAAGTTAAAAGGATAGTGTTATGCGTACAGAATATTGCGGACAGCTCAATCTGTCTCATGTGGGTCAGCAAGTCACGCTTTGCGGCTGGGTAAACCGCCGTCGCGATCTGGGCAGTTTGATTTTTATCGATATGCGCGACCGTGAAGGCATCGTGCAGGTGTTTTTTGATCCCGATCGCCAGGACGCATTTAAGCTGGCTTCTGAACTGCGTAACGAATTCTGTATCCAGATCACCGGTACCGTACGTGCGCGTGATGAGAAGAACAAAAACAGCGACATGGCGACCGGTGAAGTGGAAGTGTTTGCCCAGGCACTGACCATTATTAACCGCTCTGAGCCACTGCCGCTGGACTCGAATCAGACCAACAGCGAAGAAGCGCGCCTGAAGTACCGCTATCTGGATCTGCGCCGCCCTGAGATGGTGACGCGTCTGAAAACCCGCGCAAAAATCACCAGCTTCGTTCGTCGCTTTATGGATGACGCAGGTTTCCTGGATATCGAAACCCCGATGCTGACCAAAGCGACGCCGGAAGGCGCGCGTGACTATCTGGTGCCAAGCCGGGTACATAAAGGCAAATTCTATGCGCTGCCGCAGTCACCTCAGCTGTTCAAACAGCTGCTGATGATGTCCGGTTTTGACCGCTACTATCAGATCGTTAAATGCTTCCGCGACGAAGATTTACGCGCCGATCGTCAGCCAGAATTTACCCAGATCGACGTGGAAACCTCCTTTATGACCGCGCCACAGGTGCGTGAAATCATGGAGCGTTTAATCCGCAATCTGTGGCAGGACGTGCAGGGCGTTGATCTCGGTGAGTTCCCGCAAATGACCTTTGCGGAAGCAATGCATCGCTACGGTTCAGATAAACCGGATCTGCGTAACCCGATGGAGCTGGTGGACGTCGGCGACCTGCTGAAAAACGTGGAGTTCCAGGTCTTCTCTGGCCCGGCTAACGATGAAAAGGGCCGTGTTGCCGCGCTGCGCGTACCGACCGGCGCACAGCTGAGCCGTAAGCAGATTGATGAATATGGCAAGTTCGTGGAGATTTACGGCGCCAAAGGTCTGGCGTGGATGAAGGTTAACGTCCGTGCTGACGGCCTGGAAGGCGTGCAGAGCCCGGTTGCCAAATTCCTGAATGCAGAGATCGTGGAAGGCATTCTGAGCCGCACCGGCGCTCAGGATGGCGACATTATCTTCTTTGGTGCCGATCGCGCCAAAGTGGTCGCGGATGCACTGGGTGCGCTGCGTCTGAAAGTGGGCCGCGAGCTGAACATCACTGATGAGAAAGCCTGGGCACCGCTGTGGGTAATCGACTTCCCGATGTTCGAAGAGGACGAAGAGGGCGGTCTGGCTGCGATGCACCATCCGTTCACGGCGCCAAAAGAGATGAGCGCAGAAGAGCTGGCCGCCGATCCAACCCGTGCCGTGGCGAATGCCTACGACATGGTGATCAACGGTTATGAAGTAGGCGGTGGTTCAGTGCGTATCCACAACGGCAAAATGCAGCAGACGGTGTTCAGCATTCTGGGTATCGAAGAGCATGAGCAGCGTGAGAAGTTTGGTTTCCTGCTGGATGCGCTGAAGTTCGGTACGCCACCGCATGCGGGCCTGGCCTTTGGTCTGGATCGTCTGACCATGCTGCTGACCGGCACCGATAACATTCGTGACGTCATTGCGTTCCCGAAAACCACGGCGGCCGCCTGCATGATGACCGAAGCGCCAAGCGAAGCCAATCCGGCTTCACTGCTGGAGCTCGGCATTCAGGTCGTTAAAAAAGAAAAGCCTGAGAATAAATAATGGGCTATAAACACCCGGTTTCAGTGCTGGTCGTCATTTCGGCGCGCGATACTGGCCGGGTGTTGATGCTGCAGCGGCGTGACGATCCCACGTTCTGGCAGTCGGTCACCGGCAGCCTGGAGGCGGGAGAGTCACCGCTGGCGACCGCGTGTCGTGAAGTGAATGAGGAAATCGGCATCGACGTGCTGGCCGAGCGGCTGGAGGTGGAGGATTGTCAGCGTCAGATCGACTTTGAAATCTTTCCCCATTTCCGCCATCGCTATGCCCCTGATGTCACCCATAATCACGAGCACTGGTTTCGCCTGCAACTGCCGACGGAGCGCGATGTGATGCTCACCGAGCATCTGGCGTTTCGCTGGCTGGCACCCGCTGACGCTGCAGCATTAACCCGATCATGGAGTAACCGCCAGGCAATTGAAGAATTTATCTGAATGCTCGCCATCGCCCGGTATTCCGGCGGCGGATAGATTAAATTTTATGAATCTGGTGAGTTTTAACAGGACTTCACCAACATATTGAACAGTCAGGCGTAATCGGCAACGTGAGGTTGTTCACCGCCCGCGCGATATCGTCAGCGTACGGTTGTACGTGAGGATGCTTCGCGAAGCTCGCCCTCGGGGCATTCAGGTTGTCAGTCACCTGTATGCGTACGGACGGTAAACAGGCTCGCAAGCAGGATAGCCTGCACCCTGTAAAAGATCGGAGAAAATTTAAAATGGCAGGACACAGTAAATGGGCAAACACCAAACACCGTAAAGCGGCGCAGGATGCCAAGCGCGGCAAAATCTTCACCAAAATCATTCGTGAGCTGGTGACGGCGGCCAAGCTGGGCGGCGGCGATCCGGGCTCAAACCCGCGTCTGCGTGCAGCAATGGATAAAGCGCTGGCGAACAATATGACGCGTGACACCATGGATCGCGCTATCGCGCGCGGTGTGGGCGGCGATGACAATGCCAACATGGAAACCATCATCTATGAAGGCTACGGTCCTGGCGGCTCGGCCATCATGATTGAATGCCTGAGTGACAACCGTAACCGTACCGTGGGCGAAGTGCGTCACGCCTTCACCAAAACCGGCGGGAATCTCGGCACCGACGGCTCCGTGGCTTACCTGTTCAACAAAAAAGGCGTGATCTCCTATGCGCCGGGTCAGGATGAAGATGCGGTGATGGAAGCGGCTCTGGAAGCGGGCGCAGAAGATGTGGTCAGCTATGACGACGGCGCGATTGATGTCTTCACCGCATGGGAAGAGATGGGCACGGTGCGTGATGCACTGGAAGCGCTCGGCCTGAAAGCGGACACTGCAGAAGTGGCCATGATTCCGACCACCAAAGCAGAGATGGATGCGGAAACCGCACCTAAACTGCTGCGTCTGATCGACATGCTGGAAGATTGCGACGATGTGCAGGAGGTCTATCACAACGGTGAAATCTCCGACGAGGTAGCGGAAACGCTGTAATGGCGTCTACCGTAATCACTTTAACCAAAGAGGCGTAATGTCGATTATCCTGGGTATTGATCCCGGCTCACGCATCACCGGTTATGGTGTTATTCGTCAGACTGGCCGCCAGCTCACTTATCTGGGCAGCGGCTGTATCCGCACTAATACCACCGAGTTGCCCGCCCGTCTGAAGCTGATTTATGCGGGCGTCTGTGAAATCATTACGCAGTTTTCACCCGACTTCTTCGCCATTGAACAGGTGTTCATGGCGAAGAATGCAGACTCCGCGCTGAAGCTGGGCCAGGCCCGCGGTGCCGCGATTGTTGCCGCGGTTAACCACGATCTGCCGGTGTTTGAGTATGCCGCCCGTCAGGTAAAACAGACCGTGGTTGGCATCGGCAGCGCCGAGAAAAGTCAGGTGCAGCACATGGTGCGAACCCTGCTGAAGCTGCCGGCGAACCCACAGGCAGATGCCGCCGATGCGCTGGCGATTGCCATTACGCACTGTCATGTGGCTCAGAATGCAGCTCGCATGAGTGACAGCAAGCTGGTGCTGACGCGCGGACGGTTACGCTCAGGTTAGCCGTCATCGCTCAGGTCTCACTCTCAGGCTGGATATTCATCCAGCCTTTTTTATGTTATAAAATCCGCCACATTCGTTAGTTAAGGAAGCGTTCAGGTGATAGGTCGTTTACGGGGCAATATTCTGGAAAAGCAGCCGCCACTGGTGCTGCTTGAGGCACACGGCGTCGGCTATGAAATTTATATGCCCATGACCTGTTTTTATGAGTTGCCTGAGCTTCAGCACGAAGCGGTGATTTTTACCCACTTCGTGGTGCGTGAAGATGCGCAGCTGCTGTTTGGTTTTAACAGCAAGCAGGAGCGCGCGCTGTTTCGCGAACTGATTAAGGTGAATGGCGTCGGACCTAAGCTGGCGCTGGCGATCCTCTCCGGCATGTCGGCGCAGCAGTTTGTGACCGCTGTTGAGAAAGAGGAGATCGCGTCACTGGTGAAACTGCCAGGCGTGGGCAAAAAGACGGCTGAGCGTCTGGTGGTCGAGATGAAGGACCGCTTCAAAGGAATGCACGGCGACCTGTTTGGCGGCGATTCTGCCTTTACGCTGACCACGCCGAGCGCCGAGCCGGAAACCAATGATGCGGAAGCCGAAGCTGTTGCAGCGCTGGTATCACTGGGTTATAAACCGCAGGAAGCGAGCCGTATGATCAGTAAAGTCGGTCGACCGGATGCGGATTGCGAAACCCTGATCCGCGAAGCGCTACGCGCCGCCATTTGAGGTAAGTCATGATAGAAGCCGACCGCCTGATCTCCGCTGCCAGTATCAGCGAAGAAGAGGTTATTGACCGCGCTATTCGCCCGAAGATGCTGACCGAGTATGTCGGTCAGCCGCAGGTGCGAGAGCAGATGGAGATTTTCATCAAGGCAGCGCAACTGCGCGGCGATGCGCTCGATCATCTGCTGATCTTCGGTCCGCCGGGACTGGGTAAAACCACCCTGGCGAACATCGTGGCCAACGAGATGGGCGTCAATCTTCGCACTACCTCAGGTCCGGTGCTGGAAAAGGCGGGCGACCTGGCGGCAATGCTGACCAACCTTGAACCGCATGACGTCCTGTTTATCGATGAAATCCATCGCCTCTCACCGGTGGTGGAAGAGATACTCTACCCGGCGATGGAAGATTATCAGCTGGATATCATGATTGGCGAAGGCCCGGCTGCGCGCTCAATCAAGCTCGATCTGCCGCCGTTTACCCTGATTGGCGCCACTACGCGTGCTGGCTCGCTGACCTCGCCGCTGCGCGATCGTTTTGGGATTGTGCAGCGGCTTGAGTTCTACCAGGTTAAAGATTTGCAGCACATCGTGGGCCGCAGCGCCGCCTGTCTGGGTCTGGCGCTGAGTGACGAAGGGGCGTTAGAGATCGCCCGTCGCGCCCGCGGCACACCGCGTATCGCCAACCGCCTGCTGCGCCGCGTTCGTGACTTCGCAGAGGTGCGGGCAAACGGTGACCTGAGCGGTGAAGTCTCCTGCAGCGCGCTGGATATGCTTAACGTAGATAGCGAAGGGTTCGATTATATGGACCGTAAACTGCTGCTGGCGATCATCGACAAATTTATGGGTGGGCCGGTGGGGCTGGATAACCTGGCTGCGGCCATTGGTGAAGAGCGGGAAACCATCGAAGATGTGATTGAACCCTTCCTGATTCAACAGGGCTTCATTCAGCGCACACCGCGTGGCCGGATGGCCACGCAGCACGCTTATCGTCACTTCGGCATTACGCGCGAAGAGTAACTAGACTGCTGGTTTCCGGACCATGCTGAAAATAAACAGGATGGCGGCGCAGAGCACCACTGACGGCCCGGCAGGGGTGTCGTAGAAGGCGGAGAAGGTCAGGCCGCCGGTGACGGCGAGCACCCCGATGACCACGGCGACGGCCGCCATGCCTTCCGGTGAACGCACAAAGCGACGAGCGGTTGCGGCAGGAATAATCAGCAGTGAGGTGATGATCAGCGCACCCACGAACTTCATTGCCACTCCGATAGTCAGCGCCGTGACCAGCATCAGAATCAGTCGGGTACGCTGGATATTGACGCCGTCCACCTGGGCCAGTTCCGGGCTGATGGTCATCGACAGCAGCGACCGCCACTGCCACGCCATCACCAGCAGCACGATCACCACGCCGCCACCCATCATCCAGAGGTCGTCTGGCGTCACCGCCAGCAGATCGCCAAACAGATAAGCCATCAGATCGACGCGAACGTTCTTCATCAGGCTGACCACCACCAGGCCCAGCGACAGCGCGCTGTGTGCCATAATCCCCAGCAGGGTATCGATAGCCAGATGTGGACGACGCTCCAGCCAGACCAGTCCCAGCGCCAGGCAGACCGTAACCAGAATCACCGCGTAGTAAGGATTCACGTTAAACAGCAGGCCAAAAGCCACGCCAAGCAGAGAGGCATGCGCCAGGGTATCGCCGAAATAGGACATCTTGCGCCAGACAACAAACGATCCCAGCGGACCGGCAGCCAGCGCTAACATCACACCGCCTATCCAGCCCGGTAATAACAACTCAATCATGATGGACCCTGTCCTTTGCGTAAAACGATACGTCCCTGAAGGTCGTGACGGTGATTATGATGATGACGATAAATCGCCAGCTCCTCCGCGCCGCGCGGACCAAACATGGCGATAAATTCCGGATGCTGCGATACCGCTTCCGGGGTGCCGGAACAACAGATGTGATGGTTAAGGCAGAGCACTTCGTCGGTTTTGGCCATCACCAGATGCAGATCGTGGGAGACCATCAGTACGCCGCAGTTCAGTTCAACGCGTAACTGATTGATAAGGTCATAGAGTGACACCTGACCATTCACATCCACACCCTGGGTAGGCTCATCGAGTACCAGCAACTGAGGCTGATTCAGCAGGGCGCGCGCCAGCAGCACACGCTGGGTTTCACCACCGGAAAGCTTTTGCAGCGGGGCGTTGAGCAGGTGACCCGCCTGCACGCGTTTCAGTGCCGGCAGGATCTCGGCGTTTTTGCTGCCACGAGTCAGACGCATAAAGCGTTCAACCGTCACCGGCAGGGTCGGGTCGATGTGCAGCTTCTGTGGCACATAGCCAATTCGCAGGCCGGGATCACGCTTAACGCTACCGGTGGTGGGAGCGAGCAGTCCCAGCACCACACGCACCAGCGTTGATTTTCCGGCACCGTTAGGACCCAGCAGGGTGAGGATGCGGCCAGGCTGCAGTGCCAGGCTGACACCGGATAACACATTGCGCTGGTTAAACTTTATCGAAACATTATCGAGTGTGACAAGTGAGGTCATAGTATTTACAGGTTGCACAGAATTTCGAATGTTATAATATCACATTCCACCTCATGGTCACGATGGAATGACGCAATATGTTACATAATAAAAAGGGCGCAATTTTCGCCTTAACTGCTTTCTCCGTTACAGCTTCGTTAACCCTTCCAGCTCAGGCGAATGTCGTGGCTTCACTCAAACCGGTAGGGTTTATCGCTGCGGCCATTGCCGATGGTGTCACACCGGTTGATGTTCTGCTACCGGACGGTGCCTCTGAACACGACTATTCCCTGCGGCCCTCAGATGCAAAACGCTTAAAAAACGCGGACTTAGTTGTATGGGTCGGGCCTGAAATGGAAGCCTTTATGGCGAAGTCTGCGGCTGAACTTCCGGCCCAAAAAAACCTCGCGATGGTGAACATCGACGGGGTAAAACCGTTATTGATTAGCGGTGGTGAAGATGAAGATGAACACACAGCGGAAAAATCCGAAGAACAGGAGGCCGATGCCCATCACCATCATCACGGCGAGTTTAATATGCACCTGTGGTTGTCGCCAGAGATTGCGCGCAAGACCGCGGTTGCAATCCATGGAAAATTATTGGAACTTATGCCGCAAGATAAAGCCAAACTTGACGCCAACCTCCAGCAGTTTGAGGTAGCTTTGGCGGACACGGACAAACGCGTTAGCGCACAACTCGCTCCGGTCAGAAATAAAGGATATTTCGTTTTTCACGACGCTTACACGTACTTTGAAAAACAATACGGTCTCTCGCCCACCGGGCACTTTACCGTCAATCCTGAAATTCAACCGGGCGCTCAGCGTTTACATCAGATACGAACACAGTTGGTTGAGCAAAAGGCGGTCTGCGTCTTTGCTGAGCCACAATTCAGGCCAGCAGTCATCGATGCTGTCGCCCGCGGAACGCAGGTGCGTAAAGGCACGCTCGATCCCCTGGGAACAGACATCAGCTTAGCCAAAGACAGCTATGTGAAATTCCTCTCACAACTGTCGAGCCAGTATGAAAGCTGCCTGAATGGAGCATGAGGAATAGGTAAAAGTGCAGCAGATAGCCCGCTCTGTCGCCCTCGCATTTAATAATTTGCCGCGCCCCCACCGCGTAATGCTGGGTTCTTTAACTGTAGTCACTCTGGCCGTCGCTGTCTGGCGGCCTTACGTTTATCATCCTTCGGATGATGTGACGCCCATCGTCAAAAACATTGAACTGGATAAGAACACCTTCCGCACGCTGTTGCCGGAAGCCAGTGAGCCTATCGATCAGAGCACACCGGAACCGGAAGAAGAATTGCCTGCGGACGATGTGGACACTGACGTGCCCGAAACGGCCGGTGTTCACGACTACACCGTTTCATCCGGCGATACCCTGAGCAGTGCCCTGAATCAGTATGGCATCGACATCAGTGACATTAATGCGCTGGTGATGAGCGATCGCGACCTGCGTAATCTGCAGGTTGGTCAGCAGCTGAGCTGGACGCTGGATGATGATGGCGGCCTGAAAACCCTGAGCTGGGAAATTTCCCGCCGTGAAACCCGCACCTATGAGCGCACCCCTAAAGGTGGCTTTAAGATGGATGCGGAGATGCAGAAGGGTGAATGGCGCAACAGCGTGATGCAGGGCGAAGTGCGCGGCAGTTTTGCCGCCAGCGCTCAGCGTGCCGGACTGAGCAGTGCCGAAGCCAGCGCCGTGATCAAAGCGCTGCAGTGGCAGATGGACTTCCGTAAGCTGCGTGCGGGTGACCAGTTCAGCGTACTGATGTCACGCGAAATGCTGGATGGCAAGAGTGCGCAAAGCCAGTTGCTGGGTGTGCGCCTGCGCAGCGGGGGTAAAGACTATTACGCTTTCCGCGCCGAAGATGGCAAGTTCTACGATCGCAGCGGCTCCGGTCTGGCGCGCGGCTTTATGCGCTTCCCGACGGTTAAGCAGTATCGTGTCTCCTCTAACTTTAATCCGCGTCGTCTCAACCCGGTTACCGGCCGCATAGCGCCTCATAAAGGCGTCGACTTTGCGCTGCCGATCGGTACGCCGGTGCTGGCAGTGGGTGATGGTGAAATAGTGGTGGCGAAGAACGGCGGTGCCGCGGGTAACTATGTCGCCATTCGTCATGGCCGTCAGTATATGACGCGCTATATGCACATGAAGAAAGTGCTGGTGAAGCCAGGTCAGAAAGTGAAGCGTGGCGACCGTATTGGACTGTCAGGCAACACCGGACGTTCCACCGGGCCGCATCTGCATTTTGAAATCTGGATCAATAATCAGGCGGTCAACCCATTAACGGCGAAACTGCCGCGGATGGAAGGCCTGACCGGTAAAGATCGCAGCGATTACATGGCACAGGTTAAATCCTGGTTGCCTCAGCTGGGTCTGAAGTAAGCGAATTTCGTCAAATCGCGCAAAAACCGACGGGTTTCCCGTCGGTTTTTTGCTATATGGCGCAGGATGATTGCAAATTTTCAGGTCGTCACTATCATTAGCCGGTCATTGCTTGAGGCGAGTGCATGGAAACCCGTAAAAAAAATAACACTGAATTTATTCCCGTTTTTGAACGTTCTTTTCTCAAACCTAAATACTGGGGCAGCTGGCTGGCGATTGGTGGTCTGGCCGCGATGGCGATGCTACCGCCGAAAGTACGCGATCCGCTGCTGGGTCGGTTAGGCAAATTCGCCGGTAAGCTGGCAAAGGGTGCACGGCGCCGTGCGCTGATTAACCTCTATTACTGTCTGCCGGAACTCAGCGAGGCGCAGCGTGCGACGCTGGTCGATGAGATGTTTGCGACTGCACCGCAGGCGATGGCAATGATGACCGAGCTGGTGCTGCGCGATCCGGCACGTATCCGTGAACGTGTAGAGTGGCATGGTCGTGAAATTATCGACCAGATGAAAGCGGAGCAGCAGAATGTGATTTTCCTGGTGCCGCACGGCTGGGCGGTGGATATCCCCGCCATGCTGCTGGCGTCAGAAGGTCAAAAGATGGCGGCGATGTTTCATAACCAGAGCGATCCGCTGATGGACTATGCCTGGAACACCGCACGCCGCGGTTATGGCGGACGGCTGCATGCGCGCAACGACGGTATCAAGCCCTTTATCAGCTCAATCCGCCAGGGCTACTGGGGCTACTACCTGCCCGATCAGGATCATGGCCCGGAGCAGAGTGAATTCGTCGATTTCTTTGCTACCTATAAAGCGACGCTGCCTGCGGTAGGACGACTGATGAAAGTGTGCCGCGCGCGTGTGGTGCCGCTGTTCCCGGTTTATAACAGCAAATCGCATAAGCTTGAGATTTATGTGCGTCCGCCGATGGACGATCTGCTGGAAGCCGACGATCACCAGCTGGCTCGCCAGATGAATGAAGAAGTGGAAGTGTTTGTCCGCCCGCATCCCGAGCAGTATACCTGGATCCTCAAGCTGCTGAAGACCCGTAAAGAGGGTGACATCGAGCCCTATTCGCGCAAAGATCTCTATCCGCGCAAATAGCAAAAAGGCCGCGAAAGCGGCCTTTTCTTATCACTTAATCGCTGGCTACAGGCGTATGCTCCCGTCGCTTTGAGCTTCTGAGCTGCCTGCTCAGGGCAAACCTGTGGCTGCGCTACCTGTTTATAACGCTTCCAGCCTGCTGCGACGTTTGCGCTCGCGCATAAACAGGATCACCAGGCCAAACCAGAGCACGCCGCTGATAAAGTTGACCAGGCAGAACCACAGCGTGCCGCCGCTGAAGTAGCCACTTTTCGCCAGCTCAATTCCCACCGCCAGCGTCATAATACTGATCATTCCCAGCATCGCTGCCACGCTGCCTTTGCCTTCGTTGCTGGCGTAGAGCGTCAGGCGATACAGTCCGGCATTGACCATGCCAGCACCAAAGGCGTAGAGACTCAGGCCAGCGGTTATCAGCAGATAACCGTGGCTGTTCATCAGGCTCGCCACCAGCGCCAGGCTCAGACCAATCAGAATCGGCCAGGCGGCGAACTTCACCGGCTGCTCAATCGGCACGCGTCCCGCCAGCTTACTCAGCGTCAGGTTACCGGCGATCATCGCCAGAAATACCGGCAGCTGCAACAGGGCGTACTGCATGCGTGACAGACCTTCGTCGTGCATCAGGATCACCGGCGAAAGAGCAACCCAGGTGAGGATCGGGATAAACACCAGCCCGATAGCGAAGGAACCAAACATCACCAGCCGGTCTTTCATCAGCCGGCCATAGTTGCGTGCAAGATTGGGCAGGGCGATGGAATGACTGCGGTCACCTGCGGTTTCGGGCATCACACGCCACAGCACCACAAAGGCGACCAGGCTGCAGGCGGCAAACAGCCAGAACATGCTGCGCCAGCTGCCAATGGTGAGCCAGGCTGCACCAGCAAGCGGACCCGCCAGCGGAGCCAGCAGCGCCACGTTGGCCATCAGCGCCATCATGCGCACCGCCAGCGCCTCATCGAAGGCTTCCTGAATTGCGGCATAGCCGACCGCGCCGATAAAGCAGAGGCTGATGCCCTGAATAAAGCGCAGGCTGACAAATTCCTCAATCGAGCTGACCCAGTGCATCAGCATGCAGGCGACGGCAAAAAACAGGATGCCGAAGAGCATCACCGGTCGCCGGCCAAACTTATCAGAGAGAGGACCCAGCAGCCATTGCAGCACCACGCCGCCAATCAGGTAAGCGGTCAGGGAGGTAGAGACCCATTCAGGGCCGACGGAAAATTCGCTGGTGACGATCAGCATGCCAGGCTGGATCATGTCATGAGCAATATAGGTGGCAAACTCGAACAGCACTAACGCCAGAGGAAAGAGTAAAATTCGGCCGGTAAGCTGGCTGATGGGGTGGAAACGGGCCATCTGGCCTCCTTGTCAGAAAAGAAAACGCGACTGCCAGGCAGTCGCGTCGTTTATTCTACACCGACAATGTAAACCCGGGCTCAATTAATCCACGCGCAGCACACGTGTGGTATTGGTGGTGCCGGTGGCGCCCATCACATCGCCCTGCGTCACAATGACCAGATCGCCAGAGACCAGGAAGCCTTTGTCGCGCAGCAGGTTAACCGCATCGTGTGCAGCAGCCACACCGTCGTTATTGCTGTCGAAGAACACTGGCGTCACGCCGCGATAGAGCGCGGTGAGATTCAGCGTGCGTTCATGGCGTGACATGGCAAAAATCGGCAGGCCTGAGGTGATACGTGAGGTCATCAGCGGGGTACGGCCCGACTCGGTCATGGTGATGATCGCGGTAACGCCCTGCAGGTGGTTCGCGGCGTACATGGATGACATAGCAATCGCTTCTTCGACATTGTCGAACTGCACGTCCAGACGATGCTTGGAGACGTTGACGCTCGGGATCTTCTCCGCGCCCAGGCAGACCTTCGCCATCGCTGAGACAGTTTCAGCCGGATACTGACCCGCTGCGGTTTCCGCAGAGAGCATCACAGCATCGGTGCCATCCAGCACGGCGTTCGCCACGTCCATCACTTCTGCGCGGGTCGGCATCGGGTTAGTGATCATCGACTCCATCATCTGCGTCGCGGTAATGATGGTGCGGTTAAGCTGGCGGGCACGACGAATCAATGCTTTCTGAATGCCGACCAGTTCCGGATCGCCAATCTCAACGCCCAGATCGCCACGCGCCACCATCACTACATCAGAGGCCAGAATGATGTCATCCATCGCTTCCTGGCTGGCGACCGCTTCGGCACGTTCCACTTTTGCGACCAGTTTGGCGTCACAACCTGCTTCGCGCGCCAGACGACGTGCCAGATTCATATCTTCACCACAGCGTGGGAAAGAGACGGCCAGATAGTCGACGCGGATTTTGGCGGCAGTGATGATATCCGCTTTATCTTTTTCGGTCAGCGCTTCAGCTGAAAGTCCGCCGCCCAGTTTGTTAATGCCTTTGTTGTTCGACAGCGGGCCACCCACGGTGACTTCGGTAAACACCTTCATGTCCTGAACTTCCAGCACTTTCAGCTGCACGCGACCATCATCCAGCAGCAGGATATCGCCCGGCACCACATCTGCCGGCAGGCCTTTGTAGTCGATCCCGACGCGCTCTTTATCGCCTTCGCCTTTACCCAGATTGGCATCCAGCAGGAAGCGGTCGCCGATATTCAGGAAAACTTTGCCTTCTTTGAAGGTTGAAACACGAATTTTTGGACCCTGGAGGTCACCGAGGATGGCCACGTGGCGACCCAGTTTTGCGGCAATCTCGCGCACTTTATCGGCACGGATCTGGTGATCTTCTGGCGTGCCGTGAGAGAAGTTGAGTCGTACAACGTTCGCGCCGGCAGCGATGATTTTTTCTAAATTATTATCACGATCGGTGGCCGGGCCGAGGGTTGTAACGATTTTGGTTCTTCTGAGACGTCTTGACATCGAGGACTCCGTAAACATTTAAGCGTGCCCTGGTCTGTGGACACAGCATGGTTATCTATTCTATATGATCGACGGGTTGTGATACGACTCACATTGTAAATGTGATGTTAATTTTTTTACTGATCATCCTTTTCCCGAATGGTGTGCTTTTCGTAACGCGACGCTTTCAACGCCTCTTTCACGCGTTTCAGGTTTTCCCGGAAGGGCGCACCCCGTTCCAGGGTGAAACCGGTCGCCAACACATCGATCACGGTCAACTGCGCCAGGCGCGATACCATCGGCAAATAGATATCCGTATCTTCCGGAACATCAAGCACTAAAGCTATCGCTGCTTCATGGGCAAGGGGAGAATCGGCAGAGGTGATGGCTATAACGGTGGAACCGTTTACACGGGCCAGGCGAGCCAGTTCTACCATATTTTTTGTGCGTCCAGTATGCGAAATGAGAACAAAAACGTCACCGGCTCGACTATTTATGCAACTCATGCGCTGGATCACAATATCGTCTGACCAGATGACCGGCAGATTAAAGCGCAGAAATTTGGTAAAGGCGTCATGCGCCACCACAGCGGAAGCCCCCAGCCCGAAAAAGGCAAGTTTGTCAGCCTGAGTAAGCAGGGTGACGGCCTGCTGCAGTTGGGCGCTATCCAGTTGATCCCGCACCCGCTGCAGCCCTGCCAGCGCCGAGTCAAAGATTTTGTGGCTGTAGTTCTCCACACTGTCATCGTCCTCCACGCCCCGGCTGACCCAGTTGCTGCTTTTCACCAGGCTCTGTGCCAGTTGCAGCTTAAAGTCGGGAAAGCCGCGCGCGCCCAGTCGATGACAGAAGCGATTTACCGTGGGTTCGCTGACGCACGCTTCGCGCGCCAGGGTCGCAATGCTGGAGTGCATCGCCGCCTGAGGCGCAGTCAGAATCTGCCGGGCGACTTTCTGTTCCGCATTGCTGAGCGCGGCGAACTGCGCGTCAATTTTTTCCAGCATATTCATAAGCCGATGACCATAATCACTTTTACCAATTTCAATTATCCCTGTCGTCAGAGTCGATTAACAGAGACTATATCGTGTCAGCACCTGCCAGGCGCAACGGCGGACAAGTCGATTGCCCTTTTTTTTGGGATACTTTGACCGGTGCCTGATTTTCCTGACACCAACAGACACAGAAAAAACCGGCAATACGCACGTGTCATCACACGCGCTTAGCACATCCGGTACAGAGTTAATGCGGTTGACCCGGCGAGTCGGTTTACCTGGCGCGGGGAAAAAAGTACATTGTGCTCAAAGAAAATAATAACCTGGACCCGGTGGCAGAGGATGCATCACCACCGGACTATCCTGCAACGAGGAGAGGAAAATGGCGGTAACACAAACAGCCCAGGCATGCGATCTGGTGATTTTCGGTGCCAAAGGCGATCTTGCACGCCGTAAACTGTTGCCTTCACTGTACCAGTTAGAGAAAGCGGGGCAGATCCACGAGGAAACCCGCATTATTGGTGTCGGCCGTGCCGAGTGGGATAAAGCGGGATACACCAAAGTGGTACGTGAAGCGCTGGAAACCTTCATGAAGGAGAAGATTGACGAAGCGCTGTGGGACAAACTCAGCAATCGTCTCGACTTCTGCAACCTCGATGTCAACGACACCACGCACTTCCCGAAACTGGGCAAGATGCTGGACCAGAAAAATCGCACCACCATCAACTACTTCGCCATGCCACCCAGCACCTTTGGCGCCATCTGTCAGGGTCTGGGCACCGCGAAGCTGAATGCTAAACCGGCGCGCGTAGTGATGGAGAAGCCGCTGGGTACCTCACTGGAAACCTCGCAGGAGATCAACGACAGCGTTGGTGAGTACTTTGATGAGAGCCAGGTGTTCCGTATTGACCACTATCTCGGCAAAGAGACCGTGCTTAACCTGCTGGCGCTGCGCTTTGCTAACTCTATCTTCGTGAATAACTGGGATAACCGCACCATCGACCATGTCCAGATTACCGTGGCCGAAGAAGTGGGTATCGAAGGCCGCTGGGGTTACTTCGATAAAGCGGGCCAGATGCGCGACATGATCCAGAACCACCTGCTGCAGATTCTGACCATGATCGCCATGTCGCCGCCGTCCGATCTCAGCGCCGACAGCATCCGTGACGAAAAAGTTAAAGTGCTGCGCTCGCTGCGCCGCATCGATCAGACCAACGTGCGTGAGAAAACCGTTCGCGGCCAGTACACCGCCGGCTTTGTGCAGGGCAAAAAAGTGCCTGGCTACCTGGAAGAAGAGGGTGCCAATAAGTCGAGCGCCACAGAGACCTTCGTGGCAATACGTGTCGATATCGACAACTGGCGCTGGGCGGGCGTGCCGTTCTACCTGCGCACCGGTAAGCGTTTGCCGACCAAGTGTTCAGAAGTCGTGGTCTACTTCAAAAACCCGGAAATGAACCTGTTTAAAGACTCCTACTCAGAGCTGCCGCAGAACAAGCTGACGATTCGTCTGCAGCCGGACGAAGGGGTTGATATCGAGATCCTGAACAAAGTGCCAGGCCTTGATCACAAGCACAAACTGCAGACCACCAAGCTGGATCTGAGCTACTCCGAGACCTTTAACCAGTCGCACCTTGCCGATGCTTACGAGCGTCTGCTGCTGGAGAGCATGCGTGGTATCCAGGCGCTGTTTGTGCGCCGCGATGAAGTGGAAGCCGCATGGACCTATGTCGATTCCATTATCGACGCCTGGGCTGCGGATGGTGACTCTTCCAAGCCGTATCAGGCGGGCACCTGGGGCCCGGTGGCCTCAGTGGCGATGATTACCCGCGATGGCCGTTCGTGGAACGAGTTCGAATAACGGAAGTGATGATGAAGCCCGCAACGCGGGCTTTTTTTTCGCCCTTAAACCGGGCCAGTCAACACGAATAAAATTGAACTGCCGTTTCAAAATGGTCGCAGGATGATAGACGCTCAGGAAGTTGATCATGTATGGTAGTGACGCAATTTACAGGGCAGGAGCCGATGCTCCATGACCGGGTCGCAATCCCGGTGTTATCAAGCAAGGGGAACTGATGAAAAACTGGAAAACGAGTGCAGAACAGATTCTGACCACCGGACCTGTGGTGCCGGTCATCGTTGTGAACAAACTGGAACACGCCGTGCCGATGGCAAAAGCGCTGGTGGCAGGCGGTGTCAGAGTGCTGGAAGTGACGCTGCGCACGCCAGTGGCGATGGATGCCTTACGTGCGATGATTAAAGAAGTGCCGGATGCGATCGTTGGTGCGGGAACGGTGATTAATCCGCAGCAGTTACAGGAAGTGACCGATGCCGGTGCGCAGTTTGTGATCAGCCCTGGCGTCACCGAGTCGCTGCTGAAAGCGGCCGTTGAAGGGCCGGTGCCATTGATTCCCGGCATCAGCACCGTTTCTGAGTTAATGACCGGTATGGACTACGGTCTGCGCGAGTTCAAGTTTTTCCCGGCAGAAGCAAACGGCGGCGTTAAAGCGCTGCAGGCGATTGGCGGACCCTTCCCGCAGGTGCGATTCTGCCCGACCGGCGGCATCTCTCCGGCGAACTACCGTGACTATCTGGCGCTGAAAAGCGTGCTGTGCATCGGCGGTTCCTGGCTGGTGCCCAACGACGCGCTGGAAGCGGGCGACTGGGATCGCATCACCCGCCTGGCACGCGAAGCTGTTGAAGGCGCGAAGTAAGTTATGGCGGTGAGCGTCTGCTCACCGCACACGTTTATCCCTGAACCGTGACCGCTGCTGCGCTGGCAACGGCACGCGCAATCGCCTGATCGGTGTTGTCACCGCTGGCGAGCGCCACGCCCAGACGACGCTGACCGCTGATTTCCGGCTTGCCGAACAGGCGCAGTTGCAGACCGGCACCCAGCGCCGCTTCGACATTCACAAACTGCACATTCTGGCTGGTGAGTTGCGGCAGAATAACGGCGGACGCTGACGGACCATACTGGCGAATCGCGCCAATCGGCAGACCGAGAAACGCCCGCACGTGCAGCGCAAACTCTGACAGATCCTGCGAAATCAGCGTCACCATGCCGGTGTCGTGAGGACGCGGCGAAACTTCGCTGAATACCACCTCATCACCGCAGACAAACAGCTCAACGCCAAACAAACCATAGCCTCCCAGCGCTTTAACCACCTGCGCGGCAACATCCTGTGCCCGTTGCAGCGCCACATCACTCATCTGCTGCGGCTGCCAGGATTCACGATAATCGCCATCCTCCTGACGGTGACCAATCGGCGCACAGAAATGAATGCCATCGACTGCGCTGATGGTGAGCAGGGTGATCTCGAAATCGAAGTCGACAACCCCTTCGACGATGACGCGTCCGGCACCCGCGCGGCCACCCTGTTGCGCATAGTCCCAGGCGTTATCGAGCTGGCTGGCATCACGGATAAAGCTCTGGCCTTTGCCGGATGAACTCATCACCGGCTTCACAATGCAGGGAAAGCCGATTTCGGTAGCCGCTTCATCAAAGCGCGCCTTGCTATCGGCAAAGCGATAGCGGGAGGTCGGCAGAGAGAGCTCTTCAGCCGCCAGCCGACGAATGCCTTCGCGGTTCATGGTCAGCCGGGCGGCACGGGCAGTCGGTACCACGCGCTGGCCTTGCTGCTCCAGTTCAACCAGCGTCTCCGTGGCGATAGCTTCGATTTCCGGTACGACAAAATCAGGCTTTTCTTCAGCAATCAGCGCAGCCAGTGCCGCGCCATCCAGCATGTTAATCACATGACTGCGATGGGCGACGTGCATCGCCGGGGCATCGGCGTAACGATCAACCGCGATCACTTCCACACCCAGACGCTGACACTCCAGCGCCACCTCTTTACCCAGTTCACCTGAACCCAATAGCATCACACGCGTTGCTGCCGGACGCAGCGCTGTTCCGAGAGTCGTCATACATTCACCTAAGCAGTCAAAATTCGCGCGCAAGTATAAACGAAAACGTTTGCGTTCTCATCTTTCGTCCATCTGACACGACCTTTTGCCTTACTTTTCCCGCTCTGACGTTTCCTGACATCCTTTTCGTCAGGATAGCGGACTGACATCTTAAAAGGAGTGGATGATGAATAACTGGTTGCAACAAATTCAGTCGGTACTGACGAAGAAGGGCGGTGAGGGCAAATCGGGCGGCGGCTTAAGCGACATGCTGGCGCCGGGTGCGCTGGGCGGCCTGGCCGGTATGCTGATTGCCAGTAAATCGTCGCGCAAACTGCTGACTAAATATGGCGGCAAGGCGCTGATTATCGGCGGTGGTGCGGCTGCGGGCGCGGTGCTATGGAACAAATACAAGCAGCGGGTCAGCGAAGCACACCAGAATGAACCTGACTTTGGCGTGGCGCAAACGCCGGTTAACCTGCGGGCCGAACGTCTGGTGACGGCGCTGGTGTTTGCCGCCAAAAGCGACGGGCACATTGACGATCAGGAACGTGCAGCGATTGAGCAGAATATTCATCAGTCTGGCTATGGTCAGGAAGCGGAACAGCTGATCCAGAAAGCGATGAACCGCCCGCTGGATCCGCAGTGGCTGGCCGCCGATGTGAAAAACGAGGAGGAGGCGCTGGAGCTCTACTTCCTGAGCTGTGCCGCCATCGACGTTGATCACTTCATGGAGCGCAGTTATCTCTCCGCGCTGGGCGACGCGCTGAAAATCCCCCAGGATGTTCGCGACGGTATCCAGCAGGATCTTGAGGCTGAGAAAGCCCGTTTACCCGCCAGTTAATCCCTCTGATATTCCGCTGGTGGGTCACAGGATGTGATCCGCCAGCGGCTGCTTCTCAACCTATACCTGGCTTCCCGCTGCTGAAGTGTTACGCTTACAGATCATTACGTTCACGGAGACGGATGGATGAAAGCACCCATCGCAAAAAAAATACCCCATGAGATGACGCTGCACGGCGAGACGCGCGTTGACGACTACTACTGGCTGCGCGACGACAAGCGCGAAAACAGCGAGGTCCTTGATTACCTGCGTGCCGAAAACAACTACGGCAAAAAAATCATGTCGTCACAGCAGCCACTGCAGGACCGGGTATTAAAAGAGATTATCGATCGGCTGCCGCCTGAAGATCACTCAGTGCCCTATGTGAAAAATGGCTACCGTTATCAGAGCCGTTATCAGAGCGGTAACGAATACCCGGCCTATTACCGCCAGCCCGCCGCGAGCGATGAGTCTGGCGAGTGGAGCCTGCTGCTGGATGCCAACCAGCGCGCCTCGCACAGTGATTTCTATACCATGGGCGCGCTGCATATCAGTCCGGATAACCGGGTCATGGCGCTGGCTGAAGATTTCCTGTCTCGCCGGCAATATGGCATCCGCTTCCGTAACCTGAAGAGTGGCAGCTGGTACCCTGAAGTGCTGAGCAACGCCTCTTCCAGCTTCGCGTGGGGTAATGATTCGCGCACCCTCTACTATGTGCGAAAACACCCGCAGACGCTGCTTTCTTATCAGGTGTGGCGACACGAACTGGGTACGCCGCAGTTCGACGACCAGCTGGTCTATGAAGAGCAGGATGACACTTATCATCTCAGCGTACATAAGACCACCTCCAAGCAGTTCATCATGATTGCCCTCTACAGCACCAACACCAGCGAAATTCAGCTGATTGATGCGAACTTCCCCGACGCGCAGCCCCATGTGTTTCTGCCGCGCCGCCGCGATCATGAGTACAGCATCGACCACTACGATCATCAGTTCTTCATTCGATCCAACCGGGAAGGCGAGAACTTCGGGCTGTACCGCAGCCGCTATCTGGACGAATCACGCTGGGAAACCCTGATCCCGGCACGGGAACAGGTGGTGATGGAAGATTTTCAGCTGTTTCGGGACTGGCTGGTGGTCGAGGAGCGCCAGCGCGGCTTGACCAGCCTGCGGCAGATCAACTGGGCCAGCGGTGAAACCAGCGGCATCGCCTTTGACGACCCGACCTATGTGACCTGGCTGGCCTACAATCCGACGCCGCGCACCAGCAAACTGCGCTACGGCTATTCATCGATGACCACGCCGACCACGCTGTTTGAACTGGATATGGATACCGGCGAACGCCGCATCCTCAAGCAGAGCGCGGTGAAAGGCTTTAACGCGGAAGATTACAAAAGCGAACACCACTGGATCAAAGTCAGCGATGGCACCGAAGTGCCGGTATCGCTGGTCTATCACCGCAAACACTATCAGCCCGGTCAGAATCCGATGCTGGTGTATGGCTACGGTGCCTACGGCAGTAGTATGGATGCCGATTTCAGCGTCAGCCGCCTGAGCCTGCTGGATCGCGGATTTGTCTATGCGCTGATACAGGTGCGCGGCGGCGGTGAGCTGGGGCAGCAATGGTATGACGGCGGTCGCCTGCTGAACAAAATGAACAGCTTCACCGATTTTATCGATGTCACTAACGCGCTGGTGGCGCGTGGCATCGGACACCCGGAACGACTCTATGCCATGGGTGGCAGCGCGGGTGGCTTACTCATGGGCGGGGTGATTAACCTGGCACCGCAGCGGTTCCACGGCGTGGTTGCCCAGGTGCCGTTTGTGGATGTGGTCACCACGATGCTGGATGAGTCGATTCCGCTGACCACCGGCGAGTATGACGAGTGGGGCAACCCCAACGATCCGGAGTACTATCGCTATATCCGCCAGTACAGCCCTTATGACAACATCGAGGCGAAAGCCTATCCCCACCTGCTGGTCACCACCGGCCTGCATGATTCGCAGGTGCAGTACTGGGAACCAGCCAAGTGGGTGGCGAAGCTGAGATCGATGAAAACCGACAATAACCTGCTGCTGCTCTGCACCGACATGGATGCGGGTCACGGCGGCAAGTCGGGGCGCTACAAAGCCTATGAAGGGATCGCGATGGAATACACCTTCCTGCTGGGGCTGGCGCAGGGCACCTTACCGCCAGCCCAGGATTACTGAGATTCGGTCAGGTACTTACGCAGCGCCTGCCGCAATGGCGGGCGCAGATCGCTGACGTTATCCAGCATCCACTTCAGATAGCCCGGATCCTTGCGCGCGACCACCGCGATCGCCTGGCCGCGGTATTTGCCAAAGGGCAGAACGTCGTCGCGCTGGGCTGCCGGTTGTGACCGCACAATCATCTCGGAGGCACTCCAGCCGGAGGTCTCCATAATACGAATCAGCAGTGCTGCCGTAACATAGCAGTCATAGAGCGCGCGGTGAGCATGCAGGTCGGCGGGCGGCGTGACATCCAGCTTCAGCGAATGACGCAGTGCCTGGTTGCCATATTTAATGCCCGGCCAGAGCTGACGCGCCAGCTGCATGGTGCAGATCCACTCTCCGTACATTTCCGGCAGCATCCGGCGATCAAAACTGGCGTTGTGCGCCACGTAAAAAGCACTGCCGTGATAGCGAGGGATCGCCTCTTCAATGGTCGGCTTACCGGCGACCATCGCTTCGGTGATGCGATGCACGGCCATCGCCTGACGGCTGATAGGGCGGTCGGGCAGGGTGAGATCGCTCATCGGATTCACAATCTGGCCGTTGACCACATCCACGGACGCCACTTCGACTACGCCACCCTGCAGACCGCAGGTTTCAGTATCAATAACGCGAAATATCATTGCTTCATCTTCGGTTCATAAGGAAGGCGCGACAGGCTGAGCGAGGCCTGGCGGTAGTGCATCAGACGCTGACGAAACCAGTCACGCAGCGCTTCGGGCTGCTCCTGCGCCACCATTTCGGCGACGATCGGCATGTTATAGCGCTCTTTAAACGCCACACCTGCTGCCGCCAAATCGACATTAATCTTGTCTTTCTCTTCCTGGGACAGCAGGGCAAGGTTATGGCTCATAATATTCTCCTGACGATAGCGGGCAAAAGTAATGTTTTCGGCGGTCTGAATCAAGGATAAAGGATCGCATCGCTGGCCTCGACAGTGCAAATACAGCAGCGTATCCTTTTGCCACGTTTATCGCCCTGGCGGCGGTTAAAAGGATGATCTTATGCATAAAAAACTGATTTCCCGCATGGTTATTGCGCTGGCGGCAGCCGGACTGATGACATTCAGTTCGCTGGCAGCGGCGCATGCGCATCTCCAGTCTTCAATCCCGGCGGCCAAAGCGCAGGTAACGACATCCACCGATGCGCTGACGCTGAACTTCAGTGAAGATATTGAAGCGGCATTCAGCGGCGTCACGCTGCTGGATAGTGAACAGAAGCCTGTCGCCACCGCTAAAGCCCGCGTTGAATCTGGCCAGAAAAACCGGCTGATTGTCGGCCTGTCTCAGCCGCTGCAAGCGGGCAGCTATCAGGTTAACTGGCATGTGCTGTCGGTGGATGGGCATAAAACCGCAGGAAGCTATCGCTTTAGCGTGAAGTAACTCCGGTGACCACCCTCTGGATCCTGTTACGCGCGCTGCATTTTGCCGCCGTGATGCTGCTGACCGGCAGCGCCTGTTACAGTGCGCTGCTGGCACCCAAACGCTATCGACCCCTGCTGGCGCTACGGTTAAACCCGCTGGTTAAAGGGAGCGCCTGGCTGGCGCTGCTGAGTGCGCTGGCGATGCTGGCCTGCCAGAATGTGTTGATGAGCGGCGACAGCACCAATCTGGCTGATGTCGATATCTGGCTGGCGGTGATTGGCACGCACTTCGGTGGCGTGTGGCTGTGGGAAATCCTGTTTAGCTTGCTGGCCGTTGCCGGTTTGTTACTGACCGGGCGGCTGCGTCAACCCGTGTTACTGCTGGCAGCCGTACTGCAACTGGCCTGCATGGCTCTGATAGGTCATGCCGCGATGCGCGATGGCTGGCCGGGATTGTTTCAGCAGCTCAATCATGCACTGCATCTGATTGCCGCGGCGTTCTGGACGGGCGGATTACTGCCTCTGTTGCTGTTGATGCGGGAGGCGCGCCAGATCGATCGCCGCACCGACGCTATCCGCACCATGATGCGCTTTTCGCGCTATGGTCATCTGGCGGTGGCGTTAACGCTGCTGAGCGGCCTGATAAACAGCGTGATGATCGTAGGCTGGCCGCTGACGTGGCAGGATTCACGCTACATTGTATTGTTGCTGTGTAAAGTGCTGCTGGTTGCCCTGATGGTGCTGGTGGCGCTGATTAACCGATACTGGCTGGTGCCGCGATTCCGCCTGGCTGGCAGCGGGACGCAGCAAAAATTTATTCGCATGACGCAGCTTGAACTGCTGCTGGCGTGTGGAGTGGTTGGGCTGGTCAGCGTATTTGCCACGCTGTCGCCAGCCTGAATGTGGTTTAAGAGAGAAAAGGGTAGTTATGTTGCTGAAGAAAGTGATCCCCGCAATCCTGTTGTTATCCGTATGCGGCCAGGCGCTGGCGGCACAAATCATTACCGTCAGCCGCTTTGAGATCGGTAAAGAGAAGTGGCCGTTTAACCGTGAAGAGGTGATGCTGACCTGCGAGAAAGATGGTGCGATGTTTGCCATCAATCCGAGCACGCTGATGACATACCCCCTGAACGATATCGCCGACACACTGTTCAAAAACAAACAGGTGAAAGCGCAGCCGATCAGCGTGATCCAGGCCGAAGATAAAGCGCATCCGGGCCAGATGATGAGTCTGCAGCCGATTGTTGAGCGCACCCAGGCGTTGTGCGGTAAATAAACCTGTCGGGTGCAGCACCGCGCTGCGCCCAACCCCTCTTTTTTGCCGTTGCGATCACAAACTGGTCCGGTTTATGCCCCTGCGCCTCCCGTTTGCTGGCAATTCCACCGCGCTGTTCTAATGTTAAATGGCAAGGCGACATCGCCTTCATAAATGCCAACTTTTAGCGCACGGCTCCTTGAGAGCCATTTCCCTGGACCGAATATAGGAATCGTATTCGGTCTTTTTTTGGTTGGTCATTAAAAACAGTAACTTATAGTAAAAACAATCAGTTAAACCCCTTCCTGTTACCTTCTGTGCTACTCTGCTGAACTCTGTGCCGCCACTTTGTCGCCACTCTCTAACCGCCAATGTTCGACATTAAACAGTGGCGTAACGTGCTTGAAATCATCTATTTTGAACTATAGTGGCGGCTATTTATTCTTGTAAGCGGTGCCTCTAACAACTTCACTTGTTGTCCAATACGAAGGCGCACTATTAGGATCGAGAACTACATATTGCGCGCCAGCTGTAGCAGCTTTATCTAATACTTCATTTAATGCATTTTGATAACCGGTATGCCTTGCTACCCCGGTCAGGGTAGAAGTGCCCGTTAAGTTAGCGACAAATTGATATTGTTTTGCATCTTCTGCGGAGATTATTTGCACGCGAGATGCTCTTTCCGACATGTTGGTAGCACAACCAGCCAGCATAGTAATGACTACCAAAACTGAACCTAACCTTCCAAGTTTCATTTAATCCCTTTTTTATCCTGAATAAACGTATGACCGATTATTCGCTCAGCAAATCAAATTTGCAATTGGGTTCAGCTTGATAGCGTCTTCGAGATGATCTGGCGCAAAGTGCGCATAACGCATTGTTACTCTGATATCTGAGTGTCCTAAGATGCGCTGCAGCACGATGATATTTCCCCCGGCCATCATAAAGTGACTGGCAAAGCTATGGCGCAGTACATGGCTCATCTGGCCTTCTGGTAATTCAATGCCGGCCAGGCGAATGACCCGATAGAACTGGCGATAGCACTCTGCAAAAAAACGGCCTTCTTTGTCTTTTAATTCGTTATAAAGGGCATTGCCGATGGGTACCGAACGGTTCTTTTTGCCTTTGGTATTGATGAAGGTAATTTTGTTTGGAGACAATTGTGAGGCTTTAAGATTCGCGGCTTCACTCCACCGGCACCCGGTTGAAAGGCAGATTTTGATAATCAGCGTCAGATCAGGGTTATCGTGAACTTTGCAGGCGGCAAACAGCTTTTGTATCTGGGCTTCAGTCAGCCATGCCATTTCTTTCTCTGGCTGATCAAATTCGCGTATATTTTTAAGTGGGTTGGGGTAGCTAATTTCGCCAAGCCGTTCCAGCTCATTAAAAAGAGCGCGAAGGAATGCATGCTCACAATTAATGGTACCCGGTGAGACCTTTAACGATTTATCACTGGTTTTGTATCCATTCTGTATGAGGCCCTGTAAACGTCGCTCCCGATAATGTGCCCAATCCTTCGAAGTGATAGAGGCAGCAACGGGGTTTCCCATGCCATTACAGATAATGTTGAGTTTGCCGAGTCGGCCTTTTCTGTCACTTAGCGAGCAACCGTGCAGTTTGTACCATAGCTCGATAAGTTCGCTAAGCTTGCGGTTATCCTCTTTCTCAGCCAGCCAGGGTTTAGCCTTCATTTCGTCCTGAGTGTATTGCTCAAAGGCAATGGCTTCAGCTCGGGTCCTGAACTGTCGTCTCACTCGTTTACCATCCCTTCCATTGAGATAGCACTCGCAGAGCCACTTACCTGTATTCAATTTCCTTATTGCCATGCAGCCCCCTTGATAAAAGGGGGTTAAATTACTGTATAAAAAACCAGTATTCAATGTTTGATTGTAGTTTTTCAAACATGAAAAAGCCCGTTGAGCGGGCTAAATTAGTGCAAAAGGGAAGGTTGCTGTTGGCTGGTGTAGAGTGGAACCTTATTGATTTGCCCAGGTGAGACAATCATTCCAGTAACGGTCTCATGCGTTTTGAATGTGCAGCTGCAATTAATATTCTGGCATTGGTGATAACGTTCTTTTGTTTCTTTTGAAACATAGCGGCTGCTTTTTGCGTGGGCTGCTGTCTGGCATAAAGGGCAGTGCATCATGATTATTATCCTCAAAAAAGGGCAGGGGAGAGTCACTTAGTTTGAATATGCAAATCGCGTTTTGCAAATTACACCCGAATTAAGCAGTTTCCGTTTCACCCTCTGTTTCTGACTGATATTCAATATCTGAAAGCAGCACTTCAAACTCAAGCGTGGTCGTATACCCGCTGCCGCTCAGGCTATGCGTCACTTTGCTGATAATCCACGGCTGCGCATCGATCACCGACTTAAAGCCGCTCACCCTGACCGGCGTCTCCGGGTACAGGTCGGCACGTCCCATCGCGAGCGTAAGCGAGAACTCAGCAACGCCGCGCTGCAGCTTATCCCACTTTGCTTTAGCTGCCCGCATCGCTGCCGCTTTCGTCGCATATACGGTCGTCAGCGTAAAAATGTTGTCTTCAGTCCCTGCGAGATAATCGCCCTCTCTGGCCTCCGGTGTTTTGGTCGCAGTCGTCTTTTTCTTTTTAGCGGCGGGGTGCTCCAGCGCGCGCAGGTGCTTTACCTTCGGTTTGCGCTTCACCTTAACTTTCTTTGGCTTCGGGTCTTTGGTATGCAGCCAGCTCGCAGAGACGCCCGTGTATGCGCCACGGTCGGCAATGCTGAAGCTGTGCCGGTCGCCATCCTGTCGCGTAATCGTCATCTGCGGGATTGGCTTGCCGCTGGCGGTGACGGCGTTACCGGGCCGGATAAACAGAAGCCGCCCGGCCTTTACTGCCGCAACAGCGCCATAAAGCGTGGCGAGCCGCGTCAGGAATTTAGCGTCAGTTTCCTGCGTCTGGTCGATGTGAGCCACGGCAATTCCGGCGAAGCCATCGGCCAGCATTGGCTTTAAGTTATTGCGCCCGGCTATCTGCGTCACAACTTCCCCCAGAGTGGTGTCGTGATAGGACACCTCCCGGCGGGAATTGAGCGAGCCACGGAAATCAGCGCTGCGGGCACGAATGGTCATGGTGTCCGGCGCGCCGTGGTGCTCTACCTCATCCACCGTGAAATTACCTTTTCCGAAAAGCGTCTGGCCTTTCCAGCCGAGAAACAGCGTTATCACTGCGCCGCGTACAGGCATAGCCAGCTGCCCGTCGGCGTCGTCCAGCTCAATATCCAGCTGGTCAGCCTCAAAGCCGCGATTGTCGGTCAGCGTCATCGAGATAAGGCGATCCCGGATATTGGTTGTGACGTCATTAGAGTTAACCTTCAGCATGAAATCCGGCGTCAACTGCGCCCCGGCCTGCACCGGCAGGCTGCTTATCCCGATCATCCGAGCAGCCCCCCTGCAGTTGAAATCAGGCTACCGGCCGCCGACTTCACGCCGTCAATTGCTGACGTGAGCTGCCCTGGCAGATTGCTTGAGCCGCTGATAAGCCCGTCAGCCTGTTTCTTCAGATCGCCAAACATAGAGGTAAGCGACTCATCCACGCGCTTAAGGCTCAGGGTAAACATGATTTTGCTGGCCGTTCCGTTGGGGTAGAACTCGCTGAAGGTGTTAGAAATACTCTCGATCACGTACATGCCGTAAATCATGCCACTGCCGCCAATCAGCGGCCACGCCATCCCCTCGTCGGCCATCAGGCGGACGGTCATCAGCGACACCGATCCGCCTGTGATTTCCGGGCGCAGCTCCCCGGATAGCGTGATTTTTTCATCGCCCGGCCCGATAAACTGCGCCGCCGGACGCTGCCCGAACCGGCTGTTAGTGGGCCAGCGGTAGTCGATATTCTGCTGCATATCCCCGTAAGGCAGGGTCTGTCGCATAAACGGCATCATGCCGTAAATCATCATCATCGTTTAATCCTCCCAGCCCATTTTGCTGCGGTTCTGCGCCTGGCGGTTGCGCTGCTCTTTTGCCTGGTGCTGCGCCATCAGCGCCATTGCGTCGTCTTTGGTCATACCCTCATGCATGTTGATTTCATACTGATAGGTATTCTGGCTGCGGTCGGTGAATCCGCCTCCGGCTGACGGGGCTGAAACCGGGCGGTAAGGCGCGCCACCATAGGCAATGTTGTATTGCAGCCCGCCGGTATCTGCGCCCGCACCGCCGGTCGCTACCGGGTCAGGAGACGGTACTTTGTCTTTCAGGCCATCGGATTTCGTGTCGATAATGCCGAGCTTATCCAGCACCCAGTTGATGCCACCCATAAGCTGATCAAGCGCATGGCTCGGAATTTTCAGCGCCTCGGCCAGCATGTTGCCGAACTTCTTACCCATATCTCCGGCGGCGGCAAGTTCGGTCTGTGTGGACTTCACCGGCTCCAGCAGTTTGCCGAACCAGTCCCAAAGCTCTTTGACCTTGCCACCTACCCACTCAAACACCGGCTTCAGCGAACCGAAGGAATCACTGATCGGCCCCATCGCTGCGGTAAACCCTTCGGCCATGCCTGCTATAAAGGCGCTGATAGGCTCCCAGTATTTGCGCACCAGTAGCGCCCCGGCCACGATTGCCGCCACGACGGCCACCACCGGCAGCGTGATAGCGCCGAGCGCGGCCGTAATAGCTCCGCCCGCGATGCTGAATGCCGTGCCGAGGAACCCCGCACCGGCAATCAGGGTATTCACGCCCGCAATCACCGGCCAGGCTACCAGCCCGATAGCGCCCAGCGCCCCGGCCAGCATCAGTCCGCCCATTACCACTTTTGCAATACCGCCTGCCAGCGCAGGGTTTGCTTTAATCCAGTTATCAACCGTCAGCAGCAGCGCCGCCGAGTCCTGGGTAAGTGCGCGCAGGCTGCCGTCGTTCTGATCAAAGAGATCGGTGCCAATAGCCTCATAAGCAGACTGCAGCTCTTTCAGGTCGCCGCCGAGGTTATCCTGCATGACCTGGACCAGCTCGGCCGTTTTACCATCAGAGGCTTTAAACGTGGCGGTCAGTTGATCGAGCTTACCGGTTGAGGCGGCGGTCATCAGCACGGCGGCCGATGAGCTGGCCTCCTCGCCGAAGATGGTTTTCATATACTCGGCGCGCTGGCCCGTTCCCAGCTTGTGACTATCAAAACTCGCCTGCATTTCTTTCAGGATGGTGAATATCGGGCGGGTATTTCCTTTGCCGTCAGCCGTTTTAATACCCAGCTCTTTGATAGCCTTGAATGATTCACCGGTAGGAGCCTGCAGCCTGCTCAGCACGGCGCGGCTTCCTGTACCTGCCATTGAGCCTGTGATTTTGGCATCGTGCAGAGCGCCGACCATTGCTGCCGCCTGTTCGATGCTGACGCCCGCGTTTTTTGCTACCGGGGCGACGTATGTCAGCGAGTCGCTAAGCCCGTCAAAGTCAGCGGCCGTTTTATTCATGGTCATCGACAGCACGTCGCCGATGTGTGCGACCTTATCGTTTGAGAGCTGGAAGGCTGATTTCATCCCCATCAGCAGCCCGGCGTTTTCCTCCATCGTGCGCTTGTTAGCCAGCGCCATGTTGAGCGTGACCGGCGTAACGGCCTGAACGGCAGCGGCATCGCCGCCGCCTTTGGCAATAACGATTTGCGCACCTGCCGCATCATCGGCAGAGGCGGCGGTTGTATCGCCCAGCTGACGCGCCTGCGCACGCAGGGCTTTCATTTCCTGCGATTCTTTTCCCACGCCGAGCACGGCCTGCAGCTCGGAGTTCTTCTGTGCGAAATCAAATCCCGGCATCAGCAGCGACGTAGCTGCCATGCCGCCAACCGTGGCGGCACCGATACCGGCCGCGCCCATGTTGCGCACCTTACCCGACAGCTCCTGCCCTTTGCGGTAGCGTTCGCTGGTCTGGTTCAGCCGCTCCTGCTGTGCATTCAGTCGCTGCAGCTCCATTTTCTGACGGCTCAGGCTGACCGTAGCCTGCGCCGAGGCGGATTTCAGGCGCTGCTGCTCGCTGCTCAGGCTTTTGGTGGAAATCCCCGCTGCGTTAAGTGCCTCGCGCTGCTGCTGCACCGAAAGGCGCAGGCTGTTGGACTTCGTCTGCAGCTCCGACGCTGCCTGGCGGGCCTTTTCCAGTGCGCGGGCCTGCTGTGTTGTCGGGCGCTCCGTGTTTTTAAACTGCACGGCCAGCGCCGCTACCTCCTGTTTTGCGTCTTTGAGGCTTTGCTGCGTGACGGCCAGCTGCGCACTGGCCTTGCGGAAGCCATCAATTTTCCCCGCCTGTGCATCCAGCTCCTTAATAGTCGTCTGCGTCTGGCGTATATCAGACGAAAGATTTTTGGCTGCGGTCTGTACGGTTTTGAAGGGGCGCGAGGCTTTGTCTACAGCATTCAGCAGCACCTGAACCTTGAGGTTATTGCTCATCCGGGGTTGCTCCGCTGCGGATAAAGGCTTTATGCCGCCAGCCCATCAGCTCGGCCAGCGGCATGTCGTACATCTCGGAAGGTTGCCAGTGAAATATCGTGGCAATGTCGGCCATCAGGTCATTGACTGTCAGGCCGTGCGGCCAGTCTATTCGTCCGACTTCGACTGCAAAAAACCAATCACCTTGCCGCCCAGCGCAATCAGGTCAACCGGATCGAGGGCGTTACATTCGGCCTTTGTCAGTGCTGGCAGGGTAATGCGGGGCAGCACGGTCAGCAGGGAATCAACATCCGACTGGCACAGATCAGCCAGGCGCACGCCGCGCAGACTACCGGCATTCGGCTTAATCAGCTCCACGCTTTTGATTTCGGTTTCGCCGCGCATCAGCGGGGTTTCAAACTCAACAACGTTATCTTTCTTTTCCATGATTATTCTCTGTTCACTGTAGTCATTTAAAGCCAGCGACGTGCGCTGGCGTCAGGGTTTATACCAGGCCGAGGTTTTTACGGCGCTGCTCAAGACGGTCAACACCGTTGACCTTCTCCACCATGTTGATGGTGTCGATTTCGATCAGCTCTTTGCCGTTAAAGGTCAGCTTGTAATAGGTATTTTTGGAGGTGATTTTGGTTTCGGTATCTTCACCCTGTTTGGCTTCGCCAAAATCAAACGACTGATGCTTACCGCGCACCTCAATCTCTACCGCGATTTCCTCGCCGGTATCGTCGCGCTGGTAAGAGCCGGTAAAGCGCAGGGGAACGTTGGAAGCCCCCCACTGCGTGAGAACCAGCTCATCCATACCTCCGATGCTCCATTCAACATCGAGCGCGTCATCTTCCAGACCGTTATCAATAAAGGCCGCGCCGCTCATGCCGCCCGCGCGGAACGGGTCGAGCTTGCGCGCCAGCTTCGGCAGGGTGACGGCGGTGACGACGCCCTGATAGCTGTTGGCGTCGTTAAAAAGGTTCATGCCCTTCAGTTTGCGTGGCAGTGCCATTTATACGGCTCCTCAGCTGTTTACGGATGCGGCGAAGTTCGCCAGATAGGTGTCGGTAATGCGCTGGCGCAGGGTTAAATCTTCCAGCGGCGGAACCGGCGTATAGTCGTAATCAATAAAGAGCTTGCCCGCCTTCAGGGTATCTTTATCGTTGGCGCTTTCGTCATACCAGGCAGACGCACCCAGCAAATAACCGGCGTTAACCAGCTCGCGGAATTTCGCATTGATGCCCGCGATAATCTCGCGCACCAGAACCGGCGTCAGCGGCTTATCAACCGCCCACATGTGCGCCTCGGCCATCGTGTCGGCCAGCACCTGCGCGGTGCGGGTGTAGTTCTCAAACTGAAACAGCGGGTCATCGCTGCAGGTGCGGTTACCCCAGAAGCGGAAACCGTCTTTACGGATCAGCGTCGTTACGTCGGCCTTGTTGAGCAGGTCGGCATCGGTGCCGGTCTGCTGCAGATCCCAGAACACTGATGCGGAAATGCCGGTCACGCCGTTAACGCCGACGTTGGACAGGGTTTTATGCCAGCCGGTGTCATTGTCGATTTTGGCGCGCAGGCCCAGCGCGCGGGCGGTCGCAAAGGCGGTATCGGATTTGCTGGTCGCAGTGTTCCAGGCGAGAAAGTCCGGCCAGATAACCATGATTTCGCGCTGGCTGAAGTTCTGACGGTAAAGGCGGGCTTCGGAAATGGTTTTGCATTCCCACGCTGAAACGTAGGCGAAGGCGCGCAGCTGCTGCGCAATGCTGGCAAGCGCGGTTGCCACCGCCAGTGAATCCAGCCCCGGCACGCCGAGAATGCGCGGCTTGACGTCGAGCTGGGTCTGCGCGGCGAGCAGCGCTTTCATGCCGGTATACTGGCCGTTTTCATCCGTGCCGCCGATGATATTGGACGTGGTTTCGGCTTCGTCGGCTCCTTCAGCGACGCGCACGACGACGGTCACGGGTTTTGACTGGTCAGCAATGGCCTGCAGCGCGGCAGCGAGCGTGCCTTTTTTACCGGCCTTGCCGACAGCGGCCTGCACGTTGGTGATAAGTACAGGCGTATTGAGCGGGAAAGTTGCCGCATCCGCATCCTGCGCGGTGCAGACCATGCCGACGATTGCAGTTGATACGGTTGTAATGGTGCGCGTGCCGTCGTTGACTTCGACGACGCGGACACCATGATGATAATCTGACATCTGATGCACTCCGTTTTGAGGGTGTGCCTAGATTGCTGTTACTTTTTAATAGATGCAGCTTTGGCTTGTTTGCTAAGATGTCATCAAACAGCTTTAAGGTAGTGCCAGAGCCCCTGGTCTTTTTAATCACAATTTCCTTTCAAAAAAAATTAAATCCATTAACATAACCGCACACTAAATTGCCCCCCAGCAGTCGATAATTTCGTCTTTTAATTCAAGGAAAGAAAAATGCGCAGATTCGTGGTTGTTATTTTATTTTTCATGACAGGATGCACATACCCTACTAGTTCCAGTAGCACTGAAATTACAAATAAAATTCCCGCATCAGAAAGCGGAAGTGCACAAGCAAAAGAAAATAGATCGCTTGAGGAATTGTATGATGGAATAAGAAACATATTCCAGGTGAAGCAAGATGCTAACATGAAAGAGATTTATAACTTAAAATTACAACTTATCGCACTGCAAAATAGCATAAACTACATGAGGTCTAAGGATATACCTACTTCTACATCTACTTCTATTCCTATTTCTGGCTCCACTGCTGCAGCAACTCCCGTGCAAAGAACGATTTACGAAAATGAAAATTTAAACTACAGGCTATTAGAAATAAATAATACATTGACCAATATAAGCAACACCCTTTTCAAACCTTATATGGAAAAAACAGTCGCCGATATTATAAAATCGATTCTGCCACCACTTGCAGCTATACTCATCTTTTTTTGGGGCCTTTTAAACTTAAGGATCACAGAGGCTCGAGCGAAAATGTCTTTTATATCCCCCTTAATTAACAAATCTTCTGACGCAATCACTGCGGCATATACGAAGAAAGAAAACTCGATCCCCTTGAATAATGGCGATATAACCCAAATAATAGAGCCCATTGTTCAAATAAAAGAGTTTCTAAATGAGGACGGTCTTGTAGAGTTGATCGTGGAATCTAATTATCAAACATTCAAACTAGCAATGATGAACATGCCTTCAAATATTATAACTGAAGTGAGAGGTCGAAATATACTCAACTCCTATTTAACTAGCGCTGCAGGTCAGCTCAACATTAACAATATACAGAGCATCTTAAATGATCAGTATAACGCGGCATTAAGTGAAGTTATTGAATACAAAAATAAAGGAGTAAGTTTAAACACATGGATCAAGCGCATTTCGATTATTGTAGCTTCCATTTCAATATTATCAGTATATATATACGTTAGCGCAGTATAACAATGCACTTCAAGGAGACGTGTTGCTTGATACGATTGAATCCGGTCTACAACCGACTCCTTTTATTGTCTATTTCTCTGAGAATGACTTTAACATCAGTAATTATAGCCGCATGTTCAGCAGGAAGGATTTTGCGTCAGCATCATGCGTAGAGCCAAAGATGCTTTCGTTTACAAACATTTGGCATACTGCATACTGCATGCGGCATAAAAGAATAAAAGTAAGCCCCGTTACCGGGGCTCAGTCGGGCGAAACGGGCCAGTCACTCAGCGGGGCTGAAATGTCGCTCTGGCTCAGACTGACACGGTATTTTTTCCAGGCCGTCAGGCGTTCGCTATCTCCCTCCTGCGCCATATCCAGCTCAGCCGCATCGGTAAGCATCTGTATTTTTTCGCTCGCATCCCGGATGCGGGCTGACAGGATAGCCCTGCTGGCTTCCTCGCTCAGCACGGGCACAAGCGGCGGCCCTTTAACAACCCTGCCCCTGATCAGCTGGCAGTCAGGCCCGACGGACTCAAATTCTGCCTGACTCAATTCGGCCAGGCCCTGCGTCGCATAGCTGTCAGCATCCGACTGCGTGAAAGCAATCAGCATCGCATCAATGTAAAGTCGCTCATTGACCGCCACAAAATAACGGCTTTCGTAAGCTGAAACCGGCTCCGTGCCGGATCCCTCAACAATGTCTGCTTTGTCTTCGCTCATTTTTATCACCAGATTGCCAGAAGGTTAACGTTAAGGGCGGAATCGTTGTTGTTGTAGATACCGGCGTTACCCGCGCCGACACCGGTTGACCATACCGCCGGATCGCCGTTGATGCCGGTTATGAATACGGCTGGCGGAGCCGTAAAGGCTGCCGGGTATGTCCAGATGACGTTGGTCTTTGCCGGGATGCTCAGGTTCTGGCGGCACCATTGCGCGCCGTTCGGCAGCTTAATCCAGGCACCGTTACCGTTAGTGCCCGCCTGGAACTGCCCGTAGGCGACGGCGCTGTTAGCGCTATTGCCGCCAGCCACTGCAAAGCCCTGACCTGCATCTCCCCCTTTAAATGCATAGCCTCCCAGCATGAAACCCAGCCGGGCATTACTGACTGCGCTGTTAGTTTCTCCGGAGTTTCTGACCTGAAAATCCTGATTCGCGTTACCGTTAAGAGCGGCTTTCTGCGCCAGCAGAGTATTAACCTGCCCACGGTTCACCGCATGGCCGTCTGCGGTGGCGTCTTTGACGGAAAACTGCTGATTAACGTTGCCTGCAAGCAGAGCGCGCGCAGCCAGCTGATTCATCATTGTTGCTGAAAAGTTCGGGTCGTTACCCAGCGCGGCCGCCAGCTCATTCAGCGTATCCAGCGCTTCTGGGGAAGAGGCAACCAGCTGCGCGATTGCCGCCTGTACAAAGGCCGTCGTAGCCAGAAGCGTAGAGCTGTTGCCCGCAGCGGGTGTCGGGGCTTTTGGCGTGCCGGTAAATACCGGGCTTTCTTTGGGCGCGTACTGTTTATGCGGATCGGCTGCGGCAATGTGCTTTGCCATCAGGTCATCCGCATAGGCTTTAACCTCAATTATGGCATTATCGACGTACTTGCGCGTTGCCAGCACGACTGATGGATCAATTTTCAGCGTCACGGCCGTTGTGCTGTTCACTATCAAAATCATGCGCACGGTCTGCGTGCGGCCGCTACCTTCAGCCAACTGGGGCTTATAGGTTTCCGGGCAGTTAGCAACGGCAATCAGCACGCCGTCGGCGTCATACAGGCCAATCTCGCGGATCCAGAAACCGCCCTCGCTTTCCGGGATAATCTGCTCGGCGATAATCTGGCTGCTGTTTGCCGCGTCAACGGTCAGCGAATTAAGCTGCGCGCGGCGCTTCTCGCCGATGAGCTTAGTCTGCGCCGCGTCAGGCGTCGGCAGCGTGCCGCCACCGTCCCCGACTCCCAGTGATGTGATATTCACTTTTGTGCCGAGCGCGGCGGCGTTCGCCAGCTTAGCCGCGCCCTGATTGGTCAGCAGGGCAAAATATTTTGTCGTCATGCGCTCACTTCCGTCAGGTCAATAAGATGCACCGCCACGCCGGAATAACCCGGCCCGCCGACGCTGATAAGTTCAGGGGTGTAGGGATAAACGGTCAGCTCATCCCCGCTGTAGCTGGCAACGGCAACCGGCAGCGCGCCGTTCGCGTCCAGATTGATAGACAGGCCGATAAGGTGACGGCTGCAGGGCTTCGCGTCGGCTATCAGGCGCTCCAGCTCGTTATACATCTCCTCTGTAATGCCGGTATCGAGTACGCCCACGTCAAGTCGGAACGTGCCTGGCGTCTCATTAGTTTTCCACCACTCGATTATTTTGATGAGATAGCCCAGCGGCTCAACGACGCGTCGGATAGCGCCTATCGTGCCCTTGTGCCGGTGCACGTACTGCGAGGCGGCAACCACGGCGCGCTTTGTCGATTCCGGCCAGGCTGAATCCCAGCGATCAACCGACCATGCCCACGCCAGATAGGGCAGAAGCTCCACCGGGCAGGTCTGCGGATTCCACAACTGACGCAGCGGCACGCTCATCGCGCCGGGGCTTGCCAGCGCCTCAGCGGCAGCAATCTCAAGCGCTGACGAGCTGGTCGGCAGCAGGCGATCACTCATCCGAGCCTCCCACGGTCAGCGTGTAACCCGTGCAGTAAGCGGCCTGCGTTTTATCGAGCACCACGTCAGCAGCAGGCTTAATCAGGTTAACGCGCTGCACGCCCTCAACGTGCATGGCGGCATACAGCGCAGACAGGCGAATGTCCCGGCCGAGACGCTTCTGCGCGGTAATGTAGGCGGCGAGCTTTGCCTCAGAGGCGGCGCGGACTGGCTCCGCTTCCGGTCCCGGATAGAGGTACAGCTCGGCCACGATTTCGTAATTCACAATCTTCGCTGACTGCACGCTCACCCGGTCGGCAACCGGGCGCACGTCTTCATCATTGAGCGCAGCGTTAACCACGGCCAGCAAATCGTCGCCCGCCACGCCGCTGCCCTCACGCGCGAGCACTGTCACCGTGACCACTGAAGGCGACGGGCTGATGGCTGATGCATCGGCTACGCGGCCGTCGGCGCTTCTGGCATGGTATTCATACGCGCCTGTCGGCCCCGCAACGCTAAGCCCCTCAAACGCCGAGGCGATACGCAGCCGGAAATCGTCGTCACTTTCCATCACGGCGGCGGTCGGTGGAATGGTTGTATTGTCGGCCGGGGTAATGGTCAGGCGGGTTACGCCATTATTCGCGCCGAGCTGGTCAAGGTCGCCATCCAGCGCATAAGCCACCATAACGGCCTTTGCCGCCTCGTTGATGCGCTGGCGCAGGATCAGCTCACGATAGGCGTTCTCCTGCAGCAGTTTAACGATGGGTTCTGACTCCAGCGTCAGCGTGCGGGCGACGGCCTCCTGCTGGTCAGCAGGATAAAGGGAAATCAGCGTCGCCTTTCGCTCGGCCAGCAGGGTTTCATAGTCCAACGCCTCCACCACGTCAGGCGCGGGCAGCTGGCTCAGGTCGATAGTTGCCATAGTCTCAGCTCACAGGAACGGTTAAGGAAAAAGGCTGCGCGCGGTCGGTGCGGTTGCCGGACAGCTCAACCACCATTGCGCCGTTGATATCCGACTCAAAGCTGATGGCGGTCAGCTTTATGCGCGGCTCCCATTTCAGGATCGCCATATAGCAGGCCGACATAATCTGCAGGCGCAGCGCCTCGTTTTGCGGCTGGTCAATCAGCGCGGATAAAAGCGAACCATACTGGCGACGCATCACCCTCGTGCCGAGCGGGGTCAGCAGAATGTCCCGCACTGACTGCCGGATGTGATCGAGGTCGGTCAGCGTGCCGCCGGTTTCGCGGTTCATGCCGATGTATTTAGCGGTTGTCATATCGGTTCCCCCGTCTGGCCGCCGCTGTCGCCAGGATGTTTATGCTTGTGCAGAACCTTGCCGTTTGAGGACAGACTGCCGCCGGTATGTGTAACGTCGCCTTTCATCGTGCCGCCCTTGGTGACTTCCAGCTGCGCAGTTTTGAGCAGCGTTGTGCATTCCACTTCCGGCGAGTCGAACAGGATTTTTACCGCCGCTTTAATAGTTGCGGTCTGTATGCCGGTCGCAGTCAGCGCGCCGTTTTCCGGCTCGTACTCGATCACCGCGCCGTCAGGAAATGACCAGTGCAGCGCATCGGCCGAGGCTGACGGAGCCGGGTTGTCATCCGAGAAAATGCCCGGCAGCACAAAGCCGGTATCAAGTTCGCCGCCGAGGCACAGAACAAGCACCTGCTCGCCCACTGACGGCGCATTCCAGGAGCGGGTTTTACCCGCGCGGGCGCTCAGCCAGTGCAGCCAGCCGGTTGTGTTTTTTCCCGTATCGACACGGCACAGCCCGCCGTCCAGATTGACGGCGGACACGGTTCCGATGCGGATCAGGTTGCGCAGTAGGCGCTGGATTTCGGAGAGTTGTTCATTCATGACATTGAGAATGCACTATACCTTAACGCACTCTCAATCTAGGTGTGTATGCTGATGGACTAACGAACTAATTATCTCAGTTTTCAATAGAGTCTGTTATAAATATTGAGAAAACCTCCTCCTGCGTAATCCTAGTTTCACCAGACCATACCGATACGAACATATGGTGAATCCCTTTATACCAAGTCCCTTCCCAGTGCCTAGCAAAATAATTGCCATCACCTTGATGTACTGCATCAACAAATTCTTGATGATTTGCGTTATCTTCCTTTTCACCAGCTTCTACACCTGTATTCTCAACACGAAACAAAAAACGCAACTTTCTATCTGGTACGCTCTTATATTTAGCCTTGAATGATATCCCTGTACTTTTCTTAATGCTTCTAGAACATCTTTCATATTCATCATGCGAGGGGCTATCTTTGGATTTTTTTAGAGTTGCACTAATTTGTAGAGTATCTGGGTAAGAGTCTATAGGGGTCAGTTTTTTATAAACTTCATGATTTATCAAAAATTGCCTATAATCTCTTGGCTGCCCATCCTTTTTCAAATAGTTTGGCCTGACAAACTCTTGCTTTTCGTAAACTCCAGACTTCATTTTCTCTAATACACTAATAAATGGCTCATCAAAGCCAAGAAGGTTTACAAAGTTATCTCCTACTAATATAGAGTTCTTCGGGGCTTTTTGCTGAAGCTTCGCTGCTACATCGACATGATATGAAGTTGCAGTAACCTCATGGGAACCATGATATCCATATTTCCCCCAGATGACGTCTTCATCTTTACCATAGTCGATGCCAATACGAATACCTATTTTATCTGCCCCCATATCAACAAGCCTCGGGGAAACTACTTTTTTTACCATCTCTATCAAGAACACAGAGCAATTTAATGCATCAATAGCATGGTCCATAACCAAACCATCATTTTGCTTTCTGTTACTTCTGAAGAAAGCCATAACTGCATCACCCATTATTCTATGAACATGACCGTCGAAAGAATCAATTGTTTCAATTGCGCAGCGAATAATGTCGTTTTTTATTCCGAACACCTCAAGTGGCGTATAAGTCACTCCAAGCTTAGTTGATCCTATTATGTCCATAAAAAGCGTAATAGCATAACCATGCCGCATTTCATTTTCATGTTCTATATCTTCGAAATCCGGGTGGCATCCAAAGCTTTTTTGCATCTGACCATGCTTTCCAAATTTGTGTCTTACTAAATTCTTGACTCCGTAACTTTCAGGCGAAGATGTATAACTTTCTAAACCTGCCATGGAATCGCTACTACTTGATTCGAAAAACGCCTCATTGGAATCACTTAAAACTTGGCTTTTAATAATGTCACTTGTATTTTTCTTTGAAAGCTTTGCATCGAGAGAACGACCCAGCCCTTTATAAATATCTTCAATAGACATTGTGCACCTCTATATTTGAGAAAAAATTATAACCAAGACCATTAACCCAATCGTCATTAAAGACAATATAATGCATTCAATGGATTTTTTTTGATTTTCGTATTTATCAATTAGAGCTTTCGATAAATTGAAATTTAATGAAGCTAAAGAACTAACCATCTCCGCAGGTTTCTTTTCGTTTATTGCATTGATGTATTCACTTACATTTTTGTAGTAATACAAAGTATCAACGAAAGAAAAAATATTTTTTTTATTAGAATGGTTCAGAAAAGGAATCACGCCCTTTAAACAGTGAAAAATGGCCATTAATATTAGAACTATAGATGCTAAAGCTATCACAGATAATACGTATTTATCTCCAGCATTAGTTAGCTTATTAAGAAACTTGTCATAGTTAAGTAAAATTGCTGCAAGTAGCGCAGATGATAAACTTAATAGAATGGTTGATTTAGTGTTGGCACTATTAATGTAACCATCTGTTCTTAAGATGATTTTTATCATAAGCTCAATTTTTTGCGCAGAATCATCTCTGCGGCTATCGATGAAGCGACCCAAAAAAACACCAGTCAATAGGATTAATCTTTAATGATATTAATGATCAACTCCTCAATTATGTCAAGTGTGCCTTTATTGATTCCTAGCAAGGGACGCGCCTCGTATTGCACCTCTTTCCCTTTACGTGACGGCCGGTCGCGCAGCCCGAAATGATGCACGCGGGCCATGCGCTGCACGTTGCCCGCAAACTCGATCACGGCCTCATTCGGGCTGGTCTGCGTCTTCATATATTTGGCGGTGCGCAGCTTTGCGAACATCTCGCGCTTTATCCGGCCCTGTTTGCTGCGCACCGGCTGTGTTTTACGGGGCTTAAACGGCGTACCGTCAGGTGCCCGCTGGCGCTTAATATTCTGCTGCTGACTCGCACGCAGCTTCTTCGCGATATTGCGCGCCATTTCTTTACGCGCCGGGGCTGACAGGCTGTTGATAAGCGCCTCCAGCCGGTCATTTACCAGCTGCAGTTCGCTCATGTCTGCCACTCGCTGACCAGCTCGCCCTTGACGTAAAGCTGCACCGGCCGGGCGTCATTCTCCGGCAGCGGGTTCTCGCCGACGTGGGTTACGTGCAGTCCGTCGTCGGCCTGCTTCACGATCACGCGCTCGCTCAGCTGCAGCTCAATGCTGATATCGCTGGCCGTGTCGCTGATAACGTCAGCCTGAAAGGTAAAGCCCGTCCGGCGATTTTCCTCGCTTGCCATAATGTCGGGTTCATTCGTGCGCAGCCATGCCAGCAGCGGCACGATCAGCAGGTCGATGTTACCTGCGTAGTCGGTAATGACCATGTTAAGCCGGTACTGGTACTCAAACGACAGCGAGCTGGCAAGCGTCGAGACAATGCGCCCGCTGTCGATAAACACGTTCAGCGCGTCAGGGTTTCGCTGCAGCTCCGGCACGCTGTCGGTCAGCGCCTGGCGCAGCTGTTGAGGTTTCAGCATCGTGTTGTTCCTGGCAGTCTTTGATTATTTCGACCTGCAGCCCGCAGGCGGCGAGTGCGGCCTCAAGCTGGCGATTATCCGCCGCCAAATCGCCCGCCGTTTTAAGGCTGTTTCCCGGCACCGGGCAGCTTGTCACGCGCGGACACCCAATCCAGATAATCTCTGGCGCTGCTGAAGGCCGGGCGGGTGTGCAGCCGGATAACATCGTCAGGCAGAGCAGCAGCAGACCAGTCACGCAGTATCGGATTCGCATCGGTTTCTCTCTGTATGGTCATTTCACGGTTAAGCGCGGCCGTGCTGGCACGCCCCTGCATCAGCCGCAGCTCGGCCTCGCGTTTCTGGCTGGCCCTTGCATCGGCATCCAGCCGGGCTATCGCCCTGTCGCGGCTCTCGATACCGGCCGACAGCGTACCGATAATGCGCTGTGCGCTGGTCAGATCGTCCTTCGCGACTTTCCACCGCCAGCCGGTCACGCCCAGCGCCAGCAACGCGACGGCCAGAAGCAGCGCTATCAGGCGCGTCATGTCGCACCCCGCAGGCAGTAGGCTGTCTCATTCGCGCGGCGGTTCTCCAGCCCGCGATTTCTCACGCCCTTAACGAACACCCAGCGCCGCAGCTCATTACAGGCATCAAGCCAGTGCTGCAGCCTGATGTAACGGGCAAAAGTCGAGCTACAGGCCGCGCGCACGCCGACGTTAAAGGCGAATGACACGGCCGTGTCATAGACCGGCTGTGGCATATCGCTGCGCATACAGGCATCGATCCCGCGCTCGATGCGCATCACGTCATACACCAGATTAACCGCCGCCTGTCGCTCACTGATCTGGCTTTGCGGCGTCACGCCCTCGGTATGACCGATGCCGTTCGTCCAGACTCCGGCGCTGCACTGATAGGGCGATGTGCGGCATCCCTCGGCGTTGGCGATGAGCGCAAGCCCGGCCTCGGACGTTTTCAGGGTTTTGAACTGTGGCAGCAGCGCGGCAATTGCCAGCACGGCCACCACGGCGCAGCGTTTAGCGGTCTGGCTCAAGGTTCACCCCCCGCAGACGCTGCAGCTCATAGGTTTTGCGGCGGTAATGCCAGTTGATAAAGAACGTCGCAACATTAGTAATGAGAGTGATAACGGCCACGCCGGAACCGACCATAAAGGCGATATCCTGTGGCGTATGACGGCCGAACCACATCAGGATGAGGCCAATCAGGTAGTTGATCACAGAACTGATTTTTTCCATTTTTAGTCCCACAGGTTGACGGTTTCACCTGCTGAAGATTCAGGCAGATCGGGCAGCGTCACTTCGCAGCCGTGCGGCAGCACCGGCCCGCTTTCGGCCAGGCCCGGATTAGCCGCATAAACCAGCCCGACGGCCTGCCCGGTACGCCCGTAATAGCGCTGGCAGATTTCGTCAACGGTATCGCCCTGCTGCGCGTAAACGTTCATCAGAGCAGATCCACAATGCAGCCAGGCTTACCGGCGATGCGGCTGATACTGAATCGCGCGTCGCGCCAGTACTCGTCGGCGCTCGCCTCGATTTCGCCTGCCTTTTTTGTGCCGCTGGCGTCGTAGCCGCGATAGCGCTCAACGATAGTCGCGGCGGTCAGCGCACCGACGGCGGCAAGGTAGGCCGTAATCTTTTCGCTCTCGCCGTCCAGCGATTCCGCAGGCACGTCGGCCAGCACCTTAAAGCCCGCCGCAATCTGCGCGGCGCGCCAGTCGTACAGCTCGGCGTTCACTTCAGAAATTGCCGTCTTCACGGCCAGGCGCAGGCGCTGCGCCGTGACCGTTCCCTCATAGCGCAGCGAATCGCGCAGCTGCTGCAGGTCAACGTCAGGCCAGAAAAACGTATTCTTTACCGGCGGCTCGGCAGCGTCTGCCGGTCGCGGGGCGGGGATAACAACCGTGTTATTCATAATCGGCCTTTGAATAGGTGGGCGGTGGAGGACGGCGCAGACACTGAAAGTGCGTTGCCGTCCTGCCGCCCGTGCGCGGGGTCGCGTTCGGTCAGCGGCTGGCGATGGCCTGTTTTTTCATCGCCGTTCCCAGCCGCTCAATGTCTTTTTTGACGCCGCAGCCGTCGTGCAGCTGATGCGCCCTTGCAAGGTGGGTCATCGCCTCCGAAGCCCTGCCCGCATCGCGAAGCACATACCCGGTTATCTTGTGCAGCTTGGCGCGCACCTGATCGGGCATGTCTTCGGATTCCGTCATCGCAATGGTTGCCAGCAGCGGGTCTACATCGACCGGCGCTTTTGCCGTCCAGGCGCGCGTTGCCGCGCTGGCCACTTCTTCGGCCAGCAGGTAAGGCAGGCTTGCGCGTTTAAAGCCGTCAGGCGACACAAGGCCATGCGTCAGCGCATACCGGGCAATCTCCAGCGCGCCGGGCACGTCGCCCGCATCGAGCCGCCAGATCATGACGGTCATCAGCACGGCATCCTGTGCGCCTTTGCCTTTCTCCAGCACGCCTGACACCCACGGCAGGTACTCAGGCAGCAGCTGACGCTTCATTTCCGCCTTGCGCTCGTTAGAGTGCACTTTCTTCAGGCGGCGCTTGTCGTCGTTCAGCTTGATGAGCATCTGCTCATAGCCGCTGGCGTGGCGCAGCGGGTTGTCGGCGTTCTGCGAGGCTTCGATAGCCTGCTGGCGCATGCGATGACGTCGGGCAGGGCTTAACATGCGTTACGCCTCCGTTTTTTCGGTGCCAGCAGCGCCGCTTTCTGCCGCTGCTTCCTGCGTTGTGGCTGCAGGTGCAGCGAACTCACCGACTTCGATGTTTTCAACCAGGCAACCGGCCGCGTAATCCTCGATCACGTAGTCCTCGTTAATGGACTCATAGTTTTCGATGCGGTCGCGCTTCGGCACTTCGTCAATCAGGCGGCGGTGCGTGCCTTCCTGCCAGTAAATCGACAGGTTATCGGTGCGGGTGATAAACATGGCGTCAGCCGGGAAGTAAGGCACGCGCACCGCTGGCAGGCCGCCGATACGTTTCTGACTGATAATGACGTCAGCGGCCAGCTGCTCGGTATTGGCCTGCGACTGGTTGACGATCGGGAAGTATTTATCAGCCAGCAGCTGACGGCCCACGATAACAACCAGCTCCGGGTCTTCCTGATACCACGGCTCGATCAGGGTGTTGGTGGCATCCATCACCAGCGCATCAAGGTTGGCGTAATCACCGTTTTTGCCGACGCGGATTTTTTCAGAGACGACGGTGCCGTTTTCGTCGGTGATTTTGCTCATCACGCGCGCCGGTGCATCGTTGCGGTACTTCTGCAGCCAGCCCACGGCCACGTCCTGCAGCATAGGGTTCTTAGCGCGGTTCGAGGTTTTGGCGCGGGTCACGCCGTTGAAGCCGATCATGATGCGGTCAAGCGCCTGGCGCTTCACGATGGCGTCACGCAGACGGGCCTGAAAATCTTCATAACGCGCCCACAGGTCGAGCGTGTTATAGCGGATATGAAAGTCGTAGTTGACCTGCACACATTCGTAACCCTGCTTATCCAGCGCGGCAAAATCAGCAGTTTCGCGCTCATCGCCGCCTGCCGTGTCGGTCACGCTGGCAATCGAGCCGGATACGCCGATCCCGATCTTCTCGCCCTTCATTTCGGACACCGGCACGATGTTGACACGGGTCAGGAAGTCGGAAGACTCCTGCACGCGGCTCATCAGGGTCTGCGTGACCGACGGCTCAACGGTAAATTTCTTGTTCATGTCGTCGGTTTCGACGCCGTTAAGCTCGGCGAGGCGGGTCATGAACTGGTTAAACTTAAAGCGGGTATTCTTACGCATTGGCGTTCCTGTTTATCTCTGTGTTGGGTTTTAACGTTCAGGCCACGCCTGATTAGCAGTCGGTCTGCGCGCCGGACTTCGGATCGCTGCCGGTTGCCGCCGGGCGGCGGGTAAAGCTGCCGTCGGTCTGCGATAGCTGGCCCTGCAGCGCAGCGAAAGCGGCGCGGTCTTCCCCGGCCTGCTGCTCGATGGCCTCCAAGCGCGCGCTGACGGATTGCTCCAGCGCCGACAGTTCCTGCGTCTGGCTCTCCGCATTCAGCTGCACCTGCTCGGCGACGGCCGTTACCGCTGCGCTGACGTCGGCGAACTGCTCGCCGCTGGCCTTTTTCTGGCCGGTAAACATGGCAGTGATACGCGTCAGAAGGGACGGTGAAGGCTCCGCCACTTCTTCAAACTCGATCACGGTTTCTTCAGCGGCGGTAAAGAGGTTGCCTTTATCCAGCTTGCGGGACGCCAGCGGGTTAACTTTGGCCGTGGCGCTGAAGCTCAGAATCTCAGTGCCGAGGCTTGCCGGGTCGTCGGTGACGGCCAGGCCAACGAGATACGCCTCGCCCGTGTCGGCGAACTCAGGGTTAACTTCAATGGAGGTGTAGATTTTCTGGCGCGCTTTGGTCAGCTCGACCAGCTCCGGCGTCGGATCGATATGCCCGTAAAGGGCCAGCTTGCCCTTGAGCGGGCCGTCGCCGATTTCTTCGGCCTCGACGGCGGTCACGTCGCCAAAGCGGCGAAACGTGCTGTCGGCGGCATAGCCCCGGATGTGCTCCATGTTGATACGTGCGCCGTACATTTCCGGGCTGTAGTTTTTCGCCATCTGCGAAATCCAGTCACGGGAAATGACGCGGCCGTCAGTGGTTGCGCCTTCAACTGCGATACGAAAACGCTTTGCTTTGATTGCTGCCATTAATCAGGCTCCGGTCAGGTGTTGGGTCGGTTCGGGGCCAGTTTCCCCGTCGCCACACAATCCCTCAACGAATGCCAGCCCGCTGATGCATCAGCAAACAGGGACAGCAGGCGCGCCATTTTCGGCACCGGTAGCCTTGCCGGTATGAAAACGACACCGACAACCATCATCAGCGATCCGCGCCGTCAGGCTGCGCTGCTTTACTGGCAGGGTTATTCCGTGCGCCAGATTGCGGAGACGCTCGGACAGAAAACGCCAACCGTGCAGAGCTGGAAACTGCGAGATGCGTGGGACAACGTTGCGCCCATCAGTCGCGTTGAATCCAGCATGGAAGCCCGGCTGATCCAGCTCATCATGAAAGAGGTAAAGGGGAATGGTGATTACAAAGAGATAGACGCGCTCGGCCGTCAGATTGAGCGCCTTGCCCGCGTTGAGCGATACCGCAGCAGCGGCAACGAGGCCGACCTAAATCCGAACGTGCGCAACCGCAACCGTGGCGAGCGCCAGCCGGTTGTTAAAAACGAGTTCAGCGACGAGCAGATCGACAAGCTGACTGGCGTGTTTATGGATAACTGCTTTGAGTATCAGCTCAACTGGCACCGCGCCGGGCTGACTCATCGCATCCGCAATATTCTGAAGAGCCGCCAGATTGGCGCAACGTTCTACTTTGCCCGTGAGGCGCTGATAGACGCGCTGACCACCGGGCGCAACCAGATTTTTCTCTCAGCCAGTAAGGCGCAGGCGCACGTCTTTAAGAACTACATTATCGACTTTGCCCGTCAGGCTGACGTTGACCTGAAAGGCGATCCCATCGTGCTGCCGAACGGCGCGCGCCTGATATTCCTCGGCACGAACGTGCGCACCGCGCAGAGCTACACCGGCAACCTCTATCTGGATGAGTATTTCTGGATCCCGAAATTTCAGGAGCTGCGCAAAGTTGCCAGCGGCATGTCGCTGCACAAGAAGTGGCGCACGACATACTTTTCCACGCCGTCGGCCCTGTCGCACAGCGCCTATCCGTTCTGGTCAGGCGAGCTGTTTAACAAAGGGCGGCGCAGCAAAGATGATCGCATCGAGATAGACCTGTCGCATTCTCACCTGGCGAAAGGCGCACTGTGCGGTGACGGGCAGTGGCGGCAGATCGTCACGGTTGAGGATGCGCTCACCGGCGGCTGCAACCTGTTCGACATTAACCAGCTGCAGCTTGAATACAGCCCGGCGGAATATCAGAACCTGCTGATGTGTGAGTTTGTCGACGACGAGGCGAGCGTGTTCCCGTTCGCCGAGCTGCAGAGCTGCATGATCGACAGCCTGGAAGAGTGGGAAGACTTTAACCCGTACCTGCCGCGCCCGTTTTCATTCCGGCCGGTCTGGATCGGTTATGACCCGTCGCATACGGGCGACAGCGCAGGCTGTGCGGTAATCGCGCCGCCGCTCGTTGCGGGTGGGAAATTCCGCGTGCTGGAGCGCCACCAGTGGCGGGGCATGGACTTTGCCGCGCAGGCGAAATCTATCGAGGACTTAACGAAAAAATACACCGTGGAATATATCGGCGTGGATGCAACCGGTATCGGCCAGGGCGTTTTCCAGCTGGTACGCCAGTTTTACCCGGCCGCGCGGGAAATCAAATACTCGCCGGAAGTAAAAACGGCAATGGTGCTCAAGGCAAAAGACACCATCAGCAGCGGGCGGCTTGAGTATGACGCCGGGGCGACGGACATCACGCAGTCGTTTATGGCTATCCGCAAAACCATGACGGCCAGCGGCAACCGCTCAACCTATGAGGCGAGCCGCAGCGAAGAGGCCAGCCATGCCGACGTCGCCTGGGCAATCATGCACGCACTGTTAAACGAACCGCTTACCGCAGCCAGCGGCAGCGCTAACCCCTCAATTCTGGAATTTTACTGATGAGCAAACGCAGAGGCCGCAAGGCTCACACCGCCACCGCGCAGCCGTTACAGGCTACCGCACCGCAGCAGCACGCCGAGGCGTTTACCTTTGGCGATCCGACGCCGGTCATGGATAAGCGCGACATTCTGGATTACGCCGAGTGCATCGGTAACGGGCGCTGGTTTGAGCCGCCGGTCAGCTTTAGCGGGCTGGCTAAGAGCCTGCGCTCGGCCGTGCATCACAGCTCGCCGATTTACGTAAAGCGCAACATTCTGGCCTCAACGTTTATTCCGCACCCGATGATGAGTCAGCAGGAGTTCAGCAAGTTTGCGCTGGATTATCTGGTCTTCGGTAACGCCTTTGCCGAGCTGCGCCGTAACAGCCTGGGTAAGCCGCTGCGCCTTGAAACCACACCGGCCAAATTCACACGCAGAGGCGTGAAGGATGGCGTTTATTGGTTTGTGAATGACTGGAAAGAGCCGCACGAATTTTCGGCCAGCAGCGTGTTTCACCTGCTGGAGCCGGATATTAATCAGGAGCTTTACGGCCTGCCGGAATACCTCAGCGCGCTTAACTCCGCCTGGCTGAATGAGGCGGCAACGCTGTTCCGCCGCAAGTATTACCAGAACGGCGCGCACGCCGGTTACATCCTGTATATGACCGACGCGGCGCAGAGCAGCAGCGACGTTGACCGGATGCGCCAGGCGATGCGCGACACGAAAGGGCTGGGTAACTTCCGCAACCTGTTTATGTACGCGCCGAACGGTAAGCCGGACGGCATAAAGATCCTGCCGCTCAGTGAAGTGGCGACGAAAGACGATTTCTTTAACATCAAGAAGGCCAGTCGCGACGACCTGTTAAGTGCGCACCGCGTACCGCCGCAGATGATGGGGATTATCCCCGACAACTCCGGCGGATTCGGTGACGCAGTGAAAGCATCGCAGGTCTTTGTTCGTAATGAGCTGACCCCACTGCAAGAAAGATTTAAAGAATTGAATAGTTGGTTAGAGCTCGAAGTTATTAATTTTAAAACTTATCAACTATAAAGGAAGGGGCACTGCCCCTTCCTTTATAAAAAATTGAAATGTCCTTTGAGAGCATCATCGTCATTTTTTATTTTATTAAAGTTCACTTCGTACAACTCAACATACAGTTTTATCATTTTTTCTCTCAGTTGTTTTTTTATCTCGAATTCTAACCCTAATCTTTTTGAAATTGACTCTAAGGTTATAGCCCCACTAGTAACTGGCTTGTTACTTAACCTTGGATCAGAGTCAAAAAGATCTAAAAATAATTCGTAACTCTTTTCAACAGACAAATCATCTGCTTTAAAAAAAGGTAAAAGCACAACTTCATCAAGATGATTTAAGCCTGAATCATTCAATGTAAAGGTATTCATCCACGAGTATTTTCGATATGGAATAGGTATACCGCTATATCGCAACCTTACTTTTTCATCCTTATCCTTATCCTTAACGGCAGTCAGATTGGTTTTTAATGAATTAGATAGATAAATGTAGAGATCATTAACTTCCTTATCATTAGGAGAACTCCAGCAATCAATATCGAATTTTTCGCACAAAGGTATCAACATTAACTTGATAGTATTTTCGCGCTCAATCTCGATCAAAAACTTAATGACGTTTGCGAACTTCGTATCAAAACATATGCTTTTAGATAACTCTTCATAAAAAGATGGTTTTTTATCAACGCTTAAGTTTTTTACGAATTCAGCAGCGTGATATTCCTGTATTGACTTATGGAGAAATACATATCTATTAAAACCATCTTTTTGAATCAAACATGTAACTTTTATAAAGTCCTGCAAAAGATCTTCAGGCTTATTTTTGTCGTTAAGTAATCCGTTCACCTTCATTGAAGACTCAACATATCTTGACAAGCTAATCTCAGTAAAATCTAAATTACTATCATTCAGTGACATAAAGCATAGCGCATTAAAACACTCAAAAGCTTCCTTGTAACTTAAGGGGGATGATTTTTCACGATCGTGATTTTTTATCTTATCATGCCGCAAATATAAAGTTACGAATAAACTCGAGTAGAAATCTACTGCACTTTCAGGAACAGAATCTAAATAAGGATAGCTCACATAAAACAAATTTACTAAGATTGGCAAATTCATTACTTCTGATAAATTATCATTTTTAGAGAGAGTTTCCAGTAAAGCTGGCATTAAGTCAGCATCAATTCCATTTTTTATATTCAGCTTGCTAATAATAGAAATGATGTCTTCTTTACTTAAAAACTCTACTTTGTAGTTTGTAATGTTTGGCTCATTGCAAATCCTAGTATCGGGCCGCGTTGTAGTTATCATCTGAGTAGATAATTGATTATTTATACTTAATATTTCATCCATGACTGTTGAAACATACTCAGAGTTTATTTCATCAAAGCCATCTAACATAAGGATAACCTTGTGACTCTTTAACAACTCAATCACGCTTTTTTCAGATGCAGCTATTCCACAGTCTAAAAGAATCATTTCTAAATATTTTTTCACCCCAACTTTTTCTGCTTTCCTAAGCTCTATAAAGAATGGGATTTTCTCGCCTATTTTAAGCTGCTCAATAAAAATCTTTCTTAAAATCGTACTTTTTCCCTGCCCAGCTATTCCAATAATATTGATGAAGTTACTATCCTGAATTAAAAACCCATCTTGAACGATAAGCTGGTTACTCTCAGAGCTATTTACTTCTTTTATCTTTAAAGGATGATAAACTTCGTTAAGATAAACATCACTTTCAGGACTTTGTATGGTTCTAATCTTTAATGTTCGAGACACATGCTTAATTAGAAAAGATGTATAACATTCATCTTTATTTAATTCTTCAATTATTTTCTTGCCGCCTAATAATTTTTTATCCCATTTAGAGCTTAAAACTTGCTCTAATAATAATTTGGTTGCAGTGCCTACGGTTGCCTTAATTAACTCTGAAACTAATGGATCCATGTTCGCTCCTAGGTTTAGTTTTAATAATAATCCAACATTATTATTACTCAAATTAAGAATAAAACGCTACTTAAACTATGCTCGCGCGCAATGCTATCCCCGCCACGCCTGCCCGCTTTATGTATCGCTTTTCATGCATGTGCATGTACTACCTCTGAGCGCGCCAGCTCTGGCCTTACAAACGCATAGCGATCCAATTTGGATCATGCGGATTCATGCAAGCATATGCATTTTGATGCAGAAGCAAAAAGCCACCTAAAAGGTGGCTAATGAACGGTAGAGAAGGGGCAATTAATCATTCAGCCTGGCAGTATATGGCAGCTTCGAAAACAGATGTGTCGATTGTGCCTGCCATGTCACTGATCATCGACAGTGCCATTTTTAATTCATCTTCTTTGCAGTGTGCGATCAGTGATATGTCAGCAACGAACTGAATGCGTGCAACCGTTTCACTTAGATTATCTATGTTCATCAAATGATTAACTCCTTCTAGTCAAAAAATACTGTATGTATAAACAGTATCACGGTGACTTCAAATCGTAAAGAATCGTGCGGATCAGATTAGTCCGACTGCCGTTTTATTAATCAGGCAGCTTTATGCCCCTTTTTCTCGCGAGCGCAATGAAGCGCTTTAATGGATTGGTATCTTTGCGCCGTCTATGGAACAGATAGCCGCTTGTACCGCTCCAGTAAGAAAGCTCCCCAACCCTGATTGTATGGCCTTTCATCATGCGGACAGCTTCACCGTCGGACAGTGTTAGCCTGGAGATCTCGAAGAAACTCTTTTTCAACGTTTCCCGTTCTGTGCAATGACTTAGTTCAGTGTGATATTTGTCCGGCTCAGGTTGCTCCTGCGCTGGCTTTTCTCTTAATTGCTTAATGATCCTTCTTCGCTCGGCGCGAGTAGGGGGCTTTGTGAAATCGATAGCTGCTTCAGAGCATGTTGGCTCCGTACAGTTATTGACAGAACTCCGAGAGGACGCGGGCGCGTCCTGAAATTCAAAACCCAAATCAACGGCACGTTTCGGGACAATCTTCCATTGCATCAGACGGGTTAAAATTGGCGTATCGTCGCCAACTTCAGTTGCGTAAACGCCCTTGATGCGCACGGTTTCCTCACCGTATTCATTAAAGTCTTCGCTTGCCTGATACCAGGTGCGCACAGCCAGCTCGTCGCGGCGCACGAACGGGCCTCCTTGCGCGTTAACGTATCCGGCCCAGTCTCCTGCATCAGCTGCGTCATGCGCGGCGGCAAACTCAACGCTCAGGCCGTGCGCGGTTTCGCTGTCAGCCATGCGGCGCAGTTCGCGGTAAACCGTGACCGGCGCGCCGCCCACAAACTGGAATTGCCGGATATGCCAGCGTGCCGCCCATGCGGAAACGGCCGAGGCGGTTTCCTTCAGGTCTTTGCCGCTTTCATCGTCTGTCTCGCCATCGAGCGCGTAGCCATCGATGTTCTTGGAAATGTATTTAGCAACGTAACCCGTCGCGCTACCTTTCTCCGGGTCGATAGCCTCGGCGTGAAAGCGGGCCTTAAGGGCTTTGTCGCTTGTCAGCTCGCTGCCGTCTTCCTGCCAGGCGTAGTCGCGCATAATCTCGCGCACGCGCTTAGCCTGCTCCGGGCGCATAAACATAAGCATGTGCCAGTGTGGGGTCGCGTCATGATGAGGCTCAGCAACACGGATCCCGAAGATGCGGATTTCTTCGCGGTGCAGCTTGGCGCGGATTTTCTGCCAGACGCTGCAGAGATAACGCTGCGTGTCGGCCGGGCTGGCACCGTTCCATTTGCGGTTACGATGCCCTGTTTTTATTGTGGCGTGATAGCGAGCTGGGGCGGTGAGGGTGTAGAACTCGCCGATAAAGCCCATTTCGTTGCAGATGTTTTCGAAGCCGCGAATGCGGGTCATCAGCTCGCAGCGGCGGATCGCCGGGTTAGCTACGCTGCCGTCGTATTTCTCGATCAGGCTAATGCGATTGCCTTCCTCGTCTTCCAGCTCCATTCCCTTTAAAAACTCACGGGTACGGCGCTTCTGCTCACGCCACTCAGAAACGGTCATGCTGCTGGCATAGGGGGTATGCTTTTTGCTGACGTTTGCCAGTGCGATTTGGAGATGTTCACGCCATGATGCGGCGACGCGACGCAGCCTGCCTTTCCACCATTTTTCCGTCTGCATACGCAGGATTGCTGGAGTAACTTCCTCCGGGTCAAAAAGGCGCGACGTGACCTTTTCCCACAGGGGAGGCGTCTGGCTCATCTCGCGGGTGATGGTGGCAGCAGTCATGTATATGCGGTGCGTGTATTTGTAGTCTGACTCGTCACTGGCCTGCGCGTGTGCCTGTACCAGCTCGGCCAGGATGAAATTAGCCATATCCCCAGCCAGCAAATCGACGTCGGCCCGAGCCATATCCGGCAGGCGGTTAAAGCGGCGCATCAGATTGAAAAGCTGGCCACCTGCTACCGCGGCATTGTCGCGCTGGGTTGCGTTACCGCCGAGTAAACTTAATGTGCTCCCCTTCATCACGCCGAGACGATATTGAGAATTAACGGTTTCAACGCGTGGCAATGTGCGCTCAACGAAAGTTTTCGCTAAGTACGCATTGGCACGATCAATACCCTGCGTTTTTTCCAGCTCACTAACCCGACGCCTTACATCAATCTGAATCAGCGCTGGCTGCTTTTCGAGTAATTCCTGCGCATGCACTAAAGCCGCAATCATCTGACTGCGGCAGTGCATTTCCTCATAGGTGGCATAAGGGCTGGCGATAGCTTCCCGTGGAGCATTCCACGGGTAAGCAAATTCCTCATGCATCAGGTATTACCCTGCCGGTGTTTACTGCACTGTTCCTCAATTTCCTGGCAGGAAACACAGCGAGTTACACCCAGATATGCGCGGCGGCGCTTTTCAGGAATTGGGGCATCACAGTCTTCACAAAATGAGGCGCTTATAGCAGGCGCGCGATTGACGATATTGGCGATGTTGCGAGCCAGCATTTCATCGGTGCGCTGCTGTACGATGTCCATTGAGTCAGTCATTAGTGCGCCTCCTCAATCTGAGCCTGGATTTTTTCTGCTTCCTGATTAAGTAGCTCGGCTGCTTCGACACAAGTTAATTCTTCATGGCGAATTTTCGAGGCCAGGATGTTAAGGCGGGATATCATGAGGTCAGCACGACCGCGACGTTCTTCGCGACGCGCATCATTCAGCATCATATCGAGTTCGATATAGCAACCAGGCTTAGTGGTACCAGATAATTTATTCAGCATGCGATTTTCCTTTATTCAGGCAAAGCGAATCCCGGCGGGTTTACGCCAATTAATTGCTTTGGGTTATTTAGTTCGAAATAGTCATTCGTTTGGGGAACAAACTCACAACGGCTTTCAGGTGGTTCATTGCGCGAATCACTGCGTTTCTTTCATCAGTAGTGAGATCAGAAAAATCGGCTGAGTGCCGGTCTTTACCGATGTTTGCCAGAAAGAAAATGGCACTTAAAGCACGCTTGTTATCCTGATAATTGCTGTCAGTAACATCGCGCATTCCAGCAATAAAACGGGCTACATCTTTTTCACAATTACCGCCCATCAGTTGCGCGCGAAGCAGTGCAACATGATTCAGCGCGGCAACACGTTGACCGGCTGTCAGTTCGACCAGCATGGAATCGCCTTCGATAGCCATGATTTGCCTCTCTTAGGTAATGCCTGTGCTTTTACTTCTGAATACGACGGAATAGCCGGGTTCCAGCGCTTACCGTTTTCTCCCATGATCCAGCCATGTCCGTATGACATGGATGGGCTTTGGCGTTTAAGCCTTGCTGCCAATGAGATCATAATTACCCTTCAACTCATGCCAAATGATGCACTGATACCGCTGATGGCATCGACGGTTGAGGACAGTGCCGGGTTAGCCTGAATACGCGCCTGTACCGCCATTGCAGCCAGTGTTAAGCAGCGAATACCGCTATTAACGTTTTGCAGCAGGCCACGTTTACAGTTGGCTGTCATAGGTTCTGTAGACGTTGCCCCAGCTGCTAACTGACCTACTTCTGCGGTGGCTTTCATGACATACAGGGGAAATTTTTCATCAGCGACTTCGTTTACCGGCACACAGGGGAGGCACTGGATTTGCGCCAGCAGGCCATCTACTAACGTTGCATCTTCAGTGACATCGGTAAGAGCTAAAACCTCTAAGACGGTAAGCTGATGCGGCTGTTCTGGATTCAGCTTGTTACGCAGAGTTTGCGCACGCATGCCGGACTGCTTAGCGACGTCTTCCATGTTGTGAGCTAACGCGAATTTGCGACAGGCATCGTCGTAATGGGTATGGGTAGAAACCTTGAAATCAAACATGCTCAGATCCTTCTTAACTTGCAAAATCAAGTTATGGTTTGATATAGCGGCATTTGATTGCCTGCTGGCGGTTCTTTTCACGCCATGCAGCAACATTGATAAGCGGATTGCCATGTTTGGTCATAGTGGTCTCTACCACTTCACCGGTCTTACGGTTGGTACGGTTCTGTGTATAGGTGAAAGATGGGGTAGGGGCGAGCAGCACTACGCCGTTAGCAATCCATTTTTCCAGCACTGACAGGCTGATACGGTTGGCTGCAGCAAAGTCCTGCTTAGACATTGTTGGGGATGTGGCGAGCGTGACGGCTTTGTTTACGGCGTCGTTCACTGCTTCGCTGATGGCTGGCATCAAAATCGCTGCGACATTGGCAATAAAATCTTGAGATTGCACTAAGTCAAATGCGTTCTGACTGTTTGCATTTTCAGTATGCATAACGCAATATCTCCAGTTAAATAACGTGTTCTACGGTGTTACATGTGGTGTGTACATACGTTAGATCACAATTGTGCTCATGTAAACTACTTTTGTGGTTGGTTATGTATGCCTAACTTAGGGGCAAATGCCCAAGAAGTGATTGAGAGGTTACTTTCGGCTTATGGTGTAACGACACAGCGTGCATTGGCTGAAGCCCTCAATGTTCCTTCAAATAACGTAAGTGCATGGTCTCAACGTAATAGCGTGCCGGGTAGCGCTATTATTAAGTGTGTGCTTGATACCGGCGTAGATCTGCAATGGCTTTTGAATGGAAAGCTTGCAAATGCAAACTTAGATCGAGCTGTAGACCTGCCTTCTGGCGAAGTTCTTTTGAAGGAAATCACATCCAATGGTGGTAAAGCAGTGCTGCGCAGAATCATGGATGCTTATGGTTTCACCCTTCAAAAGCAACTTTGCGAACTATTAGGAATTTCGTCGGGAACAGTCAGCACTTGGATTAGAAGGGACTATTTTCCTGGTGATGTAGTTGTTGCCTGCGCTTTAGAAACTGGAGTTGATCTTCAGTGGCTGGCAACAGGGAAGGGCATGCAACACTCTAAGTCAGTAGAGCAACTCACTGGGAATTTGATTCCTCACAAAACTTTAGTAACTGGTAATTTGCATGAGTCTGGACTCTGGGAAATAAACTTAAGTTTTATTTCTCATAATGTTTCCGAACCTGTTTTCATTTCAAGTAATAAGTCAGCATGGGTTGTAGACATGAATGTCGGTGAGCTAAGCAATGGCCGATGGTTGCTGGGTATTGACGATAAATACGACGTTTATGATGTTTCTATTTTACCTGGAAAGAAAATTAACGTGATGAGTAAGGGAAGTAATTTTACTTGTGGCGCTGATGAAGTGGATACCGCCGGGAAGGTGGTTTTAACGATGGATTATAATTTTTAAGGATATTAAATGGATACGGTTTTAGTTTTATGCTCGTTGGTTTTAGCTGGCTACGCTATTCGCAGTATTTGTATAAAGCAACAAAGCCTCGGTAAAAAAGTTGGGAAATCTATTTTCTCAGTTTGGTATTTTTTAACTGCCGGTGGTCTCGCTGTTGAACCTTCAGCTAATGCATTAGCTTCAATTATCATGATGATTATTGGCGCAGCAGTAGTATGGTACTGCAATCGAGACTATAAAAAACCGCACACCAATAGTAAGAACCTAATAAGTGAGCATTCTGATGCGCTTAAGGATTTTGAGTTATCCAATGGTAAAAAAGGAGGGGCCAAGGCTAAAGCATATCGTTCTGTAAACTATGCAAAAGGAAAGAGCGAAGAAATTAAAGCAGTCGCGTTTTCGTATGTTAATAGCAAAGGTGAAAGTAGTTTCCGCGATGTTGATGTAAAGAGTTTTGATGGTGAGTATGTTGAGGGTTACTGTTATTTATCACGTAAATTCAAAACGTTCAGGATAGATAGAGTGGAAGGTGACATAATCGTTCGAACTACTGGGGAGGCTTTAGCTTGCCACGAATGGGCTGAAGCTATGTGCCAGGGGGAATAATATATGGAATATATCAAAAAAATTTTGGTAATGGATATTGGCAATCAAGAAGAGTTATCGAATTCCTTAGCCATATACACTATGTTTCACCATCTTATACCTGAGTATAAATTTGTTTTTTCTTCACCAAAAGGCCCGTACCCTGGATTTGAATCTAATAAAAAGTTTAAAAATGGTGCGTCCATTAGGTCATTATTTAATGATGAGAATGTAATAGTTATGGATCCAGAGACTATAGGTGAGATGTTTAGTGAAAAAGGATGCTCAACTTTCAAAATTGATTATTCAATATCTCTAGATAGTCAGGCCTTAAGTTATCTTCAGCCTTATATTAATGGCAGAAAAGCAGGGCTTGATGACGACATCGAGGAGATATTTAAATTCATATCTCTTAAAGATACTCAAGTTGATTCTGTACTATATGAAATTGAAAATTTAAAAAATATGGATGATAGTGGCAATCATCACAAAATTTTTGACAAACTTTTAGGCTACGAATTTATAAAAAAATTTGATACTGAAAAATTTCACCAAACAGGTTGTTTAAGTAGCAAAGTATCAAAAGCTGAGCTTCTTCTTAATACGGACAGGCATTTTAGAAACATGCTTGGTAAAAATAAAAATCAAGAATTTAGAAAGGCTATATTGGAAAGGTATAACTGTATATATATTTACCTTCTTAAAATTAGCATAATCCAAATTGGATCTCCTTCAAGATCTTTTAAAAATAAGATGTTGGATGTTTTCAGATTTGCCCATGATAAAGCTTCTTTTTTTGCTACTCGAGAGTTAATTGTTGCGGCTGAGTTTTTTGAAAAAGGCACGAATTTCAAATTTTTTAATAAGATACACAGGAATTCGAAAAATATTTGGCAAGCTCTTAGAGGAATGACTTGGGACCTTGTTCATTTTAGGTACTTAGAGCAAGCAATAACTTTTGACATGGGAAATGGTGAAAGATATTTCTTCCCAGGCTTGCTTACTTGTGATAAGGGGTTCATTGAGGTTATGGAACTTACCTCTTTGAAGGCAGTGGCTTTTAATACTAATGGAGGGCCACCAATTCTTTTTTTCCACTCTAAGGACACGGAAAAGATTACTGCGAATTTACCAGAGTTATATGATTTTCATAAGAAACTAAGTACTAAAGAAAAAGTTGAACAAAGAGAAAATGTACGTAATTCGGCGGATTATAACTTAGCTTCAATTGTCACTGAACTTGAGACAGAACTGGCCACTGTTTCAAATGTTGCTTGCCCAAAGAATCTTACCTGAGACGGCTGGAGCCATCTTATCGCCATGATCGATTACAACTTGATGATTTATAAAGGATAAAATAGTATTCGGTCTTTTTTTGTTCTATGATTTATAAAGATTTTTCTGTGACTTTTACGAAATATCCCGAAATCACACTATTCAATCTATGCCATCACATATTCCTGATCGCTTGAATCACGATTGTTTTTTCTTCATAGAAAAGTTTTTTATGGTCGAATGGCCTTTAAAAAAAACTTCTTCGCTTCTCACATCAAATAGTCGAATTTCAGCGCGTCTCATCTCATGAAAATTCAGCAGGTCTGGCCCAATCTTAATACCTCTCATTTCGCGCGCTTCGACTAATACTCTCATTAATGCATCTGGGGCGTTACGTTGGATCAAGTCTTAATGACAAACATGCCGTTATTGATTTCGATAATGCAGACACAGTGACGTTAATCATTCATCCGATGTCCACTGAGTGAAGGTATGCTAGGGGACACAGCTCGTGCCGAGGGATTCACGTATTTATAGTTCTCTGACGGACGGATAGGCAAATTTCGGAGAGTGATCGTTTTATCTTAGTGTGGCACTATAATGCAGCCATTATCATGAACGAGGGATTGAGAATGATATCAGGAACAGCAGCAAAACAGGAACCTGGACGTTACTACACATTTGAGTCGAGATTGCCTCAGGGCGTTTTTTTTGAGATTCGCCCCAGCCATTTGCCAGGAAATGCAAAGCCCGTAACAGATGAAACCAGCGGTATGTGTATCGGTTACTCGGTCGCACAGGCTCCGGGTTTGTGGCAGATTTATGACGTTCAGGGGCATTTTGTCAGGCTGGAAGAAGCGCCACTTGAAACACCCCTGATTGATCCCACGGATATTGCCCTGTTTGGCCTAGGTATTTTTCGTATCCTTCGTACAGGGCGGGTGCTGTTTGAATCAGGGGCACGTGCCGCTGTTTATGCGAAGCTCAGTCAATCCACTATATCCTTTCTGCGCAGCAGACTGAAACTAGGGCTGCATGCACGTAACCTTAAAATGACTGAGGCTGCTGCAAAACACATGTATGAACCGGGTCGCTATGTCCCTCTGCAAATTCAGGAGCGAGCCATTCGATATGGCAAGAGAATGGCAGATCCCCGTAAAGGTGATGGCATGTTCAGATATGAAACCAGAATGTTCAAGCTACGCTTTAATAAGCAAACTCTGCAGTATGAGTACAAAGAATACACCCTCGAAGTTGTGGTGCGTGAATCAGACTGGACGATATCGCATTTCAAATATATGGATTAACTGAAAGGAAGGCTTTTATGTTTGATTTTCGCAATGAGGATTTCACCTTCGTGATTTCTCCTTTTGAAAGGATACCCGACAATGAAGCAGATCCTGCTGGGCACTTATGGGATTGGATCCAGTCATGGATAGAATTCTCCGTAAGCGGCGTGAAAGTACAGTTTCAGACTGAATTTACTGTAGGTGAGCTAAGAATTTTAAAGGATGAGTTTGCCGCGAATTATCAGGCAATAATCGCACAGCGCGAATTAAAACCTTTCATTTTTCGCAGCGAGCGTGGTCAGCTCAACATGGTTATCAGGAAAGTGACTGGTAAAGATGGTGTAATAGTAGAGTTTGATATTCGCCCGGAATCCCATGCCGACAGCGTTCAGGTTAAAGGCAGCTTTGGCCTTGATGAAAGCTATTTCCCCGACATTCTGAAGAGGCTGGATGAAATGATTCAATGGCAGAATTAAACATTTAGCCATTGAAAAGTTTTAACTGAAAGCTTTGGGCATAAAATGGGTCTTTATTCAGGTTTTTCCGTCCATGCAATATTCGATGCGGCAGTATCAGCACCTGTACTGCCAAACAGGGGGAAATTGCTGACGCTCTTTATGAGATTATGAATAAATGAAGCGTGCTATTTTATGGCTGATTCAGTCATTTTTATATTTAGTTCCTGCTGCAGTTATTGTGGCTGGCGTGTATATCTTCATCTGCTTTGTTCCGCAGTATGCAGCACTTCTTAGTTTTGCATGGGTTATCGTAGTTTCTTATGTGTATATTAAATTTAACCGATGGTATTGATAAAATCCTGACATATTAGTGAGCTTAAAATTTGAGTGGAAAAGCGAACGCAAAATAACCCTACTAGCTTAAGGTGCCCGGTCTGCATCCCAAAAACCCACTCCACTCTGCAAAAGCAGAAACAACCCTGCCAGCCTCGCACCCAAAGCTTACCTGTCATCTTGTCATCACCACGGTTTGGCTTATCCTTAAGTCTTCAATCAAAAGGAGTAACGTTTATGAAAGCGGCAATTGCTAACAGTGAACACAAGGTTGAAGTGGTTGAGAAGACGTTGCGTCCTCTCAAAACGGGCGAAGCACGGCTCAGGATGGAATGCTGTGGCGTATGCCATACCGATCTGCATGTGAAGAACGGTGATTTCGGTGATAAAACCGGCGTGACGCTGGGCCATGAAGGTATCGGTATTGTTGAGGAAGTCGCGCCAGATGTTACCTCACTCAAGCCAGGCGATCGTGCCAGCGTGGCCTGGTTCTTTAAGGGCTGCGGACACTGCCAATACTGTAACTCCGGTAACGAAACGCTCTGCAGAGAGGTCGTTAATGCCGGTTATACCGTCGATGGCGGCATGGCTGAAGAGTGTATCGTCGTTGCAGACTATTCGGTGAAAGTCCCCGACGGGCTTGATCCTTACGCCGCCAGTAGTGTCACCTGCGCTGGTGTCACCACCTATAAAGCGGTGAAAGTGTCCGAGGTAAAACCGGGTCAGTGGCTGGCGATTTACGGTCTTGGCGGGCTGGGAAACCTCGCCCTGCAGTATGCGAAAAATGTCTTTAACGCCAAAGTGATCGCGGTTGATGTGAGTGATGGGCAACTGGCACTGGCGAAAGAGATGGGCGCCGACCTGGTTGTAAACTCGGCCAGCGAAGATGCGGCTCGTTTTATTCAGGAACAAACCGGTGGGGCGCATGCGGCTGTGGTAACGGCGGTTGCCAAAGCGGCCTTTAACTCTGCTGTCGATGCGGTCAGGGCCGGTGGTCGGGTGGTGGCTGTCGGACTGCCGCCGGAAGCGATGAGCCTGAATATTCCACGTCTGGTGCTCGATGGCATTCAGGTAGTAGGATCGCTGGTCGGAACGCGTAACGATCTGGCGGAAGCTTTCCAGTTTGCGGCAGAAGGGAAGGTGGTGCCGAAGGTGACCAAAAGGAAGATTGGTGAGGTCAATGCCATCTTCGATGAGATGATTCAGGGCAAGATCCGCGGCAGGATGGTAATCGACTTTAGCGGTCAGTCTGCTGAATAATCCGTGCTGATAATCGCAGAAGCCCGCGCCGTGCGGGCTTTTTTATGCCTGTAAGGCCAGTTCTCTCCCTCTGAATGCGTAAGAGCACATTCGGTTAAAGCATTAATAAGCGCGGCTTTATGTTTCATGATGTGATTTTCACTTGAACTTTACCGGTAACATTATAGTTTATGGGGTGAAGTCTGATTACACACATCTGAAGGAGGGTTATTTATGGCTAAGCATCACTTACTCAAATCCATTGAAATTGCAGCGATTGTGCTGTTTGTCCTGATACTGGCGTATCTGGCTGTTACCGGTCTGCTGTCATCAACTGGCGTGGATCACGCCTGGCCTTATCCCAGTAAGTAACTGAGTGCCGCACCAGGGAAATTATAAATAATATAAATAGATAACCGATCCTGATACAGGACATAAAAAACCCCGCAATCGCGAGGTTAATCAGAAGTTACACCAGGCTTACTGAAAGCAGAATCAGCTCTCCGGTTTCCAGCGACAGGCTTTTCTTGGTTTCGAACATAAAGGCTTCCAGCGCCTCCTCGACATCATCGCCCTCGATAAAGGCGTGGGTCGTGACATGATTTTCACCCTCAGGCTTAATCACGTAAGAAACAAACCACTTCTTCTTTTGCATGATGCTTATCCTCTTCTGAATAGGTAAATGCCGCGCACCGGCAATACTGAGTTTTTCCGCCAGGGAATCAGCTGAACATAACTGGTTCTGTCCGACAAAGACTAATCAAGCGGGGTCGGATGCAGCAGGTCGATTACGTCATCAATTTCATTGCTGGCCGCATGGCGATCAAGGGCAACCGCATAGTAGCGTCCCTTGCAGTAGTGCTTTGTTACCGCCACCCGATGGCCGGTATCGCTGTCAGCTTCACCGCCGGTCAGGGTCTGCAGGTGGGGCGGGATAACCAGCTCACTCTCGAGTTGTTCTGCTTCAATGATCACTGCGCCACCGTCGGTGGATAGCAGCAGATGCTGAATGCTCATGTTCTCTCCTCTGAGTCAGATTGCTAACCGGCAAAGTGTAGTTCACCTCAGCGGGTGTGCTGACTTCCGCTCAGGTGAGGCCATGTGAAGCGGCAATAAAAAAGCCCCGAAGTCAGGGGCTTTTAAAAACAGAAGGGCCTGCGTTAAAACTCAGCTGGTCTGATCGGCCAGCTTCGGCTTCAGCACGCGCTTACCAATCTGAATGCCGGGCTTCTCAACATACTTATAGAGTAAAGAGGCCAGCGCATAGGTCACCGGGATAGCAGAGACGCAGACAATCAGGAAACGCATCATGTCGCTCTTAAACTCGATGTCGGTGTGATTGAGCAGCAGTGCGATCAGCGGGATTACAATCAGCAGATGCAGCAGGTAGACCGAAAACGACACGTCGCCCAGCCAGGTGCTGAGACGGTTGTTCAGCAGCTTACGCGGCAGAGCAATCAGCGTTGCCATCAGGCTGCCCTGCGGGTATTGCCACAGAATCGCCGTCATACCGACGATCATCAGCGCCTCCATAATCACCTGCAGCTTAATCGCGCCCAGGCCCATCGCCACGCTGGCGACCGGGCCGAGCAGCGCAAAAGCGACGTAGAGCAGGGATTTACGGCGGATCGCCTCGGCCAGCAGCATGCCCGACAGGAACATATTCAGCTTTATCAGGATCATTGAAGGCATCTCAAACGCCTCATAATAATCTGCCAGCACATACCGGCCAGCGCAGCAGAGCGCCATGATGCCAATCAGCGAGGCGGCATAACCAAAGCGCAGCGTCACCAACATGATGAACGGGAACAGCAGATAGAACTGCATCTCCAGCCCGATGCTCCAGTCAGGCAGCACAGTATTAAAACCATATTCGGGCAGCAGGCCGAACAGGAAACTGAAGTGGGTCAGGATGTTTGCCAGCGACTGGTCGTTGTAACGCGACGACTCTGTGGCGGTGCCGGAATAGAAATGAGCAATGGTGTCACGCATCTCGCCAAACCACGGGCCATAAATCAGGGCGATGATTAACAGCAGATAGTAGAGCGGGGCGATGCGGAAGAAGCGCCGGATCCAGAACTTCTTGATGGTCTCTGTGCTCTGCCACGGCTCTTTCTGCTGACGCTCGACGTAGTTTTTCGCCATCAGATAACCCGATAACAGAATAAACAGATCGACCCCGATGCCAGGGGATGAAATAAGCGTGATATGGCAATGAACCAGTAAGCTGATATGGCCAACTAATACCCAGAGAGAAGCGATGCCGCGTAATCCCTCCAGCTCCGTAGACCAACCTCGTGTTGCAGACATAACTATTCCTCGTTTTTATCCGACCTTCGGCGCTCACTAAGCCTCAAGGCAACAGATATGTAAACGGGCCTTTACAAAAGTAAGAAGATTCCGAGCACAGGTAAGTGGGGGAAATCAACCCAAACAGGGTGGGAAAGCACAGGAAGTTAAGGGCGTGCAGTGGCACACCCTTAATCAATATCACTGATTGAAATGGTGGATCAGGCCAGTTTTAACAGGATCATACCGGCCAGCAACAGGGTCAGGCCGGCCCAGCCTTTGCGGTTCAGCCGCTGGCCAAACAACACCCATCCGGCCGCGACAGTGGCGATAATCCCAAAACCGCCCCAGACCGCATAGGCGATCGAGAGATCGATACCTTTGACCGCCTGAGCGAGTGCGCTGAACGCGAGCAGGACACAGCAAAGTGAAAGCAGACCGTACAGCGGTTTCTTAAACCCATCAGAATATTTAAGGAATATGTTAGCGGCAATCTCCAGCACGATAGCCAGCGCCAGCCAGGACGCATGAACAAGATCAGCGATGAGCATGATTAACCTCCGCTGATGATTGGGTGCCGGTTTTGATCAACACAATTCCGACGATCAGCGTCACCAGCCCACAGATTTTCAGCGCTGACAGCGTTTCACCAAACAGCTGCACGCTGAATAACGTAATCAGCATGATGCCGATACCTTCCCACAGCGCATAAGCCACGCCCAGGGCGATACGTTTAATGGCGAAACTCAGCAGAATATAAGAACAGGCAATCATGCCCAGCATCATCAGGTAGCCGGAATGGCTGCCATTGAGGCTGGACCATTTCATAAAAAGGGTACCAATAATTTCCGTAACAATAGCGAGTGATAATAAAACCCAGGCGCGCATGGGTGCTCTCCAGCAACGATAAATGACGACCTGCAACAACGCACAACGTGCGGGCAGACTCAGAACAGTTCGAAGTGGTGAGGGGACTACAGGGCGTTACGCCAGTGCTGATCGGCGGCGTTCCAGCCAGAAAGGCAAGAGGGGGAATACAGGGGGTTTGACATGAACATTCTGCTCATAAAATTTACAACACATCCACATTGTTGCTTCTCATCAGTGGACGGATAGTGCCTCCGGTTAAATAGACGCTGGATTTATAGCATTCTGCACATCACCAAATCAACAGCAGATGCTGCTTTGTTTGATGTCTGTTAAGGTTTGATGATTTGAAAAGGGTGATGTGTGGAAAAGGATCTGTGGTAAACCGTAATAAAAAAAATAGCCGGGCAACAAAAGTGCCCGGCTATTATTAAGTGACGCTGTCACGTATTATTCTGCGCGCTGCGGAACCGTGCGAACGGGTGCATCACCCGCGACATAGTAAGCGGCGGTGCTGCGTGGCAACGGATCGCGTCCACGAATCTTATCGGCAATTTTCTCGCCAATCATGATAGTGGTGGCGTTCAGGTTACCGGTGATGATCAGCGGCATAATCGACGCATCCACAACGCGTAAGCCTTCCAGTCCATGCACACGACCTTCGCCATCAACGACGGACATCGGGTCGTTACCCATCTTACAGGTGCCGCACGGGTGATAGGCGGTTTCGCCGTGGTTACGCACGAACTCATCCAGTTGCTCATCTGTCTGGCAATCCAGTCCCGGACTGATTTCACGGCCACGGTACTTATCCAGCGCCGGCTGATTGATGATCTGGCGCGTGATGCGAATTGCATCGCGGAACTCATGCCAGTCCTGCTCATGCGACATGTAGTTGAACAGAATGGCCGGATGACGACGCGGATCGCGTGACTTCAGGCGTACATGACCGCGGCTTGGAGAACGCATCGAGCCAACGTGACACTGGAAGCCGTGGGCATCAACCGCGTTGGAACCGTTGTAGTTAATCGCCACCGGCAGGAAGTGATACTGGATGTTCGGCCAGCTGAACTCTTCGCGGCTGCGGATAAAGCCACCCGCTTCAAACTGGTTGCTGGCGCCGATACCGGTGCCGTTAAACATCCACTCCGCACCAATTTTCGGCTGATTCCACCACTTCAGAGCCGGATAGATTGAGACCGGTTCTTTACACTCATACTGAAGATACATCTCCAGATGGTCCTGCAGGTTTTCACCCACGCCCGGCAGGTCGTGAACCAGCGGGATGTCGAACTGTTTCAGCAGCTCAGGAGAACCCACGCCAGAACGCTGCAGGATCTGCGGCGAGGCGATAGCGCCGGCACACAGCAGCACTTCACGGCGCGCGGTCACTTTGTTAATGGTGTTGCTGTCGCCCTGCAGATACTCCACGCCGACCGCACGCTTGCCATCGAAGATGATGCGATCGGTGGTGGCATGCGTGATGATCTTCAGGTTGGCGCGGCCTTTGGCCATATCGAGATAGCCACGCGCGGTGCTGGAGCGACGACCGTTTGGTGTGACGGTACGATCCATCGGACCAAAACCTTCCTGCTGATAGCCATTAAGGTCGTCAGTGCGCGGATAGCCCGCCTGTACGCCCGCCTCAATCATCGCTTCAAACAGCACGTTATTGCCCGCTTTAGGCGTTGCAACGCACACCGGGCCGTCGCCGCCGTGGAAATCGTTCGGGCCGATATCGCGGGTTTCCGCTTTACGGTAGTAAGGCAGGCAGTCCAGATAGCTCCAGTTCTCCAGCCCAGGTTCGCTGGCCCAGTTATCGAGATCCATCGCGTTACCGCGGATATAACACATGCCGTTAATCAGTGATGAACCGCCCAGACCTTTGCCGCGACCACACTCCATGCGGCGATTGTTCATGTAAGGCTCTGGCTCGGTTTCATAAGCCCAGTTATAGCGTTTGCCCTGTAACGGGAAGGCGAGGGCCGCAGGCATCTGGGTGCGAAAATCAAAGCGGTAATCCGGGCCGCCCGCTTCCAGCAACAGGACGCTCACGTTGCTCTCTTCGGTCAGACGGGTAGCCAGAACGTTTCCTGCGGATCCGGCTCCAATAATAATGTAATCAAATTCCATTCATCGTTCCTCAGGTTAAGTGATTAAAAGACTGACTGAAAACGCGTCAGCTCAACCTGCACGGACTTCACCTGGGTGTAGCTCTGCAGCGTCATCAGGCCATTCTCACGGCCAATGCCGGAGTGCTTGTAACCCCCCACTGGCATCTCTGCGGCTGATTCGCCCCAGGTATTAATCCAGCAGATACCTGCTTCGATCTGATGAATCACGCGGTGCGCCTTATTGAGATCCTGCGTCACCAGCCCGGCGGCCAGACCAAATTCGGTGTCGTTGGCGCGGCGGATCACTTCTTCTTCACTTTCGTAGCTCAGGATCGACATGACCGGTCCGAAGATCTCTTCACGCACAATCTTCATCTCATCACGGCAGTCGGTGAATACGGTTGGTGCAACCCAGGCACCCTGGTCGAAATCGCCACCGGTCAGACGCTTGCCGCCACACAGTACGCGTGCGCCTTCAGCGATGCCGGATTCGATATAACGCATAACATTATCGCGATGGCTGAAGCTGACCAGCGGACCAAAGTTGGTCGCCGGGTCACGCAGATCGCCTGCCTGAATGCGGGCAACGCGTTCGCTGATTTTCGCCTCGAATGCGGCCTGCAGTTTTGCAGGAATAAAGACGCGGGTGCCGTTGGTGCAGACCTGACCGGAGCTGTAGAAGTTCGCCATCATGGCGATGTCGGCGGCCAGGTCGAGATCGGCATCATCAAAGATGATCAGCGGTGATTTACCACCCAGTTCCATGGTGACCTCTTTCAGCGTTGAACCTGCTGCATTGGCCATCACTTTTTTGCCGCTGACGACGCCACCGGTAAAGGAGACTTTGTCGATGCCAGGATGCTCAGTGAGCAACTGACCGGTGACCGAACCGATGCCCGGCAGCACGTTGAATACGCCATCCGGCAGGCCCGCCTCGGTGTAAATTTCCGCCAGCTTCAGGGCAGTGAGCGGGGTCATTTCACTCGGTTTGAAAATCATCGCGTTACCCGCTGCCAGCGCAGGCGCGGATTTCCACAGGGCGATCTGAATCGGGTAGTTCCAGGCACCGATACCAGCTACCACGCCCAGCGGTTCGCGACGGGTGTAAACAAAGGAGGTTTCACGCAGTGGGATCTGCTGACCTTCCAGCGCCGGAACCAGACCGGCGTAATACTCCAGTACGTCTGCGCCGGTGACGATATCGACCGCTGAGGTTTCGCTGTAAGGCTTACCGGTATCGAGCATTTCCAGCTCTGCCAGCTCATCATTACGCTCACGCAGAATATCGACGGCGCGACGCAGGATGCGCGAGCGCTCCATGGCGGTCATCGCGGCCCAGACTTTCTGGCCTTTTCTGGCGGCAGCAACGGCGCGATTGACATCTTCCTGGCCGGCGGCATGAACCTCTGCCAGCACTTCGCCGTTGACCGGGTTAATCGTCTGGAACGTTTCGCCAGACGCTGCGGCAACATAAGCGCCATCGATGTAGAGTTTCTGCTCGGTGAATCGGGACATGTTTTCTCCTTCCGTTATTCGTGCTCGCCAGCCAGTTGCTGACGGATGAATTGGGTGGTCAGTGTGAGGGCGATGACCGGGTTAAATGGCTTACCGCTCAGCGCGGCACGCAGCCACAGACCATCTATCAGGGCAGCCAGCCCATGTGCGGCCAGACGTGCCTTCTCCAGCGGCAGTTCACGCCGGAATTCGACCACCAGCGTTGAGTAGAGCCGCCGGCTGCTGACCCGCTCCAGGCGATTAAGCTGGGGCTGATGCATGCTGCTCGACCAGAAGTCGAGCCAGGCTTTCATCACTGCCGTGTGCACCTGGGTATCATCAAAATTACCCTCAACGATGGCACACAACCGCTGTTCTGCAGAGGCACCGGCCAGCGGTTCTAACCGCGACAGTACCGCCTCCCGCAGTTGACGCGTCACATCACGCATCGTGGCTTCCAGTAAGCCGTTCTTATCCTTGAAATAGTGACTGATGATGCCGGTGGATACCCCCGCCCGACGGGCGATCTGGGCGATAGTGGCATCATTAATCCCCACTTCATTAATCGTGCTCAGGGTCGCATCAATCAGTTGCCGACGACGTATCGGCTGCATCCCTACCTTTGGCATAGCTCCAGCTCCACCCTCAAATCGAGCCCCTATTTAAACTTTTTTTGATTGCACGTTCAATATAAAAAGAAAATTTGTTAGGATGCTGTTCTTTAAATGTAGCGAAAGCGAAACGGCAATGAGTGCTAAAATAGGCTGGTTTGCCTGAGCGATTAACAGGAAGTGACAGAACGAAACAGGGCCGCAAGGCCGGAAAGCCGTGGACGGCAAGACTTATCCATTGCGTATTTTCAGGACATTAACCAGAGGTAACCGATGAATAATCCACCTGCCGGTGAAAAAGACAGACTCAATCCCGTTGTATTTTATACCTCTGCCGGATTGATTCTGACGTTTTCACTCGTGACGATTCTCTACAGTGAACTGGCCGCGAGCTGGATCCTCAAGGCGGTAAACTGGGTTTCCGCCACCTTCGGCTGGTACTACATGCTGGCTGCCACGCTCTATATTGTTTTTGTGTTGTATATGGCCTGCTCACGCTTTGGTTCGATCAAGCTCGGGCCTGAGCACTCCAAACCCGAGTTCAGCGTCCTTAGCTGGTCCGCCATGCTGTTCGCCGCCGGGATCGGCATCGACCTGATGTTCTTCTCGGTCGCCGAGCCGGTGACGCAGTATATGCAGCCGCCGGAGGGGGCAGGGCAGACGATGGAAGCGGCCCGCCAGGCGATGGTCTGGACGCTGTTCCACTACGGACTGACCGGCTGGTCAATGTATGCGTTGATGGGCATCGCGCTGGGCTACTTCAGCTATCGCTATAACCTGCCGCTCACCATCCGTTCCGCGCTCTATCCCATCTTTGGTAAACGCATCTATGGCCCGATTGGCCACACCGTAGATATCGCCGCCGTGGTCGGCACCATCTTTGGTATCGCCACCACGCTCGGCATCGGGGTCGTGCAGCTTAACTATGGCCTCAAAGTGCTGTTTGATATCCCGGAAGGCCTGACCGCGCAGGCTGCGCTGATTGTCCTTTCCGTGGTGATCGCCACCATTTCTGTCACATCGGGCGTCGATAAAGGGATCCGTATTCTCTCCGAACTCAACGTGATCATGGCGCTGGGACTGATTCTGTTTGTGCTGTTCTTCGGCAACACCGAGTTCCTGCTGAATGCGCTGGTGCTGAACGTCGGGGATTACATCAACCGCTTCATGGGCATGACGCTCAATACCTTTGCCTTTGATCGTCCGACCCAGTGGATGAACAGCTGGACGCTCTTCTTCTGGGCATGGTGGGTGGCCTGGTCGCCATTCGTCGGCCTGTTCCTGGCGCGTATTTCGCGCGGTCGTACCATCCGCGAGTTCGTGCTGGGCACGCTGATTATTCCGTTTACCTTTACGCTGTTGTGGCTGTCAGTGTTCGGTAATGCCGCGCTGTATCAGATCATTCACGGCAATACGGAGTTTGCGCAGGAAGTGATGAACCATGCGGAGCGCGGCTTCTATAGCCTGCTGGCGCAGTATCCGGCGTTTAAACTCAGCGCCTCGGTCGCGACTATTACCGGTATGCTGTTCTACGTCACCTCGGCGGATTCCGGCTCGCTGGTGCTGGGTAACTTCACCTCGCGACTGAAAGACATCAACAGTGATGCACCGAACTGGCTGCGTATCTTCTGGTCTGTGGCGATTGGGGTACTGACACTGAGTATGCTGATGACCAACGGTATCACTGCCTTGCAGAACACCACGGTAATCATGGGGCTGCCGTTCAGCTTTGTTATCTTCTTTGTCATGGCGGGGCTGTTTAAATCCCTGAAGATTGAAGATCACCGTCGGGCCAGCGCCACGCGCGACACCGCGCCCTATCTGGCTCATGCGACCGATCGCCTGACCTGGAAGAAGCGTCTGTCGCGCCTGATGAACTACCCTGGCTCGCGTTATACCCAGCAGATGATGGAAAAAACCATCTATCCGGCGATGCAGGAAGTGGCGAAAGAGCTGGAGCTGCGGGATGGCCGGGTCACGCTGGAGAGCGTTGAGGCGGATGAAAGCAACCCGATTGGCTATCTGGATCTGCGCGTCCATCTGGGCGAGGAGCAGGACTTTATCTATCAGGTCTGGCCGCAGCAATATTCGATTCCGGGCTTTACCTATCGCGCCCGCAGCGGTAAGTCGACCTACTACCGGCTGGAAACCTTCCTGATGGAAGGCAGCCAGGGTAATGACTTAATGGATTACAGCAAAGAGCAGGTGATCATCGACATACTGGATCAGTATGAGCGACACCTGAACTTCATCCATCTCAACCGTGAAGCGCCGGGCAGCAACATCAGCTTCCCAAGCGCTTAAATCAGGGCCCGTCAGTGAGCAATTGCTGGCGGGCTTTTTTTTCGCTACCGTCGTCATGAACAATACCGCTTCACCTGCCGAAATCGACTATCTTTAGGGCTTTGCTGGCCTGATGCCTGAAAAGCGTAGACAGGGAGTCATATGGGAAAAATATTCAGTACGTTTCTGCCGCTCTATACCACTACGCTTCTGATGCTGCTGGGTTCCGGTTTACTGACTACCTACGTTTCGTTGCGGCTGGCCAGTGAGCAGGTTAATGGTGCGCTGATCGGCGCGATTATTGCGGCTAACTATATCGGGCTGGTGATTGGTGGCAAGGTGGGGCACAACCTGATTGCCCGCGTCGGCCATATCCGTGCCTACGTGGCCTGTGCCGGGATCATTACCGCCTCGGTTGTAGGTCACGGGCTGACGGACTTTATTCCGCTGTGGGTCTTTCTGCGTCTGATTATCGGGCTCTGCATGATGTGCCAGTACATGGTGCTGGAGAGCTGGCTCAACGATCAGGCGGAATCTTCCCAGCGCGGCATGATTTTCGGCCTCTATATGGTCGCCACCTACCTTGGACTCAGTGGCGGACAGGTGATACTGAGCCTGCAATCGGGGTTTGGGGTGAGCACGCTGCTGATTGTGGCGCTCTGTTTCGCGCTCTGTCTGGTGCCGATTGCACTGACTACCCGCACTCACGTCCGGCCCATGACACCGGCGCCGATGGAGCTGGGCTATTTTATCCGCACTATTCCCAAACTGCTCGGCACCACCCTGGTGACCGGCATGGCGATTGGCGCGTTCTATGGCCTGGCACCGGTTTATGGCAGCAGCAAAGGCTTCACCACCAGCCAGACCGGTTATTTTATGAGTCTCACGATTTTTGCCGGGCTGGTATCGCAGTTTCCGCTGAGCTGGCTCTCTGACCGCTATGACCGCCAGCGGCTGTTATTCATTATTGCCATGCTCTTTGCCGTGGCCTGCGTGCCGCTGGTGGTACTGCCGCATCTGACCTTCCACTGGATGATTGGCATCGCCTTTGCCGCCAGCATGATGCAGTTTGCGCTCTATCCATTACAGGTGGCGCTGGCCAACGATCAGGTCGCCGCCGATCGTCGTGTCTCGTTAACTGCCTGTCTGCTGATGGCGTTTGGTATTGGCGCCAGTATCGGCCCGCTGGTGGTCGGTGCGCTGATGCAGCCGCTGGGCAGCAATATGCTCTATCTCTTCTTTATGCTCTGTGCGCTGGTGATTGGCGGACTGAGTTATGTGCGTGCGCCGGGTCCGCTTCCGACGACCGAAGTACCGTTGCCGCATGTGGTGATGCCTGACAGTCTGGCGACCTCGCCATTGGGTGCCGCGCTGATCCCGACGCTGGAAGAGGAGGTGATTCATGCGTCGATGGGCGGTCAGGAGCCGGAAGAGGAGAGTGCTGAGTTCGATGACACAGCTGACGAAGAGGATTTGCCCGATGACCTTCCTGAGGATCAGCGGGACAAATAGCAGCGGCAAAGCACCGCTGACTGCACCATTAAAGCAGGATGTCCGGATCTGACACACTCTTGTCCGGTTGCTGGCTCGACATTCGGGTCAGCAACCGCGAAGCTGGCGCATACCGCTTTTTTAAGGAGTCACACCATGCTGGAACTTCGCCCCAATTGTGAACGCTGCGACGTTGATCTGCCGCCATCTTCTCTGGCGGCACGCATCTGCTCGTTTGAATGCACGTTCTGCGCTGACTGTGCTGAGCATCTCACTCATCTTTGCCCCAACTGCGGCGGTGAGCTGGTGCGCCGTCCGGTGCGTCCGGCAGAGAAACTGCAGAAATATCCGGCTAAAATGCGTAGCTGATCCCAAATGACTACAGATATGGTTGGGGCAGAATAGCCTGTCGCGCCTGATCGCTTTATGATGTATTTCGTCCCTGACAGAGCTACCACCTTTACTGAGTGCCGGAGATAAGCGCCGGGAGGGACGTACCTTTCATCTCTCTTTAATCGCTTCGTCCGACCCCTTGCACCCTTTCAGCCAGCCTCCTTTGCATTCTGCTTTCCAGCGCGTCATGCCAGTACAGGGTCAGCCCTGACTATACTCAGAAGATGGTTTCAGCAGACAAAGGCCGGGTGCAGCGATGTATTACCAATCCCTGAATGGCGCAGCGTGGCGACGGATCTGGGTGGTCGGCGATCTGCATGGCTGCCGCCGCGAACTGGATGCGCTGTTGCAGCAGCATCAGTTTGACCCGCAGCAGGACTTACTGATTTCGGTAGGTGACATCATCGATCGCGGTCCCGACAGCCTGGGTTGTCTGGCGCTGCTGGAGGAGCCCTGGTTTCGCTGCGTGCGGGGGAATCATGAGGAGATGGCGCTATCAGCATTACAGGGGCAGGAAATGGCGCTCTGGCAGATGAACGGTGGCGACTGGTTCTTTCGGCTGCGTGGTGCAGCATTGATTGCGGCGCGTCACGCGTTGCAGCGTTGCCGTGAGCTGCCGCTGATTCTCCATCTGCAACTCGATGAGCGAATTATTGTGATTGCTCATGCTGATTATCCGGCCCGGGAATATGCGTTGAATAAGCCACTCGACTGGCAGCAGGTGGTCTGGAGCCGTCAGCGGCTGGAGGCGATGGAGTCAGGCGAACGGGCGGGCATCCGTGGCGCAGACGCCTTTTACTTCGGACACACGCCGCTGAAACAGTCGCTGACGATTGCCAATCTGCATTACATCGATACCGGCGCAGTGTTTGGCAATCATCTGACGATGCTGCAAATAAAGTGACTCAGCGGAACAGGCGTCCGTCGCGCACAAGCTCCCGCGGATAGCTGTTCTTGATACGGCTGCCGACTTTTTTAGCCAGCCCCAGCGGCTGCTGCTGATAAGTGACAATCATCTCATTACGGGTAGGTTCCGTTTCCGGGTAGATATCCCGGCCGCGATACCACTCTTCCGCCTCTGCTGCGGTGAGCTCAAAAGTCTGCGCCGCATCCGGTTTTGCCAGCGCAATTACCGCTTCATGCTGCCAGCGATAGCCTTTAGCAAAGGTTTCTGCCAGCTTCAGGCCGATGCGCGAGAACCGCACTTTACCCAGCAGCGGGGTGACGGCCTTCGGGAACAGCCAGATCTCTTTATCACGCTGCCACAGCTCCAGCGACGCATCCCATTTAAGAGAGACAGCGGCGGCGGCCTGGGCTATCTCACTTTCCAGCTTGCGGCTGAGGTGGGAGAAGGGCAGTTTACCCACTTTGTAGCCCGGCAGCGGTAAGGGCTCGACCGACGCGGTTTTACACAGCCGCGCAACGAAAAAGCCTTCGCTGTCGAACATCTGCGGGAAGACATGCAGATAGCCCTCGGGCGTCGCGGCCTGTCCGGCACCCTCAAACAGCCCATCGAGCGCTACAACCTCAACAGCGTCCGGATAGCGCTCCAGCAGCCAGGCAATGACCTGCTGATTCTCAATCTGATTCAGGGTACAGGTGGAGTAAACCAGCGTGCCGCCGGGTTTGAGTGCATGAAAGGCACTGTCGAGCAGATCGCGCTGGGTCGCGGCGATCTCATGCGTACTTGCCAGCGTCCAGTTTTTCAGCGCATCAGCATCTTTGCGAATCACCCCTTCGCCGGAGCAGGGAGCGTCGAGCAGGATGGCGTCGAACTGTTCCGGCAGGGCTGGCCCGAAGACCCGCGCGTCAAAGTGCGTTAAGGCACTGTTGCTGACGCCGCAGCGGCTGATATTGGCGTGCAATACTTTTACCCGGCTGGAGGAGAATTCGTTAGCCAGGATAACGCCCTGATTGCCCATCCGCGCAGCAATCTGGGTCGTTTTAGAACCCGGTGCCGCCGCCATATCCATCACGGCGCTGACCTCTGACTGAGCATCAAACAGCGCGGTCACCGGCAGCATGGAGCTGGCCTCCTGAATGTAGAACAGGCCACTGAGATGCTCAGCCACGCTGCCCAGCGGCAGGCTCTCATCTTCCCGACTGATCCAGAATCCCTCTTCGCACCACGGCACCGGCGTCAGCTTCCAGTCATAATTAGCCGTCTGACTCAGAAAGTCAGCCACGCTGATCTTCAGGGTATTGACGCGAATACTGCGGCGCAGGGGTTGCTGACTATACGCAATAAATTGCGCGAGGCTCGCCTCATCGGGCAGGCTCTGGCGAATTAACGAGAGAAAATCGGCGGGGAAAAGCGAAGAAGCATCAGACACGGGCACATTCCAGTTAAAGCAAAGCCGGCAGTGTATCATGAGGAAAGGAAACGGGCAGCCAGGCTGCCCGTTTGAGGGAGTGAATAAGGCGTATGATCCCTGAGCCGGCGCTGACTTTAAACGCCTAAAAGGGCAGAACAGTCTGCCCGTTTGAGATAGCCTTTAGCGCGGAGACGGGATCGCCGTTCCCCAGTTACGCCAATCTTTCGGCGCTTCATCCTGCAGCAGGAAGTGTTTATCCGGATTCGCCTGTGGCGCCAGCGGCACCGTCGGCGGCGTCGCAAACTGAATGCCACCGCGAATAAACTGCTGGAAGGTCCCGGTTTTCACTACGCCACCCACCAGACCGAAGTCCAGGTTATAGCCGGATGCCAGCCAGAACACCGAGTTATTACGCACCAGATGCTGGTACTTCTTACTGATGCGCAGGGCGATCTGCACACGATCCGCCATATTACCCAGTGAAGTGCCGGTCACGGTACCCACTTCCACACCACGGAACAGCACCGGCGTACCCAGCGACAGTGAACCGGCCTCAGTGGCATCAACATAAATGTTCAGGCCATTAAGGTAGCGGGAGTCGGTAATGGTGCTCTCCTGCAGCTCAAACGTGCGCGCGGCGCCACCTTTACCTGGATCCACGTTGACGTAAGGCTGCAACAGGGTTTCCAGATGATTCACGCCGGTAGCGGAAATCTCCGGTGAGACCACCGAGAAACGGCTGCCGAGACGGGCGAAATCGTTGACATACTCCGGATAGAGTACCGCTTTCGCTACCACCTGATTGTTATCTTTGCTTAACGACAGTGACTCCACCTGGCCGACATTAATACCCAGGTAACGAATCGGCATCCCGGCAGAGAGCTTGCTGGCGTCATAGGTGTGCAGCGTAATCTGGCTACCCACCGCGCGGGCGGCGGTTTCAGACGGATAGAGGACGCGTTTGGCCCCTTTGGCCGACTGCGCACCACTCATATTGTCGAAACTGATCGCGCCTTTCAGCGCGCGGTTAAGCGGCGATGCCTGCACCGTCAGGCCGCTGCCGTTAAGGCTGACGCGTGCGCCACCCTCAGCCCAGAACACGCTTTCGCTGGTCAGCAGCTTGCGATACTCCGGCTGAATATGTACCGCAATATCAAAGGCGTCAGCGCGTGGCGTGACTTTGACAATCTCACCCACCTGAAATTTGCGGTAAAGCACGACAGAGCCGGCCTGCACGTCAGGCAGACTGTTGGCGGTCAGCATCAGCGTGGTAGAAGGGCCATCGCCGGTAATGCCTTCTTCCGCTTTTTCAGCATCCGCAAACAGCGGGTAAGCACTTTTTGGCTCACCCTTTTTGCCCGGATCCAGCCGGATACCGCCATCCACCCATTCACGGGCGCTGGCACCTAATACCTGCATGCCATCAAGACCGAACTTCACATCCAGCCGACTGTTAACGATAAATTTGCTGTCGCCATGCACCAGATTGCGATTTTCAGGATTGACCGCTACCACGAAATTCACGCCATTTTCATCCAGCGTACGCGACATCACCTGACCAATCTGCATACCATGCAGCATCAGCGGCTGGCCCTGATCGATACCATAGCTCTCTGGCGCGCTGAGTTTTACCGTCAGCACATTGGGCTTCTGCAGCAGAGTCTCATTGGACGCCAGCACGGTGTAGTGCTGCTGCGGCTCGCCTTCGCCCGGCACCAGTTCCAGCGTGTTGCCGGTCAGCAGCGCGCTGAGGCTGGTATCCGTCAGGCTGATTTTCGGACTGTGCATCTCAATGCGGGTGCCGCTGCGCATCAGACCGACAACAGAGGGATCAATCGTCAGCTCGCCGGTGACCTTGCCGCCATCCTGCAGGTTCAGTTTGGTCAGCGTGCCGACTTCCAGTCCCTGATACATCAGCGGGGTGCTGCCCGCCTTGAGATTGTTGCCGTTAGGCAGATCCAGTGTGATCTGCACGCCGCGCTGACTATGTGCCAGATCGGGGTAGAGCCGGTAATTCTGCTCAGCTTTGGCCGTTTCCGCACCCTGTGGCGAGTCAAACGCGATCGCGCCATTGACCAGCGCCGCCAGACTCTCCAGCTGCACTTTAGCCCCGCTCAGGCTGACGTCAGCATTCATGCCTGACACATTCCAGAAACGGCTGTTGGTTTTCACCAGATTGATAAAGCGACGGTCAATCAGCACATCAATCGACACGCCATCGGATTTGCTGTTAATGCTGTAGTCATAGACCCGGCCAACCGGAATTTTGCGGTAATAGACCAGCGAGCCGGTGTTGAGCGAGCCGAGATCGGGCGCATGCAGATGGATCATCAATTCGCCGGTATTCACCCGATACTTGGGCTGCGTATCCAGCGCGGTGAACGACTCGCTGGGTTTACCTTTACCCGGCATCATCCCGATGTAGTTACCACCGACCAGCGCATCCAGCCCCGACACACCCGCCAGCGAGGCTTTAGGCGTCACCAGCCAGAACTGCGTATCTTCACGCAGCGCATCGCGCATGTCGCTCTTGATGCTGGCTTTAATCTGAATGCTGCGATAATCATCACTGAGATTAATGCCCTGCACGGTGCCCACTTCCACGCCCTGATAGCGGATCGGGGTGCGACCCGGCACGATACCATCCGCCGTCTGGAAATTGATGGTGATGGTGGTGCCGCGCTCCTGATAATTGGTCCAGAGCAGCCAGCAGGCGATCAGCATCGCAATAATCGGCAGCAGCCAGAAGGGCGAAATTTTGCGCTTATTGCGCAGCGTTGCGTTAGTCGGTGTAGTCGGCGTTTCCTGTTGCATGTGCATCCCAGAGCAGGCGGCTGTCCAGCCACTCAACAGACATAATGGTCAGGATGACGGCCGCGCCAAAAAACAGCGCCGCCGGTCCCATGGTAAAAGCCAGCAGCTGATCACGGTTGACCAGCGACATGGTTAACGAAATGACAAACAGATCGAGCATTGACCAGCGGCCAACCCAGGTGACAAACCGCAGCAAGCGGATGCGGGTTCTCAGCCCCTGTTCACAGCGAAAATGAATGCTGAGCAGCAGAGTCAGCATCACCAGCACCTTGATAAACGGCACCAGAATACTGGCGATAAAAACAATCGCCGCCACCGGAATATTGCCTTCGCCCAGCCCCAGGATGCCGGAGAAGATGGTGTCCTCACGCCGTGAGCCATTAAGGTAGACCACGGAGATCGGCATCAGATTTGCGGGGATCAACAGCACAATCGATGCGATGAGCGCGGCCCAGGATTTCTGCAGGCTATGGCGGCGTCGGAAGTCGAGCGGCGTATGGCAGCGCGGGCAGCGGCCCCGTTCATCGGGTATGCTGGTGTTGTGACAGTTCAGGCAGACCTGCATATCGTCACGGGCCATATTGCCAGGCGTCTGTGGGTAGAAATGCTCCCACAGCTGCTCCATATTCAGATGGATCAGTGTCAGCACGCTCAGCACTGTCAGGGCGATGTAAGCCGCCAGCCCGTAGCCAATCTCCAGCGAAGCATAGTCCTGCACTTTAATTGACGCCACGGCGATGCCGATCAGATAGATATCGAGCATCACCCACTCTTTCAGCTTCTCCAGCATCAGCAGCACGGGACGCAGGTTCATGCCCAGCCGGTGGCCGATACCGAGATAACAGATACCCGCCACCAGCGTCACCGGCGCGCCGATGGTGCAGAACGCCACCATTGAGGCCGTCAGTACATCACCCTGCTGGGTCATCTGTATGATGCCTTCCAGTACGCTGGCATTGATGCGCATGCCAAGCAGCCGGATATCTACCAGCGGCAGGGAGAAAGCAAAGGGCATTAACACAATCATGGTGGCGGCCATCGCCATAAGACGGGTCATCGGCCAGTCGCGACCACTGAGAATTTCGGCGTTACAGCGTGGGCAATGTGCCGACTGATGAGATTTCACATCCGGTAAGGAAAAAAGGGTATCGCATTGCGGGCAACGCTGATAACGTGCGTGAGGCAATGTCTGGCTGATAGCGTGAATTTTCATAGGGTGATGCAATCTTCGCTCTTCAGAAGTAACAGATATCGGTCATAAAGACATTGTCTGTGTGCCTGTCTCGGGCATCACGCTTCGATCCACAGAATGCTAAGGGTATAGCAACTAACGCTATGATTCACCTTGTGGCTCTGGATATTTAAAACTTATTTTTAACGAACGGTCTTTAATGCCCCGTTCAGATGTCATTGGTAACGGTTAAATAATGAACAAAACTGCCTTTTACGCCGATTTGAATCGCGATATGCGCGCCTTACTGGCGGGAGAAACGGCGTTCCTCGCCGCGATGGGAAACTTTAGCGCGCTGCTGTACGAACGTCTCGATGGCGTGAACTGGGCTGGTTTCTACCTGCTGACGGAAGCGGATATGCTGGTGCTGGGCCCGTTCCAGGGCAAAATCGCCTGTGTGCGCATTCCGGTCGGTAAAGGTGTGTGTGGCACGGCGCTGGCAGAAGAAAAAGTGCAACGCGTAGATGATGTGCATGCCTTCCCGGGCCACATCGCCTGTGACGCTGCCAGCAATGCTGAGATTGTGATTCCTCTGAAAGTGAATGGCACTGTGGTTGGGGTGCTGGACATCGACAGCGTGGCGTACAATCGCTTTGACAGCGACGACGAATCGGGGCTGGTCACACTGACTGATGGGCTTTGTGAAGTGCTTGCGAACAGCGACTTAGAAAAATATCTGCAGCTGACGCGCAGCTAATCGACTGGATCACATGGCATTTAGCGATGTTGTCATTATAATGTCGCCTGTTCATGCCTGCGCTGGTCGGCAAACCCGTTGTAATCAGGAAATTTCATGGAAAATCAACCTAAGTTGAATAGCAGTAAAGAAGTCATCACTTTTCTGGCGGAGCGCTTTCCGCACTGCTTTAGCGCTGAAGGTGAAGCGCGTCCGCTCAAAATCGGTATCTTTCAGGATCTGGTCGAGCGTGTTCAGGGCGAAATGGGTCTGAGCAAAACACAGCTGCGTTCCGCGCTGCGTCTCTATACGTCAAGCTGGCGTTATCTGTACGGCATCAAAGCCGGTGCTATCCGTGTCGATCTCGACGGTAACGCCTGTGGCGTGCTGGATGAGCAACACGTTGAGCATGCACGCAAGCAACTGGAAGAAGCGAAAGCACGCGTCCAGGCGCAGCGTGACCAGCAGCGCGCCGCGCGTCGTGAAGCAGGCGAAAGCGAAGAGGGCGCGGCACCGCGTCGTCCACGCAAGCCCGCGGCACGTAAGCCTGCAGAAGGCGAAGCCGCGCGTAAACCGCGTCCGCAGACTACTGCACCGCGTGCGACCGCCTCACAGCATCGCAAGCCAGCCCCACGTCCGGAGCAGGAAGCCCGACCCATCACTGATACCTCAACTTTGCAACCCGGCCAGAGTATTAAAGTTAAAGCAGGCAAAAGTGCGATGGACGCTACCGTTCTTGAAGTATCAAAAGACGGCGTTCGGGTCCAGCTCGCTTCCGGCATGGCAATGATTGTGCGCGCAGAACACTTGCAGTTCTGAAACGGAGGCTAACCCCGGCATGAACACCCTTTTTAAAGTTGGACTTATTGCGGGCCTGCTATTAGCAGGCCCAACCTTCGGCGCGGAGAACATTACCCGCGCCGATCAGATTCCCCAGCTTCACGAAGATCCGCAGGATCCGACGGTCAGTGAGCGCGTAACCTCGCGCTTTACCCGTTCCCACTATCGCCAGTTCGACCTGGATCAGAACTTTTCAGCGAAAATTTTTGATCGCTATCTGAACATGCTCGACTACAGCCACAATGTGCTGCTGGCGTCAGATGTGGCGCAGTTTGCCAGCAAAAAAAACACCGTCGGCGATGAGCTGCGCAGTGGCAAGCTGGATCTCTTTTACGATATTTATAATCTGGCGCAGAAACGCCGTTTTGAGCGCTATCAATATGCGCTGACGGTGCTGGCTCGTCCGATGAATTTCAGCGGCAATGACACTATCGACATTGACCGCGCGAAAGCACCCTGGCCGAAAGATCAGTCTGAACTGAATGCGCTGTGGGATGCCAAGGTCAAATATGATCAGCTGAGTCTGAAGCTGGCGGGCAAAGATGATAACGAGATCCGCGACGTTCTGACCAAGCGTTACAACTTCGCTATCCGTCGTCTGGCCCAGAGCAACGGTGAAGATGTTTTCCAGCTGGTGATGAACGCTTTTGCCCGCGAAATCGATCCGCACACCAGCTATCTGTCGCCGCGTAACACCGAGCAGTTCAACACCGAGATGAGCCTGTCACTGGAAGGCATCGGTGCGGTTCTGCAGATGGATGACGACTATACGGTGATCAACTCGATGGTTGCAGGCGGCCCGGCCGCGAAAAGCAAAGCCATTACCGTTGGCGATCGCATCGTCGGTGTGGGTCAGCCAGGCAAGCCGATGGAAGATGTGATCGGCTGGCGTCTGGATGATGTCGTGGCAAAAATTAAAGGACCTAAGGGCAGCAAAGTGCGCCTGGAAGTTCTGCCAGCCGGTAAGGGTACTAAAACCCGTACTGTGACGCTGACGCGTGAGAAAATCCGTCTGGAAGATCGCGCGGTTAAATTGACCATCAAAAATGTCGGCAAGCAGAAAGTGGGCGTGCTCGATATTCCTGGTTTCTATGTCGGCCTCACCGACGACGTCAAAGTACAGCTGCAGAAACTGCAGAAACAGAACGTCGACAGTGTGGTAATCGATCTGCGTACTAACGGCGGCGGCGCGCTGACCGAAGCAGTCTCGCTTTCCGGTCTGTTTATTCCGAGTGGTCCGGTGGTTCAGGTACGCGACAACAATGGTCGGGTTCGTGAAGACAGCGATAACGACGGCGTTGTCTACTACAAAGGACCGCTGGTGGTGCTGGTCGATCGCTTCAGCGCCTCAGCTTCTGAGATCTTTGCTGCCGCGATGCAGGATTACGGTCGCGCGGTGATTGTTGGCGAGCCAACCTTTGGTAAAGGCACCGTTCAGCAGTATCGCTCTCTGAACCGCATCTACGATCAGATGCTGCGTCCGGAGTGGCCTGCGTTAGGCTCCGTTTCTTACACCATTCAGAAGTTCTATCGCATTAACGGCGGCAGTACTCAGCGTAAAGGCGTCACGCCGGATCTGCTGATGCCAACCGGCGTTGAAGCGGCTGAAACCGGTGAGAAATTTGAAGATAACGCACTGCCGTGGGACAGCATCAAAGCGGCGACCTATGTCAAAACCGGTGATGTGAAACCGCTGGTGGTGCAGCTGACTAAGCAGCATGCTGACCGCATTGCTCAGGATCGCGAGTTCCAGTACATCATGAAGGACATTGCCCGTTACAATGCCCTGAAAGATAAGCGCAACATCGTGTCGCTTAATCTTGCTCAGCGCGAGAAAGAGAACCACGAAGATGATGCGTCTCGTCTGGAGCGGATCAACGCGCGCTATCAGGCCGAAGGCAAAAAACCGCTGAAAAATCTGGATGAGTTGCCGAAAGATTATAAAGAGCCGGATCCCTATCTTGATGAGACGGTGAAGATCGCTAACGATCTTGCGCAGCTGGAGAAATCCCAGCCAGAGGCGCCAGCGGCTAAATAATCCGCTATTGCCAGAAAAAGCACCGCTCAGCGGTGCTTTTTTTTGTACTCAGAAAAGTTTCCAGTAAGCAATGATTAGCGCTGGTGAAGGAGCCTGAAGGCTGGGCTCCTCATCAGGCGTGTCACAATGTAAAGTTATGTCTTTTTAGGCACTTAAACGTTAAGGTTGCTTGAAAAGCAGCCCAATGCCCATAGGATATGGATCCGCGTATAGGCGCGTGAACTACTGAGGAAGATTAACAAAAATGATGCGTATTGCTCTTTTCCTGATGACCAACCTGGCTGTGATGTTGGTATTCGGGCTGATTCTCAGCCTGACAGGGATCCAGTCAAGCAGTGTTCAGGGCCTGATGATCATGGCAGGCCTGTTTGGCTTCGGCGGTGCGTTTGTTTCACTGCTGATGTCGAAGTGGATGGCACTGCGATCGGTTGGCGGTGAAGTGATTGAACAGCCACGCAACGAAACCGAGCGCTGGCTGGTGGATACAATTGGCCGTCAGGCACAGCAGGCGGGTATTGCGATGCCGCAGGTGGCGATCTATCACGCACCTGACATCAACGCCTTTGCGACTGGCGCACGGCGTAACGCCTCACTGGTTGCTGTCTCAACCGGTCTGCTGCAGAACATGAGCCGTGATGAAGCGGAAGCGGTGCTGGCACACGAAGTGTCCCACATCGCCAACGGCGACATGATCACCATGACGCTGATCCAGGGTGTGGTGAACACCTTTGTGATTTTCGTTTCACGTATTCTGGCGCAGATCGCGGCGGGCTTTATGTCCGGCAACCGCGATGGTGAGGAGAGCAGCAACGGCAACCCGCTGGTCTACTTTGCGGTGTCGATGGTGCTGGAACTGGTGTTTGGTATTCTCGCCAGCATCATCACCATGTGGTTCTCGCGTCACCGTGAGTTCCATGCCGATGCCGGTTCAGCGAAGCTGGTAGGTCGTGAGAAGATGATTGCGGCGTTACAGCGCCTGAAAACCAGCTACGAACCGCAGGAGCCGAGCAGCATGATGGCGTTCTGTATCAACGGTAAGGGCAAATCGTTCAGCGAGCTGTTTATGTCGCATCCGCCGTTAGATAAGCGTATTGAAGCACTGCGCAGCGGTCAGTATCTGAAGTAGCGTTAAGCAGAGCAAAAAAGGCGACCCTGGGTCGCCTTTTCTGTTTAGAAACCATAATCAGACTGAATCTGACAGCAATATCTTAGCTCAACATGCAGGGAACCCGGGCAGAGGAGGAAAGCGTCCCGCGCCATGGATGGTGCGGGCCGACCGTCATGGATGACAGAAGTCTTTCCGATCTGACCGGGTTCCCTGTGAAGGCTCGGCCTTACAGCGAATCGGGTCACACTCTGTCAGGTGGTCGCCTTTTCTGTTTCTGCCATCAGGCGCGGGTCTGCGTCATCCGTGACACACTGACCAGCGCGGCCACGGCGGCAAAGCTGCCCGCCAGCAGCAGCGAAGCGTGCGTCCCGCGTTCATCAAACAGATTAAACATCAGCGCGACCAGTGCAGCACCCATACTCTGGCCCAGCAGGCGCGCGGTGCCCAGCATGCCGCTGGCGCCGCCGCTGCGATGACGCGGAGCAGAGGTGACAATAGTGTGGTTGTTGGGTGACTGAAACAGTCCAAAACCGGCACCGCACAGCATCATACGCCAGATAATGTCGCCATCACCCGGGTTGGCCGGCAGCCAGGCGAGCAGAAACAGCCCCAGGGCGAACATGGCCAGCCCGATGCCGCCCAGCAGCCCGGCATGCACCCGTTCAATCAGCCGGCCGGCAATCGGCGCAAATACCATGGTTGCCAGCGGCCAGGGCGTCAGCAGTAAACCGGTTGCCACCTCATCACGCTGCAGGACGTTTTGCAGAAAGAAGGGCAGCGACACCATCGCCAGCATCTGCGCGCAGAACGAACAGACCGACGTTCCCATCGACAGGCTGAAAATCGGGATACGCAGCAGATCAACCGGCAGCAGCGGCACCGCCATGTTTAACTGACGACGAATAAAGAACCAGCCCACAACCAGCAGAGCAATGACCTCCGACAGCACCAGCAGATGACTCTGTCCCTGTGCAAACCCGCTCAGCGCAGAGATGATCAGACCAAAGAACAGGGCGTTCATGATCGCGCTGGGAACATCAAATTTCTGCGCCGTCGCTTTCTGCGGATTATCAGGCAGCGTGCGCAGCGCCAGCCAGAGCGCAATGGCACCCAGCGGGACGTTAATCAGAAACAGCCACTTCCAGCTTGCCACCGAAAGAATCGCTGCGGCGACCGTCGGGCCTGCCGCGGTTGAAACCGCCACGACCAGCGAGTTGATCGCCATGCCGCGTCCCAGATGACGCTGCGGATAGATAATGCGTATCAGCGCGGTATTCACACTCATCAGCGCTGCACCTCCTAATCCCTGCAGCACGCGGGCGAAAGTCAGCATGGTCAGGGTGGTGGAGAAAGCGCAGAACAGCGAAGTGGCAATAAACAGCGCCAGGCCCGCCTGATAGACGCGGCGATAACCCAGCATGTCGCCCAGAAAGGAGAGCGACAGCAGCGAGACGATAATCGCAATCTGATAGGCGTTCACTATCCAGATCGACTGCGCCGGGCTGGCATTCAGTTCGCGCGAGATAGTGGGCAGGGCGACATTGGCTATCGCGCCATCCAGCACCGCCATGGTCAGACCCAGCGCGATGGTGACGATTGCCATATAGCGCTGACGCGCGGGTAATCCATCCTGAGGAGGAGAGAGTGTCATAAGTTAATTACTAAAGAGGGTGAATATCATCATGCTAATGAAATTAACGCTGAAATGCAGCGATCGGACGGATAAAAAACTGTCTTTAAATATGACGTAATGGTTAAAGCATTGCTGCCTTCGTATGCCTCACTCTATACTGACAGTCCGTTCCATTTTTTTTGAAACAGGTTTAACAAGGTGCGCGATGTCCTCTGCTGAAAATGATAAACAGCCCGATTCCGTCTCTTCGGTACTTAAAGTGTTCGGCATTCTGCAGGCGCTGGGTGAAGAGCGCGATCACGGTATTACTGAGCTCGCGCAGCGCGTGATGATGTCAAAAAGCACCGTTTACCGTTTCCTGCAGACCATGAAGTCGCTGGGTTATGTCACGCAGGAAGGTGAGAGCGAGAAGTACTCACTGACACTGAAGCTGTTTGAGCTGGGCGCTAAAGCGCTGCAGAACGTCGATTTAATCCGCAGTGCGGATGTGCAGATGCGTGAGCTTTCGCGTCTGACCAAAGAGACCATTCATCTGGGGGCGCTGGAAGAGGACAGTATTGTCTACATCCACAAAATCGACTCCCTCTACAACCTGCGTATGTATTCGCGCATTGGCCGTCGTAATCCGCTGCATACCACCGCGATTGGAAAAGTTCTGCTCGCCTGGCGCGATCGCAGCGAAGTTGAGGAGATCCTGCGGGATGTCGAATTCAAACGGAGCACGGCCAATACGCTGTTAAGCGCGGAGGCGTTGATTACGGCGCTGGATCAGGTAAGAACGCAGGGCTATGGTGAAGATAACGAAGAGCAGGAAGAGGGCTTACGCTGCCTCGCTGTGCCGGTGTTTGACCGTTTTGGCGTGGTGATTGCGGGACTGAGCATCTCTTTTCCCACCATTCGCTTTTCAGAAGATGCCCGCCAGGATTACGTGGCCATGCTGCATCGGGCGGCGCGCACGCTCTCCTCAGAGATGGGCTATCACGACTATCCGTTCTGAAAACAGCGGGCCATGTGGCCCGCTGTTTTGTTAATTATCGATCACTTCTCCGCTTTTCTTCAGCAACGGACAATCAGTCACACCCACCACGCCACTGTCAGTATGCAGATACTGCGCACTGATCACACCGCGAGCGGTCAGATAGCTGCACTGCAGGCCAAGGCCGGCTGCATTTTTAGTACTGCCGGTTAATACGCCATAGCCGGTAAACAGCATCGCCAGCCAGATCACCGCCAGCAAGCCTACCGTACGAATAAACAGTTTCATTATGTCTCCTTGTGAAAGATACCTCAGCGCTCCACCTGGTGCCGCCGGTTATGATGATATCAGCATGCCTCGCTTTTCTGGTGGGATCGATCAGAGATAACTGAAACGGCAAATTCTGCATTGATGTTAACTCCATTATCTTTTGCGATGGCGACAGGTAGAATAGGCGGTTGCCATGTTCTGGCGTTTCCACTTAGTTTTACGAGGCAGTTATGAATGAGTTAGCCGCAAATTCGGGCCCACTGGTCAGCTATGGCCTGCTGGTCATTATTTTGATTGTGGCGTTTATCGCCTGGTTCTTTGTCAACCGCGCCAGCGTGCGCGCCGGTGAGCAAATCCGCTTACTGGAATCTTTGCTGGAAGAGCAGAAGAAACAGAATCAGCTGCTGCGCCGTCTGATTGAAATGCAGCCAGGGGCAGAGAGTAAAAAAACCGATGACGATCGCGAGAAACGCGATTTTATCCGGTTGATTCCGGAACGATAATCACAGCAGAGAGGCGGGATGGTCTGGAAAAATCCGTGGTATGACAGCAGCAAAGCGCATCACACGCCCGAGGGATTCTGCAATCCTGAACCGGAACGGCGCAAGCCGGGCGATCTGCAGCGCTGGCGCAGGGAGCGCAAAGCGCAGGGGCTGCCGCTGCCACCGCAGCAGGGCTACAGGGCTTTCACCGAACAGTGGTGGCAGCACGCTGATATCCGCGGCAGTGACGATCGCATCTGGTGGTTGGGTCATGCCGCCGTGCTGCTGCGGCTGAACCAGCAATATATCCTGATCGATCCCGCACTCTCGTCACGCGCCTCACCACTCTCTTTTGCCGGGCCGCAGCGAAAAACGCCCGCACCGCTTAGCATCGCTGATCTGCCGCGTCTGGATGTCGTGCTTATTTCACATAACCATTACGATCATCTTGATCGGCCGACGGTTAAAGCGATCGTCCGGCGTTTTCCGCAGGCGACCTTCATTGTGCCGCTGGGCCTGGAAAAATGGTGCAGGGCGCGGGGCGTGAAACAGGTCCATCAGCTCGACTGGTGGCAACAGTTTACTGTCGGCGACCTCTGTTTTGATGCGGTGCCGGCACGTCACTGGAGTATGCGAACGCCGCGTGATCGAAACCGTTCGCTCTGGTGCGGCTGGGTCGTGCGTTCTGCCTCCGTGCGCTTCTGGTTCTCGGGCGACAGCGGCTACAGCGATAGCCTGCCGGAGATTGCTGCCCGACTCGGCCCGTTCAGCCTGGCGGCTTTGCCGATTGGCGCTTATGCACCTGAATGGTTCATGGCGGGCCAACATATGAATCCCGATCAGGCGGTGGCGCTATGGCAGGCAGCAGGCAGGCCGCTGACGCTGCCCATCCACTGGGGCGTGTTCGAACTGGCCGATGAGTCGCTGGATGAACCACCCAAAGAACTGGCGGATGCGCTGCTGCGGGCAAACGAGCAAAAGGGCGGTTTCGCACCGTGGCGAATAGGCGAAAGCCGCGGGCTGAATAAGGATACCCAGGAATTATCCTAAAACCTCAGAGATAAACAAAGGCCCGATTTTTATTATCTGATATCAATTTTTCAAATCAAAAGTTAAATTCTTAATAAGTAAAATCGGGCTCAATGCTTTTATTTGGAGCAGGACGACTGTCTGGCTCCTGCTTTTGGTGCAAAAAAAGTGTTATCTGTACGAAATAAAAGGCGCTGTACAGGATTGAAGCCGGATTATTGATATTTTCAACTTTTCGCGCTTCGCTTATTCATTCTGTTATTGCCATATTTGTGAAATATTAATTTCTTATGGTATCCATTGGGTTAGACCCGGCAACAGAGGCCGGAGAGGGGTCTGGCCGGAGAGCGTGCTTAATTTGCATCGGCATTTGTAAGCGCCACAGAACAGGCAATGTGAGCCTTCTGGCAATTATGTGCGCAGGCTGGCTGAGGCCCTTAAAAATGGCTTGCCATTGTTTTTAGGATATGTGATAACAAATCCTGAGTTAAACGAGGTACAGTTCTGTTTATGCATGGCATCTTCTGTAAAGAAGTCTGTAAAGAAGAACGAGTAAAGACGTTGACGTTGAATACCGCTTCCTTGCCGAACCTTAATTAGTGCCTCATGCAGTAATGTCTCTGGTTTTTCTGTACGACAGCCTTCGGGCTAAATAAACATCTAAAGGAATTTGCAAAATGGCAAAGATTAAAGGTCAGGTTAAGTGGTTCAACGAGTCTAAAGGTTTTGGTTTTATCACCCCTGCTGACGGTAGCAAAGATGTGTTCGTACACTTCTCCGCTATTCAGGGCAATGGTTTCAAAACCCTGGCTGAAGGCCAGAGCGTTGAGTTCGAAATTCAGGACGGCCAGAAAGGCCCGGCAGCCGTTAACGTTACGGCTATCTGATTCAACTCCGCCTCGGTGCATTGCACCCTGACATGAAATCTCAAAGCCCTGGCTTCTCAGCCGGGGCTTTCTTTATGCTTCCGATGCGTAAACGTTAAGGTTACACTGCGCCGCGTTATCTGATGCCGGAGCACCCTATGTCCCTGATTTGCCCTCTTTGTCATTCTCCTCTCGCCTTTACTGCGCGCAGCTGGTGCTGCGAGAATCGCCATCAGTTTGATCAGGCAAAAGAAGGGTATGTCAATCTGCTGCCCGTTCAGCATAAACGGTCACGTGAACCGGGTGACAGTGCAGAGATGATGCAGGCACGACGCGAATTTCTTGAGGCAGGCTACTACCAGCCGCTGCGTGATCGGGTCGTCAGCCTGCTTGCGCCCGCGCTGAGCCAGCCGGAGTGCAAAATCCTGGATATCGGCTGTGGCGAAGGTTACTACACCGCCGCACTGGCTGACGCAGCAGGCGAGGATGGGCAGGTCTATGGGCTGGATGTCGCCAGAATGGCGATCCGGCTGGCAGCAAAGCGCTATCCGGCCGTGCGCTTCTGCGTCGCCTCCAGCCAGCGCTTACCCTTTGCCGATCACGCCCTGGATGCGGTTGTCCGAATCTACGCACCCTGCAATGAAGCGGAACTGGCGCGCGTGCTGAAGCCGGGTGGCCTGGTATTGACCGTGACACCGGGCCCGCATCATCTGCAGCAGTTCAAGGCACTGATTTACCGCGAAGTGCAGTTGCATGTGCCGGAGCAGAAAGCGTATCCCGGATTCCGCCAGGTGGAGCAGCATGCGCTGCGTTACCCGATGGCATTAACCGGCGCAGCCGCGACGACCCTGCTTCAGATGACGCCGTTCGCCTGGCGAGCGCGTGAAGAGGTCTGGCAGACCCTGCAGCAGAGCGAGCAGTTCAGCTGCGACGCAGACTTTACCCTGACTGTGTGGCAGCGCGACTAGCGCGCCTCGACCAGGGTGTTATAGATGCGCTCCAGATCGTCGAGTTGCTGTACCGCGATCAGCAGCCGACGCTGTTCCAGCTGAATCACCAGAATGCCATCCTCAGAGAGATTCATGCCCTGAATTCGCCGGTAATCGATCCAGACACCGGCGTAAAACAACCCCTCACTTTTCATCAGCAGCGTTGGCTTTCGCAGCCAGAATAACCAGAACGCCAGAAAACTCAGCACCATCAGCAGTGAGGTGGTGAGCTGCGGGCCGTGATGGCTGACGTTGTTCCACAGCAGGATCAGCAGCAGGCCGATGAAAATCAGGCTATCCAGCTTATGCTGCCTGCGCAGCGCAACCCGTAAGCGGGTCGGGCCGTGGCGACGCGGCAGAATCGCCTCATGATAAATGGCAAACCCCATCAGGGCGGCAATACAACACGCAATCAGCGCATCGGTTAATGACATCACAGCTACCTCAAACAGGGTGAGCTCAGCCGGTTGTGGCTCAGCTCACCACGCTTAAAAGCCGGGAGCACAGGCTCCCGGCCGGGTGAAATTACAGACCGAGCAGGCCGATCCAGTAACCAAAGATACCGATGGCAAAGAAGCCGACGATAATCCACAGCGCGTTCACTTTACGGCGTAACAGCCACATACAGCCAAAGGTCAGCAGCAGCGGCACCACGCCCGGCATCAGCTGATCAAGGATCGACTGTACAGTGGTGACGGTGGTTTTACCGGTCGAGTCGGTAATACGTGACACCACCAGCGGGATGTTAACGTGTGTCCACTTGTTGACCAGCGCCCCCATGACAAACAGGCCGAGAATCGACGCCCCCTCCGTGAGTTTCTGCAGGAAACCGCCGCCCATATCACTGACGATATCTATCCCTTTGCGATAGCCATAGGCCACGCCGTAGTAGCGGGTTAGCAGACGTGCCAGGTTAAACAGCACAAAGAAGAGCAGCGGACCCAGCAGACTGCCACTCATGGCGATACCGGCTCCCAGCGCGGCAAACACCGGGCGCACCGTACCCCAGAAGATCGGGTCGCCAACACCGGCCAGCGGTCCCATCAGGCCGACTTTAAGGCCGTTAATCGCGCCATCGTCGATCGGGGCGCCGTTAGCACGCTGCTCTTCCATCGCCATAGTCACGCCCAGAACCGGCGCGGCCACATAAGGATGGGTATTAAAGAACTCCAGATGACGCTTGATCGCCTGCTTACGATCATCATTGTTCTCAGGATAGAGACGGCGGATCACCGGCACCATTGAGAAGCAGAAGCCCAGCGCCTGCATGCGTTCAAAGTTCCATGAACCCTGGAACAGGTTAGAGCGCAGAAAGACGGCGCGAACATCACCGGGTGTCAGTTTCTTTTCGACTTTCGTAATATCAACCATGTGCTCACCTGTTCCTTAATCGAGTTCGTTATCAAGATCGTTTGCGGTCGCAGCACCTGTTGGTGCTCCCGCCACACGGTTGTATTTCGGGCTGAGCTGAATGTAGAGCACCGCCATGACCACGCCAATGACGCCCAGCGCCACCAGATTAAAGTTGGTGAAGGCTGCGGTGACGAAGCCCAGGTAAAAGAACGGCATCAGGTAGCCTGCGCGCATCATGTTGATGACCATCGCATAACCGACCACCACAATCATGCCACCGGCGATATTCAGGCCGTTGGTCACCACGTCCGGAATAGAGCTGAGTAAGGCGTGAACCGCACTGGTGCCGACCGAAATCGCCACAATCAGCGCCGGGATAGCGATACGCATCGCCTGTAACAGCAGGGCAGAGACGTGGATCCAGGAGATGGCCGTGAGGTTACCTTTCTCTGCGGCTTTGTCAGCCGCATGCTGGAAGGCGACGGTCAGCGTACGCACGATAATGGTCAGTACCTGTCCGGCGGCGGCCAGCGGAATCGCCAGCGCAATACCGGCACCCACACTTTGACCGCCAGCGATAACCAGGATGGTCGAGATAATGGAGGCGAGGGCGGCATCAGGCGCAACGGCGGCACCGATGTTCATCCAGCCCAGCGCAATCATCTCCAGCGTACCGCCGATAATAATGCCGGTTTTCATATCACCCAGCACCATACCAATCAGGGTACAGGCCACCAGGGGACGGTGAAACTGGAACTCATCCAGAATCGACCCCATACCGGCAATACAGGCGACAATAAAAATCAAAATAATTTGTAGCGAGGTTATTTCCATCATACTTCTTGTCCTCAGCAGGATAACCAGGAGCCCGGAAACGCAGGCGCATAAGTGCTTCTGTTACGCGTTAACTTTCGCGATCAGATCCATCATTTTCAGTTTCTGGTCACTGGAAACTTTACGCACTTCCAGTTCAATATTGCGTTCATTGAGTTTGCGGAATGCGGCAATATCTTTTTCATCGACCGAGACCGCATTATTGACCTGAGTTTTCCCCTGGCGGAACGCCATACCGCCGATGTTGACGGTTTTAATATCGACACCCTGTTCCACCACGCGCAGTACATCGGTGGGATTGGTAAACAGCAGCATCACGCGATCCTGACCATACTTCGGGTTGTTCCACACCCGCACCATCTTATCGACATCCACCACATGGGCCGTGACGCCGGGCGGAGCGACCTGCGTCAGCAGAGTCTTGCGCACATGATCGTTGGCCACTTCATCGCTGACTACGATAATGCGCTGAACGTTGGTCTCTTTGGTCCAGCGCGTTGCCACCTGCCCATGAATCAGACGGTCATCAATGCGTGTCAGCCCGATTTTCATGTGGTCACCAGGCGCCATCGGCTTAGCCGGTTGCACCGCAGCGGCCGGTTTCACCGCGGCTGGCGCCGGCGCTTCTTCTTTGGCTTTCAGGGCTTTGACGCCTTCACGGCCGGTCTCCACCGCCACGGCGACCAGCTCGTCAAAACCGGGATTGTCATCGCGCGCCATCAGGGTTTCGACCAGCATCGGGATATTGACCCCGGCTATGACCTCATACTGCGGTTTGTCGACCACGATGCGACTGGCCGCATTAAACGGACTGCCACCCCAGGTATCAACTAAAAACAGGACTCCCTGCGTCGTATCAAGTTCTGCCAGTCGTGCCTGATATTTTTCAATCAGCGTTTCTGCATTTTCACCGGGGACAAAATCTATCCAGCCGACATTGTCCTGCTCGCCCAACAGCATTTCTGCTGTTTTCAGCAGTTGTTCCGCTGCCCAGCCGTGTGTACCAATTACTATCGCAATGGTCACGTGCTACCTCCGTTCGCTAGAGATGCTCATCTGAGTCAATGAACTGTATTGAATTGCTTTGATGATCTGTTTAACCGGATGATTCGAATTATCGGTATAGCGTCGAAAAAACATGGGTTAACTACGTCAAGGCGGTAAAGTCGCGATTTATTTTAGTGATCGAAAAAATAAATTATGTGATGTCTGTCAGCTATTCATCCTGTGAAGTGGCCAGTAACCCTTTTTATGCGCCTGATCATCCGTCAGGCAGATTGTAAAAATAAGAAAATTTTTTGACGCACTTCGCCGACCTGATACATTAACGTTCTGTTTATTACTCAGGAGTAACGGGCTTCAGCCCACCTTTATGGATCGTCACCGACGTCGCTTAATCTGTTCTTTGCGCCTGCTGGCGCGTCACCCTTCGCCTCACGGCGTTTTCACCGCTTTCCCGACTACCTGCATGTCACGCATTGCTGCGCTGATAAGCAGCACCGCGATCTGTTCCCTGTTCTGGAGTCATAAATAATGGAATTTTTATTCGACCCCTCAATCTGGGCGGGTTTACTGACGCTCGTGGTGCTGGAAATCGTACTCGGCATTGATAACCTGGTGTTTATTGCCATCCTGGCCGACAAACTGCCGCCGAAGCAGCGTGATAAAGCTCGCCTGATTGGCCTGTCACTGGCGCTGGTCATGCGTCTGGGTCTGCTGTCGCTGATCTCCTGGATGGTGACGCTGACGACGCCTCTCTTTAGCGTAGGCGGTTTCAGCTTTGCCGGTCGTGATTTAATTCTGCTGGCGGGTGGTCTGTTCCTGTTGTTTAAGGCGACCATGGAGCTGCACGAGCGGCTGGAGAACCGGCAGCTCGACGGATCCGGTAATCGGGGATATGCCAGTTTCTGGGCTGTCGTGACGCAGATCGTGGTACTGGACGCGGTCTTCTCGCTGGATGCTGTGATTACCGCCGTGGGTATGGTGAACCACCTGCCGGTGATGATGACCGCCGTGGTGATTGCGATGGGTGTGATGCTGCTGGCATCTAAGCCGTTAACCAATTTTGTTAACGCGCATCCGACTGTAGTGGTGCTCTGCCTGAGCTTCCTGCTGATGATCGGTCTGTCGCTGGTGGCAGAAGGCTTTGGTTTCCATATTCCTAAAGGCTACCTCTATGCGGCGATTGGCTTCTCGATTCTGATTGAGCTGTTCAACCAGGTTGCACGTCGTAACTTTATCCGCCATCAGTCAAATCGCCCGATGCGTGAACGCACCGCCGAAGCGATTTTACGCCTGATGGGGGGCCGCAACCGTGCCCAGACCGCCAGCAATGGCAACACCAGCAGCAGCGAAGAGGCTGCGCTGGCGGAAGCGATGCCGCAGGAAGCGTTTAAAGATGAAGAGCGCTATATGATTAATGGCGTGCTGACGCTGGCTTCCCGCTCGATTCGCAGCATCATGACGCCGCGAGGTGAAATCTCCTGGGTCGATGCGAATCGTCCGGTAGATGAGATTCGCGGTCAGCTGCTTGATACCCCACACAGCCTGTTCCCGGTCTGTCGGGGTGAACTGGATGAAATTGTCGGCGTAGTGCGAGCCAAAGAGCTACTGGTGGCGCTGGAGCACGGTGTGGATGTGGCGACTTTTGCGGCCAATACACCGACTATCGTGGTGCCGGAGACGCTGGATCCGATCAACCTGCTTGGCGTGCTGCGTCGTGCCAAAGGCAGCTTCGTGATTGTCACCAATGAGTTTGGTGTGGTTCAGGGTCTGATTACGCCGCTGGACGTGCTGGAAGCGATTGCGGGTGAATTCCCGGATGAAGATGAAACGCCCGATATTATTGCGGATGGTGATGGCTGGTTAGTGAAAGGGGGGACCGATCTGCACTCGCTGCAGCAGTTGCTCGACTTCCATGAGCTGGTCGACCCGACAGAAGACCACGCCTCGCTGGCGGGCCTGCTGATTGAGCAGAAAGGGCAGTTACCGCTTCCTGGCGATGTGATTGATATTACTCCGCTGCACTTCCAGATTATCGAAGCGACCGACTACCGTATCGATCTGGTGCGGGTCACTAAAGATAAACCGCATGATGAGGATGAAGAGGGCTAATCGTTCTCGTTGATGCAGCGGCGCTGCCGGGCTTACCGGCCGCGCTGAATTCTCCGACAGCCGCTGGCTCATTGCCGCGGCTGTTTTTTTGTCTGTGGCGTAAGGTCATCAGGCAGGGCGAAACGGGGCTCAGGCGATTGTCACCTGCGGGCATCAGCCTGATGCTGCGCCAGCCACGCCGGGAAATCCTGCAGCGGCATCGGGCGGGCAAAATAGTAGCCCTGCAGATGATCCACGCCGCGTTCGCGCAGATAGGCCGCCTGCTCAGCCGTCTCCACGCCTTCGGCCACCAGACTGATATTCAGGCGCTGGGCCAGCGAAATCACCATATCCGTCACCGTGGCATTAATCGCGTCAGTGCCGATGGCTGCGGTGAAAATCTTGTCGATTTTCAGCACATCTGGCTGCAGATCTTTCAGGTAGGAGAGCGAGCTGTGGCCGGTGCCAAAATCATCAATCGCCAGCCGGACACCGATGTCATGCAGTTGCGCAATCACCGACTGGTCCACGACCGGCAGGGCATCGCGCTCGGTGAGCTCTACTACCAGTTTCGGCACCGGATTGGCAGGCCACCACAGGTTGTGCAGATCTTCCAGAATGGCGTGGTCGCGGAAGTGGCTGGCGGCAACGTTAATGGCGATATGGAACGCGGGATCGTCGGGCAACTGCGGTAACTGTCTCACCACCTCATTCAGTACAAAGCGCGTCAGCGGTTTGATCAGGTTCTGTCGCTCGGCCAGGGGAATAAAGACATCCGGTGCAATCCAGCCCTGACGGGGATTATGCCAGCGCAGCAGTAACTCAATACCGTCGCACTCACCGCTTTTAGTGTTGATCAGCGGCTGGCAATAAACCATAAATTCACGGGCCGTAATGCCATAACTGATTTGCCAGCTCAGGCTCATACGATTTGCGGTCGCCAGCCAGATGATGTAACCCATAAGCAGGCTCAGCAGCAGCGCCAGCGGGAGCTGTGAGGGAAGCGTCGCCAGCGCCAGGCGGGTCGGAGAGGGGCCATAGAGGGTAAGCGTAAACGGATAGCGCAGCGAGCCCTGCTCATAGCTCACTTCATCATCTGCCGGCACCGTGGGCTCGATCAGTGGATTGCCATACTCCAGGCTCTCCCCGTTGACGTTAAAGACAGCGCGTTCCACCCAGGGCAACTGCGGCTCCAGCAGATAATTGCTCATCATTTCGATGTTGATCACCTGCAAAATCCCGGAGCGGTTATCCAGGCTCTTTGGCGTCCACAGCAGTAAAATGGGCGAGCCTTTCAGCAGATACTCATCGGTTGCCAGCGTCATGCGCTGACTGTTAAAGGCTAAGTCAGGGTAAGTCTGGCTAAAGGGGATGGTGCGCGGCCCATAAATACTGGAGCAGTAGAGCACGTCGTTATCCACCAGCAGAATCGCCCGGACCGTCTGCAGGGAAGAAATTTTTTCGATGAGTGGAAAGCGAACATCCTGACAGGGAACGCCGACCAGACCCAGCGTATTATTGGCTGAAACCTCCAGCGGTGAAAACATCCGGTCAAACCGCATAATCGCTTTATCGGCGAAATCCGTCGCCTGCTGCTCGATACGTGACTTCTCTTCGATATAGCGAAAGGCCAGGGTTAATATCAGCACCACGGTGGCGATCGACAGCGCTATCAGCACACGCTTGCGTCTGAATTGTCCAACAGATTGCTGGGCCATAAACATCTGTATTCACCTTCCCAAAAAGCCAGTAAAAAGCAAAACACAACGGGGTGAGTATCGGCACGGTCAGATCAACATTGAGGCCGGAATGCAGAAAAGCGGGTCTGGAAAGTTGCGTAAGCCGGACGGCTGCGCGGAAATCACTCTACCGGTTAAACCTGCGCTGAGATAGCGCAGGATGCGGATTTTATTACGTTTGCACGTTTTTTAGTCAGTTAATCGTTTCGCTTAATCACACTGAACTTTAATCGCCAGACCGCCACGCGAAGTTTCACGATATTTGGCGTTCATATCTTTGCCGGTTTCATACATTGTCTCGATAACCTTATCCAGCGAGACGCGGGGTTCGCTGGTGCGCCTAAGTGCCATGCGCGCCGCGTTAATCGCTTTAACCGAGGCGATAGCATTGCGCTCAATGCAGGGCACCTGAACCTGACCGGCTACCGGGTCACAGGTCAGTCCAAGGTTATGTTCCATGCCGATTTCAGCCGCCACGCAGACCTGCTCCGGACTGCCGCCCAGCAGTTCAGCCAGACCGGCCGCCGCCATAGAACAGGCGACACCCACTTCACCCTGACAGCCCACTTCCGCGCCTGAAATAGAGGCGTTCATTTTGTACAGCACGCCGATGGCGCCAGAGGCGAGGAAATAGCGCAGGAAAATGTCGGGTGTCACCGGCTCAATGAAGTGATCGTAGTAAGCCAGCACCGCAGGCACGATACCGCAGGCACCGTTAGTTGGCGCGGTCACCACGCGGCCTCCCGCGGCGTTCTCTTCGTTAACGGCCAGCGCATACATATTGATCCAGTCGATTACAATCATCGGATCGCTTGAGTGCTTGTCAGAGGAGGTCAGCAGACGACGCAGGGAGGCGGCGCGACGCGGCACGCGCAGTGGCCCTGGCAACACGCCTTCGGTATTCAGACCGCGATCGATACAGGCCTGCATCGTCTGCCAGATGTTAGTGAAATAGGCATGGATCTCATCGCGGCTGTGCAGCGCCAGCTCATTTTTCATCACCAGACCTGAGAGTGACAGGCCGGTTTCACGACAGTGAGCCAGCAGATCTTTGGCGGAGTGGAACGGCCAGGGCACAGAGACTTCATCCAGTGCCGACTGCCCGAAGTGCTCTTCATCAACAATGAAACCACCGCCAACGGAGTAATAGGTTTTTGACAGAATCAGCAGGTCGCCCGCAAACGCGAGCAGGCGCAGGCCATTTTCATGCAGGGAGAGGTTTTCACTGCGAAATACCATGCCCCCTTCACGCGGGAAATCCACTTCATGTGCGCCTTTCGCCAGCAGCAGTCGCTCACGCTGCTCAACATCTTTAATAAAGGCGGGGATCGCATCGATATCCACCGTATCCGGCGATTCACCCGCCAGACCCATAATGATGGCGATATCAGTGTGATGGCCTTTGCCGGTCAGAGAGAGAGAACCGTAAACATCCACGGCGATCCGGGTGACCTCCTGCAGCTTTTCCTGTTCGCACAGCAAATCCACAAACTGTTTACCTGCTTTCATCGGGCCGACAGTATGCGAACTTGAGGGGCCGATGCCCACTTTGAACATGTCAAAAACACTAATCACAGGTGACACTCCTCACAATTATTCTCAGTCTGCCGGGGCAGTTTATGGCGCCCATAGTAATGGTCATGCACCAGGAAAGAGCAGCTTTTCGCATGAAATAAACTTATCAAAACTTATAGAAAAAATTATAGTGCAGCGCGCCAGTAACCTGACGGGCCGGAGAGAGAAAAACGAGAAAGGTTTCAGAATGCGATCTGAGTACTCAGTGAGCGGATAATACCCGCGGTCATGCCCCACACCAGATAATCCTGATAGCGCGACAGCCAGACCGGGTGGCGAACGCCAGCCCGATGCACCTCCAGCGCGCTGTAGCGGCTGAGCTGCAAAGCCTCGGCCAGCGGCATCTCAAAGGCGCTGCTCACCTCATCCGGATTAATCGTTAATCGCAGATCGGCCGGAATGATCCCCAGTACCGGCGTCACCTGAAAGCCGGTGCTGCTGGTCACGGCGGGCAGTGCGCCTAATACCTCGACCTGATGCGGCTCAATGCCAACCTCTTCCTGTGCTTCACGCAGTGCTGTGGCGATGAGCGATGCGTCAGTGTCATCCTGCATCCCGCCGGGAAAGGCGACCTGTCCGGCATGTTTGCGCAGGGCGTGTGAGCGCTGCGTCAGCAACAGACCGGGTTCAGGCCGTGCCACAATCGGCACCAGCACCGCCGCATGGCGCCCGGATAGCAATTGTGTGCTGCGGGCTGGCTGCTGCAACAGAAAACGGCTGCGAAAATCATCAAGCGTCAGGGCCAACTGAACCTCCGGTTTGTTCCAGTGCCGGTAAGATCCGGCTGACTTTGTCGAGTGTTTCCTGATACTCCGCTTCGGGATCGCTGTCTGCAACAAGCCCGCCGCCCGCCGCACAGTAGAGCTGCTGACCTTCAGCGATCAGCGTGCGAATGGTGATGCTGGTATCCATCCGGCCACACAGGCTGAGATAACCGATGCTGCCGCACCAGGCATTGCGCCGCTGCGGCTCCAGTTCATCAATAATCTCCATCGCGCGAATCTTGGGCGCACCGGTAATCGAGCCGCCCGGAAAACAGGCGCGCAGCAGATCGGTGGCCTGCAGAGTATCAGGCAGCTGCGCCCGCACCGTGCTCACCAGGTGGTGCACGGCGGGGAAGGGTTCAACCACAAACAGTTCAGGCACCGTGACCGAGCCAGGTAGCGCCACGCGGCCAATATCGTTGCGCAGTAAATCGACAATCATCAGGTTTTCGGCCCGATCTTTTTCTGCATGGCGCAGCGACTCAGCCTGTTGCGCATCAGCAATCGGATCGTCACAGCGTGGCCGGGTACCTTTAATCGGTCGGGTTTCGATCTGTTTATTATTCAGCGACAGAAAGCGCTCCGGCGACAGGCTGAGGATCGCGCTCTCCGGCAGACGCAGAAAAGCGCTGAACGGCGCGCGGTTAGCCGCATTGAGTATACTGAACGCCTGCCACTCATCACCCTGGTAACTGGCCTGAAAGCGCTGCGCCAGATTAACCTGATAACAGTCACCCGCCTGAATATAGGCCTGAACCGCCGCAAAACGCGCAGCGTAATCTGCATAGCTCAGGTTGGAGCGCCAGCGGCTGGTCAGTGAAAAGGGCACGGCCTCGCGCGCCGGCCATTGCGCCAGCCAGGCGGCGCGTTCTTCCGCGTTCTTTAATGCCACCAGCGTCAGGGTCTGCTGATGATGATCGGCAATCAATGCCCAGTCATAGATACCCACCACCATGTCAGGCGTGGTGAGATCGGCTGCGGCCTGCTGAGGCAGGGACTCAAACCGGCGGCCCAGATCATAACCAAACAGGCCCAGCGCACCGCCCTGAAACGGCAGGGCATCGCTGGCAGCCGGCGTCACGCCCAGCGCATCACACTGCTGCTGCACCAGCAGCAGGGGATCGGCGGTTGATTCGGTCGTGCCGGTCGGGTCGCTGAGCGTAGTCATCGCACCGCGGGTCACCAGGGTGGCGCGGGGATCGGCGGTCAGAATATCAAAGCGGTTGTCGCTGTGGTTCGCCTGCGCGGAGGAGAGCAGCATCGCCCAGGGCAGATGGGCAATCGGGGCAAAGCGCTGAGTCAGCGCATCCGGGGTATAATCAAGACTGAGGGTTTCAACAATCATCGGGCAGAGAAATCAGAGAGCAAAGAGGCGGTCAGACTGCCATATTTTTTCCTGACTGGCACCTGTTAGTTCCGCGTGGGATACTGTCTGCCCCAACGCAGGAGTGAAACATGTTTATAGGAATACCGGCTCTCTCTCATGAGCAGCAGCAGCAGGCCGTCGAACGTATTCAGGAATTGATGGCGGGAGGTTTGTCGAGCGGTGAAGCGATCACCCAGGTGGCGCAGGAGATCCGACAAAATTTCAAGGGCGAACGGATTCGGGCGCTATTCGAAGACGAAGATGAAGAAAACGAAGAGGAATAACGCCCGGCGTTTTTAACGTGCAGCGATAATTTTAATTTCGATTTTGTACTTCGGATTCAACAGCCCGGCCTGTACCGTGCAGCGCACCGGCGCATTACCTGGAGAGACCCATGCGTCCCATGCGCGGTTCATCGCAGGGAAATCGGCCTTATCCACCAGAAACAGCGTCGCATCAAGGATTTTGCTTTTATCGCTACCGAGCCGTGTCAGAATCGCATCAATTACTGCCAGCGCATTGGCTGTCTGCGCTTCTGCGTCGGCATCCAGATTCTCAGGCACACTGGTGTAATAGATCGTGTCGTTGTGGATCACGGCTTCGGACATACGGTGTTCCGGGTCAATGCGGGTAATACTCATCGGTTTCTCCCTGGTTAATTGCGCATTAGCCTGGCACACTCCCGACATCGCTGTCACCCCTTACGCCTTACAGGCAGCGCTCAACAATCGCCTGTCTGTCCGCCATCACCTGAGGTGCCATCCGGAAAGTCGTGAAATATTTCACCTCAGCCCCTTTTCGGCGGGGCGACACATCCGCAAAAATCGAATCTTCCCAGGTAAAAACGCTGATCTCGCTGCCGTTGGGCTGGGTGTGGGTGGTGTTATCTCTGGCAATGACGCTGGTGGTGGACCAGCCGCGGTAAATACAGTCACTAAGCTGAGGGACGGTGCGGGTGCTTTGACCCTGAAAAACAGGCTGCTGCAGACGAGCCTGATCAGGCGTGGGTGCCTGGCAGCCGCAGAGCAGCAGCACGCCAGCCAGAGAGCCGATGCGGAAACAGTTCATACATTCCTCCGCCTGAGTCAGGCAGTCGGGTTAAGGCCATCTGTTTAACACCGCCTGAACGGCAATGTTAAACCAGTCTCAGCACGTCAGCCTACGGGTGCCACATCCCAACGGTAAGCTGATTTAATCATTATAATCCGCGCGTTTGTTTACTCGCTGCGTTCCTCTGCATTTGCTAACTGCATCACACTGTCTGCATCATGATAATTGGCCGCGGACGTTGTCACTGTTGCAGCCCTGCTGCGCTAAAGCAGCATGAAGCGTCGAAAGAGCGGGAGAAGTGAGGGCACGCGCGGCATAAAAATGTTATAAAACAGCAGATAAATCGCGCTACGGATGAGGATTCAGGCATGGCGAATACGCAGTATCTTTTTTGGGTGATGGTCGGCGCACTGACGCTGCTGTTTATTGTGGTTTCGGCGTTTGTTGGATTGTCCCGTGGCACTAAGCAGGGCTTTATTACCTTCGCTATTCTGTTCATCGTTATGCTGGCGGGCGCGTTGTACGTCCGCTTATAAGCAGGTCGCAAGAGCAGCGTCGCCAATAATCGTGATATCAGGTCACCAGCCAGAAACAGATAAACGCCCTGTACCAGAATAAGCCGTATCTGGCTGAGCGGCCTGCTTTATTTGCCGCTTTTTATCGGCCAGTGTTGAATCAACCCTGCTATTGCTGCTCAAAAAACTCACCATGCAAGGGTAGCGCTTACTGCGAAAATCCACCGTGATATTGATGGTGAGATCCTGCGGCGTCCCATCTGAACGTCGTCTGCGTTATGTTCTTCTCTGGATTACCCGCTAACGGCTCGATATGTCTCCCCGCCAGCACGCCCATCTGTCCAGGCGGCGCATATCTGATAAAAAGTATTCGTCCAGCAGGCATAAATAACGTTATTTTTTGCTAGCCGCTGGCCTCTGAAGTGAAAATGTAATAAGCGACATCAGCGGGTACGATTCCTTCAATACGTTTTTGTGCAATACCCTGTTTTACAGATTCTGGAAAACGCAGGTAAATACGGTTGTCTTCACTGAATAGGGCTTTATCTATCTCTTTCCCGTCATCTTTGAAACAGGATGCATAGGTGTCCCTGAATAGTTTACTGACATTATCGATATCTCTGCTGAGTAAAATGACTTCATTTTTTTTCAGATAGTTGCTCTGAATGTTTTGACTCGCTGCAGGATGGATTAAAAATGTCGCGCTGGGTAATGTTTCCCTTTGCGCCCCTGAGCAATAAATCAGGGTAGCCGCCGAACCTGTCATTGCGACATTGATGGTTTTTATCGGAATCCTTGACCCCCTGACGGCCTGGCCGCCCATATAGCCAGCTTCCATGTCGCCGCCAAAGCTGTTTATATAAAGCGATATTTCTTTTACAGCAGGGTAACTTGCATTAATATCATCGATGCCTGCCATCAGTTCTGCCACTTTAGTGCCATTAACCTCGCCAATGTAAACAATTTTTGCCGATTTTATCTCTTGCGCTTTCAGGGTGTTATTTATCACCACTGACGTTTTTGCTATGCAGCAAGCGGAAGTGACGCCCAATAATAGAAAAGTGAAATAACGCACCATAAAAACTCCATTTAAGGGTGTGACGCTGTCAGTTTAAGGATCAGTAATGTTTAAAAAGAAAATAGCCCGTTGTAACTTCCAGGGTGATGATATAGAAGATAAGTACGATGAATATCAATAATAAACTCGCCCTGGCGTAGTTTTTCTTTGAACGTTTAGTCCTTCGGTTTAAGGACCAGTAAAGCAGCATGAAAAGATTTAATACGGGTATGCCGGTTAAAATTAATGTGACAATCCAATCCCATAGGGAGACATCATCTATGATTTGATTACTCTTTTCCAAAATATTTTCACGTTATGTTGTGTGGTGGAGTAACGACGTTAGCCGTTACGACGTGCAGATCATTTCCTGACTGCTGACGAGTTTTTATAGATTCGCTGAGGATAAACGTCAGACCAGTCTGGTTGTTCGCCGGACATAATCGCGCGCCGCTGTGTAGGGCTGATCCCCTGGTTTATATGCGGCATGACAGGTTCACTATGTTGACCAACTGGGTTAAGTTTGACCTCATCGTTGGTAACGCAACCGCTCAGCGTCAGAATCACTAAGCTATACCGGGGTAATTTTGGGAACAATGATATTTCTCCTTATTGATGTAATGGTGTCCTGACTGACAGATGGATGCAACAGGGCAGCAACAGCCAGATTACATCCCACTTAACTTATAATATAAAACCCCACTTCATTTACATTAACGGATATCTTTAGCGAGATAGTCTTAAACGGCCTTTTAAAGAGGACGGATGCCGTGAGGCATGGTTTCTATTGTGATGTGACTCATCCGGCGACAAGTTTTTATTGCCTGTGAGAGATAACAGAATTCCTGAATTTTAATTACCTCTCTACCATCTGTTAAGTCAGCGTGGCTGCATCAGAGGAAATATTCAATCCGCTAATGCTCACAGATTACGTTTAAATTCTGTCTCTTTTATATCAGGGATTTTCTCTTATAACAACAGAACGATGTTTAATGCTATTCCTGTTGAGTTTTTATTTAATGTTACCTTTCTTTGTGCATGATTGTGCTTTGAATCGCATCATTAACTTTTCGTGTCCCTATATTATAGGTAGTTAAGTTCCGGCCTTTTATTCATTAAACGAGTAAGAGGTTTTTTTGAAAGCACAGTTTTTTCAGCGGCGAATTATTAAACCCGCTATCAGACTGACGTCAATGATAACGCGGCTGGGGGAGGCGAATGGGCATCCGATTAACCGGTACGCTATCAGCACCGGCTGTGACGCAAGGCTGTTTCACACAGTGGCGAAGCAGAGTCTGCGGCAGCGCCCGCATTTCTGATCTCTTTTGCGAGCCTTGCAAAACAGATGGCAGGAGTAAGCTACACTCAAAGGGCATAGCAAAATTGCTATCTGACACCGGAGGAAATTATGTCTGAACGCCCTGATTACGATGAGCCGCTGCCCGATGACGCTGAGATTTATCCTGAAGATGAGGAAGAAGATGAAGAAGAGGAACCATTAGAAAAGGATGTCTAGCGTCACCTGCATAATCTTTTATGACGCGTTATCGCGTTGCACCGCAAAACCGCCTGCGTGCAGTTTTGCGGTTTCTTACGTCGCCTTAATTTAGTGCAAAATTTCCCTCCCGGCTCGTTTCGACGATCAAAATGATAAATATAGAAAAATGAAACTCTTTTATTCAGAGAGATTGATATCAACCCTTTCCTGAAGTGCTTAAAAACGTAACATCGTGATGTTTGTTAATTAAATTAACATTGATTGTAATTATAAACTCTTTATTCGTTCTAATTTTGATTTAACGCATTTTGTCACCTTGCTGATTCAGTAGTCAGCGGAATAGTATCCCTGCCGCAAATAAGCTTATAAAGCAGGGATAAAAATGAAATTACCAAAAATGTTAAGTCTGGTTGTGGCGCTTTCTACCCTCAACGTAGCCGGTGCGGCGGAACCGCACTGGACGTACGAAGGCAAAGCTGGCCCGGAACACTGGAGCGAACTGACCAGCGACTTCCACATCTGTCACGAAGGTAAGTCCCAGTCGCCAATCAATATTAAAGATCCGATTGAGGGGCATTTACAGGCACTCGATCTGGCCTACCATACGTCGGCTGAGAAGGTGATCAACAATGGCCACACGATTCAGGTGACCGTTGATGAAGAAGATGATTTTGTACTGGATCGGGAAAAGTTCACGCTGCGTCAGTATCACTTCCATACGCCGAGTGAGAACCAGATCAATGGGCACACCTTTCCCCTTGAAGCCCACTTTGTACACAGCAAAGAGGATGGCGATCTGGCCGTGGTCGCGGTGATGTTTAAGGTCGGTGAAGAGAATCCGGCGCTGGCACCGTTGATCGACGCTATGCCGAAACAGGAAAACCAGCAGGTAACCATTAATCGCCAGGTAAATTTACGCGATCTCTTCCCGGAAGATCTGCACTATTATCGTTTCAGCGGCTCCCTGACGACGCCACCCTGCAGCGAAGGGATTCGCTGGCTGGTGCTGAAACAGCCGGTTTCGCTCTCTCAGGCGCAGCTCGACGCCTTTAAACAGGCGCTGAAAACCACCAATAATCGTCCGTTGCAGCATCTCAATGGGCGCATGATTGTAGAGTAGTCACAGCGATTTCTGCTGCCTTTCGCGGTGCAACTTTTCCATCAGGCATCCCGGTGCTGCGAGCGCTTCTCTTCAGGCGGCCACCTGCCGCCTTTTTCCCATCTTTCAGACGCGATCCTGAGCCACTGGTTGCCACACTCCCAACGGCTAAAAATAGATAAGCTATTGATAATTATCAATTTTGCTTTGTTGATCCAATACTGACATAATTACAGTGTTTTTGCCGTTCTTAGTGAGGGTATGTGGCAGACGATTTTGCAGTGGATGGCGCGCTGGCGCTGGCGATCGCAGGCTTTAAGCCGCGTGAAGCACAGCGTGAGATGGCGCAGGCGGTATCTGAAGCCGTAAAACAGCAGGGTGAACTGGTGGTCGAGGCCGGTACCGGCACCGGAAAAACCTATGCCTACCTGGCTCCCGCTCTGCGGGCCGGTAAAAAAGTCATTGTCTCCACCGGATCCAAGGCGCTGCAGGATCAGCTCTATGGCCGCGATCTGCCTACGATGATCAAGGCGCTGGATTTTAAAGGTAAAACGGCCTTGCTGAAAGGACGCTCCAACTACCTTTGCCTGGAACGCATGGAACAGCAATCGATGGCGGGCGGCGATCTCACCGCGCAGGGGCTGACCGATCTGGTGACGCTGCGCAGCTGGTCATCGCAGACGGAAGATGGCGACATCAGCAGCTGTGCGGGCGTGACCGAAGACAGCCCGGTCTGGCCGCTGGTCACCAGCACCAACGATAACTGCCTCGGCACTGACTGCCCGCGCTATAAAGAGTGCTTTGTGGTCAAAGCGCGTAAGCGCGCGATGGACGCCGATGTGGTGGTCGTGAACCACCATCTCTTTCTTGCCGATCTGGTGGTGAAAGAGGGCGGCTTTGGCGAACTTATTCCCGAAGCTGATGTGATGATCTTCGATGAAGCCCATCAGCTGCCCGATATCGCCAGTCAGTATTTTGGTCAGCAGCTCTCCAGCCGCCAGTTACTCGATCTCGCCAAAGATATTATTACCGCCTACCGCACCGAGGTGCGTGATGCTCAGCAGCTGCAGAAATCCGCTGATCGCCTGGCGCAGTGCGCGCAGGATTTTCGCCTGTCATTAGGCGATCCCGGCTATCGCGGTAACCTGCGTGAACTGCTGAGCGATAACAACATCCTGCGGATGTTTACGCTGCTGGATGATGCGCTTGAGCTCTGTTACGACGTTATCAAACTCTCACTGGGCCGTTCAGCCCTGCTGGATGCCGCCTTCGAGCGAGCCGCGCTCTACCGTGGCCGGTTAAAACGGCTGCGGGCGATTAACGAGCCGGGCTACAGCTACTGGTATGAATGTACCTCACGTCACTTTATCCTGGCGCTGACGCCGCTCTCGGTGGCAGAACGCTTCCGTGAAGTAATGGATAATCGTAAGGCTGCCTGGATCTTCACCTCAGCCACCCTGGCGGTGGATGAGAAAATGGCACACTTCGCCGAACGGCTGGGTGTGAATGCAGCAAAAAGCCTGATTCTGAACAGCCCGTTCGATTTTGCGAAGCAGGCGCTGCTCTGCGTTCCGCGCAATCTGCCTGAGCCTAACCGTCCCGGCGGTGCACGCCAGCTGGCCGCAATGATGAAGCCGCTGATTGATGCCAATAAAGGCCGCTGTTTCTTTCTCTGCACGTCGCATCTGATGATGCGTGAGCTGGCCGCAGAATTTCGCGCCTCAATGACGCTGCCCGTGCTGGTGCAGGGTGAAACCAGCAAGGGTCAGTTGCTGAAACAGTTCATCGATAAGGGCAATGCCCTGCTGGTGGCGACCAGTAGTTTCTGGGAAGGCGTGGATGTGCGGGGTGATGCGCTGTCGCTGGTGATCATCGATAAACTGCCGTTCACCTCACCGGAAGATCCGCTGTTGAAAGCCAGAATGGAAGATTGCCGGATTCGTGGCGGCGATCCCTTTACGGATGTGCAGCTGCCGGATGCGGTGATCACCCTGAAGCAGGGCGTGGGACGTTTAATCCGCGATACCGACGATCGTGGCGTACTGGTCATTTGCGATCAGCGTCTGGTTTCACGTCCTTATGGCGCGCTGTTTCTCAATAGCCTGCCGCCGACGCCGCGCACCCGGGACATTGCCCGCGCCATCGCCTTTATCCGCCAGCAACCCGAACCAGACGCGTAATTTTATGCTAAGATGCGCGCCGTTTTCTTTCTTCTGAGGTAGTCATGTCAGCCCGAATTTTAGCGCTGGATACGGCGACAGAAGCCTGTTCAGCCGCCTTGCTGAATCAGCAACAGATTGATGCCCGATTCGAAATTGCCCCGCGCGATCACACCCAGCGTATTTTACCGCTGATCGAGGAGCTACTGCTGGCACAGCAGCTGGAACTGACCGACCTGGACGCGCTCGCCTTTGGTCGCGGCCCTGGCAGTTTTACCGGCGTGCGGATTGGCATTGGTATTGCGCAGGGACTGGCACTGGGCGCTTCACTGCCGATGATCGCGGTTTCCACGCTGGCCACGCTGGCGGAAGGCGCGTGGCGTCTGCACGGTGCTACCCGCGTATTAACCGCTATTGATGCGCGGATGGGCGAGGTCTACTGGGCCGCATATCAGCGTGATGAACAGGGTGCCTGGCAGGGTGAGGCCAGCGAAAGCGTGCTGTCGCCCGAAGCGGCACTGGCCCGGATGCAGGCGCTCTCTGGCGAATGGATGACCGCGGGCACCGGCTGGCAGGCTTATCCTGCCCTGCAGCAGGGACACGAGCTAACCCTGAACGCCAGTGACGTTACGCTGCCCGCTGCAGAAGATATGCTGCCGCTGGCGACCCTTGCGCTGGCGCAGGGGAAGACGCTGCTGCCGGAAACGGCGGAGCCCACTTATCTGCGTAATGAAGTCGCCTGGAAAAAATTACCTGGCCGGTAAAATGCACGCAACTTATTGTTATGCGTCCAGTCTAACTCTTTACCTAACGGGAGAACGTCTATGTCGTCAATGTGTGGTAAAGGGCTTTCAGGTCTGTTGCTGACCTGTGTACTGGCGTTAACCGGTTGTGTCTCAATTCCTGACACGCTGCAGGGCAGCTCACCTCAGCCGCAGCAGGATCTGTTGCGGGTCATGAGCAATCCTTCGCTCTTTGTCGGGCAGGAATCTCGCTTTGGCGGCAAGGTAGTGAATGTCACTAACCTGAACGGCAAAACCCGGCTTGAGATTGCTGCGCAGCCGCTGGATGATAGCGCCAGACCGCGTCTGGGTGCGGCCTCGGTCGGTCGGATTTATGCCGATATCCGCGGTTTTGTTGATCCGGTGGATGTGAGAAACCAGTATGTGACGGTGCTGGGTACCCTTAAGGGGACAGAGCAGGGCAAAATTGGTGAAGCGGATTATAAATTTGCGGTCATCGATGTGCGCGGTTATCAGCGCTGGCGACTTACCCAGCAGGTGACAGCACCACCCCAGCCGATGGATCCCTGGATCTGGTATGGTCCGACCCGCCATCGCGGCGGATACTGGGGTCCGAATCCCTACTGGGGAATGATGAACAGTGGGCCGGCAGAGGTGCAGACCATTCTGACCGAGTAAGTGCAAAAAACATTTAAGTATCAGCCCGGTCGCGGTGCTCGCTGCCGGGCTTTTTATTTGCCTGTTTTATCAGCACGAAATTTAGTGATGCACTTCGCAACCTCAACATGCCAAAACAGGCAAACTGGTACAATCAGTTAAAATATTGTTAACAAACCAGATTGGCTGAGGCAGCGATGGAAATACAACATAATTATCGGGGTGGATCCTTGAATAAGGTTTGGCTGAAACGCTACCCGGCAGATGTGCCTGCCGAAATAAGTGCAGATCGTTATACCTCGCTGGTGGATCTGTTTGAGCAGGCCGCAAAACGCTACGCCGATCAACCCGCGTTCCTGAACATGGGTCAGAAGATGAGTTATCGTCAGCTGGAAGAGAAGAGCCGCGCTTTTGCCGCCTATCTTCAGCAACAGCTGGGCCTGAAAGCGGGTGACCGTGTGGCGCTGATGATGCCGAATTTACTGCAGTATCCGGTGGCCCTGTTTGGTGTGCTGCGTGCGGGTATGGTGGTGGTCAATGTGAATCCGCTCTATACGCCGCGCGAACTGCAGCATCAGCTCAATGACAGTGGGGCCAGTGCGATTGTCATTGTCTCGAATTTTGCGCACACGCTGGAAAAAGTGGTGGCGAAAACCGCTGTGCGGCACGTCATCCTGACCCGGATGGGCGATCAGCTGGCGCCAATAAAAGCGACGCTGGTTAACTTTGTCGTTAAGTATGTGAAGAAGCTGGTGCCCAAATACCATCTGCCGGGGGCAATCTCATTTCGCCACGTACTGGAAGTCGGCGAAACGCTCAATTATCAACGCCCGACGGTCTCCAATGACGATCTCGCCTTCCTGCAATACACCGGTGGCACCACTGGCGTGGCCAAAGGGGCGATGCTGACCCATCGCAACATGCAGGCGAATCTTGAGCAGACCCGCGCGACCTACGGCAAGGTGCTGCGTGACGGTAAAGAGTGTGTCGTCACCGCGCTGCCGCTTTATCACATCTTCGCCTTAACGGTGAATGGCCTGCTGTTCCTGGAGCTGGGCGGTCAGAATCTGTTGATCACCAATCCGCGCGATATTCCCGGCTTTGTTAAAGAGCTGGGGAAATTTCCGTTTACCGCCATTACCGGCGTGAATACGCTGTTTAACGCGCTACTCAACGATGAGCAATTCAATAAACTCGATTTTTCAACGCTGCGTCTTTCCGCCGGTGGCGGAATGGCGGTGCAGAAAGTGGTGGCCGAGCGCTGGGAAAAACTGACCGGACACTATCTGCTGGAAGGCTATGGCCTGACAGAGTGTTCTCCGCTGGTGTCGGTCAATCCCTATGACATCAGCTGTCATACCGGCAGTATCGGTCTGCCGGTGCCCTCGACCGATGTGCTGATTCTGGATGATGACGGCAATGAAGTTCCTCCGGGTGAGCCGGGCGAACTTTGCATCAGCGGCCCGCAGGTGATGCTGGGCTACTGGCAGCATCCGGAAGCGACAGCGGAAGTGCTGAAAAATGGCTGGCTCCACAGCGGTGATATTGTTACCGTTGACCAGGAAGGCTTTATTCGCATCGTTGACCGCAAAAAAGATATGATTCTGGTATCAGGTTTTAATGTCTATCCGAATGAAATCGAAGACGTGCTGATGCAGCATCCTAAAGTGCGTGAAGCCGCGGCTATCGGTGTGCCCAGCGATCTTTCTGGCGAAGCGGTAAAAGTCTGCATCGTGAAAAAAGATGCATCGCTCACCAAAGAAGAGGTGCTCGATCACTGTCGCCGTCAGCTGACCGGTTACAAAGTGCCGAAAATCATTGAGTTTCGTGATGAGTTGCCTAAAACCAACGTCGGCAAGATCCTGCGGCGTGAGCTGCGCGACGAGGCGAAACCCGGCGCGAGCTGAATCCGGGCAGAAATTGAGGTTGAACGCCGGCATGTCCGGCGTTTTTATTGTTTTTAACATGGAGCGCCGCGCGTTGTTGGCTGCGGTGGAAATCAGACGTGAACTATTCCCTTATCGACCAGGATGATCAACTGGCAGACGTGTGTCAGAAAGCGCGCCAGCACGCGGCGGTGGCCCTGGATACCGAATTTGTCCGCACCCGCACTTACTACCCTCAGCTTGGCCTGATCCAGCTGTTCGACGATCAGCAACTGGTGCTGATTGACCCGCTGAATATCCGTGACTGGTCACCCTTTATTGCCTTGCTGACCGACACCAGCGTCACCAAATTCCTGCATGCCGGGGGTGAAGATCTGGAAGTCTTCCTGCACCGTTTCGGCGTGCTGCCGACACCCATGATCGATACCCAGATTCTGGCGGCATTCTCTGGCCAGCCGCTCTCCTGGGGTTTTGCCTCAATGGTGGCACATTTCACTCAGGTCGAACTCGATAAAAGTGAATCACGCACGGACTGGCTGGCGCGCCCTCTGACCCAGCGTCAGTGCGAGTATGCGGCGGCGGATGTTCACTATCTGCTGCCGATTGCCCGTCAGCTGATGATCAATACGGAAGCGGCCGGCAATATGTCGGCGGCCCTCAGTGAGTGCGATAACCTGTGTCAGCGTCGTCTGGATAGCCTGTCGCCGGATGAAGCCTGGCGGGATATTACCAATGCCTGGCAGTTGCGACCGCGTCAGCTGGCGGCGTTGCAGCGACTGGCGGCCTGGCGTCTGAAGCTGGCGCGTGAAAAAGATATGGCCGTTAACTTTGTGGTGCGCGAAGAGCACCTGTGGAAAGTAGCGCGCTTTATGCCCGGCTCACTGGGCGAGCTGGATCATCTGGGGCTGTCAGGCCACGAAATTCGTTTCCACGGCAAAGCGCTGGTGGCGCTGGTGGCAGAAGCTGAGGCGCTGGATGAGAGCGAACTGCCGGCTCCGCTGGGCAATCTGATTGACCATCCTCACTACAAGCCGGTGTTTAAAGCGATGAAAGCGCTGGTGCAGCAGGTGAGCGAGCAGAGTGGATTCAGTCAGGAGCTACTGGCGTCACGACGTCAGATTAATCAGGTATTAAGTCAGCACTGGGGCCTGAAGCCACAGGGACGTCAGCCGGAGTTACTCACCGGATGGCGGGGCGAACTGCTGAAACCCGGCATTGAGGAGATTCTGGCGGGTTGTTAACCGGTTAAATTTCCCCTGCCAGAGCGCAGGGGAAATTCAGCAAACGGTCAGCGTCATTTAGTCACTTCATCCGTTTCCGGCAGCGTCACGTTCAGCTCCAGAATCGAGATATCATCACCTTTCTGGTCGAGCTGAACCGTTACCATTTCTGGATCGATCTTCACATATCTGCAAATCACTTCCAGAATGTCGCGCTTAAGTTGCGGAAGATAGTGGGGCTCACTGTCGCCCCTTCTCCGTTCTGCCACGATAATCTGCAGCCTTTCCTTGGCTATGTTGGCAGTGTTCTTCTTCCGGGATAAAAAGAAATCAAGTAATGCCATGGTTTATCCCCCGAACAGGCGTTTCAGGAAACCCTTCTTCTCTTCTTCGATAAAGCGGAAGGGGCGTACTTCACCGAGCAACCGTTCAACGGTATCGGCATAGGCTTTGCCAGCATCAGATTCGCCGTCAAGAATCACCGGTTCGCCCTGGTTAGAGGCACGTAACACCGATTGATCTTCAGGGATCACGCCGACCAGAGGAATGCGCAGGATCTCCAGCACATCTTCCATGCTCAGCATATCGCCACGGTTCACCCGGCCAGGGTTATAGCGGGTCAGCAGCAGATGCTCCTTCACCGGGTCCTGACTGTTTTCAGCGCGACGGGATTTGGATGAGATGATGCCGAGGATGCGGTCGGAGTCGCGGACAGAAGAGACTTCCGGGTTGGTGGTAATAATGGCTTCATCGGCAAAGTAGAGCGCCATCAGTGCGCCCGTTTCAATCCCTGCCGGTGAGTCACAGACGATGAAATCGAACTCCATCTTAGCCAAATCGTTCAGAACTTTTTCAACACCCTCACGGGTCAGCGCATCTTTATCACGGGTCTGCGACGCAGGCAGAATGTAGAGCTGCTCCGTGCGTTTGTCGCGAATCAGCGCCTGGTTCAGTGTGGCATCGCCCTGGATTACATTAACAAAGTCGTAGACCACACGGCGCTCACAGCCCATGATCAAATCCAGGTTACGCAGACCGATATCAAAATCGATCACAACTGTCTTTTTGCCTTTCTGCGCTAAACCGGTGGCGATGGCCGCGCTTGACGTGGTCTTACCAACGCCCCCTTTACCGGATGTAACTACAATAATGCGTGCCATAAATGTTGATTTCCTTAACAAAAGAAAAGGGGCCTAATTAAGTGTCTGGATAGTCAGCGCGCCATCCTGCAGGCACAGGCGCGCAGCTTTACCAAAAAATTCTTGCGGGATCTGATCCATGATCCAGTACTCTCCGGCAATCGAGACCAGCTCGGCAGCCAGGTTGGTACAAAAAATCTGGCAGTTGCGGTCACCGCTGGCACCCGCCAGGGCGCGACCGCGCATCATGCCGTAAATGTGAATATTGCCATCGGCGACCAGTTCAGCGCCGGCGCTGACGCTGCTGGTGATGATCAAATCGGCATCACGCGCATAAATCTGCTGGCCCGAGCGCACCGGGGTGTTCACGATGCGGGTTTTCGTTGCTACCGTTTCGGTTACAGCCGGCAGAGGTTCAGGTATCGGCTGCGGCGCGGCGGCTTGCGGTCTGGCCTCTTTACCTTCTGCCAGCACGGGCAGGCCGGCACGGGCGATCATACGTTTCAGCGCTTCGTCTTTGCAGCCGCTTACGCCGACAATGCGTAAACCGGTGGCGAGAACCGCCTGTTGCAACAGTTTCCAGTTAACATCGGCACTTAATGTCGAGACGTTAAGTACCACCGGCGCGTTTTTCAGGAAATCTGGAGCCTGGTCAATCTTGTCCTGGAGTGCCTTGCGAATCACCGCAGGGTCATGGTGATGCAAATGGACGACAGACAGGGTGAAACTGCTACCTTTGAATTCGATTGGCGTTTGCGACATCTGTCCCGACTCAGTCCTGTTTTCACTACCGAAAGCCTGGCGATGATAAAATCATCGTTGAAGCGCTAACGGTGAATATTCGAAGTTCTGCAAGCATGTTATAGTTACAGCTATATTCAGACAAGCCTCAACGCCGGTTAATTCGAGTAAAAAATATGTTTTGTGTGATCTACAGAAGCCCGTTACGTGACCAGACTTATCTCTATGTTGAAAAAAAGGACGATTTCTCGCGCGTTCCGGAAGAATTGCTGAAAGGCTTTGGCAAGCCGCAGCTGGCGATGGTGCTTAAGCTGGCGGGGCGGGACAGGCTGGCTAATGCGGATATCAATAAAGTTAAGCAGGGATTGAGCGAGCAGGGCTATTATTTACAGCTCCCTCCGCCGATTGAAAGTCTCCTCAACATTCATTTACAGACCGATAAAAAACTTTAACTCGGATTCTTCTGTAAATATAAATCCTGTCGGTGCGATCCTGGCAGGATAATATTGCCCTGATACTGCGCAAAATTAACGGCGCAGCTTATCTGTTTCACCCCTTTTTAAATTCCCTGCTCAATTTTTTCTCCTGATTTGTACGATTATTCAGCACTTCAACGCCTGCATTTACGCTTTCTGACAAATTACGCACCCCGGACCGTTAAAAGGATCTTATTATCACGCTATGAGGTTGGCATTTCGATCAACGCATGAGCAAACATCAACCCGCCAGCAGCGCTGGCATCACACCTAACCTGAACAGGGGATGAGCATGTATCAGCATCGTAACTGGCAAGGCGCTCTGTTAGATTTTCCGGTCAGCAAAGTGGTTTGCGTCGGGAGTAATTATGCAAAGCACATTAAAGAGATGGGCAGCGCAACCCCAACCGAACCGGTGATCTTTATTAAGCCGGAAACGGCGCTGTGTGATTTGCGTCAGCCGCTCTCTATTCCCGACGCGTTTGGCGAGGTCCATCATGAAGTTGAACTGGCGGTGCTAATCGGCGCGACACTGAAGCAGGCGACCGATGCGCATGTGGCTAAGGCGATTGCAGGTTATGGCGTGGCGCTGGATCTGACACTGCGTGACCTGCAGGCCGGGCTGAAAAAAGCGGGCCAGCCGTGGGAAAAATCCAAAGGCTTTGATAACGCCTGTCCTGTCTCCGGTTTTATCCCGGTGACGGAATTCAGTGGCGATCCGCAGAACGTCGAGCTTAAATTGCTGGTGAACGGTGAAGTGCGTCAGCACGGCAACACCGAAGACATGATTCATAAAATCCTGCCGCTGATTGCCCATATGAGCCACTACTTTACCCTGCGTGCAGGCGATGTGATTCTGACCGGTACGCCAGAAGGGGTAGGCCCGATGCGCTCGGGTGATCAGCTGGAAGTTTCACTGGCGGGTCACGGCATCAGCACGCGCGTACTCTAAAAACTTGCATCACCGCCGCATAGGCTTTATAAGGTGCGGTTTAGGCACAATCCGGACAAATCATCATGACTGACACCCCTTTCTGGCAACAAAAACGCCTGGCACAAATGAGCGATGAGGAATGGGAATCCTTGTGTGATGGTTGTGGACAGTGTTGCCTGAACAAATTGCAGGACGCCGACACCGATGAGATCTACTTCACCAATGTCGCCTGTGATCAGCTCAATATTAAAACCTGCCAGTGCCGCAACTATGAGCGCCGCTTCGAGCTTGAAGAGGATTGCATCAAGTTAACGCGCGAAAATCTGACGACCTTCAACTGGCTGCCGCGCACCTGCGCCTACCGGCTGCTGGGTGAGGGCAAAGATTTACCCGTATGGCATCCGCTGCGGGCCGGTTCGAAAACAGCGATGCATGCGCAGCGTATTTCGGTGCGGTATATTGCGGTGCGTGAGAGTGAAGTGCGGGACTGGGAAGATCACATCATTGATCGCCCCGATCGCAACGGCTGAGTGCCGCGCTATCAATCGGAACAGAAAAAAGGCTGCCAGTGGCATAATACCAGTCAGTTAAGCGACAGGTGATAACGCAGTCTGGTGCCGGGCAGGGGCTGGCGGTCCTCGCGCCGCTGGGCGGTTCCTTCACTCCATTCCTCTGCCTGACGGACCGCCGGGGATGGCACATCCTGTGCCGCCCCGCCTTTCGCCCGCGTCCTGCGGGCTCTCCTGGCAGACTCATTCTGTTCAGCGCTGCGGATTACCTGCCCCTGCCCGGCCCCAGCCTGCTCTGAAACTTCAGTGTGTATTGTTAAAAAGGGCACGAGAGTGGAGGCCTGAGCGCCTCTGCTGCTGAAAGGGCTATCCGCAGCGCTGAGGCGTGACGGTGGGCCAGAAGTCCACGCCGGGAAGCGTGGACAGTTCGGGGCCGGCCAGGGAGGGCCGATCCCCGAGCGGTTCGTCGGCGCGCCGTCAAAGCCGAAGGTACCGCGTGAGCGGCGCGAGGACGGCCCGGCAGCAGCAGAGGTGCGCTGGCCCGCACTGCGGCTCGCTCGCACAGAAAAAAAGCTGCCACGTCTGACCGTGACAGCCTTTACAACTCTAATCTTAACTGACCAGCATTATGCCAGTGGCAGCCTTTTTTGATCTCAGCGACCAAAGAGATCGCGGCGTTTAGGTTTCAGCGGCTGGGCTATCAGCACCAGCGCCGCGACCAGCAGATAACCGGCGAACACCACAATCATCCACTGCGGCATGCTGAGCGTCAGGAAAGTCCAGCTGCGTTCTGCACAGTCACCGCTGGCAAGAAACACCGACGGCAGCCACTTATCCAGCGGTAAGCCGCTGGGGAAGCGGGCAGCAAAATCACAGGTGGTGAAGGGGTTAGGGTGCAGCTGAATCATGGTATGTTCATAAGAGAGACGAAGACCTTCCCAGGCACTGTAGATCCACAACGCCAGCGCCGCCAGACGCAACGGCGATTTCGGCGCAATCGCACCAACCAGACCCGCGCCCAGCACACCAAACAGCGCATTGCGCTCATAAATACACATCACGCAGGGCTTCAGGCCCATTACGTGCTGAAAAAAGAGTGCTGTTAATTCCAGTGCAAGTGCAGTCAGTGCCAGTAGTAACCAGGCTCCGCGACCACGTGAGCATTGATTCAGATATCGCAACATATTGCATTCCCTGTAAACGTTAATGCCACGCAGTGTAAACCAAAAGCGTTTGCAAACCAGCCAGGGACAGGGAAAAATCGTGTGCAAACATGACCTGATTCTGATCCAGAGCAGGTTAAATGAGGATAAGCCAGACCTTATCTGCAGAACGCCGATCAGTGAAGAGCGGGGAGATCCGCAGCGGCGACAGAGGCGATCGCATGCGGCAGGAGGCGAAACGGCAGGCGCGGGTTATATGCTGTCAAAGTCCTGCGCTTTCAGGGTGGCTGAACGCTGACACTCAGCGGTGCTGTGGCACGCGCCATTTCAGCGCAGAAAGCCATTCAGCCCGCCCGTGATCCCGAAGCCGCTGATACTGCGGTCAGCCATGCTGAAATATGCGCCTGCGCCCGGTTTTAATGGTTACGCAGGCTATATCCGCTATAGGGCGTCTGGTATGATGAGTGCCCATCATGATTAGAAAAGCAACGAGAACACATTGCTATGGTTATAAAGGCTCAGAGTCCAGCGGGATTTGCTGAAGAGTATATTATTGAAAGCATCTGGAACAGTCGCTTTCCGCCAGGGTCGATTCTTCCTGCTGAGCGTGAGCTTTCTGAATTGATTGGGGTGACGCGCACCACCTTGCGTGAAGTGCTGCAGCGCCTGGCGCGCGATGGCTGGCTGACTATTCAGCACGGTAAACCAACGCGGGTGAACGATTTCTGGGAGACGTCCGGCCTGAATATTCTGGAAACGCTGGCCCGTCTCGATCACGACAGCGTTCCGGTGCTGATCGACAACCTGCTGTCGGTACGCAGCAACATTTCATCGATCTTTATCAGCCGGGCGCTGCGCCATCATCCGGACAAAGCACGCGAAGTGCTGGAAACGGTCAGCGCGGCTGCCGATCAGGCTGATGCCTATACCGAGCTCGACTACCGGGTGTTCCGCGGTCTGGCGTTTGCGTCAGGTAACCCGATTTACGGTCTGATCCTGAATGGCCTGAAAGGGCTCTATACCCGCGTTGGCCGCCACTACTTCTCTAATCCGGAAGCCCGTCAGGTCGCGCGCGATTTCTATCTTAAACTGCTGGAACTGTGCGACAAAGAGCCCGGACAGGATGAGATTGTGGACGTGGTGCGCAACTACGGCCGCCGCAGCGGTGAAATCTGGCACAGTATGCAGAAGAATCTGCCCGACGATCTCGGCAGTAAGCGTTGAAAAAAAACCGGACATCGCGTCCGGTTTTTTGTTTTTATCCCATCAGAGTGATGAACCGCGTGGTGGATTACGATCCAGCAGCTCTACGCTGCCATCCTCGTTCTGCTGTTCCAGAATCACATCAAATCCCCACAGACGATGCACATGCTTCAGCACCTCGCGACGGCTCTTATCCAGTGGCGTGCGGCTCTGCGGCACATAGCGCAGGGTCAGGGAACGGTCACCGCGCAGATCGACGTTATAGACCTGAATATTCGGTTCGAGATTACTCAGGTTGTACTGCGCAGAGAGCTGCTGGCGAATTGCCCGGTAGCCCGCCTCATCGTGGATCGCGGCGATTTCGAGATAGTTGTTGCGGTCATCATCCAGTACGGTAAACAGACGGAAATCGCGCATGACTTTCGGCGACAGGAACTGGCTGATAAAACTCTCATCCTTGAACTCGCGCATCGCAAAATGCAGCGTTTCCAGCCAGTCGGAACCGGCGATATCCGGGAACCAGTAGCGATCCTCCTCGGTCGGCGACTGACAGATACGCTTGATATCCTGCATCATCGCGAACCCTAAAGCATAGGGGTTGATGCCGTTATACCACTGACTGTTATAGGGCGGCTGAAACACAACGTTGGTGTGGCTGTGCAGGAACTCCATCATAAAGCGTTCCGACACTTTGCCTTCATCATAGAGGTGATTGAGGATGGTGTAGTGCCAGAATGTCGCCCAGCCTTCATTCATTACCTGGGTCTGTTTCTGCGGATAGAAATACTGGCTCACCTTGCGCACAATGCGCAGGATCTCACGCTGCCATGACTCGAGCAACGGGGCGTTTTTCTCCATAAAATAGAGCAGGTTTTCCTGCGGCTCAGAAGGGTAGCGCGCGGCTTCAAAGGTCACGGCCTCTTTCTCACGCCGTGGCAACGTTCGCCACAGGGTGTTCACCTGACTTTGCAGATACTCCTCACGGCTTTTCTGCCGCGCCTTCTCCTCCTGCAGAGAGATCTTCTGCGGGCGTTTATAGCGATCGACGCCATAATTCATTAAGGCATGGCAGGAGTCGAGCAGCCGCTCTACCTCTTCGACGCCATAGCGCTCTTCGCAGTCACTGATATAGTTTTTGGCGAACAACAGGTAATCGACAATCGACCCGGCATCCGTCCAGCTGCGGAACAGATAGTTATTTTTAAAGAAAGAGTTGTGGCCATAGCAGGCATGCGCCATCACCAGCGCCTGCATGGTCATGGTGTTCTCTTCCATCAGGTAGGCGATGCAGGGATTAGAGTTGATGACAATCTCATAGGCCAGACCCTGCTGACCATGCTTATAGCGCTGCTCGGTCTCGATAAACTTTTTGCCGAATGACCAGTGTGAATAGTTGATTGGCATGCCGACGCTGGAGTAGGCATCCATCATCTGTTCAGAGGTAATCACTTCGATTTGGTGCGGGTAGGTATCAAGCCGGTAGAGTTTAGCCACCCGGTCGATCTCGGCTAAGTAGACATCAAGCAGTTCGAATGTCCAGTCTGGTCCGTCATTGAGTCGTTTGCTGTCTCTGATGGCTTCGTCAAAGATTGTCGTCATAGCGCACCTCTTTTTTGCAAACCGGCTGACCCGAAAGACAACCCGTTCTGGTTATTTAAGGCTTCATCCTGAAAAAGGGAACCCGAAAAAAACTGAGCGAACACAACAATGATAGCCCACTGTCGCTTATCCGAAATGCGAACTCAAACGAATTCTTTGGCACAAAATCATTAAGAGTGGTGCGGCAGAGAATTTAACAGCCTTTAATACTGGTATTATTATAAATTGCGGAATCAAATCCTGTTTATAAGCGGAATGTATGGGGTTGAATGAATCTCCTGCAACAGGCAGATTTAACTGCCTTCGTTGTCATTTATTTCTGTGTTTAAGGATTAAGACGCATAAAGCGCTGAAATTGGCCGCGCGACAAGATTTTAGTTACCTGAAAAGTAAAAAAGATGTGAAATGGATGGTGAAATTCTGTGGTGGTGTCCGCTATGTAAATCCGCTGACTATCATCAGTTGAACAGTGAATTATGCTTTTACAGGCCGGGTGGGGGAGCTATGCACGTTGTAATTCTTGGAAGTGGTGTGGTCGGGGTGGCAAGTGCCTGGTATCTGGCGCGTGCCGGACATCAGGTGACGGTCATTGATCGTCAGCCCGCCGCAGCGATGGAGACCAGTGCAGGGAATGCCGGTCAGATCTCTCCGGGTTATGCCGCACCCTGGGCGGCACCCGGCGTGCCATTGAAAGCGGTGAAGTGGATGTTTCAGCGTCACGCGCCGCTGGCTATCCGGCTGGATGGCAGTAGTTTTCAGCTGGAGTGGATGTGGCACATGCTGCGCAACTGCGACATCAATCACTATCAGCAGAACAAAAGCCGCATGGTGCGGATTGCCGAATATAGCCGTGACTGTCTGAAAGCGCTGCGCAGTGAAACCGGCATCGCCTATGAGGGCCGTCAGGGCGGGACGCTGCAACTGTTCCGTACCCAGCAGCAGTTCGACAGCGCCAGCAAAGATATTGCGGTGCTGCGCGACGCGGGCGTGCCCTATGAGCTGTTGCAGGCGCATGAACTGTCTCGCGTTGAACCGGCACTGGCGGCAACCCAGCATAAACTCACCGGCGGATTACGCCTGCCCAATGATGAAACCGGCGACTGTCAGCTCTTTACTCAGCGGCTGGCAAAAATGGCCGAAGAGGCGGGCGTGGTCTTCCGCTTTAATACTCCGGTCGACCACCTGCTGCGCGATGGCAATCGCATCTATGGCGTGAAGTGCGGTGATGAGATCATCAAGGCGGACAGCTATGTGGTGGCGTTTGGTTCCTACTCGACCGCGCTGTTAAAAAATGTCATCGATATTCCGGTCTATCCGCTGAAAGGCTATTCACTCACTATTCCGATTAAAAATCCTGACGCCGCACCGGTTTCAACTATCCTGGATGAGACCTACAAAGTGGCGGTGACGCGGTTTGACGATCGTATTCGTGTCGGCGGCATGGCGGAAATTGTTGGTTTTAACACCAAACTCACCGAAGCGCGGCGGGAAACGCTGGAGATGGTGGTCAGTGATCTCTATCCTGAAGGCGGTCATCTCGCGCAGGCGAGTTTCTGGACCGGTCTGCGTCCGATGACGCCAGACGGTACGCCGATTGTGGGTGCCACACCGATCTCTAATCTCTGGCTCAATACCGGTCACGGTACGCTGGGCTGGACGATGGCGTGTGGTTCTGGTCAGTTGCTGGCCGATCTCATCTCCGGTAAAAAGCCGGCCATTGCGGCGGATGACTTAGCGGTGTTCCGCTACTTACCCGGTTTCGCGGCGACCTCATCGCCGCTGCGTAACGCCAACGCAACTCGTTAAGTATTCAGGGAGAGAGAGGATGTCACGTCCGATTGTCGCTACCATCAACCAGCAGGCGTTACGTCATAACCTGACTGTTGTTCGCCAGGCGGCACCCGCCTCCCGCGTCTGGTCAGTGGTGAAAGCTAATGCTTATGGCCATGGCATTGATCGCGTGCGCGAGGCGTTATCTGCCACTGACGGCTTCGCGCTTCTTAATATGGAAGAGGCGATCCAGCTGCGCGAACAGGGCTGGAAAAAGCCGATTCTGCTGCTGGAAGGTTTCTTCCAGCCAGAGGATCTGCAGCTGATTGACCGTTATCGTCTCACCACCAGCGTACACAGTAACTGGCAAATCAACGCGCTGGCCAGTGCCAGACTTGCAGCACCGGTTGATATCTATCTCAAAATGAACAGCGGGATGAACCGGCTGGGTTTTCGCCCGGAACAGGTCAACGGTGCATGGCAAAAGCTGCGGGCGCTCAGTACGGTAGGTGAGATGACGCTGATGGCCCATTTTGCCGATGCGGAAAATCCGCAGGGTCTGATTGCGCCACTGCAGCGCGTAGAGCAGGCGGCTGAGGGGCTGAACTGTCCGCGATCGCTCTCCAACTCCGCCTGCACCCTGTGGCATCCTGAAGCGCACTTTGACTGGGTCCGTCCCGGCATCATTCTGTATGGCGCGTCGCCCAGCGGTGACTGGCAGGACATTGCAGGCAGTGGCCTTAAGCCGGTGATGACCTTAAGCAGTGAGATTATTGCGGTCCAGCAGCTACAGGCGGGCGATGGAGTGGGTTACGGCTACCGCTATCAAGCCAGTGCAGCGCAGCGAATTGGCGTGGTGGCCTGTGGCTACGCGGATGGCTATCCACGGCATGCCCCGACGGGTACGCCCGTCTGTGTCGATGGTGTGATGACTCAGGTGGTTGGTGCGGTTTCGATGGATATGATCACCGTCGACTTGACCCCCTGTCCCCAGGCCGGTATTGGCTCAGCCGTGGAGCTGTGGGGTGAGCAGGTGAAAATCGATCAGGTGGCAAAAGCGGCCGGAACGGTAGGGTACGAGCTGATGTGTGCGCTGGCACCCCGCGTTCCGGTAACCGTTATTTAAGCGCGGTCAGGCTGCCGCGCATCTTTCTGCTGCAGCGCCAGGCGATAAAGGCCAGCGCTGCACCCAGCAGCATCATCAGACTCAGCGACAGCTTCTCCGCCACCGGCAGCGCCACAATGACCAGGCTGCCTGACGCGCCACCGGCCATCTGAATGAATCCCTGCAAGGCGGACGCCACGCCCGCCTGTTGCTGATAGGGCTCCAGCGCATAGCTGGTGGCCGGTCCTACCGTAAAGGCCAGCCCGGCAACTGAAACGGCCACCGGGAACATGTAAAGCGCCCAGTGCGTCTGCATCTCCGCCGGGAAGATCTGCATCCCCGCTACCAGCAGCACGGCGCCCAGCAGCATAGTGAAGAATCCCATCGCCAGGCAGAAAGGGCGACCCGCTTTGCGAATCGCTTTATTCACGAACATGCTGACAAACATGATCCAGAAACCGTTGGCGCCAAAAGCAAAAGAGAACTGGATTGGCGTCAGCCCGCCTTCGGTCATTAATACCTGCGGTGCCAGCGACACGTAGGTCAGCACCATGCCCAGCGCACCGGCATTGGCGAACGCGAACGCCAGAAAGCGCGGCTGACGCAGGATCGCGGCATACTGTTTAATCGGTAATCCTTTCACCCGCAGGGTATCCGCCGGGCGCGTCTCTGGCAGCCAGATAATCACCAGCAGCGTAATCAGCACGCCGTAGGCGCAGAGAAACCAGAAGGGTGCGCGCCAGTCAAAGGCGCTGGCCAGCAAACCGCCCAGCAGCGGAGCCAGGGCCGGGACGATGTTTAATGCGCCATTCAGGAAGCCATATGCACGGGCGGCATCATCACCGCTCAGGCGGTCACGCACGCCGCTAAAGGCCACGACCGCGCTGCAGCAGACGCCACAGCCCTGCACCAGGCGGGCAAGGACGAACAGCGGGAATGAGGTAGCGGTGGCGGCGATGGCACTCCCCGTGATGTAAAGCGCCAGGCCCAGCAGGGCGATCGGCTTACGGCCATAGTTGTCCACCAGCGGGCCGGTCACCAGCTGTCCCAGCCCCATGACCAGCAGAAACAGGGGAATGGTGGTCTGCACCAGATTAACCGGCGTATCCAGCCCTTCTGCGATTTGTGGCAGCGTGGGCAAATAGAGATCGATGCCTAAGGGTGCCAGCAGCACCAGGCTTAATAACAGCAGAGTAAATTTTTGCATAACAACCAGAGGGTAAGCGTTCTGTTAAAAAACGATCGCAGAGGGTAATGATTCAGCGGCAAAAAAGATAGAGGAAGTCGTGCGGAAAATGCGATGCCTGCTGTAAACAGGCATCGCAGAGGTCTGATTAGTAAGCGCCGTCGCGTCGTAACACCACGCCTGCGGTTTTGAACAGGATCGCGATATCGGTCCAGAGCGCCCAGTTTTTGACATACCAGGAGTCAAAATAGACGCGGGTGTCGTAGTCGATATCGTTACGTCCGCTGACCTGCCACAGACCGGTCATACCCGGCTTGGCCATCAGGTAGTAGTCGACATCACCGGCATAACGCTCCAGCTCAGCTTCAATCACCGGACGCGGACCAACCAGGCTCATCTCGCCACGAATCACGTTCCACAGCTGCGGCAACTCGTCCAGGCTGGTTTTACGCAGGAAACTACCAATCCGGGTCACGCGTGGGTCATTCTTCAGTTTGAAATCTTTGTCCCACTCAATTCGTGCCTCTTCGCTGGTTGCCAGTAATTTCTCCAGCACCTCTTTGGAATTGGTCACCATGGAACGGAATTTCAGACATTTGAATTTTTTGCCATTCTGGCCCACACGCTCGTGACCATAAATGGCATTGCCGCCATCACGTTTTACCATATAACAGAGCAGGGCGAAGATTGGGCCGAGGAACAGCAGCAGCATCGACGCCACCACGATATCAAAGGCGCGCTTCATGAAACGGGAGGAGTGTTTCGCCAGGTTGTTGCTGACACGCAGAATCATCACTTCATGGCTGAAGATAAAGGACATGTCGGTGCCGTAAAGCGGCACGCCGCGCAGCGTCGGGATCACTGAAACTGAACGGCAGTTCATCTTGGACAGGAATTTCAGCCAGCGATCGCGCATCGGCTGCTGCTCATACTCCATCGCCACAATAAACTGCACGTTGTCACGGTCAATAGTCTGCCAGTTGATATCTTTCCAGGTGATCACCGGCACGCCATTCACGCTCTGCTGAGCCGGGACATCATCGACCGAGATAAAGGCCTGTACGTTGTAGCCCAGAATCTCTTCACTCTGCAGCGCCGCGTAAGCTTCGGTGGCGTTTCTGCCGGAGCCGATAATGATGGTCTCTTTCTGCCACTGACCCGCCTTGTGAATGGCACGTTTAACCAGAGCACGCATCAGCGGCAGCAGCAGCAGGGCATATGTCCAGCTGAAGACCCACACCATGCGGGAGAAATCCCATTTAGAGAAGGCGATCAACGCGAGGTCGAGCAGCGAGAAAACAAATAATGTTTTAATGATCTCTTTCAGCTCAAACCAGAAGGGTTTGCGATAGGTATAGTGACGCAGGCGTACCCAGAACCAGCCGGTACACATGACTGACATAATAAACTGTGCCACAAAACGATATTCAATTTGATGAGGTGGAATAAAGGTATCCAGCTCGCCCCAAATACCCTGTATCGTCGCGGCAGATAAAAACAGTGCGAGGTTAAGTGCAATCAGATCGGAAAAGCTCAGGGCGAATTTCACGATGATATTTTTACGCGTGCCGCTCCACGAGCGGCTCGGGCTATTCATTATCAATGTACTTGCCATAAAACCTGCTCTCTTTCTCAAGTAAAAGATGGCCTGACCAGAATCATGTACGCGCTCAGGGGTGGGCTTCTGAAAAATTAAAAAATAATTTTCAGTCTGTTGCAGTCAGTAAAGCCAGTGCAGCTGCAAAAAAGATAACGGCTAAAGCGTGATAGTACTCACGAAATGTTGCAGCATTGAGAATGAGTATGCAGGAGTTATTTGACAGAGTTAATACGGAAAAAATCTGAAAACATCAAAAGTGATTAAAGTTTTAAATGGCTAAGTTTTGGTTTTTACTGGATAAAATAAGGTGGGCGTTGGTTATAACCAAACTGTTTAAGACGCTTTTTAGGAATTACCGCCAAATCTTACGACTGGCGGTAGTGATAACGGACTCAGGCAGGTTTTTTTAAAATCCAGCGGTCCTGCTGTTTATCGTAATGACCAATCTGCAGATCCACCGGTTCTCCGTCAATCCATGCCGGGACGCTGGTATCGCGATCCCAGCCATCAAGTTGGGTAATTAAGCCGGGATTGGTATGACAGGGGATGCTGACCGTGTCGAGGTTCTCACTGTCAAGATCGGCATCAACAATCTCATAACGACCAATTTTAACCACGTGTCCCATTCATTTCTCCCGTTTTTGCTGGCATAGACTTTTAAGCTTAGCGTATCGACAGAAAATAACGTGGCTGAATGATTAGGATTATTCCTTCTCTTCAGCCGGACGGACACCAATCTTCACAATACGGTTATCCTCTTTCTCCGCGACGGTCCACGTCAGCTGATTCCACTCAACCTGATCGCCAACCACCGGCGCGCCGCCCAGCATACTCAGCACCAGTTGTCCCAGCGACTGCTGATCGTTGGTGTTCTCATCCAGTTCCAGTCCGTAAATCTGCGCAATATCGCGCAGGCGAGCTTCAGCATCCAGAATAAAGTCACCAAAGAAACGCTGGTCGAGGGAAACGGGCGGCGACTGGCTGAACATCTTACCCAGCGCCGGCAGATCGCGTTCACGGCCAATCACGCAGATGACGTCGTTCTCCCTGAGCCGCGTCCCATCATTCGGATGCATCAGCACATTGTCACGGAACAGGGCGGCGATGCGGGTCTCACGCGGCATCTGCAGGTCACGCAGTGCGGCACCGATGCACCACTTGTCAGCGCTGAGCTGGTAGACAAACTGCTCCCATGGATTTTCGGGGTGGATATCCAGACCGATACGGCTGATAGGCGATGCGGTAGGCGGCACCACCACTTTGGCTTTTTTCGCTGCAAAGCCCAGCGAGGTGCCCTGCAACATCAGGGAGACCAGCACCACAAAGAAGGCGATATTAAAATAGAGCGACGCGTTTTCTAATCCGGCCATCATCGGGAAGACCGCAAGGATAATCGGCACCGCGCCGCGTAAACCGACCCAGCTGATAAAGACGCGTTCGCGTGTAGTAAAACTGCGAAACGGCAGCAGACCAATAAAGACCGACAGTGGGCGCGCCACCAGAATCAGCCATAGCGAGAGAATCATCGCCGGAACCGCGATATGCCACAAATCAGACGGGGTTACCAGCAGTCCCAGCACGATGAACATGCCAATCTGACTCAGCCACGCCATGCCGTCAAAGGTCTGCAGAATGCCGTGACGGTTGCGAATCGGCCTGTTGCCCAGTAAAAAGCCGCACAGATAGACCGCCAGGATGCCGCTGCCCTCTAATACCGTGGTCAGGGCGAACACCAGAATGCCGCCACTCAACGCCAGCAGCGGATAGAGCCCACCGGCCAGACTGATACGGTTAATCAGCTGCTGCAGCGCCCAGCCGCCGCCCAGGCCCAGCACGATACCCAGACCAAACTGCTGCACCAGATGCACCAGGAACATCCAGTCAAGGCCGCTGCGGCCCTGTTCGATCATCTCAATCAGCGTAATGGTCAGGAACACCGCCATCGGATCGTTACTGCCCGATTCAATCTCCAGCGTGGAGCTGACGCGCTCATTCAGGCCTTTGTCACCCAGCAGTGAGAAGACGGCGGCGGCATCCGTGGAGCCGATAATCGCGCCAATCAGGAAGCCCTGCATCATATCCAGGTTAAACAACCAGGCGGCGACCACACCGGTTAAGCCTGCGGTAATCATGACCCCGACGGTCGCCAGCGACAGCGCTGGCCCCAGAGCAACTTTAAATGAGCTGGCTTTGGTCCGCATGCCGCCATCCAGCAGGATAATCGCCAGCGCCAGGTTCGAGATTAAGTAAGCCGCCGGATAGTTATCAAAGGCGATGCCGCCGATACCATCAACTCCGGTCAGCATGCCCAGGGCAAGGAAGATCACCAGAATGGGGATACCCAGTCTGGATGAGAAAGAGCTGAGCAGAATGCTCGATGCGACCAGCACGGAACCGATGATAAACAGACTGTAGACAATAGTGTGGTTCAAACCCGATCTCCTGAGATATGACAGTGCGGTGCAGCGACTGGTGACAAATATCCATGCTATCTCTGAAAGATAATGTTTTATCAAGGAGTTGTCATTGTGAAAATGATCATTATACGAATTGCTTAACAGCGTATGGAATCAGATTAATGTGAAGAATGAGGGGGTTGGCAGGCAAGCGGCAGAAAACAGACTGTTTTAGCAGGTTATTCGGAAGATAAAAAAAGCCGGCGATTGGCCGGCTTAGTGCATCAGGCTTCCGTTGCCTGTTTATGGAACAGCGATCGGAACACCGGGTAGATATCTTCCGGCTCACGAATGTGTTCGATAGCAAAGTTATCGAACGTCGACTGCAGATGCTCATACTCGCGCCACAGCGTCTGATGCGCACGGCGGGTAATTTCGATATAACTGTAATAACGCACCACCGGCAGAATATGCTTCGCCAGGATCTCGTGACAGAGCGGTGAATCGTCGGCCCAGTTATCGCCATCCGACGCCTGCGCAGCATAGATGTTCCACTGCGCCGGGTCATAGCGCTCTTTCACCACCTCATCCATGAGTTTCAGTGCACTCGAAACGATGGTGCCACCGGTCTCCTGGGAGTAGAAGAACTCCTGTTCATCCACCTCTTTGGCCTGCGTGTGATGACGAATATAAACCACATCAACATTCTTATAGGTGCGGCTCAGGAACAGGTAGAGCAGGATATAGAAGCGTTTCGCCATATCCTTGGTGGCCTGATCCATGGATCCGGATACATCCATCAGACAGAACATCACCGCCTGGCTGGAAGGCTCCGGCCGTTTCTCAAAGTTTTTGTAGCGCAGGTCGAAGGTGTCGATAAAAGGCACCCGTTCGATACGCGCCCGCAACTCGGCGATCTCTTTGCGCAGCCGCTCCTCCTCCAGAAGCTGAGCCGGTTCAGAGTTCTCAATCTCCAGCAGCGTTTCTTCCAGTTCGTGCAGCATCCGGCGTTTACCCGCCGTCATCGCCGTACGACGCGCCAGCGAGTTCTGCAGCGAACGTACGACGCTGATATTGGCAGGCACACCGTTGGAGGTGAAGCCGGCACGGTGGGTCTTATACTCATTCAACTGGCGATGCTGGTTCCGGCGCAGGTTAGGCAGGGCGAGATCTTCAAACAGCAGGTCCAGATACTCATCTTTCGATATCTGAAAGACAAACTCATCCTGACCTTCACCATCCTGACTGGCATTGCCCTGGCCACTGCCGCCACCGCCGCCACCCTGCGGTCGCTCGACCCGGTCATTCTGCACAAAATGGTCGTTGCCCGGATGGACCCGATGGCGGTTGCCGCCGCGTCCCTGATGGAAAATTGGCTCATTGATGTCGTCAATCGGGATAGAGACAGACTCACCGCTGCTTACATCGGTCACCGAGCGTTTATTGATGGCCTCGGAGATCGACTGCTTAATTTGCGACTTATAACGGCGCAAGAAGCGCTGGCGGTTTACCGCGCTCTTGTTTTTGCCGTTGAGTCGGCGATCGATGAAATAGGCCATGGTATTCCCCCAAACTACATTGTAAGCAGGCCGGGCGAACCCGACCTTGTCAGACCGGTATCACTTACCGGCAAGCTTACAGACTCTTATCAGGACGATTTACGCACACGCAAATACCATTCACACAGCAGGCGAACCTGTTTGCGGGTATAGCCTTTTTCCATCATGCGATCGACAAAATCATCATGTTTTTTCTGCTCATCGGTAGAGGTCTTGGTATTAAACGAGATCACCGGCAGCAACTCTTCCGTATTCGAGAACATTTTCTTCTCGATCACGGTGCGTAATTTCTCGTAACTGGTCCAGTTCGGGTTGCGACCGTTATTGTGTGCCCTGGCGCGCAGCACGAAGTTGACGATCTCATTACGGAAATCTTTCGGGTTACTGATGCCAGCGGGCTTCTCGATTTTCTCCAGTTCCGCGTTGAGCGATTCACGATCAAACAGCTGTCCGGTATCGGGATCGCGATACTCCTGATCCTGAATCCAGAAGTCGGCATAGGTCACATAGCGGTCAAAGATGTTCTGACCATACTCAGAGTAAGACTCCAGATAGGCGGTCTGAATCTCTTTGCCGATAAACTCAGCATATTTGGGGATCAGATAGCCTTTGAGGTGCTCAAGGTATTTCTCAGCCTGATCCTGTGGGAACTGTTCGCGCTCAATCTGCTGCTCCAGTACATAGAACAGGTGCACCGGGTTGGCCGCCACTTCGGCGTGGTCAAAGTTAAATACCCGCGACAGAATCTTAAAGGCAAAGCGGGTTGAAAGGCCGTTCATCCCCTCATCCACACCGGCGTAATCATGATACTCCTGCCAGGACTTCGCCTTAGGGTCGGTATCTTTCAGGCTTTCACCATCGTAGACCCGCATTTTGGAATAGATGCTGGAGTTATCCGGATCCTTGAGACGTGACAGGATAGAGAAGCGTGCCAGCGTTTCCAGCGTACCCGGTGCACAGGGCGAGGTCGCCAGCTCACTGTGATTAAGTAACTTGTCGTAGATTTTGATCTCTTCAGAGACCCGCAGGCAGTAGGGCACCTTGACGATATAGACACGGTCAAGGAACGCCTCATTATTCTTGTTATTACGGAACGTCACCCACTCTGATTCGTTGGAGTGCGCCAGAATAATGCCGTTAAACGGCAGCGCCGAAATCCCCTCGGTGCCGTTGTAGTTCCCTTCCTGCGTCGCCGTCAGTAACGGGTGCAGCACCTTGATAGGCGCTTTGAACATCTCAACGAATTCCATGATCCCCTGGTTGGCACGGCAGAGTGCGCCGGAGTAACCGTAAGCATCAGGATCGTTTTGCGCGTGGTTTTCCAGTTTACGGATATCCACTTTACCGACCAGCGCGGAGATATCCTGGTTGTTCTCATCACCCGGTTCAGTTTTGGCAATCGCCAGTTGTTCCAGGATTGACGGCCAGACTTTCACCACTTTGAAACGCGAGATATCGCCGCCAAAGTCGTGCAGTCGTTTAGCGGCCCACGGCGACATAATCGTGCCGAGATAACGGCGCGGCACGCCATACTCTTTTTCGAGAATATGCGCATCTTCCTGCGGATTAAACAGGCAGAGAGGGTGGTCATTAACCGGGCTGCGTTCCCCGTCGGCGCTCAGTACATAGATGGGTACCCGCTGCATCAGCGACTTAAGCCGTTCCGCCAGTGAGGATTTACCGCCACCTACCGGCCCCAGTAAATAGAGGATCTGTTTCTTCTCTTCCAGTCCCTGAGCGGCATGTTTCAGGTAGGAGACGATCTGTTCAATCGCTTCCTCCATGCCGTAAAACTCCTCGAACGCCGGATAGCGTCCCATCACACGGTTGGAGAATATTCTGGAAAGGCGTGGCTCCTGAGCAGTATCGACCATTACCGGCTCTCCGATAGCCATTAACAGTCGCTCTGCAGCGTTGGCGTATGCACTGCGATCCTGCTTACAGATAGCAAGAAATTCCTGCAGTGTGAACTCTTCGTCCTTGGCAGCTTCATAACGCTGACGATAGTGATCGAATATATTCATAGCGATGCCCGTCCTTTCGTTTTTAGCACAGGTAAGGAGCGTAATTAGAGGCTTATAGCAGCTCCCGGAAGATATTCTCTGTTGAGTACAGCAACCCTTATGCCAACCTGATCTTTCTTATCGGGATACACAACTTTTATGGTTACTCTGCTCGTACAAAATGTCTGCTGTTACTTCTAACTGTAGATGGCTTCTAGGAAATTTCCTCCACGGGTTTGGGTTAATGAGGGGAAGATCAACTGTACAGCGGGTCTGTTGTGAGATGCGTTCTTATGGGTGATGCTTTAACTTAACGTGTTTTTAACCTTTAATGCCACTTTCATCGATCAGTCACTTAAAGGATTTCGATATAAGTTAATCCAGCCGTGAAAAAACGTTAGACTTCCTGTTTGATTGTTATATTTATGGAATGAATAAATTGTGAACCAATTCAAATTTAAGACGCTTGTTGCACTTCTGCCCTGTTATTTACTGGCCACGCACGCGAATGCCGCACCGCTTTCCATTGGCGCATCGGTCATCTATGCCGATTCACCTTATCGCGGCGGCCAGGACCGGTATATCCCCGTTCCGGTTATCAATTACGAGGGTGAAGACTTCTGGTTCCGCAGCCTGCAGGGCGGCTACTACCTGTGGAAAGATCCTCAGAACCAGCTGTCACTGACGCTGCTGGGTTCACCGCAGGAGTACAAACCCAGCGACAACGACCTGGGCGACATGAAAGGGCTGGATAAACGCCGCATGACGCTGATGGGGGGTGCAACCTATCGTCACACCGCTGACTGGGGGATTGTCCGTACCTCATTACTGGGGGATGTGCTCAATAACAGCAACGGGATGATCTGGGACCTGACGTACCTCTATCGCTTCCAGATGGGTGACTTCAGCCTGACGCCGGGCATCGGGGCCACGTGGAACAGCGCCAATCAAAACCGTTACTACTATGGGGTATCCGGGCATGAAAGCGCCCGTACCGGCATCAGCCGTTACAATCCGGATGACAGCTGGTCACCTTATGTTGAACTGAGCGCCAGCTATCAGATTGCGCCACAGTGGAATGCCAGCGTCATGGGACGTTACGTCCGCTTCGACAGCGAAATCAAAGACAGCCCGATGATTGATAAAAGCGGGCAGGCGTTAATCTGGACGGGTGTCAGCTATACCTTCTGATAACGCACCAAAAGAGGGCATTTAATGCCCTCTGTTCTTTTACAGGGCCTCAGAATGGGGCGGGAGAGCAGAATGCGTAACACGATTAACTTTGCCGGTTTTAGCGATCTGCCGGTGATCGGTCAGGGCACCTGGTATATGGGTGAAAACCCGGCGCAGCGGGCTGATGAAGTCGCTGCATTGCAGGCGGGTCTTGAGTGCGGCTTACAGCTTATCGATACTGCAGAAATGTATGCAGATGGCGGAGCTGAAGAGGTGGTCGGACAGGCACTGCTGGGCCGTCGCGACCGGGCGCTGCTGGTCTCCAAAGTTTATCCGTGGAATGCGGGCGAAGTGGATGCCATTGCAGCCTGTGAGCGCAGCCTGCGCCGTCTGCAAACCGATTATCTCGATCTCTACCTGTTGCACTGGCGCGGCAATATTCCGCTGGAAGAGACACTGCGCGCCATGGAACGCCTGCAGCAGCAGGGCAAAATTCGTTACTGGGGCGTATCGAATTTCGATACCGACGATATGGCTGAACTGTGGGATGAAGAGAAGGGCGAGGCCTGCGCGACCAATCAGGTGCTCTATCATCTGGCTTCACGCGGCATTGAATTTGATCTGCTGCCGGCATGTCAGCAGCGTGGCGTACCGGTAATGGCCTACTGTCCGCTGGCCCAGGCCGGGCGGCTACGTGACTCACTCTTCACCGATCCGCAGCTGACTCAGATTGCACAGCAGAAGGGCATCAGCGTGGCGCAATTACTGCTGGCCTGGGTGATTCGTCAGCCAGGGGTGATTGCCATTCCTAAAGCCAGTTCAGTGGCCCACGTTCAGGAAAATGCGGCGGCGCTGGAGGTGGAACTGACCGATGAGGATTTGCAGCTCATCGATCGCGCCTGGCCAGCGCCACAGCATAAGTTGCCGCTGGATATTGTTTAGCCGTTAACGTTATCGCTGGCTGCGGCTCTCTTTTTGAGGCGGAACGTCGTGGCCAGCCGTGCTGGCTTTTCACCCGCGCTGCGTAACGGTTTACTGATACGCGCCGTCTCCACACAGACCATGGTCTTATAGCCCTCATTCGCCATATCCGTCATGCTGCAGGAGAGTTCCACACCCGGATTCCACGTGACAACGTCACTATGATGATGGTGGTACACCTCGATCTGCCGCTCGCCCGCAGTATCATTAATCACTGAGCAATCTTCTGCTGCGGTAAAGATACGGTCGATGCGTCCAGGATAACGCTGTTTGCCGTCGCTGCTGGCCACCTCGCCGTTATTCACTTTGTCGATATAGCTATTGCCCAGACCCGAGACTTCCACACCGTTGATGTCGCTGACGGTAAAGTAGCTGTGCAGAGCCGCCGTCGCTTCAAAGTCACCATAGGCTTCCAGCTCAATCTCACAATGCTGGCCCAGACGGAAGCGGGCAATCAGGGTGAATTCATGCGGCCAGAGCTTCAGCGTCTGAGGGTTGCTCTCCAGCACCAGCGTCAGCATGACGCCCTCTTCATTTTCATCATGCGCCGTGAGCTTCCACGGCTGAACCCGCGCAAAGCCGTGTGCCGGTTCGCCCGCCGGGCCGAACCACGGCCAGCAGATCGGAACGCCGCCACGAATCGCCTTACCCGGTGCAAAGAGACTCTTATCACTCAGCCAGAGTACCGGCTTTTCGCCGCTGGGTTGCCAGGCGATGAGGTGCGCGCCCTGAAGCGTAATGGCTGCCCGCACTTTAGGGTGACTCACAACAATGGCGGGGAGTTCACCTATCTGGCGCTGGGTGAGGTAAGGGGAGATCTGCGTGACCACCGGCAGAGAAAACAGTTTATCTTGCATGTTCGATTCCTTCCTGAGCGGATCAAAAAAAGGGCGACCGAAGTCGCCCTTATTCTCAATGATGTCTGGCTGCCTTATTTAGCAGAAACCAGTGCAATCAGGTCGAGAACTTTGTTTGAGTAGCCAGTTTCGTTGTCGTACCAGGAAACCAGTTTCACAAAGTTGTCGTTCAGCGCGATACCGGCTTTAGCGTCAAACACTGAAGTCAGGATTTCGCCGTTGAAGTCGGTAGAAACCACGTCATCTTCAACGTAGCCCAGAACGTCTTTCATCTCACCTTCTGCAGCCGCTTTAATTGCAGCACAGATTTCTTTGTAAGAAGCCGCTTTTTCCAGACGCACGGTCAGGTCAACAACGGAAACGTTAGGGGTTGGTACGCGGAATGCCATACCGGTCAGTTTGCCGTTCAGCTCTGGCAGAACTTTACCAACGGCTTTAGCTGCGCCAGTTGATGAAGGAATGATGTTCTGCGATGCGCCGCGGCCGCCGCGCCAGTCTTTATGAGACGGGCCATCAACGGTTTTCTGAGTAGCAGTGGTGGCGTGAACGGTCGTCATCAGACCTTCAACGATGCCAAATTTGTCGTTGATCACTTTTGCCAGCGGTGCCAGGCAGTTAGTGGTACAGGATGCGTTAGACACGATATCCTGGCCATCATATTTGTCGAAGTTTGCACCACGAACAAACATTGGGGTGTCATCTTTAGATGGACCGGTCAGAACGACTTTCTTAGCACCTGCGGTGATGTGTTTACGCGCGGTTTCGTCGGTCAGGAAGATACCGGTTGCTTCAGCAACAACGTCAACGCCTACTTCATCCCACTTCAGGTTGGCCGGATCACGTTCAGCGGTAACACGGATTTTTTTACCGTTAACCACCAGTGCGCCATCCTGAACTTCTACTGTGCCGTCGAAACGACCGTGAGTAGAGTCATACTTCAGCATGTACGCCATGTAATCCGCGTCCAGCAGGTCGTTGATAGCAACGATTTCGATGTCAGAACGCTTTTGAGCAGCACGGAAAACGATGCGACCGATACGGCCGAAACCGTTGATACCTACTTTGATAGTCATATATTCCACCAGCTATTGGTTAGTGAATAAAAGGTTGCCTGTAAAATTACAAAAACCTTACCAGGCGTCAAGCGGAATCGTGTCAATTGTTGCGACAAATCAATTCGCCTGAAAGGAATTATTCGATGCGCAACCGCTTGCGCGCCGCCAATGATATCGCGCTTCGTTGAATCAATCGCCGAATATATAGGGGTGCTCCGGATAAAAGGTGATCGATGTCACAAATCCGCTTAGCAGAGAGCAGGCTGAAAGGGTGAGCACAAAAAAAGACCCGGGTTATGTTGATCATTTGTTAGAATAATAGTCGAATTTTTCAGAATGGCACTGCCCGGAATCCTAAAATGGCTAAAGACACCGCACCCGAAGCAAAAATTGCACAGTTGACTGAAATGCAACGCTACGTCACTCAGCAACGCGGAACGGAACCGCCTTACAGCGGCGCACTGCTGCACAACAAGCAGGAAGGGATCTACCACTGTCTGATCTGTGAGGCGCCACTTTTTCTCTCTGAGACGAAGTATGACTCGGGCTGTGGCTGGCCCAGTTTCTACCAGCCGGTTAGTGATGATGCGATTCGCTATATTGAAGATGATTCACACGGCATGCAGCGTATTGAGATCCGCTGTGGCAGCTGCGATGCGCACCTGGGACATGTCTTCCCTGACGGCCCGCAGCCGACCGGCGAACGCTATTGTGTTAACTCCGCCTCGCTGAATTTCACCGACGAGCAGGGCGAACAGACCAAAGGGTAAAGGCGATGAAGGAACAGCTTGAAGCAATGCTTGCATCGATGACGCCTGAAGTCTATCAGCGTCTTGCCACGGCGGTTGAGATTGGTAAGTGGCCGGATGGCGTGGCACTGACTCAGGAGCAGCGCGACAATTGCCTGCAGCTGGTCATGATGTGGCAGGCGCGGCACAACGACGCGCCGCAGCACATGACCATCGGCAAAGGTGGCGAAATGGTGATGAAGTCGAAAAAAGAGCTCAAAGAAGAGTTTGGAATTGACCCTGACGTGACCCGCATCCATCTGCATTAAAAAGAGCTGGCGTCATGCCAGCTCCATTTTAAATCAGAATCGCGCCCTGAGCGGTCATCTGGGCAAAGGCAATTTCGCTGTCTTCGGGATTCAGATTGACGCCCCGGCAGCCCTCTTTAACCACCTCAACGTGATAACCCAGCTCCAGCGCATCCAGCACGCTATATTTTACGCAGTAATCCGTCGCCAGTCCCAGCATCACCAGATGGGTGATCCCACGCTCACGCAGCCAGCTGTCCAGCTCGGTCTGACGGCGATGGCCATTGTCAAAAAAGGCGCTATAGCTATCGACATCCTGATCCTGGCCCTTATGGAACGTCGCATCGAACAGTGAGCGATCGAGACCCGGATGAAAATCAGCGCCAGTTGAGCCCTGAATGCCGTGATCGGGCCACCAGATCTGGGCCAGACCATTTAACTCGCCCAGCGTGTAGACCGGCTCGCCGGAAACCGAGGCAAAGCTGCCGTGATCGGCCGGATGCCAGTCCTGCAGCGCCAGTACGCATTCACCGTTTTCACGGAACAGTCGCGCATAACGATTTGCCACCTCGACCGTATGGTCACCCTCATGGACTGCCATCGGGCCGCCGGGGCAAAAATCGTTCTGAATATCAATAATGATGAGTGCCCGCTTCATTACATATCGCTCCGTTTCAGTCTTCAGTCAGTTCGCCGCGCAAATTCTGCTGCATTCTGGCACGGATTTGATCGGCCGAAAGATCCTGGCTGAGTAAAAAGTGTAGCTTTGTCAGCGCCGCTTCCACGGTGAGGTCAAATCCGCTGATGACACCAGCATGTTCCAGCGCATTGCCGGTAGCGTATCCGCCCATATTCACTTTGCCGGAAATACACTGGGTAAGATTTACCACCACGATGCCACGCTCGCTGGCCTGCTGCAATTCTGCCAGAAATTCCTTGTTCTGCGGTGCATTACCCACACCATAGGAGCGCAGGATCAATGCTTTGACTGGCTGACGCAGAAAGTTACGCACAACGTCGGCTGAAATGCCGGGATAGATGGTGACCACACCGATGGGCTGAGGCGTAATGGTGTGAACCTTCAGTTCGCCCTGACCGGCTGGGGCTGGCGGTGTATTGAGGCGACGAATATGAATGCCCGCTTCCAGCAGCGCAGAGAGGTTGGGCGAAGCAAAGGCGTTGAAGCCGTCTGCATGTGCCTTGGTGGTCCGGTTACCGCGATAGAGCGTGTTATTGAAAAACAGCGACACTTCGCTGATCGGATAGTTGGCCGCCACATAGAGCGAATTTAAGAGATTCTGCTGACCATCTGAACGTAACTCCGCTAACGGAATCTGCGAGCCCGTGACGATAACCGGCTTGGCCAGATTTTCCAGCATAAAGGAGAGTGCTGAGGCGGTAAATGCCATGGTGTCGGTGCCATGCAGGATCACAAAACCATCATAGCGATCGTAGTTCTGACGGATATCTTCTGCGATAGACTGCCAGTCCTGCGGGGTCATGTCGGAAGAGTCGATCAGCGGCTGATACTCATGAATAGTGAAATCAGGCATTTCAGGGCGGTGGAACTCCGGCATGTTAGCCAGCTGTTGCTGCAGGTGTCCGGAGACCGGAATATAACCCTGCGCCGAACGCTGCATACCGATCGTCCCGCCAGTGTAGGCTACGTAGATGTTTTTCTTTTGCATTAGAGAACTCAGACTCGCCATAAAACGCGCAGTATAAGGGGAATAGCGGGGAAAAGCAGCCCGACCAGCGGCCGGGCTGCGAGGTTTATCGCACTTCGCCGCAGTTCAGGCAGAATGCATAACGGTTCTGAGGATCGTTCTGCTTGTCGAACAGACCAGGCTGGGCTTTCATAGCACTCATCACATCCAGCATCGGTGCTGGCAGCCAGGCTTTCAGCGTATCAGGCAGGACAGCCTGCACCGACGCGTTCATCTGGCTCAGCATCATATCCAGGAAGCTTGGGTCATCCTGATACCAGCTCAGCTGCGGATTACTGACTTTCGCCAGCTCGCCCGCCTTCTTCACGGCATCATCGAAGTCACCCAGTGCATCAACCAGACCATTGGCTTTCGCATCGCTGCCGGTCCAGACGTGGCCCTGTGCAATGGCATCAATCTGCTCTGGCGTTTTATGACGTGACTTCGCCACCAGACCGACAAAGTTGCGGTAGCCATTTTCGATGGTCAGCTGCATCAGTTGCTGAACTTCCGTTGGCAGCGCTTTGGTGGTTGAGATATCCGCCAGCGGTGAGGTCGCAACACCGTCGGTGTGCACGCCAATACTGTCCAGGCTGTTCTCCAGCGTATTGATCACGCCGAAGATGCCAATCGAGCCAGTCAGCGTGCTGGGGTTCGCCACAATGTAGCTGGCAGGCGTTGAGATCCAGTAACCGCCAGACGCCGCCATGCCTCCCATCGAGACCACAATCGGCTTACCGGCCGCCTGCGCTGCCGCCAGCTCTTCACGAATCGCTTCCGAGGCGGTGACGCTGCCACCCGGGCTATTCACCCGCAGAATAATCGCTTTGATTTTCGGATCGAGACGCGCATCGCGGATCTGTGCCGCCGTCGTGTCGCCACCGACGTTGCCCGGCGTCTCTTCACCATCCATGATGGCACCGCTGGCCATGACTACCGCGATGTTGCCATCCTGCTGCGTGGAGGTGGTTTTCACGCTGTAGTCATAGATGCTGACGCTACGGTAATCGTTGCTCTGCTTATCCAGACCAAAGGTTTTTACCAGCTCCTGATCGGCTGCCGCACGTGAACCCAGGGCATCGACCAGCTTGTTATCCAGCGCATATTGCGCGGTATCGCCTTTCACGGCGTTTAATCCGGCAATAATCGCAGCAGCACCGGGGAAGAGTTGCTCCGGCGTAATCTGGCGGTTCGCTGCCACGGTGTTCAGGTAGTTCTGCCACAGCTGACCGACCCAGCGGCTGTCAGCATCCCGTGCGGCAGGGGACATGTCGTCACGTAGGAACGGCTCAACCGCTGATTTGTAGGTCCCAACACGGAAGACGTGTGAGGTGACTTTCAGCTTCTCGAGCAGGGTTTTGTAATAGAGTCCGTTGGTGGCGAAACCATGCAGATCTACGGTGCCCTGTGGTGACAGATAGATTTTGGTGGCGTAGCTGGCAAGGTAATACTGCGCCTGGCTGTAGCTGTCGCCGAGTGCATAAATCGGCTTGCCGCTGTCGCGGAATTCGCGCAGCGCTTTACCCACATATTGCAGTGAAGGCTGATCGCCACCGGCAAATTCGCGTAAATCGAGCACCATGCCTTTAATGTTGCTGTCATCTTTTGCCTGACGAATAGCGTCGACCACATCAAACAGCGAATTTTCCTGTAAACGGTCACTGCTGGCACCCAGCAGCTGGCGGCCAATTTTGCTCAGACGGTTGCTTACCGACGGTTTATCCACCAGCACGCCGCTGATATCCACTTTCAGTGCGCCTTGCTGAATCGGCGCTGAACTGCCGCCCGACCCGCTGACCTGCAGCCAGATCCCTACACCCACCACAATCAACAAAATCAGGAAAATATTCAGAATAAATTCCCTGATAAAATTCAGTACCCGCCAGCTCCAGCGGAACAGACCTGCAATTATTCGCCACAATGTGCGCATCAGACTCTCCATAAATATGTAGCAGGAAGTGGCCGCCGCGCGGACCAGACTTCCCCGACGAGCTCATCCTAAAGAGCGGCGTGTTAAAAGTCAGCAGGAAATCACTGCGCACTGTTACAAAAAATCTGCCTGTGCCAGGATAACTGCAACATTACAGAGATCGGGAGAGAAACATGGACGCACTGGAATTACTGGTCAACCGACGTTCGGCCTCACGCCTGACTGAGCCGGCACCTGCGGGTGACGCACTGGAAAATATCCTGCGGGCTGGCATGCGCGCCCCGGATCACGGCACGCTGCAACCCTGGCGCTTTATCATTGTGGAAAATGAGGGGCGCGACCGTCTGAGCCAGCTGCTGGAGCAGGCAGCACGCGATAAACAGCTGGATGAAAAGGCGATTAACAAAGCGAGCCAGTCACCGTTTCGCGCACCGATGATCATTACGGTGGTGGCACATTGTGAAGAGCACCACAAAGTGCCGCGCTGGGAGCAGATCGCCTCGGCAAGCTGTGCAGTGATGGCCATGCAGATGGCGGCCGTCGCTCAGGGTTACAACGGTATCTGGCGCAGTGGTCCCTGGACCGATGACGAGCAGGTACGCCAGGGGTTTGGCTGCCGCGAACAGGATGCCATCGTCGGCTTTCTCTATCTGGGCACCCCGCAACTGAAATCCAGCACCACGGTGCTCCCACCTGACACGGCGCCTTTCGTCCGTTACTTCTGACTACAATGCTTGTCCGGTTCCGGCAGGGTGCATTTCAGCCCTGCTTTTTGCACGGTTCCTGTGCGAACGATCGCTAACGCCGCGCATCACACTTACGCCAGCGGGCCTGCCAGGCTAACATAGACCCAGTATTCAAACCGACAGCGGACAACCGGTTATCACTGCGTTCCCCCTGATGTTAAGGATTACCTGATTCAATGCGTTTGTTTATTGCGGAAAAACCGAGCCTGGGGCGTGCTATCGCAGATGTGCTGCCGAAACCGCATCGACGCGGTGATGGATTCATTGCCTGCGGCAACGATCAGATCGTCACCTGGTGTGTAGGCCATCTTCTGGAGCAGGCGCAACCCGACAGTTATGACAGCCGTTATGCGCGCTGGTCGCTGGCGGATTTACCTATCATTCCGGATAAATGGCAGCTAAAGCCGCGTCCCTCGGTCGCTAAGCAGCTGAAAGTGGTTGAGGGCTTGCTGGCGCAGGCGAATGAAGTGGTGCACGCCGGTGACCCGGATCGGGAAGGGCAGTTGCTGGTGGATGAGGTGCTCGACTACCTGAACCTGCCGGCTGAAAAACGCAGCAAGGTGCAGCGCTGTCTGATTAACGACCTCAATCCTCAGGCGGTGGATCGGGCAGTGAACCGCCTGCGTGAAAATCGCGAGTTTATTCCGTTGTGCGTCTCGGCGCTGGCCCGCGCCCGGGCGGACTGGCTCTATGGCATTAACATGACCCGCGCCTGGACGCTGCTGGGACGCAATGCAGGCTATGATGGCGTACTGTCGGTGGGCCGGGTGCAGACGCCGGTGCTTGGGCTGGTGGTCCGGCGCGATGAAGAGATCGAGAACTTCGTGCCGAAAGATTACTTCGAAGTGAAAGCGCACATCCTTACGCCCGACGGCGCCCGATTTATCGCCAGCTGGATCCCCAGTGAAGCCTGTGAACCGTGGCAGGATGAAGAGGGCCGCCTGCTCAAACGCGCACTGGCCGAGCATGTGGTGGCGCGTATCACGGGCCAGCCGGCGATCGTCACTGCTTACAGCGATAAGCGCGAAAATGAGGTGGCGCCGCTGCCCTTTTCCTTATCCAGCCTGCAGATCGAGGCCGCTAAACGTTACGGGCTGAGTGCGCAGACGGTGCTGGATACCTGCCAACGGCTTTATGAAACCCATAAACTGATTACCTATCCCCGTTCGGACAGCCGCTATCTGCCTGAAGAGCATTTTGCCGGTCGTCATGCGGTGTTAAAGGCGATACAGGCGCATCAGTCACAGCTGACCCCACCGGCAGATTTCGATGCCGATCGCAGAAATCGCTGCTGGGATGATAAAAAAGTGGATGCCCACCACGCAATTATTCCAACGGCCCGTTCCAGCGCGGTGAAGCTCAGTGAAAACGAGCAGCATATCTATGAACTGGTGGCGCGCCAGTATCTGATGCAGTTCTGCCCGGATGCGGTATTCCGCAAATGTGTCATCGATCTCGATATTGCCGGCGGAAAATTCGTGGCGAAAGCGCGCTTCCTGGCGGAAGCGGGCTGGCGTGCGCTGCTGGGCAACAAAGAGCGGGATGAAGAGAACGACGGCATGCCGTTGCCGGTGGTAGCGAAAGGGGATGAGCTGCTGTGTGAGCGCGGAGAGGTGCTGGCGAAGCAAACCCAGCCGCCACGCCCGTTTACCGATGCCACCATTCTTTCTGCAATGACCGGCATTGCCCGTTTCGTTCAGGATAAAGAATTAAAGAAAGTACTGCGTGCGACCGATGGTTTAGGAACGGAAGCCACACGCGCCGGCATTATCGAATTACTGTTTCGTCGTGGCTTCCTGGTGAAGAAGGGCCGCTATATCAATTCTACAGATGCCGGACGCGCCCTGATCCACTCCCTGCCCGATCTGGCAGCACGCCCGGATATGACGGCGCAGTGGGAATCGACACTGACGCGTATCAGCGAAAAGGCCTGCCGCTATGATGAATTCATGCAGCCGCTGGTGCAGACCTTAACCGGTCTGATCCAGCAGGCGCGACAGCAGCCTGCGGCGCATGCATTTCGGGGATTACCGTCCACCGGACAGAAACGTCCGGTGCGCAAAACCAGGCGTAAAGTGAAGGAGACGGAATGAGGCGTTATTCAGTATTACTGGTCGTGGCCCTGTCGCTGGCGACCAGCGTGGCGCAGGCCAACAGTCGTTATCAGTCGATGCCACAGCAGGGCAGCAACGGTGGCAACACCGATGTCGTGGTGGATATGCCACCCGAGGTATGGACACAGGCAGAGAGACGTCAGCCAGACTGTCTCCGCTGCTGTATCTTTGAGAACCGTAACTACACGGAAGGCGCGGTGGTGAAATCAGAGGGGGTGTTGCTGCAATGTACCCGTGATGAACACTCCATCGGCACCAATAACCTGATCTGGAAAATAGTGAAATAGCCGTCGCGTGGCGCTCTGCCACGCGACCGTCAGTTAAAAGCGGAAGGTTGACCAGATGGGCGCGTGGTCAGACGGTTTTTCCATGCCCCGGATCTCATAATCAATGCCGGTCTCAACGCAGTGCGACGCCAGGGTTTTGCTCGCCAGCACCAGATCGATGCGTAACCCGCGATTATCATCAAACCCTTTCGAACGGTAATCGAACCAGGAAAAGCGATCCGCCACCTCCGGATTGTGCTCACGCCAGGTATCAACCAGTCCCCAGCCCAGCAGGCGGTCCATCCACTCGCGCTCTTCCGGCAGGAAGGAGCATTTGCCGGTGCGCAGCCAGCGCTTGCGGCTCTCCTCACCAATACCAATATCCCGATCGGTGCTGCTGATATTCATGTCGCCCATAATCAGAACCGGCTTATCAGCAGGCAGATCCTCGGTCAGCAGACGTTGCAGATCGCGATAGAATTTCTCTTTAGCCGGAAACTTGGTGGGATGGTCGCGGCTCTCGCCCTGCGGAAAATAGCCGTTAATTACCGTGATGTCGCCAATCGGGCTGGGAAGTTCCGCGATGATCAGGCGGCGCTGGGATTCTTCGTCATCACCCGGGAAACCCCGGCTCACTGACACTGGCTCAGCTTTGGTTAACAGGGCAACACCGTAGTGACCTTTCTGTCCATGATAGAAGACGTGATAGCCGAGCTTTGACACCTCTTCCAGCGGGAACATGTCGTCATGGACCTTGGTTTCCTGCAGACCGATAACATCGGGCTGATGCTGTTCGACAAGTGCCTGAAGCTGATGCGGGCGGGCACGCAACCCATTGATGTTAAATGAAACAAATTTCATGAGATCGACCGTTGTTCAGAAATGTCAGGCGGAGATGGTAGCGATTTTTGCTGAAAAAGTCATGGCGGAACAGGCTGAGATTGTGTGAAAGCGGGCAGGAATGTGGGGGCGAACAGGAAGCTTAGGTATTATTTTGGGGATGGTGTGCAACATACGAGATGGTGGTGGGAGAAGGATTATTCGGCGCGTTGCGCCTCACCCTGCGGGCCGCGCTGAAGCGCGTTGTCTCGCGATGCTCGACCCGAACCTTAATCGAAGGTTCTCATCCCTCTCCCCGCAGAACAGGAAGCTTAGGTATTATTTTGGGGATGATGTGCAGCATACGAGATGGTGGTGGGAGAAGGATTATTCGGCGCGTTGCGCCTCACCCTGCGGGCCGCGCTGAAGCGCGTTGTCTCGCGATGCTCGACCCGAACCTTGATCGAAGGTTCTCATCCCTCTCCCCGCAGAACAGGAAGCTTAGGTATTATTTTGGGGATGGTGTGCAACATGCGAGATGGTGGTGGGAGAAGGATTCGAACCTTCGAAGTCTGTGACGGCAGATTTACAGTCTGCTCCCTTTGGCCGCTCGGGAATCCCACCTGGGATAGTGATGTGGCTTAAGATGATTCAGATTCAGATGGTGGTGGGAGAAGGATTCGAACCTTCGAAGTCTGTGACGGCAGATTTACAGTCTGCTCCCTTTGGCCGCTCGGGAATCCCACCATGGCCTGAATCTTTCTCTCTTAAAGCGGGGCGCATCATACCAAATGCGATAAGGGTGTAAAGCGCCCACTGGCAAAACCGCAACTGTTTGCCCACTTTTTACGCGTAGCGCTGAATCTGCAGACAATTCAGCGCACTGGCTGATTAAAGAATAATCGTGCGGTTGCCGTAAACGAACACGCGCTGCCCCAGCACTTTATACAGTGCGTTGCTCAGGACATTCTTTTCTACGTCGCGACCGGCGCGCATCATCTCATCGGCGGTGTAGCTGTGATCAACGTTTATCACATCCTGCATGATGATTGGGCCTTCATCGAGATTGTCGTTCACATAGTGCGCGGTGGCACCGATGATCTTCACGCCACGTTCATAAGCCTGATGATAGGGACGGGCACCGATAAAGGCGGGCAGGAAGGAGTGGTGAATATTGATAATCTGGTTCGGATAACGCTGCACAAAGGCGGGCGTCAGGACGCGCATATATTTCGCCAGCACCACGTAATCGGGCTGATAGCGGTCAATCTCTTCCACCATGCGGTTATCGTGCTCTTCCCGCGTCAGTCCCTCATGGCTCACCAGCACAAAGGGAATGTCAAAACGCTCAACCAGCGAACGCAGGGTGTCGTGGTTACCCACTACCGCCGCAATTTCCATATCCAGGCCGCCAAACGCGCTCTTCATTAACAGATCGCCCAGGCAATGCGCCTCTTTAGTGACCAGAATCACCACGCGGCGACGACCGGCGCTGTGCAGTTCCCGGACTGAACCCTGGGGCAGGGCGCTGTCGAGGTCGGCGAGCAGGGTGTTGTCGTTGAAGATCCCTTCCAGTTCGGTACGCATGAAAAAACGCCCGGTGCGATGATCAACAAACTCATTGTTCTGCACGATATTAAGTTCGTGCTTGTAACAAATATTGGTGATTTTGGCGATCAGACCTTTTGCATCGGGACAAATGGTTCGTAAAACTTTTCTTTGCATGGTTTGCGCTTGCATCTCAATCAGAGTCCTGTCAAAGCATTAGGGGTAAAACCGCTGGGGTAGCCGTCAGCTTAACCACAACATTTTTTGTATTTTTTTTCACTGCCGCACGGGCAGCGATCGTTACGCCCCACGGGCGGTGCTGTACCGTCAACATAGTACCAGCGTTGATCCTCGCGAAGAAAGCGTGAACATTCATGAATGGCCTGAATGTTGGTTTTCTCGCGGTATCGCGCAAAAAAGGTAACGAAAGCTTCGTTCTCATGGCTTCCATGATTACAACGGGTTACATTCAGGCTGAGCCAGTCGGTTCCTGGAAAACTTTCAGATAAAAGCCCTGACAGCGCCGGATGACGCTTCTCAGGATGCCAGGTCGCAACCAGATAGTCCGCATTATGCTGAACATAAGCGCAATAACGGGATCGCATAAGTTGTTCAGCTGTAACAGGAATCTGGTTACCCTGAAGAAAGGGCTCGCAACATACGCTATACTGCTCTCCGCTACAACATGGGCAGGTTTCTGACACATTATCTCCCGGGAATGATGGGTCGGTTTTACAAGCGCGCTATGTTAGCTGACCCCGTGTTGTGATGCTACGTATTGACGGCAGGACCAGATAGAAATGAGAAAGGTAAAAATTGGATTGGCTCTGGGTTCTGGAGCGGCCAAAGGATGGGCGCATATCGGCGTGATCAACGCGCTGGAGCGTGCAGGTATTGAGATCGACGTCGTTGCGGGCTGCTCTGTCGGGGCATTAGTGGGATCTGCCTATGTGAATAACCGCCTGCCGCTGATGGAAAAATGGGTCAGTGCATTTCGCTACTGGGATGTTATTCGCCTGATGGATGTCTCCTGGCAGCGTGGCGGACTGCTGCGCGGTGAGCGGGTCTTTAGCCATGTTCGTCAGCTGATCCCCAATGACACGATAGAGCACTGTCATAAACCCTTTGGCGTGGTGGCGACCAACCTCAGTACCGGTCGTGAACTCTGGCTGACAGAGGGCGATCTGCATCAGGCAGTACGCGCTTCATGCAGTATGCCAGGTTTATTACCGCCGGTGGGCTACAATGGGTATTGGCTGGTGGATGGTGCCGTAGTCAACCCGGTGCCGATTTCACTTACCCGTGCCCTGGGGGCAGACATTGTTATCGCCGTTGACTTGCAGCATGACGCGCATTTAATGCAGCAGGATCTCTTTTCCGTGACACCACAGAATAGCGAAGAAGAAGCCGCCGCAGCGGCATTGAGTTGGGGTGGGAAGCTGCGTCAGCGTCTGGTGAATTTCAGCCAGCGCCGTGCGTCTCAGTCACCTGGCGCGATGGAGATTATGTCCACCTCTATCCAGGTGCTGGAAAATCGCCTGAAGCGGAATCGCATGGCAGGCGATCCGCCCGATGTTTTGATTCAGCCGGTCTGTCCGCAAATTTCGACGCTGGACTTTCATCGTGCTGAGGAAGCCATTGAAGCTGGCAAGGCCGCCGTAGAGAAGAAAATGGATGAACTATTACCACTGGTCCGTGGCAGATAATCAGGTTGTTCATTCAAAGCGGTGACTTCAGCCAATTCTTAAAGGCGCAACTGCGTTTTATGAACCACTATTGAAATATCTGGTACGCAGGGGGAAAGAATGGAAAAACCACTACTCGGCAAAAAGATACTCATTGTCGAAGATGAGGCTGTTTTCCGTTCGTTGCTGGACCAATTTTTGTTATCGATGGGTGCTGTGACGTTACAAGCGGAAGATGGTCTGGAAGCAATTGCACAACTACAACAGCATACTGTCGACCTGATTATCTGCGATCTGGAAATGCCCCGCATGAGCGGCATCCAGTTCGTTGAGCACATTCGTACCCGCGGCAACATCGTGCCGATTTTAATCATCTCAGCTACCGAGAACATGTCGGATATTGCGCATGTATTGCGTCTTGGGGTGCAGGATGTGCTGCTTAAACCACTTAAAAACTTTGAGCGCTTCCGTGAAGCGGTCTATGAGTGTCTCTATCCCTCTATGTTCACTTCGAAAGTGGAAGAGGATGAACAACTGTTCCAGGACTGGGATGCGCTGGTTCGTGATCCTAAAGCGGCTGCCAAGCTGCTCAAGCAACTCCAGCCACCGGTGCAGCAGACTATTGCCAACTGCCGGGTTAACTATCGTCAGCTGACGATGGCCGAGCAGCCTGGGCTGGTGCTTGATATCGCGGCGCTCTCCGATAAAGATCTGGCGTTCTACTGTCTGGACGTGACCCGTGCCGGTGATAATGGCGTGCTGGCAGCGCTGCTGCTGCGGGCGCTGTTCAATGGCCTGCTGCAGGAGCAACTGACCGGGCAGAAACAGCGTCTGCCCGAGCTCAATGGGCTGCTCAGACAGGTCAATCTGTTACTGCGCCAGGCGAACCTGAGCGGCCAGTTCCCGTTACTGGTTGGGTACTATCATCGCGGATTAAAGAACTTAATTCTGGTTTCGGCCGGATTGAACGCCACACTTCATGTTCATGCCCATCAGATTCAGCTCAGCAATGGTGTCCCCCTTGGCACTATGGGCAGCACCCATCTTAACCAGATCAGTCAGCGCGCAGAAAACTGGCAATGCCACGTCTGGGGCGCGGGCGGGCGCATTCGGCTGATGCTATCGACGGAAGAATAAGCCGTAAAAACAGAGGAATTCTGGCGCTGAGGACAGGGCCAGAGTTTAGCTTTACAGTTGGGTAATAGTCTTAATTTCGACGGTTTGGTGCCTTCCAGGATAAATCCGTTCGATACTAACTGATATACTCATTTCCGATTTTAAACCGACATATCAAGTATTAACTTGAACGGCCTATAAGAGAGGTATCTTAATGTCTGCCAATAATACCAAAGTAAAAAAAGCGGTAATCCCGGTAGCGGGTTTGGGTACGCGTATGCTCCCGGCTACCAAAGCGATTCCTAAAGAAATGTTACCGCTGGTTGATAAGCCGTTAATCCAGTATGTCGTTAACGAGTGTATCGCTGCTGGCATCAACGAAATTGTGCTGGTAACGCATTCATCAAAAAATGCCATCGAAAACCACTTTGATACCAGCTTCGAACTGGAATCAATGCTGGAAAAACGCGTTAAGCGTCAGCTGCTGGATGAAATCCAGTCAATCTGCCCGCCACACGTCACCATCATGCAGGTTCGTCAGGGCATCGCTAAAGGTCTGGGTCACGCTGTAATGTGTGCACACCCACTGATCGGTGATGAGCCGTTTGCGGTTATCCTGCCAGACGTCATCATCGACGAATATGAATCTAACCCAACCAAAGATAACCTGGCAGAGATGCTGAGCCGTTATGAAGAGTCTGGCCGCAGCCAGATCATGGTTGAGCCGGTTGCCGATGTGACTGCATACGGTGTTGTCGATTGCCAGGGCGCAGAACTGAACCCAGGCGACAGCGCACCGATGGTCGGTGTGGTTGAGAAGCCTAAAGCGTCAGAATCCCCATCAAACCTGGCCGTTGTAGGTCGTTATGTTCTCTCTTCAGAGATCTGGCCACTGCTGGCTAAAACGCCTCCAGGTGCAGGCGGCGAAGTTCAGCTGACTGACTCCATTGCGATGCTGATGGAAAAAGAGACAGTTGAAGCATATCACCTGAAAGGCGTCAGCCATGACTGTGGTAACAAACTGGGCTACATGCAGGCTTTCGTTGAGTACGGTGTTCGTCATCCGGTATTGGGCAAAGATTTTTCTGAATGGCTCGATGGCGCAGTTGGCAACAAAAAGTAATTCATAAACACAGGATAACTCGATGAAAGTCACTGTATTTGGTATCGGCTATGTCGGTCTGGTTCAGGCTGCGGTGTTAGCCGAAGTCGGACATGACGTTCTCTGCATTGATGTCGACGAAAACAAAGTCGAAAATCTGAAAAAAGGCATCATTCCTATTTTCGAACCAGGTTTAACGCCGCTGGTAATGTCCAATTACGAAGCGGGTCGTCTGAAGTTCAGCACTGATGCTGAGCTGGGCGTAAACCATGGTGTTATGCAGTTTATTGCAGTTGGTACTCCACCAGATGAAGACGGCTCTGCCGATCTGAAATATGTGACCGCCGTAGCGCGCACCATTGCGCAGCATATGAACGATCACAAAGTGGTTATCGACAAATCAACCGTTCCGGTTGGCACAGCAGACAAAGTTCGTGCGGTAATGACGGAAGCGCTGAAAGCGCGTGACGCCAACATCACCTTTGATGTGGTCTCTAACCCGGAATTCCTCAAAGAAGGTGCTGCAGTCAATGACTGTATGCGTCCAGAACGTATCGTTGTCGGTACTGACAACGACGACGTGGTAGAACTGTTACGCGAGCTCTATGAGCCGTTTAACCGTAACCACGATCGTATGATCATGATGGATATCCGCAGCGCAGAGCTGACCAAGTATGCAGCAAACTGCATGCTGGCCACCAAAATCAGCTTTATGAATGAGATGTCTAACCTGGCTGAACGTTTAGGCGCGGATATTGAAAAAGTACGCCAGGGCATCGGTTCCGACCCTCGCATTGGCTACCACTTTATCTATCCTGGCTGTGGTTACGGCGGCTCCTGCTTCCCGAAAGATGTGCAGGCGTTAATCCGTACCGCTGAGTCAATTGGCTATCAGCCACGTCTGTTGCAGGCCGTGGAAGATGTGAATGACAACCAGAAAAACAAACTGCCAACCTTTATCAAACGTCATTTTGGTGACGATCTTAAAGGTAAAACGTTTGCGCTCTGGGGCCTGTCATTTAAGCCGAACACTGACGACATGCGTGAAGCCTCCAGCCGTGTGCTGATGGAAACGCTGTGGCAAGCTGGCGCATCTGTTCAGGCGTTTGACCCTGAAGCGATGGATGAAGCACAGCGTATCTACGGTCACCGCAGCGATCTTAAGCTGATGGGTACCAAAGAAGCCGCACTGCAGGGCGCTGACGGTCTGGTCATCTGTACGGAGTGGCAAAACTTCCGTGCACCTGACTTCGACATCATCAAAAATGCACTGAAAGAAGCCGTGATTTTTGATGGTCGTAACCTGTATGATCCAGAGCGTATCAGCAAACGCGGTTTCGTTTATTATGCAATCGGCCGCGGAGCGTCTATTCAAACTGCATAATTAACGAGGGATTTATGAACTTTCTGGTCACCGGCGCCGCAGGTTTTATTGGTTTTCATGTCAGCCAGCGTCTGCTGGCCGCCGGTCACCAGGTTGTCGGTATCGACAACCTGAATGATTATTACGACGTAAATCTCAAGCATGCCCGTCTCAATTTAATTAAGGCCGATCCTGGTTTTACTTTTATTGAGATGGACCTGGCGGACCGTGACGCAATGGCGTCACTGTTCGATCAGCAAAAATTCCAGCGCGTTATCCATCTTGGCGCTCAGGCTGGTGTCCGGTATTCCATTGAAAATCCTCATGCCTACGCAGACTCCAATCTGACGGGTCACCTCAATATCCTTGAAGGTTGCCGTCATCATAAAATTGAACATCTGCTCTACGCCTCATCCAGTTCAGTCTATGGTCTGAATCGCAAGATGCCGTTCTCAACCGAAGATAGAGTTGATCATCCGGTTTCTTTATATGCAGCGACCAAAAAAGCTAACGAGCTAATGTCACACACTTACTCGCATCTCTATCAGCTGCCGACCACTGGATTGCGCTTCTTTACGGTCTATGGCCCGTGGGGCCGTCCGGATATGGCGTTATTCAAATTCACCCGTGCAATGATTGCCGGTGAGGCGATTGACGTTTATAACCAGGGCCAGATGAAACGCGACTTTACCTATATTGACGATATTGCTGAAGCCATTGTTCGCCTGCAGGATGTTATTCCACAACAGGACGACAACTGGACAGTTGAAACCGGATCGCCGGCAACCAGTTCAGCGCCTTATCGTGTTTATAATATTGGAAACAGTCAGCCTGTCACGTTGATGAACTATATCGAAGCGATTGAAAAAGCCCTGGGCATTACTGCGAAGAAAAATCTGATGCCAATGCAGCCTGGAGATGTACTGGAAACCAGTGCGGATACCGAAGCCTTGTTTAAGGCAATTGGATTCAAACCACAGACCGGGGTGGAAGAGGGCGTTAAAAACTTTGTGGACTGGTACCGCGACTTTTACCGCGTCTGAGTATCTGATTAAAAGAAAAAAGGAAGCTCCGGCTTCCTTTTTTATTGCGCATCAGGCTGCCAGGAAGGCAGTCACCCTGCGGGTCTTTACAGTAAAAAATCGTCCAGCTTTTTACCCTGTTCTTCCAGCGCTTTTTTAATCACGGCCGGTGTGCGGCCCTGACCGGTCCAGGTTCTGGACTCGCCTTTTTCATCGGTGTAACCATATTTAGCCGGACGTACTGAGCGTTTACCTTTTGCCGCAGTCCGTGTGTCGGTCAGCGTGTTAATCAGTTCATTCGGGTCAATACCATCAGCCAGTAGCATTTCACGATACTGATTAAGTTTACGCGTGCGTTCTTCATTTTCTGCCTGAAAATGAGACTCTTCTTCGCGGCGCTCTTTTACTACTACGTCCAGCTTTTCCAGCATCTCTTCCAGTATTTCAACGGAATACTCTCTGGCCTGGGCGCGCAGCGTACGGATATTATTAAGAACTTTTAGTGCTTCGCTCATTGTCCTGGTCTCTGAATAAGGGAAAAGTTGTGTTGCCCGCTAATAGTAGTGGCGACATAAAATAACTGCAATCATAAAAATATGTATATCACTAATTACCCACATGACTAAAAATAATTTTCACCAGAAAATTGCACAGTTGTGCAGAATAAAAATATTTTCCTTTAGTCCGATATCAAATAAATTTAATGTATTCAGGTCAGCAACAAAAATGTCATTGCTTTTGTTGCGGGTAAAATAAGCAAAACTTATCCCGTTCGGCACTGCACTTAACAGGCGCTGGAAACGGCATGCAGAGGAATAAACGGCCAGCCGTTACACTTTATTCATTCATCAACCGCAACGTATTGCCGCCGCTTTGTGGTAATATGCGCGCCATTCCATTCAGTCCTGATGAAGATACGCGCCGATGGCTCAACTCTATTTCTATTACTCTGCCATGAATGCAGGGAAATCAACCGCACTGCTACAATCCTCATATAACTATCATGAGCGCGGCATGCGTTCACTGGTTTACACCGCTGAAATCGATAATCGCTTTGGTGCCGGGCAGGTGAGTTCCCGTATCGGACTATCGTCACCGGCCTTGCTATACAACGCAGAGACATCACTCTACAGCGACATCGCTGCTGAACATGCCGTTCAGCCTGTCCATTGCGTGCTGGTTGATGAGAGTCAGTTCCTGACCCGTGAGCAGGTTAAAGCGCTGTCAGATGTCGTAGACGACCTTGACATCCCGGTGCTCTGTTATGGTCTGCGCACGGATTTTCGCGGTGAACTGTTTGTTGGCAGTCAGTATCTGCTGGCGTGGGCAGATAAGCTGGTTGAACTCAAAACTATTTGTCACTGTGGGCGCAAGGCCAGTATGGTTCTGCGACTGGATAGCGAGGGCAAACCTTTCAGTGAGGGTGAGCAGGTGGTGATTGGCGGTAACGAACGTTATATCTCAGTCTGCCGTAAGCATTATAAACAGGCGATAGAGCAGGGATCGTTGCAGGCGATCCATGGCGCTCAGACTCCGCTGAATTAACCCTATTATTCAGGCAATAAAAAACCCGCCGAAGCGGGTTTTTTTATCAGACAGTCAGAACGGCACTATCAGACTTTTTTGGCTTTCTTCTCAAGCTTAATACCTTTTACCGGCTGCTCAGCAATGGCTTCGGCTACGCTTGAGAACGGTTCGACAAATTCACGACCGTAGTAGGTATCAAGCATAATCTGTTTCAGTTCAGCAATCAGCGGATAACGTGGGTTAGCGCCGGTACACTGGTCATCAAACGCATCATCGGCCAGTTTATCGACTTTCGCCAGGAAGTCCGCTTCCTGCACACCCGCCTCACGGATAGAGGTTGGAATACCAAGTTCAGTTTTAATCTCATCCAGCCAGGCGAGCAGCTTCTCAATTTTCTGCGCGGTGCGGTCGCCTGGTGCGCTCAGACCCAGATGGTCAGCAATCTCGGCGTAGCGACGGCGCGCCTGAGGGCGATCGTACTGGCTGAAAGCGGTCTGTTTAGTCGGGTTGTCATTCGCGTTGTAGCGAATAACGTTAGAGATTAACAGGGCGTTGGCCAGGCCGTGTGGGATATGGAACTCTGAACCCAGCTTATGCGCCATTGAGTGACAAACCCCGAGGAAGGCGTTGGCAAACGCAATACCGGCGATAGTGGCGGCATTGTGTACGCGCTCACGCGCCACCGGATTTTTGGCGCCTTCGGCATAGCTGGCTGGCAGATTCTCTTTCAGCAGTTTCAGCGCCTGCAGCGCCTGTCCGTCAGAGTATTCATTCGCCAGTACTGAAACATAAGCTTCCAGCGCGTGTGTCACGGCATCCAGACCGCCGAAGGCGCAGAGTGAACGCGGCATATCCATCACCAGGTTGGCATCGACAATCGCCATATCAGGCGTCAGTGCGTAGTCAGCGAGCGGATATTTCTGACCCGTCGCATCATCGGTCACTACAGCAAACGGTGTGACTTCAGAACCGGTACCGGACGTGGTGGTGATGGCAATCATGCGCGCTTTGACACCCATTTTCGGGAACTTGTAGATACGTTTACGGATATCCATGAAACGTAACGCCAGCTCCTCGAAGTGAGTTTCCGGATGTTCGTACATCACCCACATGATTTTCGCGGCATCCATCGGTGAGCCACCGCCCAGCGCGATGATGACATCCGGTTTGAAGCTGTTCATCTGCTCAGCACCTTTACGCACGATGCTCAGCGTCGGGTCAGCTTCAACTTCGAAGAACACTTCCGTTTCAATGCCGTGTGATTTCAGCACGCGGGTAACCTGGTCGGCATAGCCGTTATTGAACAGGAAGCGGTCAGTGACGATAAAGGCACGTTTCGCGCCATCCGTTGCCACTTCTTCCAGCGCAATTGGCAGTGAACCCCGACGGAAGTAGATGGATTTAGGAAGTTTATGCCACAACATATTCTCAGCTCGCTTGGCGACAGTTTTGGTATTGATCAGATGTTTTGGACCGACGTTCTCTGAAATAGAGTTTCCGCCCCACGAACCACAACCCAGCGTCAGAGACGGCGCCAGTTTAAAGTTATAGAGGTCGCCGATACCACCCTGCGAGGCGGGGGTGTTGATCAGAATACGCGCGGTTTTCATTTTGTCGCCGAAGTAGTGAACGCGTTCGGTCTGATTGTCCTGATCGGTATAGAGACAGGAGGTGTGGCCGATACCGCCCATGGCGACCAGTTTTTCTGCTTTCGCGACCGCATCCTGGAAATCTTTCGCCCGATACATCGCAAGGGTTGGTGAGAGTTTTTCATGAGCGAACGGCTCAGACTCATCCACCAGCTTCACTTCGCCAATCAGAATCTTAGTGCTCGGTGGCACGCTGATACCGGCCATCTCCGCAATTTTGAACGCTGGCTGGCCTACGATAGCCGCATTCAGGCCGCCGTTTTTCAGAATAATATTCTGCACCGCACTCAGTTCGGCACCCTGCAGCATATAACCGCCGTGGCTGGCGAAACGTTCACGCACCGCGTCATAGACTGAATCGACCACAATCACCGATTGTTCAGAGGCGCAGATAACCCCGTTATCAAAGGTTTTCGACATCAGAATCGACGCAACCGCACGTTTCAGATCGGCGGTTTCATCAATCACGACCGGCGTATTACCGGCACCGACACCAATCGCAGGTTTACCGGAGCTGTAAGCCGCTTTCACCATGCCCGGACCGCCAGTGGCGAGAATCAGGTTGATGTCAGGGTGGTGCATCAGTTGATTGGACAGCTCAACGGAAGGTGCGTCGATCCAGCCGATAATATCTTTTGGCGCACCGGCAGCCACCGCCGCCTGCAGCACGATATCTGCAGCTCTGTTGGTCGCATCTTTGGCGCGTGGATGAGGAGAGAAGATGATGCCGTTACGGGTTTTAAGACTGATTAATGCTTTGAAGATGGCGGTTGAAGTGGGGTTGGTCGTCGGGACGATACCGCAAATCAGGCCAATAGGTTCGGCGATGGTAATGGTGCCGAAAGTATCATCCGTGGCTAACACACCACAGGTTTTTTCATCTTTATAAGCGTTGTAGATATATTCTGAAGCAAAATGGTTTTTGATCACTTTGTCTTCGACGATGCCCATACCGGATTCGGCAACGGCCATCTTGGCAAGCGGGATTCGGGCGTCTGCGGCGGCGAGGGCGGCGGCACGGAAGATAGCGTCGACCTGTTGTTGAGAAAAGTTGGCATATTCACGCTGGGCTTTTTTTACACGTTCAACCAGTGCATTAAGTTCGGCGACATTGGTTACGGCCATGGTGTTCTCCTGAAGGAAGTTAAACTTTTTTAGTAAACAATCCTGCGCCCTGAGTATAGTCACGTTGCCATAAGGCGCTGGACTGGATTAGAACGCCCGGATTTTCAACTGTTTACTGAACTAGTCTTCTGTTGCAGTCAGTGAGGTTTTCTTCGCTGACGCTAATACTTCCGTTGCGAAAAGATTACCTGGTTTGGGGTAGGGCAATTTTGATGCAGATCAATTTAACCGCAAGCTGACACCTTTCAGCTCCCCTTTGCGCCCTTTGTTTATCAAATTGGTTACCTCTTCACGTCATCAGCCTGGTAGCGGCTAAATCCAGTCACTTTTTAATCTCTGGGGTAAAGCGCTGGATGCTCCGTCATTCAACAGTATAAATAGCTGAGTCAGCATCTGGCGTCCGTGCCTGTTTTCACATACATTAGGCGCGTTTTCCCCCCCTGTAGTACGGAGTAAAGTCGTGAACCCTGCGCTGTTAGATTTATCAGGCTATATAAAATTTTTTGTCGGGCTTTTTGCGCTGGTCAATCCGGTGGGAATTATTCCGGTCTTCATCAGCATGACCCGTTATCAGGGGGTGGCTGAGCGTAACAAAACCAACCTCACTGCCAATCTGGCGGTTGCTATTATTCTCTGGACGTCACTGTTCCTTGGGGATGCGATTCTGCATGTGTTTGGCATCTCGATTGACTCCTTCCGCATCGCGGGTGGGATCCTGGTCGTCACCATTGCGATGTCGATGATCAGCGGCAAGCTGGGCGAAGATAAGCAGAATAAGCAGGAGAAGTCAGAAACGGCGATTCGTGAAAGTGTGGGGGTTGTGCCGCTGGCGTTGCCGCTGATGGCGGGGCCGGGTGCTATCAGCTCGACCATTGTCTGGAGCACCCGCTACCACAGCTGGATAAATCTGCTGGGGTTCACTCTGGCGATTGCGATCTTTGCATTCTGCTGCTGGTTACTCTTCCGGGCCGCGCCATTAATGGTGCGTATTCTTGGCCAGACCGGTATCAACGTCATTACGCGTATTATGGGTCTGTTACTGATGGCACTGGGCATCGAATTTGTTGTCACCGGCATGAAGTCCATTTTTCCCGGCTTACTCAATTAAACGCTCACTTATTTCAGAGAGTGAAGTGAAATAATGATCCGTAATGGTGCAGGAGGGGCATTTTATGCACCATTACGATGCAATTATTCGTTGTGCTTAACAGAATCAGGCAATTATAAATTTCATTACTGCGCGCTGGCTCACAGACTTTTTTCTGCGAAATAATGTCACTATTTTCACACGATATTCTGCTCTCTATTTTCGTGTAAGCCTCACAAACTGCCAGAATAATCACGCTATCTTAAATTTCATCACGCTGAAGCCAGATTCCCCAATATAAGTGCCAAAAAAGAGGCTGTTTGTCGCTGCTTTCCGCTCCTGAGAGGGGTTTCCAGCTAAATAGTCTATTTTTCATATCGATATGATATTTTCAGGACGAAAATTAACACTTCCGCTGCCTGACTTCTCATGATAAAAGAGAATTAGTTAACATTTTAGCTATTTTGCTTTGGCGCGCCTTCGCGGCTTCTGATAATTTTTGGCCCAGCGTAAAATTTTTTCTCCGAAAGCCCAAAGTGAGAACGCTTTTTGCTTAAGCCTGTCGGGATACTTAATTTAAGGTTGGCGTTTCGCATGATTGGGATGAAGAATTTGCAGCAGCAGCGGTCAAAACTCGCAGTCGTTTTGTTAATGGCATTTTCTCCGGCCTATGCCGCCACGGTGCCGCCGGGCACAACACTGGCCGCGCAGCAACAGATTGTGATCAATAACGGCAGTGAAGTCTCCTCGCTGGATCCGCATAAAACCGAAGGCGTGCCGGAATCCAATATTATTCACAACCTGCTGGACGGCCTGGTCAATACCGATAACAGCGGGCAGGTCGTTCCTGGCGTCGCTAAAAGCTGGGAAAACCCGCAACCCACCGTCTGGATTTTTAATCTGCGGGAGGATGCGAAGTGGAGCAACGGTGAGCCGGTTACCGCCGCTGATTTCGTCTACAGCTGGCGCCGTCTGGTGGACCCGACAACCGCGTCGCCTTACTCCAGCTATCTGCAGGCAGCCCATTTTGCCAATATTGATGCCATCCTTGCCGGCAAAGCGTCACCCGATCAGCTGGGCGTGAAGGCGCTGGATGCCCATCGGCTGCAGATTACCCTGAGTGAACCTGTTCCTTACCTGGTGGCGATGTTAGCGCATACGGCGATGAAGCCGGTTTATGCGCCAGCCATTAAGCAGTGGGGCGAAGCCTGGACCCGCCCGGGTCACTACATCGGCAACGGCGCCTACACGCTGAGCGACTGGGTAGTGAACGAAAAAATTGTCGTGAAGCGCAATCCTCGCTACTGGGATAATGCGCACACCGTGATTGAACAGGGGACATTCCTGCCGATCGCCTCTGAAAACAGCGATATCAATCGCTACCGCAGCGGCGGCACGGACATTACCAACAGTGCGGTCCCACCAGAGATGTTTGGCAAGCTGCGCAAAGAGCTGGGCGATGAAGTGAAGGTCAGCCCGCTGCTCTGCACCTTCTACTACGAGATTAATAACAAAAAGCCGCCGTTTACCGATGCGCGGGTGCGTGCCGCGCTGAAGATGACCCTCGATCGCGAGGTGATTGCCAATAAGATCATGGCCCAGGGGCAGATTCCGGCTTATAGCCTGACGCCGCCTTTTACCGCCGGTATCAAACTCACGCCACCTGCCTGGTTCACCTGGACGCAGGCGCAGCGTAATGAAGCCGCGAAGAAGCTGCTGGCAGAGGCCGGCTTTGATGCTGCCCATCCGCTGACCTTTACGCTGCTCTACAACACTTCCGATCAGAACAAACGGCAGGCGATTGCGGCCGCGTCGATGTGGCAGAAAAACCTGGGTGCTAAGGTGACGCTGCAGAATCAGGAGTGGAAAACCATGCTGGAGACCCGTCATCAGGCGCAGTATGACGTGGTGCGCGCCACCTGGTGTGCCGACTACAACGAACCCTCAACCTTCCTGAACATGCTGATCAGCAACGCCTCGATCAACACCGCGTTTTACAGCAGCGCGACCTTTGATCGTCTGATGGCGGAGACGCTGACGGCGGGCAGCGAGGCGCAGCGCGCCGGCCTGTATCAGCAGGCTGAAACACAACTCGACAAAGACTCACCAATTGTGCCAGTTTACTACCGCGTAAGTGTGCGCCTGGTGAAGCCCTGGGTTGGCGGCTTCACGGGCAAAGACCCGCAGGACATGACAGACCTGAAGTACTATTTCATCAAAAAACACTGATCTGATCGCCCGTTCGGCGAGACAGTCGGAAAGCGCATCAGCAAACAGACCACTTTTTGGGGTCAATCTCCCTGGTAACAGGCCAGGGAGCCCGTAGACGGGGGACGCCGGGGCAGAGCATCGCCACGGTGACGATAATAAAACTGGAGTGTAATAATGAACAACATCACGAAAAAAAGCCTGATTGCAGCGGGCGTTTTCGCCGCAGTGAGTGCGCTGGCAGGGAATGCGGCTTTCGCAGCAACGGTGCCTGCGGGCGTTGAGCTGGCCGCAAAACAGGAGCTGGTTCGCGGCAATGGCGATGAAGTGCAGTCGCTCGATCCGCACAAAATTGAAGGTGTTCCGGAAGATAACGTGGCGCGTGATCTTTACGAAGGTCTGCTGGTCAATGACAGCAACGGTAAACCGATCCCGGCCGTAGCGGAAAGCTATGAAAATAAAGATTTCAAAGTGTGGACTTTCCACTTACGTAAAAATGCCAAATGGTCCAATGGCGAGCCGGTCACCGCGCAGGACTTCGTCTACAGCTGGGAGCGTCTGGTCGATCCTAAAACCGCCTCACCGTATGCCAGCTATCCGCAGTATGGTCATATCCTGAACGTCGATGACATCATTGCCGGTAAAAAACCAGTTACCGATCTGGGCGTAAAAGCTATTGATGACCACACGCTGGAAGTCACCCTGAGCGAGCCGGTTCCCTATTTTGATAAGCTGCTGATTAACTCCGTCATGTCACCGGTTTACAAACCGGCGATTGAGAAGTTTGGCGATCAGTGGACGCAGCCACAGAACTGGGTCGGCAACGGAGCCTTTAAGCTGGACGCGCACGTGATTAACGAGCGTATCACCCTGGTGCGTAACCCAAACTACTGGGACAACGAACACACCGTGCTGAACAAGGTCACCTTCCTGCCAATCAGTTCTGAAGTCAGCGACGTTAACCGTTACTTCTCCGAGAACGGCAGCGACATGACCTATAACAACCTGCCAATTGAGCTGTTTAAAAAGCTGCAGCGTGACAACGGTAAAGAGCTGCACGTCGATCCATATCTCTGCACCTATTACTACGAAATCAACAATCAGAAAGCGCCATTCACCGATCCGCGCGTGCGCGCTGCCCTGAAGCTGGGTCTGGATCGTGACATCATGGTGAATAAAGTGCTGGCGCAGGGCCAGAAACCTGCCTATAGCTACACGCCACCAGCGACCGACGGCATGGACATTCTGCCGCCAGACTGGTTCAAATGGTCACAGGACAAGCGTAATGCCGAGGCGAAAAAGCTGCTGGCCGAAGCGGGCTACACCGCCGACAAACCGCTGACCTTTAACCTGCTCTATAACACCTCCGATCTGCACAAAAAGCTGGCAATTGCCGCCTCGTCGATCTGGAAGAAAAATATCGGCGTGAACATCAAGCTGGAAAACCAGGAGTGGAAAACCTTCCTGGATACCCGTCATCAGGGTAACTACGATGTTTCCCGTGCGGCATGGTGTGCGGACTACAATGAACCGACTTCCTTCCTGAACACCATGCTGTCCAACAGCAGCAGTAACACCTCGCACTATAAGAGCGATGCGTTTGACAAAGTGATTCGCGACGCGATTAAGGCCCCGGATGCTAAAGCCCGTGCAGCTGACTATCAGCAGGCCGAGCAGATCATGGATAAAGACAGCACCATCGTCCCGGTTTACTACTACGTGAATACCCGTCTGGTGAAACCTTATGTCGGCGGTTATACCGGTAAAGATCCACTGGATAAAACCCTGGATAAAAACTTCTACATCATCAAACACTAATAGCATTCAGGCTATCAGCAGTGGCGGCGCGTCTGGCGCCGCCTTTTACTTTTTTTTATATGTTGTGAAGCAACAGCCTGGTAGGTACGGCAATGTTAAAATTCATCCTGCGTCGCTTGCTTGAAGCGCTACCGACGCTGTTCGTCCTGATTACCATCTCCTTCTTTATGATGCGACTGGCGCCCGGCAGCCCGTTTACCGGCGAGCGCACCCTGGCACCGGAAGTGATGGCCAACATTGAGGCGAAATATCACCTCAACGATCCTATCGGTAAGCAGTATGTCGATTACCTGGTGCAGCTGGCGCACGGCGACTTCGGCCCATCCTTTAAATACAAAGATTATTCGGTCAACTACCTGGTCGCGCATGCGTTCCCGGTCTCGGCCAAACTTGGCCTGGCCGCGTTTCTGCTGGCGGTGGTGCTTGGCGTCACGGCCGGAGTTATCGCTGCGCTCAAACAGAACAGCTTGTGGGATTTTGCGGTGATGGGGGTGGCAATGACCGGCGTGGTGATACCCAGTTTCGTGGTCGCGCCGTTGCTGGTTCTGCTGTTCGCCATCACCCTGAAGTGGCTGCCGGGCGGCGGCTGGAATGGTGGGCAGTGGAACTACATGCTGCTGCCGATGGTGGCGCTGTCGCTGGCTTACATCGCCAGTATCGCGCGTATCACCCGTGGATCGATGATTGAAGTGATGCACTCCAACTTTATCCGCACCGCGCGCGCCAAAGGCTTACCGCTGCGCCGCATTGTAATGCGTCATGCACTGAAACCGGCGTTGCTGCCGGTGATCTCCTACATGGGACCGGCATTTGTCGGCATCATCACCGGGTCGATGGTGATTGAGTCGATCTACGGTCTGCCGGGCATCGGTCAGCTGTTTGTGAACGGCGCGCTGAACCGTGACTACTCACTGGTGATGAGCCTGACCATTCTGGTGGGTTTGCTGACCATCGTATTCAACGCGATTGTTGACGTGCTTTATGCCGTTATCGATCCCAAAATTCGTTACTGATTGCGGAGTTCGCCATGATGTTAAGTAAGAAAAACAGCGAAGCTCTTGATGCGTTCAGTGAGAAACTGGAAGTAGAAGGGCGTAGTCTCTGGCAGGACGCGCGTCGTCGTTTTATTCATAACCGCGCTGCCTCCATCAGCCTGCTGGTGCTGTTCCTGATCACCCTGTTCGTGATCTTTGCGCCGATGCTGGCGCAGTTCACCTACGACGATACCGACTGGGCTATGATGTCCTCGCCGCCCGATACCACCTCTGGTCACTGGTTCGGCACCGATTCTTCGGGTCGTGACCTGCTGGTGCGTGTGGCTATCGGTGGCCGGATCTCGCTGATGGTGGGCGTGGCTTCTGCGCTGATCGCGGTGATTGTCGGGACGCTCTATGGCTCGATTGCTGGCTATCTCGGCGGTAAAACAGACTCGGTGATGATGCGTATTCTGGAAATCCTTAACTCCTTCCCGTTTATGTTCTTCGTGATCCTGCTGGTGACCTTCTTTGGTCGCAATATCCTGCTGATTTTTGCCGCCATCGGTATGGTTTCGTGGCTCGATATGGCGCGTATTGTGCGCGGCCAGACGCTGAGCCTGAAGCGCAAAGAGTTTATCGAAGCGGCCCATGTGGGTGGGGTATCGACCTGGAAAATCGTGGTGCGCCACATCGTGCCGAACGTGCTGGGCGTGGTGGTGGTTTACGCCTCGCTGCTGGTGCCGAGCATGATCCTGTTTGAATCCTTCCTGAGCTTCCTGGGCCTGGGTACGCAGGAGCCGCTGAGCAGCTGGGGCGCACTTCTCAGCGACGGGGCAAACTCGATGGAAGTGTCGCCGTGGCTGCTGCTCTATCCGGCAGGTTTCCTGGTAGTCACGCTGTTCTGTTTCAACTTTATCGGCGATGGCCTGCGTGATGCCCTCGACCCGAAAGATCGTTAAGGAGTTTCCCGATGACTATTCATGAATTCCAGCCAGCAATGGCTGCCCGCGCGGGAAGCGAACAGCTACTTACGGTCAAAGATTTACGCGTTACCTTTGGCACGCACGATGGTGATGTTACCGCCGTTAACGACCTGAACTTCTCGCTGCGCGCCGGTGAGACGCTGGGCATTGTCGGGGAGTCCGGTTCCGGCAAATCACAAACCGCCTTTGCCCTGATGGGGCTGCTGGCGAAAAATGGCCGCATTGGCGGTTCGGCGATGTTCAATGGCAAAGAGATCCTGAATCTGCCCGAGAACAAGCTCAATAAACTGCGCGCCGAACAGATTGCGATGATTTTTCAGGACCCGATGACCTCGCTGAACCCCTATATGCGGGTGGGCGAGCAGCTGATGGAAGTGCTTAAGCTGCATAAAGGGATGAACAACGCGCAGGCGTTTGAAGAGTCGGTGAGAATGCTGGATGCGGTGAAAATGCCGGAAGCGCGCAAGCGGATGAAGATGTATCCGCATGAGTTCTCCGGCGGTATGCGTCAGCGCGTCATGATCGCCATGGCGCTGCTGTGCCGTCCCAAACTGCTGATTGCCGACGAGCCGACCACTGCGCTGGATGTTACCGTCCAGGCGCAGATTATGACGCTGCTCAACGACCTCAAGCGCGAGTTCAACACCGCCATTATCATGATCACCCACGATCTGGGTGTGGTGGCAGGGATCTGCGACAAAGTGCTGGTGATGTATGCCGGACGCACCATGGAGTATGGCCGTGCCCGCGATGTCTTTTATCAGCCGTCACATCCTTACTCGATTGGTCTGCTTAATGCGGTGCCGCGTCTGGATGCGGAAGGGGAAAGCCTGACGACGATTCCGGGTAATCCACCCAACCTGCTGCGTCTGCCGCAGGGCTGCCCCTTCCAGCCGCGTTGCCCGCACGCTATGGATATCTGCACCCAGGCACCACCGCTGGAACCCTTTGGCGAAGGCCGTCTGCGCGCCTGCTTTAAGCCGGTGGAGGAGTTAGTATGAGCACCGTAGCTGAAAAAAGAGTGTTACTGGAAATCGCCGACCTCAAGGTGCATTTCGACATCAAAGATGGCAGGCAGTGGTTCTGGCAGCCATCAAAAACCCTGAAAGCAGTCGATGGTGTCAGCCTGCGTCTGTATGAGGGGGAAACCCTGGGCGTGGTAGGCGAGTCTGGCTGTGGTAAATCGACCCTGGCGCGCGCCATTATCGGGCTGGTGAAGGCGACCGAAGGTCGGGTCGCCTGGTTAGGCCGTGATCTGCTGGGGCAAAGTGAAGAGGAGTGGCGCAAGGCGCGAAGCGATATCCAGATGATATTCCAGGATCCGCTGGCGTCGCTGAACCCGCGTATGACCATCGGCGATATTATCGCAGAGCCACTGCGTACCTATCATCCAAAAATGGCGCGTCAGGAAGTGAAAGACCGCGTTAAAAATATGATGATGAAGGTGGGGCTGCTGCCTAACCTGATTAACCGCTATCCGCACGAGTTCTCGGGCGGTCAGTGTCAGCGTATCGGTATCGCCCGCGCGCTGATTCTGGAGCCAAAGCTGATTATCTGTGATGAGCCGGTCTCCGCACTGGACGTCTCAATTCAGGCTCAGGTGGTTAACCTGCTGCAGCAGCTGCAGCGCGAAATGGGCTTATCGCTGATCTTCATTGCGCACGATCTGGCGGTGGTGAAACATATCTCTGACCGGGTGCTGGTAATGTATCTGGGGCATGCGGTGGAGCTGGGCACCTACAAAGAGGTCTACAGCAATCCTCAGCATCCTTATACCCGTGCGCTGATGTCCGCGGTGCCGATCCCCGATCCGGACAAGGAGAAGAACAAGCAGATTCAGCTGCTGGAGGGGGAGCTGCCGTCGCCGATCAATCCGCCATCAGGCTGCGTGTTCCGCACCCGTTGTCCGATTGCCGGTCCGGAGTGTGCGAAAACCCGGCCGCTGCTGGAAGGCAGCTTCAATCACGCGGTCTCCTGTCTGAAAGTCGACCCGCTATAATGCAAAACGCCGGGCAATCGCCCGGCGTTTTCTTATCAAATCTGACGCTTACTCACGCCACAGGATATGACAGAGTTTGTGGTCTTTCTCGCGGCACAGCAGCACGCGAGCAAAGACGTCGGTGATCGGTTCACCGTCCGCTTCACCCAGCCCAATCACCACCTCGGCGAAGAAGTCCGGGTTCAGATCGAAATCGACATGATCTTTCCAGTCTTCAGAGGGATCGAACAGCTCTGCGCCACCGCGCTCTTCGAACTGCAGATTGAAGAGAATGACATCTGCCGGATCAAGATTGTCGACTGCCAGTTCGAGAAAAATATCGTAGGCTTGTTCCAGCGTTTCATCTTCGGTAAGGCGATTATTTAAATCCATAGTCTGTCCTGTCGGCCTGCGGCCATTTACACAATCTGGCTCGTTTTACAGTAAAGGACTGAAGAAGTAAAACAGTCGTTCGACGATGCGTTGCCACCAGGCACGTTTTGCCCAGCGCTTGCCATCCAGCAGGCGGGAACGGGCGATATAGTCATCCTGCACACAGGCGAGATCGCTGCCAAAACCCGCATCATCAACCACCAGCGTCACTTCAAAATTCAGCCATAAACTGCGCATATCGAGATTCACGGTTCCCACCAGGCTCAGTTGTCCGTCGACCAGCACGCTTTTGGTATGCAGCAGGCCATCTTCAAACTGATAAATTTTCACGCCCGCTTCCAGCAACTCACTGAAGAAGGAGCGGCTGGCCCAGCCAACCAGCAGCGAGTCATTGTGACGAGGCACAATCACGCTGACATTGACGCCACGCTGCGCCGCCGTACAGATAGCATGCAGCAGATCGTCGCTCGGCACTAAGTAGGGCGTGGTCATGATCAACTGTTCACGCGCCGAATAGACCGCAGTCAGCAGCGCCTGATGGATCATATCTTCCGGGAAGCCGGGGCCGGAGGCGATCACCTGCACGGTGTGACCGCTCTCCTGTTCAAACGGCATAATGTTGCGATCGGGCGGCGGCGGTAAAATGCGTTTGCCGGTCTCTATCTCCCAGTCGCAGCTGAAAACAATCCCCATCGCGGTGGCCACCGGGCCTTCCATTCGCGCCATCAGGTCAATCCACTGACCGACACCCGCGCTCTGTTTAAAGAAGCGGGGATCGACCAGGTTCATGCTGCCGGTATAAGCGATGTAGTTATCAATGAGTACGATTTTGCGGTGCTGACGCAGATCCATCCGTCGCAGGAAGACGCGCAGCAGGCTGACCTGCAACGCTTCCACCACATCGATTCCGGCATTGCGCATCATGCCGACCCAGGGACTGCGGAAAAAGGTAACACTGCCCGCAGAGTCGAGCAGCAGACGGCAATGAACGCCACGGCGTGATGCCGCCATCAGCGATTCCGCCACTTCATCCGCCAGACCGCCGGGATGCCATATATAGAACACCATCTCAATGTTGTGGCGGGCCAGCTGGATATCACGAATCAACGCCTGCATCACGTCGTCGGCGCTGGTGAGCAGCTGCAGCTGGTTGCCCTTAACCCCGGCGATGCCCTGACGATGGTAGCAAAGCTCAAACAGCGAACGCGCAACGTCGCTGTGTTCGGTGGCAAAAATTTCACGGCACTGCTTAAGGTCAGTAAGCCAGCGGGCAGTGGATGGCCACATGGTGCGGGCGCGCTCCGCACGACGTTTACCCAGATGGAGTTCGCCAAAAGAGAGATAAGCGATAATCCCTACCAGCGGCAGAATATAGATAACCAGTAGCCAGGCCATCGCGGATGTCACTGCCCGTCGCTTCATCAACACGCGCAGCGTAACCCCGGCGATCAGCAGCCAGTAACCAAACACCAGCAACCAGCTGATCAGGGTATAAAAAGTGGTCATAAAGTGGACATCCCGTTCGCGCTTTCGTCCGGCAAGTTTACGTGCAGATGACGGCTAACGGAACCCTTTATCCCGGACATCCTCGATGAAGGATCCGATTTGGCATTACCGCAGAGATCTCTATAATGCCCTCGCGTATATCTCGTGTGTATGACGTCAGAGAGGAAGTGATGAAACGAAGCAGAAATGAAGTGGCGCGCTGGAGAATGTTACGGCAGGTGCATCGCCGCCGCTCACGCTGGCTGGAAGGGCAGTCGCGGCGGTATAAGCGTATCCACTGCATTCGCCATCAGCTGGCACAACAGCAGCGTCGTTCGATTCTGTTTATTACGCAGATAATATAGCGAAAGCCCGGTGAATTCAGCCTGTCGGTCAAAGCAGGCTATTCAGACTTCAAATCAGGCTTCAAAAAAAACCGATTCTGCCATCGCCCGTCGCGCTATCAGGTGCTCCTGATGCGACGCGCCACGATCGCTGACTTCGCGCATCAGACATTCCATTGAGCTGCCCAGCTCAGTCGGCCTGTGGTAACCCACACGATCGTACCATTCGTAAGACCACTGACGCGATTTACGCTGATAATAGACAGTGAGCCACACTGAGCAATTAGCAGGGTAACCACTCATTACTTCTATTTTGGGGTCAACAATAGAAAGGAGCCGGGATAACAGCGGGTCGAGCAATGTAAGGGACTGGCCAGAATAAGTTTTATGCATAATGTGCCCGCGACTGTGCTGTGCATCCATTCAGAGGTTCAACTCACAAGGGGTAAATGTAGACAGCTCTGCGAGATAATTCCTCTTTAATACTAAAAAAAGGACGGAAAGATCATTTTTTAATAGTAAAACAGGTCATGCAGGCGCGGACTAAAGAGGGAATATTAACAGGATAAAAACAGCAGGCTAAAAAGTTGTACAACTTTACAGTGTTGTAATGTGCTGTTATTTATGGGTTTGTTCTCATTAAAACAAGACGATCTGATTTTTTAACTTAAATATCTGTACAGATAGCTCGTTGTTGTATAACTTTATCGCATCGGTTATTAATCTTAAATGAATCCTATGAGGGTCAACCATGCAGACTAACGTTCGTATTCCCGCTTCAGTCTCTGACATCTCCGCGTATTTACACAGCGCCGCGCAGCCCTCACAACAGGCCATTCTTGGCTCCGTCGTGACGGAAATTATCAGTTCGGGCCGTAGTCTGAATCGTAAAGCGATCTGCTCAAAACTGATCAGCCGCTTACAGCATGTCACCAGCCCGGAAGAAGAACAGCACTATCATGCGCTGATTGGCCTGATTCTGGATCGCGGTTAACTCATCGCTGAAAATAGCCAGTGGCGGGATATTAAAGAGCGTGTATTACTGAAAGACCAGGCCGGTGTACTGCCGGTTTATTATCAATGTCGTTCAGAACAACGCTTTAATTTATTAAGATCAATTGGTCGCTGCGTTTATTCGCGAGGCAGAATATTCAGACCGGCCGGTTGCTGCGACAGAGAGTGATGTGCTGCTCTGTCGCAATGAAACCTCAGGTCTGATTAACCAGCGAGACGTTGTGTCGTCATCATCAGCGTTACGTTCACCAGCTGCAGTGCTGCCGCCAGCACGATCAGCATGACAATCCACTGCTTTTTATTACGCCAGCCCTGAGTTCGCCAGAGATAAACCGCGCTTCCGATCAGTAAAGCGATAATGGCCAGTAGCCCCAGAATGATTATCTGCATCTTTCCTCTCTTGAACGATCAAAATAAAAATGGCTTCTGTGCCAGGCACAGAAGCCATTTTCAATGCTGAGTCACGATCAGAAGACGCGTTTAAACGGCTTAACCGAAACCTGCTTATAGACGCCCGCGGCGAAGTAGGGATCATCCTGTGCCCAGGATTGTGCTTCTTCTAATGACGGGAATTCAGCTATCACGGTTGAGCCGGTAAAGCCCGCTACACCAGGATCGTTGCTGTCGACAGCAGGCATCGGGCCTGCAATGATCAGGCGTCCCTCTTCCTGCAGCAGTTTGAGCCGTGCCAGATGGGCAGGGCGCACGGCGTTACGTTTTTCCAGTGAATCTGCAGTATCTTCTGCATAAATGACGTAAAGCACTAAGGAACTCCCATTAACCAGAATTTCGCAACACGTTAAGGGATTGCCCCTCAGAGTGCAAACGAAACCTCAGAGTGGTGAATGGCTCAGCATAAAGGGCTAAAAAGCGCTTTTCTTCAGGCGGGATGGCGGGAGTTATTGAAACTGATTGCTATTTGCATTTAAAATCGCTGCTTCATTCAATCACTGCGACTGTTATGACCACGCTGACTATGCCATTACCTAAACGCACGCCTGTCTCCATGTTGTTGTCTGTTGCTTTGCATGGGGCCGTGATAGCCGGAATTCTGTATGCTTCATTCCAGCAGGTGATTGAGGTGCCCAAAGCGTCGCAGCCCATCAGCGTTACCATGGTTGCCCCTGAAGTTCAGCCTGAGCCTGCACCGGCCATCGTGGAGCCGCCTGCACCACAGCCAGAACCTCAGCCAGAACCTCAGCCAGAACCTGAACCGGTGCCGGAACCTCAGCCCGTGCCCGAACCGCCGAAAGCGGAGCCGGTGCCGATTCCCAAACCTGAGCCTAAGCCAAAGCCCAAACCGAAACCAGAGCACAAGCGGGAGCAGCCTAAACGCGAGGTGAAGCCGCGTCAGGAGAGCAAACCGCAGGCCGATCCGTTTAAGCAGGAAGCCCCGGCGACGCAGAACAAACCGACCACGGCGCCAAAATCTACGCCGTCACCCACCTCATCGGCCTCAACCGGCCCAAAAGCACTGAACGTCAGTAAGCCTGGCTATCCACAACGCGCATTTGCACTGCGTGTAGAGGGGCGGGTACGGGTGAAGTTTGATGTGGATAGTGAGGGACGGGTGGATAACATCCAGATCCTCTCTGCTGAGCCGCGCAATATGTTTGAGCGTGAAGTTAAGCAGGCGATGAAAAAGTGGCGCTATCAGAGCGGACGGCCAGGGCAGGGTCTGACCATGAATATCGTGTTTAAGATTAATGGTGGGGCCAGCCTGGAATAAAGCGTCAGGTCAGGCTAAAACAGCCTGACCTGTTTTTCATTCGCCGGGTTGCTGGTTGGCGCGACCGGCTGGCAGAGGACGGGAATTACCCTCATTGTTGACCGCCACATAAATAAACACCGCTTCCGTCGCAATGTAAGTTTGTCCAATCGGCTCAGACGACACTTTTTTTATCCACACTTCCACATTAATCGTCATGGAACTGTTGCCGGTACGAAGACAGCTCGCATGGCAACTCACCACATCGCCCACCGCGACGGGCTTCATAAATGACATGCCGTCGACGCGAACCGTCACCACGCGTCCTTCAGCGATCTCTTTCGCCAGGATAGCGCCACCCATATCCATCTGTGACATCAGCCAGCCACCAAAAATATCGCCGTTGGCGTTGGTATCTGCTGGCATGGCGAGCGTACGCAGCACCATTTCGCCTTTCGGCAATGTATGTTTTTCGCCCATTGCTTCCACTTCTATGCAGGTGAATGCTAAAAAAATGCCCGGCGGACCGGGCAGATGATTATTTTTGTTCCTGCTGCGGCATCTGTCGCCAGATGTAAAGCCCGCTGAGCAGGGTAAACAGTAAGGTCAGACCGGAGAGACCGAACACTTTAAAGTTAACCCAAAACGCCTGAGATAACCAAAAGGCGACATAGATGTTTACCAGGCCGCAGATAAAGAAGAACAGCGCCCAGGCAACGTTGAGCCTGCGCCAGACCGCGTCGGGCAGCTGCAGCTCTTTGCCCAGCATGCGCTGAATCAGCGTCTGCTCCATAAACCACTGGCTGTAGAGCAGGGCGGCGGCAAACAGGCTGTAGATAACCGTGACTTTCCACTTAATGAACTCATCGTTGTGGAACACCAGCGTCAGGGTGCCAAAAACCGCCACCAGCACAAAGGTGAAAATCGTCATCTTTTCCAGCTTGCGATAGAGCACCCAGCTGACAACCAGCGCCAGGCCGGTCGCGACAATCAGCGCGCCCGAGGCGACAAAAATGTCATACAGCTTGTAGAAGATGAAAAAGACCACCAAGGGAAGAAAGTCGAGTAGCTGCTTCATAGTTTTTCCATTCAGAGTTGGCTGCAAATGTGCCCGAAGGCACATCGTCAATCAACGTAACAGCATATAGAGCCGATAAAGATAGATAATCAACATCGCCGAAACCACATTGCCTGCCGCGGTGAAAATCACCGACGAGACATTCAGCGGTAAAACCGTCAGCGAAGAGAAGAACAGCATCACCACCACTTTGGCCAGCAGCCAGAGCAGAATAGCGGGGGCAATCAGCTTCACATTCTTCCACGCCATCCGCATGCTGGCCCGCATGGCGGCAAAGACACCCATCTTCTCACTGGCCACCATCACCGGAGCCAGCGACAGCAGAATCGTCAGCAGAATGCCTGGCACCACCAGCACCATAAAGCCCAGTTGCGCCACCAGCGTCATCAGGAAGGTGAGCAGCAGCAGCTTTGGCAGCAGCGGCGCTGAAGCACCAATCGCCCGCAACGCACTGACACGCTGGCCGGAAGAGACCATCGGGATCAGATAGAGCATTCCGCCAAGCAGCAGCGTGTTCCCCATCAGCGCAGCGAAGGTGCTGGCCGCCGAGGCGCGCAGTAGCACCTGCTGCTGTTCCGGTGACATATTCTGCACCATCTCAAACAGCGAACCGGCGCTATCGTCACCCTGTTGCAGGAGGGCCATCTGATCGGCACCTGGCGTCAGCACATGCACCAGCATGACGGTGATAAAAGCGGCCAGCAGCGACATCAACAGCACCGTAGCCAGTTGATGGCGCGCGAAATTTCCTGTGTCACGGTATAACGAGCTTGCCGTGATAGACATGTACACTCCTTTGAGGACCCGGGTTAATTAACCCGGCGATTGTACATGTTCTGGCAGCTCGCTGGCACCCGCTGTGGCATAACTTTCTGTCATGACAGGTAAAGATGGAGAAAAAAGGGCGGGAAGACCATACCGGGCGCGGGCGCGATCGCAGGCTTCATTGTGGATACCCGCTTCGCCCGACATCGAAAATTCCCGACAGGGCGTCGGACGTTGTTCGTAAATTCCGCAGGAGACACAGCCGCCAATGTCGCCTTCAAGGGCAACGCAGCGCGGCGCGCGATCGTTCGTTCCACGCATATTGCGCATTAACAGGCTGAGCGGTTCGGTTAATGCGGTCGGCACCGGGCCGCCTGCATCATCGGCTTCGGCCCAGTAAAATGAGACGCGGAAATGGGCGCAGCAGGCGCCACAGCTGACACAAGGGTTAGTTATTTCACTCATTTGATCACCCGCCCCTCCCAGGGCATCGAACCAAAATCACCAGAGAAGATAAGCAAAATAGGCCTGGCGAAATTATTCAGCAAGGGGAATTTTGCTGCGCCAGCCCGAGCCGAAATTGATCTAAATCAATTCATTGTTTTTTAAGTAATTTATCTGAAGGGTACAGAGTGCAATTTTCTGTAAATCACGTTAAATATTTGCCAGCAAAAAGCGATGACGTTCGCGACATTAACATTAAGCAAAGGAGTGATGATGAAACTGGCAAAATGCGCGATGCTGCTGGCTCTGGCTTTTCCCCAACTGTCGATGGCCCACGAAGCAGGCGACTTCTTTATGCGTGCCGGTAGTGCCACCGTCCGGCCCACCGAAGGTTCCGATAATGTGTTAGGGATGGGCGAGTTCAGCGCATCCAACGACACGCAGCTGGGCCTGACCTTTACTTACATGGCAACGGACAACATTGGTGTCGAATTACTGGCCGCCACACCGTTCCGTCACAAGGTGGGCCTGGGCCCGACCGGAACACTGGCAACGGTACGCCAGTTACCGCCTACGCTGATGGCGCAGTACTACTTCTTTGATAGCAAGAGCAAAGCGCGTCCTTACGTTGGCGTAGGTATCAACTACACCACCTTTTACGATGCCGATTTCAACCAGACGGGCCGCGATGCGGGCCTGACCGATCTCAGCGTGAAGGATTCCTGGGGTGTGGCGGGTCAGGTCGGTCTGGATTATCAGATTAACCGTGACTGGATGCTGAATGCGTCGGTGTGGTACATGGATATTGATACGGAAGTGAAGTTTAAAGCGGGTGGCGAGCAGCAGAATATCAATATGCGCATCGATCCCTGGGTCTTCTTCTTCGGAGCGGGTTACCGTTTCTGAGGATAAAGATAATAAAAAAGCCGCTGAATCAGCGGCCTTTTTTTGTCTGTTAAGACGTTATTTGATCTGCATATTGTTAACAACGGACTTCACGCCCGCCACGCTGCGCGTAACCTGAACGGCACGGTTAGCCATCTGTGGTGATGAAACAAAACCGCTCAGCTGAACTTTACCTTTGAAGGTTTCTACGTTGATTTCAGTTGATTTCAGCGAGTCATCTTTCAGCAGTTCACCTTTAACTTTTGTGGTCACCACGGTGTCATCAATATAGCCACCGGTTCCCTCTTTGGTTGCGGTTGGCGCACAGGCGCTCAGTGTCAGCGCAACCACGCCCGCCAGTACAGCACCTGTCAGCAGTTTAACGAATTTCATTGCTTTCTCTCCCTGTCACAAAATGGATGCGACGTTACCGTAACGGCGCATTGTCATTGTGGTGCAGATTTTGCAAAAAGGGCAAATGGGGGAATGAAAAAAAAGGAAACAAATCATGCCTTATCGCGCGATAAGGCATGCTGGCAGGATTAACGGCTGGCGGCTTTAAGACGGCTGACAAAGTTCTTCAGCTCGCTCAGCATCACCTCAGGCTCTGAATGATGTTTTTCGATGATTCTGACAATCGCAGAGCCGGAGATCGCGCCCGCAGCGCCCGCGGCGATCGCTTCCTTAACCTGTTCAGGCTCAGAGATACCAAAGCCCTGCAGCGGCGGGGCTGCATGGTATTCACGCAGCTTGTCGATCAGATGCTGCAACGGCAGGCTGGCGCGGTTTTCAGCACCGGTCACGCCCGCGCGCGACAGCAGGTAGGTGTAACCCCGTCCGTGTGAAGCGATCTCGCGCAGCAGCTCATCGCTGGCGTTAGGCGGACAGATGAAGATGGGTGCTATGCCATGACGCAGCGCCGCCTGACGGAAGGGCGCGGACTCTTCAACGGGCACATCCGCCACCAGCACCGAATCCACACCCGCCTCTGCACAACGGGCATAGAACTCATCCACACCGTTGGTGAAGACCAGATTGGCGTACATCAGCAATCCAATCGGCAGATCCGGATACTTACGGCGGATAGTGGCCAGCATTTCAAAGCATTGGCTGGTGTTGGTGCCCGCCGCAAAGGCGCGTAACGTCGCATTCTGGATGGTCGGGCCATCTGCAAGGGGATCGGAAAAGGGAATACCCAGCTCCAGTGCATCCGCGCCTCCTTCAACCAGGGCATCAATCACACGCAGTGAAAGCTCCGGTGACGGATCGCCCAGCGTAACAAAAGGAACGAAAGCCCCTTCGTTATTCGCTGACAGACGCGTAAACAGTTGATTGTAACGTTCCATCAGATTTCTCCCTGCGCTGTCAAAATGTCATGAACGGTGAAAATATCTTTGTCGCCGCGGCCAGAGAGGTTGACCACAATCAACTGCTCTTTTTCCGGCTCGGCCTGAATCATCTTCATGGCGTGCGCCAGGGCGTGGGATGACTCCAGCGCCGGAATGATACCTTCATCGCGACAGAGCTGTTTAAAGGCGGCCAGCGCTTCGTTATCGGTGATGGAGACATATTCCGCACGACCGATGCTGTTCAGGTGCGCATGCTGCGGGCCTACAGACGGGAAGTCGAGGCCGGCAGAGATCGAGTAAGACTCCTCAATCTGGCCATCATGGGTCTGCATCATCGGCGATTTCATACCGAAGTAGATGCCGACGCGACCGTGCTTGAGCGGCGCGCCATGCTCGCCGGTCTCAATGCCGTGGCCCGCAGGCTCTACGCCGATCAGCTTCACGCTGGTCTCATCGATAAAGTCGGCAAACATGCCGATGGCGTTGGAGCCGCCGCCCACACAGGCGAGGATCGCATCGGGCAGGCGACCCTCTCTTTCCAGAATCTGCTTTTTAGTCTCTTCGCCAATCATGCGCTGGAACTCACGCACAATCGTCGGGAAGGGATGCGGACCCGCTGCGGTGCCGAGCATATAGTGTGATGTCTCGTAGCTGCCAGACCAGTCGCGCAGCGCTTCATTACAGGCATCTTTCAGCGTGGCGGAGCCGCTGTGCACCGGGATCACTTCTGCGCCCATCAGACGCATACGGAAGACGTTGGGTGACTGACGCTCCACATCTTTTGCGCCCATATAGATGCGGCATTTCATGCCCAGCAGCGCACAGGCCAGCGCTGAAGCTACGCCGTGCTGACCCGCACCGGTTTCGGCAATGATTTCGTTTTTGCCCATGCGTTTGGCTAACAGCGCCTGACCCAGCACCTGGTTGGTCTTGTGCGCGCCACCGTGCAGCAGATCTTCACGCTTAAGATAGAGGCGGGTTTTGGTGCCTTTAGTCAGGTTTTTGCACAGCGTCAGGGCGGTAGGGCGACCCGCATAGTTCTTCAGCAGGTCGGTAAACTCGGCCTGAAACTCAGGATCTTTCTGGGCGTCGACAAACGCCTGTTCCAGCTGGCGCAGGGCTGGCATCAGGATTTGCGGAACATACATTCCGCCAAATTCGCCAAAGTAGGGATTAAGTAACGTCATTTTTTATCTTCCTTTCTCGGGCCCGCCGTTGAGCAGGCCAGGCAAATCAGTAGGCTCGCAGTGTCTGAAACACAGCGGCAATTTTACGGGCATCTTTGATGCCAGGCGCGCTTTCCACGCCAGAGTTGAAGTCCAGTCCGGCACAGCCGAGCTGCGCGGCTTCAACACAGTTATCCGCGCTCAGGCCACCGGCCAGCAGCACGTTGTTGAGCGTCTGCCCCTGCAACAGCGACCAGTCGAAACGCTGTCCGGTTCCGCCGTCGCCATTATCAAACACATAACGGTCAACATGAGGCCAGTCGCGCGCCGGTAAGGTGCCTTCAATGCGCAGCGCCTTCCAGATTTGAATCTCAGCTGGCAGAGCCGCACGCAGTTCAGCTACAAACTCCGGCGTCTCGTTACCATGCAGCTGCACCGCAGAGAGTGAAAGCGCACCGGCTTGCGTGACAATGTCACTTATAGAGGCATTGCGGAACACGCCGACGTAGCGCAGCGGCGCCGCAGCGATCACGGTCTGCGCCGTAACGGTGTCAATCTGGCGCGGTGAACCTTCCGCGAAGATCAGACCACCATAGATTGCCCCGGCTTCATAGGCGGCACGCGCATCTTCGGCACGGGTCAGGCCGCACACTTTATTGCTGCCCAGCGTGACCCGACGCACCGCTGCGGTCAGGTCGGCTTCTTCCATCAGTGCAGAACCAATCAGGAAGCCGTTGGCAAAATGGCTCAGCTCGCGAATATCGGCATAGCTGTTAATGCCTGATTCGCTGATTACTGTGACGCCGTGTGACAGGCGCGGTGCCAGCTGACGGGTGCGGTTAAGATCGATAGAGAGGTCACGCAGATCGCGGTTGTTGATACCCACAACTTTGGCCTGCAGCGCGATAGCCCGCTCCAGTTCCTCTTCATTACTCACTTCAGTCAGAATGCCCATCTTCAGGCTGTGCGCCACAGCGGCCAGCTGACGATACTGCTCATCATCCAGCACTGACAGCATCAGCAGAATCGCATCAGCCTGGTAGTAACGGGCCAGATAGATCTGATAAGGGTCGATAATAAAATCTTTGCACAGCACCGGCTGGGTGATGGCCGCGCTGACAATCGGCAGAAAGGCGAAGTCGCCCTGAAAATATTTCTCATCGGTCAGCACAGATACCGCGGAAGCGTAATGGCGGTAGACCCCGGCAATGGCGGCTGGATCGAAATCCTCACGAATAATGCCTTTCGAGGGAGAGGCCTTTTTACACTCCAGGATAAACGCGGTTCTTGCACCCTGCAGCGCATCGTAGAAATGACGGCTGGCGGGTTCAATGCTGTTCTGAAAGGTAGAGAGAGGCTGCTGCTGCTGACGGGCTTCAACCCAAATCGCTTTGTCCTGAACAATTTTTTCTAACACGGTGCCTTTCATGATTATCCTCTTGCTGCCAGTGCGACGACACGCTCATAAGCCTGTCCGCTGCGGATGGCGTTAAGCGCCTGCTGTGCGTTTTCACGCAGATCTTCCTGACCGAATACTTTAAGCAACATCGCCACGTTGACGGCGACGGCCTCCTCATGGGCCTGCTGGCCATTACCCTGGAGTAAAGAGGTCAGAATGTCACGATTTTCTTCCGGCGTGCCGCCCGCCAGCGCCTCTTTGGGATGGAAGCCAAAACCAAAGTCCTCTGGCGAGAGCTGATAGCGCGTAATTTCACCTTCACGCAGTTCGGCCACATGGGTCACGTCGTGCAGCGCCACCTCATCCATTCCGCCACCGTGAACCACCGCCGCGCGCTGATAACCCAGCATTTTCAGCGTCTGGGCAATCGGCATCACCAGTTCCGGGCTGTAAACGCCAATCACCGCCAGTGGCGGGCGTGCCGGATTGATCAGCGGGCCCAGCACGTTAAACAGCGTACGGGTCTTAAGCTGCTGGCGGACCGGCATCGCGTGGCGAAAACCGGTGTGATACTGCGGCGCAAACAGGAAGCAGACATTCAGATCGTCCAGCGCCTGGCGTGCCCGGTCAGCGGGCATATCGAGATTGATGCCAAAGGCGGCTAGCAGATCGGAGGAGCCCGATTTGCTGGAGACGCTGCGGTTGCCGTGCTTCGCCACTTTCAGACCGCAGGTCGCAGCGACAAAGGCGCTGGCAGTCGAGATATTAATGCTGTTACTGCCATCGCCGCCGGTGCCCACAATGTCGGCAAACGCATAATCAGGGCGGGGAAAAGGTTTGGCATCTTCCAGCAGTGCGGTGGCGGCTCCGGCGATCTCTTCCGGCGTTTCACCGCGCACTTTCATGGCGATCAGCGCGGCAGCGAGCTGCGTTGGCTCCAGCTGTCCGGTAATGATGGCGCTGAACAGCTGATGACTCTCAGCCTGATTCAGCGTCTGCGCCTGGTAAAGTTTTTCCAGTGTCTGTTGCATGTTTATTCTCCCTGTTACTTCGCCAGCGCCCAGGCCAGCGTCTGCTCAAGCAGGCGCGCGCCCTGAGAAGTCAAAATCGATTCAGGATGGAACTGAAACCCGCATACGCGATCGGTTTCATGGCGAACGGCCATCACCATCCCGTTGTAACTGGCGTTCACCGTCAGCTCTTCCGGCGTGTTGCTGCCCACCAGCGAGTGATAGCGCGCCACCGGCAGCGGATTGCTCAGACCGGCAAACATCGCCTCGCCGTCATGGTCGATTGAAGAGGCTTTGCCGTGCAGGATCTCGCCTGCCTGGCCCACATGGCCGCCATAGGCTTCGACAATCGCCTGGTGACCCAGACAGATACCGATAATTGGCAGACGACCACGCAGCACCCGCAGCAGCTCCGGCATACAGCCAGCATCTTTTGGCGCGCCGGGACCGGGAGAGAGCATCAGCACCGGGTTCTCCATCCGCTGCAGCTGTTCAATAAGCAGTTCGGCGGGCAGGTTGTTGCGGTAAATCACCACGTTGTGACCAAAGGTCCGCAGCTGATCAACCAGGTTATAGGTAAAAGAGTCGATGTTATCGAGCAGCAGAATATCGGCCATCAGAAGATCTCCTTGCAGTGATGGGCAGTCGCGATAGCGCGCAGTACGGCGCGCGCTTTGTTGCGGCTTTCATCAGCTTCAGCCTGCGGATTAGAATCCAGCACCACACCAGCGCCCGCCTGAACGGTGGCGACGCCATCTTCTACATAGGCGGAGCGGATAACGATACAGGTATCGAGATCGCCCTGGGCGGTGAAGTAGCCCACCGCGCCGCCGTAGCTGCCGCGACGGGTGCGTTCAGCCCCGGCAATCAACTGCATGGCGCGAACTTTTGGTGCTCCGCTCAGCGTGCCCATGTTCATACAGGCACGATACGCGTGCAGCACATCGAGATCCGCGCGCAGCGTACCCACCACGCGGGAAACCAGATGCATTACAAACGAGTAGCGGTCAACTTTGGTCAGGTCAGCCACGTAACGGCTGCCGGGCACGCAGATACGCGCCAGATCGTTACGCGCCAGATCCACCAGCATCAGATGCTCAGCCAGCTCTTTATGGTCGGTACGCATCTCCAGCTCAATGCGGCTGTCGAGATCGCGGTCCAGTGAGCCATCAGCATGGCGGCCACGCGGGCGGGTACCGGCAATCGGGTAGATCTCAATCTGACGGGAGGTGGCGTCATACTTCAGCGAACTCTCCGGCGACGCGCCAAACAATGAGAAATCCTGATCCTGCATGAAAAACATGTAGGGGCTGGGATTGCTGTTTTTCAGTGTCTCATAAGCAGCCAGCGGCGACGGGCACGGCAGCGAGAAGCGACGTGACGGCACGACCTGGAAAATTTCGCCGATGCGAACCGCCTGCTGAAGGGTGCGTACTACGTCGCAATACTCTTCATCACTCTGGCTGGTGGTCAGCGTCATCTGTTCAACCGGCTGGACCGGCAGAGCCGGTGCCGGCTGCAGCATCTGGCCGTGCAACTGCTCGATGCGGCGCTGCAGGCGCTGGAACTCGCTGGTGGATGGGCAGAACAGGCTGGCCTGCAGACGCGCACTGCGGGTCTGGTGATCGATTACCAGTAAGGTTTCTGCCAGGTAAAAACAGTAGTCGGGGCAGCGTTGCTGATTATCCAGCTCCGGCAGGGTTTCAAAACCGGCAACCAGATCATAAGCAAACAGGCCACCCAGCAGTACGGCTTCGCGCTCATCGGCAGGGGAGTTGACCAGTTGTGGAATCAGACGCAAAGCATCAAACACCGACAGTGCCTTGAGGCGGGAATCTTCATCCTGCTGATGGTCGGTGCTCTGCGGGAAAGTCAGCTCGCGTCCATCGGGACGAACCTGATTGCTTACCGACGCAGGCAGGGCCTCATCCAGCAGCGACAGCAGGGCGCGGCCATTTTCTGACAACGCCTGAACGGTGACATTGTTGCCCATTGCGCTGACGCGCAGCGCGCTGTCGACAATCAGCAGGCTTTTTAAGTTGCGCTTGCTATCGATGTCAGCGGATTCAAGCAGCAGGGTTGCCGGACGTGCGCCGCACAGCTGGTGAAACACTGCGGCCGGATCTTCGCGGTAGGGTGCGGTGCCGGTAATCAACTTCACTGTAGGTTTCGCATTTGGCATGATGATTTCTCTGAATTTCGCTCAAAAAAAAGCCCGCTCGGTGGCGGGCTCAGGTATTAGCACAGCGTTTACGCAAAGTGTGCACGACCCTGTCGCCCGTTTTCGGGAACATCGCGCCAACCGTTTAAATGCGTGATTACAACAGCCATGATTGAATACCCGTTACGTGTGAACTTGTGTACTAGTTAACGGGTTCAGAGCGGAAATGTCAATACACTTTTTCACTGACCATGAAAATCGTTATCATGCTGGCCGGTTTAGTTTTTGCAGGAGTTCTCTTGAGCGATATCGCCCGTTTCCCGGTTTATGATTTACACAGCCACACGCGTGCCTCCGATGGCTTACTGACGCCAGCCGCCCTGGTGCAGCGAGCGGTTGAGATGCGCGTCGGCGTACTGGCGATCACCGATCACGACAGCGTTGCAGGGGTAGATGAAGCGCAGCAAACGGCAATCGATCACGATTTACCGATAAAAGTGCTGGCGGGCGCAGAAATCTCCACCCTGTGGGAAAACCATGAGATTCATATCGTGGGACTGAACATTGATATCCGCCATCCGGCGATGGTGGCGTTTCTGGCCGGACAACATGCCTGTCGGCAAGCACGTGCAGAAGAGATTGGTGAGCGACTGGCAAAGGCACGTATCCCGGATGCGCTGGCGGGAGCCGCGCGACTGGCTGATGGCGGCATCATTACGCGCGGTCACTTTGCCCGTTTCCTGATTGAACAGGGTAAAGCAGAGAATATGGCGCAGGTGTTCAAAAATTATCTGGCGCGTGGCAAAACCGGTTACGTGCCGCCACAATGGTGTACAATTAAACAAGCTATTGATGCTATTCATCATTCTGGTGGCTGCGCCGTGCTGGCGCATCCTGGCCGTTACGGTTTATCGGCAAAGTGGCTCAAACGGCTGGTCGCCCATTTCCGCGAAGCGGGCGGCGATGCGATGGAAGTCGCGCAGTGCCAGCAGCCGCCTAATGAGCGCACGACGCTGGCGCAATACGCCAGAGATAATGAACTGGCCGCATCACAAGGTTCTGATTTTCATCAACCCTGTCCGTGGATTGAACTGGGCCGCAAACTCTGGCTGCCCGCGGCGGTTGAGCCGGTCTGGGAACGCTTCCCGGATCTGGCTCCCAGCCTGGCAATCACGGAAAGGTGACACGAGGTTTCTATGAGTCAATTGTTTCATATTCATCCGGACAACCCGCAGCCTCGCCTGATTAATCAGGCGGTTGACTACCTGAACAAAGGCAGCGTCATTGTTTATCCAACCGATTCCGGCTATGCGCTGGGCTGTCGGCTGGAGGAGAAGGGCGCGATGGAGCGTATCTGTCGTATCCGTCAGCTCGACGGGCACCACAACTTTACCCTGATGTGCCGGGATCTCTCTGAGCTGTCGGTCTATTCGCAGGTGGGCAACTCAGCGTTTCGCCTGCTGAAAAACAACACGCCAGGCAACTACACCTTTATTCTCAAGGCGACCAAAGAGGTGCCGCGCCGCCTGATGAATGAAAAACGTAAGACCATTGGTCTGCGCGTTCCCTCTAATCCCGTGGCACTGGCGCTGCTGGAAGCACTGAATCAGCCGATGATGTCGACCTCATTAATTCTGCCGGGCAACGATTTCACCGAGTCCGATCCGGAAGAGATCCAGCACAGCATCGGCAAGCTGGTCGATCTGATTATCGACGGCGGCACGCTGGGCCAGCAGCCGACCACGGTGGTCGATCTGACCACCGATGCGCCGGAAATTGTGCGTGAAGGGGTGGGCGATACCCGCCCGTTCCTGTAAGCCCTCAGGCTCAGGCACCGCGTGTCGGTGTCTGGGCCAGATTCGACTCTAACCAGCTTTTGAACTGGCCGTAAGGAATATAAAGTGACACATCTTTCAGGATCACTTTGTTATTACGCCCATTTTTAATCGAGTCAGAATAGCCAACAATCACGCCGCCCAGCGTATCATCACGGTTATAAACGCCGCCGCCCGACATCCCCTGAACAACACCTGCATTGGAGGCCATGGCTATACAGGGACTTTTATTCCAGTTATTCCGAATAGCCGTACGGGCTAAATTAACTCCGGTCGATTCAACCGGCATCGCTGAAATAAAACTGTAGCCATACATTTTAACCGGATCGCCGATGTCGCTGCTGCGGAACTTAGTCAGCGTGCTGGCGTCATTCTTGTGATAAATAATCGCAAGGTCGCAATAAGGGTGATAAGACTTAACGCGCTGCACGGCAGTTTTGGCAACGTGCGCAGCTGTCAGGCTATATTCAGGCGTCAATGGAATGCTGGTGCCCAGTGTGCCGAGACCGAGGATCGTCGGAATGCCAGTCACGCTCATATCTACGTGCTGCATCGCCGTACGACTGTACTCAGTATGGCCCACAGAACACCCGCTCAGCACCAGTGCAGCAAGCACCGGGCACAGCAACAGGTTTTTCATGATGGGTTTCTTTATTCAGGCATGTCGGGAAATCCCTGGTGAAGATTTTTGACATGCAAGCAAGGTTCATCACTGAACCGTATTAACGCAACAACTCCGGATGCGCCGGTTTATTGGATTAATCTAAAAAGACTATTTTTATAAATGAATAACAAAAGCCGGACTTCATTGTTGCAGGACCCCTCTATCGTGAGTCCTGCTTTTTATTGCGCTACAGAAATAAATTATATCAGCTTAATAGTGTCGTACAATTTATTAAAGCTAATAAGAATCAAATGTCCTTGAAAATAAGGCCTTAAATAAATCTGCATTAAGAAAAATCTGGCTTTTTTGTATTTACCTGGCGGTTATAATGGATTAAATCATTAAAACAGTTGTTTGTGCTGACTTTAATGTTTTTTTAAGAAGAATAAAAGCAAGGGAAAATCAGCGAAAGTGTAAGATAGTGTTAAGGTTTTTATCACCAGAACATTACGTTGATGAAACTGAAGTGGTTAGAAAATTTAATTGTCATCAGCTATAAAGTTTTTAATACATGCATTTTATTAATCTTATTCCTGCCAGATGCACGGGGGTTATTTAAATCAGCGCCAGATATTATCAGATCTAAAACTATCAGAGGCTGACCCTTCTTAATTCGCTTCAGACCCACTCATAAAGCGCGTTACTTCAGGGGTAAATGCCTGTATAATGGGGCCGAATTAATAGGTTAACCTGTTGATTCAGAAAGAATTATCACCCTACCGTGACGCCTGGGAAGGCGACAAAGAGGAAGCTCAATGAGCGAAAAGTTACAGAAAGTCTTAGCGCGTGCCGGCCATGGCTCGCGTCGTGAAATCGAATCAATGATTGCCGCTGGCCGTGTCAGCGTCGACGGCAAGATCGCCACCCTGGGCGACCGCGTTGAAAGCAGCAAATCTCTGAAAATCCGTATTGATGGCCATCTGGTCTCGATTGCTGAATCAGCAACCGAAGTTTGCCGCGTGCTGGCTTACTACAAACCAGAAGGTGAACTCTGTACCCGCAGCGATCCTGAAGGGCGCCCAACGGTATTTGACCGTCTGCCTCGTCTGCGCGGTTCACGCTGGATTGCCGTTGGCCGTCTGGATGTGAACACCTGTGGTCTGATGCTCTTCACCACTGACGGTGAACTGGCGAACCGCCTGATGCATCCGAGCCGTGAAGTGGAACGTGAATATGCGGTGCGCGTCTTTGGTCAGGTCGACGATGATAAAATTCGTCAGCTGAGCAAGGGCGTTCAGCTGGAAGATGGCCCGGCTGCCTTTAAAACCCTGAAATTTGGCGGTGGAGAAGGGATCAACCAGTGGTACAACGTGACCCTGACCGAAGGACGTAACCGTGAAGTGCGTCGTTTATGGGAAGCGGTCGGCGTGCAGGTCAGTCGTCTGATGCGTGTTCGCTACGGCGATATCACCTTACCAAAAGGCCTGCCACGCGGTGGCTGGACCGAACTGGATCTGCCTGCGGTTAACTACCTGCGTAACCTGGTGGAGATGGATGATGAAACGGTTACCAAACTGGTGGTCGAAAAAGATCGTCGTCGCACCAAAGCGAACCAGATTCGTCGTGCCGTGAAACGTCACAGTAAAGTGAGCAGCACCCCACGTGCACCACGCCGCAATCCGGGCAGCAAACGTAACTCCGGTTAATCACGTTGCCCGATCGCTAAAAACGCAGCCCCAGGGCTGCGTTTTCTTTTTCTGTTACCAGTCAATTCCCTGCTGAGCCTGTATCCCGGCATCAAAAGCGTGCTTAACCGGCCGCATCTCAGTCACCGTATCCGCCATCTCAGTCAGGCTGCGATGACAGCCACGTCCGGTAATGATGACGCTCTGATGCGCCGGGCGCTGTTGCAGGGCCGCTATCAGCTCTTCCAGTGGCAGATAATCCATGCTGACCATATAGGTGATTTCGTCGAGCACCACCAGATCCAGCTGCTCATCGGCCAGCATCCGTTTTGCATGCTGCCACACCGCCAGACAGGCGGCGGTATCCGTTTCGCGGTTCTGCGTATCCCAGGTAAAGCCGGTTGCCATCACCTGAAATTCAACACCGTGCTGTTCCAGCAGGTTTCGCTCGCCATTCGGCCAGTCACCTTTAATGAACTGGATAGCCGCCACGCGTTTGCCATGACCGGTGGCGCGGAGTGCGGTGCCAAAGGCCGCAGTCGTTTTGCCTTTGCCATTGCCGGTAAAGACCATCAGGATGCCACGAACCTCCGTGGCTGCAGCAATACGCGCATCTACCTGTTCTTTTAACCGCTGCTGACGCTGTTGATGACGATCGTCAGCCATTATTCAGCGGCTCCCGGTTTTCTGCCTGGCTGGGCATCAAAGCTGATCCCGGTTTTACGACGGCTGTCATCACCCATCAGATAAAGGTAGAGCGGCATCAAATCGGCAGGGGTTTTCAGCTTATTGGCATCTTCCTGCGGGAACGCGCTGGCACGCATTTTGGTTCGCGTCCCGCCCGGATTAATACAGTTCACCCGTAGCGACTGGTTCTTATACTCATCAGCCAGTACCTGCATCATGCCTTCGGTAGCAAATTTAGAGACGGCGTAAGCCCCCCAGCACGCGCGACCGGTACGGCCCACGCTGGAGGTGGTAAACACCAGTGAACCGGCATCCGATTTTAACAGCAGCGGCAACAGCGCCTGCGTCAGGAAGAAGGTGGCGTCCAGGTTGATGTTCATCACCTGCTGCCAGACCTGTGGGTCAAGTTCAGCCAGCGGCACAATCTCACCGAGGATACCGGCGTTATGCAGCACGCCGTCAAGACGCGGAAACTGCTGGGCCAGCTGTTCTGCCACCTGCTGGCAACGTTCCGGTGTCGCTTCGGCCAGATCGAACACCACAGTGTGAGCCGGGCAGAGATTGAGTTGATTGATCGCCTGTTCGACCTGCTGAAGCTTCTCAGGGTTACGGCCCATCAGGATCACTTCTGCGCCATAGCGGGCATAAGTCAGCGCCGCTTCCCGGCCAATGCCATCTGAAGCGCCAGTGACCAGGATAATGCGATGATTGAGCAGGTCGCTTTTCGGTTGATAATGCACAGCGGGGTCCTCCAGCGAAAACAGCATGATTCCGCTTTATGCCTGAATTTACGAATGGGCGCAATCGCCAACCCACCCATTCTGTGCCAGCTGCTGGCATTTCAGGCGACGAAGCGGGGCAAAACGGCTAAACTGGCGAACTGTTTTTGATTCTCTGTTTACTAAGGCGACCTATGGATTTTATTTCAACGTATGGACTGTTTTTAGCGAAAGTGGTGACACTGGTGGTTGCCGTCGCTGTGATTGTCATGATTGTGATGAATGCCGCGTTACGCAAACGGGCACAAAACGGTCAGCTTCGACTGACTCATCTGGATGATGACTATCAACAGATGAAAGAGGATTTGCAGCTGGCAAAAATGAAGCCTCAGGCACAAAAAGTCTGGCTGAAAAATCATAAGAAAAGTGAAAAGCTGAAAGCCAAAGCGGAAAAGCAGGCGGCGAAGCAGGGGCAGACAGACAGTGCGAAGCCCACGCTCTATGTACTCGATTTCAAAGGCAGCATGGACGCCCATGAGGTGACTTCACTGCGCGAAGAGATTTCAGCCGTGCTGGCCGTCAAGCAGCCTGGCGATGAAGTGCTGCTGCGTCTTGAAAGCCCTGGCGGCGTGGTTCATGGCTATGGCCTGGCAGCCTCGCAGCTGCAGCGTCTGCGCGATCAGGGTCTGCGTATCACGGCGGCCGTGGATAAAGTGGCGGCCAGCGGCGGTTACATGATGGCCTGCGTAGCCGATCGTATTGTGGCAGCACCTTTCTCGATTATTGGCTCCATCGGCGTGGTCGCGCAGATCCCCAATTTCAACCGCTTGCTGAAACGGAACGATATTGATATTGAGCTGCATACCGCCGGACAGTACAAGCGCACGCTGACGCTGTTTGGTGAAAACACCGAAGAGGGACGTGAGAAATTCCAGGAAGATCTCGACGAAACGCACCTGCTGTTCAAGCAGTTTGTCCACCAGATGCGCCCGTCACTCGACATCGATCAGGTGGCAACCGGTGAACACTGGTATGGCCGCCAGGCGCTGGACCTCGGCCTGGTTGACGAAATCGGCACCAGCGATGATCTGATCATCCGTCAGATGGATAAGTTCAGCGTGCTCGGCGTGCATTATGCCCGCCGCCGTAAGGTGATGGATCGCTTTACGCAGAGCGCCGGCTCGGTGGCAGAGCGCCTGCTGCTGAAACTCTGGCAGCGCGGCGAAAAGCCACTGCTCTGATGATGCGAAACCCGGCCTGCGCCGGGTTTTTTCATTCCAGGTGGTAGAGCGGCGACAGCACCACGGCAAGGTGTTTGAACACGTTAAACACCGCCGTGGTTTTAGCCGTCGGCACTCCATCGGCATCGAGAAAAAACGGTCCGCGAAATACCAGCACTTCTCCCTGCTGAATCACCTCATCCGCCTGCATTCCCGCTAAATAATCATCATGTTCTTTGATCAGCGCATTGGCCTTTTCCAGCAACGCCTGGCGGGAAATAGCCTGAGTTGAACTCTGCATTTATTGACTCCTGTTTGACAGTACTCCAATCCTTTCTATATTACTGGCGAGTCACACGCTGTGACAAATCGGTGTAATCGATGAAAACCTGGCGTAAGTCCGGGCTGAGTGCTAATTAAGTTGCGTAACAGATTTTATCAGGTAGAGTGTGGGCGATTCCGATTTCAGGGATTTTGCACCAGGATGTGCGATGAGTTCAGATAGAAAAAGCACTCTTTATCATGCAGTTGCATAACGCCACATCATCTGATCTGAGATTGACCCCTCCGCCTTGAAATGTTAAACAGGCGCAGCAATATTGAACCCATTGGGTTTTTGGGCATCCAATCCTCTCCCGTTAAGCAGGATGTTTTCATTAGGTAAAGGTAAATATGGGTAAAGCACTCGTTATTGTTGAGTCCCCGGCAAAGGCTAAAACAATCAATAAATACCTGGGTAGTGATTACGTGGTTAAATCCAGCGTGGGTCATATCCGGGATCTGCCGACCAGTGGTTCAACCGCGAAGAAAAGTGCTGACGCCTCGACAGATAAGAAAGTCAAAGACGCTTCGACTGACAAGAAAGTCAAAAAAGTTAAAAAAGATGAGAAGGCCGCACTCGTCAGCCGCATGGGTGTTGACCCCTATCACGGCTGGGAAGCGGACTATCAGATTCTGCCCGGCAAAGAGAAAGTGGTCGCCGAACTAAAGGCGTTAGCCGCCAATGCTGACCACATCTATCTCGCAACCGACCTTGACCGCGAAGGGGAAGCCATTGCCTGGCACCTGCGGGAAGTGATTGGTGGTGATGACTCGCGCTTCAGCCGCGTCGTGTTTAACGAAATAACCAAGAATGCGATTCGTCAGGCGTTTGAAAAGCCGGGCGAACTGAATATTGATCGGGTTAATGCTCAGCAGGCGCGTCGCTTTATGGACCGCGTGGTGGGCTACATGGTCTCGCCACTGCTGTGGAAAAAGATCGCTCGTGGTCTCTCTGCCGGACGTGTGCAATCCGTTGCCGTTCGCCTGGTGGTGGAACGTGAACGTGAGATTAAAGCTTTTGTTCCCGAAGAGTACTGGGAAGTTAATGCCGCGCTGACCACGCCGAAAGGCGATGAGCTGTCGATGGACGTGACGCACAAAGGCGATAAAGCCTTCCGTCCGGTCAACCGCGACGAGACGTATGCCGCCGTCGCGCTGCTGGAAAAAGCGCGCTATGAGATCGTGGATCGTGAAGATAAGCCGACCAGCAGCAAGCCGGGCGCGCCTTATATCACCTCGACACTGCAGCAGGCTGCCAGCACCCGTCTCGGCTTTGGCGTCAAGAAGACTATGATGATGGCTCAGCGGCTGTACGAAGCGGGCCACATTACTTATATGCGTACCGATTCGACCAACCTGAGTCAGGATGCGGTCGCCATGGCGCGTGGCTATATCGAAAGCAATTTCGGTAAAAAGTATCTGCCTGAAAACGCCATAACTTACGCCAGCAAAGAGAACTCCCAGGAAGCGCACGAAGCGATTCGTCCTTCTGATGTGGAAGTGGTGGCGGAAAAGCTGAAAGATATGGAAGCGGATGCGCAGAAACTCTATCAGCTGATCTGGCGTCAGTTTGTTGCCTGTCAGATGACACCGGCAAAATATGACTCCAGCACCATTACTGCCGCCGCCGGTGATTTCCGGCTCAAAGCGAAAGGCCGTATTCTGCGTTTCGACGGCTGGACCAAAGTGATGCCTGCGCTGCGTAAGAATGATGAAGATCGTACGCTGCCTGCGGTAAGCGTGGGTGATGTTCTGGACCTGCAACAACTGCTGCCCGGTCAGCACTTCACCAAGCCACCGGCGCGCTTCAGCGAAGCGTCACTGGTGCGCGAGCTGGAGAAGCGCGGAATTGGTCGTCCATCCACCTACGCCGCCATTACCTCGACGATTCAGGATCGTGGCTACGTACGGGTTGAAAACCGCCGTTTTTATGCGGAAAAAATGGGTGAAATCGTTACCGATCGTCTGGAAGAGAACTTCCGCGAACTGATGAATTATGATTTCACCGCCCGCATGGAGAGCAACCTTGACCAGGTTGCCAATAACCAGGCGCAATGGAAAGCGGTACTCGACCACTTCTTCACTGATTTTACCCAGCAGCTTGAACTGGCTGAGAAAGATCCTGAAGAGGGCGGGATGCAGCCGAACCAGATGGTGCTGACCTCGATTAACTGCCCGACCTGTAGCCGTCCGATGGGGATTCGAACTGCCAGTACCGGCGTCTTTCTGGGCTGTTCCGGCTATGCGCTGCCACCTAAAGAGCGCTGCAAACAGACCATCAACCTGATCCCGGAAAATGAAGTCCTCAATATTCTGGAAGGGGATGATGCTGAAACCAACGCCCTGCGTGCCCGTCGTCGCTGCCAGAAGTGTGGCACGGCCATGGACAGCTACCTGATCGATAACGAACGTAAACTGCATGTCTGTGGTAATAACCCGGAGTGTGATGGTTACGAGATTGAGAAGGGCGAATTCCGCATCAAAGGCTATGACGGCCCGGTGGTGGAGTGCGAGAAGTGTGGTTCGGAGATGCATCTGAAGATGGGACGCTTTGGTAAGTACATGGCGTGTACCAATGAAGAGTGCAAAAACACCCGCAAGATACTGCGCAGTGGTGAAGTTGCTCCGCCGAAAGAGGATCCGGTTCCGCTGCCAGAGCTGGCGTGTGAGAAGTCAGATGCTTATTTCGTGTTGCGTGACGGTGCGGCGGGCGTTTTCCTCGCGGCCAACACTTTCCCGAAATCACGCGAGACGCGTGCGCCGCTGGTGGAAGAGCTTCAGCGCTTCAAAGATCGTCTGCCTGAGAAGCTGAAATATCTGGCCGATGCGCCAGCAGCCGATCCGGAAGGCAACAAAACGCTGGTGCGGTTCAGCCGCAAGACCAAACAGCAGTATGTCTCCTCCGAAAAAGAGGGCAAGGCAACCGGCTGGTCCGCCTTCTATATAGATGGCAAATGGCAGGAAGCGAAAAAGTAATCCCTGAAGGCCAGCGCTCGCTGGCCTTTTTTCTGCCGACAGGGTCTATGCTTAGTGAATCCTGTAGCAGTGAATAAGCTCAGTGCGCAGGGAACCGGGGCAGAAGAGGAAAGCGTCCCGCGCCATGGATGGCGCGGGCCGAGCGACCAGGGATTGGCTTGAGCGACTTTCCGATCTGCCCCGGTTCTATGCGCAAGACAGGTCTCAAAGCAGGCCAGACCCGACTCTGTCATCATACTCAAGCCAGCGCTCGCTGGCCTTTTTCTGAGCCTTATATCAATCCGTTCTACTCTCTCACTTAAACTGATATAGTTGTTATAGCATTTCCGACCTTTCCTGATGCATAGCATCTTTTTACCCTCGCGACTATACGTCAACCGGGGATGCGACTCTGTAACTTACCGGGATGGAATAGATATGAAATTACAGCAGTTGCGCTATATCGTTGAAGTGGTCAATCACAATCTCAACGTCTCTTCGACGGCGGAAGGTCTCTACACCTCTCAACCCGGCATCAGTAAACAGGTGCGTATGCTGGAAGATGAACTGGGCGTGCAAATCTTTGCCCGCAGCGGTAAACATCTCACCCAGGTCACGCCTGCAGGGGAAGAGATCATCCGTATAGCGCGTGAAGTTCTCTCCAAAGTGGATGCGATTAAATCGGTAGCCGGTGAACACACCTGGCCTGATAAAGGCTCGCTCTATGTCGCAACCACGCACACTCAGGCTCGCTACGCGCTGCCTGGGGTGATCAAAGGATTTATTGAGCGCTATCCTCGCGTCTCTTTGCACATGCATCAGGGTTCTCCGACCCAGATCGCCGAAGCCGTCTCCAAAGGTAATGCGGATTTTGCCATCGCCACCGAAGCCCTGCATCTCTATGACGATTTAATCATGCTGCCGTGCTACCACTGGAATCGGGCAATTGTGGTGACTGCCGATCATCCGCTGGCCGGAAAAGGGCAGGTAACTATCGAGGAGCTGGCTGAATATCCGCTGGTGACCTACACCTTTGGCTTTACCGGGCGCTCAGAACTGGATACGGCTTTCAATCGTGCAGGTTTAACGCCACGCATCGTCTTTACCGCGACCGACGCCGACGTAATCAAAACTTATGTCCGCTTAGGTCTGGGGGTTGGTGTTATCGCCAGCATGGCAGTAGATCCGGTGGCCGATCCTGACCTGATTCGCATTGAAGCCGCCGATATCTTTACCAACAGCACCACTAAGATTGGATTCCGCCGCAGCACCTTCCTGCGCAGCTATATGTATGATTTTATCCAACGTTTTGCGCCGCACCTGACGCGCGATGTGGTAGATACTGCGGTTGCGTTGCGCTCCAATGAAGACATTGAAGCGATGTTTAAAGATATCAAACTGCCGTTTAAATAGAATTTAACTTCCCCGCGTAAACATAAGGCTGCCTGGTGCAGCCTTTTTTGTCTCCAGGCTTTAGCGCCAAATGAGACTCAAAAGTTTTTATGATTTTTTTGTAAATGAAACATTGATCACATGTTTCCTCATCGGGCTTTCTTAAATGCGAATTACAACACATTTTTAACTATGTCACTTTGCGGCTTGCCAGGAATATTCCCATACTCCAGTTAAGAGCTGACGTGGGAAGCCAGTAAACATAAGGTTCTTAAGTGTTATCTATAGTTTTGAGTGGATCTGTTTTTAAATTAACTCAAATTTTTTAGCGGGTTTTTTAATTAAATATTAGTTCCGGTATTAATGATTTCTTACGTTACCTGAGCTCATTGATTAATACCGTTAATCGTTGTACTCAATAAAAATAACTGGATTTTTGGCCTTAACGCGTTTAGGATTCCTCCTAAATCTTAATCGATGTTATCAATCATTTTGTTGAGAGTGATTATCAAAAACTATGAATACACGACTGACTGTACAACCGGGTTTCCCGGCAAAAAGCACCAAGGTTGAGCGTACCGGCAACACTCGTCGCAAAGCCTGGTTAACCGTATTCGCTGCCTCTGCGCTGTTTTGGGTAGTTGTCGCGTTAATGATTTGGCGTATCTGGGGCTAAAGCCATGTGGGCAAATACACTCAGCCATAAACGTTCCCTGACCTCGGGTCAGCACAAGACGGTCTCCTGTAAAGGAAAAGAACCCCTTGCAAAGGACGAAAAAGTGTCTATCCCCGATTCATGGGATTTGAGTGATAACCAGAGACTTTTTATTGAGTCGTTTCTGGACCCTAAAAACAAATAACGTTGTCAGACCATTTCTTCGTCACTGTTCTTTTAAAACCGGAATTTCCGGTGGGCCTATAAATGCCCTTACCACATCCTGTACGACCAAAGGGTGTCGCCTCTTTCTATAAGGTGACCGCAAAAACTTTTACGCCCGATTCCGGCGAAGGAGTGAACCAAATGAATATTATTAAAATGTCCTGGCTCAGCGCGTATGCATTCTCCTTTGCGTTCTGGTCTGCGGCGGTGTGGATAACCCTGTAATTTGAATTAAAATCACCTTTTCATGATGCCTCGTGACTTCACGGGGCATTTTCGTTTGCGATCGATTGTAGCAATTTGTGTTGTAATCAAAACGTTAACGAAATTGTGGTCTATCTTTAACATAAACCTTTGTCTCTCTGAGGTTTAAAGACCATGAATGAAAGGAGGAGCTATGTCGTCTACCCTACGCGAGCAGAGTCAGGAAGTACTGCAGGTCGACACCAAAAAATATCACATCTTCAGTCTTCCCCATGCTGCTCAACACCTTGGCAATATCGATCGCCTGCCAAAATCCCTCAAGGTCCTGCTGGAAAATTTACTGCGCTATCAGGATGGTGACTCTGTTACGACGGAGGACATCCAGGCGCTGGTTGACTGGCAAAAAGATGCCCACGCCGATCGAGAAATTGCCTACCGGCCAGCCCGTGTATTAATGCAGGACTTTACTGGCGTGCCTGCGGTAGTCGACCTTGCTGCGATGCGAGAAGCAGTGAATCGGCTAGGCGGCGATGTGGCGAAAGTAAACCCGCTGTCACCGGTTGATCTGGTTATCGACCACTCGGTGACTGTCGACCATTTTGGCAATGATGACGCCTTTGAAGAAAACGTCCGGCTGGAGATGGAGCGAAACCATGAGCGCTACGTCTTTCTCCGCTGGGGCCAGAAGGCGTTTGATAAATTCCGCGTGGTGCCACCAGGAACCGGTATTTGCCATCAGGTGAACCTGGAATATCTCGGCAAGGCAATCTGGCATGAAACCGTTGATGGTGAAGAGTATGCCTGGCCCGATACGCTGGTCGGTACGGACTCTCACACCACCATGATCAACGCGCTTGGCGTGCTGGGGTGGGGAGTAGGGGGAATCGAAGCCGAAGCCGCTATGCTCGGTCAGCCTGTCTCAATGCTTATCCCGGATGTGGTGGGTTTCAAACTCACCGGCAAATTGCGGGCCGGCATTACGGCAACCGACCTCGTGTTAACCGTCACCCAGATGCTGCGTAAGCACGGCGTTGTCGGTAAATTCGTTGAATTTTACGGTGATGGCCTGGCCGATCTGCCGCTGGCAGACCGCGCAACCATTGCCAACATGGCACCGGAATATGGCGCAACCTGCGGATTCTTCCCGGTTGATGACGTCACGCTGAGCTATATGACCCTGACCGGACGCGATGCCGAACAGGTAGCGTTAGTGGAAGCCTATGCCAAAGCGCAGGGTCTGTGGCGCAACCCTGGCGATGAGCCGCGTTTTACCAGCACTCTGGCGCTGGATATGAATGAGGTGGAATCGAGTCTCGCAGGACCAAAACGTCCGCAGGATCGGGTGTCGCTGGGCGATGTGCCCGCCGCGTTTGATGCCAGCAATGAGCTGGAAGTGAATCAGGCGCAGAAACCCTATAAAATCGTTGAGTATACCGACAGTGATACCGGGCTGACGCATAAGCTGACCGATGGGGCGGTGGTGATCAGTGCGATTACCTCCTGTACTAACACCTCCAACCCCAGCGTCTTAATGGCGGCCGGTTTACTGGCGAAGAAAGCGGTCGAGCGGGGTCTGAAACGTCAGCCGTGGGTCAAAGCCTCGCTGGCACCCGGTTCTAAAGTGGTTTCAGATTACCTGGCCGTCGCGCAACTGACCTCTTATCTCGACGAGCTGGGCTTTAATCTGGTTGGTTATGGCTGCACCACCTGTATCGGTAACTCCGGCCCGCTGAAAGATGAAATCGAGTCTGCGATTAAAGCCGGCGACCTTACGGTGGGTGCTGTGCTGTCCGGCAACCGCAACTTTGAAGGCCGTATTCATCCGCTGATTAAAACCAACTGGCTGGCGTCGCCGCCGCTGGTGGTGGCCTATGCGCTGGCGGGTAACATGAAGATCAACCTGCAGACCGAGCCGCTGGGCCACGATCGTCAGGGCCAGCCGGTCTACCTGAAAGATATCTGGCCTTCACCGGAAGAGATCGCTACGGCCGTGCAGCAGGTCACCAGCGACATGTTCCACAAAGAGTACGCTGAAGTCTTCGACGGTACGCCAGAGTGGCAGGAGATTAAGGTGAGTGAAGCCGCGACTTACGACTGGGATGAGGGATCGACTTATATTCGTCTGTCGCCTTTCTTTGACGATATGGAGAAAGAGCCTAAGCCGGTGCAGGATATTCGCGGTGCGCGAGTGCTCGCCATGCTGGGCGACTCGGTCACCACTGACCATATTTCACCGGCGGGCAGCATCAAAGCGGAAAGTCCGGCCGGACGGTATCTGCTGTCACACGGCGTGGAGCGTACAGACTTTAACTCCTATGGTTCGCGTCGCGGTAACCATGAAGTGATGATGCGCGGTACGTTCGCCAACATCCGTATCCGCAATGAGATGGTACCCGGCGTGGAGGGCGGTTATACCCGACACTACCCAAGTGGCGAACAGCTGGCCATCTATGATGCGGCAATGAAATATCAGGCGGAAGGCGTGCCGCTGGCGGTCATCGCGGGTCTTGAGTATGGCTCTGGTTCAAGTCGCGACTGGGCGGCGAAAGGACCACGTCTGCAGGGGGTCAGGGTAGTAATTGCGGAATCTTTTGAGCGTATTCACCGCTCAAACCTTATTGGGATGGGCATCCTGCCACTGGAGTTTCCGCAGGGCGTGACCCGTAAAAGCCTGGGGCTGACCGGTGAGGAGCGCATTGACGTGGAAAACCTTCAGGCACTGACGCCTGGTTGCAGCGTTAAAGTGACGCTGACCCGTGCTGACGGCAGTAAGGAAGAGCTGGACACTCGCTGTCGCATCGATACCGGTAATGAGCTGACCTATTACCGCAATGACGGCATCCTGCACTACGTTATCCGCAATATGCTGGACTGATAAAAAAAGCCGGGAAAACCCGGCTTTTTTATGTGGCTTACAACGTCTGTAATAAGAAGCTGTGAGACCGTGGCTGCACACGGAACACGGTCAGATCGGAAAGACGCAAAAGCCGTGATCCATGACATGCCCGGCCCGCGCAATTACGCACCTCATCCCTGAGGTGCGCCCGTACCGGGCCAACGCTTTGCGTTGTTCAAAAACGCTCCCGGCGTTTTTATCCGGGCGGCGGGACGCTTTCTTCTTCTGACCGTGCCCCGTGCGCGTTTAGCTAATCCGTTGCTTGAGGATTCTCTCAGATTGGGCTTCTTCAAGGGTCAGATGCCAGTGAATCCCAGCTTATTTATGACTTCGGCAGCAGATGCCCCATCTTTTCCGCTTTCGTATCCAGATAGTGCGCATTCTTCGGATTACGTCCCACGACCAGCGGCACGCGTTCAACAATGTTGATACCGGCTTCGCTGAGGATCTCCACTTTACGCGGGTTATTGGTCAGCAGTCGCACTTCATTGACGCCCAGCAGTTTGAACATATCGGCGCACAGCGTGAAGTCGCGCTCATCGGCGGCAAAGCCCAGCTGATGGTTCGCTTCTACCGTGTCATACCCTTTGTCCTGCAACGCATAGGCGCGGATCTTATTCAGCAGACCGATGTTACGGCCTTCCTGACGGTGATAGAGCAGTGCGCCGCGACCCTCTTCTGCGATGGCATTGAGAGCGGCTTCCAGCTGAAAACCACAGTCGCAACGCAGGCTGAAGAGTGCATCGCCGGTCAGGCATTCAGAGTGAACGCGCGCCAGTACCGGCTCGTTATCATTAATATCGCCAAAAACCAGTGCAACGTGGTCATGTCCGGTTGCCAGTTCTTCAAAACCAACCATCAGGAAATCTCCCCATGGCGTGGGCAGTTTGGCTTCTGCCACCCGTTTAAGCTGCATGTGACTCTCCAGAACCTTCAGAGGATGCACTATCATCATGATAGTGCACAGGCCAGTGTGGCCCGACAAACGTGCAATATTGTGCCACAACCCGCAAGCGGGCTGGTAATCTCTGATACCAATTGCAGTGATAAAGCACAATTATCCAATCGGCAACGGTTATGTTATTCTTTTTTAAGCTAAAGTTATGCAATTGCTCTCTTTTGACGCCGGGATAAGGGAAGAGGATGTTTAAGATTTCACGTCGTACCACCTTTGGAATGCTGCTGCTGCTGATCATGCCGGTTGCGGTCTGGCTCAGCGGCTGGCGCTGGCAACCAGGCGAAAGCAATGCGCTGCTGAAAGGTCTCTTCTGGATGACCGAGACCGTCACCAACCCCTGGGGCATTGTTACCAGCGTCGTGCTGAGTGCCTGGATGCTCTGGTGCCTGCGCTTTCGGCTGAAGCCAGCTATCTTACTGCTGCTGATCATGAACGCCACCATTCTGGCCGGGCAATACACCAAATCCTATATCAAAGAGCAGATTCAGGAGCCGCGTCCCTATGTGATCTGGCTGGAACAGCATCACGGGCTGGATGAAAAGACCTTCTACGAGCTGAAGCGCAAACAGCGTGGCGAGATGGTAACCTCACTGATTGCCGATGAGACACAGCTCCCAGGCTGGCTGAAACGGCACTGGGCGTTTGAAACCGGTTTCGCGTTCCCGTCGGGACATACTATGTTTGCCGCCAGCTGGGCGCTGCTGGCATTGGGTCTGCTCTGGCCGCGTCGGCACTATAAAACCGTGGTGGTGATCTTTCTGTGGGCCACCGGCGTAATGGCGAGTCGTCTGCTGCTGGGCATGCACTGGCCACGGGATCTGGCGATGGCAACCATACTCTCCTGGCTACTGGTCACCATTGCCACCTGGCTGGCGCAGCGATTCTGTGGCCCGCTGACGCTGCCGCCGGAAGAGCAAAAAGAGGTGGCGCAGCGGGAGCCCTGATTGTAATTCACCCGTAAGACCCCATATTATTAGACGGGCCTGCGTAAAAGCGACCCGCCCGATGCTGCTGGGAGCAGCATTTTTGCTGGAGTTTTGGCATAATTCTACCCGACAACCTCACAACAGGATGCACTGTGAAATATTTGCTGATTTTTTTAGTGGTACTGGTCATTTTCATTATTTCCGTCACCCTGGGTGCGCATAACGATCAGGTCATTACTTTTAACTATCTGCTGGCGCAGGGTGAGTTCAGCATCTCGACCTTACTGGCATCCCTGTTTGGCGCAGGTTTCGTGCTTGGCTGGATCATCTGCGGTCTGTTCTGGTTACGGACCCGCGTCTCCCTGGCGAATGCCAACCGGAAAATTAAGCGTATGCAGACCCAAATCGAGCAGAGTACTACCCTGGCGACCACGCCATCTTCTCCGGCTGGCCGGGAATAATCCCTGATGCATGAATTGCTGTTTCTGTTACTGCCGGTGGCGGCAGCGTATGGCTGGTATATGGGCCGTCGCAGCGCGCATCAGGATAAGCAACAGGAAGCCAACCGACTGTCACGTGAATATGTCGCTGGCGTAAACTTCCTGCTCTCCAATCAGCAGGACAAAGCGGTCGACCTCTTCCTTGAGATGCTGAAAGAGGACAGCGGCACGGTTGAAGCACACCTGACGCTGGGCAATCTGTTCCGTTCGCGCGGGGAAGTCGACCGCGCCATCCGCATCCATCAGGCTTTAATGGAAAGCGCCTCCCTGAGCTATGAGCAGCGACTGCTCGCCGTACAGCAACTGGGCCGCGACTATATGGCGGCGGGCTTATATGACCGCGCGGAAGACATGTTTAAGCAGCTCACCGATGAAACTGACTTTCGGGTGGGTGCGCTGCAGCAACTGCTGCTGATTCACCAGGCAACCAGCGACTGGCAGCAGGCGATTGAAGTCGCAGAGCGGCTGGTTAAGCTTGGCAAAGAGAAGCAGAAAGGCGAAATAGCCCACTTCTACTGCGAGCTGGCTCTGCAGGCGATGAGCAGCGACGATCTCGATCGTGCCATGAGCCTGCTGAAGAAAGGGGAGTCGGCCGATCGCAACAGCGCACGCATCTCGATCATGATGGGCCGTATCCTGATGGAAAAAGGGGATTACGCCAAAGCGGTGGGCCATCTGCAGCGGGTGCTGGATCAGGATAAAGAGCTGGTGAGTGAAACGCTGGGGATGCTGGAAACCTGTTTCCAGCAGCTCAATCAGCCCGACGCCTGGTCAGAGTTTCTTCATCGCTGTGTTGAAGAGAACACCGGCGCAGCTGCGGAGCTCTATCTGTCTGACATCCTTGAGCAGCAGCAGGGGCCCGAAGCGGCCCAGAATTACATCAGCCGTCAGCTGCAGCGTCATCCTACCATGCGGGTGTTCCACCGCCTGATGGATTTAAATCTGCATGAAGCGGAAGATGGCCGGGCGAAAGAGAGCCTGATGGTGTTGCGTGACATGGTCGGCGAACAGATCCGCACCAAGCCGCGCTATCGCTGCCAGAAGTGCGGCTTTACCGCCCACGCACTCTACTGGCACTGCCCATCCTGCCGCACCTGGTCTTCAGTTAAGCCCATCCGTGGCCTCGACGGCCAGTAAACCGGCCGTTACAGCTGCACTGTTAATAGCCCATTATAGTTACAACATACTAGAGAGCAGGTTAGCTTACAGACCTCAGCGACAGTGCATAATTTGCCAGGCAGGAGGGCAATGGCGATTGTGATGGTCAGACACCGCAGGTAGAATGCTTGCCGTTTGTCTAATGCGCCTGCGGGCGCCTGTTGCAGAGGAAATGCCATGCCTTCACCCCACAACGTGACCGCTTCGCCGATTCTGGTAGCGCTGGATTATCATGACCTCGACAGCGCACTGCGTTTCGTCGACCAGATCGATCCCCGCAGTTGCCGCCTTAAAGTAGGCAAAGAGATGTTTACGCTATTTGGCCCCTCGCTGGTTAACACTCTGCAGCAGCGCGGCTTTGAAATCTTCCTCGATCTTAAATTCCACGATATTCCCAACACCACCGCTCATGCCGTGGCGGCCGCTGCCGATCTCGGGGTCTGGATGGTCAACGTCCATGCCAGTGGTGGGGCTCGGATGATGAACGCGGCGCGTGAAGCGCTGCTTCCCTTTGGTAAAGAGGCGCCCCTGCTTATTGCGGTGACTGTACTGACCAGTATGGATGCAGAAGATCTCAAAGGGCTGGGCATTACGCTTTCTCCTGCTGAACAGGCAGAGCGACTGGCGAAGCTGACACTGTCGTGCGGGCTGGATGGTGTGGTCTGTTCCGCCCATGAGGCTGTCCGCTTCAAACAGGTTTTAGGTCAGGAGTTTGCGCTGGTCACGCCGGGGATTCGCCCGGCAGGCAGTGATGCAGGCGATCAGCGTCGCATCATGACACCTGAGCAGGCGAAGCAGGCGGGCGTGGACTATATGGTTATCGGGCGTCCGATCACCCAATCCGCCGATCCCGCCGCCACTCTGCAGGCGATCCTGCACAGTCTGGAGACACAATAATGGCGAAGGATAATCCACTGGTTTACTCAACCGACAGCGGGCGCATTACCCAGCCGGAGCCGGCGAAGGAGCGGCCAAAAGGGGATGGCATTGTGCGCATCCAGCGCCAGACCAGTGGTCGCAAGGGAAAAGGCGTCTGCCTGATTACCGGTATCGACCTGGACGACGCGGCATTGACGCTGCTGGCGGCCGAACTCAAAAAGAAGTGCGGCTGTGGGGGTTCGGTGAAAGAGGGCGTTATCGAGATTCAGGGGGATAAGCGCGATTTACTGAAAAGCCTGCTGGAAGCCAAAGGTATGAAGGTCAAACTGGCGGGTGGCTGAAAAAAAATCGGGCTACCGAAGTAGCCCGATTGTTGTGTAGATGCTTAGCGTAGCCGATTATTCTTTTAATAAGGTCTTTAGTGGACCTGATGACCGATAATACCACCGACAGCGGCGCCACCGACTGTGCCGAGTGCGCTACCATTGGTCAATACTGAACCCCCAATCGCACCCGCGCCCGCGCCAATAGCGGTGTTGCGGTCACGTTTAGACCAGTTAGAACAGCCGCTCAGTGCAACAGCTAACGTGGTCGCCAGTACAACGGCAGTGATTCGTTTCATTGTTGTTGTCATACACTTCTCCTTTGATGTGCTCACAGAGGCAACACTCTTAGTATAGCTCCGATATTTCCTCAGCCCGCTTGTGTCGCATCATTGCCGCATCCGTGTCGGCATGGAAATGTGATCACCATGGACAAACCGTTTGTAGCGGGAGAGTCGCAATGTAAACCCGACAGGGCCACGCATTGCCTGAGAGGATTCTAAGCGTTCTGGTTAAATTCCGAAGATAGAAAATTCTGAAATCACGACACATTTTTGCATTCACAGCCATTCCTTCTGCGTTTATAGCCATTTGCTCCATAACTCTTTCGCGTCCGACTCCGCAAAATTCAGGGACGATTGTCAGCAGGAGAAAATAGATGCTGGAACACCTGAAACAACAGGTTCTGGAAGCGAATCTGGATCTACCCAAATACAACCTGGTGACCTTCACCTGGGGCAATGTCAGCGCTGTTGATCGCGAACAGGGTTTGCTGGTGATTAAACCTTCCGGCGTGCGCTATGAAGTGATGAAGCGCGACGACATGGTCGTGGTCGATCTGGCGAGTGGCGACGTGGTGGAAGGGGATAAACGCCCCTCCTCGGACACGGCGACACACCGCGCGCTTTACCTCGCCTGGCCGGAGGTGGGTGGCATTGTCCATACCCATTCGCGGCATGCGACCATCTGGGCCCAGGCAGGACGACCGATTCCTGCCTGGGGAACCACCCACGCCGATGACTTCTATGGTGAGATCCCCTGTACCCGGTCGATGCGCAATGAAGAGATTCAGCACGACTACGAGTGGAACACCGGTGAGGTGATTATCGAAACTTTTGCGCAACGCGGGTTGTCTCCTTCGGCGATCCCGGCGGTACTGGTCAACTCTCATGGCCCGTTTGCCTGGGGTAAAGACGCCCACGCTGCGGTGCACAGCGCGGTTGTGCTGGAGGAGGTGGCGTATATGGGCCTGTTTAGCCAGCAGCTGACCGCTAATCTGCCGCCGATTAACCAGACGCTGCTTGACCTGCACTACCTGCGAAAGCATGGCGAGAACGCCTGGTACGGGCAAAAATAGCGAGCGGGACGCCACGGCGTCCCGTTTTTTTTAGTCTCATCTGAGACTGGTATGGCGATCTCCATCATAGTTATCAAAACAACAGGTCATTAAAAATAAAACAGCGTTTCATTTTATCGAGGCGATCACTGTTTTGATTACCTCAAGTCACTACTTTGCTTGCATCGCCTTCGGGCACTTCCTGCTCCACCCTCTGGCATAGCAAAGGTGACATCCATATGCATATCAAACGTGCAATAGACAAAATTCCGGGCGGTATGATGCTCATTCCGCTCTTTATCGGCGCACTCTGTCATACGTTTTCTCCAGGCGCCGGAAAATATTTCGGTTCTTTCACCAACGGCCTGATGACCGGCACTGTGCCCATTCTGGCCGTCTGGTTTTTCTGTATGGGCGCGTCGATTAAACTCAGCGCCACCGGGACGGTACTGCGTAAATCGGGCACGCTGGTGCTTACCAAGATTGCCGTCGCCTGGGTTGTGGCTGCCATCGCCTCACGGGTGATGCCGGAGAATGGCGTAGAAGTAGGGATGTTTGCCGGCTTATCGACGCTGGCGCTGGTGGCTGCCATGGATATGACCAATGGCGGCCTTTATGCCTCGATCATGCAGCAATATGGTTCCAAAGAGGAGGCAGGTGCGTTTGTGCTGATGTCTCTGGAGTCCGGGCCATTAATGACCATGGTTATCCTGGGCACCGCCGGCATCGCCTCATTCGAGCCGCACGTGTTTGTGGGGGCGGTCCTGCCGTTTATTGTGGGGTTTGCATTAGGGAATCTTGATCCGGAGCTGCGCGACTTCTTCGGAAAAGCGGTCCATACGCTGATTCCTTTCTTCGCCTTTGCTCTGGGTAACACCATTAACCTGGGTGTCATTGCGGAAACCGGACTGCTGGGCATCATGCTGGGCGTGTCGGTGATCATCATTACCGGTATCCCACTCATTCTGACTGATCGGCTGATTGGGGGCGGGGATGGCACGGCTGGCATAGCTGCATCCAGTACGGCAGGCGCAGCGGTGGCGACACCGGTGCTGATTGCCGAGATGCTGCCGCAGTTTAAACCGATTGCCCCTGCTGCCACGGCGCTGGTGGCAACGTCCGTGATTGTGACCTCCGTGCTGGTGCCGATCATCACGGCCATCTATTCAAAACGTGTTAAGCGTCTTCATGTTGCCGTGGAGCAGCGTGCCGCTATTAAGTAACCCGCCTAATCAATCCCCGACGCGCGAGTCGGGGATCACTCTGGATTTTGTGTTGTAAATCAATCTCTCATTTGGTCTGGCCTCACTCTGCATTACGCTGATGTGGCGTATTTAACGCATCAAATATAAACAGAGGATGAGACAATGACAGTTATTAACCAAGCAACGTGCAGATTATTTACCGAAGTCGGCAACACCACGCAGTTAGTCGCCTATTACGAAGAAGGGCGTCGTACTATGTGGATGATGTTGCGTGCACAGCCCCGTCCGAGCTTCAACCATGAACTGATTGAGGAGATCATGAATCTGAGCTACGCCGCTCAGCGTTCCGGTCTGCCGATCGACTTCTGGGTTACCGGCTCTCTGGTGCCACAGATGTTTAACGCCGGTGGCGATCTGCGCTTCTTTGTCGAGTGCATTCGCAATAACCGCCGTGAGGCGCTGCGGGCCTATGCCCGTGCCTGCGTTGACTGCATCCATTCGGCAGCACGGGGGTTTGATACCGGCGCGGTGACGCTGGCGATGATTGAGGGCAGTGCCTTAGGCGGCGGATTCGAAGCGGCGCTGGCGCATCACTTCATTCTGGCGCAGAACAACGCGCGGATGGGCTTTCCGGAAATTGCTTTTAACCTCTTTCCCGGCATGGGCGGCTACTCACTGGTCGCGCGTCGTTCCGGCATGAAACTGGCAGAGGAGTTAATTTGTGAAGGGGAGTCCCACAGCGCAGAGTGGTATGAAACGCGCGGACTGGTGGATAAAGTCTTCCAGCCTGGCGACAGTTACCGCGCCACCCGCACCTTTATCGATACGTTACGTCCTAAACTCAATGGCGTGCGGGCTATGCTGAAAGCGCGTCAGCGCGTGCTGCAATTGTCACGCGCTGAGCTGATGGATATTACCGAAGATTGGGTCGATTACGCCTTTACCATCGAACCTAAAGACATTGCTTACATGGAACGCCTGGTTCAGTTACAAAACCGCCACAGCGCATCACTGCGTAAAGCGGGTTAATCTGAATTAGCGTTAAACGCGGGCAGGATGCTTAGCCAGCCAATGCCCAAACTGTTCCGCGGGCATTGGTTTTGCGTAGTAGTAGCCCTGACGCCCATCGACACCACTGTTAAGGACAAACTTCTCTTCATCCGGGGTCTCAATACCCTCTGCAATCACCTGCAAATCGAGCGCCTTGGCGACGGCGACAATAGCTCGTACCAGCGATTGTGAGACGGGCTGTTTATTAATATCGCGGATAAAGCTTTGGTCGAGCTTGATGGCATTGATCGGCACTCGTGCGAGCTGAGAAAGCGATGAGTAACCCGTGCCGAAGTCATCCAGATGAACCTGTGCGCCCAGCTCCTGAAACTGCTTCATCAGCCGCAGGGCTTCAGCTTCATTCTCTATCAGGCAGCTTTCTGTGAGCTCAATATCGATAGGACAGTCGGTGATATTCGCCTCATGCAGTGCCTGTTTCAGGTCATTATAGATGCTTTGATCAATCAGCTGACGTGCCGACACGTTGACGGCGACGCGCAGAAAAATGCCCTGCTGGCGCCAGACGATAATCTGTTTCAGCACATTGAGCATGACCCAGCGTCCCAGCGGCACAATCAGTCCCGACTCTTCGGCATAGGGAATGAAATCAGCAGGGGAGACCAGGCCGCGCTCGGGTGAGTTCCAGCGTACCAGCGCTTCGGCGCTGCGGACTTCACCATCACTGTCAATTTTCGGCTGGTAATGCACCAGCAGGTGATCCAGCTCCAGCGCCTTACGCAGATTGGTGTCCAGCCACAGGTACTCAAAGACCCGCTGGTTCATCTCTGCCGCGAAGACACAGAACTTGCCACGACCGTTCTCTTTGGCGTGATACATCGCGGTGTCAGCATTGCGAATAAGGCTCTCGCGATCTTCACCGTGCAGCGGCGCGAAAGCGATCCCGATAGAGCAGCCGCTGTACACTTCGATCAGTCCGATACGAAAAGGCTGACGCAAACGCTCAAGAATGCGGGAGGACATCGCCTCCAGCGCAGCCTGGCTGGTGTGCTCAGCCAGCACCACAAACTCATCGCCACCCAGCCGGCCCAGAGTCTGGTCTTTACCCAGACAGCTAAGAATCGCCAGTGAGACCGCCTGCAGTAACTGATCGCCGAACATATGACCGTATGCGTCGTTCACTTTTTTGAAATTATCGAGATCGAGGTAGACCACACCGGTCTCATCGCGCTCAGATCGCTCCAGCGCCAGGCTAATCTGTTGATGAATTGCGTTGCGATTTGGCAAACCGGTCACCGTATCGGTGTTTGCCAGCACCCGCAGGCGTTCCTGGGCGCGTCGCTCCTCGGTTATGTCGGTGCCAGAACAGATGAGGAAAATTTCATTTTTGCCACTGCCGCTGTGAACAAACTTATTACGAAACAGAAACAGTCGCTGACCTTTTTTGGTTTTAACCCAGCGCTCCACCTCATAGGAGTTACCGTCACGGAAGAAGCCCGCAATGTTGCGTCGTGACTGAGAGGCCTCCTGTTTGGTCATAAAGAGCTGAAAGACGTTACGGCCGATAACCTCATGCTCATTCAGACCGGTGTATTCTTCACTAAGACGGTTAAAACGCTGAATATTGCCGCGCTGATCGAGGATCACAATCACCGAGTTGGCTTCAGAAACCACCTGTTCGGCGAATGAAAGACCCAGGGTTAAGTCGCGGGCGACCGCTGAGGTATCGCCCCAGGCAGAAGCGGTTCCTGCCCAGGTCGCCTGGTTCACTTTCCGTCCGACAAAATGCATCGGAACATCAATGCCCTGCAGCGTCATAGTCAGATTGATGCTTGAAGTGATGACCGGCATCGCGCGTATCATGGCTGCCTGGCCGGGGGTTAACGGCAGGGCGATATTAGTTTGTGACGACTCATCTTCGGCAAAATGCAACGCATCGCTGTCCGCGGTCAGACGCCAATGAGGGCTGGTTGTACCGAAAAGGGTGTACAACAACGTTTGCCCTTGTTCATCGGTCATGGAAACTTCCTCCGGGAAGTGCTCTGCAGGCGTTATCTCATTATTTTAGCAACAGTATTCATCATCTGACGCCAGCACAAGATGCAAACCGAATATATTTTCCCATCCAGATAAGAATGGCACAAAAAAGCCCCGACATTGCGGGGCTGTTTAGTGCGGTCAGCAGGGACATTTACCCAGTTTGCCTGCCTGGCTGGGGAAGCGGGCATCCAGACAGTAACGGTGGAAATCGCGCTCATTCATCGGCGGCTGATCGGGATGATGGAGTCGCATATGCTGCAGATATTTTTGATAATCCTGCACCCCGACCATTAAGCGAAAACACTGTTGCAGGCCGCGCCAGAATCCCCGCCAGCTGAATGTCTGTGGCTGTGGGGCGGCGGCAGGCTGGCAGCGGATAATCTGCCACTCTCCCTGCGGACGCCGGGACTGATGAATAGCATCAGACATGACGCACCTCCTTGTTGCGCAGCGTCACAACGGACTCATGCGTAGTAGGAAGATCGCTGCGCAGCGCCCGGCGAATGACAAAGAACGCAGAGATGAGCATCGTGACTGCCACCAGCATAAAGAAGGCGCACAGGGCCGCGTTAATCTGATTGCTGAAGACGATGGTCTGCATATCCGCCACGCTTTTTGCCGGGGCGATGATCACGCCTTCATCCAGCCCTTTGCTGAACTTATTCGCCTGCGCCAGGAAGCCAATCGACGGTTTATCATGGAAGATTTTCTGCCAGCCGGCAGTCATCGAGGTGATAAACAGCCAGACAGTTGGCAGGATAGTCACCCAGGCGTAACGCTGCTTTTTCATTTTGAACAGCACCACGGTGCCGAGGATCAGCGCCATGGACGCCAGCATCTGATTGCCGATACCAAACAACGGCCACAGGGTGTTAATGCCGCCGAGCGGATCGACCACACCCTGATAGACAAAGAAGCCCCAGCCCGCCACCGCCACGGTCGTGCCGGCCATATTGCCCAGCCAGGAGCGGTTATTCGCCATAGAAGGCACCACGGTGCCTGCCAGATCCTGCACCATAAAGCGGCAGGCGCGGGTACCGGCATCGACCGCCGTCAGAATGAACAGCGCTTCAAACAGAATGGCGAAGTGATACCAGAACGCCATCATCGCCCGGCTGTTAAAGATCTCGGTAATGATGTGGGCCATTCCCACCGCGAAGGTTGGCGCGCCGCCTGCGCGGGACAGGATCGAGCCTTCACCCACGTCACGGGCGATGCCGCTCAGCATTTCCGGCGTGACGACAAAGCCCCAGCCGTTGATCACCTGAGAGGCGCTTTCAACGGTGGTACCAATCAGCGCAGCCGGGGAGTTCATGGCAAAGTAGACGCCCGGATCGAGTACCGAGGCACAAATCAGCGCCATGATCGCCACAAAGGATTCCATCAGCATCGCGCCATAGCCAATAAAGCGGATATGACTTTCCCGCTCCACCAGTTTTGGCGTGGTGCCGCTGGAAACCAGCGCATGGAAGCCGGAGATGGCGCCGCAGGCAATAGTAATAAACAGGAACGGGAACATCGCGCCGGAGAAGACCGGGCCGGTGCCGTCGATAAATTTGGTGACCGCCGGCATTTTCATCTCTGGCATGGCAAAGACAATCCCCACCGCCAGCCCGACAATCACGCCGATTTTAAGAAAGGTCGAAAGGTAGTCACGCGGAGCCAGCAGCAGCCAGACCGGCAGCACGGAGGCAATAAAGCCGTAGATCACCAGCACCCAGGTCAGTGAGGTGCCTTTCAGGGTAAAGAAGGGCCCCCAGTAAGGATGCTGGGCTACGTCACCGCCATAGATAATCGCCGCCATCATCAGCACAAAGCCAATTAACGACACTTCGGCGATTTTACCGGGCCGGATAAAGCGCATGTAGACGCCCATAAACAGCGCAATCGGAATGGTGGCCGCGATGGTAAACAGTCCCCACGGGCTGTTCGCCAGCGCCTTGACCACCACCAGCGCCAGCGCCGACAGGATAATGATCATGACGCCCAGCGCGCCGAGCATGGTCACCACACCGGCAAACGCACCCAGCTCCTGCCGCGCCATCTCGCCCAGTGAACGGCCATCACGACGGGTTGAGATAAACAGGATCAGGAAATCCTGTACCGCACCCGCCAGCATCACCCCGACCAGGATCCAGATGGTGCCAGGCAGAAAGCCCATCTGCGCCGCCAGAATCGGACCCACCAGCGGGCCGGCACCGGCAATAGCCGCAAAGTGGTGACCAAACAGCACCCATTTATTGGTCGGGACATAATCGAGCCCGTCGCTCAGCCGCTCGGCAGGCGTCATCCGGCGGTCGTCCAGTTCGAAAATATTGCGGGCGATAAACAGGCTGTAGAAGCGATAAGCGATGCTGTAACAGGCGACAGCGGCTATCACCAGCCAGACTGCGTTGACGTGTTCGCCGCGGCTGAGGGCCAGCATGGCGAAAGCGCCCGCGCCGATTAACGCCACCACTAACCAGATCGCACTGGTTTTGACGTTTTTCATGACTAACTCCTTGTGAGGACCGAGAGGAAAGCGATCGAAAACAACGAGTCAAACTTAATGTAATGGAATGTAAGTGAAAGTTAATCAGTGGAGAAGTGTGAAGCGGGGTACAAATTTAACTTTTTTGCAATGCGGGCGGGGTGGAAACAGACGGGATAACCGGAGTTATCCCGCCCGATTGACTGCTCAGTACGTCACTACTCAGACGGCGGGACGCGCCACGACGCTGCGGGTTTCCATGCGGACTTCGGCGATGGTGACATCAATCACATCGGTCACACGATAAACCACTTCGCCTTTGATCTGAACGCTGCCATTTTCCTGGCTGCAGACCAGCTCATCACGCACCGCGTGAATGAACGGCGCCGGGATAAAGGCCACCGCGCCAAACTCCAGCAGGCGAACACGCATGCCACCACGTGACACATCGATAATCTCGGCGCTGAAGCGACGGTCGGTTGCTGCAAACGGTGCCAGATAACGGGCGTAGAGCCAGTCGCCAACATCACGCTCCGCCATGCGGTTCAGGCGGCGGCGCTCACTCATCGTCACCGTCAGCGCATCATCCGGACGAGCGATCTGCTCACCGCGAATAATCGCTTTCAGCAGACGATGGTTGACCATGTCGCCGAACTTACGAATCGGTGAGGTCCATGTGGCGTAAGCCTCAAGTCCCAGGCCAAAGTGCGGGCCAGGCTCGGTGCTGATCTCAGCGAAGGTCTGGAAGCGACGGATCCGGCTGTCGAGGAACTGGGTTGGCTGGGCATCAAGCTCACGACGCAGCACGCGGAAACCTTCCAGCGTGGTGATTGCCTGCGCATCCACGGTAATACCATGGTTTGCCAGCACGGCGGCGGCCTGTTCAGCATTGGTGGCATCGAAACCGGCATGGACGTTGTAGATACCAAAACCGAGACGGTCACGCAGCACTTTCGCCGCGCAGACGTTGGCCAGAATCATAGACTCTTCGACAATGCGGTTAGCGATGCGGCGCGGTTCAGCCACAATCTCCAGCACTTCACCTTTTTCACCCAGCAGGAAGCGGTAATCCGGGCGATCTTTAAACACCAGCGCGTGAGTCTGACGCCACTCGCTGCGCGCCAGGCAGAGGCGATGCAGCAGGCGAATCTGTTCAGCAATCGCCTCACTTTCCGGCTGCCATGAGCCGCTGTTTTCCAGCCAGTCAGAGACGTCGTCATACGCCAGCTTGGCTTTGGATTCGATCCAGGCGGCAAAGAACTCAACGTCATCACCTAAACTGCCATCGGCTGCCACGGTCACGCGGCAGGCCAGGGCAGGACGGCGCACATTCGGACGCAGCGAGCAGACATCATCAGAGAGTTCGCGCGGCAGCATCGGGATGTTAAAGCCCGGCAGGTAGTTGGTAAACGCACGCTGCGCCGCCAGCTTATCGAGCTGACTGCCTTCCGGCACATAGGCGGTAGGGTCGGCGATAGCGATGGTCAGACGCAGGGCGCCATCGTCCAGTGCTTCCGCAAAGAGCGCATCATCCATATCCTGGGTGCTGGCGCTGTCGATGGTAACGAAATCCAGCGCGGTCAGATCTTCACGCGTCAGATTTTCATCCAGCATCTCGCCAAAACTGACATCGGGCGCTTCACGCTCAAGGTTATGACGCGACAGCGTCACCCACCACGGCGCCAGATGGTCTTCAGCTTTGACAATAAAATCGGTAAGTTCGGCATAAAAGCCGCGATCGCCTTTTAGCGGATGGCGACGCATCTCCGCCACGGCCCAGTCACCATTCTCAAACTCATGGCTGACATCGCGCGCAGGGCGACACTGGATCGCATCCTTCAGCAGGGGGTGATCCGGCACAATCGACAGGCGATCGTCTTTCTTCTGTACCCGGCCAACAAAGCGGCTCAGGAACGGCTCAACCAGGGTTTCCGGCTCAGCGCTTTCGCGATCTTTATCGCTGTGGATCACGGCGGTGATACGATCGCCGTGCATCACTTTCTTCATCTGCGGTGGCGGAATGAAGTAACTTTTTTGCGCATCGACTTCCAGAAAGCCGAAGCCTTTTTCAGTGCCTTTTACGACGCCTTCAGCACGAGGCGTTTGCGAATGGAGCTTCTCTTTCAGCTGCGCGAGCAGCGGGTTATCCTGGAACATAATTTTTACGTTTCGTTGGCTGATTGCGGCTGACAGTTTTACGCGAATCGACGTCGCGCGGCAAGGCAAAAAGCCGGACGAGCCGGCTTTTTAGGGGGGAGTGAAAGGGCTGTCAGGCGATGCGCTGATCGGCCAGTGCCTCAGAGAGTTCCAGCTTCACCGGCACCGATTTTGAGGTCGGTGTACCACTGTCATCACCAAAGCTGTTCAGCGGCACCAGCGGGTTGGTTTCCGGATAATAGGCCGCCAGGTTACCGCGCGGAATATTGTAGGGAACCAGTTTGAATCCGCTGACGCGACGGGTAATGCCATCATTCCACAGCGTTTCGATATCGACATTCTGGCCTTCGGTAAAGCCCAGGTCTGCCATATCGTCCGGGTTGATGAACACCACTTCACGCTGACCAAACACGCCACGGTAACGGTCATCGAGGCCGTAAATGGTGGTGTTGTACTGGTCGTGCGAACGCAGTGTCTGCAGGGTAAAAGGCACGTCCTGATCAAGATTCGGGAACAGTGAGGTCGGCAGCGCTGAGGCGTTAAATTCCGCTTTCTGGCTCGGGGTATTGAAGCGCAACTCGGCTGCTGCGTTGCCCAGATAGAAACCGCCCGGGATGTCACATTTTGCGTTAAAGTCGGCAAAGCCCGGGATCGTCGCGGCGATGTGCTCACGGATCAGGTTGTAATCACCCGCCAGCTCGCGCCATTTCACTTTTTCATCACCCAGCACCGCCTCGGCGATACCGGCAACAATCCAGGTCTCTGAACGCTGTGTTTCCGCCAGCGGAATACCGATCCCTTCAGAGGCGTGCACCATGCTGAAAGAGTCTTCCACGGTAATAAACTGATTGCCGGTGGCCTGCAGATCGCGCTCGGTGCGGCCCAGCGTCGGCAGAATCAGCCCATCGTGACCCGGCACCAGATGGCTGCGGTTCAGTTTGGTGCTGATATGCACGGTCAGACCACAGCGTGACATCGCCTCTTCGGTGCGCGGTGAGTCGGGTGCGGCCGCCGCCAGGTTGCCACCCAGCGCGATCAGCACTTTCACTTCATCACGCAGCATGGCGTTCAGCGCTTCCACGGTGTTGTGGCCTGCCGCACGCGGGGGCTCGAAATTGAAATGATTCCCCAGCGCATCCAGGAAGGCTTTCGCCGGTTTCTCATCGATGCCCATGGTGCGGTTGCCCTGCACATTACTGTGACCACGAACCGGGCAGAGGCCTGCGCCTTTTTTACCCAGCTGGCCAAACAGCAACTGCAGGTTGGTGATCTCGCGCACCGTGTCGACAGAGTGTTTGTGCTGGGTAATGCCCATCGCCCAGGTACAGATCACCCGGTCAGCGCTCTGGTAGATCGCCGCGGCTTCACGGATCTGCGCCTGCGTCAGGCCCGACTGCGCCACAATCTGCATCCAGCTGGTGTTATCCACGGCGTCGAGATACGCCTCAATGCCGTTGGTTTTAGCATTGATAAAGGTTTGATCGAACAGGCCGCTTTCACCAGCCGCCAGACGCGCGCGGTGGGTTTCCAGCAGGGATTTCACCATGCCGCGCACCGCTGCCATATCACCGCCCAGGTTCGGCTGATAATAGGAGGAGCTGATGTTACCCGCTTTCGAAGTCACCACTTCCAGCGGTTTCTGCGGATCGGCAAAACGTTCCAGACCGCGTTCACGCAGGGTATTAAAGGTGACGATTTTCGCACCGTGATCGGCAGCGTGACGCAGGCTGTGCAGCATACGCGGATGGTTAGTGCCGGGATTCTGACCGAAGACAAAAATGGCATCTGCGTGGTCGAAATCATCCAGACGAATGGTGCCTTTACCGACGCCAATGCTGCGCTTCAGGCCGGTGCCGCTGGCTTCGTGGCACATATTGGAGCAGTCAGGGAAGTTATTGGTCCCCATCAGGCGACCAAACAGCTGATAGAGCCAGGAGGCTTCATTGCTGGCGCGACCGGAGGTGTAAAGCTCCATCTGATCCGGATGATCCATCGCCTTGATGTGCTGCGCGATCAGCGCAAACGCATCATCCCAGCTGATGGGCTCGTAGTGGTCGGTTTCCGCGTTGTAGCGCAGCGGATGGGTCAGACGTCCCTGATACTCCAGGAAGTAGTCACTCTGGGTATAGAGCGTGGTCACGCTGTGTTTAGCGAAAAAGTCGGTGTCGACCATCCGGCGCGTCGCTTCCCAGGTCACCGCTTTGGCGCCATTCTCGCAGAAGCTGAAGGTACTCTTATTGTCATCACCCCAGGCGCAGCCCGGACAGTCAAAACCGCGTGCTTTGTTCATGCGCATCAGGTTGCGCATATTTTTCAGGGCCGCTTTGCTGTCAAGAACGAAACGCGTGGTGGCTTCCAGTGAACCCCAGCCGCCCGCTGCCGCGCGATAGGGTTTGATTTGGCGTTTAAATTTCATATTGAGTGCAGGCTTTTTATAGTAGGAATTATTGTTTGGTGTTTGTTATCAGGTTATATCCTGATGGTGAAAGGAAGTCTGCAGCTATCCTCATACCTTGTCTAATTGATTGACTTAATGGTGCGATAGCTAGCGTTTATCGTGCATAAGCCAGAAATGTGATGCTGGTCAGATTTTACCCGCCTTTAACCTGCTGATAACGGGAGTTCTCCCGACAACAGGCTAATACTTGCTGTTCACAATCAGAGAGGGCACGACTCCATGAAACAGCTGACCAGCCAGATTCATGCATTTGGCAAAGCGTTGATGATGCCAATCTCGGTCATCGCTGCCGCAGGTATCTTCCTTGGACTGGCGGCGGCCATGCAGAACCCGGCGGTCACCGGCGATGCCTTTGCGCAGATGCAGGTGCCGCAGTTAATTATCGGCTTTATTCGCAAGGTTGCCGGAGCGCTATTCGCTAATCTGCCGGTCTTCTTTGCGGTAGCGAGTGCCATCGGACTGGCGAAAGCGGAAAAACCTACCGCCGCCTTTGCCGCGGTGATTGGCTATATCGTGATGAACGTTGGTATCAGCGCGACGCTGGCGGCCAAAGGGATCACCGCCACTACTACCACACCTGCAGCCCTGCAGCAGGCGGGCATGGACCAGACCACCGCCATGATGACCTCGGCGGAATATATCAACATGCTGGGCGTCTTTACCTACAACATGAGCGTACTGGGCGGGGTGATTGCCGGACTGGTAACGGTGGCGCTGCACAATCGCTTTTATACCCAGCAATTGCCTACCGCGATCAGCTTCTTTGGCGGACGGCGTTTTGTGCCGATTGTGACCGTGGTCTGTCTGCCACTGATTGGAGTATTGCTGGCGCTGATCTGGCCGACCATTGGCGACGGTATCGCCTGGATTGGACAGATGATTGGCAAAAGCGGGCAGTATGGCGCTTTTCTGCTGGGGGCCTTTGAGCGCATCCTGATCCCCACCGGCCTGCATCACATCCTTAACGAAACCGTGCGTTTCACGCCTATTGGCGGCATGGCGGTGGTCGATGGCCAGACCGTGGTTGGTGCACTGAACATTTTCAACGCGTCGCTGACTCATCCGGGATCGATCCCCGATGAGACGCTGCGCACCGCCACGCAGTTCCTGGCGCAGGGCAAGATTCCGGTGATGATGTTCGGCCTGCCCGCCGCGGCGCTGGCGATCTATCACACCGCCCGACCCGAGCATAAACAGCGGGTCAAAGCACTGGTCATGGCGGGGGCGCTGACCTCCTTCACCACCGGCATCACCGAACCGCTGGAGTTCTGCTTTATCTTTGTCTCTCCGGTGCTCTATCTGCTGCACGCTTTCCTGACCGGCCTGTCGTTTATGCTGATGTCGATGCTGCATCTGATGATTGGCAACGTGCAGGGCGGTGTTATCGACCTGGTGGTGTTCGGCATGCTGGGCGGGGCAAAAACCCACTGGTGGTGGACGCTGGCGCTGGGCGTGATCTATGCGCCAATCTACTACTACGCTTTCCGGCTGGTGATTACCCGGATGAATGTTGAAACGCCGGGCCGTGAATCGGAGGATGAGAAACCGCAACAGGTCGCCGCGGATGAACGGACTCAGGTGATTATCAGCGGGCTGGGCGGGCAGGCCAATATCGAGGATGTCGATTGCTGCTTTACCCGGCTGCGCGTACGGGTCAGGGAGATGAATCAGGTGGTCGATCAGACGCTGATGAGCACCGGTGCCAATGGGGTCAATCGCGTCAGCGAGCACGACATTCAGGTGATCTACGGCCCGCAGGTCGAGAAGATCGCCAACGAGGTAAAAATGGCGCTGGGCGTCGCTTAACGGCAGCCTGTTTCACTCTTCGTCACAACGCTAACCGCCGACACTCGTGGGCGGTTAGCCCCTGTTCGCCGGAGCGCTCCGCCCGCTGCCGTCCCGCTTATTGTAACTAAAAAAAGCCCAGCCCTAATGGGCCGTACCTTTCTGCCGATATAGCGACTAATCCTCTTACTTTTCGGAACACCGCGATGTCGTTAAAAAAATCCTCCCTGATTATCTTCTCCTTCCTGCTGGCGCTGTTTCTCACCAGCGTGGCAATCAGCACCTGGCTGCTGATCCAGAGCAATCACTCGCTGAATGCGGTTAACAAAGAGATCCGTGTGGTGCTCTCGGTGATTGACCCCATTAACCACAGCCGCACGCTGCGTGTGCGTCTGATGGAGTACATGAAGGAGATTGAGGGCAGTGACGCAAACAATCCCGCCACGCTGGACAGCGTTCGGACCGTGGCCAGCAAAGCGGATGCTGCATTTCAGGCCTATATGAACGCGCCGCGTCTGCCGGGCGAAGAGGCGGAAGCCGACGCCTATAGCCAGGCTTATCAGGCCTATCGTCAGCAGGGTTTACAGCCGTTGATTGAGGCGGCAGAGGCGCACGATCAGGTGCGCTTTAAAAATCAGATCGCCACCGTGGTTCGCCTTGACCGTCAGTATGAAATCATTCTCGATCGGGTGCTGGCCCAGCATGAAACCTATGCCAAAAAACTTAACAGCGATGCACAGAGTCACTTTACCTCCGGCATTACCCTGCTGGGGCTGTTTGGGGTGCTGTTTTTCGCCATCATCGTCGCCATTTACATCTTCATGAAGCGCTATGTGCTTTCGCCGATCAATGATGCGCAGGAACACTGCAAGCTGATTGCGGCGGGCGTCCTGGATACCACGGTGCCGGTCAAAGCCGGTTCGCGCAGTGAGATTCAGTTGCTGATGGGCTCGCTGGAGCAGATGCGCAGCGCGCTGACCGCCATTATTCTCCAGGTGCGCGATTCAACCCGCTCAGTCTCCACCGCCTCTCAGGAGATTGCGGCGGGCAACATCGATCTCGCCTCGCGAACCGAACAGCAGGCTGCCGCGCTGACGGAAACCGCTGCCAGCATGGAGCAGCTTGGCGCAACGGTGAAACAGAACACTGAAAACGTCTTTGAAGCCTGCCGCCTGACCAGTGAAGCGGTGAAAAACGCGGAAAGCGGCGAAAAGGTCTCGCAGGAAGTGGTGACATCGATGGCGCTGATTAATGCCAGCTCGAAGAAGATCGAGGAGATCACCACCGTGATCGACAGCATCGCCTTCCAGACTAATATTCTGGCACTGAACGCGGCAGTCGAAGCCGCCAGGGCGGGTGAACAGGGTCGCGGTTTTGCGGTGGTGGCAGGGGAAGTCCGTAATCTGGCCCAGCGCAGCGCTACCGCAGCCAAAGAGATTGAGGGGCTGATTGCGGAATCTGTTTCGATCATCCACGCCGGTTCCGATCAGGTCAGCCGGACCGGTGAGGCGATGAGCGCCATTATCTCCTCTGTCAGCCGCGTGAATCTGCTGATGGAGCACATCTCAACCGCTTCTGATGAACAGAGTCGCGGTATCGGTCAGATTGAGCAGGCCGTTACCGAGATGGACAGCGTTACACAGCAGAACTCGGCGCTGGTGCAGGAGTCTGCCGCAGCATCTGCCTCGCTGGAAGAGCAGGTGCAGTATCTGACGCAGTCGGTCTCCACCTTCCGTCTGGCAAACCGTTAATCAGGGGGCTCCGCGCTGAGTTTATGCAGCGCGGAGTCCGGAGCCCCGATGCTGAGTAATGCCCGACAGAGAAGGGAGAGTTTGATGCAGTGCCTTGTGGCGCAGGGCTAATCGGCGGATTATAAGGCTTTCCAGTAAATATGGGGTGGTCATGCTAATCAGCACGGAAAGTGCCCGTAGCAACAGCGCGGATACCCGACTGGCCTGTACGCTTGCCGCTGCCGCAGGCGCACTGAATACCGCAGCCTTTGAGATCGTCGGTTTTTTTTCAGCCAACATGACCGGGAATGTCTCGCTGCTTTCCGATCATCTCGCAAAAGCGAATCTGGGGCCTGGCCTGTTTTTTCTGTCGATCGTGCTTCTGTTTATTGCGGGTTCCCTGTGTTCAACGCTGATCATTAATGCCGGGCACCGCAGAAATATCCGCACTATCTATGCCTTTGTCATCCTGATTGAGGGCGGCGCGCTGATTGCACTGGGGGTGATTGAAAATCACTTTCCGCCGCAGTCGCCCGGTGTGGTGTTGATAATGAGCCTGAGCTTTTTAATGGGGCTGCAAAATGCGGTGGTGACGCGGATCTCCAATGCCCGCGTTCGCACTACCCATATCTCCGGCACGGCGACCGATATCGGGATTGAGCTGGCAATGCTGTTTGAGGTGCTGCGGCGCACAGCGTCACCGAAAGAGGCGCCGCTCTATCTGAGCCGGCTGCGACTGCACTGTCTGACCCTGCTTTCTTTCCTTGCAGGAGGGATAGCCGGAATCGGGCTTTACCGGCTGCTTAGCTACGATTTCCTGCTGCCAGTAGGGTTCGGGTTAATCTGTCTGGCGCTGAATGCCATCTTTACTAAGCCAGCAAAACAACAGGGCGCGATGATTTAAGTGCGCAACCCTCACTGATGCTTAATTCAGGGCGGCGCGGAGTCCTGATTTCATCGATCCGCCTGTGCAAATGAACCGTGCGGTTAAAACATCCTAGCCTGCGCGGGGTAACATTCAGCCTTATACTCTGGTTGATCCTGCGAACGAGACAGTAATGCGAACAGCCTTCAACCTGCTGATGGATAATTAACATCGACATTAAACAACTCATTTACTTGTGTAACCTGGAACGTGAACGCCATTTCGGGCGGGCCGCGGAAGCCAGTTTTGTTACACAGCCAACCCTCTCTATGCGCCTGAAAAATCTTGAGCGCGAGCTGGGCCTGCCGCTGATTAACCGCAGCAATAACTTTGCCGGATTTACCCCAGAGGGCGACCGTGTGCTGGCATGGGCGCGGGAAATCGTTTCGGTCTATCAGGGGCTGAAGCTGGAAGTGGAATCGCTGAAGCATGGGGTGAACGGTACGCTGCGGGTTGGCGTGGTGCCGCAGTGCAGCATGGCACTGCCGCTGCTGCTGAAAGCGGTGCAGGCGCGTTATCCTCAGCTCGACTATCGCATTGCGGTACTGAGTGCTGACCAGTTGCTGGAAGCGCTCAACAGCCACACCGTGGATGTCGGGATCGGTTTTTTCGAGATGGCAACACTGCGTGAACTCCATTTTCAGACCGAGATGCTGGCAGATCGGGGCGTTGAAGCCATATTCCATCCCATCCATTTCCCTGAGCTGGTGGGGGAAACCGCGCTGACGCTTGATGAAGTGGCACAACAGCCGCTCTGCCTGGCGGAGCCGACGCGTTATTTCCGGCGTTATCTTGATATGGCTTTTCGCGAGGCGGCGCTGGTACCCCGGGTGATCGTGGAGAGCGCCTCTGTCATGCAGCTGATGCAGTGCGCGCAGGTCGGCCTCGGGCTGCTGGTGTCGCCGGTCGGTCATCTGCTGTCCGCTTCATTACAGGGGCTGCAGCAGCGCGCTATTACGCTGCCGCCGATGGCGCGCCAGGCGGCGCTGGTAATTGCCGAACCGGGCCGAGCCACACCGCTGGCGCAGCACTTTTTCGATGAAGCACGGGGCCTGCTGCCGGTGTAATTCCAGTTACTGCGCCTCGCCCAGCGCATAAAACAGGCGGCTGTTCCAGTTGCCTATCGCCACGCTCTGAATCAGTGCGAACAGCGCCTCAGCTTCCCAGCCCGCCTCCATCAGCGGTTGCAGGTGAGCCGCGCTGAATCGCTCGGGCGAGCGGGTCAGTTGTGCCGCCAGCGCAATAATCTGCTGCTCTTCCTCTTTTGCCGCCGCGTCATCCACGCCCTCAATTAAGATCTCATTTCCGGCCAGCAGCCGGAACGCCCAGCGACTGCCCAGAATACGGGCGGCCGTCGCTTCTGCCAGAGTATTGTCCTGAGTGAGATGCTGACGCAGTTGCGCCCAGCCATAGAGCACTGAGGGATCGTGTGCCAGCAGCCATACCGCGTCCTGCATTCCCGGCAGCGACTGACAGCGGGTAATGGCAGCGAGCTGCTCAGCACTGGCATACCGCAACTCCAGCGGTTTCAGCACGGGCTGCCAGCGGGCAGGCTGATCAAAACCTGCGGCCTCAGCATCCGGTGGTGCAGTGCTGCCGGGCAGCCAGCGTACCGGCTGGGCCTGCAGCGCCTGTAAACCGGCGACCACCCGCGCCTGATAACTGACAAAGCCGATCACCTGATTCAGCGTCACAATATCGGGCTCTGTCAGGCCGACTGCATCCAGGGCAGTGATTGCGCTGGCGCTAATCAGCTCAGGCTGCATCGCCAGCTGGCGTGCATACTGCGTAATCTGGGTGAGGCGATTATTACTTTCACGTGAGGAGTCGGGCCCGGGCAACGGATTGAGGCGGGCAGAGTAGTGATTACACAGCCGCTGTACACCCGCCACCTGCGCCACCGTCAGCGCCGTGCTGAGGCGATCGTAAAGCGTTAAGGTGTGCGTAAGCGTGGTGACGACGCGGTCGGGGAACAGCAGCTGTGCCAGATCGCGCGCCGCCAGCAGGGCGGGCTGATTGGTGCGCAGCAGTGACTGCACCACGTTGTCATCGGTGTAACATCCCAGCAAAAAACGGTCATCAATATGGGCGGCCTCGGGCACCAGCGGTGCGGCCTGTGAGGTACGTGGACTGGTCTGGCTCTCGTAAAACCAGTGGTTATGGCCCGGATAGCGGCGTTGTTCCATGATCAATCCTTTTGCAAATTCGGGTTCGGTATGCAGGCGGCAGAATCTGAAAATGTGCATAAACCGAAGGGCAGGCTTATCGTCGCTGATGGCCAGTCCGGGGCAAAAGATTGATCGGTGATAATTAATAGCGTTACGGTATAACGGCAGCGAAATCAGGCAGGAAGGGCGAGGCGGGAGCAAAGAGAAGGGCGAGCCAGGCTCGCCCTTGCAGAACTTATTTCAGTTCCAGTTCGTTCATTGCGGCGATGCTGAAGCCGCCATCAACGTGTACCACTTCACCGGTGATGCCGCCAGCCAGGTCAGAGCAGAGGAATGCTGCTGAGTTGCCGACATCTTCGATGGTAACGGTACGGCGAATCGGGGTGACCGCTTCGCAATGTGCCAGCATCTTACGGAAATCTTTGATGCCTGATGCTGCCAGGGTGCGGATTGGACCGGCAGAAACGGCGTTAACACGCACGCCTTCCGGGCCCATGGCGTTTGCCATGTAGCGCACGTTGGCTTCCAGCGACGCTTTCGCCAGACCCATCACGTTGTAGTTCGGGATCGCGCGCTCAGCACCCAGGTAAGAGAGAGTCAGCAGCGCAGAGTGTGGATTCAGCATCTCGCGGCACTCTTTGGCCATCGCGACGAAGCTGTAAGCACTGATGTCATGCGCGATTTTAAAGCCTTCGCGGGTAACGGCGTTCACGTAGTCGCCAACCAGCTGCTCGCCAGGGGCGAAACCGATAGAGTGAACGAAACCGTCAAATTTCGGCCAGGTTTTTGCCAGTTCAGTGAACAGAGATTTGATGCTCTCATCTTCGGCTACGTCACATGGCAGCACGATGTCTGAACCCAAATCTTTGGCAAACTCTTCCACACGACCTTTTAATTTGTCGTTCTGGTAGGTGAAAGCCAGTTCTGCGCCCTGTTTGTGCATCGCCTGTGCAATACCGTAGGCGATGGAAAGTTTACTGGCAACGCCAGTAATCAGAATGCGCTTACCGGAAAGAAAACCCATAGCTGTAATCCTTATGGTCATTGTAGTTGGCGGCCGCATGGTTAAAAAGTAAGCGACCGACGTTAATCGACGTGCGGATTCTAGCACGTCTCTCATAAATCAGGTAAATCGGCCCGCAATTTCCGCGATATGCAGCAAAAATCAACGCTCTCGCCGCCAGGCTTCGGCACTCAATGCTTCGCCAAAGTGGCTGCTGATCAGTCGTCGGGTCAGATCGTGTAGCGGGGAGGCCAGTACATCAGCGGTGCCGCCGCGCTCGACCACTTCGCCCTGATGCATCACCAGCACCTTATCGCTGATGTGCTTCATCATGCCCAGATGCTGGGTAACATAAATGTAAGCGATCCCATGCTTCTCCTGCAGTTCCAGCATCAGATTCACCAGCTGGGAACGCATCGTCATATCCAGCGAGGCCAGCGCTTCATCAGCCACAATCACTTTGGGTTGCAAAATCAACGCGCGGGCCAGACCCAGTCGCTGCTTCTGACCGGGTGCCAGCATGTGCGGATAATAGCCGGCGTGATCGCGCAGTAATCCCACCTGACGCAGGGTGGCGATAATGCGTTTCTCTCGATCCTCCGCGCTGAGATCGGTATTAAGCCGCAGCGGGAACTCCAGAATCTGGCTGATACGCTGACGCGGATTCAGCGAGGTTGAGGGGTCCTGGAAAATCATGCGGATGCGCTGACTGCGATAGCCATAATCGCCAAAGGTCAGCGGATGATCGTCTATCAGAATCTCACCTTCGGTAGGGGCGACCATGCCGCTGAGCATCTTCGCCAGCGTGGACTTGCCGGAGCCATTTTCGCCGATTATCGCCAGCGTCTGCCTCTCGCGTAGGGTAAAACTGACTGACTTCACCGCCTCAACGTGCTGACGGCGGAACAGGCCCGTACGATAACGGAAGGTTTTACTCAGGTTGCGCACTTCCAGCAGGGTCTCCATGCTACTGGCCCTCCATATTCAGCGGGAAATGACAGGCATAAAGATGCGTTTTGCTGCCGGTAAGCCGTGGCGTTTCAATACATTTGCGCTGCGCATAAGGGCAACGTGGCCCCAGACGACAACCAATCGGCAGGCTCTCCAGCGACGGGATCGCCCCTGACAAAGTATTGAGACGGCTTTTGTGCGGCAGGGATCGTCCAAAATCGGGCATCGCCCGAATCAGCGCCTGAGTATAAGGATGGTGCGGCGTACTCATTAAATCTTCGCTCTGGGCGGTTTCTACCGTCTGACCACAGTACATCACGTTGATACGGTCCGCCCACTGGCTCATGGTGCGCAGGTCATGACTGATCAGCAGAATGGTGGTGTTGTTGTTCTGGTTCAGACGGCTCAGCAGGCGGAAAATCTGCGCCTGCGTAGTGGGTTCCATGGCATTCGTCGGCTCATCGGCAATCAGCAGACGCGGCTGATTAGCCAGCGCAATCGCGATCATCACTTTCTGGCATTCGCCTTCGGTCAGCTCATAGGGGAAGCTGCGCATTATATCTTTGTGATCTTTAATGCCGACGCGATGCAGCAGTTCGATGGCGCGGGTTTTGCGCCAGAACCAGAAGCGTTTCAGCCACGGACCTTTATACGTCCAGCGCGGGATCACCTGCATCAGCTGACGACCGATGCTTTCGGAGGGATCCAGGCAGGATTGCGGCTCCTGAAAAATCATCGAGACATTATGCCCGATAATGCGGCGGCGCTCGCGCGACGACAGGCGCAGCAGGTCAACATCATCAAACACCATGCGATCGGCGGTGACACGCCAGTTATCGTTAGTTACGCCGCAGATCGCCTTGGCAACCAGACTCTTACCGGAGCCGGACTCACCGACCAGGCCACGGATTTCACCTTCGCCCAGCGTCAGATTGACGCGATCGACCGCTTTGACCGGTCCGTCAGCGGTCATAAATTCAATGGTCAGATTACGGATATCGAGTAACGGCATTTATTCCACTCCCGCTTCGACGGCGCGACGGATGCCGTCACCGAGCAGGTTAACAATTAATACGCTGACCATCAGCGCCACACCCGGCAGCATAACGGTCCAGGGGGCGACGTAGATCAGCTCCAGCGAATCACCCAGCATCGCTCCCCATTCGGGCGAAGGCAGCTGCGCGCCCAGATCGAGAAATCCGAGTGCGGCAATATCCAGAATCGCCATCGATAGCGCGCGGGTAATTTCGGTGATCAGCAACGGTAAAATGTTAGGCAAAATGGCGTAGCGCAGGATGTTGCGGCCTCTGGCACCGTCAAGACGTGCCGCCACCACATACTCTTTTTCCAGCTCATCATGCACGGCACTGTAAATCTCGCGCACCAGACGTGGAATCAGCGCCAGCCAGACCGCCAGCAATGCATGCTCGAGTCGTGGTCCGAGAAACGCCACCACGATAATCGCCAGTAACAGCGACGGAATAGAGAGCAGGGTGTCCAGCACGTGGTTCATCACCGCCGAGCGTATGCCATGCGTCATGCCTGCCAGCACGCCCAGCACCAGCGCGCCGAGCGTGGCGAACAGCGTCACCAGAATCGCCGAACCCACCGTCGGACCCGCACCGCTCAGCAGGCGGCTCAGCACATCCCGACCCAGATCGTCGGTGCCGAGAAAGAAGGAGACATCGCCGTAGTGTGACCAGGACGGTGGCAGCAACTGATAACCCAGGAACTGCTGATCGATATCGTATGGCGCTATCAGCCCGCCAAACAGACAGAGCAGCAGCAGTGCGCCAAAGCCATACAGCCCGACCATCGAAATCGGGTTGCCATAGAAATGGTGCCAGCTCTGACGAAACGCGCTGGGCAGGCGTTTTTCGGCGTAGATATTATCGGAGGGCATACGCTTTCACTTTATTGTGCTTGAGTTCGGACAACGTTTCTTTATAAAAATCACTCATATCAGAGGGTTATCCTGAGGACATGCTTTTTGTTTCTTTATCATGGCTGACTCTGAGTAGCGTTAATTTATGTGTTTTGTGTACGCCTCTGCGTAGACGCAAAGAAGATGTACACATTGCAGACAGACACTAAGCTCAGGAAAGCGCCGCGACAAAGCAGAGGTTATCTTCAACTCGTCCGGACTGAATGTCAGGCTCTCCATTCGAGGCGGCGTGACATTTTTCTACCGTTATCGCTGGGAGGGTTAACCCGTCAGCTGTCTACAGGGGATTATCCGTCGATATCCCTGTTACAGGCAAGGAAACGGCGTCAGCAATTTCGGCTCTGGATTGCAAAGGGTTATGATCCGCGTCGGCATATCGTCCTGAACAGCCTGATAAAAGTCATATTCACCTCCGGATAACAGGCAATAAAAACCGCCCTGTTGGGCGGCGGAGTAGATCTTAGCGGAGGCTACGCTGGCCGGACCCTGGCCTTTGTCGGGTGTCCGTCAGGCCCATCGTCATGGGTGTGGTCAGGATCCGGCTCAATGATAACGATATAATCTTTACCTATCCCATCGCGCGTTAATGTTACTAAATCTCCGGCAACAGGTTTGGTGTCAAACTCATGTTCCTCTTCAACGCCGGTATCTTCAAAAATTACAGCGAATTTCATTTTTCGTCCTCTTTCTGATAAACCGCGTCGTTACCGCGAGGTTTGTTGCTGACTCTTACATAAAGAATTTTAGCCTATCCTGAAAATATCAGGCATCTCAGTGAATTACCTGATTCCGATATTACGCGCGATTACCGGCTGGCTTCAGGTGTCCCGGTGTTCAGACCGCTGTGGAAGCATGCCCGCCTGGCGATTTCAGGTGCAGATGCTATGCGCGAATGGCTCACTACTGAAACCCTGCCGGAACCCGCACAGGAAATCGTTCATGATGCTGCATGAGTAATACACCGTAAATCTTCCACGGAAGACGGATAATCCAACACCTAAGACGTTCGCCTCAACAGAGATCCCTTTTTGTGCAACATTGACAGATTCTTCATCATTTCCTGATTGTTCATTGATGACTTTGAGGGATAGTCGCGTCCTGAGAGTGAACTCTTTACTAAAGGAGATAAATCGGTGGCGAGAATAAAATGAAAGGAGCTTAGACAAGGCAATTGCAAACGATCAATATAGAATTAAATTTTGTGTGACAATGGATTTGAATTAAAAGAGACCGCAAAAAACGCAAAAGGGGGATGGCATGACAGATAAAAACTTCTTTAATGCATTAATAAAATGGATTGATGATCATACGGATGAAAAAATAAGCCTGGATAAAGTGGCTAAAAAAAGTGGATATTCAAAATGGTACCTTAACAGAATGTTCACAAAGCATTGCGGAGTCAGCCTCGGGAAATATATTAATAACACCAGAATGCAGGCGGCCTCGCTGAGTTTAAGGTTTACTGAAGCCACTATTGCAGAGGTAGCTGATCAGTTCAACTACGACTCACAGCAAACGTTCACGCGCGCCTTCTCGCGACATTTTGGTATGCCTCCTGGCATCTGGCGAGTCACTGATGCTGCAAAAAAAATCAGATAAAAACTCTCTCTGCTTCCCCAGCGATGACACCATTTTCAGGCAGAGGCTAATAGCTTACGTAATGCCATAGGTTTACCTGATTGCATCCGCAGAAAATTATTATCTACAGGACGGCGGGGAAGGACCGCGATGCATAAAAAATTAAAATCGGCCCTGAGATTAAACGTTTTATCTTTAAACACCCTTCATTGGTGCATGGCAATTCAGGAACGCGCGGTTTTGTGCTAATTTTTAGCCGCTTTGTTGCAGAAAATAAGCCTGATTCCTAAGAAAGATTAAAAAATTGTTTTCCCCGTGGAGTGCGCATCCGCCCAGCGAAGCTTATACGTCCATTCTTTATCAAGTGAACCGATTGAAAGCCTCATCTCCTTGCCCGTCTGCTTACAGTAGTCCCGTGCCGCACCAATGTTTTTCCACATAAGTAAACTACCCGGACTAAGGTCCGAATATTTCATGTTAACGCCGCCGTTTGGCACATCAAAATAGATGATGTGTTCACTCTCAGCCATGAAGAGCAGATCCATCGCGCACGGCTCGTCCCCTACAAAAAGAATATAGCCGAAGAGCATCCTTTTCATGGCAATGATAAGCGTGATCAGGTTCTCCCTGGAATAACAGGTTATGCTGTCAGAAAAACGGGATTTAAAAAGGAAGATATAATAGTCTGCCAGCTCTTCAGGGCTGAATTGATTCATGTCACAGCAGCGGCCACCCGCACGTATGAACCGGTTGTATTCGTTGCGGCGATTCTTTTCTGTTTTAACTGAATAGCTCTCTTTTACAAAGCACACTTTATTTTTTCGGGCAAAAGAAAAGTTAAAATTTATGAAATTGTGCTTGTTGAAATGTGACATTTTATTGGTTCTTTCAGGGAAAAGCATCGAGGCATTTTTAGCCGCCGGCACCATGATCTCATCATAAGATAGCGGGAATTTTTTCCATTGATCGACACCTATCCGTGAGTGATCCAGCAGGGCATATGCGGCAATATAGCCACCTTGCTTTACTTTATGAAAATACGTTGCCTCATGACCTGTGCGAGATGAGAAAAACCTGATCACGTCAGGATGCATATTAACACTCCCGCCAAAACGGTTAAAACATTGCTCATAAATGCCAGCGTCGGATTTTTCCCAGCCGTAAAGCATTCTTTTGAAGTGGCTCATATAAATGTTAAACCTGATAGTCGCTCTGATAAATCGAGTTAAAAGATGGTTCCTGAATGTCAGCCGCCCTATATTATTTTGTTTCCTGTCACTAACTCCGGACAGATGGTCTCTGCTGTGACATTTTAATCAGGGCATTATGCATTTATTTTATCAACGTAAAGACAAGGAAATATCAAGAATCTATCAAGCGGTATCGTTTTTATTGCTTTATATTTGTGAGGGCTGCCTGACATTTATATCAAGTTTATCTGAGTCACCCGCGTAATAGCCTGACCGGGTGACTTCATTCTCTTTCAAACAATCCGCTGGCTCTGCTCCCGGCGATGCTTATGATAATCCTCATCACACTCGCTTGAACAGAAAGCAGTTTCAGCCACTACGGGCTCATCTTTACACCAGATGCATAAGCCGTTCGGGCTTCTAAGTTTGGCCTTACGAGCTGCCAGAGAGGCAGCGAGATGCGCTTCTTCACGCTCCTGTGCCAGATCAACTTCATCCATAAATGTTCATCTCCTCATTAATGTTTACGCTTCGAACTTAAATCGGTTTCTGCAGGAACAATATTCGTGTACATCAATTCCTGCTTGCAGCACGACTTCTGAAAGACAAAAGTCATATGTTTATTCTATGTTTGCCTTAGCGCCCTGAGCGTTAGCGCAGGGCATACCATTCCTTATGTTTCAGCGGATTCATGGCCGCACCAATCACGTCAGAAATCACATTGACCAGAATCACCAGCCCGCCAATCACCATCACGCCAGCGGAGATCGCCGCGTAATCCTGCTGTCGAATCGCGTTTATCAACCAGCGGCCCAGACCCGGCCAGTTAAAGACCATCTCGGTGATCATCGCCAGCGTCAGCATGGTGGAAAATTGCAGACCCAGACGCGGGATCACCGGCGGCAGCGCATTATGCAGCACGTGGCGGCGGATCACGGTAAACGGCGAAAGACCCCGCGTGGCCGCCGCTTTGACATAATTTTTGTCCATCACGTCGCTGGTGCTGTTGCGCAGCAGGCGGATCACTTCCGTCGTCGGCGCCATCGCCAGCACCAGCACCGGTAAAATCAGGTGGTTCAGGACGCTGATAATCATCTCATGTCGCCAGGGCGAAGGACTCATCCAGGCATCAATCAGCGCAAAGCCAGTGACACTCTGCACCGGATAGAGCAGGTCGTGACGACCGGACACCGGCAGCCAGCCCAGCGTCAGCGAGAAGAACAGCGTCAGCAGCAGCGCCAGCCAGAAAATTGGCGCAGAGAAGCCAATCAGCGCCAGCGCACTGATGGTTTTGTCCTGCCATTTATTGCGCATCACGCCGGCACAGATCCCCAGCGGGATGCCGACCAGCAGCGCGAACAGAAACGCCAGGATGCACAACTCCATGGTGGCCGGGAAAACTTCACGCAATTGCAGGCCAATCTCCTGACCGTTGGTGCTGGAGACGCCGAAATCAAACTGCAGCATCCCTTTAAACCAGAACCACCAGGCGTCCGAGAGCGCCGCGCCTTCCAGCGGGGCGTCAGGCGTAAAGTAGCTCAGGCTGAAGCTCACCAGCGACAGCAGAAACAGGGTAATGATCAGTAGCAGCAGGCGCCGCAAAATATAGATAATCACTTACTTTTCCTTATCGCTTTCACGATAAACCCCGGCAAACGAGGCGTTGCCAAACGGACTCAGGACCAGCCCTTTAATATCATGACGAAACGCCTGCAGTCGCAGAGAGGATGCCAGTGGCAGCACCGGCAACTCCTGCGCCAGAATCTGCTGCGCTTTGTCATAACTGTCGATGCGGCCAGAGAGTTGTTGTGATAACAGCGCATTCTGCAGCGTTTCGTCAAAGGCCGGCGAGCACCAGTGCGCGTAATTGGTCTGCGAGCGAATCGCTGCACAACTGAGCAGCGGCCGGAAGAAACTGTCGGGATCGTTACTGTCGGTGGCCCAGCCTGAAAGTGTCAGATCATGATTCATCGCCATCAGCTGCGCCTCCTGAAAACGCCCCTCTACCGGCACAATGGTCAGCCGGACGCCAACCTGCGCCAGATCCGCCTGCAACAGTTCGGCGGTTTTCAGCGGGCTGGGATTCCACGACTGCGACGCGGCAGGCACCACCAGCCGCAGATGCAGATCGCTGATGCCCAGAGCCGCCAGCGCGGCACGGGACTTCTCCGGATCATAGCTGGTGATGCGCGCATCATTATCATATGCCCATGAGGCGCGAGGTAATATCGAGGCGGCGGTTTCGGCGGTGCCGTAATAGATGGACTCCATCAACCGCTCATTGTTGATCGCCAGCGCCAGCGCGTGCCGTACCTCAGGGCGGTCGAGCGGGGGCTTGCGGGTATTAAAGGCCAGATAGGCGATGTTCATGCCGGGACGCAGCGTCATCCGCAGGCGCGGGTCATCGCGCAGGATGGTGAGTTGGCTGGCCGCGGGATAGGCAAGCACGTCACATTCACCGGTCAGAAGCTTGGAAAGCCGCCCGGTGCCGCCCGAGCCGAGATCAATCACCGCCTGTTGCAGACGCGGCACCCCTTTCCAGTAGTGAGGATTGCGCGCCAGGCGGATGTACTGACCGGTGCGGTATTCGCTGAGCTGATAAGGACCGGTGCCAACCGGTTGTCTGTCCATCTCTTCCTGCCGGCCCTGCGCGGTAAGCTGGTCGGCATACTCTTTCGACAGCACTGGCGCATAGTGGGTCGCCATGTGCCACAGGAACGACGCATCCGGGCTGTTTAACCTGAACTCAACCGTCCTGTTATCGATTTTCTTCACGCTCTGCACGGAGTCGGAGAATTGCAGACTGTCAAAGTAGGGATAGTTGCCGCCATTGACGTTGTGCCAGGGGTGATTGCGGTCAAACATCCGGGCGAAGCTGAACACGACATCGTCGGCGTTCAGTGCACGGGTGGGGCGGAACTGATTCGTCTGCTGGAACTGCACGCCGCTGCGCAGATGAAAGCGATACGTTGCGCCGTTATCGCGCACTTCCCAGCTGGACGCCAGATCGGGCTTGAGACGATAGGTGTAAGGATCGACATCCAGCAGGCGGTCATAGAGTTGTGCCGCCAGCGTATCGACAGTCAGCCCGCTGCTGGCCATCTGCGGATTAAAGGTGTTCAGCGTGCCGCTGACGCAATAGACGAAGCCGGTCTGGCGGATATCACCCGCAGGCGCTGACCACGCAGGGGCACTCAACACGCTGAGGCTTAGCAACAGCGAACATAATAGTTTTGACATAGAACTCAACGATTTTGAGGCATTAAACAGAGTGTATCGCAAAGCGGGCATTGTCCCAAAACCTGCAACCGCTGCCAGACTGATTTTCATCATCGCGGCGGTAAAAAGAGCGTACAGAAGGTGTGGTAATGAGAAAAATTCTCAATAACTTGTTTACAGATGATAATAAGAATGATTATTATTCATCTGCGCTTCGACGGTAGCTCTGCCGAAGAAGAGCACGACATTGCTCACATTGCTTCCAGTATCGTTGCCCGCCTGTTGGCGGGCTTTTTTTTGGCTTTTGCAGAGTGGCATGTCTGCCTGGACGGGGAAGGGATTGCAAGCAAAGGGGATCAAAGTGGTGAAGCGGTGAGGAAGACCGGGACGGAATAGGGCTCCTCGTTGATGCGAATACCAGGCAAATTGTGGAAAGCGAAAATCTCGCCGTTTATCGTCAAATATACCGCCTTATCACGAACCCGAGGAAAGACGTCACCATCTGAGGTGATCAGGAAAGGCTTTAGGTCGTCGTTCAGACTTTCTTTAAAAGATTCATCGCTTCGGGATGCATCATAAAGATAAAAACGGTATGAGAAGGCAGTTGTGGCACCCGCACTGGCTTCGGTGATGTAAAGGTTAATCCGGCTGCTGACGTTAACTTTCCTGATGATCGACTGTTCAAGCGGTGATATCTGCGAAAGTCGCCAGCCTGCAAAGACAATAGTCATCAGCATCAGCATCAGAACCAGCGTGCGCTTTTTAAAAACCGGAACGTTTTGCATAATCTATCCCTGCTCTTATCCAGTATTGATCGTCAGGGTCATCTCCAAAAGGCGCTGCGCCATACCAGACATCAAATTCCTCTCTGCGGGTTCCGGCCCGGTTTTGCGCCCAACCGGCTGCGCGAAGAAGAACAGCGTCTTTTATTCCAGCGGCATGCCCCACAGCACCATAATGAAAATTACCAAAATGTTCATATTGGCTCCCATGTTGAAATTTATAATCCCATGGGCCATGTCCTTTAACCTGGTTATAAAACCAGACATATGTCAGGGCTGAGGGTCCCCTGTGAAAACGTGCAACCATCATATTGTTTATCAACGAAACTCCAGCTGGAGTAAATGATAGAATATCATAAGGAGGAGAGGGAGATGCCGCTAAGGCAGGATATCTCATGATTTATGCCTTTTCATTCCAGCTATCTGAAAAAATAATGTTACCATCACAATGCTTCCAGGTTATTTTCTCGTAAGCAAACTCAACGCATTCAAGATGATTATGTTTTTCTTTTTCAGGGTCTTTAGTGTCATGCATAATAGGCGAAATACCGACAATTCTGACATTTTCAAGTAGTATGTTGAAGTATTCTTCTTCCTGACCTGCGTAGTTGATATTGTACCATCTGAACTCGGCTGACCTTAATGTTTGTCCAGTTGCCACTGCTTTATAAAGGTAGGGCGAAGATGAATCGAATTCTTTTTGAACGATGATGGGTGCATGTTTTCTTGTCCCTGTGGGTTTGCCTGTCATAGAATCAGTCGGCAGTCTTAAGTTATGAGAAAAACCCGTAACTTCAATACTTCCCTCTCGGTCTTTAACATCTACTGAACCATTGATGCTCGCACCACCATCATCTTTCAGCCAAAGATATGCTGGAATAGCCATATTAAAAATCCTTTAATGGGTTAAGTTATATTCCTTTTGGAGGATAGTTAATGCTGGCTTCGCATAAACCTCAAGTGCATATTAAAAAAATCGAAGGCATAATGATAAAGATCAATATTTAATAATTTCATATGTAATGGCTGGGGTCTTTCCACACCATGGTTATGTAGTGCGAAATGGATTATTCAATTAATTGCTGTAAATCTGATTAAAAAGCCACTTCAACTATTAATGGGTATTGGTATCATTAATTTAGTTAAGATTCAAACTCAGAAGAGTAAATCATGTAATCCCTTGAATTATAGATTGTGTTTATATCCGCATGCATTCGATGTATCTGACGCTGGAAAGTGTAATATCGCGCTTAACTTTTACAAAAACGCAGGTACTATAAGCTCATCTTCTGGTCACCCACTTCCTGGCAATGAATAAATTCCAAAAAAACGTTCAGGCTTTTCAGCATACATCCTTTCGCTATCTCTTTTTTGGACGCCTGTTCACCGTGCTGGGCAATGGGATTGCACCCATTGCGCTGGCCTTTGCGGTACTGGATATTGGCGGCTCTGCTTCTGATTTAGGGATAGTGGTTGCGTCCCGTTCACTGTGTAACGTGCTTTTCCTGCTTGTGGGCGGTGTTGTCGCCGATCGCTACTCACGCAGTCGGGTATTAGTTTCATCGGCAGTGGTTGCCGCTGTTTCACAGGCTATCGTCGCCTGGTCTGTACTCGATGGCTCAGCAACTGTCATTAGCCTGACTTTGCTGGGTGCCCTGAATGGTGCGGCGGCAGGCATCGCACTGCCTGCATCGTCTGCGCTGGTTCCGCAGGTGGTTCCTGCAACGGATTTGCGTCAGGCTAACGCATTAATTCAGCTGGGGATTTATGGCGGTACGGTAATGGGGGCATCGCTGGGGGGGATTATCACCAGCGCTGTCGGGCCGGGCTGGGGGCTGGCAATTGATGCGCTGGGTTTTGCTGTTTCCGCGCCGCTCTATTTCCTGATCCGTGTGAAATCGAGTAAAGCCGCGGCTTCGCAAGGCAATATCCTGCGCGATATCAAAGAAGGCTGGGCAGAGTTCGCCGGACGAAGCTGGATTTGGTCGATAGTCCTTCAGTTCGCCATTATCAACGTCGCGTTCAATGGCATTGTGGTGGTACTTGGCCCGATGATTGCCGACGTCTCTTTCGGACGGGCGCGATGGGGGATTATTGTGGCCGCCCATAGCGCGGGTCTAATTGCAGGTTCGTTTCTGGCTATGAAATGGCATCCACGTCGTGATCTCTTTATTGGCGCGATGCTGGCAGGTCTTTACGCACTCCCAATATTTATGCTGAGCCAGGATGCGTCAGCAGCACTGCTGATAGTGGGGTTCTTCATTGCTGGCATGTCATTGGGCCTGTTCGGCGTAACCTGGGCGCACTCATTACAGACACATATCCCACCGGATAAGCTGGCTCGCGTGTACGCTTATGATGCAATGGGTTCCTTTATCGCCATTCCCTTTGGACAACTGGTCGCGGGTCCGCTGGCAACACACTTTGGTATGAGTGCTGTATTGCTGATGTCAGCATTGGCCGTGGTGATGGCTACCGCTGGCGTCGGTCTGGTTCCTGCTATCCGGCAACCTGAAAAAATGGGGACTAAGTCGCACAATGCGTAATGGACAGGCGGCTCAACGTGAAAACAGCCCGGTTTATACCGGGTTGTTAATTCACAAGGCCGGGAAAAATCATAGGTTGGGGTGGCGTTAATTAACTCTCTGCTTTTATATCGTGCTTCTTCATCATTGCGCGCAACTGATGATAGGTGACACCTAATAAGCCAGCCGCACGGCGTTGGTTATAACGTGCCTGCTGCAGGCTGGCTTCCACCAGATCCCGCTCCTGCTGATTCTGCCATTGACGCAGATCCAGCGGCAGGGCAGGCAACGTGCTGCTATCCGCGTCATGACTGGTCCGGATGACAGCAATCGGTTCAGGGCGTGAAGCAAACGGGTTGATAATGACATTATCCAGCGGCTGCTCGCTGCTGTTATGACGATAGACCGAGCGCTCCACCACGTTTTTAAGTTCGCGAACGTTGCCTGGCCAGTGGTAATCAAGCAGAGCCTGCTGCGCCCGTGGGGTAAAGCCGGGAAACAGTAACAGACCAAGCTCGCGACACATCTGGATAGCGAAATGCTCGGCCATCACCAGTATATCGCTGCGTCGTTCGCGCAGTGGCGGTAACTGCACCACATCAAAGGCCAGACGATCCAGCAAATCGGCGCGGAATTTTCCCGCCGCCGCCAGCGCGGGCAGGTCTTCGTTGGTCGCACAGACCAGTCGCACATTTACCTGCAGGGAGTGATTGCCGCCGACCCGCTCCAGCTGTCCATATTCAATTACCCTGAGCAGCTTTTCCTGAACCAGCATCGGTGCCGTTGCCAGCTCATCGAGAAACAGCGTGCCGCCGTCAGCACGTTCAAAACGGCCAAGATGGCGCTTCTGCGCGCCGGTGAAGGCGCCAGCCTCATGACCAAACAGTTCAGAATCGAGCAGATTTTCATTCAGCGCAGCACAGTTCAGCGAGATAAACGGCCCCTGCCAGCGGTCAGAGAGATAGTGCAGTCGGCTGGCGATCAGCTCTTTGCCCGTTCCACGCTCGCCAATCACCAGTACCGGTTTTTCAAGGGGAGCCAGTTTGGAAACCTGCTCCAGCACCTCAAGAAAATTGTTCGACTCCCCCAGGAGATTATCGCTAGTGCCTGTCATGATGAATTTCGCCACCCCTTAATCATTTTGACTATCTTAAAACAAGCGGGAAGGGCTGTAAAATTTAAAATATTATAAAAATCAATAAATTATAAAATTGGCACGCATTTTGTATAAACTCAGCAGGGCTTCACGTTTTAAAACATTAAAAGAGGAACATCATTATGGGTATTTTTTCTCGTTTCGCCGACATCGTTAATGCCAACATTAATTCCCTGCTGGAGCGTGCGGAAGATCCGCAGAAACTGGTCCGGCTGATGATTCAGGAAATGGAAGACACCTTAGTTGAAGTGCGCTCCACCTCTGCACGCGCACTGGCTGAAAAGAAACAGTTGTCACGCCGTATTGATCAGGCGGAGATTCAGCAGGCTGAGTGGCAGGAAAAAGCGGAGCTGGCGCTGCGCAAAGATAAAGATGATCTGGCCCGTTCAGCGCTGATTGAAAAACAGAAACTCACCGATCTTATCGCCTCCCTGAAACAGGAAGTGGGTCATGTTGAAGAGACGCTGGAGCGCATGAAAGGCGAAATCAGCGAGCTGGAGAAAAAACTGAGTGAGACACGTGCCCGCCAGCAGGCGTTGACGCTGCGTCATCAGGCGGCCTCTTCATCACGCGATGTTCGTCGTCAGCTGGACAGCGGTAAGATCGACGAAGCAATGGCACGGTTTGAATCTTTTGAACGTCGCATCGACCATATGGAAGCGGAAGCAGAAAGCCACGGTTTTGGTAAACCAAAGACGCTGAACCAGGAGTTTACTGACCTGAAAGCGGACGATGAAATCAGCGAGCAGCTTAATGCGCTGAAAGCCAAAATGAACCGCAGTGAGTAATCATCGACGTTGCGATAAGTGATTAAGGAGAGTCAATGAGCGCACTTTTTTTCGCCATACCGTTAACGATCTTCGTGTTGTTTGTCGCACCGATCTGGTTATGGCTGCATTACAACAACAAACGCAACGGCGGTTCGGAACTGTCGCAAAGCGAAATCCAGCGCCTGCAGCGCGTGACCCAGGACGCGCAGCGGATGCGCGAACGTATTGACGCGCTGGAAGCGATTCTGGACGCCGAACATCCAAACTGGAGGCAGCCATGATTAAAGGACGCAAGTTGTGGCGCAAGCCAGATGAAGGGAAATTTATGGGTGTCTGCGCAGGCCTGGCAGAGTATCTCGATATTCCGGTTCGTCTGCTGCGTGTCATCGTGGTGTTATCACTGTTCTTTGGCCTGTTTCTCTTTACGGTGATCGCCTACTTTGTGCTGGGTTTTGTGCTGGATGTGAAACCCGCCTCTGCCTCCCAGACTGAGCGCCAGCCCAGCGCCAGTGAACTGCTGGATCAGCTGGAGAGCACCCTGCAACGGGATGAGCGCAGCGTGCGCGACCTGGAACGCTATGTGACGTCTGAAACCTTCAGCGTGCGCAGCCGCTTCCGCCAGATTTGATTCTGCTACTGTTATTGCCGGGCCTGTCTCAGGCCCGTTCGCTCACTCAATGGAGGTGTTGATGTCTTTTTCGCGATCCACTGCTTTTCGTCACCGCGCGGCACCTGCATTGAAGTCGGCCGCTAAATTCATCATTATTAATGCTGTTACCTACGGTCCCGCCGGTGTCACTGGCTGGGCAGTGAAATCGGTAGCGCGACGCCCGTTACGTCTGCTGCTGGCTGTGGCGCTTGAGCCATTGCTGAAACGCGTGATGAACCGGGTGGCATCGCGCTTCATCAGGGAGAAAGATGAAAAGACTGCAAACTGAATTGATGGCGTTGATGAACCGTGGCGTTGATCGCCACCTGCGGCTGGCGGTAACCGGATTAAGCCGCAGCGGCAAAACCGCCTTCATCACCTCACTGGTTAATCAGCTTTTAACCGTTCACAGCGGCGCGCGTTTGCCGCTGTTTTCCGTGGTGCGGGATGAGCGCCTGTTAGGCGTAAAGCGGGTACCCCAGCGTGACATGGGCACGGCCCGTTTCACCTATGACGAAGGGCTGGCACAGCTCTACAGCACGCCGCCTGCCTGGCCCACACCCACACGCGGCGTCAGCGAAATGCGACTGGCGCTGCGTTATCGTCCCAATGATTCGCTGCTGCGTCACCTGAAAGAGACCGCGACACTCTATCTGGAGATTGTCGACTATCCCGGCGAATGGTTGCTGGATCTGCCGATGCTGGCGCAGGATTATCTCGCCTGGTCCCGGCAGATGAACGGTCTGCTGCAGGGCGATCGTGCTGAGTGGGCAAAGCCCTGGCGAACCCTCTGCGAAAAACTCGACCCGCTTGCACCCGCCGATGAAACCCAGCTTGCAGAGATTGCCGCTGCCTGGACCGACTATCTGCATCGCTGTAAATCTGAAGGCTTACACTTTATTCAGCCCGGTCGCTTCGTGCTGCCTGGCGATATGGCAGGCGCCCCCGCGCTGCAGTTCTTCCCCTGGCCGACGGCTGATGAAACGCAACTTACTAAGCTGGCGCAGGCGGACAAGGGCAGTAACTTCAGCATGCTGCAGCAGCGGTTTAACTACTACTGTCAGCATGTGGTGAAAGGTTTCTATAAAAACCATTTCCTGCGCTTTGACCGTCAGATTGTGCTGGTTGACTGCCTGCAACCGCTTAACAGCGGACCCCAGGCGTTTAACGACATGCGGCTGGCACTGACGCAACTGATGCAGAGTTTTCATTACGGTCAGCGAACCCTGTTTCGTCGGCTCTTTTCACCGGTAATCGACAAATTGCTGTTTGCCGCCACCAAGGCGGATCACATCACCAGCGATCAGCACGGCAATATGGTGTCACTGTTGCAGCAGCTGGTGCAGGATGCCTGGCAGAACGCGGCGTTTGAAGGGATTAGCATGGATTGCATCGGACTGGCGTCGGTGCAGGCGACACAGAGCGGGCTGGTCGATCACCGGGGCGAGAAGATCCCGGCCCTGCGCGGAAACCGGCTGGATGATGGTGAGCCGCTCACCGTCTATCCGGGTGAAGTCCCGCCTCGTCTGCCCGGTAATGCCTTCTGGCAGCAGCAGGGCTTTCAGTTTGAACAGTTCCGGCCGCAGCAGCTTGACGTCGATCGCCCGCTGCCACATATCCGCATGGATGCCGCGCTGGAATTTTTATTGGGAGATAAATTGCGATGAGTGATCCGCTGAAGCCGCGTATCGATTTTGCCCGTCCGCTGGACGAGAGCAGCGCCACGCCGCTGCGCCCGGCACAGACTTTTGAAGCGGAAGCGCAGGCGGCGTTTCTGGCGGTGCAGGATGAAGAGGTCGCTGTCGAAGAGGAAGGCGCAGGTGAACGGGCGGTGGAGGCTGCGCTGAAACCTAAGCGCAGCCTGTGGCGCAAACTGGTGACCGCTGGCGCGCTGCTGTTTGGCGTCAGCGTGATTGCGCAGGGTGTCCAGTGGACACATGACGCCTGGCTGGCCCGCGACTGGTTTTCACTGGGCAGCGGCGTGGCGGGTGGTCTGATCGTCCTGGCGGGTGTGGGTGCGCTGACCACCGAGTGGCGTCGTCTCTATCAGCTGCGTCAGCGCGCCGAGGAGCGGGATGTGGGCCGTGAGTTGCTGCACAGTCATGGCATCGGCAAAGGCCGGGCCTTCTGCGAAAAACTGGCGCAGCAGGCAGAGCTGGATCAGGCGCATCCGGCCCTGCAGCGCTGGCATGCCTCGCTGCACGAAACCCACAATGACAGTGAAATTGTCCGCTTATATGCGCAACTGGTGCAGCCGGTGCTGGATCGGCAGGCGCGGCGCGAAATCAGCCGTCATGCTGCTGAAGCCACGCTGATGATTGCGGTCAGCCCGCTGGCGCTGGTGGATATGGCGTTTATCGCCTGGCGTAATCTGCGGCTGGTCAATCGCATCGCGGCTATTTACGGCATTGAGCTGGGTTACTTCAGCCGCATCCGGCTGTTCCGTCTGGTGCTGCTCAACATGGCCTTTGCCGGGGCTTCCGAACTGGTGCGGGAAGTGGGTATGGACTGGATGTCGCAGGATATCGCCGCCCGGCTTTCCACGCGCGCCGCGCAGGGTATTGGCGCGGGTTTGCTGACTGCAAGACTGGGCATCAAAGCGATGGAGCTGTGCCGTCCACTGCCGTGGCTGGAGCAGGATAAACCACGGCTCGGCGATTTCCGTCGTGAGCTGCTGGGCCAGTTGAAAGAGGCGTTGCAGAAGGGTGGCAATAAGTCAGCCTGACGCTCTCGTGACAAATTAAAGGCGGCATTGCCGCCTTTATTCTTTAGTGTGGCTGGCGCAGCACCTGTCGGGAGTCGATGACCAGACACTCACCCGGACAGCCCGACTCATCAGTGATCACCGGATCCGCTGGCAGCGTGTAGGCCATTCCATTTTTCTCCCTGATAAAATGCGCCATCCCGGCAAACATTTGTGACCACTCATCAGGATTTTCTCCGGCAGTACAAAAGTCCGCCATACGCGCCGGAGCTGTCAACTTTTCCTGACAGATTCCTTTCTGCAGGTGCGCGACTTAGCGTATTATTGTCTTATCTGAACCTGATTAAGGCGAACGAAATGCGTCTGGAAGTGTTCTGTCAGGACCGACTCGGTCTGACGCGTGAACTGCTCGATCTGCTGGTGGCACGCAACATTGATTTACGCGGTATCGAAATCACGGCGCTGGGCCGCATCTACCTGAACTTTTCTGCACTGGAATTTGACGCCTTCAGCAATCTGATGGCGGAAATCCGGCGTACACCGGGCGTAACAGATGTGCGCACGGTAGCGTACATGCCCTCTGAACGCGAGCATCGTGCACTGAGCGCCCTGTTGGTGGCGATGCCGGATCCGGTTTTCTCCATCGATCTGAAAAGCAAGGTTGAACTGGCTAATCCGGCCGCACAGAACCTGTTTAATCTCGATGAAGAGAAGATGCGCAACTTTAGCGCCGGTAACCTGATTAACGGCTTCAACTTCATGCGCTGGCTGGAGAGCGATCGGGTTGAAGCGCAGGCGCAGCATGTGGTCATTGAGGGCCGCGATTTTCTGATGGAAGCGCGTCCTATTTATCTGCCGGGCGAAGAGGGCCAGAACGACAGGCCGGTGGGGGCGATGGTGATGCTGAAGTCGACAGCCCGCATGGGTCGTCAGTTGCAGAATCTGGTGGTCACCGATGAATCGGAGTTTGACCATATCATTGCTGTCACGCCGAAGATGCGTCAGGTGGTGGATCAGGCGCGTAAACTGGCGATGCTCGATGCGCCCTTACTGATCGTTGGCGACACCGGCACCGGGAAAGATATGCTGGCACGCGCCTGCCATCTGCGCAGTGCCCGCGGCAAGAATCCCTTCCTGGCGTTGAACTGTGCCTCTCTGCCCGACGACGTCGCCGAAAGCGAGCTGTTTGGTCATGCCGCCGGAGCCTATCCGAATGCGCTGGAAGGTAAGAAGGGCTTTTTTGAGCAGGCTAATGGCGGCTCAGTGCTGCTGGATGAGATTGGTGAGATGTCGCCGAGAATGCAGACCAAGCTGCTGCGTTTTCTCAATGATGGCACCTTCCGCCGCGTCGGTGAAGAGCATGAAGTGCATGTCAATGTGCGGGTAATCTGCGCTACGCAGAAAAACCTGATTGAGCTGGTGCAGCGCGGGGAGTTCCGCGAGGATCTCTTTTACCGGCTCAATGTGCTGACGCTGCAACTGCCGCCTCTGCGCGATCGTCCGCAGGATATTCTGCCGCTGACCGAGATGTTTGTTGCCCGCTTTGCGGATGAGCAGGGAATGGCGCGTCCGCGACTCTCGCCGCAGCTTAACGCTTTTCTGACTCGCTACGCCTGGCCTGGTAACGTGCGTCAGCTGAAAAATGCGCTTTATCGGGCGTTAACCCAACTGGAAGGTTACGAACTGCGTCCGCAGGATATCGTGTTGCCTGAACAGGCACTGGATGTGTCACTGGGCGATGAGGCGCTGGAAGGGACGCTGGATCAGATCACCAGCCGTTTCGAACGGTCAATTCTGACGCGACTCTATCTCTCCTATCCCAGCACCCGAAAACTGGCAAAACGGCTTGGTGTGTCGCATACGGCGATTGCGAATAAATTGCGGGAGTATGGTCTGGGGCAGAAGCGCACCGAAAGCGAGTAAACGGCAAACAGAAGATGAGAAGCGGATAACCTGGTTATCCGCTTTTTTTATTACTTCAGCGAGGTCAGCGCAGCGTCATAATCAGGCTCAGTGGTGATTTCATCAACCAGCTGGCTGTAGATCACTTTATCGTTCTCATCCAGCACAATTACGGCACGTGCGGTCAGACCTTCCAGCGCACCATCGGCAATTTCCACGCCATAATCATATTTAAACTCTGAGCCGCGCAGGGTCGACAACGTCACCACGTTGTTCAGGTTTTCTGCGCCACAGAAGCGCGACTGGGCAAACGGCAGATCGGCAGAGATGCATAACACCACGGTGTTATTCAGTTCGCTCGCGGCCTGATTGAATTTGCGCACCGATGAAGCACAGACACCGGTATCTACGCTCGGGAAAATGTTCAGAATTTTGCGTTTTCCTGCATACTCAGAGAGCGCGACGTTGACCAGGTTTTTCGCTACCAGCGTGAAAGCTTTGGCTTTATCGCCAGCCTGAGGAAACTGACCAGCAACCGGTACGGCATTACCCTGAAAATGAACAGTCTGAGACATAGTGATTCCTTTTAATGATAAAAAAGATCTGACACAAAACGGCTAAAGATAGCCGTTGTTTATGACATAAATGTTAAGGGTTTACGAGTTCAATTGTGGAATTTAACGTGGCGGTCTGCCACTGCATCACACATTGTGGAGTGGAAATGAGAACGGTAAAAAGTTATCCCGAAGCCTGGCCGTTGCATACGCCGTTTGTCATTGCCCGTGGAACCCGGACTGAAGTCAAAGTTGTGGTGGTTGAAATTGAGGAAGACGGAGTAAAAGGCGTTGGCGAAGCGACGCCTTATGCGCGCTATGGTGAAAGCGAGGCGTCGGTGCTGGCGCAAATCGCCGCGCTGCTGCCCGCGCTGCAACAGGGCATGACGCGCGAGGCGTTACAACAGGCGCTGCCCGCCGGGGCGGCGCGCAACGCCATTGACAGCGCACTATGGGATCTCTCCTCACACCAGCAGCAGAGCAGCCTCTGGCAGCTTAGTGGCGTGACTGCACCGGAGGATGTGGTGACCGCGCAGACCGTAAGCATTGATACTCCCGAGGCGATGGCCAGCAGCGCGCTGGCGCTGTGGCAGCATGGGGCAACACTACTGAAGATTAAGCTGGATAATAATTTCATTACCGAACGGCTGATGGCGATTCGCGCCGCCGTGCCGGACGCGACCCTGATTGTGGATGCCAATGAATCCTGGCACGCCGAAGGACTGGCGGCACGCTGTCAGCTGCTGGCGGACATCAATGTGGCTATGCTGGAACAGCCCCTGCCAGCGGGTGAGGATGCGGCGCTGGAGAACTTTATTCATCCATTACCGATCTGCGCCGATGAGAGCTGTCACACCCGCGAAAGTCTGGCGGTACTGCGAGGTCGTTATGAGATGGTCAACATCAAGCTGGATAAAGCGGGCGGGCTGACCGAGGCGCTGGCGCTGGCCGATGCGGCTCAGCAGCAGGGGTTTGCGGTCATGCTCGGCTGCATGCTCTGCACCTCGCGGGCGATACGCGCCGCACTGCCGCTGGTGCCGCAGACCCGCTTTGCCGATCTCGACGGGCCGACCTGGCTGGCGGTTGATGCAGAACCGGCGATTAAAGTGCGCAACGGTCAGCTGATCATTGCTGCCAGCGCAGCAGATTAACCATCATCTCCAGGTAGGTTTCAGTGGCTTCATCCACTGAAATCACCGGCATTTCAGCAGTGACGCAGGGCAGGCTGAGATCTTTACACCAGCTGCCGAATGAGCCTGGCGTGTCATAACCAACGCTGCTGACTCGCGGAAGGCCAGTGTGGCTGGCCAGCCAGCCACCAATCTCTGCCTGATGCGGGTCGTCAATACAGCCCAGCGGTTCATGCCATGAGACGATCCAGCGTGGTTTCAGCTGATGAATCAGCGCACAGAGCGCCTGGGTTTCCGGTTCAGAAGCCGGATGAGTGCCGGTCGAGAGCGCCACATCACGATCATCGGCAGCGCTGTTCCAGCGATACACCGTCTCGCCTGACTGCCAGTTCGCCGCCGGAAAGTTGCGGTTGAGATCGACGCCGTTTGCGTTCGCGCGCAGTCCGAGCTGACAGCCATCAGGATTGACTGCTAACACCACGTGGTGCCGACGCATCCCATCAGGCAGCGTCCGTAATGCTGCGGAGAGAGTGGCGATGGCCGCATTCTCATCACCGTGAGTGCCTGCCAGAATCAATCCGCTCTCGGGATCGCCCAGCGGCGCCGGAAACCAGAGCAGCGGCGCGCCCAGCACTGAGCGGCCATACTGCTGATAGGGGACGTCCAGTTTGCCGCGCAGGGGACGTGGATGGAGTGGCGACATAGTTATTTCCTCAAAGGGTTTTACTAAAAGTAGCGGAAAAGCCGTGCGCGGAAAATAGCTATTTATCTGTCAGCCATTTGCGCTAAAGTGCCCTGCACAAGTTGCATCGGCAACAGACTGATGCAGCGCTTCTTTGGGGTAAAGGAGTGATAATGGTCAAGACCTTTCGCATGACGCTGGCAGCAATCAGCCTGAGCAGCATCATCACACCCGCCATCGCGGCGAATCCACCCGCTGGCGCACAGCTGGCTGAACAGCAGCAGATCGTTCGCCATATTAAAGATGAACCCGCTTCGCTCGATCCGCTTAAAGCGGTAGGACTGCCTGAAATTCAGGTGATACGCGATCTGTTTGAAGGGCTGACCAATCAGGATGCGCAGGGCAAAATCGTGCCGGGCGTGGCGCAGAGCTGGAGCAGCAGCGATAACAAAACCTGGGTCTTTACGCTGCGTAATAACGCGCGCTGGTCGAACGGTGATCCGGTTACGGCTCAGGATTTTGTCTACAGCTGGCAGCGCTTGGTCGATCCGAAAAACAGTTCAGCCTTTGCCTGGTTCGCGGGCTTAAGCGGTATTCAAAATGCGGCAGCGATAACCAAAGGCGAAATGACGCCCGACAAGCTGGGTGTGGTCGCACAGAGTAAAAACCAGCTGAAGGTGACGCTGGATCGTCCGGTGCCGTGGTTCCCGGCGCTGGTGGCTAACGTGGCGCTTTTCCCGGTGCCGCAGAAAATTATTGCGCAACAGGGTGACAGCTGGACGTCACCCGGCAAACTGGTGGGCAACGGGGCCTATCAGCTTAGCGAACGCGTAGTGAACGAAAAAATCGTACTGACACGTAATCCTCACTACTGGGATGATGCCCATTCGGTGCTGACGAAAGTGACTTTTGTGCCGATTAATGAAGAGTCGAGCGCCACTAAACGTTATCGATCCAACGATATTGATATCACCGAATCCTTCCCGAAAAACATGTATGCGCTACTGAAGAAAACTCTGCCCGGAGAGGTCTACACACCTGACCAGTTAGGCACCTATTACTACGCGTTTAACACGCAGAAAGGGCCGACGGCCGATGTGCGGGTTCGCAAAGCGCTCTCCTGGTCTATCAACCGGAAAGTGATTGCTGAAAAAGTGCTGGGCACTGGTGAGAAACCGGCGTGGCATTTTACGCCAGATGTGACAGCAGGCTTTAAGCCACTGCCCACGTTCATGCAACAGCACGATCAGAACAGCCTGAATGCACAGGCCAAATCGCTGCTCGCTGCTGCCGGTTACGGTCCCGGCAAGCCGCTGAAACTCAAACTGCTCTACAACACCTCTGAGAGCCACCAGAAGATTGCGATTGCTGTGGCCTCGATGTGGAAAAAGAACCTCGGTGTGGATGTCACGCTGGAGAACCAGGAGTGGAAAACCTATATCGACAGCCGTAACAGCGGAAACTTCGATGTGATCCGCGCCTCGTGGGTCGGTGACTACAATGAACCCTCCACTTTCCTGAATCTGCTGACGTCGGGCAACAGCAGCAACATCGCGCGCTTTAACAACGCGGATTATGATGCGGTTATCGCCAAAGCCAGCCGGGAGACCAGTGATCAGGTACGTAACAGCGATTACAACCGTGCCGAGCAGATCCTGGCTGAGCAGGCTCCGATCGCCCCCATCTATCAGTACACCAATGGCCGCCTGATTAAACCCTGGGTCAAAGGCTATCCCATCACTAACCCTGAAGATGTCGCCTACAGTCGCGAACTGTGGATTGAAAAGCACTAAGTGCAGGAGGCCGGTCAACCGGCCACCCTCTGACATCTTTCTACACAGCCCGGAGATTGCAACTCAACACCGTCACGCTAGACTGTATCGTATTGATTTCAGTAGTGAGGCGACGGTGTGGACGTAATTGAAGGAAAAGCGTTACAGGTTTCAGATGCCATAATTTCCTGCCAGCTGGATGGCAAGGGCGGGATGATCCCGATTGCTGAAGATGAAGTCATCCAGTGTGAGCAGCCCTGCTGGCTCCATCTGAACTATACCCACCGTAAGAGCGCGGAATGGCTGCAGTCGACGACACAAATCCCTGATGCCGTGCGTGACGCCTTAGCGGGCGACAGTATGCGTCCACGCGTCAGCCGGCTGGGCGACGGCTTTATGATCGTGCTGCGCAGCGTCAACCACAACAGCGATGCGCGTCGCGACCAGCTGGTGGTGATGCGGGTATTTATCAACGATAAGCTCATCGTTTCGACCCGGCGGCGTAAAGTTTCTGCCGTCGATGAAGTCCTCACGGATTTGCAGAATGGTAACGGCCCGATTGACTGCGGTAGCTGGCTGGTCGATATCTGTGATGCCCTGACCGATCACACCAGCGAGTTTATCGAAGATTTACATGACAAAATCATTGAGCTGGAAGATGCGCTGCTTGACCAGCGGATGCCAGCACGAGGCGAACTCGGCCTGCTTCGCAAACAGCTGATTGTGATGCGGCGTTATATGGCACCGCAGCGGGATGTCTATGCGCGGCTGGCCAGTGAAAAACTGGCCTGGATGGATGACACCGAACGCCGCCGGATGCAGGAAATCGCCGATCGGCTGGGACGCGGGCTGGATGATCTGGATGCGGGGGTGGCGCGTACCGCGATTCTGGCTGATGAGGTTGCTTCTGCGATGGCGGAGTCGATGAACCGACGTACCTATACCATGTCACTGATGGCGATGATTTTTCTGCCAGCCACCTTCCTGACCGGCCTGTTTGGCGTCAACCTGGGCGGTATTCCAGGCGGCGAATGGCGATACGGTTTCTCTATCTTCTGTCTGCTGCTGGTGGCACTGGCCGTGGGGGTAGCGGGGTACCTGCGCAAGCGGCGCTGGCTCTAGCGTTATGCGTAGCGTATCGGTTATCTGCGCTGAAAATCCCGTAAAGGACGCAAAAGCTGATCGACATCAAGAACCCATTGTCGCTGCTGACGCAAACTCTCTCCCGCAGGTGAATGCAACGTCAAGCGATGGGCGTTGCGCTCCATATTGTCTTACTTCCTAATTTAGAATTAATGCATAGCACATTTAATTCGAAACATGCCGGCCCGTGTGCCGGCTTTTTTTTTGCCCGCCTGGCTGTAACGCCGTTCCTTACCTAAGCTTAAAGTCCATTCGCAACAAAAGGAGTAAGGCATGAGCGCGATTCTTAACAGCGAGCCGATCCCTACGGATCCGATCCCGATTCCTGAGCCTATTCCTCAGCCACAACCCCAGCCTGATCCGCCGACAGATCCGGAATTTCCGCCGATAATGGATCCACCACCGCACCGCAACATATAAAAAAAGGGCGTGCTGCCAGCAGCACGCCCTTAACCTTTCCAGCACTTATTTAATCTGAATCACATCCAGACGCGCGCTGGTATCCGGGGTATCCTCATCATCAGCCCGCCAGCCAACAGGCTGCAGCGGCAGAGATTCCCGGTCAAAGGCGAGATCCCCGCCGTCAACCACCGCATCGCCATGCTTAATGCCTTTAAAATCGAACAGGTTGATATCCGCCATATGTGACGGCACCACATTCTGCATCGCGCTGAACATGGTTTCGATACGGCCAGGATAGCGCTTATCCCAGTCACGCAGCATATCGGCTACCACCTGACGCTGCAGGTTCGGCTGAGAACCGCAGAGGTTACACGGAATAATCGGGAACTGACGCGCTTCTGAGAAGCGGATGATATCTTTCTCGCGGCAGTAAGCCAGCGGACGGATCACAATCTGCTTGCCATCGTCGCTCATCAGCTTTGGCGGCATGCCTTTCATTTTTCCGCCGTAAAACATGTTCAGGAACAGCGTCTGTAGAATGTCATCGCGATGGTGGCCCAGCGCAATTTTAGTACAGCCCAGCTCAGTTGCGACGCGATAGAGAATGCCACGGCGCAGGCGCGAGCAGAGTGAGCAGGTGGTTTTGCCTTCCGGGATCTTATCTTTGACGATGGAGTAGGTATCTTCTTCGATAATCCGATACTCAACGCCCTGCGACTCAAGATATTCCGGCAGGATATGCTCAGGGAAGCCCGGCTGTTTCTGGTCGAGGTTAACGGCAATAAGACTGAAGTTGACCGGCGCACTTTTTTGCAGACTGCGCAAAATTTCCAGCATGGTGTAGCTGTCTTTGCCGCCCGACAGGCAGACCATGATGCGGTCGCCTTCTTCAATCATATTAAAATCTGCAATGGCTTCGCCGACGTTACGACGCAGACGTTTTTGCAGTTTATTGAGGTTGTACTGTTCTTTCTTGTCAACCGTTTGATTATCTTGCATTTTTACCTATCTCAAAATCCAGAAAGCGTAGCTAAAGGGCAAATTGCCGTGCGCGTTCAGCCAGACACTTCACTGCGGTGTCACGAATATGCAGCGTATGGTACGGATTGTTGCCGCGAATGCCAGTACTGGAGTGAAGTAATCAGCGGATAGCCGCCCGGGGAATCCGGCAGAGACTACCCGTTAAGGGAGCAGCGACGTAAATCGATGCGGCGGTACTCAGTGAAAAAAGAGGGCAGGCCTTACCAGGTCATTACTCAATAATTGCGGGCTGATGTGTCACGGATAGCGTTCAACTATACGATGTCAGCTGGCTGGCACATCTTTCCACTGGCAATCGATTTCATCATTGTGCGCAGAACAGGATGGCAGTGATGCCTGGTAAGCATCAGCCCGCGCATTCTCTTTTTTTGCCGCACAACCCGCAGTCATAAAAATGATTGAGATAATTAACAGATATTTCATCAGAGCGACCACTAAGCAAAAAAAAACAGCATGCACCGCTATTAATCAATCATGCATAAACGGAGTCCTGTTTATGCTTATCTGATTTTAAATTTCCCTTCGAATTGTTGCTATAAATTCGCAGGGAGTTAAATATCCTGATGCACTGTTAATTTCATTAACGCCTGAATCTGAAAAACGCTGCTGTTGAATATGCGTTGACACTGCCGGGTTATAATTGGGAATACGTAAGATGCACAGGCATCACTGTTTTTTTGTATCCCATTAAATCTGAATCGATTTTACTGGCACATATCGCCACGTCCAAAACTGTTGCTTTTCAAAGCAGACGGGTGAAATTAAAGCCATTAAAGTGAATGTGAAAGTTAAAAAGGGCGGCTTTAATTTTTACACTCATAACTGTTTTTCCTGAGAGACCTGCTGTGACTTCATCGTTCCGCACATCGTGGTAATGCGGGCAGCGTAACAAATCGTTAAATTGCTGGCTATATATGTGAATAAGGACGGAGCAAACTTTAAATTCGATGAGACATCCGGTAAACACTCACGATATAAAAAATTATGGTGTCCGATTTATATTGACGCTGATGCTCTTTTTACTCTGCTATGTTGCAGTCATGTATTGCGGCGTTTTGTTGCTGGTAAACCGACACGGATTACTGCATTTCCTGCTGCACTGAATTTATTATTGCTAGCCACAGGCTTTAAAAATCCAGCGATAAGCATGATGTAAAAAATGTCTGAGCACTTCCAGCAAACTTTCAGCGCCTTCCCCCACCAGACACTGTCCGGTCTCAAGCGCATTATTTACGGAATTACGATGATCCAGGATCATCATGATGGCCATAGCGCCCGCAATCAGCGTAAAGATAAGCATGCTCAGTACCGGCCAGCTACTTTTACGTACAGAAGCGGACAGGGTTTCGTCACGATGGTCAGAGGTCTGGCGCATTTTTCACCGTATAAATTGTTACCTTAATAAACAATCACGGATTATGACATTAATTCCCGGCGGGCTCTATATCTCAGGTCAGGCTGCATGATTATGATAATAGATGAATCTGATGGAGAGGGCAGAAGGCAGTGCGTACCGATAACTCCCTTCTGCAACGTCCTGACGCTGACCGGCCTGTGTTCAGCAGGAATGATCTTTATGGAAAGGAATTTACATCATCTCCAGCGACTGAACTCCTTTGATCTCCATGACCTTATCGTAGAGGTGAGCATCGTTTGATTTGCGGGACAGCGTCACCTGAACGCTGAGCTCACACAGACCACTCTCCTCATCCCGATTAATCACCGTCACATTACCATAGCGAATGCCTTCCCGCTGCATGACCAGCAGCACCAGCGGCACACTTTTGGGCTTAAGAAAAACCAGCAGCGTATGATGTTTACCGATGAGAAAATGGCTCAGGCGGCGGAAGACTTCCAGCACCACCAGCGCCAGCACCGTGCCATAAATGCCGATCTCATACATGCCGCTGCCAATCACCAGACCAATCGCCGCAGTCACCCATAATCCCGCCGCCGTGGTTAAGCCTTTCACCACCTGCTTCTGAATCATAATGGTGCCCGCGCCAAGGAAACCCATGCCGCTGACCACCTGTGCCGCAATACGGCTGGGATCCAGTGCTACATGTTCGCTGTTGAGCATATCGGCGAAGCCATATTTCGATACCAGCATAAACATCGCACTACCGATACCGACCAGAATATGGGTACGCAGTCCCGCTTCTTTGGCCCGCATCTGGCGCTCCATGCCGATCAGGCCGCCGAGAATACCGGCCAGCGCTATGCGAATTAACATATCCATTAACATGGCTTTACTCCGAATTAATAAGGGCCGAAAAAGGGTGACAGTTCAGCGATAACAGGTAAACAAGATAATTCTGCTTGCAAATGACGCCGGAGAATTTTGTAAAAAGCTGTTTCACCTCTCGACCCGTTGTGCTGCCTGACATATGCTGAGCCAGCCTTTTCCCCCACTTCCCGGAGTCCGACTGATGAAAGCAGCCACTTTTTTGCTGGCCGGTGCCGCATTATTACTCTCTGCCTGCAGCAGCAACAGTGATGATAACGAGCCACCGCAACAAGCCACCGCCGCCCACATCCAGCCACGGGTGGTGATGTCTTCCCTGGCAGAAAGCACCTGTTCGAATGCGGGCGGAACGCTGGCATTTTCGCATCAGCTGGATGGCTCAAGAGTGGGGATGTGTCAGTTAGTCAATGGACGTCGCTGTGATGAGCAGGCGTTAATTGGCGGGAATTGCGCGCGCTGATGATCAGGCCGGATTGCTCCGGCCCGCACAGTCAGGCAGAGAGTCGGTTCGGGCAGTTTTCACCCCGGTCGAGCTGGCTGAGATTATTCAGTGTCGTTTCAGAAATGGCGGTCAGCGCTTCGGCGGTTAAAAACGCCTGATGGCCGGTGAACAACACGTTATGGCACGCCGACAGACGGCGGAACACATCGTCCTGAATCACATCATTCGACTTATCTTCAAAGAACAGATCACGTTCATTCTCATAAACATCCATGCCGAGCGCGCCGATTTTCTGCTGTTTCAGCGCGTCAATCGCCGCCTGTGAATCAATCAGGCCACCACGACTGGTGTTGATAACCATTACCCCATCGCGCATCTGTTTAAACGCATCGGCGTTGAGCAGATGATGATTTTCCGGCGTCAGCGGACAGTGCAGGGTAATGACGTGGGATTCAGCAAACAGCGTCTTCAGATCGACATATTCCGCGCCCAGTTCCAGCGCCTGCTCACTCGGGTAGGGATCATACGCCAGCAGCCGCATACCAAAACCTTTCAGAATCCGCATCGTCGCGATCCCGATTTTACCGGTACCGATAACACCCGCGGTTTTGTTATGCATGTTGAAACCGGTCAGGCCGTCGAGCGAAAAGTTTGCGTCACGGGTACGCTGATAAGCGCGATGAATACGGCGATTCAGGGTCATCATCAGGCCGATAGTATGTTCAGCGACCGCTTCCGGTGAGTAGGCCGGCACGCGCACCACTTCCAGACCCAGCTCTTTTGCAGCAGCCAGATCAACATTATTGAAACCGGCACAGCGCAGCGCGATGTATTTCACACCCAGCCCGGCCAGCTCTTCCAGCACCGGGCGGCTGCCGTCATCGTTTACAAAGATACAGACAGCATCGCAACCCACAGCGGTTTTGGCGGTGCTTTCAGAGAGTAAAAAGTCAAAAAACACCAGTTCAAAGCCGAACTGCTGATTGACCTGCTCAAGGTATTTCTGATCGTAATGTTTGGTGCTGTAAACCGCGATTTTCATCGTTGTGCTCCTGCAGAGGTGATAGAGCAAGGATAACGTTTTCTGACTGACTTTGCTGAAACAGCTGACTTGTGTCCGGCGCAGACCTTCACCTCTGGCAGATTACATGCCATCATCGTTGTCAGGATACTGTAAGGAAAAGGATTATGGCTTTTATGCCACGGATGTTCCGGCGACGGCTGGCCGCCATTCTGGCGCTGATTCTGCTGCTGCTCGGCCTGATCTTGACTGTCACGCAATGGCTGCCGCGGCTGGTCGGCATCTGGCTACCTGAAGATACCCGCATTGAGCTGTCGGGCGCACCGCGCTGGCGGGAGGGTGGCCTGTGGTTGCCACAACTTCGTTATCTCGCAGGGGATTGCTCCCTGGCAACGGTAAAGGGAGTGTCACTGGGCTGGCATCAGTCGCGCTGGAAACTGAATGCGTCAGAGCTGACGCTGGATAGCACCTGCCTGCAAAAATTACCGGCCAGTGATGGCAGCAAGGCAGCCCCCAAAACGCTGGCCGAATGGCAGGCAATGCTGCCTGGCGCCGACGTTCATCTGGGCAAATTAATTGTTACGCCGTGGCAGACGTATGCGGGCGCGCTGGATCTGACGCTGGAAAAAGATCGTCAGCAACTCAGTTATCAGGGCGATAATCTGCAGCTGGCGGCAACGCTGACCGGTCAGCAGCTCGCTATCAGTCGCCTGACGCTCACACATCCTGCACTTCCTGAACCCGTCACGCTGAGTGGTCATCTGGCGTTACCCACCTTTGCCACTGATCTGCCGGTGAACGGCGAGGTGACCGGACAGCTGGCGCTGGACGCGCTGCCGCATCCCCTGAAGCTGACGCTTAACTGGCAGCAGCAGCAGGGCGAGCTACACGTGGCAATGGCCGAAGTGACCCGGCCGCTTCTCAGACTGCCGTGGCAGATCAGCCGCGATCAGATTCGGATTGAAAAGGGCGAATACTTCTGGCCGCTGGTGGCTCAGCCGCTATCAGGGTTTGTTAACCTGACGCTGGATAACTGGCAGTCTGGCCTTGAAAGTAGCCAGATTAGCGGTCGCGTTAACCTGCTGACCCAGGGACGCGGCGGCAAGGGTAACGTGGTGCTCGGCGTCGGTCCCGGCAACCTCAGCCTGACCAACAGCAACCTGCCGTTTCAGCTAACCGGCGAAAGCAAGCTGGCCGACCTGCAACTTTACGGCTCCATTCCGGGCGTGCTCAGCGGCTCGATCCTCGATCCTCAACTGGTGCTGCAACCTAAATCGCTGCTGCGCCTGCGGGGCCGGTTGCTGTCAACGCTGGAAGTGGACGAAGCGCGCTGGCCGCTGGCGGGCGTACGACTCTCCTCGCAGGGTATTGATGGCCGCCTGCAGGCCATTCTCAATGCGCACGATGCCAGTTTTGGCCGCTTCCGGTTGCATCTCGATGGCCGCGCCAATGATTTCTGGCCCGATAAGGGCGAATGGAACTGGCGCTACTGGGGAGGTGGCGAGATGCTGCCGCTGCAGGCGCGCTGGGATGTTAAAGGCACGGGCGGCTGGCACGACACCCTGATCCATCTGGATACCTTGTCCACCGGTTTTAATCAGCTGGCGTATGGCAGTGTCAACGTTGCAAAACCGCGTCTGACACTGACTAAACCGGTAAACTGGCAGCGTGATGCGGCGCATCCGGCGTTCAATGGGCATTTCCGCCTGCAGGCAGGAGAGACCCGCTTCAGCTATGGCGGACATCTGGCAGATTCCACGCTCGACTTTGAGGCTAAAGGTCGTGATCCCGGCTATTTTATCTGGCGAGGCAGTTTACAGGCGGGCAAGGTTGGCCCGCTGCGGGTTAACGGCCGCTGGGATGGCGAACGGCTGCGCGGCCAGGCCTGGTGGCCGGCACAGTCGCTGACGGTGTTTCAGCCGTTGCTCAGCCCCGACATGAAAATGCAGATCCAGGGCGGCCGTTTGCAGGCACAGGTCGCTTTTTCCGCCGCAAGTGAACAGGGTTTCCAGGCGGGAGGCCACTGGACGGTAAAACAGGGCAGCATCTGGACGCCTGACAGCCAGGTTAACGGTATCGACTTCTCGCTGCCGTTCAGATTCCATGAGCAGCAATGGCAATTTGGTCAGCATGGCCCGGTATCACTGCGCATTGCCGAGGTTAAGAACCAGTTTGCGATGCAGAATATTCGCGCTGACCTGCAGGGTAACTGGCCGTGGTCCGAACAGGCGCCGCTGACGTTGCAGGATGTCAGCCTTGATCTGCTGGGCGGACAAATTACGCTGCCCGCTTTGCGCATGCCGCAGCATGAGCCAGCCCGGGTGTCGCTGCGCAATATCAGCCTCAGCGAGCTGGTGACGGCGCTGAAACCTAAACAGTTTGCCATGTCGGGCAAGGTCAACGGTGAGCTGCCGCTGTGGCTCAATAATCCACACTGGCTGGTGGAGAAAGGGTGGATTGCCAACAGCGGTCCGCTGACCTTCCGGCTGGATAAAGATATGGCGGATGCGATTACCCGCAATAACGTGGCGACGGGCGCCGCGCTGGACTGGTTACGCTATATGGAAGTCTCCCGCAGCTGGGCCACGATCAATCTGGATAATCTTGGCGACCTCACTATGGAGGCGCAGGTGCAGGGCGTCAGCCAGTTCAGTAACCGTCGTCAGACAGTCAATCTCAACTATCATCATCAGGAAAACCTGTTTCAGCTCTGGCGCAGCCTGCGCTTTGGCGATAATTTGCAATCCTGGTTAGAGCAACATGCGAATTTGCCATCCAACAAGGACACTTCACCATGAGCCTGAGGGCACTACTGGTTCTGGCAGCCGGACTGCTGAGCATCGGCTGCGTGCCGCGCATTGAAGTCACGGCACCTAAAGATCCCATCACCATCAACATGAACGTGAAAATAGAACATGAGATCCACATCAAAGTCGATAAAGACGTGGAAGCGCTATTGAAAAACCAGAGCGGTCTGTTCTGAGGAGAGCAACGATGAAACGCATAAGCGCGGTGCTGTTCCTCGCCCTGACGATGGCGCAGCCTGCCTGGGCACTGACGCTGGATCAGGCGCGGCAATCGGGGCGGGCAGGTGAAACGCTTTCCGGCTATCTGGCGGCACGTGCGCAGGATAGTGAAACGCTGGCACTGGTGCAGCGTATTAATGCCGGACGTCAGCAGGAGTATCAGCGACTGGCAGAACAGAATAATCTCTCCACGGCCGATGTCGCCAGTATTGCCGGACAGAAGCTGGTGAGCCGTGCGGCAGCGGGGGAATATGTGCGCGGCATTAACGGTCAGTGGCTGAGAAAAGCGGCAGAGAGCAGTCAGTAACCGGCGAAAAAAAACCGGGCGCATGGCCCGGTCTTTTACAGCGTCATCCTGAGATGAGTGAGACTTATGCCGTCACGATCTGCTTGATAGCGTCTTTCGCTTCAGCGGTCGCTTTGCTGGCCACTTCCGGACCGTAAGCGATGCCTTCAGCAAACACGAACTCAACGTCAGTGATGCCGATGAAGCCCAGGAACAGCTTGACGTAAGGGGTCAGCAGGTCAGTAGGGGTATCTTTGTGGATGCCGCCACGGCTGGAGATAACGACTGCCGTTTTGCCTTTAACCAGACCTTCCGGGCCTGCTTCTGTGTAGCGGAACGTCACGCCAGCACGGGCAATCAGGTCGAAATAGTTTTTCAGCTGCGTCGGGATGTTGAAGTTGTACATTGGCGCGGCAATAACCACTTCATCATGAGCCTGCAGTTCTGCAATCAGTTGATCAGACAGGTCCAGAGCCTCCTGCTGACGAGGTGACAGCGGGGTATCAGAGGGACGCATTGCACCCACTAACTCGCCATCCAGTACCGGGATCGGGTTAGCCGCCAGGTCACGGACGGTAACCTCTTTACCCTGGGCCTTTGCCTGTTCGATGTAGAAGTCAGCGAGCTGGCTTGATTGTGAGTAGCCTGCAAGAATGCTTGATTTCAGAACTAAAACTTTGCTCATGGTGGTTTCCTGTCTGTTACGCGGAAGACTTTCCGCTCAATGGTTTACACTCTACGGTTATCGATGGCGCGGTGAAAGCGCAATATTTCGAGACCCATGTTCGAATTTATTGAATAAGCGTAACCGGGGCCAGCCGCCGGAACAGTTCAGAATGTGCTATGATGCGCGCAATTATTTTTATTGAATCAGCTGGTTATCCCGGCTTGCAGGGCGCTGCTTCAGGCAGCGACACCGTCTGAGTAAGGTACGTCACTATTATGTCATCTCCCGATACTTCCCCACTGGCAGCGCTCTGGTCACGCCTCGACGGTGTAATGCTGCGCGATCGCCAGCGGTTACAGCGCCGTTTACAGGGTGCCAGAAAAGCTAAAAACCCCGAGGCACAGCAGGGCATTGCCAGCGAGCTTGAGCAGGACTTTATCGCTGCCGAACAGCGCGTGGCCCAGCGCCGTGCGGCCACGCCAGCCATTACCTTCCCGGACAATCTGCCGGTCAGTCAGAAGCAGCAGGATATTGCTGAGGCGATTCGCGATCACCAGGTAGTGATTGTCGCCGGTGAAACCGGCTCGGGTAAAACCACGCAGCTGCCGAAAATCTGTCTGGCGCTGGGGCGTGGTGTGACGGGTCTGATTGGTCATACGCAGCCGCGCCGTCTGGCCGCACGTACCGTGGCGAATCGCATTGCCGATGAGCTCAGCACTTCGCTGGGCGGCTGCGTCGGCTATAAAGTACGGTTTAACGACCAGGTCAGCGACCTGACGCAGATTAAGCTGATGACCGACGGGATTCTGCTGGCGGAGATCCAGCAGGATCGTCTGCTGATGCAATATGACACCATCATTATTGATGAAGCGCACGAACGCAGCCTGAATATCGATTTCCTGCTCGGTTATCTGCGTGAGCTGCTGCCGCGTCGCCCCGATCTGAAAGTGATTATCACTTCCGCCACCATCGATCCACAGCGTTTCTCGCGTCATTTCAATAATGCGCCGGTGATTGAAGTCTCAGGCCGGACCTATCCGGTTGAAGTGCGCTATCGGCCGGTGATCGAAGAGGCGGATGATGGCGATCGTGACCAGCTGCAGGCGATTTTTGATGCCGTAGATGAGCTGGGCCGGGAAAGTCGGGGCGATATCCTGATCTTCATGAGTGGTGAGCGTGAAATACGTGATACCGCCGACGCGCTGAACAAACGCGATCTGCCACACACCGAAGTGCTGCCGCTCTATGCACGGCTGTCGAACGCCGAACAGAACCGGGTGTTTCAGTCGCACAGTGGCCGTCGTATCGTGCTGGCGACCAACGTCGCGGAAACCTCACTGACGGTGCCTGGGATTAAATATGTGATCGATCCTGGTACGGCGCGTATCAGTCGTTACAGTTTCCGTACCAAAGTGCAGCGCCTGCCGATTGAACCGATATCACAGGCGTCTGCCAACCAGCGTAAAGGGCGTTGCGGCCGCGTTTCAGACGGTATCTGTATCCGTCTCTACGCGGAAGATGACTTCCTGAGTCGTCCGGCCTTTACCGATCCTGAAATCCTGCGCACCAACCTGGCGTCAGTGATCCTGCAGATGACCTCGCTGGGCCTCGGCGATATCGCCGCCTTCCCGTTTGTGGAAGCGCCCGATAAGCGCAATATCCAGGATGGCGTCCGCCTGCTGGAAGAGCTGGGCGCGCTGACCCTGAACGAAGAGACCGGTCACTATAAGCTTACCGGTTCCGGGCGTCAGCTGGCGCAGCTGCCGGTGGATCCCCGCCTGGCGCGGATGGTGCTGGAAGCGCAGAAATTTGGCTGCGTGCGCGAAGTGATGATTATCACCGCAGGCCTGTCGATTCAGGACCCGCGTGAGCGTCCGGCAGATAAAAAACAGGCGTCCGATGAGAAGCACCGGCGCTTTGCCGACAAAGACTCCGACTTCCTCGCCTATGTGAATCTCTGGAACTACCTGGCGGAGCAGCAGAAAGCGCTGTCCGGGAATGTTTTCCGCCGCCAGTGCAAAAGCGATTTCCTTAACTATCTGCGCGTGCGGGAATGGCATGATATCTACACCCAGCTGCGGCAGGTGGTGCGTGAACTTGGCATTCCGGTTAACAGTGAACCGGCTGAGCTGCAGCCCGTCCACTGCGCGCTGTTAAGCGGTCTGCTGTCGCATATCGGGCAGAAAGACACCGATAAGCAGGAGTATACCGGCGCGCGCAATACCCGCTTCGCGATCTTCCCTGGCTCCGGGCTGTTTAAAAAGCCGCCGAAGTGGACCATGGTGGCGGAACTGGTCGAGACCAGCCGCCTGTGGGGCCGAACGGCGGGCCGTATTGAACCGGAGTGGATTGAGCCGCTGGCACAGCATCTGATCAAGCGTAGCTACAGTGAACCGCACTGGGAGAAATCGCAGGGCGCGGTGATGGCCACCGAAAAAGTCACGCTCTATGGCCTGCCGATTGTCGCCGCCCGTAAAGTTAACTATGGCAGCATCGATCCCACCCTGAGCCGTGAACTGTTTATTCGTCACGCGCTGGTGGAGGGCGACTGGCAGACCCGACACGCCTTCTTCCGCGCAAACCAGAAGCTGCGCAGCGAAGTGGAAGATCTGGAACACAAATCCCGTCGTCGCGACATTCTGGTTGATGACGAAACGCTGTTTGCTTTTTATGACCAGCGCATTGGCAAAGAGGTGGTCTCGGCGAAGCATTTCGACAGCTGGTGGAAACAGGCCAGTCGCGAAAACGCAGAACTGCTGAATTTCGACAAGCAGATGCTGATCAAAGAGGGTGCGGATAAAATCAGTCAGCTCGACTACCCCAACTTCTGGCATCAGGGCAACCTCAAACTTAAGCTGAGTTATCAGTTTGAGCCTGGCGCAGATGCGGATGGCGTGACGGTACATATTCCGCTGCCGCTGCTGAACCAGGTAGAGGATAGCGGTTTTGAGTGGCAGATCCCCGGTGTACGCCGTGAACTAATCATCGCACTGATTAAGTCGCTGCCCAAGCCGCTGCGCCGTAACCTGGTGCCTGCGCCCAATTACGCCGAAGCGTTCTTAGGAAGAGTGAAAGCGATGGAGATGCCGCTGCCTGATGCGCTGGCGCGGGAATTTCGCCGCATGACCGGCGTCACGCTGGAGCGGGAAAACTGGCAGTGGGAACAGGTGCCCGATCATCTGAAAATGACGTTCCGGGTAGTCGACGAGCACAACCGTAAACTGCTGGAAGGTAAAGATCTCACTGCGCTTAAGGCACAGCTGAAAGACAAAGTGCAGGAAACGCTGTCGAAAGTGGCGGATGACGGGCTGGAGCAGAGCGGGCTGCATATCTGGAGTTTTGGCGATCTGCCACGCAGTTATGAACAGAAGCGCGGCAGCTACCAGGTTAAAGCCTGGCCTGCGCTGGTCGACGAGAAAGAGAGCGTCGCCATTCGCCTGTTTGACAGCGAGCAGGAGCAGCAAAAAATGATGTGGCGCGGTCAGCGTCGCCTGCTGCTGCTGAATGTGCCGTCACCGGTTAAGTATCTGCACGAGAAGTTGCCGAACAAAGCCAAGCTCGGACTCTACTTTAACCCTTATGGCAAAGTGCTGGAGCTGATTGACGACTGCATCGCCTGTGGCATCGACAAGCTGATGGGGGAAGCGGGCGGTCCGGCCTGGGATCAAACCTCGTTTGAGCAGTTGCGTGACAAAGTGCGCGGCGAACTCAATGAAACCGTGGTGACCATCGCGAAGCAGGTCGAGCAGATCCTGACGGCAGTCTTCAACATCAATAAGCGTCTGAAGGGTCGGGTCGATATGACCATGGCGCTGGCGTTATCTGACATCAAAGCGCAGTTAAGTGGCCTGGTTTATCGCGGCTTTGTCACCGGCAACGGCTGGCAGCGACTGGCCGATACGCTGCGTTATCTGCATGGGATTGAGCGCCGACTGGAAAAACTGCCTGCCGATCCGCACAGCGATCGTGCGCGGATGTTAAAAGTGCAGGCAGTGGAGCAGGCTTATCAGGCGTGGCGCAACAAGTTGCCGCCGCAGCGTCAGGATGATGAAGAGGTGCAGAGCATCCGCTGGATGATCGAAGAGCTGCGAATCAGTTACTTTGCTCAGCAGCTGGGTACGCCTTATCCCATCTCAGATAAGCGTATTCTGCAGATGATGGAGCAGATAGCGGGTTAAACGCCGGGATGCGCGCCGTAACAGGCGCGCATCCGATGATGGGGAGTGAGAGTGCGGACTACTGCGCGAGGGATTCCAGCTTATCTTTAAACGAGGTGACCGAAATCGCGCGGTTATCAGCCAGATAGCGATCTTTCGCTGCCGGTGCTGAGCTTTGTACCGCGATTAACTGCCAGCCTTTATCGCTGTTGAGCAGCAGTGGCGAACCACTGTCACCTGGCAGGGTGTCACACTGATGCGACAGCACGGCGCGCTGCGCCCAGCCGGTAATCAGGCAATTGCTGTGGGAGTAAAGCGTGTCCAGATGATCAGCCGGATAGCCCGCCTGCGTCACTTTGCGTCCGGTCAGCTTCAGCGCCGCAGTGAGATCGCTGCGTGAGCCATCGAACAGCGGAATAGGCGTAATCGCTGAGGGCGGATTGCGTAAAATCACGATGCCGTAATCATAGGGGGCTGCACTGCTCGGCACGATCCAGCCTTCACCATCCGCTTTTAACTTTGACGCCAGCGAGGGTTCAACCCGCGCATCAATATCATGAAGCTCGTAGCGCCAGCCTTTATCGCTGGACATAAATCGCAGCGCAACCGGCTTATCGAAATTACCCGGCGGGGCAAGCAGGCAGTGTCCGGCGGTCAGCGCCAGATGCGGAGAGATGAGTGTGGCAGTACAGAGGTTGCCGCTTTCGGTTTCCAGCTGACCAATGGCATCCCAGGGGGCAGCGGTAATATCGGTGATTGCCTGGCGATGATCCTTACCGAAAAACAGCATCTTAATTTCAGCAGGAGTAGGCGAGTCATCGTCATCATCGGCATGAACCGTGGTGGCAAAGCTGAAGAGTCCAACCATTAACAGGGTAGCCAGGCGCATAGAAATCTCAATGGCGAGAAAAAATTAACGTTATTGTTATTACGTAAGTACGGTAACTATAGTCGGTGAGCGTTGAAAAAGGGAGTTTTATTGGTTAATCAGTACGCTACAGCGGTTAAACAAAAAAGCTTGCTGCAACAATGCCACACAGGATCATCACCAGCAGAATAATTTCGAAGCGATAGCGACGCACCATATCATCCACTCCAGTAAAGAAACACCCGGCAGAACCGGGTGTTTTTAATCATCATCTCGTGGCCGTGCGCTGAAGGCGACCTTAGTTTTTAGCTGCTGGTTTCACAACTTTTTTGTGGTGAACTTTTTTAGCAGCCTGAGCTTTCTGTGTAGCTGGTTTAGCTACTTTTTTGTGGTGAACTTTTTTAGCAGCCTGGGCTTTCTGAGCGGCTGGCTGAGTGGCTTTTTTGTGATGAACTTTTTTAGCGGCCTGGGCTTTCTGAGCAGCTGGTTTAGTGGCTTTTTTGTGGTGAACTTTTTTAGCGGCCTGGGCTTTCTGTGCAGCAGGTTTAGCTACTTTTTTGTGGTGAACTTTTTTAGCAGCCTGCGCTTTCTGCGCGGCATCTTTTTTCACAGCTTTTTTGTGGTGTTTCTTAGCAGCCTGCGCTTTCTGAGTCGCTTTATGGTGTTTCTTGTGCGCAGTTTTGTGAACGGTTTTAGCCGGTGCTGCAGCGGTAGTAGTGGTTGTTGCGGCTGGCGCAGCAGCTGGAGCAGCTGTGGTGTCAGCAGCGAAAGCAACAGAAGACATACCCATAGCAGCGGCGACAACCAGTGCAAATAATTTTTTCATTGCAAATCCCTCGAAGACTATTTTTTCATGTGTAGCCCACTGCGGGGCCGGTGAAGAGACTATAGGGATATCAATGAACGGTGTCCGTGGGTGTTTGGTATCGGCGTGTAACCGATTGTACAAAGGCGGGAAAGGGCGGTCAGCTGACCGCCCGAGAGCTTAGCTATTCAGGTAACGTTGTTCAAGGTGCTGGCGGAAGAAAGCCGGATTCAGCGCTTCGCCGGTGGCGTTGATCAGCAGCTGGTCGGTGGAGAAACGGCTGCCGTGCTGCCAGATGTTCTGTTGCAGCCAGTCGAATACCGGCTGCAGCTCACCGTGCTGAATCAGCTCGCTGAGCTGAGGAATCGCAAGATGTACTGAGCGGAACAGCTGTGCTGCGTACATCGCGCCCAGCGTATAGGTCGGGAAGTAGCCAAAGGCGCCGTCGGTCCAGTGGATATCCTGCATACAGCCATCGCGGTAGTTACCCCGGGTATCCAGACCCAGCGACTGCATCATTTTCTCATCCCACAGCGCCGGAATATCCTCAACCTCAATCTCGCCTTCAATCAGCGCCTGCTCGATTTCATAACGCAGAATGATATGCGCCGGATAGCTGAGCTCATCGGCGTCAACCCGGATCAGTCCAGGCTTAACCTGCTGGGTCAGGCGCACAAAATTATCCGCCTGCAGGGCAGGCTGGTCGCCAAAGGTGGCGATCACCTGCGGCAGAATGCGCTGCAGGAATTCGCGGCTGCGACCGAGTTGCATCTCCATAAACAGGCTTTGTGATTCGTGGATAGCGGTGGAGCGCGCCAGCGCCACCGGCTGCCCGCGCCACTGCTGCGGCAGATTTTGCTCATAGCGGGCGTGGCCGGTTTCGTGGATCACGCCCATCAGGGCGCTGAGAAACTCATTCTCGTTGTAACGGGTGGTAATGCGCACATCTTCCGGCACGCCACCGCAGAAGGGATGCGCACTGATATCCAGCCGGCCATGGTTAAAGTCGAAACCCAGCGTTTCCATGATGCTCAGGCCGAGCTGACGCTGAGCAGGCAGGGCGAACGGCCCCTGCGGCGTGACAACAGTCTGTTGCGCCTGTTTTTCCACGACCTGCTGTAACAGATCTGGCAGCCAGGTTTTCAGTTCGCCAAAGGTTTCATCCAGCCGGGCGCGGGTCATCCCCGGTTCATAAAGATCCAGCAGCGCATCGTAACGCGAGCAGCCAGTGGCGTCGGCGCGGCGCTGGGCCTCTTCGCGGCTCAGACGCACCACCTCTTTGAGATTGGCGGCGAAGCCCTGCCAGTCGTTGGCGGGACGCTGAGTGCGCCATGCATGTTCACATACCGAGCCGGCGATTGATTTGGCTTCAACAAAATCATCAGGCAGCAGGGTGGCCTGCTGGTAAGCGCGCTGCATCTCGTTAAGATTGGCCCGCTCAACATCGTTGAGTGACTGCTGTTCTGCGGCCCTGAGCCACTCACCAACCTGAGGGGCAGTGAGGATCTGGTGCTGCAACACGCTCATTTCGGCCAGCGCTTCACCACGCGCCTGACTGCCGCCCGGCGGCATGGTGGTTTGCATGTCACATCCGGCGATGGCCGTGACGTGGCTGAAACGGGAAAGGCGCAGGAACGTCTTGGTAAGTTGTTGATACGCTGAGGTCACGTAAGACTCCTTGTGGTTTTTAACGCAGCGGAATTTCCCGCAAGGTTAGATCAACCGGCCAGCAAAAGCGAACGCTGGCGCCGCCCAGCGGACTGGATTCAATAGTCACATTGCCGCTCAGCGCCTGGGCAATAGAGTGCACAATCGCAAGTCCCAGTCCGCAGCCGCCTGTAGCGCGATCGCGGCTGGGGTCCAGCCGGACAAAGGGTTCGAAAACCCGTTCACGCTCTTCAGGCGGAATGCCGGGACCGTCATCTTCCACCTGCAGACACCCTATCGGACCGTCGAACCACAAACTGACGCGCAGCCGCTGTTGCGCATAACGCAGCGCATTGTTTACCAGGTTATCCAGTACCCGCTCCATCAGGCGGGTATCAGAAATGCCGATGTTTTCACGCTGCGGCAGCTCAAGGTCGAGCCGCACGTCGGGATTGATAGTGCGGAAATCGTCAAGCCGCTCGCGCAGCCAGTTGGCCAAATCCAGCGATTTCAGATTGAGATCGACGCGCGGCCGGTCAAGACGCGCATAGGTCAGCAGCTCCTCAATCAGGCTTTCGAGCTGGCCGATATCGCGATTCAGCGCCACCCGTTCGCCATCCGTGAGGTTGTCGCTCATCTCCAGCCGGTAACGCAGGCGCACCAGCGGTGTGCGTAGCTCATGCGCAATACCGTCTATCAGCTGCTTCTTACTGGCAACCAGCGTATTGATGTTCTCAGCCATCTGGTTAAAGGCGATGCCGAGCCGGAACAGGCTGGAGGTGCTGTCGAAATGGGTGCGCACGTCCAGCTCGCCACGGCCAAAGCGCTGAGCCGCTTTTTCCAGTCGCTGCATCTCCTGCCAGTGGGGGCGCAGCCAGATAAACACCGGCAGCGCCAGTGACATCCCTATAAACACCAGCAGGGCAATATCCAGCAGTCGCATCTGATGCAGATAGAAGAGATAGGGAATCGGCCCGACTGACAATACGTAGTGGCTACGCGGAATGTGCTGCAAAAAGGTGTATTGATCGTCGAGCGCCACGATCTCTCCGGCGCGCAACCGACGCATGTTGCCTTCATCAAGCTGATATTTATTCATCGGCTCGATGTGCAGGTCGAACGACAGGCCGAGATCGAGACTCTTGATGGTTTTATTCCAGTCACGCGGCGGGATCTCGCGCAGTTCGCTGCGGATCAGGTAGAGCGAACTGGCCATCAGGTCATTCATTGACTGGCGGCCCGCACGTTCAGCGGTGAACTTGTAGACCAGCCCCACCAGCAGCGCCATCACCAGAAAGCAGACAAACAGCAGCAGATAAAACTGAATAAAAAGCTTTCTCATAGTCCGCGGGTATCCCAGGCCTGGGGCGCAAACAGATAGCCTTTGTTACGAATGGTTTTAATGCGGAACGGCTCGGTGGCGCTGTCGTGCAGCTTTTTGCGCAACCGGGAGATGGCCACGTCGATGCTGCGGTCAAGGCCGTCATAGCTGACCCCGCGCAACGTTTTCAGCAGCGCATCACGGTTAAGCGTCTGGCCTGCATGGCTGGCGAGTACCCACAGCAGATCGAAATCTGCGGTGGAAAGGGCAATCTGCTCGTCAAACAGCGTGACCTGGCGGTTCAGCGCATCGATGGTCAGCGAGCCAAAACGCAGCATACGGTTGGCGGCGGGTGCGCTGGGCGCATCGTCCGGCTGTCCCTGCTGCGACTGACGCAGATGAAGGCGCAGGCGGGCCAGCAGTACCGCCGGCGGCGTGGTTTTCAGAATGTAATCCTGCGCACCCATCTCCAGGGCCAGAATATGGTTCATGTCGCTGTCCAGTGAGGTGAGCAGCACGATCGGCCCCTGCCAGTTGGCCCGCAGGTCACGGCAGATAGTCATGCCATCTTTGCCTGGCAACATGATATCCAGCATCACCAGATCGGGCTGCTGTTCGGCAATGACCGCTTCAGCACGGTCGCCGCGCATCTCGACAATCACCTCAATATCATGACGACCCAGATAGGCCGCAATCAGTGAGCCCACTTCGGGTTCATCTTCTACATAAACAATTTTGTTCATAGTTCACAAAGCAGAGACAGGGATGGACGGAAGCATATCTTTTCCTGGTCCTGAGCTCTACGTTACCGCACGAAATATCCGTGGCTTGCTGGTATATAACCGGCAAAATGTGCAATCATTAGCGCGGCCTTTTTGCGCCAGGTTTGGGATATTGATGATTATCATGAGGAGCGTTAGTGTGTCTGATAAAGAGCTGGCATCAGCCATATACCCCGACCGCATCTGCTTCAATTACAGTGACTTTCTCTCCGCTTCCTGCAAAAAGCGCTGGAGCTTCGTCGATGCTATTTATGGTGTGATGCCGATATTTGGCATGGTGACACGTAAATCGGCACACCGCTTACAGGGCAGTGACGACCCGTTAAAAGAATTAGCATTACAAATCATTTCTACTCAGGTCAGCGACGAAATTAATATCGCGCGCCTGATTACCCTTGCGGAACAACAGCAGATTAGTCGCTTCGATATTCAGCTTCCTTATCCGCTTTCGGCGGAGCAGCTGGACGCGATCCATCATGAATATTCCAGGCCGCTGAATCTGACACAGCAGGATGACCTGCTGTGTGTCTCAATACCTGTGCAGTCACACTGAGAACCTCTCCCATCAGGCTCTGAACCTGGGCAGTGCTCACCATCCTCACGTACTGTCTGTACGCCTGGTTGCTCCGCGCTGGCCGGGTTCGCACTGCCTGCAGCCATTACGCCTGCCGGGCCAGGCGCTAAGTCGTCAGCTGCCACACGGCGGGCAGCGTCGCGGCAATCAGCAATCCCATTGCAATCCGCTCCAGCGAAGTCAGCGCAAACTCTGCGCGGCCACCGCGTCGTGCAAACAGAAACAGCAGCAGGCCCGGTGTATAGAGCACCACAGACATCATCAGGTGCAATGGCCCCGAGGCGTAAAGCAGCCAGATGCCATACAGGCTGGCACCAATACCGGTCGCCATCGCCAGCGGCTTATGCTGTCCGCGGACCACTTTGATCAGATATAACCCCACCAGCAGATAGGGCACCAGAATCATCTCAGAGGCGATGGTCAGCAGGTTGTTGTAGTTCGCACCGGTCAGGGCAATCAGGATCAGGCAGAGCTGAATACTGCCGTTGGTCAGCCACAGTGAGGCGGCTGGCGCGTTATGGCGGTTTTGCCGGGCGATACTGCGTGGAAATGCACCCTGTTGCGCAGCAATCAGGGGCACTTCAGCGGCCATAATCGTCCAGCTCAGATAGGCACCGCACACCGAGATAACCAGACCCACCGCAATCACCGCATCGCCCCAGTTGCCCATCAGTCGGGTCATCAATCCCGCCATGGAAGGGTTACGCATCTCAGCCAGTTCAGCACGTGGAACCACGCCAAGCGACAGCAGTGTCACCAGCAGATAGACCAGCAACGCGGCCAGCACGGCGAATAATGTAGCCCGGCCCACATCCTTTTTCTGGCGCGCGCGTGCAGAGACCACCACCGCCCCCTCGACGCCGATAAAGACCCACAGGGTAATCAGCATGGTCTGTTTGACCTGCTCCCATAGCGGTTGCCCTAGCGTGACGCCGGAAAAATCAAAGCGGAAGCGATCATAGTTGAACGCCATCACCGCCAGCACAATAAACAGCAGCAGCGGCACCAGCTTGCCGAGCGTCGCCATCAGATTAATGCTGGCAGCGGTCTGAACGCCGCGCAGCACCAGCCAGTGAACCAGCCACAACAGCACGGATGCACCCAGCATCGCCTGCCAGGTGTTGCCATCGCCAAAGATAATCCGGTCCGGCGTATCGGTGAAGAAGCTCAGGGCAGAGAAGACAATCACCAGATAGGAGACGTTGGCGATCACGGCGCACAGCCAGTAGCCCCAGGCGGAGCAGAAGCCCATCAGCTCGCCGAAACCGGCACGGGCATAGGTAAAGATGCCGCCATCCAGCTCGGGTTTAAGGCGGGTCAGCAGCAGCATCGCCAGCGACAGAAAGATGATGCCGACGCCGGTAATCAGCCAGCCCAGCAGCAGCGCCGCCGGACCAGCCACTGCAGCCATATTTTGCGGCAGACTGAACACGCCTGCGCCCAGCATAGAGCTGAGCACCAGCGCCGTCAGCGCACCGAGACCTAATTTTTTCTCCAAAACAACCTTCCCGCTAGCATATATGGCTGGGTAAATCGGATTCTGTCGCTGGGTTATGTCACACCAAAGGCAAAATACAGGGACAATATCCGGTAAAACAGGCGAGGGATTTTACGGAGTGTGGCAGGGGATGGCAATGCGTGACTATGCAAAACAGCGCAGGAATTATGCAAACAGCAGGGCGGCAGGCGCCGCCCTGAGAAGGATTACTTAAACAGGTCAGCCGTGACGGTCAGGTTACCGCCACTCTGGTTCTGCCACTGACGGGTAACGTGGTAGAATTTGGCACCTTTGTCCGCCGCACGCTTCGCCACTTCTTCTGAAATCTCAGTTGGCGTACCGAAGTGACCGGTGAAGGTTACGGTATCGAACGGCTGCATCTGCGCAGCAGTAATGGCATTCACTTCCTGCACCGATTTGCCGTTTGGCAGATTGACGGTATAGCGCTTGCCGGTAGAGCTTTGGGTTTCGAAGAAACGGCCCACTTTGTTGCTTGGCGTTTCAGACGAGGCCACGCCCGGAATCTCTACGTTAGCCGCCGCAGCGCCACCGGTAGCCAGAGCGGCTTTACCTGCTTCTGAATCGGCAGGAATCGCATTTGGTGTCTGCACCGCGCGCTCTTTAGCATCCGCTTTATAGACATAGGCGGTGACATACTGATTGCCGCCGCTGTTGGCATCGATCTGGCGAACGATAAAGAAGGAGGCTGCGCCTTTCTGTTTTGCGGCTTTCGAAATTGCGTCGTTTACATCCGGCTGGCTGGCAAAGAAGCCGCTGACCGAAACGGTATCGAACGGTTCGAGTTTATACGCTTCTGCTTTTGGCAGTTCGTTTACGCCGTTGAAGCGACGGTAAGTCGTTGACTCTGTGGCTGCCGGGGCATCGGCTTTATAGAGGTCAGCCGTAACGCGCCAGTTACCGCTGTTACCGTTGCTGTCGTTGATCGCCTGGATGTAATAAGAGGCAGCGCCCATCTGATCTGCACGCTTAGATACCGCATCAGCAGCGTCGCCAATTGCGTTGAAACGGCCGGTGATATTAATACGTTCGAATGGCTTCAACGCGGCCGCTTTTTCTGGCGTAAGTTCCTGCGCAGCGAATGCGTTGGCTGCCAGCAGGGACAACAGAGTGGTCGCCAGAATAGTGTTCTTCAGCTTCATAAAAATAATCCTTCGCCTTACGCAAAAATGAGTACGAAAACGTGCTGGACTCTTGATGTATAACAGAATAGCCGCTGATTATTGCATGTTATAAACAGACTGTCGCAGCGATTTTTTGTGTCAGATCGCGTTATTCAACCATGATTTTTTCATTTGTTTGTCATCAAACGCAGTTATGGCCAGTTTTAGTGACAGTTACCACTAAAAGCGGTAACTGTTAGCGCTAAAATAGTTAATGCATTGTTAAATAAAGATTTTTGTTGTTGGTTAATTCGTCCGGGTACAATTATCTCTGGCAGATTATCTGCCTGTGAGACTATTTTGCAGTGGGATAACGCAGGTTTCTTAACCGAACACTGCATAATTGGGTGAATGTCATCACTCTGCGTAGTCGCTGTAGATCGCTCGTCACATTTTCAGTAGCTTATAAACACTTTGAAATACCTGCGTTTCGTCCAAAAGCGGCTGAAATCGCGTTTCAGTCGCGCTCTCGTGGTGCAGGTTCAGGCCATCATCCTTTAACCGATGAAAGGAAACACTATGTTAATTGGAATACCCAAGGAAAGGTTGCCAAACGAGTCGCGCGTGGCCGCCACGCCTAAGACCGTGGAACAACTCATCAAGCTGGGTTTCAGCGTCACCCTTGAGCATGACGCCGGTAAACGCGCCAGCTTCGATGATGAAAGCTATATCGCAGCCGGTGCCACACTCAGCGACAGAGAGCAGGTCTGGCAGTCCGATATCGTGCTGAAGGTGAATGCGCCGGATGACGAAGAGATTGCGCTGACGCGTGCGGGCAGCACGCTGGTCAGTTTTATCTGGCCCGCACAGAATCCCGAGCTGCTGTCAAAGCTGGCCGCACGTCAGGTCACGGTAATGGCAATGGATTCAGTGCCGCGTATCTCACGGGCGCAGTCACTGGATGCCCTGAGTTCTATGGCGAACATTGCCGGTTATCGCGCCATTGTCGAAGCCGCCCATGAATTTGGCCGCTTCTTTACCGGTCAGATCACCGCAGCCGGTAAAGTGCCACCGGCAAAAGTGATGGTGATTGGGGCCGGTGTTGCCGGGCTGGCCGCGATTGGCGCAGCGGGCAGCCTGGGTGCGATTGTCCGGGCGTTTGATACCCGTCCCGAAGTCAAAGAGCAGGTGCAGAGTATGGGCGCCGAATTCCTTGAGCTCGACTTTGAAGAGGAAGCGGGTAGCGGCGACGGCTATGCCAAAGTCATGTCCGAGGCTTTCATCAAAGCTGAGATGGCGCTGTTTGCCAGTCAGGCCAGAGACGTGGACATCATTGTCACCACGGCGCTGATCCCAGGCAAACCGGCTCCGAAACTGATCACCGAAGAGATGGTCGCCAGCATGAAGCCGGGCAGCGTCATTGTTGATCTGGCGGCGCAGACCGGCGGCAACTGCGCGCTGACCGTCGCTGACCAGGTTACCGTCACGCCGAATGGCGTGAAAATCATCGGTTACACCGATCTGCCCAGCCGTCTGGCGACACAATCCTCCCAGCTCTACGGCACCAATCTGGTCAATCTGATCAAGCTGCTGTGTAAAGAGAAGAATGGCGAAATCCAGGTCGATTTCGAAGATGTGGTGGTGCGTGGCGTCACCGTGGTACGCGATGGCGAAGTGACCTGGCCAGCCCCGCCGATTCAGGTCTCCGCCGCGCCACAGGCTGCCGCTGCCGCCGCCAAGCCGTCAGAAAAGATTGAGGCGAAGCCCGTTTCACCGTGGCGTAAATATCTGCTGATCGCCCTGGCTATTGTGCTGTTTGGCTGCCTGGCAAACGTGGCACCAGCCGACTTCCTCTCCCATTTTACCGTGTTCGCGCTCGCCTGCGTGGTGGGGTATTACGTGGTCTGGAACGTCAGTCATGCGCTGCATACACCGCTGATGTCCGTAACCAATGCTATTTCCGGCATCATCGTTATCGGTGCGGTCTTGCAGATGGGCCACGGTGGCTGGGTCACCTTTATCTCCTTTATTGCCGTGCTGATTGCCAGCATCAATATTTTTGGTGGCTTCACCGTCACCCAGCGCATGCTGAAAATGTTTCGTAAGGGGTAACACATGTCTGGCGGATTAGTCACTGCAGCCTATATTGTGGCTGCGATTCTGTTCATCTGTAGCCTTGCTGGTCTTTCGCGTCATGAGACCTCAAAGCGGGGTAATATTTTCGGTATCAGCGGTATGGCGATTGCGCTGATCGCCACCATATTTGGCCCGGACAGCGGTAATGTGGTCTGGATCCTGCTGGCGATGGTCATCGGCGGCGCTATCGGCATTCGTCTGGCGAAGAAAGTCGAAATGACGGAAATGCCAGAGCTGGTGGCGATTCTGCACAGCTTTGTTGGCCTGGCCGCAGTGCTGGTGGGCATCAACAGCTATATCGACCATGCGCCTGGCCTGCCAGCGGTGATGGAGAATATCCATCTCAGCGAAGTGTTTATCGGTATCTTTATCGGTGCCGTCACCTTCACCGGCTCGCTGGTGGCGTTTGGCAAACTGTGCGGCAAAATCTCTTCACGGCCGTTAGCGTTACCGCATCGTCACAAGCTGAATCTGCTGGCGCTGGTGGTTTCGTTCCTGCTGCTGTTGTGGTTTGTTAACACCAGCAGCACGGCTGTGCAGGTGTTTGCACTCTTGCTGATGACGGTCATTGCGCTGGCGTTTGGCTGGCATCTCGTCGCGTCGATTGGCGGCGCGGATATGCCGGTCGTGGTCTCGATGCTTAACTCCTATTCAGGCTGGGCCGCCGCCGCTGCTGGTTTCATGTTGAGCAACGATCTACTGATTGTGACCGGTGCGCTGGTGGGGTCATCGGGTGCGATCCTCTCCTACATCATGTGCAAAGCGATGAACCGTTCGTTTATCAGCGTGATCGCGGGCGGCTTTGGTACTGAAGCCAGCAGTGGCGATGAAAGTCAGGAAGCGGGCGAGCATCGTGAGATTACGGCTGAAGAGACCGCTGAAATGCTCAAGGCTTCCAGCTCGGTGATTATCACCCCAGGCTACGGCATGGCGGTAGCGCAGGCGCAGTATCCGGTCGCGGAAATGACTGCCCGACTGCGTGCGCTTGGCATCAAAGTGCGCTTCGGTATCCATCCGGTGGCGGGGCGTCTGCCGGGTCACATGAACGTGCTGCTGGCAGAGGCGAAAGTGCCTTATGACGTGGTGCTGGAGATGGATGAGATCAACGACGATTTCAGTGACACCGACACGGTGCTGGTCATTGGTGCTAACGACACGGTCAACCCGGCGGCGCAGGATGATCCCCGCAGTCCGATTGCGGGCATGCCGGTGCTGGAAGTGTGGAAGGCGCACAACGTGATAGTGTTCAAACGCTCAATGAACACTGGCTATGCCGGGGTGCAGAATCCGCTGTTCTTCAAAGAGAATAGCCAGATGCTGTTTGGCGATGCCAAAGCCAGCGTGGAAGCGATTCTTAAAGCGCTGTAATAAAAAAGGGCGGCTAATCAGCCGCCCTCTCTGTTTCTGAGGAGGATTAATCTTCCTCATCCTCTTCATCATCCAGGTCAATCGGCGATTTGAAATCGTCCGGCTTAAGCGCCAGCAGATCGCAACGCAGATGATCAATCACCTGTTCCGCCGTATTACCGAGGAATGCCGCCGACAGGCCGGTGCGTCCAATCGTTCCCAGCACCACCACACCGGCTCCCAGATGTGCCGCCAGATCGGGGATGACCTCTTCCGGCAGGCCCTTAGCCACATGGGTGAACTCTTCACCAATCGAGAACTTCTGCCGTAGCGCTTTCATTGCCACCAGATGCTGACCACGGATCGCGTCGTTGTAGACGCTGGGATCAAAATCGGGCAGTTCGATAGCAATATTGATAGGGGTAATCGGGTAGGCGCCGACCAGATGCACTTCGGTCTGATTCACCTTTTCCGCCAGTATCACCGTTTCACGAATCAGCTTCTGATTCAGGCCATCGTGATGCGGCTCTTCGCTGGCAAGATTGACCGCGACAATCGCTTTACCGCCTTCCGGCCACGGCTGATCTTTGACCATCCACACCGGACACGGGCATTTACGCAGCAGGTGCCAGTCGGTTGGAGTGAAAATCACTGACTCAAGGCGATCGTGCTGATGCGCCATCTTCAGCACCAGGTCATGCTGATGGGCGAGCACTTCCTGAATAATGGCTTCGTAGGGACGGTTGTGCCAGATCACTTTGATGTCAATTTCGACACCGGCATCAAGGTAAGCGCGGGCCTGCTCGCGGATCCATTCGGTACGCTGGCTGATCACGCCCTGGCGCATCGACGCGCGCTCATCCGGTGAAAGCAGGGTGGTCATCTCATATGAGAAGTCATAGATAGGCAGGAAGGCTTTAATTCTTCCGCCAAGACGTTGATTCAGATAGACCGCACGTCGCAGCGCGGGCTGATCGTCTTGCTGGGCATCAATGGCGACCAGAACATTTTGGTACTGGGACATGAGGCGTTCTCCTTAAACCAGAGCGACTGGAATAAAGATAGCCTATGTTGCACAGCGGAAGAAGTGAAAAAGTTACTGCCGGATCAACAAAATAAGATTTATTGATCCGGCTGAGGATCAGGCGGCCTGGTGGCTCTGACCGGCGAGCTCTTCCAGCAGGGCATGGTTTTCAATCGTGATGTACTTGCCTTTCACCGCCAGCATACCGGACTTCTGAAAACGCCCCAGCAGGCGGCTGATGGTTTCAACCGTCAGGCCCAGGTAATTACCGATATCGCCACGCGTCATGGTGAGGCGGAATTCGCGCTGTGAAAAGCCGCGCTGGCCAAAACGACGGGAAAGGTTCCAGATAAACGCCGCCAGGCGCTCTTCAGCATTTTTCTTCGACAGCAGCAGGATCATGTCCTGATCGCCTTTGATTTCACCGCTCATCAGACGCATCATCTGCTGACGCAGGGCCGGCATTTTGCCGGACAAATCATCAAGCGTTTCAAAAGGGATCTCACACACCATTGCCGTTTCCAGCGCCTGCGCAAAGCTGGGATGGCTGGAGCCCATAATCGCGTCAAAGCCGACTAAATCGCCCGCCAGATGGAAACCGGTGATCTGCTCATCACCCTGTTCAGTGATGGTGTAGCTTTTAATGGTGCCGGAGCGAATCGCATACAGAGACTTGAGTTCATCGCCTGCTTTGAAAAGCGTTTGCCCTTTCTGAATGGGTTTTTTACGCTCAATGATATTGTCGAGCTGATCCAGCTCATGTTCATTTAGCGTAAAGGGGATGCAGAGCTGACTGATGCTGCAATCCTGGCAGTGAATGGCACAACCGCCCGACTGAATACGACGAATGCTGCGTTTTTCAGGGATCATAATGGTTTGCTCGACGATTATTGACTGGGGTCAATTTTAACATTTTTTGTGCTGAAGGGAACTCATCCGAGCAGTTTTACACTTACAAATATTATGGACTAAGCACACAACGACAAACGCTGATGTGACGGGCTTCTCAGAATCCCGACAGTGCCGACTGTCAAGAAAACTTTCCGCTTATGTGATCTGTCACACGCTTCTGCACTGGCAGTGACTTTCGAAAAAGTGGGGTGGGCCGGTGATTCCAGCTTTTGCTACGCTAACGGGTAAAGCGTGATTTGCACATTCCATCAATTTTAACCAGGTGTGAGAAAACCATGAACCTTGATGATAATGATCTCTTTCGGGATGCCATGGGCGATGTCACGCCGTTAAAAGACACCACCACAACCTTGTGGCTCAAAGCACCCTCAACGAAGGCGCCACGAAAACCGCCAGGTGAATCTGAGCTGGAGAATTTCCTGACCCGGGGCGATCTGGAGATCGTTCCACTCAATACCCCGCTGGAATATAAAGCCGACGGCATTCAGCAGGGGATTCTGGATAAACTGCGCAGAGGAGAGTATCAGCTGGATGCCAGCCTCAATCTGTTGCGGCAACCGGTCGAAACCTGTCGTCAGGCGCTCTTTAACTTTATGATGCAGGCGCACAAACAGGGATTGCGCAATCTGCTGATCATCCACGGTAAAGGTCGTGATGATGAATCTCATGCCAACATTGTGCGCAGCTATCTGGCGCGCTGGCTAAAGCAGTTTGATGACGTACAGACCTTTTGCGTGGCCCAGACCCGGCATGGCGGGGCCGGGGCGCTTTATGTCGGATTGCGCAAAACCGATAAAGCCCGGCTTGAAAACCGCGAGCGGCATGCGAAACGCAGCCGCTAACTGTGAAACTTACGGATGGTGGACATCAGCACTTCAGCACTCAGGCTCAGTTCTGCGCCGGTGCGGGTAATGATGCCCACCGGTTCGCCCGGCCCGGAAGAGGCGATCGGCAGCGCACAAACAGCGTTGTGGCTCAGATCCTCTTTAATCGCCCCGGAAGGGACGAACCAGATGTAGTCGTAGCGAAGAGCCAGCTGGCGTGCCAGTGAAGTCGAAGAGGTCTCAATGCAGTGAGGCGGAAGGGTGCAGCCCTGTTCATCCAGCATCTGCTGTGCAATCCGGCGCGGAGCCGTGCCCTCGGGCGATATCACCACCGGCCACTGCATCGCACGCGAAAGCGTGACGTTGTCACTTAAAAGCGGGTGTTCCGGCCTGACCACCAGCTTGAGCGATTCCAGAAACAGCAATTCATAGGTCAGCCCGGTCATCATGGCGCTGTCCGCCATCCGGCCAATGCCGATATCGAATTCACCGCCGCGCAAGCCTGCCAGCAACACATTATTGTGAAGTGTCGCCACCTGAATGGTGGTGTTGGGCTGCAATTGATGAAAACGATCCAGGATGCGTGGCAGCATCCCCATCGCAGCAGTGGTCAATGCCCCCAGCCGGATAATCACCGGCGCATCGCCCGGCTGCTCATTAAAACTCTGTCCGGCATGGTTTAGTGCGTCGAGCACCCGCACCGCATGGGTCAGAAACTGCTCTCCCATGGTGGTCAGCTGCGCGCCCAGCCGGCCACGTTCAAACAGACGAACGCCAGTCAGCTCCTCCAGCTCATTCAGGGTCTTGGAGAGGGCAGGCTGGCTGAGGCTAAGCGTCTCTGCCGCCCGGCCCAGTGTGCCTTGCTGCGCAACCGCAACAAAGGTATGTAGATGGCGCAAGCGAATGCGCTGATTGAAAAGGATATTTTTTTCCATATCCTAAACTTAATGAGAATGACCGGCTTCAGGCAACTGTTAAAAATCAATTGTGTTAACTTTGCTGCAAATTTATTTTAACAAACGATTCGAAATGACCGCGTTACCCTTTAACTCTCTGATTAAAAAGCGCTCAGCCGGGTATGCCGCTGAAATACGCCATCCTCTGACTACGGTATATCAATAACTTAACAGCTTAAAGTTGAATAATTCTCAATATCATATAAAAATCTGACCGCTTAAGGTTAACGATCGGCTATCATTAGCGCCGTTTTTTTTACTTAAACTGATGTCAGATTTCGTTACTCCAGAGGAGTGTTCATTGACCAGCGTCGAGGCGGTAGATGTCCGCCAGCTTATCAACCAGCAGGGGCTGAGCCACTGGCAAAAGCGGCTCATTGCGCTCTGTTTTATCGTGGTGGCACTCGATGGCATGGACATTGCGATCATGGGATTTATTGCGCCGACACTGAAAGCCGCGTGGGGGGTGAGCAATCATCAGCTCGGGGTCGTCATCAGCGCAGCGTTAATCGGGCTGGCGCTGGGTGCCATGGTGGCAGGGCCGCTGGCTGACCGCTATGGCCGTCGCATGATGATTATCCTCAGCGTCTTCTTTTTCGGTCTCTGGACGCTGGCAACGGCGCTGTCACAGAACATTGAGCAGATGATGCTGTTCCGTTTCCTGACGGGGCTGGGACTGGGTGCGGCGATGCCCAACGTCGGCACGCTGGTGGCGGAATATGCACCTGAGCGGCGGCGGGCTTTTATCATCACGGTGGTGTTCTGCGGCTTTACCTTTGGTGCCGCCAGCGGGGGATTTGCTGCCTCCTGGCTGTTACCGCGCTATGACTGGCACTCCGTGCTGCTGCTGGGCGGTATTCTGCCGCTGCTGGTGTTGCCATTACTGATCCGCGGCCTGCCGGAGTCGGTGCGATTTCTTATCAGCCGTGGCGCACCGGCTGCCCGCATTCACGCCATCCTCGACCGGATGATGCCGGGCAAAACCGCGCCAGATTGTGCGTTTCACGCGCCTGAGGCCACCATGCCGGTGAGCGGCGCGATAGGCACCGTACTTTCACGCCGCTATCTGTTTGGCAGCACCATGCTGTGGGGCGGCTACTTTATGGGGCTGTTCATGGTTTACCTGATTGGCAGCTGGCTGCCGTCGCTGGTCAACACCCTGGGCATGTCAGTGACCGAAGCGGCGATTATCACCGCGATGTATCAGGCGGGCGGGACGCTGGGCTCCCTGTTTGCGGGCTGGATGATGGATCGCTTCAACGCTAATCTGGCGCTGGCGGCGATCTACGGCTGCGGCGGTCTGTTTATTGTGGCACTGGGCTTTTCACCCGCGGAAGTGGGCATGATGAGTGCCATCGCCTTTTGCAGTGGCTTCTGTTTCAACGGGGCCAATACTGGTATGAATGCCTTATCCGCCAGCTATTATCCTACCCACGCCCGCGCTACCGGTTCCAGCTGGATGCATGGAGTGGGCCGCATCGGCGCGATTTTAAGCGCCTTCGTTGGCGCAGAGATGATGTCTCTTGGATGGTCTTTCAGCGTTATCTTTCTGCTGCTGGCAATACCGGCTGTGATCACCACCCTGATGCTGCTGTTAAAAAACCGCTACGGCTTTAAGCCGATCACAGATTCGTGATTTTTTCCGCTGAGGCCAGCCTGTTGCATTACATTAGCAGCAACGCTAACGGTGTCAGGTGGATAAGATGGACAACTTTCTCAGTGCGGATCTCATCCGCACCCGTTTCTCTCAAGCGATGTCAGCTATGTATCAGCAGGAAGTGCCGCAATATGGCACGCTGATGCAGCTGGTGGCGACCGTCAACGACCGCGCGCTGGAAGCGGATATCGCGCTGAAAGATCGTCTCACCGCAGCCGATGAGATCGACCGACTCAACCTGGAACGTCACGGTGCGATCCGTGTGGGCACGGCAGACGAATTAGCCACACTGCGGCAGCTGTTTGCGGTGATGGGAATGCACCCGGTTGGCTATTACGATCTCTCTCAGGCTGGTGTGCCGGTGCACTCCACGGCGTTCCGGCCGGTCACCGATGCGGCGCTGCGGCGCAATCCCTTTCGGGTCTTTACCTCGCTGTTACGCCCTGAACTGATCGACGACCGCGCGCTGCGTGAAAAGGCGGCGGAGATTCTTGCCGCGCGCGACATTTTCACCCCCCGTTGCCGGGCGCTTCTGGAACTGCATCAGCAGCAGGGCGGATTAACCGACGAGCAGGCCACTGAGTTTGTTACCGAAGCACTGGAAACCTTCCGCTGGCATGCCCATAGCAGCGTGGACAGTCAGACCTATCAGGCGCTGAACCAGCAGCATCGGCTGATCGCTGACGTGGTCTGCTTTCCCGGCTGCCACATCAACCATCTCACGCCGCGCACGCTGGATATTGACCGCGTACAGCAACTGATGCCGTCGCGCGGTATCGATCCGAAAACCCTGATCGAGGGACCGCCGCGTCGTCAGGTGCCGATCCTGTTACGTCAGACCAGCTTTAAAGCGCTGGAAGAGCCGATCATCTTTAAGGATGGGCATCAGGGAACCCATACTGCACGCTTCGGTGAAATTGAGCAGCGCGGCGTGGCGCTGACGCCTCAGGGCCGTGCGCTCTACGATCGGCTACTCAGCGAGGCGGGCAGCGGTCAGGATAATCAGCAGCATCAGCAACATCTGGCGGCGATTTTCCGTGACTTCCCCGACGACGAAACCACGCTGCGCCAGCAGGAGCTGGCCTGGTTCCATTATCGCCTGAGTGAAAAGGGCATCGCGACGCCGCCGGCTCAGGGTGAATCGCTGGAGACCCTCATCGAAGAAGGTCGTGTGCTGGCAGACCCTATCATCTACGAAGATTTTCTGCCCGTCAGCGCGGCGGGCATTTTCCAGTCCAACCTCGGCGATCGGGCGCAGGTTCGTTCGGCGGGACAGGCGAGCCGCCAGGCATTTGAAGCCGCGCTGGGCGCTGTCGTGCTGGATGAGATGGCGCTATACGAAGAGCGCCAGCAGCGCTCGCTGGCCCAGTGTGGCTTACGGCCAGACTGACGCCTCTGCAGGCAACAGGCGCGTTGCCCGCAACGCTTTCTCCGCACTCGCCCTGCTAAGGCCAGTGGACCTGAAGTGGGGCAACGCGGGTAATATGCTGACAGGACTGGGGAAAAACAACGCTTTACCGCTCAGCGCAGGTTTACCCGCGTGAGTATCTTAATCTATTAGCAGACTGACTGATTAACAGCCGCACAACCGCACGTGATAACAGAGCAACGACTCGCCACTCCGGCGCTGGCAGCGTCATTGACCAATTGCGAAAAGATAAACAACGTTGAATCATAACCCTAACTGACTCTCTGAACCTGTTGATGAGCATGTTCACGCCTGCCCCTCACGCTTCGGCATATTCTGCAAATCCCTTCCGTACCTGGACAATGCTGGCGGGCCTGCAAATAATGGAGGGACGTTTGAACAGGGAAACAGGAATGAAAAACGAAACAGGTCTGAGGATCATGACTGCTGAGGGGGAGTTGCGTGGATGCATGGACGATGACCTTTTCGTATTCAAAGGCATACCTTATGCGGCGGCACCGCTTGGCGCACTGCGCTGGCGTCCGCCTCAGCCGGTTACGCCCTGGCAGCAGGTGCGCGACGCCACCGCGTTTGGGGCTTCCGGCTGGCAAAATCGCACTTACTGCCAGGCCGTGGGCGGTGGCGATCCGGGTGAGTTCAGCGAAGACTGCCTCTACCTTAATGTCTGGACGCCCGATGTCGCGCCCGTGAAACCCCTGCCGGTGATGGTATGGCTGCACGGTGGTGGCTACACCATTGGTGCTGGCGGGCTGGCACCTTACAACGGCAAGCCGATGGCTTCACGCGGCGCGGTGGTGGTGACGCTCAACTACCGGCTCGGCCATCTCGGTTTCTTCTCTCATCCGGCCCTGGATGCTGAATACCCTGTTGCCAGCACGGTTAACAATTTTGGCCTGCTGGATCAGATTGCCGCACTGCAGTGGGTGCAGCGCAACATTCCTGCCTTTGGCGGCGACCGCCGCAATGTGACACTTTTCGGTGAATCCTCAGGCGCACGCAGCGTGCTGTCACTCTGCTGTTCGCCACTGGCCGAAGGGCTGTTTCATAAAGGGATTGTGCAGAGCGCCTACAGCCTGCCTGATACGCCGCTGAAAAAAGCGCGTCAGCAGGGTATGGCGGTGGCCCGCCATTTCGGTCTGCCGCCCGATGCCAGCGCTGATGACCTGCGCGCACTGCCTGCCGATGCCTTCTGGTCGCTGGAAGGGCCGCTGGCGATCCCGCCGGTGCCGATTGCGGGTGACGCTGTCCTGCCTGAGCCGATGCTGAAAACCTTTATGGCTGCAAAACAGCACCGTCTGCCGCTGATGGCGGGCAGCAACAGCGATGAAGCCAGCGTGCTGGAATATTTTGGCGTGGATGCCACCGCAGTGTTGCATCAGCTACGCGATAAAAATCGTCTCACTTACCGGACGCTGAAATGGATGTATGACATTCATGACGATCAGCGGCTGGGACGTGCCGTGGCGCGCGATATGGCATTCAGTCTGGTGCCGTGGCTGGTGATGCGGGCGCAGCACAATGCCGGAATGCCAGGCTGGCGCTACTGGTTTGATTATGTCTCTGAACATGCCCGTGACCTCTATCCGCACGGCACCTGGCACGGCAACGAAGTGCCTTATGTGCTGAACACGCTGAGTCAGATGCCGGATCCCAACGAAGAACGACCCTTCAGTGAGGCCGATCGGGCATTTGCGGCACGGGTCAGCGAGTACTGGTTTACCTTTGCCCGTGATGCTACGGAATATAAGCATCAGCTGGAGGGGGAAGTCGTGTGGCCAGCCTGGCACCCGGGCTCTGACGTGACGATGTCACTTGGTGATAATCGGAAGAGCGGGCTGGTTCTGAAGCGGAACTTTATGCGCGCCCGTATGCGGCTTTTCCGGCTATTAATGAGCCGTATGGTCAGGCTTTAAGGAGTGGCTCATGGTTAGCCTGCTAACCATCAAATTGCGCGAATGGAATTAATCTGCTTTTTAAAGGTTAACCTGCTGAATAAAAAGGCTATAAAGTGAAATTTGCCTTAGGGACGCTGTAAAATATTAGGTAACAAAACAGTTACATCTTCACAATCGCATGCCGATAAACCTCCTATGCCCGACGCTTGCGGGTCAACGTGTATAGGATTTTGGTATGGGAATGCTCAAAAATTTTACCATTCGCGCAGTGATGCTCTCTATTCTGGGACTGTTTTGTTTACTGTGGAGCGGCGTCGGGCTGTATAGCATTCACTCTCTTGGCGCGCTCAGCGAAGGGAATGATGTGGACCGTCATCTGGTTGAGCAAATGACGGTGCTGAGCAAAGGCAACGATCAATATTTTCGTGTTATCACGCGCTTATCCCGCGTGATGGAAAGCAAAGCCGCAGGTCAGACCCTGAACGATGAGGCTTATGCTCCGGTGCAGCAGGCGCTGGACAGCATGACCCAGCAACTGGCGCACTTTAAACAACTGGCACCCGGCCCGATGAACCCGGATGTGGTGGATGGGGTGATTCAGAGCTGGCAAAAGCTGCTGGATGCGGGCGTCACGCCACAGTTGCAGCTGGCCCGTCAGGCCTCGCCTGATGCTTATCGTCAGCAGGCAAATAACGTCACGCCGCCACTCAGTCGTGCCTTTGGCATCAGCGCAGAGAAATTCAGCCAGGGCGCAGCTGAAAAGCTGGATGCAACCCGGGTTGAAGTGGATCACCTCACCGCGATGACCAAAACGATTATTACCATCACGGTAATTATCGGCCTGTTTATTCTGCTGTTTACCGACCGCTATCTGGTGGCGATGCTGGTCCGTCCGCTGGAAAGTATCCGTACCCACTTCGCGGTCATTGCCACGGGCGACCTGAGTCAGCCGGTATCCGATTTCGGACGCAACTGCGTCGGTAAACTGGTGCCGCTGCTGAGCGCCATGCAGGATAGCCTGCGTGAAGCGGTCAGCGCCATTCGCAGCGGCACTGAGAATATCTCGCGCGGTGCCGCAGAGATTTCTGCCGGTAACAACGACCTCTCTTCACGTACCGAAGAGCAGGCCGCTGCGCTTGAACAGACTGCGGCCAGCATGGAGCAGTTGACGGCCACGGTAAAATTCAACGCCGATAATGCCCGCCAGGCCAGCCTGCTGGCAGAAACCGCCACCACCACGGCACAACGTGGCGGTCAGCTGGTCAGTGAAGTCGTCAGCACTATGGATGGCATCTCAGGCAGCTCGAAGAAAATCGCTGAAATCACTAACGTGATCAACGGTATCGCTTTCCAGACCAATATTCTGGCGCTGAACGCCGCCGTCGAAGCGGCACGTGCTGGCGAACAGGGGCGGGGTTTTGCGGTCGTTGCCTCTGAAGTGCGTAACCTTGCACAGCGCAGCGCCAACGCCGCGAAAGAGATTGCGACGCTGATTGAAGATTCGGTTCAGCGTGTAGGTAAAGGCGCCGAGCTGGTCAGCACCACCGGCGGCACCATGAACAATATTCTGAAATCAGTGCAGGATGTTGATGCGATCATGAAACAGATTGCTTCCGCCTCAGAAGAGCAGAGCAAAGGCATCTCTCAGGTGGGTGCTGCGGTAACCGAAATGGATAGCGTGACCCAGCAGAACGCCTCACTGGTTGAAGAGGTTTCTGCCGCGGCGAGCGCACTGGCATTGCAGACGGAAGCGCTGCAGGCTTCTGTGTCGAAGTTCCGTCTCTCCAGCAACCGCCAGACCGCACCGGTCATCACGAATAAACCTGCCGCGCCGAAAGCAACCGTGCTGAATGCGCCTCAGGCTAAACCGGCGGATAACGGCGACTGGGTCACCTTCTGATCCCTGCACAGCCACGCCACCAGCTCCGCCAGGAACGGTGGCGCATCCTGCGCGGGCCGTTTCAGTAAACTGTAAACCGCACCGGTTTTTGCCTCGCCAGCGAACGGCTTAATCAGCCTGCCGCTGGCTATATCACTCTCCACCAGATTGCTGTCGGCCATCGCCACACCAAACCCCTGAATCGCTGCACTGATCGCTAAGTCCATGGTGGCAAAATGCTGGTTCCGCTTCATGTTCAGTGTCACCTGCTGCGCCTGCAGCCAGCACTGCCAGTCACGCGTATCTGCCGTCGGATGCAAAAAGGTCATTGTGGCCAGTGCCGCCGGGGAGTCCGGGCGGGGTTGATCGGCTGCCATCACTGGCGTCAGCGACTCACTGAACAGGCAAATTCCGTCAGGGTGCGGCTTACCATAGACAATCGCCACATCGAAGTTCTCCAGCTGCGCGGCATGATCCAGCGTGGTGGTCAGGGCCACATGCAGTTCAGGACGATGATGCTCCAGCGCCATCAGCCGGGGCACCAGCCAGCGCATCGCACAGGTTGGCGCTTTCAGGCGAATGCTGACCTGACTACGGCGGACCTTCTCGCTGGCCTGAACCATCAGCTCAAAACCCTGCTGTAAGTCGGGCAGCAGCGCCGCGCCCTGAGGGGTCAGGCGCAGACCGCGCGCGTGGCGGTCAAACAGCGTCACGCCCAGCCACTGCTCCAGGGCGGCAATCTTACGACTGACGGCGCCCTGCGTCAGGCAAAGTTCGCGGGCAGCGTGGGTCAGATTGAGATGTCGGGCGGTCACCAGAAAGGCGTGAATGGCATTAAGCGGCAGCGATAAGCGTGACACGGTGAACCTCAGCTATGCATTTTTGTCATGGCTATTATGACGACATTTCGCTTGCCGACTCAAGTCGCAGCCCGTTGAATAGCTATTTACCGCATCTGAGCGGTTAAGCCCCTGACGGAGAGAGTATGTCCCTGAAAACGCCTGTCGCTATCCACTCAAAATTGCCGGACGTCGGCACCACTATTTTCAGCGTGATTGGCCAGCTTTCGGCGCAGCATCAGGCGATTAACCTGTCGCAGGGCGCGCCCAATTTCCCCTGTGATCCGGCGCTGGTCGACTCAGTCAGCCGCGCGATGCAGGAAGGACATAATCAGTATGCCGCCATGATGGGCTTGCCCGCCTTACGCGACGCGCTTGCCAGCAAAGTGCAGGCGCTCTATGGACAACAATATGATGCCGCCAGTGAAGTGCTGATCACCGGCAGCGCCAGCCAGGGGCTCTATATGGCGATCACCGCGCTGGTTCATCAGGGCGATGAGGTGATCTTCTTTGAACCGGCGTTTGACAGCTACGCGCCGGTGGTGCGGTTGCAGGGCGGTAAACCGATTGGCCTGAAGTTGCAGGTGCCGTCATTTGCTATCGACTGGGATCAGTTGCGGGCAGCAATCACGCCGCGCACCCGGATGATCATTATTAATACGCCGCACAACCCCAGCGCGCAGGTGCTGACCCCCGACGACCTGAATCATCTGGCAGCCTTAATCCGCAACACCGATATCGTGGTGCTCTCCGATGAGGTTTACGAGCATATTCTGTTTGATGGCCGCCCGCATTGTGGGATGGCGACGCATCCGGAGCTGGCAGCCCGCAGCGTCATTGTCTCTTCGTTTGGCAAAACCTTCCACGTCACCGGCTGGCGGGTAGGCTACTGTCTGGCACCGGCAGAGCTGATGACTGAGCTGGTGAAAGTGCATCAGTTTATGATGTACGCCGCCGATACGCCGATGCAGGTCGGTTTCGCACACTATCTGCAGACGCCAGAGAACTATCTGTCGCTCAGCGCCTTTTATCAGCAGAAGCGGGATCGGCTGATTGCCCTGATGCAGAACTCCCCGTTCCGGCTGCTGCCGAGTGCGGGTTCGTTCTTTATGCTCGCCAGCTATGGACATTTCAGTGACGAACCGGACAGTGAAATGGTAAAACGTCTTATCGTCGATCACGGTGTGGCGACCATACCGCTGTCGGCGTTTTATATGGATGGCACAGATAACAAACTGATTCGGCTCTCTTTTGCTAAAGACGAGGCGACACTTGAGGCTGGCGCGGCTGCGCTATGTGCTTTTTCTCACTGATTCACGCCACCGCGTGAGGCAGCTCGGGGAACAGGTAACCAGGACTTTTCGGGGTAAATAACATAATGAAAAAACTGAACGCGCTTTTTCTCGCTCTGGGCATGATGACATCGGTACAGGCACTGGCACAGGATTTACGCTACGGCGTGGAGTCACAATATCCGCCTTTTGAAAGCCGCAATGCTAAAGGGGAACTGGAAGGCTTTGATATCGAGCTGGGCAATGCCATCTGTAAGGCGGGTAACTTCAGCTGCCACTGGGTTGAGAGCAGTTTTGATGCGCTGATCCCGGCACTGCAGGCGAAAAAGTTCGACGCCATTAACTCGGCGATGAACATCACCGAAGCGCGCGCCAGAAGCATTGCGTTTACGCAGCCGATCTACCGTATTCCGACCATGTTAGTGGCGAAGACCGGTGAAAATCTGGCACCGACTGCCGAAGGTCTGAAGGGCAAGAACATCGGTGTATTACAGGGATCCATCCAGGAAACCTATGCGAAGAAGCACTGGGAGCCGCAGGGTGTGACCGTGACCTCGTATCAGGATCAAAACCAGGTTTACAACGACATGGTCGCGGGCCGTCTGGATGGCACACTGGTGATGTCCGCTGCCGGTCAGTCTGGCTTCCTCGATAAACCGCAGGGCAAAGGCTTTGGGTTTGTTGGCAAGCCAGTCGAAGATGACGCGATTCTTGGTTCAGGCATCGGCTACGGCCTGCGCAAAGATGACGCGCAGCTGAAGCAGTCCTTGGATGCGGCGATTGCTAAAGTGAAGGGCGATGGCACCATCAAAAAGCTGGCTGAAAAATATTTCCCAGGCATTGATGTCAGCGCGAAGCCATAATCGCAATCGGGCGCGTTCTGCGCCCGATTCCTCCGCTTATTCCGCCGCCAGATAACAGAGTTTTTCCGCCACCTGATAGGACTTCACAAACGACGTTACCGGCAGAAATTCGAAGCGTGAATGGAAGTTGTGCGCGCCGGTAAAGAAGTTCGGCGTCAGCAGACCTTTGGCTGACAGCGCGGCACCGTCTGTACCGCCACGCATCGGAATCACCTTCGGCTCAATCTCCAGCGCGGCAAAGGCACTGAAGATCAGGTCAATCGCGCGACGATCCTCACCCAGGGCATTGCTGATATTGCTGTAGGTATCGCTGATACCCACGCTCACCTTGCCGGTGGGGTAACGCGCTGCCAGATCCTCTGCTGCCTGCTGCAACTGCTGCTTACGTGCCGCAAAGCTGGTCAGATCAAAATCACGGATTGAGGCCTTAAGCGTCGCCTTGCTGGCGTTGGCCTGAATCTCATTGAACCAGATATAGCCTTCACGGCCTTCGGTGTGCTCCGGGGTCTGCTGCCGATCAAACAGGCTGATGTAGTCATGGGCCATCAGCAGCGGATTGACCAGCACCCCTTTGCCCGACATCGGATGGGCGGGTACGCCGGTAAACACAATTTCTGCAGCGGCAGCATTGAAGTTTTCATAGACCACTTCGCCCAGTTCGCAGCAGTCGATGGTCCAGGCGAAATCAACATTAAAGCGCGTTTCCAGATCCAGCGCTTTCGCGCCGCGCAGCCCAATCTCTTCGTCCGGCACAAAGGCCACCACGATGTCGCCGTGGTCGCCGTTAAGGTTCTGCATCAGCGTCATCACCACGGTGACCGCCGCTTTGTTGTCCGCGCCCAGCACGCTGGTGCCGTCGCTGAAGATCACCTGCTGACCGACGTAGGGCGCGATCTCCGGATGTTCATCGCGGCGCAGCCAGATATCCTGCTCTGCATTCAGACAGAGATCTTCGCCCTGCCAGGTGAGGATCTGCGGGTGGATATCGGGCGACAAACCGACATCAACGGTATCGATATGCGTAATAAACCCGATGCGCGGCGCGTCAGGCCGGTTGCCGCGTTTCACCGCCGTCACCGTGGCATGTTCATCAATCACCACCTCATCCAGCCCTGACGCGCGCAGCTCATCCGCCAGCAGTTCCGCCATGGCGTGCTGGCTCGGCGTGCTGGGCAGGGTGGTGGATTTGGCATCGCTCTGACTGCTGATGGCGAGGTAACGGAAAAAACGTTCTGTGAGCTGCGACTCAAGTTTGTCTGTCATCACTATTCCTTATTAGTCAGCCACCGGCGGGGTTCGTTATGGTGCCGAATCGTGCTATCAATGAAGCATCTGAATGATTCATTTAGATATTGTGATCACCGGAAGTCAATACAAAGCGAGGATAATAATGAAAATCAAGATAGCCACCTTAGCGCTTGTTACGGCTGGGATAGCGCTGGCTGGCAGCGTTAACGCCAAAACGCTGGTCTTCTGTTCTGAGGGATCGCCAGAGAACTTTAACCCGCAGCTCTATACCTCCGGGACCAGCGTTGACGCCAGTGCGGTGCCGGTCTTCAACCGGCTGGTGGACTTCACGCCTGGCACCACCAACCTGGTGCCCAGCCTGGCGGAACGCTGGGAAATCAGCCCGGATGGCACGGTTTACACCTTCTATCTGCGCAAGAACGTGAAGTTTCAGAGCAATAAAGCCTTCAAACCCAGCCGCGACTTCAACGCCGACGATGTGATCTTCTCGTTTATGCGCCAGATGGACCCGAAAAATCCCTACCACAATGTCTCTGGCGGCACCTATTCCAACTTCGAAAGCCTGGAGCTCTCCACGCTGATTAAAAGTATCGACCGGGTCGATGACCACACCGTACGTTTTACGCTGTCCCATCCGGAAGCGCCGTTCCTTGCCGATCTCGCCTGGTACTTCGCCTCGATCCACTCGGCGGAATATGCAGACGCGATGCTGAAAGCGGGGACGCCGGAGAAGGTCGATATGAACCCGATCGGCACCGGCCCGTTTGAGCTGGTGCAGTATCAGAAAGATTCCCGCATTCTCTACAAAGCGTTCCCGGACTACTGGCAGGGCAAGGCGAAACTCGATCGGCTGGTGTTCAGCATCACGCCGGATGCCTCCGTGCGTTATGCCAAGCTGGAGAAGAATGAGTGTCAGGTAATGCCATTCCCTAATCCCGCCGATCTTGAAAAGATGCGCGCTAACCCGGATATCACCCTGGAACAGAAGGCGGGTCTGAATACCGGCTTCCTGGCGTTTAACACCACTAAGGCGCCAACCGATAACGTCAAAGTGCGCCAGGCGCTGGCGATGGCGATCAACAAACCGGCGATCATTGATGCGATTTTTAAAGGCACCGGCACGGTTGCGAAAAATATCCTGCCACCGGGCGTCTGGAGCGCCGACAAAGATCTTAAAGATTACGACTACGATCCAGAGAAGGCCAAAGCCCTGCTGCAACAGGCGGGTGTGAAACCGGGTACCGAAATTGCGCTCTGGGCGATGCCGGTTCAGCGGCCTTACAACCCGAATGCGCGCCGCATGGCGGAGATGATTCAGTCGGACTGGGCTAAAGTGGGCATCAAAGCCAATATCGTCAGCTATGAGTGGGGCGAATACCTGAAACGCGTGCGCAGCGGTGAGCATCAGGCGGCGCTGATGGGCTGGACCACCGCCACCGGCGATCCGGACAACTTCTTTGGCCCGCTTTACAGCTGTACCTCGGCACAGGGCGGTTCCAACTCCTCAAAATGGTGCTATCAGCCGTTCGAGAAGTTAATCACCGAAGCCCGCGCCGAGCCGGATCAGGGCAAACGCACCGCGCTCTATCTGCAGGCACAGCAGATGATGCATGACCAGATGCCTGCGGTGATGATTGCGCACTCCACCATCTTTGAGCCGGTGCGCAAATCGGTCAGCGGCTATCAGGTCGATCCGTTCGGCAAACATATTTTCTATCAGGTTGATATTAAGCAGTAAGTGATTGCCGCTAAAGCCAGAGCCCCACTTACGAGTGGGGCTAAGCTTATGCACTAAAGTCAGGGTTTATATGACCGCAACGATAAAGCTGCACTAATGTCAGGGTTTATATGACCGCAATGATAAAGCTCAACGCGAAGGGAACACGAGCAGAGGAGGAAAGCGTCCCGCCGCCCGGATAAAAACGCCGGGAGCGTTTTTGAACAACGCAAAGCGTTGGCCCGGCAACGGGCGCACCTCAGGGATGAGGTGCGTAATCGCGTGGGCCGGGCATGCCATGGAGGTCGGCTTTTGCGACTTTCCGATCGGGTCGTGTTTCCTTCGCCTGCACCCTCTCACAGCGAATCGGTGCAGACGTAACCCTTGTTCCTTAGCCAGCACCCTCTCACGGAAGCAGCCAGGACGTTAACCCATATTCCCTTAGCAACCTGAATCACATGGCAATCTGGTACCGAGCTGGTTAACCCACAACCCTGTACTCCTCATCCCATCCTCACCTGCTGATCCATCTCCGTTAGCCGCTGCTGCAAAAACTGCAGAAACAGCGTCAGCGCCGCATTCCGCTGGCGGCCGGACACCGTCTGAAGCTGCAACGTTCGCTGACTCAGCTGATCCACCCCCATCGAACGCAACACCAGATTTTGCGTGTCGCGCTCAAACAACAGGGTAAACGCACTGCAAATGGTTACTGCCTGCGGGGTATGCAGCAAAAAGTGGTAGAGCGTAGCGAAATAGTCGCAGGTCAGCACCGGCTCGACCACGCAGTCGTTCATCTGACAGGAGAGGTCAAACAACTGCCGCACGGTAGTATGCTGACCTGGCAACGCCAGCGGCCAGCCATGCAGATCGGCCAGCGTCACCTGACGCGACGCCAGCGGATGCGACAGATGCATCGCCAGTAACACCGGCGCCGGCCACGAGCCGAGCACCTCAACGCTGCGCTCCGGCTGCAGACTGAACTGCAGCGCAACATCACATTCCCCAGCCCTGACGCATGCCGCCACGCCCTGCGAGTGCGTCACGTTAAGCGCAAACAGCACGCCGGGATTGGCCTGACGAAACTCCGCCAGCAGACCCGGCAGCAGACTGAACGCCATTCCGTCGGTACAGGCGATGCGGATCAGGCTGCGCCGTATTGCTTTCAGCCCCTTAATCTCCGCCAGCGCATATTCCATATCGAGCTGACTCTTGCGCACATGATGCGCGAATATTTCACCGGCTTCGTTCAATACCATGCCGCGTGCATGCCGCTCAAACAGCGGCACACCCACCTGCGTTTCCAGGCGCTGGATCTGGCGACTAATCGCCGACACGGCCACAAAGAGCTGCTCGCTGGCGGCGCTGAGCGATCCGCACTGTACGACCGCCAGGAAATAGCGGATCTCACTGCTTAACATGGTCACTCCGGCAAAACGCATCATAAAAGGGCAGGCGTGGCTTGCTTTAAAAGCAAGGCTCACTCGATAAATTAATAATTGTGGCAAAGAGAGAAGTTTGTCAAAGATAAAGCACGATAAAAAGAACAGAAAGGGCAAACATGACAGAGCAACAGACCGTTGACCAGGCGATGCACTATTTCGACAGTGGCGAGTTTCAGCAGCTGCTGGCACGACGAATTTCCTGCGTAACTGAAAGCCAGCACGCCAGCAGGCAGGTGGAGCTTGAGAACTATCTGCAGCAGGAGATTGGCCCGCAGCTGGCGGCGATGGGCTTTACGCTGCACCCGTTTGAGAATCCGCAGCCCGGCAGCCCGCCGTTTCTGATCGCCACGCTCATTGAAGATCCCTCCAGACCGACGCTGCTCTGCTATGGCCACGGCGATGTGGTGTTCGGCGACGATGAGAACTGGCGCGACGGTTTATCACCGTGGCGACTCACGGCTGAAGATGACCGCCTGTACGGACGCGGCAGTGCGGACAATAAAGGCCAGCACTGCATCAATCTCGCGGCGCTGGAGCAGGTGTGGCAGGCACGCGGTGGCGCACTGGGCTTCAACTGCAAAATCCTGTTTGAAATGGGTGAAGAGATCAGCTCGCCAGGGCTGGTGGAGATTTGCCAGCAACAGCGGGCGCTGTTACAGGCAGACCTCTTTATCGCCTCTGATGGCCCGCGACTGAACGCGGTGCGGCCGACACTGTTCCTGGGTTCGCGTGGCGCGGCGAACTTTCGTCTGACTATCAGGGCGCGCGACAACGCCTATCACTCCGGCAACTGGGGCGGACTGCTGAGTAATCCCGGCACCCAGCTGGCGAATGCGCTCGCCTGCCTGGTGAATGCAAAGGGTGTTTTGCAGGTCGCCGCGCTGAAACCGGACTCCCTGACCGATGCGGTGCGCGCCATCCTCAGTGATATTGAGGTGGGCGGAATGCCGGGCGATCCGGCGCTGGCCGACGGCTGGGGCGAGCCGGGTCTGACGCCTGCGGAGCGTCTTTATGGCTGGAACACGCTGGAGGTGCTGGCGTTTGAAACCGGTAACCCGGCGCGCCCGATGAACGCCATTCCCGGCAGCGCCACGGCGGTGTGTCAGCTGCGATTTGTGGTCGGCACCGACTGGGAAAATCTGGTCCGGCATGTCGAAAGTCACCTGCATCAGCACGGCTTCGATAACGTCAGCGTAGAGTTTATGCGCGGTTCACCTGCAACGCGACTCGATCCGCAGGATCCGCTGGTGGCCTGGGCGCTGGACACGCTGGCCCGCAGCAGCGGTAAAAAACCGGCGCTGTTGCCCAATCTCGGCGGTTCACTGCCCAATGAGGTATTTGCCGATATCCTCGGCCTCCCGACGCTGTGGGTGCCCCATTCCTATCCGGCCTGCGGCCAGCACGGCGTTAACGAACACATGCTCACCTCTGTTGCACGTGAAGGGCTGGCGATCATGACCCGCCTTTTCTGGCAACTGGGTGAAGAGGGCGAACAACTGATGTCGCGCCACCATCAGTGGCGGAGAGGTGAACAATGAGCAGCATCGCACAGAGTACTCCGCAGGTGAAACCGAGCCTGCACAAAACGCTGTTCGCTACCTGCATTGGTAACGCGCTGGAGTGGTTCGACATCGCGGTGTATGGCTTCTTCGCCAGCTACATCGCGCACGTCTTCTTTCCGGTCAGCGATCCGTCGGTGTCGCTACTGCTGACCTTCGGCAGCTTCGGCATCTCATTCCTGATCCGTCCGCTGGGTGCCATCGTGCTGGGCAACTATGCCGACCGTCATGGCCGTAAAAAAGCGCTGCTGCTCTCAATCAATCTGATGATGCTGGGCGGGGCGATCATTACCTTTATGCCGGGTTACGCCACTATTGGTCTGGCGGCGCCGCTGCTGATTATCCTGGCGCGCCTGATTCAGGGCTTCTCTGCCGGGGGCGAGTTTGGCAGTTCCACCGCTTTCCTGGTAGAGCACTTTCCCGAGCGCAAAGCCTTTATCGCCAGCTGGCAGTTCGCCACACAGGGCGCCAGTACTCTGATGGCATCGGCGTTCGGCCTGGGGCTGACACACTGGCTGAGCGAAAGCGAGATTCAGGCGTGGGGCTGGCGTATCCCGTTTGCTTTCGGCTTACTGATTGGACCGCTGGGGATCTACATTCGCCGTCACGTGCAGGAGCCCGCCAGCTTTGCGACGCAGGAGAAGGAAGCCGCACCGCTGAAAACGCTGTTCGGGCGGCAGAAAGCGCTGATCACCCTGGCGATTGGGGTGATGGTGATCTCGACCGCGGTCAACTACATGCTCAATTACATTCCGACCTACGCCACCAAAACGCTGCATCTGCCGGGATCGGTGGCCTTCACCGCCACGCTGGTCGCAGGGATTATCCTGACGGTGGTGACGCCCATAATGGGATTGTGGGCGGAGCGGATAGGCCGATTGCCGCTGATGTGGGGATCGCTGCTGCTGTTGATGGTCACGATCTATCCCGCCTTCAAATGGATGGTCGATCACACTACGCCCACCACGCTGATCCTGCTGGTGGCGTGGATGGCGCTACTCAAGTCGGTCTATTTCTCCACGGTGCCGTCGGTGATGGCCGATCTCTTCCCGGCGACCACGCGCGCCAGCGGCATGGCGATCAGCTACAACGTGGCCGTGACGGTATTTGGCGGGTTTGCACCGCTGATTTGCAGCATGCTGATTGCCGCCACCGGCAGCAGTCTGGCGCCTGGATACTACCTGATGGCTGTGGCGGTGCTGAGTGGCATCGCGCTGCTGCGCTGCAGTAAGCGGGTGGCATAAAAGAGTGGGCCAATTACTGGCCCACTCTGGTACTGACAACGTCAGGTACGGGAGGAGGTAAGATCGAGCCAGTGATTAACTGAACTGTAAATAGGCAACATGGGTCTGCAGATACTCCTCCAGACCATGTTTTCCATCGGCACCGCCGACACCCGATTTACGCCACCCGGCATGAAATCCCTGCATCGCTTCGAAGTTTTCACGGTTAACATAGGTTTCGCCGAACTTCAGCTTTCGCAGCGCGGTCATGGTGGTATTCAGATTCTGCGTATAAATCGAGGAGGTCAGCCCATACTCGCAGTCGTTGGCCAGCGTAATCGCCTCGTCAAGCGTTTTAAAACTCATCACCGGCAGAACCGGGCCAAAAATCTCCTCCTGCATAATCGCCATCTCCTGGCGCACCTCAGTCAGCAAGGTGGGTTGGAAAAAGAAGCCTCTGTCTCCGGCGCGCTTGCCGCCCAGAACCACTTTTGCCCCTGCGGCGACGGCCTCTGCCACCTTCTGCTCCACCCGATCCCGTGCTGCGGCATTAATCAGCGGACCCATATCGATATCGCTGCGTTCGGCCGGGTCGCCAAATGTCACCTGCTGAAACGCGGCGGTCAGTGCGCTGATAAAACGATCGTAAATGCCTTCCTGCACATAGAGCCGCTCTACGCAATTGCAGACCTGGCCGCTGTTAATGATCCGCGAGCTGACGACCGCCCGCACAGCCAGCTCGAGGTCGGCATCATCCATCACGATGGCAGGGGCTTTGCCACCCAGTTCCAGCGACACTTTGGTGACATTTTTAGCCGCGGCTTCCATGGTGGCAATGCCCGCACCGACGCTTCCGGTCAGACTCACCAGACCGACCTTAGGATTTGCCGCCAGCTCCTGTCCCACTTCCGGTCCCAGACCATAAACAAAGTTAATGACGCCAGCAGGCAGACCCAGCTTTTGTATGATGTCGGCAAAAAGTGCCGCATTATTCGGTGTCAGCTCACTGGGTTTGATCACGATGGTGTTTCCGGTGATCAGGGCCGGTGCCGCTTTGCGGGCAATGAGGAAGAAGGGGAAATTCCACGGCAGTATTCCGGTAGTGACGCCGATCGCTTTTTTAAACAGGAAGATATTTTCGTTGGGGCGGTCACTGTTGATGATCTCACCTTCATAGCGCCGCGCCCACTCCGCCATGTAATCGAGGTAGTCGGCGGTGAACATCACTTCGGTCTTCGCCAGCCCCTGGGTTTTTCCACCCTCAGCCACAATGGTTGCCGTCAGTTCAGGCTCACGCTGGCGGATGGCGGTGGCAATTTTGTGCAGCCAGACGCCGCGCTCTACTGCAGGCAGCGCTTCCCATCCAGGCTGAGCCACTTCTGCGGCGCTGATAGCAAGGCTGGCATCCTGACGACTGCCCTGGGGAATACGGGACAGCAACGCCTCCGTGGACGGATTGATCACTTCAATCCAACGGTCACCCTGATGGGCTACAAATTCGCCATTAATGAAATGTTGATGATGTGTTGTCATTCGCTTAGCTCTCCGCTATCGATACGTTGCAGTAATGTGATAGCAGGGTGAAACAGATTGCTCAGGGCTACCTTTAGCTGATTGCCAGCTGCCGGGAGCGGCTGGCAGCCAATCACAGATATCGGTGAGTTCTGCGGCAAAAACGTCAATATGTTGTAGATTTAAAGGAGTGAAGTGGTAATAAAGGGGTTAAATCATGGCAAATGGATGGGCGTCAGAAGGCGCAGTACAGGAACAGATCGATAGCACCGTCAATGACGGCATTGAGCGGGTAAGACAGTCGATCGGACAGGGCGAAAGCGCCACCGAATGTGAGCTCTGCGGCGAGCCGATTCCCGAAGCGCGTCGTCAGGCGCTTAAAGGCGTGCACTATTGTGTGGCGTGTCAGGAAAAAATCGACAAGCAGCAGCAGACCAGCAGTTTATATAACCGTCGGGGCAGTAAAGACAGTCAGTTGCGCTGACCTTCAGGAGCCTGGCATCGCCAGGCCATTGCCAATAAACCACGCCAGAAAGCCCACGCCCGCCACAATGATGGCGATCGGAAACAGAATTCCAATTCTCATAATTTACCTGCTGCAAACAGCGATTTCAGGGGCTGCGATCTTATCATGAGATCTGCAATACGGCGCGGTGGGTTTTCAGCAGAGTGAACAGCTGGAACTGCGTTGCATCATTTTCCTCCCGCAACACCTCACCTTTTTTATAGAGAATATGGTGAACATGTCCGAGCTGACGCCAGACCACTATCGCTGAGGCGATCAGGGCGCAATGCTGATCCGCCTGCACACACTCAAGGGTGGCATAGTGGGTTTCATCCAGGCCATTCACAAACACCTTTATCGCATCTGCAGGTAATATCGCGCGCAGATCATCCAGCATTACCTGGCTGACTGACTGCGAAAGAAACAGCGTTAACCACTTTGTCGTCATCCCATTCCCTGATCCGATCAATTTTCCCCAGTTTATACGACCTTGCCCGCGTTAATGAAAGGCTTCTTTGCACATTTGCCAACCTTCCCTTGTGAATGGCAGTCAGATCAGAATTGTGCTGCGCCACACAGCAAAAATGAAAAAAACATTGAATAATAAGTTACTTACTTAACTAATCGTCCGGTTTTCTGACAACGGTGAAATTGTGATCCCTGATGGGCACAACGGGTAAATATTGCCACTTCACTGTGGCTTCCGGCATTTATCCAAAGGCTGAGGAATTCCTGCTGAACGTAGACTGCCTGCTGAGCGGAAGCAGACAGGTTTCCGACAGGCCTCAACCTAACCGGGGAATAACAATGAACAGTGCCATTATTGCGGGTATCTTCTGGCATTTTGTCGGAGCTGCCAGCGCCGCGTGTTTCTACGCGCCTTTTAAACAGGTGAAAAGATGGTCATGGGAAACCATGTGGTCGATCGGTGGCCTGATGTCGTGGCTGATCCTGCCGTGGGCGGTAAGTGCCATTTTACTGCCAGATTTTATGGCCTATTACAGCAGCTTCTCGCTGTCCCAGCTGACACCGGTATTTCTGTTTGGCGCGATGTGGGGCATAGGCAATATCAACTACGGCCTGACCATGCGTTATCTCGGCATGTCGATGGGGATCGGTATCGCGATTGGCATTACCCTGGTGGTCGGCACGCTGATGACACCGCTTCTGCAGGGGCGCTTTGGTGAGCTCTTCGCGTCGGCGGGTGGCCGGTTAACCCTGCTGGGCGTACTGGTGGCACTGATTGGCGTCGGGATTGTGTCGCGTGCCGGGCTGTTAAAAGAGCGGGCGCTGGGGATTAACGCAGAAGAGTTTAATCTCAGAAAAGGACTGGTGCTGGCGGTGATGTGCGGCATCTTCTCGGCGGGTATGTCCTTTGCCATGGATGCGGCTAAGCCCATGCATCAGGCCGCCGCTAATCTTGGCATCGATCCGCTGTATGTAGCTCTGCCCAGCTACGTGATCATTATGGGCGGCGGGGCTCTGGTTAATCTGGCCTTCTGTTTCTGGCGGCTGGCCACCCGGCCAGAGCTGTCGGTGCGTAAAGACTTCTCGGTCGGGAAGTCGCTGCTGATTACCAATACCGCTTTTGCGGTGCTCGGCGGCACCATGTGGTATCTGCAGTTCTTCTTCTATGCCTGGGGCCATGCCAGAATCCCGGCGCAGTATGACTATGTCAGCTGGATGCTGCACATGAGTCTATACGTCCTGTGTGGTGGTCTGGTGGGGCTGCTGATGAAGGAGTGGAAGTCTGCGGGGCGCCGACCGGTCAGCGTTTTATCAATCGGCTGTGTGGTGATTATCATTGCCGCCAATATTGTGGGACTTGGCATGGCGGCCTGATCGCGAATAGTGACTCTGTCTTTATGCAGGCGGGGCCTGCCAGACTGATGGCTCACCCCGTCGGGGTTTTACTTACAACAACACATTAGTTTAATTCGCAGGCACTGTTTCCCGGCAATGTGGAACAGCTTTTCTCTGTTACCTCAACGGGCCTGCTATGCAGGCCCGTTTTATTAAGACTCGGCACTTTTCAGTGCCTGGCGTGGCGCGATAAATTGCTGTCGCCAGGCGCTGGGAGGTAAACCGGTGTCACGGGTGAAAACCACCGAAAAATAGTTACTGTCATCAAAGCCGCAGCGGGCGGCAACCTCACTAATCAGACAATCCTGGGTGCGCAGCAGATATTTTGCCTGACAGAGCTGCAGCTGACGCAGGTAATGACCGATGGTCATCCCGGTCTGCTGACGGAAAAGCTGCCTCAGCGCCCGTTCGCTGAGCTGGTTCTGCTGACAAAACTCCGCGAGATCAAAGGGGCGGGCAATCGCACCCTGTAACGCTGACATCAGCAGATCGAGCTGTTCCCCCTCCGGCAACGCCCAGGGGCGGTCGGCCGCGTAGCCGTGGCGGCGCAGAATCAGCGCCAGCTGTAAAAAAAGCGCCTCCGAGAGCTGAACTGACAGGGGGTCGCTTTTGCGGCTTTCACGCTCCAGCTGGCTGATCACTCCCCGGGCCAGCGCCATCCCTCGCGTGGTCAGCCGCCAGCCGCCTGGCGCATCCGGTCCCTGTTGCGGCAGCAGCTGATTCCAGTCAAGGGCAAGACCAAAGCGATCCCGACAGTAAAGGATGTTATCCAGCACCAGATCGTTAACGCTGTCGTAGCTGTGGCAGTCACTGTCGCGGATATAAAAAACGTCGCCACAGGTAATCAGCCAGGGCCGATCGTTGAGGACGTGCAGGCCATTGCCGCGCCAGACAATCACGATTTCACTGAATTCGTGTCGATGCGGCGGGAAAGAGGGTTGTGGCATCCTTTCGGCGACCGCCACCGGTAGAGTAGTGGCGGGAAAATAGTCATCCCGACTGAGTATCAATGCCATGATTGGCTCCTTTACATCATCTGCTGGCGCTCCGCTCGCGGTGCGCAGCCAAATTCGCGCCTGAACAGGGTTGAGAAATGGTTGCTGTCCCCAAATCCACACTGGAAGGCGATATCGGTAATTCGCATATCACTGTGACGCAGCAGATGACGGGCCTGCAACAGCCGCACACGGTTCAGGTAGCGCTGCGGCGTGCTGCCGGTTTGCTGCTTCATTTGCCGATGCAGGGTACGCAGCGACAGGGAGAAACGATCCGCCAGTTCATCCCAGATAATCTCATCACTGTAATGCTCACCCAGCCAGTCGAGCAGACGATGCAGCCGTGCCTCCTGATCCTGACTCTGTCCATCAATGCACGCCTCACGCAACAGCACCAGCAACTGTAAAAAGAGCTGTTCCTGACGCGCCTGTTTTTCCATCGACCAGTTATCATCCGGCTGCATCTGCGCCGCCACACTCAGCGCCTGCGTCATCACCTTTTGATTGATGCGCCAGTGGGAAGCATATTGCCCGTCCTGATCGCAGGGCAGTAAAGCCTGTAACCCGGAGAGAAAGCGAAACGCGCCGGGGCTGCGATAAAGCACGTTGGTCAGACAAAGGTTGTCGGTCTGCTCATAAAGATGACGATCGTGATCGCGCACAAAGCAGACGCAACCGGCGCACAGCGTTTGTGGCTGACCATTAAACACATGAATGCCAGAGCCTTGCTCAACCAGCACAATTTCATGGAAATCATGATGATGTTCCGGGAAGGCGGCCTGGGGTACGCGGGGTTCAATCGCAATGGCGTAATCGCCTTCGGGGAAAAAATCCGCACTGTGCAATATGGTCATGGTCATCTCTCGCTGCTTAACAAAACCGTAACGCAGTCTAATCAGCACGCTCTAACCTTACCTTGAATTTTCAGCCTGACTCAGCAGGAATCATGCTGATTTTTCAAGAAATCCTCAGCAGTTAACAGATTTGCGGCAGGGGTCACATCCTCCTGCCTTTCGCCTCTGTGATCTCTCTCACGAAGTTCTTTGCAAGTCTGCCAGGGCTTATCAGCCGCTGGCACTCCGGGGAAGGTCTTTAACCGGCCAGGTTTTTACTCTGTGACCACTCAATCACAGGGAAAAGTCGCCATGACCAGGAGAAACATTGTTGCTATTGATCTCGGGGCATCCAGCGGGCGGGTCATGCTCGCAAGCTGGGATGCTGCGCAGCGCCAGCTCGCGCTTCGTGAGGTCCGGCGCTTTAAAAATAAGCGCCAGCGTCGTGCCGGTTATGACTGCTGGGATCTGACGATGCTTGAGCAGGAGATACGCGCCGGGCTGGCTCAGTTAGATGAAGAGAAGATCGTGCCAGACAGTATCGGTATCGACACCTGGGGCGTTGATATGGTGCTGCTGGATGCAGAGGGCGAGCCGGTGGGTGAGGCGGTCAGCTACCGCGATGCGCGCACCCACGGCCTGATGGAGCAGGCGCAGCACGAACTGAGCCGCAGTGCCATCTACGCCCGAACCGGCATTCAGTTCCTGCCATTCAATACGCTCTATCAGATGCGCGCCCTGCATCAGCAGCAGCCCGACTGGCAGGCCCGCGTGGCGCATGCGCTGATGATGCCGGACTACCTGCATTATCGCCTGACCGGCAATCTCAACTGGGAATACACCAACGCCACCACCACGCAAATGCTCAATATTCACAGCGGCGAATGGGATCGTGAGTTGCTCGCCTGGGCGGGCGTTGCTCCTGAATGGTTCGGTCAGCCGCAGGCACCGGGTAACACCGTCGGCCACTGGGTCAATAGCGCAGGTGTCCCGGTCCCGGTGATTGCCGTCGCCACCCACGACACCGCCAGCGCGGTTCTGGCAACGCCGCTGATGCAGGACGATGCGGCCTATCTCAGTTCCGGAACCTGGTCGCTGATGGGCTTTGAAAGTTTGCAGCCTTATGCCTGCGATGCCGCGTTACGCGCCAATATCACCAATGAGGGCGGCGCAGAAGGCTACCGCGTACTGAAAAATATCATGGGCTTATGGCTGTTGCAGCGCATCTGCGGCGAACTTCAGATTGACGATCTCAGCGCACTGATTGATCAGACGGCACGGCAGCCCGCCTGTGTTTCACTGATTAGTCCCAACGATGCGCGCTTCATCAATCCCGACAGCATGGTTAACGAAATTCAGAACGCCTGCGCAGAGCAGGGAATGCCGGTGCCACAATCTGCCGCCGCGCTGGCCCGCTGCATATTTGACAGCCTGGCACTGCTCTATCGCGAGGTGATCCAGGAGCTGGCAGAGCTGCGAGGCAAACCTTTCAGCCAGCTTCACGTGGTAGGGGGCGGCAGTCAGAACCGTTTTCTTAACCAGCTCTGTGCCGATGCCTGCCAGATTCCGGTGCTGGCAGGTCCGGTTGAAGCCTCCACGCTGGGTAACGTTGGTTGCCAGCTGATTGCACTTGGCGAACTGATCGATGTGGCTGATTTCCGCTGCAGCGTCATCAACAACTTCCCACTGGAAAAATTCGAACCGCAAACTCACAGCGTCTTCAGTGCCAGTCAGGCACGCTTCGCGACGCTGAGTCAACCCGCTAAGGAACCCGCTTATGACTAAGCAGATTGAACAGGCTTTTGAACTGGCTAAACAACGCTACGCTGACAATGGAGTTGATGTTGAACAGGCCATTCGCCAGCTGGACGGCATTCCTGTCTCGATGCACTGCTGGCAGGGGGACGATGTCCGGGGCTTTGAGAACCCACAGGGCGCATTGACTGGCGGCATCCAGGCGACCGGCAACTATCCGGGGCGGGCACGCAATGCCAGTGAATTACGCAGCGATATCGACAAGGCGATGTCTCTGATCCCAGGCGCAAAACGTCTGAACCTGCACGCTATCTATCTGGAAAGTGACAAGCCAGTCGATCGGGATGCCATTGAACCTGCCCATTTCGCCAACTGGGTTGCCTGGGCGAAAGAGCACAACTTAGGACTGGATTTTAACCCCAGCTGCTTCTCGCATCCGATGAGTGCCGACGGTTTTACGCTGTCACACAGTGATAAAACCGTGCGTCAGTTCTGGATCGATCACTGCAAAGCGAGTCGCCGCATCTCCGCTTCGTTTGGTGAGCAGCTTGGCACGCCGTCAGTGATGAATATCTGGGTGCCGGACGGCATGAAAGATATTACCGTGGATCGCCTGGCCCCGCGTCAGCGTCTGATGAGCGCACTGGATGAGATCATCTCAGAAAAACTGAACCCGCAGCACCATATCGACGCGGTTGAGAGCAAGCTGTTTGGCATTGGCGCAGAGAGCTATACCGTGGGCTCCAATGAGTTTTATCTTGGTTACGCCGCCAGCCGCCAGACGGCACTATGCCTGGATGCGGGACATTTTCATCCCACCGAAGTGATCTCCGACAAAATTTCTGCCGCGATGCTCTATGTGCCGCGTCTGCTGCTGCACGTCAGCCGCCCGGTGCGCTGGGACAGCGACCATGTGGTGCTGCTGGATGATGAAACTCAGGCGATCGCCAGCGAGATCGTCCGCCATCAACTGTTCGACAAAGTGCATATCGGACTCGATTTCTTCGACGCCTCTATCAACCGGATTGCCGCCTGGGTTATCGGCACCCGTAACACCAAAAAAGCGCTGCTGCGTGCTCTGCTGGAGCCAACCGACCGTCTGCGCCAGGCCGAGAACGAGGGCGATTACACCGCGCGGCTGACGCTGCTGGAAGAGCAAAAATCATTGCCGTGGCAGGCGGTATGGGAAGCCTGGTGCCTGCGCCATGACGTCCCGGCTGATGCCAGCTGGTTAGGCGACGTCCGTCATTATGAACAACAGATTTTGAGCCAACGTTAAGGATTTCACTATGCAAAGCATTCTTTCTTCCGGGTTTGTTAAGGGAATGGTCAAAGCAACCAGCGATATGTGGCTGAAGGGCTGGGACGAACGTAACGGCGGCAACGTCAGCCTGCGTCTGCGGGAAGAGGAGGTTAAACCTTTTGCCGCTGATTTCTGCCTGCAACCGCGCTGTATTGAGCTGACACAACCCGCGCCAGCGCTGGCGAATGACTGGTTTCTGGTGACCGGGTCAGGAAAATTCATGCGTAATGTCCAGCTGGATCCGGCGGATTGTCTGGCACTGCTGCAGGTCGATGACAAAGGGCTCTCTTATAAAATTCACTGGGGCCTGTCGAATGGCGGTTTGCCGACCTCTGAACTGGCGTCACACTTTCAGTCTCATGCGGTGCGTAAAGCGGTCAGCAAGGGTGCAGACCGGGTAATCATGCACTGTCACGCTACCAACTTTATGGCCTTAAGCTATGTGGTTGAGATGGATTCCGCCCGCTTTACCCGCCTGCTGTGGGAAGGGAGTACCGAATGTCTGGTGGTGTTCCCGGACGGTGTGGGTGTTTTACCCTGGATGGTACCCGGCACCGATGAAATCGGCACCGCGACAGCCGGGCAGATGCAGTCACATACCCTGGTGATGTGGCCATTCCACGGCGTCTTTGGCACGGGCCCGACACTCGATGAGACTTTTGGTCTGATTGATACGGCGGAGAAATCGTCAGAAGTGATCGTCAAAGTGCTGTCGATGGGCGGTATTCGTCAGAGTATCACCACAGAACAGCTGGTTGCATTGGGTGAGCGCTTTGGTGTGAAGCCGTGGCAACCGGCGCTGGATGCAGGGCCTGCTAATGCTGCGTAAAGCCTTTGTGATGCAGGTGAATCCTTATTGCCATGCAGAGTATGAGCGTCGGCACTCACCGATCTGGCCTGAACTGGCCGAAACCCTGAAAGCGCACGGCGCGCACAACTATGCCATCTGGCTGGACGCCGAGCGGCATCTGCTGTTCGCCAGCGTTGAGATTGAATCTGAGGAGCGCTGGAACGCGGTGGCAGAAACGGAGGTCTGTCAGCGCTGGTGGGCATCAATGAAAGATCTGATGCCGTCGAATGCAGATAACAGCCCGATCAGTGAGCAGTTAAAACCGGTTTTCTTTCTGGAATAAAAACCGGAATAAAAGATGAAAAGGGCGGCATCGCCGCCCTGATATTTTTAACGCTTAGCCTGACACAGGCCGGTGAGTGTCGGCCACATCGCCATCAGCGTATCAATAATGCTCTCCAGATCGTCACGCTCAACGCCTTCACGCGCCCGCACCGACATGCCCTGCAGCATACAACTCAGATAACGTGACAGCGCGGGAATGTTTACTGACGCACTCAGTTCACCACGCTGCTGACGCGCCAGCAGAAAATCTTTTAACACATGCTCCTGCGACTGATGCTGCTGTTGCAGCATGGTGGCAATCTCTGCTGAAGCCGCCGACAGGGCGGTCGAGGTGCAGATAAAGAAACAGCCGCCGGGAGAGTCGCGTTCGGTAAAACAGGCCGCGGTGGCGCGGAAATAGGCTTCAATAGCCCGATCCACCGGTAACTGGTCATCGCCCAATGCCGCTTCACGCCATGCACTGAACTTCTCCACATAACGCTCCATCGCCGCGCGAAACAACCCCTCTTTATTAACAAACTCGGCGTAGAGGGTTGGCGCTTTCGCGCCGGTTGCGGCCACCAGATCGGCCAGAGAAGTTCCCTCGTAACCGTGCGTCCAGAACAGGGTCAGAGCTTTATCGAGCGCTGCTTCGCGATCGAACACTTTTGGTCGGCCGCGGCATTTCTTTACATCGCAATCCTGAACCTGACTCATACACCCTCACTGACAGTAAAACACCCTATTAAATTACCGATCATTATAAAAATGTGCAAGGCCTGGCGTGGATGCCGCCGACAGGGGTTGCCATTTTGTGCGCCAGCGCATTATTACAGCCCCTTAGGTTAAGTCAGAAAAGAGGCTGAAGCCCATAATCACGCCACTTCGCGAATAAAATAACGCTCATTAAATAAATGTTGACGACAAACCGTATCGGGGTCTATCATTTGTTTAACGGTCATTAATTAAATAGTGACAACCCATTCAGACCAACCGAATTTCAATATTGAATAGAGAGATTATTATGAAAAACATCAAAATCACCCTGGCAGCACTGGCACTGACGACTCTGACTTTTGGCGCATCTGCCGCTGACCTGGTGACCAGCGAACCTGTTAATCAGCAGCCAGTTGGCACCATCTCAGTACTGGGCGGCACCAATCTGTCTTCTGTTGAAGCGCAGCTGAGTGCTAAAGCGGATGAAGCGGGTGCGAAATCGTTCCGCATCACCTCAACCAGCGGCCAGAACAAACTGCACGGCACGGCTGTGATTTATCAGTAATTTTTGTTTTTCAACAGAATAAGTGAGAAGGGGTTCGTTATGAAAAGTATCAATATGATGGTCGTGGCGGCTGTGCTAAGCGGTCTGTCATTTGCCAGCGTAGCGGCCCAGCAGGTCAGCAGCACACCGCTGGATCAGCAAAAAATCGGTGTCATCAGCGCAACGGGCAGTACTAATCTGCTCTCGCTGGAGCAGCAACTGTCAGAAAAGGCCAGCGATGCAGGGGCAAAGTCTTTCCGCATCACTTCGACCTCTGGCAGCAACAACCTGCATGGCACAGCCGTTCTTTATAGATAAAGTGATCGGTAAATAACCCTGAACAGGCTTCAGATAACCCGCTTATCTGAAGCCTTTTTTATTATCCGTTACTGCGTAACTGTGGATAACGACGGAAGATATAAACACACCACAGTAACGCCACCAGGCCAATCATCCCGCCGACATTGCCGACTTCCGCCATGCTCAGATGCAGGCTGACCTGATTACCCAGCAGCGCACCCGCGCCGATACCGATATTGTAGATACCGGACATCAGCGACATCGCCACATCCGTGGCATCCGGTGCCAGCGACAGCACCCGCACCTGCATACCCAGTCCGATCATCATCATCGCCATTCCCCAGACAACGCACAGAGTTGAGATAGCTGCTGGGCGAACGGCAGCAAAAATCAGCAGGCCCATGCACAGGGTGATCAGGGCGATGGCTGCAATCAGCAGTCCGGAGGGAAACTTATTACCGAGTGTGCTGAACAGTACGCTACCCACAATGCCCGCAGAGCCAAACAGCAGCAGTAGCAGGGTGGTGAAGTTGCCACTGGAATGGGCCACGGTTTGCATAAAGGGCTCGATATAGCTGTAAGCGGTGTAATGCGCGGTAACGACCAGCGTCACCAGCAGATACATGCTGACCAGCGCCGGACGGCGAAACAGCATCGGCACACTGCTCAGCGAGCCGGTATGTTCACTCGGCAGACGCGGCAGGATGCGCACCAGCATAATCATCAGCACCAGTGCCGAAAGGCCAATCGCGCCGAAGGTCGTACGCCAGCCAAGATACTGACCCACCACGCGGCCAATCGGCACGCCCAGCACCATCGCCAGCGCGGTACCGGTTGCCAGCATACTTAGCGCCTGAGTTTTCTTACCGGCCGGAGCGACGCGAATCGCCAGCGAGGCGGTGATCGACCAGAACACCGCGTGAGACAGGGCGATACCCACGCGTGACACCATCAGCGACCGGAAATCCCAGGCAACGGTAGAAAGAACGTGGCTGACGATAAAGATCAGGAACAGCACACCCAGCAGCAGTCGTCGCTCAATATTGCGGGTCAGCAGCATCAGCGGCAGTGAGAGCAGTGCAACCACCCAGGCATAGATGGTCAGCATGATCCCGACGTCAGCCGTCTGCATTGAAAAGTCAGCAGCGATGTCAGATAACAGGCCAACCGGCACAAATTCGGTGGTATTAAATACAAAGGCGGCGATGGCCAGCAATACCACGCGTAGCCAGGCAGTTTTACGTGAAACAGTAGTTGGTTGCATGAGGAGTCAAGTCAGTCAGTACAGCGAATCGGATGCGGCAGAAACATCCAGCGAAAGTGACCTGCGTCACAAATTACTGACCATTGTAGTGAATAAAGCGGGAAGAGAAACCTTATAAACGCCTTTTAATGCTGAAATTTTTTTATCGCCCCATCACAGGGCGATAGCCTGAGGTTATTGACCGCGACGCCGGGCGGGCATCATTCGCAGCAGAGTATTGTCTTTAAGCAGATAGTGATGGAACAGTGCGGCAGCAGCATGCAGTCCGATCAGCCAGTAACCCAGCGGTGCCAGGGTTTCATGCCAGCCAATCAGCATATCCGCCATATCAAAGTCAGGTTCAGGCGCGACCGGCATGCTGATGCCAAACAGCCACCATTCACGACCTTTAAGATAACGCGATGTCAGGCCGAGGATCGGCAGAGTGATAAACAGGGCATAGAGCAGGGTATGAGTCAGATGTGCCAGCCCGGTTTGCCAGCGCGGCGGAGCGGGAGTAATGGGCGGTGTGCGATGCCGGGTGCGTAAAAAGAGGCGGGCAAGCATCAATACCAGGATGGTCGCGCCGGCGCTGAAATGGGTAATGATCATGGCATAACCCTGCCAGGATCCGCGCTGTGCAAAACCGCGCAGTTCAATGGTGGCGTAGGCCGTCACCACCAGTAAAAAAGTGAGCCAGTGAAGGGCTATCTGAGCGCGCGCAAACTTATCCCGCATTGTGTATTCCATTAAAGAGAATCAGGAAGATTAACATAACGGAAAACAGCGGTAATTCTTAACAAATTAGCGCAGCGGGAAAAATTTTTTCCCCCTTACCAGGTGGATCAGATTAACGCGAAGACGGGGTGTGCTTCAGGGCCACGCTGAGCTGGGTGGCCTGCTGGTCAACATTTTTGAGTGGACAACAATTTTCACAGCCGATTGCGCCAGCATAATATTTTTTAGCCTGCAGGATGGCGGCATTCACATGGTAAAAACTGCCCAGAAACATACGGTTATCGATGTCGGGAAGATGGGGGCAGCCTGCGGCATGAACCACATGATTATTGTTATATCCTGATTGTTTATTGACGTAGTAGTAGAGAGCCACAGGCGTTCCTTGTTGCCGTGTTAAAAGGCAAAGCAGATGAATTATTACAATAAAAACGATTATAGCGGGAAACCTGCATTTTGTTTGCTGTGGCTCTGAATAGCGCGTTTATTGTGATAAACCGCCAGGCCCGCAGGAGAAGCCAGGCCTGGCATGAGAAGACGGTCTCAGAGTTTTTTACTGTGCAGACGCCAGGCAACCAGTAACGCCAGGATCAGCAGGACGCTGATAAACAGCGTAATCCCGATCCAGCCGAAATTATGCCAGAACACGCCACCCAGCGTACCCGCGACGCTGGAACCCACGTAGTAGCTGAACAGATAGAGCGAAGAGGCCTGGCCTCGTGCCCGGCGCGCCCGGGGGCCAATCCAGCCGCTGGCGACCGCGTGGGCGGCAAAAAAACCGGCGGTGAACAGCATCATCCCAGGCAGGATCAGCCAGAGGGAGTTGAAGGCGGTAATCAGCAAACCCAGCAGCATGATGGCTGTAGCACCCAGCATCACCGGTCCCCGACCCAACCGGTTGGTCAGCGCGCCCGCCTTAGGCGAACTCCATGAGCCGGTGAGGTAGACCACTGATAACAGTCCGACCACGGCCTGGCTGAGATGCCAGAGCGCATCCAGTAAACGGTAGCCAATATAGTTAAACAGGGTGACAAAGGCTCCCATCAGCAGGAATCCTTCGGCAAACAGCCAGGGCAGGCCCGGATCGCGCCAGTGCAGCCGGAAGTTAATCAGCAGATTACGCGGACGCAGCGTAATGGGCCGGAAATGGCGCGACGCAGGCAGGATTTTCCAGAACATCAGCGCCGAGGCCAGCGAAAAACAGCCGATTACCGCCACGGCGAGTCGCCATGAGAAGAGGTCGGTCAGTACGCCGCTCAGCAGTCGACCGCTCATCCCGCCTATCGAGTTACCGCTGATATATAACCCCATGGAAAAGGCGACGACCCGTGCATCCATCTCCTCGCTGAGGTAGGTCATGCCGACCGCCGCCACGCCACTCAGCGACAACCCCATCAGCGCCCGCATAATGAGAATGCCGTGCCAGCTGGTCATGGTGGCCGAGACCAGCGTGCAGATGGCGGCCAGCATCAGGGCTGTGACCATCACCGATTTACGACCGATAGCATCAGAGAGCGGCCCGGTAACCAGCAGGCCCAGCGCCATCAGGCCGGTCGAGATGGAGAGTGACAGGCTGCTGGTTGCCGGAGAGATACCAAACTGCTGTGACAGCACCGGCAGAATCGGCTGCACACAGTAGAGCAGGGCAAAGGTCGCCAGCCCGGCGGAGAAAAGCGCCAGCGTCACGCGCATAAACTGTGGCGAATCCCGGCGGATATGACCTGAAGCGGCAACAGACTCTGGCGGCGCAGAGACCGCATTCTCATCCACTGTGACAGCATGTGTTGAGCGACTCACACATCTTCCTCAAATTTAGAAAACCTGTCGTCAGCTTAGGAAAGCGGCATTATGATGTCTAATATATTAATAATCTCAAATGAGACGTTTAAGATATGAATGTCGAACTGCGTCATCTGCGCTACTTTGTTGCGGTGGCGGAAGAGTTACATTTCGGGCGGGCGGCCCAGCGTCTGAACATTTCTCAGCCGCCGCTCAGCCAGCAGATTATTCAGCTGGAAACAGAAACGGGCGCAAGGCTGTTCAATCGCACTAACCGCAGCGTGCAGCTTACCGCTGCCGGACAGCAACTGCTAAGTGACGCCCGCGCGATTCTGTTGCAGGTTGAGCAGGCGGCCGATCGCGCCGCCCGGCTGCATCGTGGTGAAGAGGGGGAGCTGCGGATTGGCTTTACCTCCTCGGCCCCGTTTACCGCCGTGGTCTCTGACGCGCTATTCCGGTTTCGTCAGCGCTGGCCGCAGGTACATATTCAGATGCAGGAGATTAATACCCGCCAGCAGCTGGCGCCGCTTCATGATGGACGGCTCGATCTCGGCGTGATGCGCAACACGCCGCTGCCCGCCGATCTGCGTCATCAGCTGCTGCTGAGTGAGCCGCTTTATGCCGTGGTGCATAAGGCGCATCCGCTGGCTGACGCTGATAAAATCTCAGTCACCGCCCTGGCGGCGGAACCTTTTGTCTTCTTTGATCCTCAGGGCGGAACCGCGCTCTATAGCGATATTCTGGCGCTGCTGCACCGCTACCATATCAAGCCCTTTATTACGCAGGAAGTGGGTGAGGCGATGACCATCCTTGGGCTGGTGGCAACCGGGTTAGGCGTCTCCATTCTGCCTGCCTCATTTCGTCGGGCGCGGCTGGCCGACCTGGTCTGGTTGCCATTAACGGAAGAGGATGCCATTTCAGAGCTGTGGCTGGTCTGGTCAGCCGGACGCGAAATAAATGCGCAGATGGAAAACATGATGGCGTTGCTGCGGCGAAACCGGCACTGATGCGCGGGTAACACCGCATCAATCTGTGCGATAAATCACATTTCTAATCAAATATTTGACGCTGTCGCCGGATCTGGCTCACCATGGCGCATGTTTATTTAGAAGCGCGAAAATAACCGGGAGCAGGGTTGTGAATCCGGACAGTCAACCTGGCCACATTGACCAGATCAAGCAGACTAATGCAGGTGTCGTATATCGATTAATTGACCGTTATGGTCCCATTTCGCGTATCGAACTTTCCCGCCGTGCCCAGCTTGCTCCGGCCAGCATTACCAAAATTGTGCGTGAAATGCTGGACGCACATTTAGTGCAGGAGACCGAGTTTCAGGATCCAGGCAGTCGTGGACGTCCGGCGATAGGCCTGATACTGGATACCGACGCCTGGCACTATCTGGCTATTCGCCTGCATCGCGGCGCCATGACGTTTACGCTGCGCGACCTCAGCAGCAAGGAACTGGTGGAAGAGAGCCTGCCGCTGCCTGATGAGTCTGCTCAGCCGTTACTTACCGCGCTGATTGAACAGGTTGATGCCTTCTTTATTCGTCATCAGAAGAAGCTGGAACGCCTTACGGCCATTGCCATTACATTGCCAGGGCTGATCAACGCCGCGTCAGGTGTGGTGCATCGGCTACCGGGTTATGAGGTGCGCGATATGCCGCTGGGCGATGCGCTGGCGGCGCGAACCGGCTTACCGGTGTTTGTGCAGCACGACATTTCAGCCTGGACGCTGGCGGAGTCGCTGTTTGGTGCCTCACGTGGGGCGCAGGATGTAATTCAGATTGTGATTGATGAAACCGTGGGAGCCGGGGTGATCAGTGGCGGTCAGCTGTTGCATAAAAGTGGCAGGGCGCTGGTCGAGATCGGGCATACTCAGATCGACCCGTATGGTCAGCAGTGCTACTGCGGTAATCATGGCTGTCTGGAGACCGTGGCCAGCACCGGCAGTCTGCTGGCGCTGGCGGCGCAGCGTCTGCCGGCCCAGCCCGACAGCCTGCTCAATAATCAGCCGCTGACGCTGGAGTCGCTGTGCGCGGCGGCGCAGTCTGGCGACCGTCTGGCGCGCGACACCATCGCCAGCGTGGGTCATCATGTTGGCCGGATTCTGGCGATGATGGTCAACATCTTCAATCCTCAACATATTCTTATCGGTTCCCCCCTTAATGCCGCCGCGGATGTGCTGTTTCCGGCCGTGAGCAACACCATTCTGCAGCAATCACTCCCGGCCTACAGTGCGAGTATCCAGCTGGCACCTACCGAATTTAGCGAGCCGGGAACGTTAGGCGGCGCAGCGCTGATCAAAGACGCGCTCTATAACGGACACCTGTTAGTGAAACTGTTGCAAGGTTAAGCGGGCCTAATCTTGCGCTAACGCAATCTGTTCTCATCCTCCATTCCTTAAAATGCCGGTTCGCAGCAAGGTTAATCACCGATTAACCACAACGGTTCGAGAGGAGAAGTTGAGTGAACAGACTATTTGTTACCGGCACTGACACCGCAGTGGGCAAAACGGTGGTGTCACGCGCCCTGTTACAAAGTTTTATCCAGGCCAGGCTCAGTGCCGTCGGGTACAAGCCCGTCGCGCGCTGCGCGGTCAAAACCGCTGACGGCCTGCGTAACAAAGATGCACAGGTTCTGCAAAGCGCTTCATCCATCGATTTACCCTATCAGGCGATCAATCCGCTGGCCTTTCAGGAAGAGGAGATCTGCACCCATCCGAGCCAGATCATTGATTACGCATTGCTGACACAGGGCTTAAGCAGCCTGACGGAGCAGGCCGATCGCGTAGTTGTGGAAGGCACTGGCGGCTGGCGCAGCCTGATGAACGACGGACGTCCGCTCTCCTGCTGGGTCGTTGAGCAGCAGCTGCCGGTGGTGCTGGTGGTCGGTATCCAGTCGGGCTGTATCAGCCATGCCCTGTTAACAGCAGAAGCGATAGCGCAGGATGGACTGCCACTGGTGGGCTGGGTGGCCAATCGCATCAATCCGGGACTGGCGCAGTACAGCGATATTATTGAGATTCTGCGTGAAAAAATTAGTGCGCCGCTGCTGGGCGAGCTGCCTTATCTGCCGCGTGCAGAACAGCGTGATCTGACGTCTTACATCGATATTTCTCTGCTGGAGCAGAACAATCTGCACGCTGTGAGTGCAAAGATCGCCTGATTATGAAACAAACTAAGTCATCTGAGTCGGCAGTGAGCCTAAAGTTTCAGGCTTGTTGTCGGCTGTCTTTAACTATTTCCATTTAGAATTGAAAGACCTGGCTCGGATATCGCGAAATCGTGGCGTCATGGCGCAGAAAATGCATTAACTCCGCTTATCACACTGAGCTGGAGCCCCATCATGTCGCACTCGCACGAGAAAGGTTTGTTATATGGGCTTGAAGCCCGCATTGGCCCCGCCCCGGCGTTTTTCGCCGCACTGCAACATCTGCTGGCCAGCGTGGTGGGAATCATCACGCCGCCGCTGATAATTGGCTCCGTTCTGGGGTTGCAGGCCTATATTCCTTATCTGATCAGCATGTCATTGTTCGTTTCCGGCTTAGGCACGTTTATGCAGGCCAGACGCTTTTATGGCATCGGGGCGGGCATGATCTGTCTGCAGGGCACCAGCTTCGCGTTTCTGGGGGTGATCCTCTCGGGTGGTCTGATGGTGAAAGGGCGCGGTGGTTCGCCGGAAGAGATTATGGCGATGCTGTTTGGCTGTAACCTGGTGGCGGCGTTGATTCCGATTCTGATCAGCCGCTGCGTTGGCTCGCTGCGCAAAGTTCTGACGCCGGTGGTGACCGGCACGGTGATCACCCTGATTGGCATCAGCCTGATAAAAGTCAGCATTACCGACTGGGCGGGCGGGCACAACGCCACAGATTTTGGATCGCCGGGAAATCTGGCGCTGGGGGCGCTGACGTTGCTGGTGATCGTGGCGCTGAACCGCTCGCGAAATCGCTGGGCGCGGCTGGTGGCGGTGGTGGCCGGAATCGCGGTGGGATGCGTTGCCGCGGCCTTGACCGGTCATCTGCAACTTAATGTTGCGCCGGAGAGCAACTGGCTGGTGCTGCCCGCGTTCTTCCGGTTTGGTTTTGCCTTTGACTGGACCATTTTCCTGCCGATCGCGCTGGTGTCAGTGATCGCGGTAATTGAAGCCGTCGGTGACCTTACCGCTAACTGCCTGATTTCACAGCAGCCGATCACCGGCAAACCTTTTCAGCAGCGGTTGCAGGGTGGCATTGTCGCCGACGGCCTGAGCTGTGTGCTGGCAGCGGTCTTCTCCGCCTTTCCCAACACCACGTTTGCGCAGAACAATGGCGTTATCCAGATGACCGGCGTCGCCAGCCGTTACGTCGGTATGCTGCTGGGAATCATGCTGGCGCTGCTGGGGCTGTTTCCCTTTATTGGCTCCCTGTTGCAGCAGATCCCGCCGCCGGTGCTGGGCGGGGCGACAATCGTGATGTTTGGCAGCGTGGTTGCTGCGGGCATCCGTGTGATGACCCAGACGCCGCTGGGTCGCCGCGAGATGCTGATTGTGGCGATCGCTTTTGGTATTGGTCTGGGCGTGGAGGCGGTGCCGGATGTGCTGAAGCAGTTCCCGCCGCTGATTAACAGTCTGTTTGGTCATGCGGTGACGACCGGCGGTATTCTGGCGATTGTGCTGAACATGGTGCTGCCGGACGAGGCGCCTGTGGTGGAAGAGGTGGAGGCGGAAACGCTGACGGAGAGCTAAAAAGCAGAAGAGCCGATGTATCTCTCACATACGGCTCAAAAATCCAAAGCGATGGGAGCATATGCCTGTATCAAAGCATCGCGGACCAGGGATGGGCCGCGCTGAGCATGCCATGGATGGCATCTTTTGCGTCTTTGCTACAGGCGTATGCTCCCTGAGCTACTACCTGAATTGACAGACAGGACAGGCCGTGACTTAACTGGCTTTAAGATGGAGTCTGCGAAGGGAACAGGGTCAGATCGGAAAGTCGCAAAAGCCGCCATCCGTGGCACGCTCGGCCCGCGCCGTCCTGGCGCGGGACGCTTTCCTCCTCTGACCCGGTTCCCTGCGCGTTAAGCTTGTTTGTTGCTGTCTGATTTACCCAGGCTTGGGTATATCTGCTTATATCTGCTGTTTTAATGGGCCGGTAAGACCCATTTAGGTGACGAAATTATGGATTCAGACGACGGCGGGTACGACCAGAACTGAGGTAATCCGCAATATAATCCTGCGAAATCTCACCGCTGTAGCGACCCTCTTCATCGACAATCGGCATCCAGACCGTGTTGTGCTCATAGAGTTTTGACAGCACCACGCGCAGGTTCTCTTCCGCTTTACCGGTGACCTTAAAGGTGTGCAGTCGCTCTTCACAGCGGCCACTGACGTTACGCGCCTCGCGACGCTTCACGAAGCCCAGCGGTTTGCCATCCTCATCGACCACGGTAATCGACCGCATATCGTTCTCATCCATGGTGCCAAAGGCTTCTTCCAGCGGAGTAGAGCGGCGGACGGTGATGGTCGGCTGCTGGTCAGTCACATCGCCCGCCTGCACCAGTAACAGGCGCTTAAGCGTACGGTCCTGACCCACAAACGAGCCGACGAACTCATTGGCAGGGGCCGCCAGCAGTTCATCCGGGCTGGCGCACTGCACGATTTTACCCTGACCAAATACCGCAATGCGATCGCCTAGCTTCAGTGCCTCGTCAATATCGTGGCTCACCAGCATCACGGTTTTTTTCAGCTGACGCTGCATGTCGAGAAACTCATTCTGGATCACTTCGCGGTTAATCGGGTCAACGGCGCCAAACGGCTCATCCATCAGAAGCACCGGTGGATCCGCCGCCAGGGCACGAATCACCCCGATACGCTGCTGCTGACCGCCGGACATCTCTCGCGGATAGCGATGCAGGAATTTGGTGGGATCCAGCGCAACCATGCTCATCAGCTCGGTAGCCCGCTCGTGGCACTGCTTTTTGTTCCAGCCCAGCATGCGTGGCACCACGGTAATGTTCTCTTCGATGGTCATGTTGGGAAACAGACCAATCTGCTGGATAACATAGCCAATGTTGCGGCGCAGGGTGGTGGTGTCCTGTGTACTGGTATCTTCACCATTAATCAGGATCCGGCCACTGGTGGCGGGAATCAGGCGGTTAATCATCTTCAGCGTGGTGGTTTTCCCGCAGCCCGAGGGTCCCAGCAGCACGCACATCTCACCGGCTGGCACGTGCAGGCTGACGTTATCGACGGCTTTATTGGTGGTGCCGTTTTTCTGGGTAAAGGTTTTCGTCAGGTTTTCCAGCGTAATCATTATCGAATCCCCTTTGGAGTCAGCGCCTGCTGCAAACGGTGCAGCAGCCAGTCAAGAAAAATAGCCAGCAGACAGATCATCAATGCCCCGGCAATTAACATACGAATATCACTGCCGCTGATACCATCCAGCAGCAGCTGGCCCAGACCGCCCGCGCCAATCACGGCGGCAATCGCCATGACGCCAACGTTCATTACCACGGCGGTACGGATGCCACCGAAGATCACCGGCAGCGCCATCGGGATTTCAACCCAGCGCAGGCGCTGCCAGAACGTCATGCCGATACCACGCCCCGCCTCACGCAGGCCGTCCGGCAGATTCTCCAGTGCGGTGTGGGTGTTTCGGACAATCGGCAGCAGCGAGTAGAGGAATACGGCGGTAATCGCCGGCAGCGCGCCAATGCCCTGACCGATGAGTGAAAACAGCGGGATCATCAGACCAAACAGCGCAATGGTGGGAATAGTCAGCACTACGGTGGCGATACCGAGAATCGGCGTTGCCAGCCATCTTACACGCACGATCAGAATGCCAAGCGGCACGCCAATCACAATTGCCAGTCCGACCGCGACCAGCACCAGCCAGCTGTGCTGCCAGCTCAGGGTGAGCAGGGTGCTCCAGTTATCCATGATGTAGTGAAGGGTATCCACAGTGCCTCCTTACAGCATGTTTTTGGATTTAAGGAAATCACGCGCCACGGTTTCCGGTGACTGATGATCGATATCGACCCGCTTGTTCAGCTCCGTTATCGCCTCATCGGTGATCTGCGCAGAAAGCTGATTAAGCGCGGTATCCAGGCCCGGATGACTCGCCAGCACATCCTGACGCACAACCGGCGTCACGTTGTAGCTTGGGAAGAAGTGCTTATCATCCTCCAGTACTTTCATGTCGAAGCCCTTAACCCGGCCATCGGTGGTGTAGATCAGACCGGCATCCACGAATCCGTCGCGTATCGCGTTATAGACGAGGCCCGGATCCATCTGGCGGATCTGCGGGCGATCCAGCGTCAGGTTGTAGGTTTTCTGCAGCGGCTTCATGCCGTCTGAACGACCCGAGAACTCCAGGTCCAGACCCAGTCGCCAGTTATGATCCGGATCGGTTTTACGCACCTGCTCAATCTTCGCAACCAGCTGCGACATGGTGCTGATGCCCTCTTTTTCGGCCCGTTCACGGGTCATGGCAAAGGCATAGGTGTTGTTCATTGGTGCCGGGTTAAGCCAGACCAGCCCCAGTCTGGCATCCAGCTTTTTCACCGTCTCATACGCCTGCTGTGAAGACATCGGCTGGTTGATATGGTTAAAGATGATCAGCGAGGTGCCGGTATATTCCCAGACCATATCAATCTGCTTATTCAGCAGCGCATTACGGCCAATGGTGGTGGCAATATTGCGTTTAGGCACCACCTCGAAGCCTTTCTTCTGCAGCCAGAGCACCGTCATTGCTGACAGGATATGCTGCTCGGTAAAACTTTTGGTCGCCATCACCAGCGGTGCAGCAGCCTGTGCCGTCTGGCTTAACAGCAGTGTCGCGGTCAGCGCGACAACGCTTTTCTTAATCCAACGCGTTAGCATTGCAAAGCTCCTTGTGGTCAGGCCGCAGCGTGCGGACTCAGAAAGCGGCCCAGCGCGGCCAGCATCATATCCAGTACCAGTGCCACCAGTGCAGTGGCGACGGCGCCGAGTATCAGCGTCGGAAAGTCATTCAGATAGATGCCCGGGAAGATCAGCTCGCCAAAGCTGCTGGCGCCAATCAGGAACGCCAGTGGGGCGGTGCCGACATTGATGGCGGTGGCGATGCGCACGCCAGAGAGGATGACCGGCAAGGCATTCGGCAGCTCTACCTGACGCAGACGCTGCCATTTGGTCATGCCGATGCCGTTGGCCGCCTCAATCAGCGACGGGGGAACTGCGCTCAGACCAGAGAAGGTGTTGCGGACGATAGGCAGCAGCGAAGCCAGAAACAGCGCAATCAGCGCCGGACGGTCGCCAATCCCGATAATAACCATCGCCAGAGCCAGTACCGCCAGTGGTGGCAGGGTGTTACCGACATTGAAAATCTGCATCACGTACTCTGCCCAGCGACGTGCAAACGGGCGACTTAGCAGGATGCCGCTGGGGATACCGACCAGCAAAGCGAACAGCATTGACCAGAAGACTAAGAAGAGGTGTTGTTGCCCGAGATAAAGCAGATCGACTTTACGTGCGACCAGCTGATCCCAGCCAAGGCCCCAGATCAGCACCGCGATCACCGCGACCACTGCAAGCAGTGCCAGACCGGCGCGTCGGGCCAGTGAAGCATTTTGCATAGGAGAATCTCCCTGATTACGATCTCAATTGTTATAACAACCATAAACAGCCCGACAGGTACGGCAAAAAATGCCGCCGCGCCCAATACCGAAACTGCGATAAAATGTAGATAAAATGACTGTTTACCCACTCTTTTTCAGTGAATACTGAATAAGATGGTGTAATGCTATAGCAGCCCTTTATTGCACAAGCCAGCTTTTAAGCCACAAATCAGAGAGATAGAAACAGGTTAAAATGGTGTTAAAGCCGCGTAGCCGCTGGGCTAATGCGACAATAAAAAATTTTCATCGACTTCTGGTGACACTGTCACAGAGGGCGCAGAAAATGCGCACGCGCGGGAAACTGCATTGTCTGTTTTTCAGCTAGCCTTGCAGATTAAAAAAGGAACCCTATGACTGAAAGCGCACAAATCCGGACCGGACATCGCCACTGGATCTTGATCGCCTGCATGCTGGCGATGTTTATGGCGGCCATTGAAGTCACTATTGTGGCCACCGCGATGCCCACCATCATTGCTGATCTCGGCGGTTTTTCGCAGTTTGGCTGGGTCTTCTCGATCTATCTGCTGACCCAGGCGGTCAGCGTGCCGCTCTATGGGCGGCTGGCGGATATGGTGGGTCGCAAAACGATGTTTTTTGTCGGCACGTCGATTTTCCTGGTGGGGTCGGTGCTGTGTGGCTTTGCCCATACCATGACCTGGCTGATCCTGTTCCGGGCGTTTCAGGGCCTGGGAGCGGGGGCGATCATGCCGCTCAGCTCCACCATCGTGGCGGATATCTATTCGCCGCGCGAACGCGCCAGCGTGCAGGGCTGGCTCTCCAGCGTCTGGGGTGTAGCGGCGATAGTGGGGCCGCTGACCGGCGCGTGGCTGGTACAGCACTTTAGCTGGTCGGTGATTTTCTGGGTCAATCTGCCTATCGGCCTGATCAGCATGCTGATGCTGTGGCGCTGGCTACCGTCGCACCAGAAGGAGGAGAAATCGCAGCCGCTGAACCTGGCGGGCAGCGGCTGGCTGATGCTCTGCGTGACGGCATTGCTGATTGCGCTGTTGCAGGCGGAACAGCTGGGCGTCTGGCTGGTGCCGTTTCTGCTCTTCTCACTGTTCGCTGGCTGGCAGCTCAGACGCCACGAGCTGCATTCAGCGGCACCGCTGTTTCCGCTGATAATCTGGCGCAGCCGGCTTATCGTGGCGGGTAATGCGGGCAACCTCATCATCGGGGCGGCCATGATGGGCATCAGCGCCTTTCTGCCCACCTGGATTCAGGGGATCAGCGGCGGTTCACCGTTACAGGCGGGCAGTGTGCTGGCGATGATGTCGATTGGCTGGCCGCTGGCCAGCACCCTCAGCGGCAGACTGATGCTGCGCACCTCCTACCGCTTCACTGCCCAGCTTGGAGCGCTGTTGCTGGTGACCGGCAGTGCCTTGCTGCTGTTTTTACAGCCCGCAAGCTCACTCTATCAGGCGGGCTTTACGGCGTTTCTGATCGGTACCGGAATGGGAATGACCAGCACCACGTTCCTGGTATCAGTGCAAAATCAGGCGGATTACCAGATTCGCGGCATCTGTACCGCTTCAATTATGTTCAGCCGGATGATCGGGTCGGCGGTAGGGACGGCGATCATGGGCGCGGTGCTGAATCTCAATCTGCAGTGGCGTTTGCCGCAGGTCGAGGATCCGGTGCAGAAGATTATGTCCGAACCCAGCCGTCAGCAGTTACAGCCGGAAACCCTGCAGCAGATGACAGCAGCCATTGCCGCCTCACTGCACTGGGTGTTCGTGGTGGCACTGGTGATTGCGCTGTTTGCGGTGGGTGTGGCATGGATGATGCCGCGTCAGCGGCCGGAACAGGCGGACTAACAGGCAGGGCGACAGGATGTCGCCCTGATTTGAACAGAACTACTGGGCAGATGAGTCCTGCGAACTGCCGACACTGGCAGGTACGCTGGCTTCGTTGTCACTGCCTGAGCGCTTATAAACAATTTTTTGTGTGTCGTTCTCACAATGTCCGACGACCTGGCCACCCGCCTGATCAACCTGATCGTTGGCGACGATGTCGAGACTAAAACCCGACTCAGGTACACCGTTCTGAATAATTTTCTGGCTGATTTCGGTTTTTACCGATTCACAGGATGCCTGCGCCATCAGCGGCAGAGCAAATAACGCCGCGCTTAACAAAACCCTCTGTAGCTTCATCACGTCTTCCTTATGTTAGTCGTCGTCATTACTATAGCTCAAATTTACGGCGCTACCGGGCGACCGGAACGACGATCCAGACAACGCAGGGTGTTGGGCTCCCAGTAGGCGTTGAGATTGAGGCTCTGCTCGCACTTGTCGCGGGTATCAAACGCGCGATCGGTTTTATCAAACTCTTTTTCGACCCGGGTGTTCACTTTATTGCGCAGCATGCGCGTGTCATTCCATTGCTCTTTATCCTGGCGCGCTGCTTCATTGCTCAGCGCGGAACTGCCATCTTCGATAATCAGACGATTAGTATTCGCAGTGGCAGTGAATGCCGCAGTGGAGAAGAGAACCATCAGCACGGCAGGGATCATTTTTTTCATCACACTATCCTTTAGTTAACGCAAACATCGCCATCCACGACAGCGGTTGCAGCGGGCATGCTTAGAGCCTGGCTCATCAGGGGGCATTGAGGCAGAAGTCTGAACACCGACAGCGCATAACAACCGGTGCGTACAGGGTGTACGTGAGGAGGGTAAGCACTGCCCGGGTTCAGACGGACAAATAAAACAGCCTGATGGGCCTGGCTATTAGTATATCATCGCCGTTTCTTTGCTCACCAGCAGTGAGTCGTTTGTTTACGTTAAGGAGAGGTAAGGATGCTGATTAAAACCGCCTTGCTGTTTTTTATTACCGCACTGGCGGAGATCACCGGCTGCTTTCTGCCGTGGTTATGGCTGAAAAAAGGCGGCTCAGCCTGGTTGCTACTCCCTGCGGCAGCAAGTCTGGCGCTGTTTGTCTGGCTGCTGACGCTGCATCCCGCGGCCAGCGGACGGATTTATGCCGCCTACGGTGGCGTCTATGTGCTTACCGCGCTGCTCTGGTTGCGGGTGGTGGATGGCGTGAAGCTAAGTGTGTGGGACTGGAGCGGGGCACTGATCGCATTCAGCGGCATGCTGATTATCGTGATGGGCTGGGGACGCGGGTAACGCCAGCCGTGAGGGCTGGCGCTGCAGGGAGTTAAGGTTTATGCACTTTCAGCCCCGCCAGCGTCTGGCTGACCGGCATCATCTCAAGGCTATTGATGTTGACATGTTTAGGCAGTGTGGCCACCCAGTATACGGCTTCTGTCACATCTTCCGGCGTTAAGGCGGTAGCCCCTTCGTAGACCTGACCCGCTTTGTCATCATCGCCCTTAAAGCGCACGTTGGAAAACTCTGTGCCGCCGACCAGACCCGGTTCAATGTCGGTCACGCGCAGCGCGGTGCCGTGTAAATCGGTTCGCAGATTCAGGCTGAACTGGCGCACAAAGGCTTTGGTGGCGCCGTAGACGTTGCCGCCAGCATAGGGCCAGCTACCGGCAATCGAACCGATATTGATGATATGACCGACATCACGCTCCACCATCTGTGGCAGCAGGGCGCGGGTCATATAGACCAGGCCTTTGGTGTTGGTGTCGATCATGTTTTCCCAGTCTTCGACGTTGGCTTTGTGCGCCGGTTCGACGCCCAGCGCCAGACCGGCGTTATTGACCAGCACGTCGATATTGCGCCATTCCGCCGGTAACTGCGCCACCGCCTCTTCGATGGCGGCACGGTTACGCACATCGAGCTGTACCGTATAAATATTCTCGCCCAGTTCTTCCTTCAGCGCTTTTAAACGTTCAGCCCGTCGTCCAGTGGCAATCACTTTATGACCATTCTCAATAAAGCGGCGGGTGATGCTTTGACCAAAACCGGCGGTCGCACCGGTGACAAAAATAATCATCTCACTGTTCCTTATGCCATTTTCAGAGTCGATGGCTTCACCATAGCATTTCATTTCCGCTTCTGCGCGTGGAAAAACGGCCTGACCTGTAAACGGATTTTAACGGGTAGCCAGCTGCGCCTTTTCAGGGCAGATTGCACCGTTAAAGGGCAGGTTTGCGGGTAACCGGCCATACTCAAAATGACCAGGGCGCGCAATATTGCGTAGCAACCGTTTGCATCCGTTCCGCAAACGGTTGCCATGCCATCTCAGTCCTTATCTGTTGCGCAACTTCCCTCTGTTTAGCTTATTTAACTGATATTTAAAGAATTTATTCTATTTCAATTCTGGCACGCAGGTTGCACAGGATTATTCAGATAATCATCTGCAGATATAACATCGCGCTTTCAGAAAGGACTACCCATGCTTTCAGCAACCGACACGGCGATACGCGCCAGCTTCTTTGACTTTACCGGCGTGGTGGATCGTCCCGACGACCTGGCCGGCCAGGCCCGCTATCTTGAGGATGCGGTGCTGCTGCTGCGTGATGGATGCGTAGTGGGGCTGGATAGCTGGGAGAATAGCGAGGCGATGCTGGCGGGGCATCCGGTCATCGACCTGCGCGGCAGACTGATCGTGCCGGGCTTTGTCGATACCCACATTCACTATCCGCAGACAGAGATGATTGGCGCATTTGGCGAGCAGCTGCTGGAGTGGCTGAATCACTACACCTTCCCGGTTGAAGCGCAGTATCACTGTCCCGATCATGCTGCGCGGATGTCCGCCTTCTTCCTGCATCAGCTGCTTTCCAACGGCACCACCAGCGCGCTGGTGTTTGGTACCGTCCATCCGCAATCGGTGGAGGCGCTGTTCAGCGCCGCCGAAGCGCTGAACATGCGGCTGATTGCCGGGAAAGTGATGATGGATCGCAATGCGCCCGACAACCTGATCGAAACCCCTGAACAGAGCTACCAGCAGACCCGGGCGCTGATTGAGCGCTGGCACCAGCGCGGACGCCTGAGCTACGCCCTGACGCCGCGCTTTGCGCCGACCTCATCCCCACAGCTGCTGGAAAAAGTGCAGCAGCTGCGTCAGGAGTTCCCGGATACCTGGCTGCATACCCATCTCAGCGAAAACCCGCAGGAGGTCGCCTGGGTCAAAGAACTGTTCCCGGAGCGTGAAGGCTATCTGGATGTTTATCATCATCACCAGCTGACCGGCCGCCGCAGCGTCTTTGCTCACTGTCTGCATCTGGAAGAGAACGAATGGCAGTGTCTGCACGATACCGATTCATCTATTGCTTTCTGTCCCACCTCAAACCTGTTTCTCGGCAGCGGCCTGTTTAACCTGAAACGCAGCTGGCAGCAGGGGGTAAAAGTGGGGATCGGCACCGATGTCGGGGCGGGCACCACCTTTAATATGCTGCAGACCCTGGGCGAAGCCTACAAGGTGGGCCAGCTGCAGCACTACCGGCTCAGCGCGGCCGAAGCCTTTTATCACGCCACGCTGGGCGGGGCGCGCGCGCTGGATCTCGACCACGCCATCGGAAATTTCAACATCGGTAAAGAAGCGGACTTTGTGGTGCTGGACCCGGCGGTTTCTGCCCTGCAGCAACTGCGCATCGGCAACAGCAAAGATATCTGGGAAAAACTGTTTGTATTAATGACGCTCGGCGACGACCGCAATATTGCCCAGACCTGGGTAGCCGGTCGTCCGGTCTGGCAGCGCGACGCACAGGAGCAAGCCGCATGATCCAGTTTCTGTTAAATAACCAGCTGGTCAGCGAGGACGCGCTCGACCCCAACCTCACGGTGCTCAACTACCTGCGCACCCGTCAGCAACGCCCTGGCACCAAAGAGGGCTGTGCATCTGGCGACTGTGGCGCCTGCAGTGTGACTCTGGGCAAAGCCGTCGGGGGAACAATGCAGTATGAAACGATCAACAGCTGCCTGACGCTGGTCTCCGCGTTACAGGGCAAGCAGCTGATTACGGTTGAGGATCTGCGTCACGGCCGCGCACTGCATCCGGCGCAGCAGGCGATGGTCGACTGTCACGGCTCGCAATGCGGATTCTGCACGCCAGGCTTTGTGATGTCGCTGTTCAGCCTGCAAAAAACCGCTTCGGGCTGGGATCGCCATCAGGCGGAAACTGCGCTGGCGGGCAACCTCTGCCGCTGTACCGGTTACCGGCCGATTATGGCCGCCGCCGAACAGCTCTGCTCGCAGCCGGTGACAGACCAGTTCGATCAAGGTGCCGCCGCAACCGTGCAGCGGCTTGAGGCGCTGGCAACCCCGGAGATGCAGGAATTAGGGGGTGAGGGCCGCCGTTGCTTCCTGCCCAAAACTCCGGCTCAGCTGGCGGCGATCTATCTGGCACATCCCGAGGCGAGGCTGATTGCCGGTGGCACCGATCTCAGCCTGCAGATTACCCAGCAGCATAAAAGAATACCGTTGCTGATTGCGCTGGAGCAGGTTGCCGCGCTCAAAGTCTGCAGCGAATTTGATGATCACTACCTGCTGGGCGCAGGGGCTTCGCTGCAGCAGGTCAGCGAATTTCTTGCCAGCCGCATTCCCGGCGTCAGCGCGATGCTGCAACGCTTTGCCTCGCTGCAAATCCGTCTGCAGGGCACATTAGGCGGCAACATCGGTAACGCTTCCCCCATTGGCGACGCCTCGCCGGCGCTGCTGGCCTTAAACGCCAGCCTGTTGTTACAGCGCGGTGAGCAGCAGCGCAGCCTGCCGCTGGATCAGTTCTTTACCGGCTATCGCCAGACCCGGCTCGAAAAAGGGGAGTTTATTCGCGCCATTCGCATCGATAAAGTGACGGTGTCACCTGATTTTGTGGCCTGGAAAGTGTCCAAACGGCTGGACGATGATATCTCCGCCGTGTTCGCCGCTTTTAATCTGCAGATTGAACAGGGCGTAGTCAGTAGTGCCCGCATCGCCTTTGGCGGCATGGCGGCCACACCGCAACGTGCCCGTCACTGTGAACAGGCATTCATCGGTCAGCCACTGAATGCCGTGACGGTGTCACGCGCAGCCGCGGCGCTGGCAGAGGATTTCCAGCCGCTCTCCGATTTCCGCGCCAGCAGTGACTACCGTCTGCAGGTCGCACGCAACCTGCTGCGCCGCTACTGGCATCGCCACAACGGCGAAATAACCTGTATTGAGGTGGCCCGCTATGTCTCATAACCGTCCTGAACTCAACGAAGAGGTCATTAAGGCGCAGTATGCCGCTGATTTACAGAGCGGCGTTGGTCGCAGTAACCGCCATGAAAGCGCGGAAAAACATGTCTCTGGCGAGGCGCGTTTTATCGATGACAAGCCAGAGCTGCCGGGTCTGCTGCATCTCTGTCCGCGCCTGAGTGAGTATGCTCATGCGCGCATCCTGCATATTGATGTGCAGCCCTGTTATGCCATTCCCGGCGTCGTCAGCGTCCTGACCTGGCAGGATGTGCCGGGCATCAATGATGTCGGGCCGCTGGAGCCGGGCGACCCGCTGCTGGCCCATGACAAAGTGGAGTATCTGGGACAGATCGTGATCGCGGTGGCGGCGGATTCCCCCGAGGCTGCCCGCCTTGGCGCGGCCGCTGCGGTAATTGAATATGAGGTGCTGGAACCGCTGCTGGATGTGGAACAGGCGCTGGCTCAGGGCAGCTTTGTGCAGGAACCTCACATTCACCAGCGCGGTGATGTGGAAGCGGCCCTGGCGCGTGCGCCGCATCGGGTCAGTGGGGCGTTTCACATTGGCGGCCAGGAGCATTTCTATCTGGAAACCCAGACGGCAATGGTTATTCCCGGTGAAGATCAGCAGTTGCAGGTCTTCTCCTCAACCCAGAACCCCACCGAAGTGCAGAAACTGGTGGCGGAAGTGATGGGCATCAGCCTGAATCAGGTGACGATAGATATGCGCCGGATGGGCGGTGGCTTTGGTGGTAAAGAGACGCAGGCGGCCGGTGTCGCCTGTCTCTGCGCCATCGTGGCGCGCCAGACCGGCCGGGCGGCGAAGATGCGGCTTTCACGTCGCGACGATATGCGAGTCACCGGCAAACGCCATCCGTTCTTTGTGCGCTACGAAGCGGGCGTTGAAGAGGATGGGCGTCTGTGCGGCATCAAAATCGATCTGGCCGGAAACTGCGGTTATTCGCTGGATCTTAGCGGATCGATTGTCGATCGTGCCATGTTCCACGCTGATAACGCCTATTACCTCGGGGATGCGCGGGTAACCGGCTATCGCTGCCGCACGAACACCGCCTCGAACACCGCCTATCGGGGTTTTGGCGGGCCACAGGGCATGGTGGCGATTGAACAGATCATGGATCACATCGCCCGTGAGCGCGGGCTGGATCCGCTGGCGCTGCGCAAGCGTAACTACTATGGCAAGCAGGATCGCAACATCACCCATTACCACCAGCAGGTAGAGGATAACCTGCTGGATGAGATTACCGAACAGCTGGAGCAGAGCAGCGACTATCAGGCTCGCCGCGCGGAGATTAAGGCGTTTAATGCCCGCAGTCCGCTGCTGAAACGCGGTCTGGCGCTGACGCCGGTGAAATTCGGCATCTCCTTTACCTCCAGCTTTCTCAATCAGGCGGGGGCGCTGATCCTGATCTACACCGACGGCACGGTGCAGCTTAACCACGGCGGCACCGAGATGGGCCAGGGCCTGAACACCAAGGTGATTCAGATTGTCGCCGAAGTGCTGCAGATTGAGATCGATAAAATTCAGATCACCGCCACCGACACCGGCAAAGTGCCCAACACCTCGCCAACCGCGGCCTCCAGCGGGGCTGACCTCAATGGCAAAGCGGCGCAGAATGGTGCTGAAATCCTGCGCGACCGCATGACCGCCATGCTCTGCGAGCTACACCAGTGCGACGCGTCGGCGGTGAGCTTCCGCAACGGAGTGGTGCGCGCCGGGGACAAACATTACACCTTCGCCGAGGTGGCGAAGCTGGCGTGGCTGAATCAGGTGCCGCTCTCCGCCACCGGCTACTACCGCGTGCCGGGGATTCATTACGACCGGGTCGCGGGTCGTGGGACGCCGTTCTATTACTACGCTTACGGTGCAGCCTGCTGTGAAGTGGTGATTGATACCTTAACCGGTGAATCCCGCCTGCTGCGCGCCGACATTCTGCATGACGTCGGCGCCTCGCTGAATCCGGCCATCGACATCGGCCAGGTTGAAGGTGGCTTTATTCAGGGCGTCGGCTGGCTTACCTGCGAAGAGCTGGTGTGGAGTGATAAAGGCCAGCTGCTGACCGATGGACCGGCGAGCTACAAAATTCCCGCCATCAGCGACGTTCCGGCGGACCTGCGGGTCACGCTGGTGGAGAACCGTAAAAACCCTAAAGACACGGTGTTCCACTCCAAGGCCGTAGGTGAACCGCCGTTTATGCTGGGCATCGCCGCCTGGTGTGCCCTGCAGGATGCGGTCGCCAGCGTCTCCGATTACCGGCAGCACCCACTGCTGGACGCGCCCGCCACACCGGAGCGCATCTTCTGGGGCGTGCAGCGCCTGACGGGAGGGGTTGATGATTTATCATGACTGGATTGGCGTGCTGCATCAGCTGCGTGAAAAACGTCAGAGCTGCGTATTAATCACCGTGCTCAGTGAGCACGGTTCGGTGCCGCGCGACAGCGGCAGCAAAATGGTGGTGACGCAGCAGGAGAGTTATCTCACCATCGGTGGCGGTCATCTTGAGTTTGAGTGCATCGCCCAGGCCAGGGCGATGCTGCAGAGCGGGGCGACTGCGCCACACACCGAGGATTTCAGCCTGGGCGCTCGGCTTGGCCAGTGCTGTGGCGGCAAAACCACGCTGCTGTTTGAGCCGCTGCTGCAGGCGCAGCCAGAGATCTACCTTTTTGGCGCAGGCCATGTGGGACAGGCCTTGGTCAATCTGCTGTCAACGTTACCCTGTCACATAAACTGGATCGATAGCCGTCCGGCGCAGTTCAGCCACGTTCCCGCTGGCGTGGTGACGCTGCAGCCGGACGATCCGCTCGACTGCGTAGCACAGGCACCCGCAGGCAGCTACTTCATCATCATGACCCATCATCATCCCCTCGACTTCGAACTGTGCGAGGCGGTGCTGAAGCGCGGCGATTTCCGCTATGCCGGGGTGATCGGTTCTGAAACGAAAAACCAGCGTTTCCGCTACAGGCTGGCGGGCAAGGGTGTGGCGAGCGAACCGCTGGCGCGCCTGCGCTGTCCGATTGGCCTGCCGGACATCAAAGGCAAGCTGCCCGCCGAGATTGCGGTGGCGATTGCCGGTGAAATTATCAGCGTTTATCAGCAGCACGTCGCCTGAGTTGTCGCTTTCGCGGCAACCTGTCAGGATAAGACTTTGCGATGCCCACCAGGAGCGAACCATGAACGCCCGTCAGAATCCCTTCTTTAGCGTCAGCACACTGCCTTACCAGACTCCTCCTTTTGACCAGATTGAGGAGCAGGATTTCCTGCCCGCGCTGCAGGCGGGCATTGAGGAGAAGCGTCAGGAGATCGAGGCGATCGCACTGAACAGCGACGCGCCCAGCTTTTTCAACACTTATGAGGCGCTGGAGAGGAGCGGACAACTGCTCAACCGGGTGAATCTGGTGTTCAGTGCCATGACCTCGGCGCATACCAGCCCGTATCTGCAGCAGGTGGATGAGGAGATTGCACCTCAGCTCACCGCGCTCAACGATGACATCATGCTTAACCGCCCGCTGTTTTCGCGGCTCGATGCGGTCTATCTGCAGCGCGCTAAACTGGATGCTGAATCAAAACGGCTGGTTGAGGTGATCTGGCAGCGCTTTCAACTGGCGGGGGCTAATCTGCCGGAAGCGCAGAAACAGCAGCTCAAGACACTGAATCAGGAAGCGGCCCGCCTCGGTACCCGCTTCACCAACAAATTGCTGGCCGCCACTAAAGCGGGCGGGCTGGTCGTCGATGATCTGCAGAAGCTGGCGGGACTCTCACCGGCCGATCTGGCGGTGGCGCAGGCGGAAGCGCAGGCACGCGGACTGGAAAAGCGCTGGCTGCTGGTGCTGCAAAACACCACCCAGCAACCCGCACTACAGAGCCTGGCCGATCGCGCAACCCGTGAAGCGCTGTTTAAGGCGGGCGTGACGCGCACTGAAAAAGGCGATGAGAACGACACCCGCGAGCTGGTATTACGTCTGGCGCAGGTCAGGGCCGAGCAGGCGCGGCTGCTGGGATTTGCCAGCTATGCCGAGTGGAAGCTACAGGATCAGATGGCCAAAACGCCTAAGGCGGCGCTGGCGTTTATGCATAACATCGTGCCTGCCGCGCGCGGTCGTGCGGAGCGTGAAGCGGCGGCAATCCAGCAGACTATCGATCAGCAGCAGGGCGATTTTACCCTGCAGGCCTGGGACTGGCGTTTTTATGCCGAACAGGTGCGGCGTGCCCGTTACGATCTGGATGAGAGCCAGATTAAGCCCTACTTTGAACTGAATTCGGTGCTGCAGAATGGCGTGTTCTGGGCGGCGACGCAGCTCTATGGCATCCGTTTCACGCCGCGACAGGATCTGCCGGTTTACCATCCCGACGTCCAGGTCTATGAGATTTTTGACGCCGATGAGACCCCGCTGGCGCTGTTTTACACCGACTTCTTTAAGCGCGACAGCAAAGGCGGCGGTGCCTGGATGAGCAACTTCGTCAACCAGTCCACGCTGCTCGACAGCAAACCGGTGATCTACAACGTCTGTAACTACACCAAACCGCCAGCCGGTGAACCGGCGCTGCTAAGCTGGGACGACGTCATCACGATGTTTCACGAGTTCGGTCACACGCTGCACGGTCTGTTTGCCAGCCAGCGCTATCCGAGCCTGTCGGGAACGGAAACCCCGCGCGATTTCGTTGAGTTTCCTTCGCAGATCAACGAGCACTGGGCCAGCGAGCCAGCGGTGTTCCGCAACTACGCTCGCCACTATCAGACTCAGGCGCTGATGCCCGCTGAGCTGCATGAAAAAATCGTCCGGGCCGCCACGTTCAACAAAGGCTACGAGATGAGCGAGCTGCTGGCTGCCGCGCTGCTGGATCTGCACTGGCACAGCCTTAACCGTGATTCCGCGCCGCAAAGCGTGGAGGGATTCGAGCAGCAGGCGTTACAGAGCGATAATCTGGCGCTGACGGCGGTGCCGCCGCGCTATCGTTCCAGCTATTTCCAGCACATCTGGGGCGGTGGCTATGCAGCAGGTTATTACGCCTATATCTGGACGCAGATGCTCGCCGACGATGGCTATCAGTGGTTTGCGGAACAGGGCGGACTGACGCGCGAGAACGGCGACCTCTTCCGACAGAAAATTCTGTCGCGCGGGAACAGCAGCGATCTCAAAACACTGTATGAAAGCTGGCGGGGCGGGCCTCCGCAGCTGGAGCCCATGCTGAAAAATCGTGGTCTGGCGGAGTCATAGCAGAACGGGCTGTCACGCGCTGGTCGCGCTGACAGCCCGGTTTTATTCGTGTTAGCCCAGCGGGCCACCTTCAATGGTTTCGCACATTCCGGCCAGCACCCGTTCACCGGTTTCGCTTTTCAGAGAGTCATACCATTCTGCCGTGATCGCCGGATCGCGCGCATGGGTGACGTCACAGCGTTTGCGCGCTTTCAGCACCAGATCTTTTACCCGTTCAACGCGTCGCGCCTGATAGCGCAGCAGTGCATCTTCAATACCCAGTGAATGAGAAGCCAGCGTCGAGGCCAGTACCACGGCATCTTCCATCGCCGCGCAGCCGCCCTGACCGATATCGGGCGTGGTGCTGTGGGCAGCATCGCCCAGCAGGGCCACACGTCCTTTAACAAAGCGGCTGAAAGGTTCAATGTCGTGGATCTCAACCCGATTGGTGGTGTCAGGATTGATTGCCGCGATCAGCTGCTGTACCGGCTCCGCCCAGCCCTTAAAATAGCCGGTTAAGTCCGCTTTCACCGTGCTGCGATCCTGCGGCAGTCCCTTCGGCAGCGGCACATCAAAGAAGAAGTAGAATCGATTGCCGCTGACCGGCATCAGCGACACCCGCTTGCCGTCACCGACAAAGGTGGTCCACTGATCGGCGGGCGCAATCTTCTCATCAATTGTGACCAGGCCATTCCAGTTAACGTAACCGGCGTAACGTCGTTCCAGCTTCTGCTCCAGCACATACTCGCGGATCACCGAATGGGTGCCATCGGCGGCAATCAGGAAATCGCCGGTGGCCTGAGTGTTGTCGGAAAAGGTGGCAATCACGCCACTACCGGTCTGCTCGACCTGGATCACCCGCTTACCAAACTGCACCCGTTCACGCCCGAAGGTATCAATCAGCATCGCCTGCAGTTCTGCCCGCGCCACCGGACAGGGATATTCGCCAACCTGCTGCACCAGCGGCGCCATACTGAAGCGGGTCAGGGGTGCGCCGGTGGTGCCATCGTGATAGGCCATATAGGCCATGTTCCCGCCCAGCTCACGCAGCGCGGTTTTCATGCCCAGCGCATTCAGGCATTTAACACCGTTGGGCCAGATGGAAATCGCCGCGCCGACGGGCTTCATCTCCTTTATGGCTTCAAAGACCTCAACGTCAATTCCGGATTTCTCCAGCGCAATGGCACTACTCATGCCGCCTATACCGCCACCAATCACGATTGCTTTCATAATGCTCTCCTGTCTGCATACGTCAGTTCCTGCAACTTTTGTACCAGAGAGGGGGTTGTAGGGCACCTCATTTAAATAATGATGTAAATCATAGGTTTAATGCATGATTGGAGGCGCATGGCACCCGCCTGCCTCTTAAGCTGTTGCACTGAATTGTGGCAAACGGGCGTGCAAAAAGGGTGCGGATATAACCGTGCTGCATCATTTGTTTCATTATCGCCCGTCTGTGTCTTTGTTAATCATCAGCCAGTGGAACGCACCGGGCACTTTTCAGCATGCTCATTCTAATTACTTTAAAAGTTATTAACTAAAATCCTCATCCGCTTCGCTAATATTCCTGACAATTAATTAAACATTTACATAACAACTGGCGCGAATATTTCCCGGGAAATAATCGCTATATTCAATAAGGGGTTAGCCTGACACAGTTAAACACACCTGTTAATAAAAAATGCAAATTCATAACCAGACACAACTGTGACTGTTTTAGCACCGTGCGCAATCATTAGCAAAAGCGTTCAGGCCGCGTCATTACCGGCTTTTAGGATATTGCTCAGACCCGCCAGTCACGATCACGTGATATAGATCACTCCGGACACAAGGACTCTGGAAGGCGAACATGAAAATTGGAATCACGAATAACCAGTATCCGGAGCAGCGTAATATCTTAGTTAATCCGGATAACGAATATATCAATCTGAAAAAGAGCAATCTGTTCTACTTTATTAATCCGCTACGAACCCGATTGCTCAAAAAAAATAAAACCTTTGTCTTTCAGCCTGTGCCTTTTTCAGGGGCATCGCGGGCTGACATCCTGCATCTGTTCAATGAAGTGGCGATAACCCATCAGAAGTGGGTCGCGTCGTTTGAAACGGAGCTGCCGCGTGTGCTGCCGGTGGCGGGCGTCGCCAAGCAGGACAACCCCGAGCTGAAACGCCTCATTCCTTATCTGTTAAAAGATAACTGCCTGGGGTTGATTGCCATCTCAGATGCCACCCTGAACATTCAGATGAAACTGTTCAGGCCGGATATTGCCCAGCAAATCCGCCGTAAAACCCTGGTGCTGCATCCGCCGCAGAAGCTGTTTGTCCAGCAGAAAACGCCGCGTCAGCCCGGTATTCTGAAACTGACCTTTGCCGGTAACGAGTTCTACCGCAAAGGCGGGGCTGAAGTCGTGCTGGCGATCAGTGAGCTGATTGAAGAGCGCAAACTGGAAGAGTCGCAGCTGGATGTGCAGCTGATTGGCGATCTCGCCAAGCGTCGTAACGTGGCGCACCGCCAGTTCCAGGATGATGAGACGTTCTATAGTGGCATTGAGAACCGCATCAAACGCTATCGCTGCTTCACGCATCATTCACAGATGGATAACGGCGCCCTGATGCAGCTGTTCCGCCAGAGCGATGCCGGACTGCTACCAACCTGGCAGGAGACGTACGGTTTCTCGGTACTGGAGATGCAGGCTAACGGCTGCCCGGTGATCACCAGCAACGTGCGCGCATTGCCAGAGATTAATCCTGCCAGCGCAGGCTGGGTGATTGCGAGTCCGCTGAACGCTGACCGTGAATACAGTATTACCTCGCCAGAGCAGAAAACGCAGCTACGCCAGTCGCTGGTGGAGGGGCTGAAATCGATACTGCTCGCTATTATCGACCGTCCTGAGATGCTGCAGGAGAAAGGTGAGGCGGCGATTCTGCGCATCAAAGATCAGCATGACACCCAGCGTTACATTGCCCGGCTCAACGATATCTACAGCCGTGGCGTGATTAATGTCACTCAACATCCCCCTGTGGTCTCAATTTGATTAGATTTCTCTGACGGGGCGCGCCAGACTGGCCATACTTAGTGCAGCGTCCCTCTGGAGAACTCTTATGAAAATGATCATCAGCCTGCTGCTGTCCGGATTACTGGGCAGCAGCGCCTTCGCTCAGCCCGCACCGCTTTTTCCGGCCCGCGCGCCCCTGGCACAGCTGACGCCCGTCGCTGCCCGCTGCGATGTCTCCGCCTGTCAGACCAACTGCTACACAGAACAATCGCACTGCAACACCCGGGACAACGGTGGCTGCAGTTCTCAGGCTCAGATGTGCGTGCAGGCCTGTGCCGACCAGTGTAAATAATTTAATTGAGTGAAGAACCCCTTAGTTGCCAATGAAAAAGTCTTTGTTTTATCTCGCGTTATTCTCTCTTTCTGCCAGCTGTGTCGCCGCCGATCTCTCTTCACAGCAGGTTACTTCTCTGGTTAAAGCCGCGATCGAACCGCTGATGGAGCAGCAGGAGATCCCCGGCATGTCGGTGGCGGTGCTTTACAAAGGCCGGGCGCAGTTTGTGAACTTCGGCGTGGCCGATCTCGAATCACGCCGCCGGGTCACGGAAAACACGCTGTTTGAGCTGGGTTCAGTGAGCAAAACCTTTACCGGCACCCTGGCCGGCGTCATGATCCGCAACGGCGAAATACGCCTTAACGATCCGGTGCAAAAGTACTGGCCGCAGCTGACCGGTGAGCAGTGGCGTCCGGTGCGGATGCTGCATCTGGCGACCTATACCGCGGGCGGCCTGCCTTTACAGTTGCCGGATGACGTCACCGATCAGGCTTCGCTGCTGCGTTTCTATCAGGAATGGCAGCCAGAGGCAGCGCCCGGCACGCTCCGGCAGTACTCTAACGCCAGCATCGGTCTGTTTGGTTCGCTGATGGTGAAAGGGGATTATGAGCAGGCGATGGCGCGAAATGTGTTTCAGCCACTGCGTCTGACGCGTACCTATATCACCGTGCCGCCCTCAATGATGCTGGACTACGCCTGGGGCTATAAAAATGGCCAGCCGGTACGGGTCTCACCTGGCATGCTGGATGCAGAAGCCTACGGCGTTAAATCCACCGCGCGTGACATGCTCACCTTTATGCAGGCAAATGTGGATCCTAACCGCCTCTCTTCGGGGAATGCCGTGCTGCGTAATGCCATTCGCACCGCGCAGGCGCGCTACTTCAAAGTCGGCACTCTGTTTCAGGGACTGGGCTGGGAGATCTACGACTGGCCGGTGACTGCCGACACGCTGATGGGTGACAGCGATAATGGTGTTGCGCTGCAACCCCGCCCGGCAACGCTGCTCAATCCGGTCGGGCCGTCGCAGAGCGCCAGCTGGGTGCATAAAACCGGTGCAACCAATGGTTTTGGTGCCTATATCGCCTTTATTCCTGAGAGGAACAGCGGCATCGTGATACTCGCCAACAAGAATTACCCTAATCCGCTGCGTATAAAGGCGGCGTGGCAGATTTTGCAGGCGTTACAGCAGGAGAAGCCTGAGTAACAGGCATCACGCTTGCTAAGCGACGGGGTAAAGCTGGCACCGCCTGTTCATTTGCGCTAAAATAAAAATCAAATGAACAGGAGGCTGCTATGTCTATCGCCATCTACACACCCGCTCAGCATCGTCGCGACAATTCGCTGCTGCATGCCCTGAATCTGCCGGAAACACTGCCTGATGCGCACCAGCGTATTGCGGTAGGGTTCAGCAGCGGCGTGCTGAAACGCACGGCGTCGTTGTCCACCTTTGACGAGGGCTGGCTGTGCCGTCTGGCGGGCATTGATCGCACCACCTACAACCGCAAAGTCAAAGATCCGCAGCAGACCTTTTCTCCCGATCAGAGCGGACGGATCTACATGCTGATCCGCGTCCTCTCTGCCGCCAGCAAACTGTTCCGCGACGACAGGCAGCGTCTGGTGCAGTGGCTGGAAACGCCCGCCAAAGCGCTGGGCGGTAAGAAACCGGCGGAGATGACCACCACGGTGGCGGGTGCAGAAGCGGTGATTAACCTGATTGGCCAGCTTGAGCATGGCGTGATTACCTGATGGCAGTACGTTTCTTTCGCCTGGTGAAGAGTGAGTATGCGATGAGCGCCTTTGATGGTTTTGGTGCCCGCACTTACGGGGGGCGCTGGAATTCCGTGGGAACGGTCTGTGTCTATATGGGATCAAGCCGGGCGCTCTGTGTACTTGAGGCGCTGGTTCATCTCACCATTCAGGATCTGTCACACGACTACTCAATGCTGTCGATTAGCGTCCCTGAATCGCTGATTACCGAGCTCTCGCTGGCGGCACTACCCGATGACTGGCAGGCCGATCCTGCGCCATCGTCCACGCGGCAAATTGGTGACGACTGGCTTGCCAGCCCGGATAACGGCCTGGTGCTGAAGGTACCGAGCACGCTGACCGGCGAGTGGAATGCGCTGTTCAATCCCCGTCATCCGGCAGCGGCTGGCATCATCAGTAAGGTGGTGGTGGAGCCATTTTTCTTCGATCCGCGTTTCAGGCTGCAGTAGGGCACGGATTCGCCACTTTCCTAAGCGTAACATCTCACATCACGCTGGGGCCTGCGATTCCGATAGCGCCTGCGCCGCGCAGATCAGCGCCAGATGACTCAGCCCCTGTGGCATATTGCCGCGCCAGCTCTGGCTGCGGACGTCATACATCTCATTGAAGATATCGACATTACCGTGGCCATTCAGCGTAGCCAGAATCTCCTGCATCGCCTGTTCTGCCTCATCCGCCTCACCCATCTCTGCCCAGGCTTCCACCAGCCAGAAGGCGCAGGCGAGAAAGGTACTCTCTTCTTCTCTGACCCCGCTGTAGCGATAGAGCATGGCGCTGCCGTCACCCAGTTTTTGCCGGATAGCACGGTAGGTCGAGAGCATCCGCTGCGGATTGACCGCGTTGCCGTAGCTGTGAACCAGCGCCAGCGACGCGTCGAGGCGATCGTCACTGCCGGCGAAAAAAAGATAAGCCTGCTGTTGCTCTGACCAGCAGTGCGACTCAATCCAGTCGCGGATACGGTCACGTTCCCGCTGCCAGCGTCCCAGCCAGGTCGGTTCGATATGCTGGCTTTCTGCCAGCGCCACCGCCCGATCCAGCGCCATCCAGCAGGCCATTTTGGAGTGGGTGTAGTGTTGCAACTCCGGCAGCTCCCAGATGCCGCAATCCTTCTGCCGCCAGTGATCGGCGCAGCAGTTCGCCAGCTCGCCCAGCATGCGCGAGGTGGTGATATCCAGCACGTGTCCCGCCTCGATAAAATGCTGGGCTGTCACCAGCATGTCGCCATACATACTGAGCTGCAGCTGGTCACGGGCATTATTGCCGACCCGCACCGGCTGAGAGTTCTGATAGCCGCTCAGCGGCGGATAACGTTCAGCGGGGACCTCATCACCATTCAGGGCATAGCAGGCGCGCAGCCTGACGCCATGGCGCATGATAGTCTGCGACAGCCAGGAAAAGGCCGCCTTACAATCTTCCAGCGCCCCGAGATAGACGAAGGCTTTAATAATCAGGCAGGCATCGCGCACCCAGGCGTAGCGGTAATCATAATTTTTTTCGCCGCCGATCCCCTCCGGCAGGGAGGTGGTGGCAGCAGCAGCCAGCGCGCCGGTCGGGGAGTACCAGAGAAACTTCAGCGACAGGGCTGAGCGCTTCACCAGCGTCGGGTAGCGGCCCTCATAACTCAGGCTCTCCACCCAGCTGGTCCAGCCGGTGTGGCTGGTTTCAATCCGCTGATCGATAGCCTCCAGCGGCGGCACCGCCAGCGGCTCTTTCTCGGTCACCAGCAGCGCGCAGAGCGAGCGGGAACCGGCATAGGTACGCAGCGTAGCGCAGACCTGCTCGTCATCCAGCTCTGTGATCTGAATATCTTCGCTGGTGCGCAACATCGCCATGATCTCCGCGATGTGAAACACCTTGCCTTTCTCATTGTCGGCCACCCACGGTGAACGGGTTTCGGCGGCGGTGCCGAAGCGCAGGGTGATCGCTAATTCCACTTCACCGCTGACACCCTCTATGCGGCGAGCCAGTTCGCACCAGGGCAGACGGCCCGCCAGCGTGCTGTTAATCGATTCGGTCAGCAGCACGGTGCCGTCACGGGTTTCGAAGCGGGTCTCCAGCACGTTGCTGTTATCGCGGTAGCGGCGTGAGACCTGATAAGGCGCACGCGGGACAATCTGGAAGTAGCCACCGAGTCCGGCATCAAGCAGGCGATCAAACAGGGGCTTTGCGTCGAGATTGGGCGCACACCACCAGTCAATGGAACCGTCCGGCGCAATCAGCGCGACTGAACGGCCTTCACCAATGGCGGCATAGTCACCCAGGCCCGCAAAGCCCTCTTTTCTGACCGGCGAATGAAAGATCGGGTTTTCCATAATCTGCTTCCTTATATCACGGTGGCGAGGTTTCTTAAGCGGGGCAAAAGCGGGACAAAAAAATGGCCGCGTTATGCGGCCACCTGAGTGAGATTACAGCGTACCGGTGCCGCCATCAGAACACCAGACCTGCCCGGATGAGTAACTGCTCTCGGTTGAGGCCAGGGTAACGTAGAGTGGGGCGATCTCAACCGGCTGGCCCGGACGGCCCATCGGTGAGTCGGCGCCAAACTGCTTCACTTTCTCCATCGGCTGTCCGCCGCTGGACTGCAGCACGGTCCAGTACGGCCCTGGTGCAACGGCGTTGACCCGGATACCGTCACCACCCAGCTGCTTCGCCAGGGATTTGGTAAAGGCGACGATGGCCGCTTTGGTCTGCGCATAGTCGAGCAGAATATCGCTGGGTTTAAACGCCTGTACGGACGAGGTATTAATAATGGACGCACCGCGTGGCAGATATTCCAGCGCCGCTTTGGTGATCCAGAACATCGCATAAACGTTGGTTTTAAACGTTGCGTCAAAATCTTCCGTACTCAGGGTCCGGATGGACTCATTAAATTGCTGACGACCGGCGTTATTAACCAGAATATCCAGGCCACCTAATTTATCGGCTGCCTCTTTGACCAGCTGCTGACAGAATTCTTCAGAACGAATGTCGCCCGGAATAGCAAAAACTTTACGGCCTTCCGCTTCGATTAATTTAATCACTTCATCGGCGTCGGGCTGTTCTTCCGGCAGGTAGTTAATCACCACATCTGCGCCTTCACGGGCATAAGCGATAGCCACCGCGCGGCCAATACCGGAGTCACCGCCGGTGATCAGCGCCTTGCGGCCGGTCAGTCGGCCCGTGCCGCGATAGCTGGTTTCACCGTGGTCGGGAACCGGGATCATTTTGCTGGCCAGGCCTGGCGCCTGTTGTGGCTGGTCCTCAAAAGGAGGTTTAGGAAATTGATCCAGATCGAGCGTCTTGTTAGTTGGTGTAACCATTGTATGCTCCTTGAACAGAGTTATCTGAGACATTAAGCCTGGCACAAATGTGATATTTGTCACATCTGACTGCTGATTCATTGAGCAGTTAAAACCAGAAGAACTTAATAATGCAGGTAAAGCGTAGACAGAAAATCGGAACACTGTGCAGTAGCGTCCGATTATTTTTCAGTGCAGGGGCGGGATATTTAAAGCGAAGCGTAAGATCGGTTGTGGATTATTTCAGGGCGTAATTACATAGCGGAAGAAAATAAAAAAGGGCGTTTAACCGCCGCGTACCGAACCGCGCCAGACCACATCTGCCGGATATATTCTCCGCTCCTGCTGCTGTTCATTTTTTGGCATCAGCGTCTCCGGTTGCGCTTCCGTCTCCACCAGCCAGGCAATGGCATCGCGGGCGAACTGTTCCACCGGCTGTGCAAAGGTCGTGAGGTTGTAAGAGGCCCAGCCCGACTGCGCGATATTATCGTGTCCGATGATGCAGAGATCGTCCGGAATACGCAGCGCAAAGCGGTGACGCGCCTCATCCATAAAGCCGCAGGCGAGCAGGTCGGTGGCACAGTACACCGCATCAGGGCGAACTTTACGCGTCAGCAGACGCTGGGCCAGAATCTGGCCGCTTTCGTAAGAGGTGGTGCCGAACCGCTCCACCTGGACCGTGACGCCCACTTTCTGCGCGGCGGCCAGAAAATCCGCTTCGCGCTTCAGCAGACTCGGCGTTCCCGCCAGCGAATTGACAAAGGCGATGCGGCTGCATCCCGCCCGTACAAACGCGTTAACCGCCATTTCTGCGGCGGGGCGGGAGTCGAGGTTGATACTGAGCGTGCCGGGCAGGGATTCGTCGCGGTTAATCAGCACCAGATGCTGACCATGTTTGTAGCAGAGCCGGGTGATACCGCTGTCCGGCATGCCGGAGAGAATAATCGATGCGTCGGCGCGAAAATTAATCGCCTGCTGCAGCGCGGCGGAAACGCGCGCATCGGATCGGTCAGTGTTAATCAGCATCGCCACTTTTCCCGCTTCCTGCAGATACTGGGTCATCCAGCGCACCAGGCTGGCACGGTAGGGCGTGTCAACCTCGGAGGCAATTAAGCAGACGATGCCGCTGCGGTTGCGCACCAGGCCGCGCGCCAGATGATTGACGTGATAGCCCAGTTCCTCCGCCGCTTTCATCACCCGCTGACGGGTAGCATCTGACACGCTGGCTCCCGGTGTAAAGGTGCGGGAGACCGCTGAGCGGGAGACGCCCGCCCGGTCAGCCACATCCTGCGCACTCACCACCGCCTTAAGCTGCTGCATGTTCTCTCCTCGCCTGACATTGTCTGCACTGAGTTTGCCTGAAGTTGCAAGCCTGTGCAAAAAATACAGACGGGCGAAATGTTTCAAATTTGTGACAACGACTGACAATTGCTTAACAACTAAATTGACACTGCAGCAGGGCCGCCGTACTAATCTGCACACACATTTGCACACATGTGCAAAAGCTGGCGCGCCTGCGCCATCCAGCCCAGGAGAACACCATGCGTTATTCCTCTCTGCTCGCTGCTGTAATCGTCTGCCCTATAGTGCCGTTTGCTGCCTCGGCGGCGGGCAATCTTAATATGATCTGCTCAGCCGATGTGGTGGTGTGCGAACAGATGACCACGCTGTTCAGCCACTCCCATCCCGATATCAAACTCAGCATGGTGCGGCTCTCTGCCGGTGAAGCCTATGCCCGTATCCGCAGCGAGGCACGCAATCCCCGTACCGATATCTGGTGGGCCGGTACCGGCGATCCGCACATGCAGGCCGCCGAAGAGGGGCTGACCCAGGCCTATAAATCGCCACTGCTCGATCAGCAGCAGCCCTGGTCACAAAAAGTGGCGGAGATCTCCGGTTATCGCACCGTGGGCGTTTATGCCGGTGCGCTGGGCTGGGGCTATAACACCAGACTGCTGGCGGAGAAAAAGCAGAAAGTGCCTGCCTGCTGGGCGGATTTACTCGACCCTGGCTTTAAAGGCGAGATTCAGATCGCCAATCCCAACTCTTCCGGCACGGCCTATAACACCCTGGCGACGCTGGTGCAGATCATGGGCGAAGACAAAGCCTTTGACTACCTGAAGAAGCTCAACGCCAACATCTCGCAATATACCAAGTCCGGCTCTGCTCCGGTCAAAGCCGCCGCGCGCGGTGAAACCACCATCGGCATTGTCTTTATGCATGATGCCGTCGCGATGGAAGTAGATGGCTTCCCGATTAAGCCCGTCGCGCCCTGTGAAGGCACTGGCTATGAAATAGGTTCGATGTCGATCATCAAAGGGGCACGAAACCTGGCCAATGCCAAAGCCTGGTATGACTGGGCGCTCAGCGCTAAAGCACAGTCGCATATGAAAGAGGCGAAATCGTTCCAGCTGCCCTCTAACCGCAAGGCGGAGATCTCTGAATATGCACCGCGCTTCGAGAACATCAGGCTGATCGATTATGACTTTAAAACCTATGGTGACTCAGCAAAACGCAAAGCGCTGCTGGGCCGCTGGGATAAAGAGATTGGTGCCAGCGCACAATAACGGTGGTGCGCCCCGGCCACCTGAGCCGGGTCTGTGCCAGACCGCGGTGGCGTAAGCCTGATGTCCGCTTCCTGATTGAGGTGATTTATGAATGCGCACAATCGTCGCTTAACCGGCGCGCTGCTGGCGGGCGCCAGCGCGCTGACGCTGCTGCCCTGGTATAGCCTGGAGCAGGGCTTCTTCTCGGGTGACTGGCTGTTCAGCTTATGGGGTGATGAGACCAATGCGCCTGCGCTGGGGCAGCTCGCGTTACACAGCTGGCTGGGCATCGCCGTGGCGCTGTGGCTGCTCTGTGCTGGCAGCGCCTTTCTGCCCCCGGGCCGCACCCGCAGCACGCTGCTGCTGCTGTTCAGCACCTGCGGCATTCTGTTTCTGGTGCTGGAAGGGCATGCCATCGGTTTCAGTGGCTGGAACTGGTTATGGCTGGAGAACCTCACCGGCCCGCTGGCGCAGGGGCAACCGGCGATGGGCGCGGGCGCGCTGCTGCTGCTGACCATATTTTTGCTGATTTTCGCCTTTGCCCTGGCGGAGCGCGGCGTGCTGAAAGGCGATGCCTTTGTGGTGGCGTCGATTGTGCTGCTGGTGGCGCTGGTCACGACCTTTGTGCTCTATCCGGTGCTGAGCCTGTTTGTCGCCTCGGTGCAGGATATTGATGGCAGTTTTAAACCTGACGGACTGATTGCCAATATGCAGGATCCCGCCATCTGGAGCCTCGGCTGTTTTACCGGTGGCACCTGCGGCACCGCCTGGCGCACGCTGGGACTGGCGCTGATGACGGCCAGTGGCGCTACGCTGCTGGGACTGGCGTTTGCACTGGCGGCGACGCGCACCTCGCTGCCGTGTAAAAAAGCGCTGCGGATGCTGACCATTCTGCCGATTATCACGCCGCCGTTTGTCATCGGTCTGGCGCTGATCCTGCTGTTTGGCCGCTCTGGCGTGGTCACCGAATCGCTGGCGACGCTGTTCGGCATTGAGCCGGGCCGCTGGCTCTATGGCATGACCGGCATCTGGATTGCCCAGGTGCTCTCCTTTACCCCCATCGCCTTTCTGGTGCTGATTGGCGTGGTCGAGGGCGTCAGTCCGTCACTGGAGGAGGCGTCACAGACCCTGCGCGCCAGCCGCTGGCGCACCTTCTCCCGCATCTCGCTACCGCTGATGGCGCCGGGGCTGGCCAACGCCTTTTTAATCAGCTTTATCGAAAGCATGGCCGATTTCGGTAACCCGATGGTGCTGGGCGGCAGTCACGGCGTGCTGTCGACGGAGATCTTCTTCTCCGTGGTTGGCGCACAGAACGACCCGAGTCGCGCGGCGGTGCTGGCGATGATCCTGCTGGGCTTCACCCTGGCCGCTTTTCTGGTGCAGCGCGTCTGGCTCTCCGGAAAAAGCTTCGCCACTGTCACCGGCAAAGGCGACGGCGGCCGTCATGTGATGCTGCCGCGTCCGGTGCGCTACAGCGTCTATGGCATGGTAATACCCTGGGGTCTGTTCACCCTGGTGATCTACGGCATGATCATGATTGGCGGCTTTGTGCAGTCCTGGGGGCTGAATAACAGCCTGACGCTGGATCACTATATCCGGGCCTTTAACGTCAGCGTTAATCAGGGGCAACTGGTCTGGAGCGGCGTTGCCTGGAGTTCTTTCTGGACCACGCTGGAGATCGCCCTGATCGCCGCGCCGCTCACGGCCATTGTCGGACTGCTGACCGCCTGGCTGATTGTGCGACAGAAGTTTGCCGGTCGTCAGACCTTTGAATTCATGCTGATGCTGAGCTTTGCCATTCCCGGCACGGTGATTGGTGTGAGCTATGTCATGGCGTATAACCTGCCGCCGCTGGAGATCACCGGTACCGCGATGATCCTGATCGCCTGCTTTGTCTTCCGTAATATGCCGGTCGGCGTGCGTGGTGGTATTGCGGCGATGAGCCAGCTGGATAAAAGCCTGGATGAAGCCTCACTGACGCTGGGCGCAAACAGTTTCCGTACCCTGCGTAAAGTGGTGCTGCCGCTGCTGAAACCGGCCATCAGCGCCGCGCTGGTTTACGCCTTTGTGCGGGCCATTACCTCTATCAGTGCGGTGATTTTCCTGGTCAGCGCCCAGTACAACATGGCGACCTCGTACATTGTCGGGCTGGTGGAGAACGGTGAGTATGGCGTGGCGATTGCCTACTCCTCGGTATTGATAGTGGTGATGCTGCTGATCATTGGCCTTTTCCAGCTGCTGGTGGGCGAACGTCGCCTGCGTCGTGCAATCCAACCGGCGGTGATTATTGCCGCACCCTCTGCATCCACTCTGACTCAGGAGAGAGCCGTATGACGACCATTAACGCCGGATCGGTGGTGTTTGAACATGTCGCAAAGCGTTTTGCCGGTTTTACTGCCGTGCCGGATCTGTCGCTCACCGTAGAGCCGGGTACGCTGGTGACGCTGCTCGGGCCGTCCGGCTGCGGCAAGACCACTACGCTGCGACTGCTGGCCGGGCTGGAGCATCCCACCGCAGGGCGGATTCTGATTGGCGGCAAAGATGTCACCCATCTGCCCGCCAACGAGCGCGACGTGGCGATGGTGTTTCAGTCCTACGCGCTGTTTCCCCATATGAACGCCATCGACAATATTCTCTACGGGCTGCTTTCCTCGGGCATGAACAAACGCGAGGCGCAGGACAGGGCGCGCGAGGGGCTGAAGCTGGTGGGTCTGGAGAGTCAGGGGCAGCGGTTGCCGTCGGAGCTTTCTGGCGGACAGCAGCAGCGTATTGCGGTCGCCCGCGCGCTGGTGCTGGAACCGCAGGTGCTGCTGCTTGATGAGCCGCTGTCGAACCTTGATGAGCGTCTGCGCCGTCGGGTGCGCACCGACATCCGCGATCTGCAGCAGCGGCTCGGGTTTACGGCGGTTTACGTGACCCATGACCAGGAGGAGGCGCTGGCGGTCTCCGATAAGATTATTGTCATGAAAGAGGGGGATATTGCCCAGCAGGGTGCGCCGGAGACGCTTTACCATTCGCCCAATTCGGTCTTTATCGCGGACTTTATGGGGGAGGCGAATATTCTGCCCTGTGAAGTGGAAGAGGCGGATGCGGATGACGCGCTGGTCCGCCTGGGTAATCAGCGCTTCCGGGTACGAGGTGCCGGTGCAAAAACCGGCAGTGCTCAGCTGGCGGTGCGACCGCAGTTTATTACGTTGTCCGGCGACGGTCAGGGGGCGCTGCAGGGGGAGGTCATTCACAGCACCTGGCTGGGTGACCATATCGAATATGAAGTTGCCACCGAACTGGGCGCGCTGTTCATTATCGATCCGCAGATGGAACAGCGTCTGCCGCTCGCCACCACAGTTGGCGTCAACTTTAAGCCGCAGGGCCTTGCCCTGATTGCCCGTTAATCTGACTAACTCAAGGAGTTCGCATGGAATCGCATGATGAAATAATGGCGCGTCTGGCTTTAGCGGAAGCCGTTGCCCGTGAAGGTGGCGCGACGGCGTTATCTTACTTCAACCGTCGCGAGACGCTGGTGGTGGAGACCAAGTACGATTTGCAGGATGTGGTATCAATTGTCGACCGTGAAGTGGAGCAGCTGATTGCCAGCCGTATACGGGATGCGTTTCCCGATGATGGCTTTCTGGGTGAGGAGTCGGGACTGCAGGTGGGAGAGTCTGACTACACCTGGGTGGTTGATCCAATCGATGGCACCAGCCCGTTTCTCAATGGGATGCCGAGCTGGTGTGTTTCCGTCGCGGTACTGCGCGGCGATGTGCCGGTCATCGGGGTGATTTTCGCGCCGACCTATCAGGAGTGCTACGTGGCGGCACTGGGGCAGGGCGCGACGCTCAACGGTCATCGTCTGCAGGTCGATCCCACACGCACGCTGCAAAACCACGTTACCGGTTTTGGTGCCAACAGTTATGTCAGCCCGCAGCAGGTAGGCGAGATTGTGGCAGCACTATTGTCGGCAGGCGGTAACTTTATCCGTATTGGTTCCGGCGCACTGATGCTGGCCTGGGTTGCCGCCGGTCGGGTCGTGGGTTATTACGAACCCTATATGCACGCCTGGGATTGCCTGGCGGGTTACTGCCTGGTGAAAGAGGCGGGCGGCTGGTACCACCCGTTTAACACCGAAGGCGATCGCATCACTAAAGGCGCGCAGGTTCTGGCCGTGGCACCGGGTGCCGAAGCGGATCTGCGGCGCATTGCCGGTTTATAATTATGTGACCCTGTCACGCTGATGGTACTGTGGTCAGCGTGATGCTTTTGGCCGTAGCGTTTTGGTCAGATAGTGACGCTGCATACCGGTTTGCGGAAAATCGGGCAGGGACATCTGCGGCTGATAACCCTGTTTCTGATAAAACGGCAGGGCCTGAAAACTAAAGGTATCCACCAGCGCATAGAGACATCCCATCTTTCCCGCCTCCTGCTCTGCGGCTTCCAGCAGTGCGCTGCCCAGACCACTGCCACGGAGCGTTTCGTCCACCCAGAGATAATCGATACAGAGCCAGTTTCCTTTGCGTGCGGCGATCACTCCCCCGCGCAACATTCCCTGTTCGTCCCTGTGAGAAACCGACAGCGGTCCCCAGTTATCGCGGCTGATGAACTGCCGGTTGTAAGCCCCCAGTCCTGCCAGCAACTCTTCCCGATCGTCGTCGTTGACCTGATGGGTAAGGGTAAATGTGCTCATCCTCGTCCTCTTTTAATCGTGGTTCCGGCTTATCCCTCATAAAGGATAATTGTGCAATTATCCGTTATGGGGTATAAAGTAATTATTATCCCCTCCAGGGGGTAAAAGCTGTTTTATACCCTGTCGGGGATAATGCCCCTGCGCTATGCTTACAGCCTGTGATCCAGAAGGAGCCACCCCATGATATACAGCCCGCTACAGCTGGCAAACCGGCTAAAGCTCATTCGTCAGCGCAATGGCTGGACCCAGAGTGAACTGGCGAAAAAGGTCGGCCTGAAACAGGCCACCATCTCTCACTTTGAAAATGCCCCTGACAGTACCTCGCTGGCAACGCTGTTTAAGCTGTTACAGTCGCTGGAGCTGAGTCTGGAAGTTCAGGAGAAAGAGGAGGCCAGTGCGCCTCAGCTGCATGATGAGGATGAGTGGTAATGCAAAGGCTGATTGCGTGGATGAACGGCGAGCGGGTAGGCGTACTCACCCGCCAGCGAAACGGCGCTCATGAGTTTCAGTATGATACCGGCTGGCTGAGTAATCCGCTCTCCAGGCCGCTGTCACTTTCGATGCCGTTGCAGGTAAAGGCTCTCACCTCACACGCCGTGATTAACTTCTTCGATAACCTGCTGCCGGATAGCCCATTGATTCGCGACAGAATCGTGGCGCGTTACCAGATTAAATCCCGTCAGCCGTTTGATCTGTTGCAGGAAGTGGGACGTGACAGCGTCGGGGCGACTATGCTGCTGCCGCCCGATATGCCACTGCCCGCACTGCAGGCCCGCTATGAAGTGCTGGATGAAACCCGGCTCGAAAGCGTGCTGTCGGCCTATCAGTCAGATATCCCGCTGGGGATGCTGCGTGAAGAGACCGATTTCCGTATCTCGGTCGCAGGGGCGCAGGAGAAAACCGCACTGCTGCTGACCGATGAAGGCTGGAGCATTCCTGCCGGTGCCACGCCCACCTCGCACATCATTAAGCTGCCGATCGGAGAGATTAAACAGCCGGCCGCGACGCTGGATATGCGTGAAAGTGTGGAGAATGAGTATCTCTGTCTGGCGCTGGCCCGTGCACTCGGTATCGACGTGCCGCAGGCAACGATTATCCGTGCCGGACAGATGCGCGCCCTGGCGGTAGAACGTTTCGACCGCCGCTGGTCACGCGATAAAACCCGGTTGATTCGCCTGCCGCAGGAGGATTTCTGTCAGGCGCTGGGACTGCCATCTTCAACCAAATATGAGTCGGATGGCGGGCCAGGCATTGCGGAGATCATGCAGATACTGATGGGATCGAGCAACGCCATCGAAGATCGCTATCGCTTTATGATGTTCCAGGTGTTTCAGTGGCTGATTGGCGCAACCGACGGTCACGCCAAGAACTTCTCACTGTTTATTGAGCGCGGCGGCAGTTATCGACTGACTCCCTTTTATGATGTGATCTCCGCTTATCCGGTACTGGGCGGCACCGGTCTGAACAAGCGAGCGCTGAAACTGGCGATGGGTCTGCGTGCCACTAAGGGGAAGAAGACAGAGATCGACAAAATCTTCCCGCGCCATTTTATCGCCACGGCAAAAAGCGTCAGTTTTGATCGTGACAGTTTGCAGCAGATCTTCGACTTCTTTATTAAGGCCTTTCCCCAGGCAGTGGTCTCGGTGCGCGATGCCTTGCCGCCCGATTTCCCGCAGCACATCGCCGACGCCATTTTTAGTCATTCACTGATTATGCTGGAGCGGCTGCGGCACAAAGAGTGATGGCGCTTATGAGCTGGCAATATCCTGAAAAACCTCTCCTCATGTGTATGGCTAAAAGCCTGTCGGCTATGCTTATCTGACAGGCTTAACAGGAGAGTCATGGTATGAAGTGTCCGGGATGTGAAGGAGAGGCGTTTGTGTACGCCACGCGCGATGTCAGTCTTAATACGGGTAATCCGGAGGACGTTGTGCCAGATGTAAAGGGCGATCACTGCATCCGCTGTGGAGCGGTGATTATGAATGCCGGAACGTCGGAGTTATATCCCGAAAAGGCTGAAGCGCTGGAGAATGCAGGCGTGCCCATCAAATAACACAGAGAGCCCGTTTAGCGCGGGCTTCTTTGTCTCTGTTACAGGTGAATGTCCCTCTTTTGATAACACGCAACGAGTAAGTTGTGTGATTGTGGCACCCTACAGGTTAAACCTCAGGTTTACCCTGGGAACGGAAATCACAAACCCCCGTCAATCAATCTGGCCACTGGAGTGCGTTATGGATGCCAATCGCTATGCCCTGGAAACAATCCCGTCACCGCCGGCATTTCCCGGTGCTGCCAGCCCTGTGATGTCTGATGAAACACTGCATCGCCGTCTGGCCATCATTATTGAGCGGATGCAGCAGCAGCAGATTGCGCAACTGATTATCTATGCCGACAAAGAGCACGGCAGCAATTTTGAATATCTGGCGGGATTCATTCCGCGCTTCGAGGAGGCGCTGCTGGTGGTGACTCAGCAGGGCGAGCTCACCTATATCATGGGTAATGAGAACCTCAAGCTGGTGCCGTTTGCCCGCAATCCGGGACGCTGTCTGCATGCGGCGGTCTTTTCTCTGCCCAACCAGCCTATGCGCGGGGAGCAGCCCCTGGATCAGCTGTTAACAGAGGCAGGGATAGTGGCGGGCGAACGCACCGGGCTGGTGGGCTGGAAGTTATTTACCGGCAGGCAGCAAGGGATGTTTGATCTGCCGCAGTTCATCTATGCCGCGGCGGCGCAGGCAGCGGGCGGCGATGCACAACTGGTAAACGCCACCGGATTGTTTATCTCGCCTGACAACGGTGCACGCTGCGTTAACGGCGCCGATGAAGTGGCATTTTATGAGGCCGGGGCCAATCTTGCTTCAACCGCGATGCTGGCTGCGCTGGATAGCGTAGCGCCGGGCGTCACAGAGAAGGTATTAGGCGCACGTCTGAATGCAGAAGGGCAGCCAAACACGGTGGTGACGATTGCCGCGACCGGCGATCGTTTCGCCCAGGCCCGGCTCTATCCGTCTGATAAACGGATTGCGACAGGCGACAAGCTTTCTCTTACCACCGGCTACAAAGGCGGGCTGACCAGCCGCTCGGCTTACGTGGTCAGTGACGCTTCTGAGTTACAGTGTAACGTCTCCGACTGGCTGACCCGGCTGGCGATCCCCTATTATCACGCGGTGGTCAGCTGGCTGGAGCAGCTGCGGATCGGGATCACCGGCGGCGAACTCTATTCGCTTATCGAAACGGTGCTGCCGAAAGCGCAGTATGGCTGGCATCTTAATCCGGGGCATCTGGTGGCTGACGAAGAGTGGCTAAGCTCGCCCATCTATCCCGATTCAGCCGTGACACTGAAAAGCGGTATGCTGCTGCAGATTGATATTATCCCGTCGGTGCCGGGTTATGGCGGCTGCAGTATCGAGGATACGGTCGGACTGGCGGACGCGGCGTTACGTCATGAGCTGGCGTGTCGTTTTCCCGATCTCTGGCAGCGAATGACTCAGCGCAAAGCGTACCTGACAGATGTGCTGAGGATTGAGCTTGCCGAAGAGGTGATTTTGCTCTCGAACACGGTAGGCTATCTGCGCCCTTTTTTACTGGATAAGCGCCGTGCGCTGGTGCGCCAGCAGGGGCTTAACCGGCCTGATGCGGCCGGTAATAATTTGTAAAATTTAACTGAGAGTAAAACGCAGGCGCATCTGTCAGGATACGCGCCTCAGAAAGTTCCTGGTTGCTCTCATTCGATGAAATGGTTTACCAAAAACGCGGTTTTGTTTGCCTGCAAAACCTCCTTTGCCGCGTTTATCGCACTCTCTGTGGCGCTCGTTCTTAACTTCGAAAAACCCGCCTGGGCGCTGACCACGGTGTTTGTCACCTCGCAACTCTATGCAGCATCGACCGTCTCGAAATCGCTGTTTCGCCTGCTGGGCACGCTGCTGGGCGGCATCTTTATTCTGCTGATCTACCCCGAAACGGTGCAGTCGCCAGTGTTGTTCAGCCTGTGCGTATCGCTGTGGGTAACGGTTTGCCTCTGGCTCTCTCTGCATGACCGCACGCCGAAGAGCTATATCTTTATGCTGGCTGGCTACAGCGCAGCGATTATGGGATTTCCAGACGTGGAGTCACCGTTGGCAATCATCAGCACCGTAGTTTCACGTATTGAGGAGATTACGCTGGGCATCCTTTGCAGCACGCTGGTTCACCGGCTGGTGTTTCCGGTTTCGATGCATCATCTGCTGGGGCAGAGCGTTAACCTCTGGTTTCAGAACGCGCGCAAACTCTGTGATGAACTGATCAGCGGAATGGCAAAGAACAAATCGCTGGAGCGCGAAGATATCCTGATTCAGATGGCGGGATATCCGTTGAATGTTGAAACGCTGCTGACCCACTGCGTCTATGAGGGCGAAGCGGCGCGTAATGTCATCCGTCTGGTCAGCGTACAGTATCAGCATCTGACTTATCTGCTGCCGACACTGACGGCGATTGAATCACGGCTGGGTGTGCTGGCCGAACTGAATATTCGTTTTCCGCCGTGCGTCACCGACGTGTTTCAGCAGTTCCTGTTGTGGCTGCATCACGATCGGATTAACGATATTGCCGGACTGCGTGAAGCGATTGCTGCCAGTCAGGCAACCCTGGAGCACGAATGGCGGGCCGGGCTGCTGGCAACCGAAGAGAGCCTGCTGCTGATTGGTCTGCTTGAGCGGCTGGCTAACTTTGTGCGCATTGCCGATGCTTATGAGAATGTCAGTGCGCGCGCAGGGGATCTCTACAGCCACGGGGATGGGGCGGCGATCCGCAATATCCGGGAACACCGGCATATCGATAAGGGACTGTTACGGCTGTCCGCGCTGACGGCATTTCTGGCGACCTTCCTCTCCAGCCTGTTCTGGATCGGCAGCGGCTGGGCCGATGGGGCGAATGCACCTCTAATGGCGGCGATTATCAGTTCATTTTTTGCTGGTGTCGATTCCCCGGTAACGCCGATGAAGCTGTTCGTGAAAGGGGTGATGATTGCGCTGGTGGTCAGCCTGTTCTACATCGCTTTTCTGATCCCGCAGGCCAATACCTTACAGGCGCTGATGATCATACTGCTGCCCGGTCTGATGCTGCTGAGCCTGGTGATTGCCAATCCGGCGACCAATCTGGTAGGGCTGAGTGTCGCCATCCAGATCCCCGGTTTTATCGGCTTAAGCCATCACTATGTCCCGAATCTGATCGTCACGCTGAATGCGGCCATCTCCTCGATGGTGGGGATTATGTTTGCGGTAGTGCTGACGGCGTTGATCCGCAACAAACGGCCGTCATGGATAGCCAGAAGAGCGGTGCAACGAGGGCTGCGCGATCTGTTAGGGTTTATTAAAATGGTGGAGCGCAATTCCGCCACGCTACTGTCACGGCAGCAATTTATTGCGCGGATGCTCGACCGGGTGAATATCATTCTGCCGCGTAAAAGGCTCGATCCGGTGCCGGATATCGTGGTGGGGGGCTATCTGATTACTGAAACCTGGCTGGGCGCCAACTGTTATGACTTCTACGCACGTTATCGTGAGGTGCTGGAGAGTCATCAGATTGATAGTGGTCAGATGTTTCACGAGCTGGCGCTATACCTGAAGCGCAAGATGAAGTCGCTGCAGTTAGCGCCACATCAGGATCTGCTGGAAGAGCTGGATCTGTTGCTGCTAAGACTGGAGCCGATCGCCCGAGAGGAGAGTGTGGCTGTTGCGCCCTTAATCCATCTGTTTAATATTCGGGTATCACTGTTTCCACATCAGCGCTGGCCAGATTAACCCGGTATAACAGGGCTGGCTGGTGGGGCTAAGAGAGCGCTTGCCGGGACCAGAGCGGACAATCTTATTTTAGTTACATCATACATTAGGTCTTAATTAAATTGAGAATCAGGCAGCGTGCCCATTTATTTGTCTTGCAGGAAAATAAGGTCAGCAGAGTGGAAAGGTTGGTTTGTAAAAATGGCCAGCAATGGCCTGAGCGTGAAGCGCAGGCATTATACCGCTTTTAAATCAGACTGTTGCATTCAATTCTCTAGCCAGGCACGCCTGGTTAATACTGGTCATAAGCGCGTCCTGCTGCGTCAGAAGCCTGCAACAAGAGCAGGGCGCGCGCATCCCAATGCAGGAAAGCAGGGTTGATGCAGGAAACGTTCAGCGGTAATAGCTCAGCGGCTTTCCTGCGGCTGAAGCTGATAAATCCACGCACTGTATTGCCGATTATCCTCGGCAGAAACGCGAACCTCGACGCGATCGTAGCCATCTTCAAACGCATCCAGCATCGGCCAGTGGGCGTCCAGCTGGTCGGAGAGAAACAGATAACCCGGCACGTCGGGCCCATGCTCATCCAGAACGATGCCCGGAAAATCAGCCGCTGCGCCCCAGCCGCGCTGATAGAAGGTACCGTTCACAGAACCGGCCAGCCATTCTCCGCCAATATTTTCCAGGATATGGGCATTCTCGCGGCCCGGACAGAGCGTGCCATAGACAAATAAGCGTTTCATTTTTTCTCGTCGTTGAAACAGTGGAAGCCAGCAACTCTAGCGCGGCTAAAATGGATTGTCTTGCGGAACTGCCTCTTCAGCCTCTCAAAACGCCATGCGTAGGTAAATTCTGCGTACTGCCCAGCCCCATCAGATGCGCAGAATTCATGTAGCGACGCCCTGGACTGCCGCAAAAGGTCGGATTTATGTGCACTCTGCCTGTCGGCAGATGGCACTCCCGTCCGGTTACTTCAAGGTTGTCGTGTAGTTAACCGGAATCCCCTGGTCATTGATCACCGCATAACTCACTGACTCACCGGGTTTCGGCAGAGTGTGACTGTCAATGTAAGCATCAGATTGTGGGGCAAGAGTGAGATTTTTTATTGATTGCTGACCTTCAGAATAGACATTCATGCTCATGAACCAGGGAGTAGGGTTGGTTATGGCGATTTTATTTCCCTTTACCGCGAAACGGAGCTTTTCCGGATCGGTGGTCAGCGGGGCGTTTAGTCCCTCAGGCCGTATAAAGATTTTTAGCCGGATTCGCAGCGGTAACACCACTTTACGTTCAGCCGCGTTAAGCTCTTTTTTCAGCGCAGGGATCTGATAAATATTTAACCAGTAGAGGCTCTCTTTGTCCGCGGGCAGCGCCTGACGTGAAGTGAGTACCAGACGCAACGATCGCATTTCTCCCGGATACATTTTTACCACCGGCGGTATGACTATGACGGGCGTGATGCTGGCGTCGGGTGAGAGAGTCAGGTCACCGTCATCTGTCCAGATTTGCAAATACGTTTCGTTTCCGCCGCTGTTGACGACGTTAACAGACTGGCTCAGATCCGATTGATTGAAAACGATCCGGGTTTTATCCACATTGACCACCGCCCAGACGCTGAATGAGAGCAGGACGCCAGATAACACAACGACGTTACTGAAAACTGACCACAACCTGTAACTGCGCATTGACTGTTCCTGCTGTAATAGTTTGCCCGCTGAGCGCTTCAAGAGAGGCGGTGAAATCACCACTGTAAATATCAGCGCCTCCTGAGGAGATTTGCGACGTTAAATCTTTATAGGCATACCAGCCACGGCTGTTGCCCGTGCCCGTCACTGTTCTGTCAGGCAGTAAATTGAGCGCCATATTATGACTGTCATAAATTTTTATACCGACGCCGGAGGCGGCAGCGCTGCTACCATAGTGGGTATCCAGCAGCCAGGTTAACCCGCCGCCAGCTGTAGTCAGCCCCAGATTTCTTGCCTGCGTTACCGCATTTGACTGGTTAACGAGAAAGCCCATAGCGACATTTGCTGACGTGATCGTCGATGTACTGGTGCCGGAGATGGCACCGGACTCGCACTGGATAGTGATAGTAAAAGGAGCCTGACTTTTCCCGCCCGCGGCAAGGGTATTCACGCTTACGGTAGGCAGCAGCACCACCGAAGGATAATCCTGGACTTCGCATAGCGCGCCACGCACATAGGTGACATTTGAGAAGGTGCTCCAGGCAGCGGGCCAGTTACGGTAAAAACCATACCAGTAAGAGAGACTATCCTGGCCCACTTTCAGATTATTGGTATCCAGCCCGGGTCCTTTAAAAGCAATATATCCGCGAGGTTGTGTCCAGTTGTCCACATAGCGATTGCTGTTGCTGGCGTAATAGCGCGTAGAGTCTATTTTAAACATTTCATACAGCACATTGCTGAAAGCACTGGCCGGAATATAAATATAGGTGCCATCAGAATACCAATCACTGGCTGTCAGCTGTCGGGCTTTCCAGTAGCGACTGTAATATTCGCCGGTTGTCAGGTTAGTTAGCCTGACGGCAACATTTGCAGCGACATCATAATAGGCGCCGTCCACTTCAGAGGTAATATATTGACCGGCATAGGGGCTGTCGCCATTGGTGGCATACATCTCATACAAACTGTCTGCATCTGCCACGGCGCAGCGGTAAAGAATCTGGTTAGCTGAGTAGGAAACATTGCTGGCCGATGACAGAAAGCTGCCTACCGAGCTGGCCAGCAGTGTGCCAGAGGGCTGGAAGGTCTTTCCGCTATTGATGCTGATCACAGATGGCAGGCCCACATTCCCTGAGCAGGTGTCGCAAGCGCCGGTCCAGTAGGCGGCGGTATAGCCTGCTGCAATCGCGCTTTGAGACAACGAGGATGTGGCGGTAACAACACTGCAATTAGCCCAGGCGGGCACATTGAACAGCAATAATAAGATATACAGGAAATATTTTTCGATTCTCACACGATTAACCCTTATGGCAGACAGCATCCAGGCGAACAATATTCTCATTCACGCGACCGGTTATTTGATAATTAACAAAACATGTTTTATTGCCCTTATATTCCCAGTTTACCTTTAAGGTTCCAGAGTCATGCGGTACACGTGCATATAATTGCCCACCCTGGCCCACAATACCTATCACGGTATTATCAGCATCACGGACCTCGGTGCCCATTGGCGGGATTTCATGATCTTCATTTTTGAGCGCGATTAAGACGGCCTTACCCTGCAGCGTGGCAAAATTAATTCGGGTAACGGAACCGGCATAGGGCACAACGCGCTGGCTTCCGCCGCTTAATTCGGCATCAGCATTCATATAGCGTGTATCAAGGCTGACGGTGTTGGCCTGATATGGCGTCAGCGACGGCAGGATAGCGTAACCAAAATGATCAATGACGGCACCCTGACCATTGCGTACGCTGGCGCCCTGGGCACCATCCGCATGGATAAGCGCAAAAGTGTCGCTGGTATAAGGTCCGGCGGTGACGCCGCCGCGATGAATCAGCAACGTACCAGAAAGCCCTAATCCAGCCTGGCGATAATTATCCCCCTGACCATAATTCGCTCTGACCGCGCCTGCGCGCGTATTCTGCTGAATATTTCCGCCGAACGAGACACTGTGGCCGCTGTTACTTTGCGTATTTTCGGTTCCGCCATACAGGGACCAGGATCGCTGATTGTTCTCGCCAGATGAACCGGTCAGTGAGAGCGTCGAATTGCGCGTTTCTTTAGACTGGTTGTAGTTATAGGCCACTGAGGTAGTGTGATTGCCCCAGTTCAGCGGAACCGAGACATTCAGTGAAACGGTATTTTCGGTATATTTCTCGCGGTATGCGTTATCACCATCGTCCAGGTTCAGCCCGAAACGATCATAATTCCAGGTCGTACGCTGACGGGCAACGTTGAGACTGTAACTGATGTTATTCCAGCTGTTGCTGTAACCTAACTGAAGCTGAGTAATACGTGACCGGTTATTATAGTAATCCGCCGTGCTGCCGCTCAGGCTGATTAAGCCATAATCGGCCATTGACTGACTCAGGGTCACAGAAAAATTATTACGCTGATGCAGCGTATCTGAATAGTAACTGATGCCATTGTCCTGCTGGCGCCGAACGCCCAGCACATCCTGCAGGTCGCGATAACCGCTGGTTGAGTAACGATAGGCGGCCAGGACCAGATTGGTGCCGGTAGCAAAGGTTTTGCTGTAGCTCAGCTCGGCGCGCCATCCCGAAGCATTTCTGTTCTGTGCGACCTTTGCATCAGAAAAGGTGGTGTTTAATCCCACTGCGCCCGCTGCCGAAGTCCAGACACCGCCAAGCAGCCAGGCCTGATAGTCCTGAGCCAGCCGCGATCCTGCCGTAGCGGTCAGTCGGTTACTGATACCGCGCTGCAACAGCCCTTCGAAGAAGGTGTTATTAACTGAGTAGAATTGCCGTACCCGACCCAGTGCAACCGAGTAATGCCAGTTTCCCGGCCTGACCGAGTCAGGCACAGAGGCATAAGGAACGGTAAACGAGGACGTTTTGCCATTGGCTTCAATAATCTCAACATCGAGATCGCCCTGGCTTCGGGTATTGTACAAATCGTTGATCACGAAGGGACCAGGCGCCACGCTGGTCTCATAAATAACGCGATTCAGCTGCCTGACGATAACCCGGGCACTGGAGGAGGCCACACCGCGAATTTCGGGCGCATAACCACGCCGGCTTTGCGGACGCATCCTTTCATCGGTAGTGAGCTTAATGCCATTATAAGAAAGGCTGCCAAACTGCGAACTTTCTGTATAGCTGTCGCCCAGTGTCAGCAGACTGTTCAGCGGTTCAATGGGGCGCTGAAGCCAGGTTCTGACCGTTGTGTAGCGAACGTCGCTGCCGGTAACGTTATTGTCGATAAACCGCAGATTGCCCTGATGGCGCAGCTGCCAGTTATCAATATTAGTGCCCGCCGTGATGCCACTCCAGAGATACTGGTATCTGTAACCGGAAGCGCTATTTTCCGTCCAGCTATAATTGGTGTTATGCCGGATGAAAAGGGCGGAGATCCCTTTATCCCATTCGGCGACGGGAATATTTCCCCTGGGCAGATGAATTAACTCCGCATCCGGAATGGTGAACTGCAGCCGCAGTGAAGCCTGATCAAATTGCCAGCGGGCCGCTGATGACCAGTGACGCAAGGGCTGACAGCCCTCGCTGGCTGAGGATTTATTCAGTGACTTAAGGCTTAATGATTCAGCCACCGTCAGCGGGAGACAAGGTTCTATCGGCTGACCTTTCTCAGCTGACAGAAAGTTCAGGGTGACGCCGCTTTTAACCAGCTTATTGTTAACATAGATATCGACATAATAGTTGCCGGGGGCGATAGTCTGATGGTTAAACTGATCAATATTCTGGCCAAAGGCGGAACCTTTAAACAGCGAAGGATCGAAGTAGTATTCATCAGCGTGTCCATACGGTGAAAAAGTAAATGATGCACAGAGAGGCAAAAAAAAGATGCGGATATTACCTGCCTGCAATCGGATAGTCTTCACTGACTTTAGCTCCCTGGTCATTCATTGCTGAAAGAGAAATCACGCTATTAGCTGATAAAGAGTGCGTTGCCGGTTTACACCTGACTATTTTTTTGGCAAAGGGCGCAATCATTTCGGCTTCGCAGGCTGTTTTTTTGCCTGCTGTTTTTATTGCAACCTCTGTAAGTGAGAGATACCAGGGTTGAGTGTTGTTGATTTCAACCCCCTCTTTTTGCATCGTTACCTTTACACCGTCGAAAACATTAACCGGCTGACCAATCGCTTTAGGACGATAAAAGAGTTTCATGCGGTTACGTAACATTAAAACAATACTGTTACGGCCTGATTCCGCCTGAATATTACCAGGGGGGATCTGCAGGGAGTTGAACCAGTAAATCGTCTCGCGATCCTGTGGTAATGAGACATTAGGTATGAATCGGATTCTTAAAACCTGGCCGGTCAGAGGCTGGATCCGAAACAGCGGTGGCGTGATAATAAAAGGCACGTCACTCTTATCGCCAGGTTGCGAATCCATATTGCCATTATCAAGCCAGGCCTGAATGACATAAGGAATATTATCGTTGTTCTTTAACTGAACATCGACGGAGAGAGCATTACCCGGATAAATAATTCGGCTGCCAAGAATAGTGACGCTTGCCTGGACGTTATCCGAAATAAACGTCATCAAAAAAATCAGTATTACCATTTTTAATGGGAACAGCATAATGCGCGAATACATGTCGGATATCTCAAGCGTGGCGTGCGTATCTGGCTATCCAGATACGCACGAAAAATATTACTGGTAAGTCACGGCATATTGCAGTGATGCGGTAACGGTACCCGCCGTTGGGGTGCCGGATGCGTAATAACGGGCAGAGTAGGTGGCAGAGCCAGAAGTTTCACCGGTCTGCAGTGTCAGATCACCGCTGCCGGTATAACCACTGGTCAGATTAACCACCGCATCTTTCGGATCGAGGATTTGTACCTCAACATTTTTTGCGGTTCCGGTGTTAGATAAATTACCGGCAGCGCTAACGTTATTCCCCACAAACACCGTCGAGATTTTGGTGGCCGAGGTACTGTCCCCGGCGCAGCCGCTAACGCCCACGGTGAAGGTGGTATCACCCGCAGTTGCACCAGAGGCAGCAAGGTCCGAAGTACTGACCGTTGGCAGCAGCACGACAGGGGACGCATTGTTGCCATTTACGGAAACAGAACAGGTTTCAGTGGTCACTTCTCCCTGAAAGTTGATGGTGTTATCTGAAGCTGCAAACACGCTGGCTGACACCAGCCCGGCACTGATTAACACAGCAAGATTAAGCGTTCTGAATTTGGTGTTCATTTAATACTCCTTTATCATAATTATGCGGAAAATAACTGATTGAGGCTGATGCCCATTTTCCGGCGAATGGCATCTTTGATGTTATAAACACGCTTGACTTCAACTCCCATTTCTCTGGCAATAATCGGTAGTGACAGTCCGTTCATCGCCAGATCAAGGAACCGAACTTCATCCTGTTTAAGTGCATTCACTTTTTTCCTGACCTCGCCTTTTAAACCGAAATAACAGCCCTGGATTTGTCTGTTTATCTCCTCCAGGGACAGGTCGGCATAAATCACAGTTTGTATACGCAGGTCCTCTTTTTGCCAGTACGCCGCAAGCGGCTCCATATGGCGATCACTGACGATAATCAGCATTAATCCCGTATGTTTCAAATACTCAATCCAGTTGCTATTGGTAAAATACCTGACATTTTCCCTGGAGAAGTCAACGAATACACATCCTCTGCAAAAGAGGCTTTCATATTTTCCAGCGACCATGCTGAGTATGGATGAAGAGAAAAAATGATTCCCTCCAGGCCAGGTGGTAATTTTTTGCAACGGACATCTGTTATAAATGTCTGATGCGCGATGGGTGAGATCACAGCCATATTTACAACTGGCGCAGCGAATTTCCTCTCTGGTTATCTTTATCATAATATTTTGGCGTTGTTGCGAGAGTTGTGATTATTTTATCGATAAAAATCTCCGCGTTTCAAGGCGATGAAAATTATCCGCTATTTTCTTCATTCGGATTTTTCTTAAGGGGTCACCTCCACGGGCGGGAGTAATATTTGTTGAAAATTCGGGACAAAAAGGGCGACGACGCCCTCAGCAGTGCTGAGAGACCAGGATTTTTTTACGTCCGTTAGGAATATTTCGCAAATAACGCCACTTTGATCAATAAAAATTCCGCACTCAATGCTAAATATGAGCGAATTTTGTTCAGTGATCAATTTTGTATATAGCGGCCACTATGATGGCATTGATAAATGATTTTTTACTGGCTCTATTATTGCTTTCTCCCTTACTTCATTGAAACGATCTGCATTTTAAATGGCTTTTATAAAAAAATTAGCAACGATATTTATAGTTCACATCCCATTTTATTAAGAATACTCCTGGTAACAAAGATGTTAATTGACGCACTTGCTATAAATATTGATCTAAATCAGTTATTTAGTGCATGGAAACATCACTATTTTAGTTAGTGTCATTAAAAGAAAAGAGATCTATATTTATTTTTTTCCCGGACGTTATCATTCAGATTTTGTATACGAAGAATCATTCTTGCTGTGCGAAATTTACGTTCTGCTTTTTTGTCAGATTATACAAGATAGTTATTGGATGACAGGACAGAGCAGGGACGTTACACCTCATTTTGCGTGTCGCTGATAGTGCTGAAAACGACCGGATGTTACTGACTCTTATTTTCAAGGCTCAGGGTAAAAGATCACTACGTTACGGTGACTGCCTTGCAATCGCAATGCGAATAGCCGGTATGAGTCCGGCTGACCAGACAGCCAGCAGAAAGCTGACTCAGGCTTTCTTGCTCATTACAGGATTAACCTGGCAAGGAACAGAGTGAAGAAAGCGTAGTTACACGTGGACGCGTTTACGACAATTTAGTGGTACGCACGGCAGACAACGAGGATGAACATAAAGCGGTGATGCATAGACGCCTCTACAGCATTTTTGTGGCCGACAGCCCTGATGAATGCGCTAATTTTCACGTAGCGACGTCACTGCTTAAGTTGTGCAAAGCACCTGAGCAGAGAAACGGTCAGAATGCGCAGCAGTGCATCCACCAGCCAGCCGCAAAGGGCGAAGTCGTCATTGCAGCGTCCGGCTGCAAATCTCCGATATCAGGTTTGTTGATGAGAGGATAGCGTGTAGAGTCGCTGAAGAAGATGTCCCGCAGGGAAAGCCATGCTGAATAACGTAGCATCACATTATTTCAGTTTCGGAACAGAGTAAACGACAGTAACAAGGTCAGGCAGACGTTGTGATCGTTTCTGACAGATTTTGCTGTACAGAGGAAAACAGTCAGGATCAGCCCAAAATGGTGAGCAGACCATACAATAGAGCATCACGCTCCCGGTCATAATCAATATACGTATAATGTATATTATGTTAAATTAGATATTAACAGCGCACTTATCGGCTGGATACTGCTCCGTTCTTTCCTGGTGTTCCGGCAATCGCACTGCCCTGCGTCTTAGAACTGATTCCTTCAAACTTACTGACCGATAAGAACCCGGACGACGATTCGGTCCGGGGTTGGTTTCATGACCGGTCAGTTATTTGAGATGCGAACGCAACTCTTCACCCGCCTGATTAATAGCTGTTCTGACCGTGGGTTCCTGACTTAACGCGTTCAGCAAACCGTAATCATGAATCATGCCATTGTAACGCGTCACGGTAACCGGCACGCCTGCTGCATCCAGCTTACGACCGAACGCTTCACCTTCATCACGTAACACATCCAGCTCTGCAGTCTGAATCAATGTTGGCGGCAGCCCCTTCAGCTGTTCAGTGGTGGCACGCAACGGTGATGCCAGGATGTTATTACGATCTTTTTCCGAAACGGTATAGTTATCCCAGAACCACTTCATCATGTTCTTCGTCAGGAAATGTCCGTCAGCAAATTGATCATACGACGCGGTGTCGAAACGCGCATCGGTAACCGGCCACAGCATTACATCATAACGGATGGCCGGCGTTTTAAACTGCTTCGCCTGCAAGGCAACCGCCGCCACCATGTTACCGCCAACGCTATTACCAACCAGCGCCAGACGTTTTCCGTCAACGCCAATGTCAGCGCCATGTTCGGCGACCCATTTAGTGGCTTCATAGGCCTGAGTAATTGCCACCGGGAAATGGGCTTCTGGCGATGGTTGATAATTGACAAATACCGCAGCAGCGCCGGATGCATTCACCATGTCCCGTACCAGTCGCTCATGGGTCGGAAAATCACCCAGCACCCAGCCACCGCCGTGGAAGAACATAAACACCGGCAAGGTGCTGCTGGCGTGCTCGGGCTTAACGATGGTCAGCGTCAGAGGCTTGCCCTGTACGGTAATGATCTTCTGTGAAATCTGTGCCGGCGGCAGTTCTGCGCCCTTCTGCGCCCCCGTCAACACCGCTCGGGCATCTTTGACGGAGAGTTGCTCAATCGGTTTACCACTCCCGCTGTTGAGCGCCTTCAGGAAAGCGGCCACGCCTGCGGTCGGTTGCGGACTGTTTTCAGTGGGTGCAGCAAACGCGGTACTCATCTGGCTGGCTAACAATAATGCACTGGCGATCAGTTTCATTTTCATCATAGGGTTCCAATTAACTTGCTATTAAGTAGTGTGCTATCTGGTTGGCAGGACAATGACACGGCGAACCTGGATTGTAAACTACTAAATAGCACACTATTTATCTCAAGCTTTTACCCTCTCTGACTATTTTCGTCATTAACAGACTACTTTGCTGCTATCTGTATCGATTTTCAGCAATTAAGCACTGCGCCTGAGCACCTGAAAAAAGTTAAAAGCATAGAGTTTTTTTCTGGTTAAGTTCAGCATGGACGCCAACGGTGCTCGCTACCCTATCCCGCTGCCGCTGCTGAGTCCGTTCGGTTATACACCCTGTCTCGGTCAGACCTTTGTACGTATCCGGCTCGCTGACCAGACGTGCCGGATTCACATTCTCACGTCATTCGCGACGGAAAGCAGCCCGCCCACGAGTCGATACATGTCCGGTAGTTGATAACTGACGAGACGATTCTGTGGATAGATCAGAGGATTGCTATCGCTACGTTGCCCGCCAGGGGCCAGGCTTTGTTTTATTGCTGAATTCAGAGAGGATTTCATCTGGTGCCTCTGTTCCCTGATTAGCTATGACTGCACAGGTGCTGGACTATGATTAAGCAGAAACTTTGTATGATGTAACTAAAGACATTTTCCTTCTTTCTCAGAAATTTCACATTTCCTGCGGCTAAATATCTCTTTGCCCTCAGACGCATTACTCTCTCTGCACTGTCACCCGACTTCAGACAATCAATAAAGGAAACATTGATGAAAACTTCATATGCCTTGATCGCAACATTACTGATGACCTCTGGCGCATCCGCTATCGCTGCTCAGCCTGCTACCGCTAAAAACCCACTGAGCGTGCACGTTCTTAACCTGCAAACTGGCCAGCCAACGGCAGGCATCGAAGTTGAACTGGATCAGAAGCAGCAGGATAACTGGGTGAAACTGGCATCAGGCGTCACCGATAACAATGGTCGCATCAGCGCCCTGTTCCCGCAGGACAAAACAGCCAGTGCGGGTAGCTACCGCGTGGTGTTTAAAACCGGTGACTTCTATAAAAAGAACAACCAGAAAACCTTCTTCCCGGAGATCCCGGTTGAGTTCAACATGGAAGCCAGCGGTGAGCACTACCATATCCCGTTGCTGCTGAGCCCGTTTGGTTACTCTACCTATCGCGGCAACTGATCCCGATCCGGCACTCAGGTGCCGGATCTCCCCTCTCCCGCTACCCGCGCCGGAAAGCACTCCACCAGCCAGTCGATAAATACCCGTAGCCGTTGCGTCACGTGCCGGTTTTGCGGATAAACCAGATGAAACGGATAACCCGCCGGACGCCAGTCGTGCAGGATCTCAACCATTTCTCCCTGCCGCAGAATCGACGACAGCGAATAATTAAATGTCTGAATGATCCCAAGCCCTGCCAGTCCCGCGGCCAGATGCGCGTTGCTTTCATTGACGCCTATGCGATGCGCACTGGTGATCTCAATTTTCTCTCCCTGACGTTCGAACCGAAGCGGAAATGGCTTGCCGGTTTGCGGCGAGAGATAACTCACCAGCCGGTGTCCGTTGCGCAGTTCATCAGGATAGGCGGGCACACCGAACGCTTTAAGGTAGGCGGGTGTCGCGCAGGTAATGAGCGTAGCGTGCCCTATCAGGCGGGCAATCAGTGAGGAATCGACCAGCGGACCGCCGCGGATCACACAATCAACGTTGTCGCTAATAAGATTGACCGGGCGATCGGATACGCCCAGATCCAGCGTAATATCAGGATAGCGGGCAAAGAAATCGGGCAGCAGCGGAATCAGAACGTCCCTGGCGGTAGATCCGCCGACATCAATGCGTAACTGCCCACGCGGCTTACTGCGCAGTGAATTGAAACAGGCATCAATATCCTCGAGATCGTGCAGGATGCGTAGCGCTTTCTCATAGTATTCACGCCCTTCTGCGGTGATGGTCACGCGTCGGGTGGTGCGCTGCAGTAGCCTGACGGAAAGATGCGCCTCCAGCTCCTGAACCAGCTTACTCAGCGTCGCCTTCGGCATATTCAGCGAGTCCGCCGCCCGGGTAAAACTGCCGCTTTCCACCACCCGTGAAAAGGCTTTTATCGCCAGCAGCTGATCCATTCTATCTCCCTATTATCCACCCGTGTGGATAGTCATTTTCATTTTAGCGGATTTATCCACCAATCCTCCTCTCTTACAGTAGCAATCAGTCCGGCAGCCCCGCTGACCGGGAATAACCCAAACTGTCTAAGAGACTATCCGGAGAAGAACTTATGAAAGCATCACTCGCAGGAAAAATTGCACTGGTTACGGGCGGAACAAGCGGAATTGGCCTGGCTACCGCCCGGGAGCTGGCGGCACAGGGCGCACAGGTTTTTATAACCGGCCGTCGTCAGGCGGAGCTGGATGCCGCCGTCGCTGAAATCGGCGGAACCGTCAGCGGCATCCGCGCAGACGCCTCACAACTGCACGATCTCGATGAGGTTTACTCGCGAATTGCAGCGCAGGCGGGACGCCTCGATATTCTCTTTGCCAACGCCGGGGGCGGCGACATGCTGCCGCTGGGGGCGATTACTGAAGAGCATTTTGACCGTATCTTTGGCACTAACGTACGCGGCGTGCTGTTTACCGTCCAGAAAGCCCTGCCTCTGCTGGTTGATGGCGCATCGGTAATTCTGACCGGATCGACTGCCGGAGCGCAGGGTACTGCGGCTTTTAGCGTCTACAGCGCCAGTAAAGCGGCAGTGCGCAATTTTGCCCGTTCGTGGGCGCTGGATCTGAAAGATCGCGGAATCCGGGTCAATGTCGTGAGCCCCGGCCCTGTCCGTACGCCTGGGCTGGGTGATCTGGTCAGTGAAGATCAGCGTCAGGGCCTGTTTGATGCGCTGGCAGCACAGATACCGCTTGGCCGCCTGGGTGAACCGCAGGAGGTTGCCCGCACCGTTGCGTTTCTCGCCTCGGATGCCGCCAGCTTTATCAATGCGGCAGAACTGTTTGTTGATGGCGGAATGGCACAGGTCTGAGACTCACCCTGTAGCTGAAAATCAGACCCTGGTGATTGTCCTTACCCGTTACGTAAAATCCCGGTTCGCCGGGCGTGAGCAGCAAAGCGCGCCAGGCTGAACCGTTAACGTATCAATGCCTGCCTGAGACATCAGGCTGCGTTGATCTGTAACCTGAATACGGCACGCCGTCATAAAATGTCACGTTGAAGAAACACCCGCCTGGCAAATCCCCCGCTATAGTTATTGCCTGTCACGTCAGTCATAAAAACCATGGAGATAACATGAGCCAACTTTTTTCCACTGTCTCGCTGGGCGAACTTACGCTGGATAACCGCATTGTGATTGCGCCGATGTGCCAGTACTCCGCTGAGGCGGGCAATGCGACCGCCTGGCACCGTATCCATCTTGGCCAGCTGGCCTTTTCCGGCGCAGGTCTGATGATTATTGAAGCCACCGCCGTAGAGGATATTGGTCGCATCTCCCCAGGCGATCTCGGTTTGTGGAATGATGATAATGAAGCTGCGCTGAAAACGGTTCTGGAAGATGTCCGCCGCTACTCCTCTATTCCGGTTGGTATTCAGCTGGGCCATGCGGGACGCAAAGCGTCGTGTGCCGTACCCTGGGAAGGCGGTAAGCAGATTGCGCCTGAAGCCGGCGGCTGGCAAACCGTGGCTCCGTCCGCACTGAGCTACAGCGCGGATGAAGTGAAACCAGTTGCCATGAACACTGACGATCTGGCGCGGGTAAAACAGGCCTTTGTCGACAGCGCCCTGCGTGCGGTGCGTCTGGGAATTCAGCTCATCGAAGTGCATGCCGCACACGGCTACCTGCTGCATCAGTTCCTGTCGCCGCTGTCGAATCAGCGCAGTGATGAATATGGCGGCTCGCTGGAAAACCGTATGCGCTTCCCACTGGAGGTCTTCAAAGCCGTTCGCGATGCCGTACCCGCTTCCGTGCCGGTAGGCGTGCGCATTTCTGCCACTGACTGGGTTGAAGGCGGCTGGGAGATCAATCAGTCAATCGCCTTTTCGCGTGAGCTGGAAGCGCTGAACAGTGCCTACATTCATGTCTCAAGTGGTGGTTTGTCAGAAGACCAGAAAATCAGCGTCGGACCCAATTATCAGGTGCCGTTCGCCCGCGATATTCGTGAGCAGGTGTCGATTCCGGTGATTGCGGTCGGCTTAATCACTGAGCCGCAGCAGGCAGAAGATCTGCTGCAACAGGGTGAAGCTGACCTAGTGGCGCTGGCGCGCGGTATTCTTTACGATCCGCGCTGGCCGTGGCACGCAGCCGCTGCGCTGGATGGTAAAGTCCAGGTTCCGCCACAGTATCTGCGTTCTGAACCGCACGATGTAAAAGGCATCCTGACGCAGGATCAGTAAGCTTTAACGGGCAGACCGCCGTTAATGCGGTCTGCCCGTTCTCTTATAAAATGCCTTTCAGCCGCAGATGCTGCAGCAGCATGATGGTCTTGGCATCCACAATCTCACCCTGGTCAATCGCCTGTAACGCCTGGTCGAAACCGATCTCAAGCACCTCGATATCCTCACCCTCTTCCGCTATTCCGCCGCCTTCACCGCTACGCTGCTGATCGCCATACTCGGCAATAAAAAAGTAGAGTTTTTCAGTAACCGAACCGGGGCTCATAAAGGCTTCAAACACCTTCTGCACATGGCTGACACGAAAACCGGTTTCCTCTTCGGCTTCGGCAACAATACGCGCTTCCGGCGAGGCGTTATCCAGCAGACCGGCGGCCGCTTCAATCAGAAAGCCATCATGCCCGTTCAGGAAAATCGGAAAGCGAAACTGACGGGTCAGTACCACCGTACGTTTGTCACGGTTGTAGAGCAGGATCACTGCGCCATTACCGCGGTCATAGGCTTCACGGCTCTGCTCCTGCCAGCGACCGTCACGGCGCAGCAGCGAGAACGTATATTTCTTCAGGGTATACCAGTTGTCTGACAGCAACTGCTCATTGATGATGCGCACGCGGGGATGGTTCTGCTGCATGATGCTCTCCAGGATAGTAGACAACCATCACGCTATCATGCACAATCGTGCAACTTCAAGAAAAAACATGCAAAGGCCAGTTATGCTATCCAGCCAGCGAAAACAGACGATTCTCGCCCTGCTCGCCCAGGAAAAACAGGTGCAGTCGCGGGACCTCAGCCAGCGATTTGGCCTCTCTGAAGACTCTATCCGCCGCGACCTGCGTGAACTGGCGGCTGAAGGATTGTTGCAGCGGGTACATGGCGGCGCGCTGCCGGTTTCCGCTGCGCTGGCCACCTTTGAAACGCGCAAAAGCGTGCAGACTGCTTCCAAACAGGTTATTGCGCAAAAAGCCGTTTCACTGATCCAGCCGGGACAGATCGTACTGATTGATGGCGGGACCACCAGCGCGGAACTGGTGCGACGGTTACCCGCCACGCTGAGCTTTACCGCGGTTACGCACAGTCCCAGCGTGGCGCTGGCGTTAGCCGATCATCCACTCGTGGAGATCATACTGATTGGCGGCCAGCTCTATAAACATTCAGTGGTGACGGTGGGCGCAGCGATGCTGGAGTCGATCAACCGCATCAATGCCGATCTCTTTTTTATGGGCGTCACCGGCGTGCATCCGGCGGCGGGCCTGACCACCGGTAATTTCGAAGAGGCGACGGTCAAGCGTGCGCTGGCAGGACGCGCAGCGGAAACCGTGGTGCTGGCGTCAGCGGAAAAGCTGAACTCCGCCTCGGCGTTTGCCATAGGAGACCTGTCGCTGGCCAGCACGCTGGTCGTGGAAACGCAGCCGGATGAGGCGCTGCGACAGGCACTGAGCCAGCAGGGTGTGACGGTCATCTGAGTTCGTAGCAGGCCTGCAGCGCAAGATGCGGACCGGTCAATGGTCGCTGTGTGTCAGGAAACTGCTGTGCTACTGGCGTCATTGAGCTTTGCGCCAGGGCCACCGTAACGGCTCCCTGCTGATAAGCCTGCTCTGCTGCTGCTGCAATCAGTGCAAAATAGCGTGTTGTCTCCCCCGCTTTAAACGCCGTCCACGCTCCCTCCACCAGCGCGACCTCCACCTGGCTGCCGGGCTGACAGAAAAGTGCCCGCGTCGCCGCCAGCGTTGATTCTGCCGCACAGAGCGCGACTGTGCGCCCTGCCTGACGCTGCAGCGCCTCCGCTAGCATTTCGTCGGTGCGTATAACCCGATCCTGCGCGCTGAAATCACCGGCAACTGGGCCCAGCGTCGAGCAGGTGATCAGTACCGCATCGAACTGCGGCAGCAACGTTTCAATCATTTGGGCAATACGGCGGCGTAACGCAGTCGTCATCCCGCCGCTGCGTTCCGCTTCTGCCAGCAGCGCAGGCATCACCAGATGATTCAGCGGCGGATTGTCACGCGCCAGTGCGCGGGCGGCATCATCAAATATCGCGATATTACTGGCCGCGGTGTGAAAGCAAAGAATGTTCAGGGTGAACTCCGGTACAGGTCAGATTGCGGATTGCCAGGCTGCATGCTGGATAACAACACGATAACCATCCCTGTCGATAAATGTCACGCCCCGTTGGTCCCAATAGGGATTAAATGAATTCAACCGCATAAATCCTGCCTCATCCATACAGGCACATCGGGCCAGCCAGTCAGGCCGTTGCGGAATGTAGAGCACCAGCAGGTCCTCATCTGTTGGCGATGGCCGGACGGGATGCGTGTGACAGAGCGTGAATTCGAGATGCCAGGCCAGCCCTTCAGCGCCCAGCATCACGCCACTGAACCCCTGATGATCAGTAAACTCACCGATTTCTTGCAACCCCAGCCCGTCACAATAGTTCTGACTGCTTTGCGTCAGGTCTGTCACCGGTCGGGCAATACGCAGATGCTGGATAATCATGGTTCTCTCCCTGTAGAGTTCACTGATATTTATCACAATCTTCAGAGCTTCCCGTGACGCCGGATGCGCAGCAACTTCCCATGCCCATAAATTGAAGGCATAAAAAAACCCGCCTTAGCGGGTTTTGGAGGAAGCTGACAGTCAACCAGCCTTTGCTTCGCGTGAACGCACTGTGCCTGAGCGCTCCGCAAGATCAAAACATGCCGCACTGCTGATGACCCGCCTGCCCGTTTTTTGCAAGCGGATGTGAACAGCCATCAGACTGAATCCATGACGCCAATGGTCCTGCATCCGCTGTGTCCCCGTGGTTAGCACCCTATGCCCTGTTATCGGTAAATCAGTTTACCGCTCACAGCGCTAAACGCATTCCCGCCACTGTCATCTACACTTTCCCGGTATTCATATGGTGATGCCCTGAGCATTGCCCGGCTATAAAAGGATGACAATATGACTGAACAAGCAACCCAGAACCATGCCTGGTTACTGGCTTCACGCCCACACGGTGAGCCGACCAAAGAGAATTTCCGCCATGTGGCGCAGCCCGTCCCGGAAATCAAAGAGGGTGAAGTACTGCTTAAAACCATCTATCTCTCGCTCGACCCCTACATGCGTGGGCGGATGGACGAGGGTAAATCCTACGCCGCGCCGGCAGAGCTGGATCAGCCGATGGTGGGAGGCACCGTCTGTCAGGTCGCCGAATCGAAAAACAGTGACTTCAAGACCGGTGACTGGGTGCTGGCGCAGAGCGGCTGGCAGGAATATGCCGTCTCCGATGGCAAAGAGATTGCGAAGCTGGGCAACGATCTGCCTCATCCCTCATGGGCGCTGGGTATTCTCGGTATGCCAGGCTTTACCGCCTATATGGGTCTGATGGATATAGGTCAGCCGAAAGCGGGTGAAACCCTGGTCGTTGCCGCCGCAACCGGTCCGGTGGGCGCAACGGTCGGCCAGCTGGGTAAACAGAAAGGCTGCCGTGTCGTTGGTGTGGCGGGCGGTGAAGAGAAATGCCGTTACGCGGTCGATACGCTGGGCTTTGATGCCTGCCTCGATCACCACAGCGCCGACTTTGAAGAGCAGCTGAAAAACGCCTGCCCGGATGGCATCGATATCTACTTCGAAAACGTCGGCGGCAAAGTGTTTGATGCCGTATTCCCGCTGCTGAACACCGCTGCGCGCGTGCCGGTCTGTGGTCTGGTCTCGGCTTACAGCCAGCGTGAGCTGCCGCAAGGCCCGGACAGAACCTCTCTGATCATGGCGGGCATTCTGAAACGCCGTATCCGTATGCAGGGCTTTATCATCTTCCAGGATTATGGTGACCGTTACCCTGAGTTCCTGGAGGCGATGCGTCCGCTGGTGGAGAACAAAAAAATCCACTATCGCGAGCACATGATTGAAGGATTAGAGAACGCGCCACAGGCGTTTATCGATATGCTGAATGGCAAAAACTTTGGTAAAACCGTGGTGAACGTCGGCGCCTGATGACGTTAGCGTGCCGCGTCACTGACGTGGCACGCCATTAATCAGTGCGGCTGCCGGGAAACGTGTTCGGCAGCTGCACGATTTGCCGCACTCACCGCTTCTGCCAGCGTTACCCCGCTACTCAGGCGCTGACACAACACGCCGACAAAACAATCCCCGGCACCGTGGGTGCTCACCAGTGTCACCTTCTGAGCCGCCAGTGTATGCGTCTCTCCCGCCTCGCTGTAAGCCACACCATGTTCACCAGCGGTAACCACCACTCTGGCAAACCGGCTGGCCAGCGATTCTGCCGCTGAGCGCGCCGACGTCAGATCCTGCACGCTAATCCCGCACATATCGCGCGCTTCAATGGCGTTCACCACCAGCAGATCGATACAGTTTTCAAACGCGGCTGACAACGGCCGGGCGGGCGCGGCATTGACGCAGACCGTAATCCCCCGCTGCTGTGCTGCCCGGGCCGCACAGAGGTTCACCGCTTCAGGGACTTCATTTTGCAGCACCAGCAGCGACACCTCCTGCCAGAAGCCGGGTTGCTCAAAGGTCTCCAGCGGGATCTGCTGATTAGCATTGGAGACCACCACCGCACCGTAATCTCCTTCGGCATCGGTAATCGCCACGCTCATCCCGGAGGGAAGCGCATCAATGATGCTGACGGCGGTGCAATCGACCCCGGCCTGCTGCAGATGATCCAGCAGGAATTGCCCCTGCTGATCGCGCCCCACTGAACCGGCGAAGCGCACTGCGGCACCCGCGCGTGCCGCTGCGACGGCCTGATTACCCCCCTTGCCACCAAACTTATAGTGACAGGCGCTGCCCATCACCGTTTCGCCTTTTTCTGGGCGATGGTGTGCATCCAGCATAATGTCGTAGTGAAGACTGCCGGTGACTGCAATTTTGCTCATAGCTAGAATTCCCGCAGATCCTGAACCGCATGCTGGGTTTTCATCAGGTTCTTCTCCGCCCGCTTCAGATCTTTCTTGGCGATAGCGACAAACAGCGCATCCAGAATATTGAGCTGGGCGATGCGTGACGCGGCGTTTTCACCCAGCAGATGCGATCCCTGAGAGGTTGAATTGAGGACCACATGCGCACTCTTCGCGATCGGGGATTCGGCGTAGTTGGTAATGGCGATAACTTTCGCGCCATTCCTCCCCGCCAGTCTGACCGGATCGTTCACCGCGCGCGTAGCACCCGAATGGCTGATGGCGATAACCACATCGTCATCAGATAACACGGCGGCTGACATCAGCATGATGTGGGCGTCGTCATAGGCAGTCGACTTAATGCCAATCTTCAGCATCTTGTGTGACAGGTCCCGCGCCACGGCGGCAGAACCGCCCACGGCGTAGAGATCGATATGACGCGCTTTAAAGATAATGTCCGCCGCACGATTGAATTCAGAAACATCCAGAATCGATAAGGTCTCTTCAATCGCCTGGATAGAGGTTCTGAAAACTTTGGCCAGCAACTGCTCCGACGAATCATCCGGCTCAATTTCCGCATGCAGCCCTGCCACTTCAGACTGGTTGTAATAGATCAGGCCACTTCTGAAATGCCTGAAGCCGGTGAAGTTAAGTTTTTTGGTAATCTTAACGATCATCGCTTCAGAGACATTATTCTCCCGCGCAATCTCCTTTAATGAGGATTGCTCGGTAATGTCGGTTCGGGCAATTATCGCCTCAGCTACCCGACGTTCTAACGGCGTCAGCTGGGGCAAACGCATACGAATCTGAGCGCCAATGGCTCGCGGATCTTGCTTCATTACTTGCCTCGGGTCGCCCGGTCAATCAACATCGCTATGATAATAATAAGGCCGGTAGCGAGCAATTGGTAAAAGGCCTGAATGTTCAGTAAGGTCAAGCCATTACGTAACGCACCGAGGATAACCACGCCGATCAGCGTTCCGAAGATACTGCCCTTGCCGCCCATTAACGACGCACCGCCAATGGCCGCCGCCGCAATCGCATCCAGCTCCCACAGGTTGCCGATGGTCGGTTCGGCAGCCCCCAGACGACCAATCAGAATCAGCGAGGCCAGTGAGGCAAGCAGGCCGGAGAAGATATAGACCGTGACCTTGGTGCGCTTAACCGGCACACCCGCGACCCGCGCCGCCTCTTCATTGCCGCCAATCGCCAGAATATATTCCCCCAGTGGGGTCTTATTCATCACCGTCCACAGCAGCAGCGCAATCACTGCCACAATCACAATCGGCGTTGGGATACCGAAAAGCGTACTGTTGATCAGGCTGCGAAATTCCAGCGGAATACCGAAGATGGGATTGCCGCCGGTGTAGATCAGCGCTATCGCCCGGAACAGCGACAGGCCGCCCAGCGTGACAATAAACGGCTGCAGCCCGGCATAGGCGATCAGCGTGCCGCTGAACAGCCCGCACATCGCGCCCACACCCAGCGTCGCGAGGATCGCCAGCGGCACCGGCACGCCCGATACCATCAGGGTTGCACCCAGCACCGCAGAGAGCGCCGCCGTGGGACCGACCGAGAGGTCAATCCCGCCGGAGATAATCACCAGCGTCATGCCCAGTGCAATCAGGGCGTTGATTGAGGACTGCTGCAGAATATTAAGCAGATTAGGCAGGGTGAAAAAGACCGGCGACAGAAACGAAAATGTCACCACGATAATCAGTAAGCCAATTAAGGTACCGGCATCACGCAGATTAAATTTAAGCCGCAGCGCAGGTCGGGTACCCGGCCCGGTAGATGTCTGAGTTGTCATAGTTATAACCTTAAATAGTGTCAGGTAAGCGGTCAGGCGGTCTGGTCGATATCTTTGATGGCATAACGGGCAATGTTCTCTTCGGTGATCGCGCTGCCGGTTAACTCTTTGGTTATCCGGCCCTCGCGCATCACCAGCACCCGATCGGAGATGCGCATGATCTCGGTCATTTCTGACGACACCACCACAATGGCTTTGCCCGCCTGGGCCAGTTTTTCAATCAGGTGATAGATTTCAGACTTGGCACCAATATCGATACCGCGCGTCGGCTCATCAAACAGAAACACATTGGCATCCGCCGCAACCCAGCGGCCGATGATCACTTTTTGCTGATTGCCGCCGCTCAGCGTGCCGATGGTTTTCTCAATGTCGAGCGGGCGCAGTTTCAGGTCGCCCATGACCCTCAGCGCCTCGCGGTCCAGCCGGACCTGGTTCATCAGCCCCGCCGACGTGAAGCGGTGCATCGACGGCAGCGCCATATTCATCTTCACCGCCCGCTCTTTGATAATGCCCTCTTTTTTGCGGTCTTCTGGTACCAGGCCAATGCCCGCCTTGATCGCCGCACGCACGTTGTGGTTCTTCACCGCGGCACCGTTGACGCTCACCGTGCCACGGGTGCGCCTGTCGATACCGGCAATCAGCTTCAGCAGTTCGGTGCGCCCCGCGCCGACCAGTCCGGCAATGCCCAGCACTTCGCCCGCACGAACGCTGAAGTTTGCCGCCACCACCTCATTGCCACGCGTCAGATCCTCTACCCGCAGCACTTCGCGATCGGTGACAAACGCCTGATGGTCAAGCTTGTCGATCTTCCGTCCGACCATTTTGGCGACGATGCTCTCCTCATCCTCATCATTGATGTTGACCACCCCAACCTGCTTTCCGTCACGCATAATGGTGGCGCGGTCGCACACCCGGAAAATCTCATTCATCTTGTGCGAGACATAGATCAGCGAGACGCCGGTCGACTTCAGATCGCCAATCAGCTCCGCCAGCCGGTCAAATTCGCGTGGCGTCAGGCTGGAGGTCGGCTCATCCATGGCGATGATTTTGGCGTCATCCAGCAGCGCCCGGGCAATCTCAACGATCTGCTGCTGCGATACCTTGAGGTTCCTGATCGGCGTATCGGGATCGATAGTGGGATCCAGCGTCTTCAGAATCAGGGTAGCCCGCGCCAGCTGGGCCTTTTTATCCACCCACCAGCCTCCGGCGCGGGTCAGCGGGCGACCCAGAAACATGTTCTGCGCCACGGAAAGCTCAGGCACATGCTGTAACTCCTGGTGGATCATCGCGATCCCGGCCTGACGGGCGCTGAGCGGACTGCGGATCTGCACCCGGTTTCCATTGACGCTGATCTCTCCGCTGTCCGCACCGCGAACGCCGGAGAGGATATTCAGCAGCGTCGACTTACCCGCGCCATTTTCCCCAATCAGCGCGTGCACCTCGCCGGGCCGCACTGAGAAATCGACATCCTGCAGCGCGGCGGCGTTACCGTAACTTTTGCTGATGCCACGCATCATTAAGCGAAACTGTTCCATACCCGCTCCCGCTGACCTATTGTTGAGCCAGCAGCTGACGCAACCGGTTGTTGTCTTTGGTTGAGAACGCCTCAACATTCTCTTTTGTGATCAGCGCCTGGGGTGTCGAGACAACGCGCGACAGTTTCTGTCCATTGATCAGCCGGATAATGACGTCCATCGCCACTTCACCGGTCAGCACCGGGAAACTGTCGACCGTGCCGGTCAGCTCGCCGCGCTTAATCGAGGCGTAGGCATCGGAAATACCGTCAGTGCCAAAGATGGCCACCTGTGACGCTTTGTTCTGCGCGCGTACCGCCTCCACCACGCCCAGCGCCATGGTGTCGTTGTTGGCGTAGAAGCCGATCAAATCAGGATGCTGCTGCAGAATGGTCGATGCGGCGTTAAAGGCCTGCTCGCGACTCCAGTTAGCGGGCACGCTGGCCACGATGGTGAACTTCCCGGCGCTGTCCAGCGTCTCTTTAAAGCCACGGGTGCGCTGCCCGGCGGCATAAACCCCTGGCTGCCCTTCAATCACCGCCACGTTGCCGCCCTGCGGATGGTGCTGAATAAACCATTTCGCCACCCGCACGCCATTATCCTTCTGGACGTTGCCGACGTAGTAGCGCGCATTTGGCATCACCGCATCATTAACGTTCACCACCGGGATATTTTTACTGTTGGCACTCTCCAGTGCAGGCTCCAGGTTGATATCGGTCTGCGGCGAAACCAGCAGGCCGTTAAAGCCCTGCGAGATCAGGGTTTCCGCAATGGAGAGCTGACCGAGCTGATCGTCTTCATTGGCCGCCGCCTGATAAGCGACAGTGAAACCATACTTTTTCGCCGCGTTCTGGTAGCCCTGGCCGAGTGAGCGCCAGTACTCATTGGTCAGGGTTTTCGATACCCCGCCAATCTTCAGCGACTTATCGACTTTTGGCAGTGCGCCATATTTGGTGTCGAGCTGGGTCCAGTCGGTGCGATCCGGTTCGGTATCGGATTGCAGCGGTGCCAGTTCTGCCGCATAAACCGTGCTGCAGAGCAGTGAGGAGGCGATAAGAGCAAGCAGGCGTTTTTTCATTTTTTTATTCTCAGGGTGTTGGGTAGAGGTGTGATGTTTTTATGATTAATCGGCTGTCAGCGGGCCAGCATGATGTCATTGACGATCTGCTGAGAGGCCACCGCATCCTGACGCCCGATGGCCGCCAGTAACGCCGCGTTGTCGTGCAGCTGGTCACACAGCCTCAGCAGACGGGTCACGGTCGCAATATTGCTTTCTGCCTCACGGATCGGGTCAAGACCGCTGGCATCCGGGAAGGTATCGAAGTAGTAGGCACCGCGATAACCATCACGCTGCATCTGCCAGAGAAACTCCAGCGTGGCGCGTGGGTTAACTGAGCCGACCATCAGGCCGTCATCACGCTTGCCCCAGCCGTCGTTAAGGTCCAGCCCCAGCAGCCGTGAGCGGCGCGCCACCATAGCGGCGGCGTAAGCCGGGATCTCATTGGCAAACAGTACATGAGCAAAATCCAGGGTGATCCCCAGGTTGGCGCAGCCCGCCTCTTCCACGGCCAGCAGACAGGTGGTGGCGTTGGGAAAGATGCTGTAGGCGCGTGGCTCATTGGGTTTATATTCGATGCTGACGTCAATGTCCGGTGCATACTCCGCCACTTCACGTACGGCGCTGACCGCATCCTCCCAGATCTTCTTATAGTCCGCCTGGAAGCAGTAATCGAAACCGTCCTGCCCCATCCACAGCGTCATCAGCCGTGAACCAAATTCCCGACCCGCGTCAATGCCGCGCTTGGTCAGCTCAATCGCTTCGCGACGCACTTTCGCGTCGGGATGGGTAAACGCGCCGATTTTGAACTGCGGCGCGTCCCAGCGCATCTGCATACCGTTAACGGCCAGACCCGCATCACTGATCGCCTGGCGCAGTGTGGGAATATCGCTGGTGAGATGTTGCGGAAAGTTGAGGTCGAGATGCGTTAAGCCTTTGACCTTGCCTGCACGGGCAACCATCTGCAGCACAGAGGGCTTGCCCTGCTGATCGGGCCAGTAGAGGTGCGCCCCCGAGGCGAAAGAGTTAAGACGGGTAGCAAATTTCAGTTCCGACATGAGCATCAATCCTTCAGAGTGCGTATTGTGAAGTACTTTTCGTATTCACGATTAATTGTGAAGTCATATATTAATCTACGCCTCGCGGCTTAATGCGCAAGTCTGTCAGGCAGGAGAAATCGTTAAAGCGGGAGCGCTGTCACGAAATGGTTTCGATGCGTTATCAGATGATGTGAATGCGGAGATGAAAGAATTGAGATGAAATACAACAGGTTGTCGCGCGAAGCCGGGTGTGAGATCTGGCAGGCAGAGGTGTGAAAAAAGCTGAGCGCCAGGGCGGCGCTCAGCGGGTCGGTTTTTTAAAAAATCACTTCAGACGGAAAGCGACAACGCTGTCGCCCGCCGTGGTACCGAGCGAGCCGTGGCCGCCCGCGGCAATCACCACATACTGCTTGCCATCTTTGCCCATAAAGGTGGATGGCGTGGCCTGCGCCCCCGCGCTCAGTTCAGTCTGCCACAGCAGTTCGCCGGTGGTGCTGTCGTAAGCACGGAAGAAGTTATCTGCCGTTGCGCCATGGAACACCAGATCACCCGCCGTCAGCAGCGGTCCGCCGTGCGCCACCATGCCCATCGGGAAACCGAGCGGGAAGCGGCCAGGCAGGAAGCTGGTCTTGAGGTTTTTGGTGGTGCCGACGCGACGCAGCCATTCGGTTTTGCCGGTGGTCAGATCCACACCGACCATCCGTCCCCACGGTGGCGCGATGCAGGGAATACCCAGACCCGACGCCATCTGCTGGATGTGGATAGCGTAGTCACCGTGGAAGTTTTCATTCCAGTACGGCGTACCATCTTTGGTGAAGGTACGCTGGGTTTCGGTTTCCGGCGTGCGTCTGATGAGGTTGTATTTGTAAGCCAGGCGTACCGGTGCCGCAATCAGCATCTGACGCTGTGGATCAACCGCTACTGAACCCCAGTTAAACACCCCGATGTTGCCCGGGAAGATCAGCGAGCCTTTCTCCGTTGGTGGCGTCCACGGGTTACCGTCATAGCGCAGCTCACGGAACGTGGTGCGGCAGGCCATCTGGTCAAACGGCGTAATGCCCCACATTGACTTCTCAGTCAGCGGCTGCGGAATGAAGTTCAGGCTGGAGACCGGCTGGGTCGCCGCATACTGCTCGCCTTTAATGCCATCCGTGGAGACCTTAACCTGCTCTACCGGATAAACCGGTTCGCCGGTCAGGCGGTTCAGCACAAACAGGTTGCCGGTTTTGGTCGGCAGGATCACCGCCGGTTGCGGTTTGCCCTGATAGTTGATGTCCACCAGCGACGGCTGTGACGGGTTATCGCGATCCCAGAGGTCATGGTTCGAACTCTGATAACGCCATTTGAACGCACCAGTTTTCAGATCCAGTGCTACCAGCGCATCACGGAATTTTTCAGTGTTGCTGGCGGGATCGCGTTCAAGTCCCACTTCATCCGGCGAGGCGTTACCAAACGGCACATAGACCAGGCCGTTTTTCAGATCGGCGCTCAGGGTGGCCCAGGCGACCGGGGTATCCTGCGGATAGGTTGCCCCTTCAGCGACCGGTGCGGTGTTATCCGGGTTAGCCGGATCGAAGTTCCACACCAGACGACCGCTGACGGCATCATAGGCACGGATCACACCTGATGGGTTACCGCTGTTGAAGCCGTTATCCATCACCGAACCGCCGACAATCACCAGGTTGCCCGCCACCAGTGGCGCGGCAGTCTGCATCAGCGCGTGCGGACGCACCTCGCCCATGTTGGCGCGCAGATTCACCACACCGTTGTCACCAAAGTCAGCACAGGCTTTACCGGTATCGGCATCCAGCGCCAGCAGGCGGGCATCGGTGGTCGCATTGAAAATACGCTTGCGGCAGATGGCCGGCGATGTGCCCGTCTGCTGCTGCGCCTGCTGACCGGCATCGAAGTAACTCACGCCACGACAGGTCTGGTGCTGCTGCAGATAAGAGCGGTTTTTATCCGGCGTCGTTTTCCACTTCACCGCACCGGTTTCCGGGTCGAGGGCATGGACTTCGTTGTGCGGCGTACAGAAGTAGAGCATGCCGTTGGCTTTCAGCGGTGTCGCTTCAAAGGTGTATTCGGTCGCATCATCACCCTGACGCAGGTCGCCGGTGTGATAGGTCCAGGCCACTTCAAGATCTTTCACGTTATCTTTAGTGATCTGCTTCAGCGCCGAGAAGCGCTGGCCATCTGTGGTTCCGCCATAGGCGCTCCACTCTTCAGCGGCACCGCCGGTCGCAGAGGCGTTGCGCGGCGTATTAATGGCGCCCTGCTGCGGCAGCGGATCGTAGAAGCAGAGACCGATGACCAGCAGCACCATCAGGACGACGGAACCCCCGAGGAAAGGATGGAAACGACGCTGCCCCTGATAGAGCGGACGCACCACCCACGGCAGCGCCAGCCAGAGACCCAGCACGCCAAACAGGTCGCCGCGCGGGATCCACTGCCATTTATCGAAGCCCACTTCCCAGATAGTCCAGAACAGAGTGATCCACATCAGCAGCGCATAAAGCGTCAGCGCACTGCGTTTGTTCATCAACAGCAGAATCGCGCTGAGCAGAACGCCCACGCCCATCAGCGCATAGAACGCGCTGCCTCCTGCAAGCAGGAGTTGTCCTCCCATGTAAATCAGGGCGATAGCAAATATCACCATGATTATACTGGTTATTTTATTGATCATGATCCATCCTCGGGTCATTAGCGGCAATTGAAAGGTTAAGCTGGAAACATAAATTCAACGAGATTTTAACTTACGCACGAAATATGTAAAAACGTGTATAAGCGTTAATCATTAGAAATATTTATTATAAATGTCACCTGTTAATGCGGTCAGGCCGCTTTTTTTACTTTCTGAAGGGCTGATTACGGGATATCCATCACAAAAAATTAACCATAGGCTGCTAACGACCGCACCTTTTGTTCAAAGGCGATTAATTAACAGACAAGCCGCCCTTCTGTAACGCCAGCTAAAGTGTGCCCGACGAAAGTTTTTCGGAGTCAAATAATCATAATGGTTTATTAACTCTGCTCTGAAATAACTCTTATTGCTGAAATCGGGAATGTTACTGCCCTGCTGTTATTATTGGCGGCTTCATCAACGCTGGTGCGGTGTCGCTGCTGTTTAAATGATTTAATTGTGCCAGCCTGAACGCGTTTTTTATTATTTTCCTGAAAAATAACACTCAGGAAATAGATTAATGAACAAAGGCATTTTGCCGATGAAAACGATTTCAGATATTCCGCAGCATGACGATTATTTTATCTGTGATATATATCAGCTCTCTTATATTCGTTTATCCGGCCAGCAGGCGGGATTTTTCTGGCAGCAATAAACCAGGCAGGTTAACTATGACCGCACTTCACGCTATTTATCGCAAGTTTCGTTTCCCTTTTAAGTTTCTTAATGCTGCCATTCGCTATCCTGCCGCGCAGGCACGGGTAAAGCGTTATTCCGTTATGTCGATAGAAGAGACTGTCGATCTGTTATTACGTAACCCACAATTATCCCTGGCCCGTTATGGCGACGGTGAACTGGAAATGACCTGGTATAAAAATATCGGTTTTCAGCCATTTGACCCGAATCTCTCTGCACGGCTCAAAGCCTTGCTGCAGCAGGATTCAGGAGCCAACCCGAACTGTCTGATCTGTCTGCCGGATGCCTTTCGTACCACCCGTAATATGCGGGGCGGGTCGGCCCTGTTCTGGTTCTTCCATAAATCATTTTATTTTAAATATTATGAGGGCCTGCTGAATAAACAGTACCAGTATGGAAATACCTCGGTGACCCGTCCCTATCACGATTATAAAGGCAAGCAATTATCCCGGACGATATTTGATAAGTTTAAACAGCTCTATCAGGGCCGCCGGGTATTAATTGTGGAAGGCAGTGGCACACGTCTGGGATTAGGCAATGATTTACTGGAGGGAGCCAGCGAAGTGAAACGTATTACGACGCTGAACCGTAATGCCTTTTCCGTCTATGATCGTCTGTTTGATACCGTTTTAAAGAATGCCGTCAACTTTGACCTGGTCTTGATTTCATTAGGGCCGACCGCAACCGTGTTGGCATATGATTTAAGTCAGCACGGTATCCGCTGTATTGATAGCGGCCACGTCGATATTGAATATGAGTGGATGCTGGCCAGTGCCACCAGCAAAATAAAAGTGGACGGAAAAAACGTCAATGAGGCTGGCGTACTGCTGAGTGAACAGACGACGGTGGCAGATGCGACTTATCAGCAGCAGATTTTACTACACGTGGGCGAAATACCCCAGGTCGGGACGGCTGATACAGAAGCAGTCACGCAAGCCGTGGTTATCCCGCTGCCACACGTCAGCCCCAACCATCATAACGCCGCCTGAGCCTCACCACCGACAGGCAGCGGCTGCACCGCATTGAAGCGCAGGCGAATTATTAGCGGGATCAGTTAAGCCTATTCGGGGCGGGCTCAGGGGCCCGAATTCTGTGCTTGTCCGCTGTTTGCCGGATAAATACCCTTTCCGGCATCAATTTTGCTTCTGCTCTCCTGAGACATTTAATCAGGAGAAGTGAGATGACAACCAGCCGTTACCGTTACACCATATTTTCACTGCTGTTCCTGATCGCCCTGATCAACTACATCGATCGCGGTGCCCTGTCGTTTGCGGCTAACGCCATTGCGGCGGAGTATCACTTCAGCAAAGTCCAGCTCGGTGCAGTGCTGGGCTACTTTGGCTTTGGCTATCTGTTTGGTTCGCTGTGTGGCGGCTTTCTTGCCGACCGTATCGGCACGAAAAAAGTCTGGCTGCTGGCAGGCGTACTCTGGTCGCTGCTGGAGATCGCCACCGCCTGGGCGGGGGAACTGGGCATGGCGCTGTTTGGCGGATCCGCCATTATGGGCTTTGCTGCCCTTCGCATTATGTTTGGTTTTTCCGAAGGCCCGGCCTATGCGCTGATGAACAAGGCGATTGCTCACTGGGCACCCGATAATGAGCGCGGCTTTGCGCTGGGCATCGGCCTGCTCTCGACCCAGGTTGGCGCGCTGCTGACCGCCCCGATTGCGGTGGGCCTGCTGCTGCTGACCCATGACTGGCGCATGATGTTTATCCTGCTCGGTGTTTTCTCCCTGCTGGCGATGGCGCTGTTTGCCCGCACCTTCAGCGACAGCCCGGAGAAAAGTCCACATACCAATGCCGCAGAACGTCAGCTTATCCAGACCGGTCAGCGCCGCAGCGCGGGCGACAGCGTACCACTGCCCTGGTGGCGCTTCTTTACCAGCCGCACCCTGGTCTGCAACGCGCTGGGCTACTTCTCATTCCTCTACATCACCTTTACCCTGGTGACCTGGATGCCGAAATATCTGCAGGATAATTTCCATTACGACCTGCACTCACTGTGGTACGTCGCGATGATCCCGTGGAGCGGCGCCTGTATTACGGTGCTGCTGGGCGGTCGCATTGCCGATGCCCTGCTGGCTCGCTTCCGTAATCTGCGTCTGGCGCGCAATCTGTTTGCCGCCGTCACGCTGTGCGGCACCGCCTGCTGCTTTATGGCGATCCCCTATGTGCAGTCGGCTGCCGGGATTATTGCACTGATGACCCTGGGCAATGCGCTGAATGCACTGGTAAACAATGTCTACTGGTCGGTGGTGATTGATGTCACCCCTAAAGCGTCGGTGGGCACCTATAGTGGCATGACGCTGGCGATAGCCAATCTGGCAGCGATTATCTCTCCGATGCTCTGCGGCTGGCTGGCGGAATATTACGGCTATAACGCGATGTTTACCGTCACCGCACTGATCGCCTTTGGCAGTATGCTGGCAATGACACTACTGCAACCGGAGAAGCCGCTGGTGGCCGAGGCGCAGACCGGCGCAGCGGACGTTTCTGCCGCCTGATCTTAAAAGAGGATTTCCTGACACGCGGGTGATCACACACCCGCGAAGAGTGACACTCCCTGAAAGGCAGTCGCTCAGGCGGTCTGACCTTGTTATTGGGCGGGATAAATTGACTGTTCGGGGATGCCCCGACGATCCCAGCGGCTGGCGATCAGCCATAACAGTGCCGTCGCAAACCATCCGATGATCCACGAGACATCATTACCGGCAAAAATCCAGGTTAGCGATCCATGGTGCTGCGGATTATCGATAAACGGCAGTTGCACCAGCACGCCCAGAAAATAGACGGTAATACCGGCCAGGTTCCAGCGTCCATAGCGTCCGTCCGGCTGCGACAGTGCCGGGACATCAACCCTGCCCCTGGTGATCAGATAGAAATCGGTCAGGCTGATCGCGCTCCACGGCACAAAGAAAGCCAGCAGAAACAGCAGGAAGTGGGTGAAGGATTTCAGAAAGGCCGGTTCACTGAGCAGAGCAATGACGCAGGCCAGCGTAACCATAAGCACCACGAACAGAATGCGCCCACCCCGACTCAGCGTGGTTTTCTGCCGGAAGCCAGAGACAATGGTGGTCAGTGACATAAAACTGCCGTAGGCGTTCAGTGTGGTAAACGTGATTTTTCCAAAGCAAATGGCGAAATAAATCACCATGGCCATGGTCGCCGTGCTACCCATGCTCACGATGTAACCGACCTCATTGCCTGCAAACGCACTTCCGGCAATGGCAGCGACAATCACCCCCAGCGTCATTGAAGCCTGCGTGCCAAGTACAGTGCCAAAAAAGACTGAGCTGAAGAGTTTCTTCGCGGAGACATCAGCTGGCAGATAGCGTGAATAGTCCGAGACATAAGGACAGAAGGCAATTTGCCAGGATGAAGACAGGGAGACCGCCAGCAGGAAATTTGCCGGGGTAAAGTGCTGATTCTGCCACACGGCTGATAAGTCATGCGCAGAGAACAGCGTGATAAACAGATAAGCAAAGGCTAAAACGCCAATGACGCTCGCCAGCTTGCCCAGTTGATGAATCACGCGATAGCCCAGCACCGCAATGATCACGATGAGGATGCTGAACAGGATCATCCCGGTTGAATGACTGACATGGATAAGTTTAGCCAGCGCCTGCCCGGCTAATACTGTCCCGCTGGCTGAAAATCCCACATACATAATGCACACCAGCACCAGAGGAATAACAGCACCAAACACGCCAAACTGCATACGGCTGGTGATCATCTGCGGTAAACCCAGGCGCGGACCCTGGATCGCATGCAAAGACATGATCGCTGCACCCAGAATCTGCCCCACCAGTAAGCCGATAAGAGACCACACGACGTCTCCACCCAGCACCACGGCCAGCGCACCCGTGACAATAGCCGTGATTTGCAGATTGCCACCAAACCAGAGCGTGAACTGGTTAAAGGGATGACCATGACGTTCACCCAACGGGATGTAATCAATGGAGCGGGTTTCTGACAGGTCCTGTTTCTCTGAGCCTGAATAATCTGATACAGATGATTTGACCGACATAGATTCCTCGCTGGAACAGTGAGAGACGTGTTGACTGAAAGCGTGATTTGCCCAATCCAGGGTTGAGAGTACATGTCTATACAAGCAGCGATATTGTCATGCGCATCGGGAAGTTACAAGGCAACCGGTCATTGGAAAATGTGATGATATCGACAGGCCTGTCATGATGGGGCAGGAAAGGATGAGGGAGCGCGGGGACCTGTTTCCGGGGGATAACGCCCTTATGGCGGGGCGTAAAACGGGAGTAAGGCATTTTGTTCGATCACCGCTACAGGCGACAGCGATGATCGGGTAACGCGTACGATGTCAGGCCTGTCAGTTTCAGAGTGTGCGGAAGAGGAAAAACCCTGACGGTTACCCTTTAGCCACTACCCGCTGACGATGACAGTCGGCCGGTTCCAGTTTTTGCCCCTGTGAAGAGATAACCTCCAGGCGTGGCAGCGGCTTTCCTTCCGCATTATCCAGCAGCACGGAGTGGGTTTCGCCCTTCTCAAACAGGTAACGCTCGCCCCACTGGCGCATCGCGACCACAACCGGAAACAGCGAACGGCCTCTTTCGGTCAGGACATATTCGCTGTAGGCGCTGCCGTCGGAGGCCGGCGCAATCTCAAACACCCCTATCTCCACCAGCTGCTTCAGGCGTGACGCCAGGATATTTTTCGCCAGCCCCAAATTCCGCTGGAAGTCACTGAATCTGCGGACGTCATCAAAGGCTTCACGCACGATCATCATGCACCAGCGCTCACCTATCGACTCCAGGGTTCTGGCGACCGGACACTCGCTGGTTCTCAGGGATTCCTGCTTAGCCATGCTCTTCTCTCACGCTGCCTGTCTCATGATGGCAGTTTAGCCACTCCGAAAAGAAGTTGCAAAAAAAAACCAGCCCGGTTAAAGATATCGCCAATCCAGTTTCAAATAAAAACCAGAAAGGAAAGCAACATGACCTGTACGATTGGCAAGGCGCGTGATCATGAAGCCGATTCGCCCCCAGCCGCGATCCCGGTGCTCTCGTCCCGGATGATCTTTTTGTTCTCACTCATCTCTGCGCTGGCGGTCGCCAATGTTTACTCGGCACAGCCTCTGCTGGAATCGATAGCCGCCAGCCTGCAGGTTTCCACCGGCACCATTGGCACAGTGGTAACGGCCACGCAGAGCGGCTACGCCCTCGGGCTGATCTTTCTGGTGCCGCTGGGCGACTGCGTGAACCGCAAAAAACTGGTGATTACCCAGTTGCTGCTTTCCGTAGTGGCGTTAATCACTGCTGCGGTTGCGCCAGACCTGATGACGCTGCTCTGCGCAATGCTGCTGGTGGGATTAATGGCGGTGGTCACGCAGCTAATGGTGGCGTGGGCCGCCATGCTGGCATCACCAGAACAGCGCGGACAGGTGGTAGGCAGCGTAACCAGCGGCATCGTGATCGGCATCCTGCTGGCGCGGTTTGTTTCCGGAATGATTGCTGACCTGGCGGGCTGGCGGGCGGTCTATCTGACGGCTGCCTGCCTGTTACTCCTGATCTCGCTCATCCTGGCGAAAGTGCTGCCCGCCACAGCAGGTCAGACGCGGCGCACGTCTTATCCTCACCTCTTATTGTCTGTTTTCCGTCTCTTCCTCACGGAACCGCAGCTGCGCAGACGAGGGATCCTGGCGCTGCTGATTTTTGCAGCCTTCAGTATGCTCTGGTCTTCGATGGTACTGCCACTTACCGCCCTGTCACTGTCACACACCCAGACCGGGATGTTCGGCCTGGCCGGACTTGCCGGTGCGCTGGCGGCCTCCAGAGCAGGCGCATGGGCTGACCTGGGCCTGGGGCAGCGTGCCACCGGCTTAGCCCTGGCGTTGCTGACCTTCTCCTGGCTGCCGATAGCCGCGCTTCACACCTCGTTACTGTTGCTGATTTTCGGGGTGATCCTGCTCGATTTCGCCGTCCAGACGGTACATGTGATTAATCAGAGCCTGATCGTGGGCGCCCGACCCGAGGCGGCAAGTCGTCTGGTGGGTGCCTATATGTGCTTTTACTCGCTGGGCAGTGCGCTGGGGGCCATCGCCGCCACTCAGCTTTATACGCACTGGGGATGGCAGGCTGTCTGCTATGCCGGTGCAGCGGTCAGTGCCTCTGCCTTTCTCTGCTGGTCCGGAGTTCGTCACTCATGAAATTAACGCATCTGCTGCTCGCCGTCATGATCACCGCCATCTGGGGGGTTAACTTTTCAGTTATCAAGCTCGGCCTGCAGGCGGTCGACCCGTTTATCCTGGCAGGTATCCGCTTTACGCTCTGCGCCCTGCCAGCGTTGTTCTTTATTAAGAAACCGGACGTGCCGTGGCGCTACCTGATCAGCTATGGCCTGGTCTTCGGGATTGGCCTGTGGGGTCTGGTGAATCTGGGGATTAAAACCGGACTGTCGGCGGGCATCGCCTCGCTGCTGCTGCAGTTCAGCGCCTTCTTCACGCTGCTGCTCGGTGGCTGGGTATTTAAAGAGCGTCTCAGCCGCTATCAGATCGCCGGTTGTGCGCTGGCCTGCGCCGGTCTGCTGAGCATTTTTTTCATTACCGATGGTTCGGTGACGTTTTCCGGCATGCTGCTGGTGCTGGCAGGCGCGGTCGCATGGAGTATTGCGAATATCATCAATAAAAAAGCGGGCACCCGGCAGGTTTTTGCTTTTCTGGTCTGGTCGAGCGCCTTTGCACCCATTCCGCTCTTCCTGCTGGACGGGCTGGTCAATGGCAGCGCGGGCTATCACGCACTCTTCACCCATCTGGATGTGAAGGCGGTGTTGTCGATACTGTTTCAGGTCTATCCCAATACCCTGCTGGGCTACTGGGTGTGGAACTGGCTGCTGAAACACTATCCGGTTTCAACGGTCGCGCCACTGTCGCTGCTGGTACCGGTGTTCGGCATCCTGGGTTCAGTGGCGATATTTGGCGAAACAGTTTCACCTCAGAAAATCGCCGCGCTGCTGCTGATCATCGCCGGACTGGCCGTCGGGCTCTATGGCCAGCGGGTTGTGCGCTATTTCGGCGTACAAACCGGCTGACGGCGCCGTGGGGTGGCTATGCACCGTGCCGCTGGCAGAACGCTTCGATGTCACCGTGCTGAAAATCGGGCAGATTCGCCAGCAGTTTCTCCAGGGGCCAGTTCCACCAGGCAATGCGCTGGAGACGGGCGGCGATAGCCGGTGTAAAGCGCACCCGCAGTGGCCTGGCCGGCACCCCGCCCACGACGCTGTAGGGCGCGACGTTTTTCGTCACGACTGCACCCGCAGCCAGCACCGCACCATCACCAATGGTGACGCCAGGCAGCACAATTACGCCGTGACCTATCCACACATCGTGACCGATTATCACCCGATCGGCGCGACGGGCGGAAAAGAAGCCCTGATCGCGTCGGGCGTCTGGGTGGTAATACTCCGGGCAGTAGGTAAAGCGATGCTGGGAGGCGCGGTCCATAGGATGATTCGGCGCGCCAATGCGCACCTGATTAGCAATGGCGCAGAAGCGCCCCACCTGCGTATCGGCCAGGCAGCAGTGTTCGCCGACATAGGAGAAGTCACCCAGCTCGCTATACTCCAGCGTGCTGTGCGCCAGGATCTCACACTGCTGACCCACAGTGGTTTCGCGCATCTTCACACTCTCATCAATCCAGGTGTGCGCTAATCGGGCGGGCATAACGGCGGCAATGGACATAAAACTCCCGGTCTGGATAAACAGCGCCCCGGCGGCGTGCTTTGCCGCACCACCTTACCCGCCTCCGATGACAGAGAATTGACAAAGAAAAAAGGCGGAGTGGTTAGCTCCGCCTTGTTTCAAGTTCCGGTTAACCTGCGTGACCGGTCAGTTGCATAAGGGCAACGATGATCTGCAAGATGACCCGGATAAGATCCAGAATCAGCTTAGTCAGTTCCATCACTTTCCTTCTCCTTTTACAGGAGCGCGCTGTTCGGCAACCAGGGCTTTGACTCTACCCGCCGGGCGCCTAAGCACATCTTTGTGGAGAGAGCTGAGCGGCACTCATGGTTAAAGCCACAGGCCAGCACCACCTGATGCCTGCCGGGATTTTAAAACCGTGCCCCTGGGAGCGGCCAGTCGACAATGAGGCGATGCTCAACACTCAACACCTGTATAAACATACAGCATTTTGGCGAAACTTGAAATCCTTAGCCGCACATTTTACAATCTTGTTTGTGGAGAGTGCTGAGCACCTCGTTCGTAGCGCGGTTACCAGCCGGGTAGCGAACAAAAAATAAAGGATTTGGCGAAATGCCAAATCCTTTTTTTTTTATGCCTGCTTTCTGCTTAAAAAAGCAGCGCAATGCTTACTTCGCGGCGCTGATTCGCCAGACGGTATTACCCGCATCGTCAGCAATCAGGACACCGCCCTGTTTGTCGCTGGCCAGACCGACCGGTAATCCACGCACCTGCTTTTCGTCGTCCGTCAGGAAGCCCGAGACCACCGTCTGCGGCTGACCCACCGGCTTGCCGTTTTCAAATTTCACCCACACCACTTTGTAGCCATTCAGCGGCGTACGGTTCCAGCTGCCATGTTCACTGATAAACGCACCGCCCTGGTATTGCGGCATGTTATCTGCGCCGTAGAACAGCAGCCCCAGCGGAGCGACATGCGAACTCAGGGCATAATCAGGCTTAATCGCTTTCTCAACCAGATCGGGACGCTGCGGTTCGGCACGGGTATCCACATGCTGACCAAAGTAACTGTAGGGCCAGCCGTAAAAGCCTTTGTCCTGCACTGAGGTCATGTAGTCAGGCACCAGATCGGAGCCGATTTCATCACGCTCGTTGACGATGGCCCACAGTTTTCCGCTCTGCGGTTCCCACTGTAAGCCGGTCGGATTGCGCAATCCGCTGGCGTAGATCCGGCTGGCACCGCTGGCCGCGTCCACTTCCAGCACCGCGGCGCGGCGATACTCTGCGCCAATGCCGTTCTCGGTGACGTTACTGTTGGAGCCGACACCCACATAGAGCTTGCTGCCATCGGGGCTGGCCAACAGCGCTTTGGTCCAGTGGTGGTTAATCGGCCCGCCCGGCAGTTCCGTCACCTCTTCAGGCGCGGTGCGGATCTCCGTCTCCCCTTCGCGATAGGGGAACTTCACCAGGCTGTCAGCATTCGCGACGTAAAGGGTATTGCCAATCAGCTGCATACCAAACGGCGAGTGCAGATTCTCAATAAAGCGGTGCTGCTCCCATTTGCCATTGACGTTGCGCAGCAGCGTAATCCGGTTGCCGCCAGCGCCGCCCTTACCTGACGCTTTCTGCACAATGCCCATAATCAGCTGTTTAGGCCGGGTGGTGGGTTTGGCCGGGCCGTTGGATTCCGCCACCAGCACATCGTTATTCGGCAGCACATAAACCTGACGCGGATGCTGCAGATTGTCAGCGATCTTTTCGATTTTCAGCCCGTCAGCCACTTTTGGCATTTCGCCCGCTTTCCACGGCGTGCCTTCCGGCACCTGCATCGGCGGCATAAAGAAGTTCTGTGCCTGCGGCAGTTCGGGATTCGGTCCGATCTGCTTCTGCGGATCGACCAGCGCACCATCATCACAGCCTGCCAGCAGTGCTGTCAGGGTAAGCGCGAGCAACGTTTTATGCGGTATCTTCATGGTGGCTCCTCCTTAAGCGCTACGCTGACGTAACGCAAGTTGCACATTCGCCAGCAGCAGCAGCGCTACCACCAGCGTCGAAAGCGTCACGCCCAGCGGGATGACAGCGGCGGCATCACGGCTGTGAATAAACGCATTGACGATAGCGATCACAATCGCCACCAGCCAGAGCCAGAAATGACTCTTTTCCGCACTGTCACTGCCGCGGAACAGATAAACCAGCGCGATGAGTCGCGGCACAATCGCCAGTATCAGTCCCAGCGCAATCAGCCAGCCTGCGGCATCCGTCCAGAACAACACAAAGGTCTGGCTATAGAGAATATCGAACAGCCAGGCCGCGACAAAAAAGCCCAGCGGCACCGGCTCCAGCAGAGCGTACAGCGTCACGGCAAAGGCCGATCTTCCCAGGGTATTGCGCATGTTTTTCTCCATTTTTAACGTGAATGCGGACCGCGTCAGACGTCGCGCTGCTCAGAGCAACTGACTCCGCGCCTGTAAAAGATTAGTAAATCTGAAGAGAAACAGAGGGTTTATTCAGGAGGAATTGCAAATCAGGCGGATGACGTCCCTGTCATCGCCGGTCAGTCAGGGTTTATCAGCGGGTAAAGTGACCCAGTATCCTGGCTGATAAGGCAGCGGCAGGAACTTCTCGTGGAACGTGCGGAAGGTGGCGTCCGGATCCAGATCGGCAAACAGATCGGGATGCAGCCATTTCGCCAGCGCCTGGATAGCCACAAACTGGTAAGGGCTGTCGTAGAACTGATGCCAGATGGCGTGGACATTGCCGTTGTGCGCCACCGGCAGGGTTTTAAAAGCATCGCGCATCATCAGCCCCTTAAGACGCGCGGTAGCCTCGGTGACATTGGCACCCGGACCGACGCCGACCCATTTGCCCACGGTATTGTAATTCTTCCAGTTAGCGCCGGTCACCACCACCACATCCGGCTGGCTGGCGATAATCTGTTCCGGGTTAACGGTGCCGAAGGTGCCAGGGATCAGATCTTTAGCGATGTTACGACCGCCCGCGATCTCGACCATCTGACCAAAGTTTTCATTGCCAAACGACATGCAGCACTCGTCGCTGTAGCCGCCTGCACGGTCAATCATCACTTTCGGGCGGTAGCCGGTAAAGTTCTTCAGACGCGAGGTGACAAGGTCAATCTGCTGCTGGCGGAAGGTGATAATTTCCTGGGCACGCGCCGGTTTGTTCACCAGTTCGCCCATGATGCGGATACTTTTCTCAGCATTCACCATCGGCGCTTCGCGGAAATCGATAAACACCACCGGCACGCCTACTGCCTGCAGTTTTTCAATCAGTTTGCCTTCATCGGTGGCGGCTTTGGATTCCAGATTCATCAGCACCAGATCGGGCTTCAGGGTTAACGCCTGCTCGACGTTGAAAGTGCCATCTTTCGCACCGCCAAAGGTCGGTAATTTTTTAATTTCCGGATAGCGTTTTTCATAAGCCTGATAACCGTCCCAGTCCGCTTTCGGGAAATCGTCACGCCAGCCAATCACCCGTTTGAACGGGGCATCGGGTTCAAATGCCGCCAGCAGATACATCTGACGGCCCTCACCCAGAATAATGCGTTTTGCCTCCTGCGGCACCTCGACCTGACGGCCTGCGACATCGGTAATCATTTTGGCCGAAGCCGTCCCTGCCAGCGTGAGCAGCCCCAGCGCTAAAAACCATTTTTTCATTGTAAAAACCCGCACAAATGATAATGAGAATTATTAATGTAAAGCGGCGTTACTATCACCTAAAACAGTGGTCAGGGGAAGTCATCCGGTTAAATGTTTTTTGCGGCGGGGTTAACTGGCGGAGTTTCGCTCAAAGAGATCCCTTGAGAGGAAAAAGCGCAGCGTGTCGCTGCTCACAAAACGGTCAGCTTTCGTGAATATGTTCACAACACCCTGGGCAGTTGCACACATATTAGCCATTAATCGTATCGTTTTGGCTAATGCGTTAATGAATTGTGAAGGCTAGATTGAAAATGAAACAGCGTTTTAATAATTCATCAGGACAGACTGCCACAGGAGCTTAACCGTGAAGATCAGCGCCATTGATGTCACCCTTTTTACCTATCCCACCCAACGCTGCGCCGACAGCGCCGGACACTCCCACCCTGGCCCGGAAAATGATGCGCAGATGGCGCTATTGACCCTGACCAGCGAGGAAGGCGACTGTGGTTACGCCTTTGCGCCGCCGGAAGTGGTGCGATCCCATGTGGTTAATGCCTTTTTCCGCAAAGTGCTGATCGGTCAGAACGCCTTTGACCGGGAGCGTCTTTGGCAGGATCTGGTGCACTGGCAGCGCGGCAGCGCCCATCAGCTCACCGAGCGGGCGCTCTCCGCTGTGGAGCAGGCATTGTGGGATCTGATTGGACGGAAGCTGAAACAGCCTGTCCACAAACTGCTGGGCGGCTATCGCGAGAAGATTCCGGCTTACGGCAGCACCATGTGTGGTGACGAGCTGAGCGGTGGATTATCAACGCCGGATGAGTATGCGCAGTTCGCGGAAAAGCTGGTGGCGCGCGGGTATCAGGCAATCAAGCTGCACACCTGGATGCCGCCGGTCTCCTTCGCACCCAGCCCGGCGATGGATATCAAAGCCTGCGCGGCGGTGCGTGAAGCGGTGGGCCCCGATATCGCGCTGATGCTGGACGGCTATCACTGGTACAGCCGCAGTGACGCGCTGACCATCGGCAAGGCGCTGGAAAAGCTTAATTTCGCCTGGTTCGAGGAGCCGATGGAGGAAGAGAGCATGGCCTCTTACGCCTGGCTGGCCGAAAACCTCTCTATCGACGTGCTTGGTCCGGAGAGCCTGGGCGGTAAACATCACAGCCGCGCCGACTGGGTGCGTGCCGGAGCCTGCGACATTCTGCGAGCCGGAGCCAACGGCGTAGGCGGCATCTCGCCCACCCTGAAAGTGGCGAATCTGGCTGAAGCCTTTGGCATGGATTGCGAAGTGCACGGCAACGGTGCGGCCAGCCTGGCGGTGGTCGGGGCGATCCGTAACTGCCGCTGGTATGAGCGCGGCCTGCTGCATCCCTTCCTGGATTATGAAACACCGCCCGCCTACCTCAACAGCCTGATCGATCCGATGGACGATCAGGGATTTGTCACCCTGCCGACCCGCAGCGGGCTGGGTGAGGATATTAACTTCAGCTGGATTGAGACGCACACGCTGAACCGCTGGTAAATCGCACTACCGAAGTACGGCAAACAATAATAACCCCGTCGCCCGCCTGCTGCCTGCCATCCCGGTGGCCAGCAGCAGGCAGAGTCGTAAACGGGAAAACCTCTGACCTGCTGGACTTTACCTATGACCCTGACACAACGATGTGGCGCGTGGCTGATCACGCTGCTGATGCTGACGGGCAGCGCGTCAATCCAGGCAAAGACCCCGGATGACCAGCTGATCGTCGGCATGAATATGAATAACCTGCTCACCCTGGATCCGGCCGCTATGACCGGCAACGAGGTGGTCGGCATTGTAGTGAATCTCTATGACGGTTTGGTCGAGCTGAACCCGCAGCAACTCACCGAGGTGCGCCCGGCGCTGGCGGAACGCTGGTCAGTCAGCCCGGATAACCGCACCCTGACTTTTCACCTGCGCGACAACGTCAGGTTTCACTCCGGCAATCCGCTGACCAGCGCCGATGCGGTCTGGTCGATGCGGCGGGTGCTGCATCTGAACCTCGCGCAGGCGTCGGTGTGGAAATCGTACGGCTTCAGCCGCGACAATGTTGACCAGATGATTACCGCGCCCGACGACCGCACGCTGGTGATCACCCTGCCCAGACCTAACGATCCGCAACTGGTGATCTACTCGCTGGCGGCGCTGGGCAGCATGGTGGTGCTGGACAGCAAAACTGTGCAGCAGCATGAGGTGGATGGCGACTGGGGCAACCGCTGGCTCACCACCCATGAAGCGGGCTCCGGCCCGTTCCGGCTGGATGTATGGCAGGCAAAAGATGTGCTGCGCATGAGTCGTGCGACCGATTACTGGCGCGGCGAGGCGAAGATGTCGCGGGTGGTGTTCCGCCATCTGCAGGAGTCGCAGACCCTGCGGCTGATGATGGAGAAAGGCGATCTGGATATCGCCAGTAACATGGCGATCCCCGACGTGCGCGCCCTGCGGCACGACCCCGACCTCACCATTGATGCGGTAAGAAAAGGAACGATCTACTACCTGGCGATGAGCATGAAAGATCCGCACTTCGACAATATCAAAGTGCGGGAAGCGGTACGCTACCTGATCGATTATCAGGGCATCAATAAAAGCCTGATGACCGGCTATGGCGAGCTGCATCAGCGCCCGATTCAGGCTGGCATGCCCGCCACGCTGCCCGATCCCGGTTACCGGCTCGATGTGCCGCGCGCCCGCGCACTGCTGGCTGAAGCGGGTTATCCGGACGGCTTCGACACCACGCTGCGGGTGCTGGCCGATCAGCCATTTCTGAACATCGCCATCGCCGTGCAGTCGACGCTGCTCCAGGGCGGGATCCGCGCAAAAATCATCACCGGCACCGGTAACCAGATCTATGGCGCGATGCGCGACCGCCAGTTCAGTCTGCTGGTCGGACGCGGCGGCAGCGGCGTAGAGCCGCATCCCCACTCCAGCCTGCGCGCGCTGGTCTATAACCCGAATAATGCTGACAGCGCCCGGCTGACCAACTTCCAGGGCTGGCGCACCGGTTTCTATGACGCGCAGCTCAACAGCATGATCGATCAGGCGCTGGTGGAGCGCGACAAAACCCGCCAGCAGCAGGCCTATTACGCCATCCAGCAGCGCTATGACCAGCTGGTACCTGCACTGATGCCGATTTCACAAATGCTCGACTCCGTGGTGGTCAGCAACCGGGTGCAGGCTTATCAGCCGCATCCCTCAGCGACCACCTTCCTCCGCGATGTCTGGAAAACCCCTGAAGCCAAAGCGGGAGGCACCCTATGATCCTGACCCTGACCCGAACTCAGTGCCGCCGCATCAGCCATCGCGCGGTGCAGGTAGTGATTACCCTGTTCGGCCTGCTGCTACTGACCTTTTTTATTGGCCGGGTAATGCCGCTGGATCCGGTGCTGGCGATTGTCGGCCCCGACGCCGATCAGGCCACCTATCAGCAGGTTTATCACCAGCTCGGCTTTGATAAACCGCTGTGGGTGCAGTTTGGCATCTACCTTAACGCGCTGCTGCATGGCGATCTCGGCCATGCGCTGCTCACCGGTCAGCCGGTGGTGCATGACATTGTGCGCGTCTTTCCGGCAACCGTAGAGCTGGCCACGCTGGCGATTGTGATTGGCGCAGGACTGGGCGTGCCGCTGGGTGTGCTGGCGGCGGCGCGTCGCAACAGCGTCATCGACTATGTGGTGCGGATGCTCAGCCTGGCCGGTTACTCCACCCCAATCTTCTGGGTCGGCATGATTGGCCTGCTGCTGTTCTATGCCCATCTCGGCTGGGTCGGCGGCGCAGGTCGGGTGGACTTCAGCCTGGATGGCATCGTGCCACGTCGCACCGGCTTTATGCTGATTGACGCCCTGCTGGCGGGCAACAGTCAGGTGTTCTGGAATGCGCTGAATCATCTGGTGCTGCCCGCCTCGCTACTCGGCTTTCACTCCATGGCCTATATCAGCCGCATGACGCGCAGCTTTATGCTCGCGCAACTGTCGCAGGAGTTCATTCTGACCGCGCGGGTCAAAGGCCTGACTGAATGGCAGGTGATCTGGCAGCACGCCTTCCGCAATATCCTGGTGCAGCTGCTGACCGTGGTGGCGCTGGCCTATGGCTCGCTGCTGGAGGGCGCGGTGCTGATTGAAACCGTCTTCTCCTGGCCCGGCTTTGGCTCCTACCTCACCGGCAGTCTGATGCTGGGCGATATGAATGCGGTGATGGGCTGTGTGCTGGTGGTGGGTCTGATTTTTGTGCTGCTTAACCTGATCTCCGACCTGCTCTATCAGGTGTTCGATCCGAGGACCAAAGTATGACGATCTCTTTTGACGCTGCGTCTGTGAGTCATTCCCGTGAGCGGCTGGTGCGCTGTCAGCGTTTTGCTGCCCGCTGCGGCTATTTCCTCTGGCGCATGGCCTGTAATCCCCTGACCGCGATTGGTGGTGGCATTGTGCTGGTGCTCTGCATCGTGGCGCTGTTCGCGCCCTGGATCGCGCCGTATCACCCGCTGGTTCAGGATCTGAACAATGCGCTGACGCCTCCCGGCGCGGCCCACTGGTTCGGCACCGACGAGTTTGGCCGGGATATCTTCAGTCGTCTGGTGTGGGGCGCACGCATCACGCTCTACATCGTGCTGCTGGTATCGGTCACCGTCGGGCCGCTGGGCCTGCTGCTGGGCGTCACCGCCGGTTATTTTGGCGGCAAAGTCGACGGCGTGCTGATGCGCGTCACCGATATCTTTATCTCCTTCCCGAGCCTGGTACTGGCGCTGGCCTTTGTTGCCGCGCTGGGGCCGGGTCTGGAGCATGTGGTGATCGCGATTACACTCACTGCCTGGCCACCCATAGCCCGTCTGGCCCGCGCTGAAACGCTGTCGCTGCGTCAGGCGGACTTTATCTCGGCGGTGCGCTTACAGGGCGCGTCGCCGTTGCGGGTGCTCTGGAAGCACATTATTCCGCTCTGCCTGCCGTCGGTAATTATCCGCATCACCATGAATATGGCGGGCATTATCCTCACCGCCGCCGGGCTGGGGTTTCTTGGGCTGGGCGCGCAGCCGCCGGATCCGGAATGGGGCGCGATGATCGCCAGTGGCCGCACCTACATGCTGGAGTGCTGGTGGGTGGTGACCGTTCCCGGTCTGGCGATCCTGATTAATAGCCTGGCATTTAACTTCTTAGGAGATGGCCTACGTGACCTGCTCGATCCCCGCAGTGAGTAACGCCTCGCCGTTGCTCGACGTGCGCGATTTGCACGTGAACTTTGTTAACGGACGCCAGATTACGCCGGCGGTGCGTGGCGTCTCCTTTCAGCTCGGTCAGGAGAAGCTGGCGATTGTCGGTGAGTCCGGCTCCGGTAAATCGACCGTGGGTCGCGCCCTGCTGCAGCTGCATCCGGCTAAGGCGCGCATTGAGGCGAGCCGGATGCAGTTTGGCGATATCGACCTGTTGCACGCCAGCCCGGCAGAGATGCGCGCTATTCGTGGCAAACGCATCTCGATGATTATGCAGGACCCGAAATATTCGCTGAATCCGGTGATCCGGGTGGGCGAACAGATTGCCGAAGCCTGGCGCAGTCACCATCGCGGCCAGAAATCGGCGGCACGTCAGCGGGCGCTGGCGATGCTGGAGGAGGTGCAGATCCGCGATCCTGAACGGGTATATCAGCTCTATCCCCATGAGATTTCCGGCGGCCAGGGGCAGCGCGTGATGATTGCCATGATGCTGATCACCGAGCCGGAACTGGTGATTGCCGATGAGCCCACCTCTGCGCTGGATGTCTCGGTACGCCTGCAGGTGCTGGCGCTGCTGGATGATCTGGTGAAAGCGCGCGGTCTGGGACTGATTTTTATCAGTCACGATATCAATCTGGTGCGCAGCTTCTGCGATCGGGTGCTGGTGATGTATGCCGGGCGCGTGGTGGAGTCGCTGGCCGCCAGCGAACTTGACCGCGCGCAGCATCCCTATACTCAGGGACTGCTGGCAGCACTGCCCGACCTTGATCGGCGGCGCACGCGTCTGCCGGTGTTACAACGTCACGCCAGCTGGCTAACTGACTAAGGAGTTACGATGATTGAGGTGAAAAATCTCAACCTGAGTTTTGGTGAAGAGGGTCGCCGTAATCAGGTGCTGTTCGACGTCAGCCTGCAGGTTAAACAGGGTGAAATCTTCGGGCTGGTCGGTGAGTCGGGCTCGGGCAAAACCACGGTACTGAAGTGTCTGGCGGGCCTGTTTAATCACTGGCAGGGAGAGCTGACCATTGATGGCCAGCCGCTGGCGCACCGCATCGATCGGGCGCGCTGCCGTCAGGTGCAGATGGTGTTTCAAGACCCTTATGGCTCGCTGCATCCGCGTCACACGCTGGGCGATATCCTTGAAGAGCCATTACAGATTCAGGGTATCGGGCAGCGCCAGCAGCGCGTCGTGGCGATGCTGGATAAGGTCGGGCTGAATCGTGCCTGGCAGACGCGTTATCCGCACCAGCTTTCCGGTGGTCAGCGTCAGCGCGTGGCGATTGCCCGGGCACTGATTTTAGAGCCGCGCGTACTGCTGCTGGATGAGCCGACCTCCGCGCTGGATGTTTCGGTGCAGGCGGAGATCCTCAATCTGCTCAGCGATCTGCAGCAGCAGGAGAACCTGACCTATCTGATGGTGACACACGATCTCGGCGTGGTGGCGCACCTCTGCCATCGCGTGGCGGTTATGCAACAGGGCAAGGTGCTGGAGACGCTGGATGTGCCGACGCTGGTGGCCGACCGCGCCGCGATGCCCTACACCCGGATGCTGGTGGAGGCGAGTCGCCATTACAATCCGGCGCTGGCGCAGCAGAGCTGACGTTCAGCTGATGTCGGGAAAGAGAGAATAAAAAAAGGCCGGTCAGACCGGCCTTATGACCCCGGATGCGTTAGTGGGTCAGCTGACGCACAAAAGCGACGATTTCCTGATTTTTGCCATGCTCAAACAGACACTGCTGGAAGCGTGGGCCACTAACGGCAGTACGCACCAGTTCAGGGTCGATGGCGCGCACCGTGTCGAGGTAGTTCTCTTTGATCACGGCAGCTTTGACCTGATTCAGCAGACCGGCATTACGCACCTGCGGCTCTTTACGCTCTGGCGGATAGCCATTGCCCTTCTCGCCGGTGAAGGCTTTTTCAAAGATAAAGCGCAGGTTAAGTTCAGCGCCCCAGCCAAAGCCTTTGGCGAACGGCAGAGATAAGGCATTACCGTTGTTGATCTGGGCAAACAGGTAGGCATCCGCCGGATCGATACAGTAGCCGCAGACGACGCCCGGGTGAATGTTAAGCGACATCAGCGCGCCCTGCCCGGTGCCGCAGCCCGCGACCACGAAATCCACGGCCTGGCTGTTGAGCAACACGCTGGCCTGAATGCCGAGGTGAATATAGGTCAGGTGGTGATCCTGCTCATCGCTCATACCGACGTTGAAGACCTGATGGCCCAGTGGCTGTGCGACGCCTTCCAGTTCTTTCAGCACGGTAACGTTTTTAGCGGCCTGGCTGTTTTCCATCATTAACGCGATTTTCATGATCTACCCTTATAAATTAATTGAAACACCGTTTCATTTTAGTGAAAAACCACTAAAGTGCATAAACTAATTCACCCGAGCGCTGTGAGATCCATCACAAAACGGTCACCGCAGCAGGGGCAACCGCAGGAGGATTGCGATGTTTATCTACCATAAAGAGCGACCACTGGAAGATCTGGGCAACGGCGTGACCCGCCGCGTGCTGGCGTACGGCGGCACCATGATGGCGGTAGAAGTGATTTTCGAGAAAGAGGCTGTCGGCCCGCTGCATCACCATCCCCACGAGCAGCTGACCTACGTGCTGAGCGGACGTTTTGCCTTCACCATCAATGGTGAAACGCGTGAGGTGGGCGCAGGAGATACGCTCTACAAAGCGCCCAATGTGGTTCATGGCTGTGTCTGTCTTGAGGCGGGCACCTTACTGGATACGTTTACACCGCAGCGCGAAGATTTCCTGACCGCTAAATAATGCATGCGGCCCGGTGGGCCGCCTGTTGAACTGACGCAGGACTGACCTGGTTTTCCCGTCTCCGCATCCTGCTTCAGGCCCGCAGAATTTTTCTGAAATTCCATCTTCCGCTAACTTAATGATTAGCTGACATTTACGCCGCAACCGCGCTGCGCTTAGCTTCGTCCTGAAAATCAATCGGGCAGATTTCTGTACAAATTACGAATCGTTGTATAAGTTTAATAGCAACCGCCGAACATTTTTTAACCCGAAACAGGACAATACTATGCCAATGCAAAACACCCTCACGTTGCCGGTGAATCACAGTGGCCCGGTCAAAAATGAGTTTAGTTCATCCTTTGCCGTGTCTGAACAGGACAAACTCAACTTTCTGATCGAAGAGTTACTGGAAGCGGGCAAGGAAAAAAGCTGTATGGAACTGCTGCGCCACCTGGCATCCGCAGACAGTGCAGAAGAAGAGGCATGCTGCCGCGAACTGCTGACGTTGCTGATGGCACAAAAATGAAGTCAGTTGCCAGCTGTTCAGCGCAGATTCACCCCTTTCTGAAAGCGTATCTGATATCCCACGCTACGCCTGAGCGCACTTCCCCGTTCAGGCGTGTCAACGTGCCCAGCGAAAGCCGCGGTTTTTTCTGAATGCAGTAACACCCGCAGCAGCGAAGGCTGTTACGCGCGGTAAATCCGGGTTTTACTCACCAGCAACTTCCTGCTTCTCATTGCTTATCTCTCCCCTGTTTTGTTAGCCTGAATCCCGCTTCGGCGAGACCTGCTTTACTTTCCCTTCGCGTAATGCGCGCGGTTCACTATCAGGCTGACACAGGAGTGATATGACCATGACTTTTGCCCCCGCCACGCTGCATCTGCTGTGTGGAAAAATTGCCTCCGGGAAATCGACGCTGGCGGCTGAGCTGAGCGCCGCCCCCGGTTGCGTGGTGATCAGCGAGGATCAGTGGCTCGCCGCGCTTTATAAGGAGGAGATGCAGTCGGTGGCCGATTACGTGCGCCATGCAGCAAAACTCAGAAAGGCGATGACGCCTCATCTGGTCGCGCTGCTTAACGCAGGCGTGTCGGTGGTGCTCGATTTTCCTGCCAACACCCGGGCGAATCGCGACTGGATGATGTCGGTGATTCAGGCATCCTCTGCCGACCATCGCCTGCATTATCTGGACGTACCGGATGCGCTGTGTAAATCGCGCCTGCACGCCCGAAATCAGGACGGCGAACACGCCTTTGCCGCAACGGACGAGCAGTTCGCGCTGATTACCCGCTATTTCGAAGCGCCGCAGGAGGAAGAAGGCTTTAACCTGGTGCGCCACGGTTAATGCCTTCTGGCGCGGGATCTTAAGAGAGGTCGAGTGCCGCGAGCACGTCAGCAATCTGCTGGCAGTCCGCCGCAGAGAGCGGTAACAGCGGGCGCGGCAGACAGTCGCGTTCGGTCAGTCCCAGCAGCCCCGCCGCGGCGCTGATCACCCGGAAACTGCCGCCATGCTGGCGGAACAGCGCCCATAACGGCTGCAGGCGATCGGACTGCGCCCTGACGCTCTGATGGTCGCCTGCGGCCGCCGCTTCGGTCATCGCTTTTGCAACGCGCGGAAAGAGCCCACCGCACACCGAATACCAGCCATCACAGCCCGCAATCAGCCCGTTGGCGGCAGAAGCATCGCCACTGACGCCAATCGATACGGCATCTGGCAGCGTGCCGCGCAGTTGAGCGAGGCGATCGTTAGCCGCAGATTGCTCCGCCGGTACACCAGGAATTTTCACTGACCCGACACCGGAAAGTGTGGCGATCCGGCTCAGCAGCGCATCGGAAAACGTAAAATGGGTGGTGCCGGGATTGTCATAGATACAGACTGGCACCGAGGCGTGTCGCGTCACGGTCTCGAAAAGCGTGAACACCTCATCTTCATTCAACGTCTGATAACCCAGCGGCGGCAGCAATAACGCGGCCGCGCCCGCCTGTTGCGCGTCCTCCGCCAGCGACAGCACCTCGTCAGTGCCCACCGCACCAATGCAGATCATCACCGGAATCGACTCTGCATGTTCCACCGCCAGTCCTGCGATGCGCCTGCGCTGCGCGCGGGTGAGATAGGCGTAGCTGCCGGTGGACCCCAGCACGCCAAGGGAATCGACTTTTGCATCAGTCAGCCTGCGCAGCAGCCGCAAAAAAGCCGCTTCATCGGGCTTGCCTGCCGCAAAGGGAGTAAGGGGGAACGCACTGAGTCCGCTGAACATATCATCTGCTCCATTACAAGATTGCACCGGCTGGAGGTCGCCCCTGCAGCCATATTTCGTTACCGGCCGAAGCATCAACCCGCCCCGCCCGCTATTTTTGCGCTATCACCCAAAGGAGAATAGCGATGATTGCCGTACTATTTGAAGCCGAAGCCCGACCCGAACACCAGATGCGTTACCTGCAACTGGCTGCCGACCTTAAACCGCTGCTGATGCAAAACAGCGGGTTTATCTCTCTTGAGCGCTTTCAAAGCCTGACCGATGAGAAAAAAATTCTCTCGCTCTCCTGGTGGCGCGATGAAGAATCGGTGCTGGCCTGGAAGCGCAACCTCTGTCACCAGGCCGCACAGCGTGAAGGCCGCGAGACCCTTTTTGCCGGTTACCGTCTTCGCATCGTTACGCTGATCAGAGAATATGCCTCACAACAGGGAGTAAATTAACATGTTCGATATTCATGTCATCCTGCAAAATAGTCCAGGCACACTTTCCCGGCTCACCACGCTGCTGGGCCGTCATGGGATTGGCCTGGAAGGCGGCGGTCTGTTCTCCTTTGGTGAACAGAGCCACGCTCATTTTCTGGTCGAGGAAGGCGAACGGGCACGGGCCGTGCTGGAAGCCGGGGGTATCGCCGTCGAGGCGGTTAACGTCCCGCTTATACGCAGGTTACCGCAACAGCGTCCCGGCGAGCTGGGGGCGATCACTGCACGCCTTGCCGATGCCGGAATCAACATCCTGGTGCAATACAGCGATCACGCTAACCAGCTGATCCTGATCACCGATAACAATCGATCAGCCGACGGGCTGACCACAGAATGGGCACGCTTATCTGATGGCAACACCACAACCGCATAACGCACCTGACGATAGCGAAGCACTTGAGAATGCGATTGTGGGCGTCGCCGCCGCAATGGCCGATGCGTCACGGGTGAAGATGCTGTCCGCGCTGATGGATGGACGCGCCTGGACCGCGACCGAACTCAGTGCCGTCACCGACGTGGCGCCCTCAACCGCCAGCGCCCATCTGAACCGGTTGATCACCAGCGGCTTGATCGTCTGCGTGGCGCAGGGGCGTCACCGTTATTACCGACTGACCGGCAGTGACATCGCTACGCTGATTGAGAACATGATGGGCGTGTCGTGGGGACGGATTGCCGCGCCGGCGAGCACCACCCCAACATCGCTTCGCTCCGCCCGCACCTGTTACGACCATCTGGCCGGTGATATTGCAGTGCAGATCTATGCCGCAATGGCGCAACAGGGCTGGATCACACCGGAAGGCAGCGCTGTCACCCTGTTGGGTCTGCAGCAGTTTGCGGCGTTGCAGATTGATCTGTCACAGCCCGGACGCCGCAGAGCCTGCTGTGGCTGTCTCGACTGGAGTGAGCGCCGGTTCCATCTCGGCGGCTACGCGGGTGCAGTACTGCTGAGTGCCTTTGAAACGCAAGGCTGGCTAACCCGGCAGCCTGGCTATCGCGAAGTGGTGTTTACCGTGGCGGGCGTCCGACATTTACATCAGATTTTTGGCATAACCTTTCCCTGACGCCTTGCTGCCTGCGTTCTGAACCCTTTTTGCCGCCAGACTCTGCGCTGATGGCCTCAGACAAGCCAGATTCCCCCTATTCGCCTGCAACACGCTTATGAAATCTGTCACATTTCCGCAAACTCCTCTCAGACCCACTAACAGGCACAAAAAAACCACCCCGCCACTTAACCCATTGAATCAAAATAATTTTAAGTGATAACGCCTGGCAATCATGCGGCTGGCACATTAATCGATGCCCTTTTTGCACTTATTTAGCGCCGGGCGCTGATCCACTCTTCAGTCACAGGCGCGGCAAAAAGCGTCATACCTTACTGGAGTTACTGATGCAGACAACCTCACCCATGACTCACCGCGCCAGGATTGGCGCAATATTCCGTGTTACCTCAGGCAACTTTCTCGAACAGTTCGACTTCTTCCTGTTCGGTTTCTATGCCACCTACATCGCCCATACCTTTTTCCCGGCCAGCAGTGAGTTCGCCTCACTGATGATGACCTTTGCCGTATTTGGCGCAGGGTTCCTGATGCGCCCGATTGGCGCGGTAGTGCTGGGCGCGTACATCGATAAGGTCGGTCGTCGTAAAGGGCTGATCGTCACGCTCTCCATCATGGCGGCAGGCACCTTTATGATCGTACTGATCCCCTCTTACCAGAGTATTGGCCTGTGGGCGCCGCTGCTGGTGCTGATCGGTCGGTTGCTGCAGGGCTTCTCCGCCGGTGCAGAGCTGGGCGGCGTGTCGGTCTATCTGGCAGAGATCGCCACACCAGGCCGCAAGGGCTTTTACACCAGCTGGCAGTCGGGCAGTCAGCAGGTCGCGATTATGGTGGCGGCGGCGATGGGCTTTATCCTCAACGCGGTGCTGGAAGAGAGCGCCATCCGTGAATGGGGCTGGCGCATTCCGTTCCTGTTTGGCTGCCTGATTGTGCCGTTTATCTTCCTGCTGCGTCGCAAGCTGGAAGAGACCCAGGAGTTCAACAACCGTCGCAGCCATCCCGATGTGAAGCAGGTGTTCCGCATTCTGCTCGCCAACTGGCAGGTGGTGATTGCCGGGATGCTGATGGTAGCGATGACCACGACAGCGTTTTACCTGATTACGGTTTACGCGCCGACCTTTGGCAAGAAAGTGCTGCTGCTCAGCGCCTCTGACAGCCTGCTGGTGACGTTGCTGGTGGCGGTGTCGAACTTTATCTGGCTGCCGATTGGCGGCGCGATCTCCGACCGCTTTGGCCGTAAGCCTGTGCTGGTCGCCATGACCCTGCTGGCGATCGTCACCACCTATCCGGCTCTGAGCATGCTGGCCGCAGCACCGGGCTTCTCGATGATGCTGGGCGTGCTGCTGTGGCTTTCAATGATCTATGGTCTCTACAACGGCGCGATGATCCCGGCGCTGACCGAAATCATGCCAGCGGAAGTGCGCGTGGCGGGCTTCTCGCTGGCCTATAGCCTGGCAACTGCGCTGTTTGGCGGGTTTACGCCGGTGATGTCAACCGGCCTGATTGAGATGACCGGCGATAAAGCCTCGCCAGGCTACTGGATGAGTTTTGCAGCAGTCTGCGCCCTGGGGGCAACACTTTATCTCTATCGTCGTACACGCAGTGCCGTATCACCTGCCCATGAAACCGTTAGCTGAGGAACGTAAAATGAAACTGAAAACGATGTCGCTTTACGCTGCTCTGCTGTTCAGCGTGGCGGGCAGCGCCACGGCGCAGGCAAAAGAGCTGACGGTGATGATCTCCGGCGGGTTTAAAGCAGCGTGGGATACGCTCTCGCCCCGCTTCGCCCAGCGTGAAGGGATCACTATCAACACCGTCGCCGGTCCGTCTATGGGCAAAACCCCGCAGGCGATTCCGGCCCGACTGGCGCGCGGTGAACCGGCCGATGTGGTGATTATGGTCGGCGATGCGCTAAGCGATCTGCAAAAACAGGGCGAGACGCTGCCGGGTTCACGGGTTGAGCTGGCGGACTCCCGCATCGGCGCGGTGATCAGACAGGGTGCCACGCCGGTTAAGATCGGCAGCGAAAGCGCGCTGCGTACTGCTCTGCTGAACGCCAGCTCCATCGCCTACTCTGACAGCGCCAGCGGTAAATATGTCAGCAGCCAGCTGTTCAGCCGCCTGGGCATTGAAGATCAGGTTAAGGGGAAAGCGGTGAAGGTTGAGCGCATCCCGGTGGCCTCAGAGGTCGCGGCCGGTAAATACGCTATCGGCTTTCAGCAGGTCAGTGAGCTGCTGCCGGTGCCAGGCGTCACTTTTATTGGCGAACTGCCGGACAAACTGCAATACACCACCCGCTTCGCCGGTGCCGTGGTGCGCAAGTCAGCGCAGCCGGATGAGGCGGCTAAGCTGCTGCGCTGGCTCGCCTCCTCTGAGGCACAACAGGCGGTGCACGCCAGCGGACTGCACACCGTGAAAGCGTCAAAACCGGTCAGAGACGCTGATACTGTTCAATAATCAGGTTCTCCAGTTCGCCCGCAATGTGCGACAGCGTCCGGCCATTTTTACGTAGCAGACCCACGGTGCGTTTCACCTGCGGATCGGTCAATGGAACCGCCATCAGCAGGGCGTGATCGTAGCCAGGCATCGACATGGCGGGGACGGCAGCAATGCCCAGCCCCGCCTCAACCATCCCCAGCATGGTGGTGACGTGCCGGGTTTCACAGATACAGGGTTTCTCCGGCATGATCGCCTGCAACGCCTGATCCAGCAGGTTGCGATTGCCGGAGGTTTTATCCAGCCCGACCCATTCATACTGATAAAACGCCTGCCAGCTCAGACTCTTTTTGCCAGCTACAGGATGGTCACGCCGACAGGCCGCCACGTAGGGATCATCCATCAGCGGCTGGAAATGCACATCCGGCTGCGAGCGGCTGGAAAAACTGATGCCAAAGTCGGCCTGACCGCCAATCACCGCGTCATAAACGTTAGCCGCACTGCTGTCGATCAGTTTGACTCGTACGCGGGGATAGCGCGCCTGAAACAGCCGGATAATGTTGGGCATAAAATAGTAGGCGGCTGACGGCACGCAGGCCACGGTGATCAGGCCGGTGCGTGCTAAGCTCACCTCACTGAGATCGGCCATGACCTCTTCAAAATCAGCCAGCAACTTATCCGAGCGCTGAGCAAACGCATGCCCCTTCAGGGTCAGCGTGACGCGGCGCGTGGTACGCTCAAACAGTTTGATCCCCAGCGAGGTTTCCAGCTTATCTATCCGGCGGCTCAGCGCCGACTGTGAGAGACAGATCGATTCTGCCGCCAGGCGAAAATTGCCAAACTCCACCAGCGCGCGAAACGCATAGAGATCGTTGAGATCGAAATTAACCGGCATAAATCCCTCTTCCCTTAAACCGCATCATGCTTGTCATCATTTTCGTCACCTTCCGTGAGGGTAAAATCGGTAACAAATCTGCTGAGCAGTTGCTCCAGCGCCTCGCGATCGCTGTCCGGCCAGTGCCGGAAAACGCGCTGATAGACCTGCACGCGCTGCGCATCGATTTTATCGGTCATCGCCCGGCCATCTGCGGTAATGGCTGCCTCGTTAATCCTTTTGTCCTGCTGATTTTTCTGCCGCACGACCAGCCCGGTTTCCTCCAGTTTCGCCACCTGACGGCTGACCGTGCTGTAGTCACGCCCCACCCGATCGGCCAGTTCGCCTACGCCGATCGGCCCGAACCGGCTGACCTGAACCAGCAGCGGAAACAGCGCCCGATCCAGTTCAATACCCGCCGCTTTAATCATCGCCATATCGCGCTGGGGGCGGTTAAGCGCGCCTGCAATCGTCAGCAGACAATTATGCAGCGCATCGTATTTATGTGTATTTTGCACGCTTTTCATTGACGCCATCCTGAGGCAGGAATAATGTGTGTACTTTACACCTAATAACTCCCAGACAGAAGGCAGACCAACCATGAAAGCAGCGATAATCGATCAGGCAGGCGCAAAACCTCACTACGGTGACAGACCGGAACCCCAGGCCGGTGAGCATCAGCAGCGGATCACCGTCAGAGCCGCAGCACTCAGCCAGCTGGCGAAAGCCCGGGCGGCGGGCAACCACTACAGCGCCGTTTCGCAATTCCCGTTTATTCCGGGCATTGACGGAACGGGCTACCTCGACAACGGCGAGGCTGTCTACTTTCTGGCTTTTGACTCCGCCTCGGGCAGTATGGCCGAGCGGACGGTGGTCAGTAGAGAACACATCATCCCACTGCCTTCTGGCCTTGATCCGGTGCTGGCAGCAGCTCTCGCGAATCCGGGCATGTCCTCCTGGACAGCGCTGACCCGTCGGGCCGCACTTCGCCCCGGCGAGACCGTGCTGATCAATGGCGCGACCGGCACTTCGGGTCGCCTGGCGATCCGCATTGCCCGCGCGCTGGGTGCAGGCAAAATCATTGCCACCGGCCGTAACAGAGAAACGCTGCAGCAGTTGCACAATGAGGGTGCTGATATCACTCTGACGCTGGATGCGCTGCCCACCGAACTCCCCGCCCTGATGGCAGAGGGCGTTGATGTAGTACTGGATTATCTGTGGGGTGAGAGCGCACTGGCAATCATGACTGCGGCGGTTCGGGGTGGCGAAAAAATCGTGCGCTTTGTGCAGATTGGTTCGCTGAGCGGGCAGGAGATTTCCCTGCACAGTAAGCTGCTGCGCTCATCCGGGCTAACACTGATGGGAAGCGGGCTGGGCAGTGTGCCAGACCGTGAACTGATCGCCTCAATAGGGGAAATGCTGCAGGCCGCCGGACCGCACGGTTTTACCATTCCTTTCCGGTCGCGTCCATTAAGTGATATCGCGGAGGAATGGCAGAGCGACGACAGCCGTTGCCGGACGGTATTTACCCTTCCGTGACCGTCTGCTCCACCTCATGCAGAAATCGACCAGGATAATCGGGTTGGATAGCGTGCTGGGCGCTGTAACGCCCAAACAGCTTATAGCGGTTTAACGCGATACGGTCGTAGGCAAAGTTACTGATCGCGTCGGGAAAGTGGCGCAGCACCGCCAGCCCGCGCCAGGGTGCCGGCAGGTGCTGCATCACGCGGAACACCGCCTGCGCCCGCAGCCAGTGCTGGTTATCGGCAATGTAGACAATGGTGCTGATGTTCTCTTCCGGCAGTCCGGCCCAGCGCAGCAGCGCTTTGCCCTGCTCGCTCTGCACCGAGGCAAAACGGACCTGCCGCGCCAGATGGTGACGCAGCAGGAACTGAACCCAGCCGTTGCACAACTTACAGACACCGTCATAGAGCACGGCGCTTTCACCGGTTTGCAGATAAGGGGGCGACGACATCCTGCAACTCCTCACTCCTCTGATGATGAACTGAAGTGTAGCGGGTTCTGGTCAGTTGCTGCTGCAGCCAGTGAATGACGGCAGCGTGATCCTGGGCGCAGGCATCAACCTCATACACCGGGCCCAGCGCCATCGGAGTGGCCTGTTGTGCCAGCTGGCGCAGTTCCGGCAGATACTCAGCCCCTGGATGGCCCGGCAGCCGCTGTGACAGCCGCGCCTGATAGCGCGCCACCGCCGCTTCCGGTTCAATCTTGAGCCATAGCTCCAGCGCCTCTTCCACGCCCGCCTGTTTCAGTCCCTGCTCCAGCAGCGTACGGGGCTGGAACCCAAACCAGGCGTCGATCAGCCAGATCTGACTGGCGGGAGCCTGCGCGACGATGTTCCAGATCGCCTGATAGGCCGCGCAGCCCAGTTGCCGGTTACGCTGGCGATCGACCGGCGCAAAAGCGTGCATAAAGGGTTCTTTCAGGCTATCGAGCGTCAGCACCGGCCAGCCAAAGTGTTGTGACAGCACGCGCGTCAGGGTGCTTTTACCCGAAGCCGGAATACCGTTAACCAGCACCACGCGTTTGGGGGGGATGTTTTGCGTCATAAGATATCGATGACCTCCGCGACACTGCTGGCCTGACGTAACCGGACCAGCGTTTCCTCATCTTCCAGCAGCGACACAATCGCGCGGATCCCCTCTTCTATATGCGCATTGCTGTCACGCGCGCCAAACATGATGACAATGTCCGCTTTGTCACTGCCCTCAAACGAGATCGGCTCATTCAACAGAATCATACTGAAACAGTCGCGGATCACCCCCGCGTCCGGTCGCGCATGGGGAATGGCGATCCCCTCTTCGAACACGTAGTAAGCGCCATGGGCCAGGGTATTGGCGATCACCGCATCAGGATAAGAGGCATCGAGATAGCCGCCACTGACCAGGGGTTCGGCAGCCAGCGCGATAACCTGACGCCAGTCCGTGGCGTCGATACCAATCTGAATAGCGTTTGCCTCTTGCAATAACTGCTTAATCGTCATCAGCTCTCCTTAAATCGACTGGCGAACCACATTGCGTAATTCATCGATTTTGACAAACAGCGCATCAATTTCATTGCGATAGCGACGGCTTTTCGCAAATAAGCTTAATGCCCGGTTATATTCCAGCATTAATTGTTTTTGCGTTTCGCCATTACGCGGATTAATAGCCAGCTGCTGCTCCAGTTGCGTTATTTTCTCGCGACTTAATTCCGCCAGATGATCCTGCTGCTGCTCGCTGGGTTGTTCCACAGCCGGAGACTTTTTTAAGAATCCAAACATAGGCTCTCCTGCCCCGTAGCATGTCGGGGTGGCTCAGATTAATAGGTAATTATAAAAGGTTTGACGCAATAAGCCGGTGATGGCGAAACGGGCGATTACCGGAATAACTGCATCTTCTCTACCAGCACACTGGTTACCGCATCATTGGCCGGCACCAGGAAATTACGCACGCTGTCATTGACCTTGCCTTTTTCAAAGGTCGATTTGCACTGCGCCACCCACTGAACATTCATTTCGGTGCCGACATTGACCTTCTCAATACCGCTGCTGACCGCCAGCCGCATATCTTCATCGCTGACGCCGGTGCCGCCGTGCAGCACCAGTGGCGTGTGGGTTGCCGCCGTGATATCTGCCAGCCGCTGATGCTGAATATGCGCTTTACCGGTGTAAAGCCCATGCACGGTGCCGATGGAGATCGCCAGCATATCGACGCCGGTCTCTTCGACAAAGCGGCGCGCATCTTCCACCGGCGTAAACGCAATCGCCTCCATCTCCACACATTTACCATCTTCCGAGCCGCCAATCGCACCCAGTTCGGCTTCTACCGAAACATTGTGCGGGCGCGCCATATCAATCACCCGGCGGGTATTGGCAATATTCTCCTCAATTGACAGATGGGAACCGTCATACATCACGGAACTGAATCCGGCATCAATCGCTGTCTGAATCGCCGCTAAATCGGAACAGTGATCGAGATGCAGACAGGTCGGGACATTTTTGCTCTCTGACAGCGATTTAATGGCATCGACCAGTAATTTATGGCCGAGATATTTCGCCGTGCCGGTGGAGATCTGAATCATTAACGGACTATTGGTTTTCTCTGCCGCTTTAAAATAGGCGGGCAGCATCTCCAGGCAGTGAAGATTAAAAGAACCCACCGCTTTAAAGTCGCGCTGTTTAGCCAGCTGTAACAGATCGGCGAAGTTATAAAGTTTCATGAATTTTTTCCTCTTGAGGTTTTGTGGATTTGCCATTAACAAACCAGGCAAGCGCGGTAACAAAGGCAATAAACAGGGCGACGAACAGCCAGTTATTCTGGAAGGCGTGGCCCAGCACCAGGCCGGTACTGATGACATCTGAGTCACTGAAGGTCACACCGGTGAAGCCATAGCTCTCCAGCATCGGCACCAGGATGGCGGGCAGAATGGTGATAAAGAGGCCGTGGACGAAGCCGCCGATCATCGCGCCGCGCCGTCCGCCCATGGCATTACCAAATACCCCGGCGGTGCCACCGGCAAAGAAGTTGGTCAGCAGGCCAGGCAGGATCATCGCCAGACCAAACATCGGGAAGACGAGCATGCCGACAATTGAGCCGAGCGTGGTGGCGAGAAAGCCAACAATCACCGCGTTCGGGGCATAGGGAAACATCACCGGGCAGTCCAGCGCCGGTTTGGCATCCGGCACGACACGCATGGCGATACCACGGAAGGCAGGCACCAGCTCGTTAAGCAGCAGGCGGACGCCGCTGTAGAGCACAAAGACTCCGGCCACGAACTGAATCGACTGCATAAAGGCGTACATCAGGTAGTTCATACCGTTGCTGTACTGGGCGATAAACGCCGGACCGGCCGCCACGGCGGGGATCAGGTACATCGGCACCATCACCAGCGCCATCGACAGATAGGTATCCTGCAGAAACTTGAAGTTATCGGGCAGCTTCAGATCTTCAGTGGATCGCGATCCTTTGCCGACCACTTTGGCGACCGCCGCAGTGACCAGATAACCAATGGTGCAGAAGTGACCCAGGGCAACGTCGTCCGAATCGGTAATACGTCGTACCACCGGCTGCGCCAGCGCAGGCATCACCACGGCCATGATCCCGCCAAAGATACCGCCGGTCAGGATCAGCGGCAGACCGGTCAGCCCCGCTTTATAGCCAATCACCGCGCCAATTGTCGCCATCCACAGCAGGGCCTGGCCGGTCAGGAAGATGTACTTAAAGGGCGTCAGTCGCGCGATAATGATATTGACGATAAAGATCACCAGCAGCGTCAGTGCCACTTCAGACCCCAGCTCACGGTTAGCCAGCCCGGCAATGGCGGCAACATCGGTGATATAGCCGCGCATGCCAAAGCCGTGGGTAAAAATGGTATTGAGGAACGTCAGGGTTCCCACAATAATATTGATACCCGCCATCATAATTAAAAAGCCGAGCAGGGTTTTAAAGGTGCCTTCCACCACCTTGCCTGCGGATTTCTTTTGCAGCAGCAGACCGATCAGGGCAATAAAGGCGATCAGAATAGACGCCTGCCCCAGCAGATCTTTTACCAGGAAGTCGATCACACTATTCATGGGCGGCGACCTTTACGTTGCGTTCTTTTAAAAAGGCCAGGATCTTCTGCTCTATTTCCGCTTTATCGGTGAGCCGGTTAAGAATAATGACCCGCTTAATCTGTTCCGGACTGGCGTCGGCATTTAACACATCGGCAAAGGCTTTTTGCGTCAGAATCATGTCCGACTTAAAGGCATTCGCTTCTGAAATGGTGGTGTGATCGATATCGGCCTCAATCTCCAGTTTTTTTAAAACCGCTTTTGCGCTCATCTCAATCGCAAAACTGGATCCTAAGCCACAACCACAGACACATAATATTTTCAGCATGGTTTTCTCCTCACAATATATTGAGTTGTTTAGCGAGTTTGTAATGGTGCCCGTCAATATCGACCAGGCGTTTTTGCATGCTTATTAAATCAATCGGAATCGGTTTGTTGCTGCCGTTAATAATGACCGCTTTATTCCGCATGCCTGACTGAATACAACGCACCACTTCACTGGCCATAATGGTGCCCTGATAAATCTCTTCGCAGGTGGGATCACCATTCCGCAGCCCGTAACCGAGGATAGTTTTACGGACGCGTACGCCAATAAGCGGCTCAAGCTGTTTGATTAAGGTGTCGATAGCCCCCTGAAAACCCGGCGAATATTCGCGGGTGTAGCCTTCTGAACAGAGAATGATCACGCTGTTCTGCTCTGCCAGCCGCCGGGTGATGCGCTGCGCCAGCTGTGGCAAAGGAATCTGGCACTCCGGGATCAGCGCAATGTCCGCATTGGATTTAATCGCCGACTGCAGGGTTAATTCGCCGCAGTAGCCGCCGAGTAACTCCAGCATAAATACCCGGCCAGGTAAGGCGCGCCCGGTATTCCGCAGTTTCGCGACCTCTTTTAATACCTGCTCGCAGGCGGTGGAAAAACCCAGGGTGTAATCACTGCCGAAGACATCATTATCGATGGTCATGCCGACGCCGAAACAATTAACGCCAGACTCCGACAGGGTATGGAGAAATTGCAGCGACCCGTCTCCGCCCGCCATAATTAACACTTCAATACGGGCGCTTTTCAGCTGGCGGGCAATACATTCATATTCGCTGCGCACCAGTTTCTTTTGCGTGCGTCCCGATTGCATAACCGGAATTGAGGCGATGGAAAAGTCGAGCAGATCACGCTGGCTGATATCACGATGGTTATTTGCCAGCAGGCCGGGAATGCCACCATCAAATATCACGATCTCCGCCTGCGTCAGACGCCCTAACTGGAAGACAAAATTATTAATGCCGGTTACATCACCGCCACTGATCACCATTCCAATTCGCATTTCCCTCACCTCGCTGTCTTAATCTGCTGAGGGCCATTCTTCCGGTTCGTGGGGTTGCTATTTGCAGAGGAGATCACAGTTACGAGCGGTATTTTTTGGGCGGAGTTATTGACAGAGGTGTCTGAACGGCGGTTTTTGAGATCAAAATCACACTATTTGCGGGAAGGCCGATTAGAGTGAAACGATATAAATCAATGAGTTAGTTCAGAAGGCATCTGAATTTTATTTCGCCACACAGCGGCACAGAGTGGCTTATTCCGTGCTGTTGCAAATTTGTGACTTTCGCCTCATTTTTCCCGGTTCCGGGCCAGATAAAGCGTTCAGAAGATAATTGATGAGGAGATATCTGGATTATTTTATGGCAGATAAACAGGCGGGCAGAATAGATTTCAGAGGGGAAGAAGGCGCAGAAAAAACGAATAAGGGGCGTAGCTGCAAGCCGCTACGCCCCAAAAAGCTTACTTCGCGTAGGCTTCAGTAGACAGAGTCAGAGTGACCTCGTCGCTTACCGCTGGGACATATTTGTCCAGCTTGAAGTCAGAACGCTTGATGGTGCCGGTGGCATCAAAACCAATCGCCTGCTTTTTCACCATCGGATGCTCGCCCTGCTTGTTCAGCGTCGCGTGCAGCGTTACTGGCTTGGTGATCCCTTTCAGGGTCAGGTTGCCTTCAACATCAAATTTGTTGTCGCCCTTCGCCACCACTTTGGTGCTGTGGAAGGTCGCAGTCGGATATTTAGCGGTGTCGAAGTACTCAGCGCCTTTGAATTCTTTGGTCAGCGCAGCCACGTGGCTGTCGATTTTGCTGACTGGCAGGGTCACGTCAACGCGTGATGCCTCTGGATGATCTTTATCAAACACCAGGTTACCGGTTGCATCAGGGATATCAGCGGTAGGGTTTGAGAAGCCGAAGTGGTTCCAGGCAACAATCACCGACGTATGCTCAGGATTCAGCTGGTAGTGCATCGCCTCAGCCTGAGACAACGGGGCGTAGAGGGTGGCAGCGGCTAACAGGGGCAGTGCAATACGTTTGAAGTTTTTCACGGTCAATTCCTTATGCGGACAAAGTGAATTGAGTGTGGTCCAGTTCGCCCGGAATAGACAGTGAAGAGATTTGTCGGTAATTTTCAAATAAATTCAGCAACTTTATACCGGGCGCTACACATATTCACCGCCGGTGAACAGCACCCGCCAGCGGCGGCGATCCTGAATCAGCGTGCGGTGAAGCTGTTGCAGATCCGCAAGTGTCAGCGCCTCAATCTGCGCCGCATCCGGTTCTGCCAGGCCATTGTCAGCGCGTAAGCACGCCAGTGGCTGCTCCACTTCCCGGCTCAGAAGACGCGCTTTCAGTGCCGCCAGATCGTAACCCGCCAGCGTCTCGTTCAGTGACCGCAGGAAGTTGCGGCAGTAGCGCAGCAGTGACAGCGCGCTGTAATCGGGCGACTGCAGCGCAAACAGTACCCCATCTTCATCGGCACAGCGCATATAGCGGCTGCTGACCACATAACCGATAGGCTGCTCAACGCGATAGCGCTGGAAAAAGCGCGGCTCGTAGATCAGCGCCAGCGCACGTAGCGCCGCCAGCTGTTCAGGTCGATGCAGCGGGATAAACAGCAGCAGAGCATTGTCCGCGCTGCTGTGTGGCAGGCGCGTCATACCGGTTTGTGTCGTCATGCGCTTTGGCGGCGTGTCAGGATTAACCGGTAGCGACAGTGCGCTCAGCCGCCGGGCAATCAGTGAATGCAGTGCCGCGTTGCCGCCTTTCAGCGCCGCCCGCCAGCAATGTGGCGTAATGGTGGCGGCCAGCTGCCAGGGCAACTGCCGCAACAGTGCACGAATCGCGATGCTTTCACCCGAAGAAGGCTGCGCCGCCTCAACCGGCAGCGTCAGTGCGGCGACAATCTGGCTCAGCGCCCGGTCAGCCACCGCCTCATCCGGCGTCAGTTGTAGCGTCAGTTGCCACACGCCCTCCACTTCCTGCCAGCTGCCGTTGCCGCCCTGATGACGCAACGCGGCAAACAGCGGACGTAACCGCCGCCCCAGCGCTTCGCCTGCCGCTTCGCTGAACGTTGACCAGAACTCTGGTCGCAGGATCAGCGTCGCCTGCAGGTCATCAGGCTGATGATGCGGCAATGCCACCGCCTGTGCGGGCAGCGGCTCAGACGTTAAGGCGGTCTCGAACGGATAGAATGTGAAATGCGCCGGAGGTAGCGCCTCAGACGGGGCTGGCTGCCAGGCGGTCAGCGCAAGGCTGAATCCCTGCGTCTGAAGGGTTTCCTCAGCCGGGTGCGACGTGCAGAACAGCAGCGTGCCCGGCGCGTCGGTGAGACGCGCCAGCAGCGGCTGTAACGCAGGCACGGCTTCATCTGGCGCAAAGCCGATTGCGCGCTGGCGTAACTGCTCCATTGGTGACAGTGTCACAAATCGCTGCTGTGCCAGATGGTGATAGTGTTGATGTTGTGGCTCATTTGTCTGGCGAAGTGCATCCAGATAACGGTCGATCAAGACATTAACGGTTTCGGGTTGATGCGTTTCAACGCCCAGCGCCAGCCAGAGCGCGCCTCCCGCCTGATAGATCCACTTCAGCTCCAGCGACTCTGCCAGCCCCTGCTCACGAAGGGTAGCCAGCAGCGATCCGGGTGCTTCATCCAGCAGAAATTCACGCCATAACGTGACACCGTCACTGTTATCCAGTATCCAGCTGCGCCATAGCGCCCCAGGTGCGGTCTCTGCCAGCTGCCAGCAGGTATCGCTGGTCAGCTGCGGCGGTGGCAGATCCTGTCGCCACTGACCGGAGGGCAGCGCGGCAGCAACGTTACGCGCCAGCAGCTCCAGCTCATCCAGTGAGTGTGGCCCCTGCAGCCAGAGCCGCATATTGCTGGCGAAGTAGTAGCGCTGGTGGAACTGGCGCAACGCCCGCTGCAGCGCAGAGAGCTCGTCGCCAAAACTCGCCCGGCTGCCAATATGGAACCGGTGGAATTCCGCAGGTGACGCGGCGGCGTGCAGCAGTGCCGCTTCAATGCGTGACGGCTGATGACGCTGCAATAGCTGATATTCCGCATCAATCACCGCCACTTCCTGGCCGATCGCCTGATTATCAAGCAGCGGATGGCAGACCATATCCTGCAGCCGCGCCAGCCCGTCAGCCAGCAGCGACGGCGTAACCTCAAAAAAGAACGCGCTGCGCCGGGCCAGCGTGGTGGCGTTAACCCTGCCACCCTGCGTCTGAATCCAGCTCATCAAACGGCCCTCATCAGGCCAGCCGGTGCTGCCGGTGAACAGCAGATGTTCAAGCAGATGCGCCAGTCCGGGCCAGCGATCGGGTTCGTCGTGACTCCCCGCGCTCACCTGAATCAGGGCGGCGGCCTGGCTGGCATCGGGCTGATGCACCAGTTCAACCATCAGACCGTTTATCTCCAGGCAACGCGTTTTCATCAGAGGTTCCGTGTTTTATAGATCAGTTGTGAGTTGCTGCGGTTACGGAACTGCAGCTGACCAATTTTAATGTCGCTGCAATCCGCCTCACGCCGGGCGTCAAGGATTTTGCCGTGATGCGGTGATTTGCTGCAAACCGGATCGGTGTTGTCGGCATTGCCGGTCAGCATGTAAGCCTGACAGCGACAGCCGCCAAAATCTTTCTCTTTCTCATCACAGGAGCGGCATGGCTCTGGCATCCAGTCAAAACCGCGATAACGGTTGAAGCCGAATGAGTTATACCAGATATCGTCCAGACTTTGCGTCAGCACTGAGGGAAATTCTATCGGGAGCTGACGCGCACTGTGGCACGGCAGCGCGGTGCCCTCTGGCGTAACGCTGAGGAAGATGGCGCCCCAGCCACCCATGCAGGGCTTAGGGCGCTCTTCGTAGTAGTCTGGCGTCACAAACAGCAGGTTGGTCAGATTGCCGGTGGTGCTCATCCGCTCGCGGTAGGTTTTCACCACCGCCTCTGCGCGGGCTATCTGCTCGCGGGTGGGCAGCAGGCCTTCACGGTTAAGCTGCGCCCAGCCGTAGAACTGACAGGTCGCCAGTTCCACGTCATCCGCTTCCAGCTCAATGCAGAGATCGATGATCCTGTCGATCTGGTCGATGTTATGGCGATGCAGTACAAAGTTCAGCACCATCGGATAGCCGTGGGCTTTCACCGCTTTCGCCATCTCCAGCTTCTGCTGAAACGCTTTTTTCGAACCGGCCAGCGCCGCATTCAGGGTTTCGTCACTCGCCTGGAAGCTGATCTGGATATGATCCAGCCCCGCCTCGCTGAACGCATCCAGCTTCTTCTCCGTCAGGCCGATGCCAGAGGTGATCAGGTTGGTGTAGAAGCCGAGATCGCGCGCCGCTTTGATCAGCTCCGGCAGATCTTTACGAACCAGCGGCTCGCCGCCCGAGAATCCGAGCTGCACGCTGCCCATCGCCCGCGCCTGACGAAACACCTCAATCCACTGTTCGGTGGTCAGCTCCTTCTCCTGCTGGGCGAAATCCAGCGGGTTGGAGCAGTAGGGACACTGCAGCGGACAGCGATAGGTCAGCTCGGCCAGCAGCCAGAGCGGCGGATTCACGTCAGGTTTATGCGGGGTCACGGAACTGTATCCACTTCTGTTCATAGGCTGATTGCAGGAACTCTAAAACATCTGCACCCACGCCGCCCGCTTCCGGAAAACGGCTATCCAGCGTTGCGATAATCGCGGCGATATCCTGCTTGCCATCCACCAGTTCAAGGATGGCGGCCGCGGTTTCGTTCAGCTTCGCCATGCCTTCGGGATAGAGCACCACATGAGTATCCTGGGCGGCTTCCCACTGCATACGGTAGCCGCGACGAAACGCGGCAATCGAGTTTTCATTCATCTGTTATACCAGTCGGGTGGTGTGCCACGCCGCTTTATCAGTAACGGTGTGATAAGGCGGACGTTTCAGCTCGTATGCCATGGTCATGGCGTCCAGCATGCTCCATAAAATATCGAGCTTAAACTGCAAAATTTCCAGCATGCGGTTTTGCGTCTCAGCGGTGGTGAAATATTCCAGCGCCAGCGCCAGGCCATGTTCCACATCGCGGTTCGCCTGACCCAGGCGACTGCGGAAGTAGAAATAGCCCTCTTCTTTGATCCACGGATAGTGCTGCGGCCAGCTGTCGAGCCGTGACTGGTGGATCTGCGGGGCGAACAGCTCGGTGAGTGAGCTGCAGGCCGCCTCCTGCCAGTTGGCGCGGCGGGCAAAGTTAATATACGCATCCACCGCGAAGCGCACGCCCGGCAGCACATGCTGCTCTGAAAGTAGTTCTTCGCGCGTCAGCCCGACCGCCTCGCCCAGCCGCAGCCAGGCCTCAATGCCGCCTTCTTCGCCGTTGCTGCCGTCGTGGTCGAGGATGCGCTGCACCCACTTACGACGGGTAGCCGGATCGGGGCAGTTGGCCATGATCGCCGCATCTTTCAGCGGAATGGTGGTCTGGTAATAGAAGCGATTCGCCACCCAGCCCTGAATCTGCTCGCGCGTGGCCTGACCGTTATGCATCGCGATGTGATACGGGTGATGGATATGGTAGTAAGCGCCTTTGTCGCGCAGGGCCTGTTCAAAAGCCTGCGGCGACAGCGTGTCAGTGATCTGCATGTTTTAGCCCTGAAGGTGGATCGCCATTCCGTCCCAGCTCACCTCTATTCCCTGCTCAGTCAGAAACTGACGCTGTGGTGACTGCTCGTTAAGGATCGGATTGGTGTTGTTAATGTGGATCAGAATTTTGCGTTTTGCCGGCAGCGATGCCAGCAGCGCCATCAGCCCCTGCTCTTCCGCCAGCGCCAGATGGCCCATCGCCTTGCCGGTGTTGTGTCCCACGCCGGTGGTCAGCAGCTCATCATCCTGCCAGACGGTGCCATCAATCAGCAGGCAATCCGCTTTTTGCAGCCACGGCAGGATCACCGCATCCGGCTCGCCCAGGCCTGGCGCGTAGAGCAGCGTCTGGCCATTCGCGCGGTTTTCAATAAACAGCGCCACGTTATGGCCCGGCAGCGGCCGGTCGCGATACGGCGAGTAAGGCGGTGCATTACTGATAATCGGAATCGCGGTGAACTGAAGATCATCAAAGACATCGACGCTGAACGGCGTCAGTGGCGCAATGGGACGGTGCTGTAAGCCTCCATTCCAGTGGGTGAGCATAGGAAATATCGGGAAGCCGGTGCTGAGGTCACCATGCACTTCCGGCGTGCACCACACCTGATGCGGACAGCCCTCACGCAGGCTCAGCAGCCCGGTGGTGTGATCGATCTGGCTGTCGGTAAGGATAATCGCGCCGATCGCCGTGCCGCGTAACACCCCTTTGCGGGTCAGTTCTGGCGTATGCAGGATCTGCTGGCTGATGTCGGGTGAAGCGTTGCATAACACCCAATCTTCGCCGTTATCGCTGAGGATAATCGACGATTGCGTGCGTGCCTGGGCCTGAATCGTGCCGTTACGCACGCCGTGGCAGTTGGCGCAGTTACAGTTCCACTGCGGAAACCCGCCGCCCGCGGCTGAACCGAGGATTTTGATAAACATAGAGGAAAACCAGAAGTTGAAAAAAAATGCCCGCTCAGAGGGCGGGCAGAACGATTAACGGTTGGAGATGTAGAGAGTCACTTCCAGACCGAGACGCATATCAACGAAAGTTGGTTTTTTCCACATGAGTTACTTCCTCTTGGTTAACAGTAAATGAGCTGCCTGAAATCAGTGTGACCGGCATTGAATGAGACCGCCGTCACAATTTCCAGGCAGATGTTGCGCCAATGGCGCGTCGGGATCAAGCCCGGAACATCAGGAAATTGTTATCACAGCCCGGTCAGATGTAAAACCCGCTGCCAGTTTCCCCATGCCAGTTTCTCTGTCAGTGTCTGATCATAGCCCGCTTCCTGAAAAGCGGCGAGCAATCGCGGCAATCCGCTGACATCGCCCAGCGCAGCCGGTGGGGTAATCCCGTCGAAATCAGAGCCAAAGGCTACATGGTCGCTGCCCATTATCTTCAACAAGTGATCACAATGCTTAACAATTTCTGTTAATGGCGTGTCAGCGTCGCGTTTACCGTCGGCGCGCAGAAAAGCGTTGCCGAAATTAATGCCGGCCAGACCGCCGCTGTCGCGGATCGCCACCAGCTGGTCATCCGTCAGATTACGCGGCTGCGGACAGAGAGCATGCGCGTTGGAGTGGCTGGCGACCAGCGGCGCGCTGGAGAGCCGGGCGGTGTCCCAAAAGGCTTTTGCGTTCATATGCGACACGTCAATCATCATCTTCAGGTCACTCGCCTGCTGAATCAGCCTTTCTCCGGCGCGGGTCAGGCCTGGCCCGGTGTCGGGCGAACCGGGAAAAGTGCCGCTGACCCCTTCACCAAAGCGGCTGGCCAGGTTCCAGAATGGCCCGATGCTGCGCACCCCCGCCTGCCAGAAGGCGTGCAGTTGCTCGCCCTCCTCATCCAGCGCATCAGCACCTTCGATGTGTGCCACCATCGCCAGTACGCCTGCGGCGCGGCAGGCGGCGATCTCGTCATGGCTGCGGCAGAGTCGTGCCCGCCCGCCTGACGCATCAGCCAGCTGCTGCAGGATCTCAAGCTGTTGCCACATGATCTGAAGCGGTTGAAACGGCTCGTCGGCACGTGCCGGAACGGTGCGGGCAATGTACTCCTGCGGGGGCACAAAGATCGCAAACAGCCCGCCGCCGAGCCCGCCCTGCTGAATGCGCGGAAAATCGAGGTGGCCCCGTTCAATCCCCTGATAAAACGCCTGCGCGGGCGCATCACGATGATGCAGCCAGAGGTTAAGCAACAGATCGTTGTGACCGTCAAAAATCAGCATAAGAGTCCACCCAAATAAACAGGCGACCATGCTAACCCTGCCAGGCGGATTCACCAAACCAGAGCGCACGCAGGGCCATGCAGGTCATGCAGGTCATGCAGGTCATGCAGGTCATGCAGGTCATGCAGGTCATGCAGGTCATGCAGGTCATGCAGGGTATTGTCACTTTTGCGCGTCAGGTTGTCAGCCCTGCGCGCGCGGACCCGGAGGCGTGTCGGCAGACTGGTTAAAAACCACAGGAGACTCCTATGCTGACCCGACCCGCTGATAAATATCGTCCCTCCCCGCTGATCACCCTGCCCGATCGCCAGTGGCCCTCACGCCAGCTGACCCAGGCGCCGCGCTGGCTCTCCACCGATTTGCGTGACGGCAATCAGGCACTGGCAGAACCGATGGATCGGGAACGCAAAATGGCCTTCTGGGATCTGCTGCTGCGCTGCGGGTTTCGGGAGATCGAGGTCGCCTTTCCCTCTGCGTCGCAGACCGATTTCGATTTCGTCCGCGACCTGATTGAGCAGCAGCGTATCCCGGAGGATGTGACGTTACAGGTGCTGACTCAGGCGCGGGAAGACCTGATTGCCCGCACGTTTGTGGCGCTGCAGGGTGTGCCCCGCGCCATCGTACATCTCTATAACGCCACCGCGCCGCTGTTTCGCGAGCGGGTATTTAAACAGAGCAAAGCGGAAATCGTGGCGCTGGCCACCGCTGGTGCACGGCAGATCCGCGCCGAATGCGAGGCGCAGCCGGAAACCTACTGGACCTTTGAATATTCGCCAGAGACCTTCTGCTTTACCGAGCCAGAGTTTGTGCTGGAGATCTGCGAGGCGGTAGCCGATGTCTGGCAACCGGACGCCCAGCGCCCGATGATCATTAACCTTCCTGCCACGGTAGAGGTGAATACCCCCAACGTTTATGCCGATCAGATTGAGTTTTTCTGCCGTCACTTCAGCCGCCGTGATGCCGTCTGCATCAGCGTGCATCCGCACAACGATCGCGGCACCGGCGTCGCCTGCGCAGAACTGGCGCTGCTGGCGGGCGCTGACCGGGTCGAGGGCTGTCTGTTTGGTAACGGTGAACGCACCGGCAATGTGGACCTGGTGACGCTGGCGCTGAATCTCTATACCCAGGGCGTTTCGCCCCAGCTCGATTTCAGCCAGATGCATGAGGTAATTGAAGTGGTAACCCGCTGCAACCAGCTGCCGGTTCATCCGCGCCATCCCTATGCGGGCGAGCTGGTCTTCACCGCCTTCTCTGGTTCTCATCAGGATGCAATTAAAAAAGGGTTTGCCATCCGCGCTCAGCAGCAGGAGACAGAGTGGCAGATGCCTTACCTGCCGCTGGACCCGGCCGACATTGGCTGTAGCTATGAGGCGGTGATCCGCGTTAACAGCCAGTCGGGAAAAAGCGGGGCCGCCTGGCTGCTGGAGCAGAATCACGGGTTACAAATGCCGCGAGCGCTGCAGCAGGATTTCAGCCGCTGTGTTCAGCAGGAGACTGACCGGCACGGCGGAGAGATGACGCACTACGCGCTGTGGCAGCTCTTCTGCCGCCAGTATGGCGTCACGCAGCCCGCGGTGGCCTTACAGCGGGCTGACAGCCAGAGTGACAGCGGCGGGCAGACGCAGATTAGCGCCAGCGTGGTGTATCAGACGCAATCGCTGATGCTGACCGGCAGCGGCAACGGCTGGCTGTCGGCGGCGGTCAATGCCCTGCGCAGCGCGTTTGATCTGCATCTGACCATTGAGGACTATCACGAGCATACGCTGGGACGACGCAGTGACAGCCGCTCGGTGGCCTATATCAGCTGCGTGGATGCCCGTGGCGCGCGAGCCTGGGGAGTAAGTATCGACAATGACACCGCCCGCGCAGCCCTGCAGGCGCTGCTCAGCGCGGCAGGCCAGTTTCTGCAGGCGGAAAGTAGTCAGTCGGAGAGACGCCCAGCAGACGACGAAACATCGCACTAAACGCGCTGGGGCTTTCATAGCCCAGTTCCAGCGCCACCCGCAGCACGGAGTCGCCCTGAGCCAGTCGCGTCAGGGCGATAGCCAGTCGGGCGCGCCGCACCCAGTCGCTGAACTGCAGGCCGGTTTCGCGCATAAAATGGCGGGCCAGAGTGCGGCCCGAGACATTCAGGTGGGCACTGGCCCGCAGCAGCGTCCAGCTCTCACCGGGCGTCTGCTGAATCAGCTCGCACAGCGCCTGTAAACGGGGACTGTCGGGCGTTGGCAGCGCAAAGGGCAGCACATCCATGCCCCGAATCTCATCCAGAATTAACTCCATCACCCGCTCGGCCCGACTGCCTGCGGCGTAACGCTCTGGCAGGCTCAGCGCCGTGACAATCAGCTCGCGCAGCAGCGGTGAGATTTGCACCACCTGACAACTGGCGGGCAGATCGGCGCGCGCCAGCGGATCGATAAACAGCGTGCGCGCCGCCACACTGCCGGTAATCTGCAACGCATGACGGGTAAATGCGGGCAGCCAGACGCCACGACTCGGCGGCACAATCCAGCTGCCATACTCCGTCTCTACCCGTACCACGCCGCTCAGGGTGTGGATCAGCTGGGCACAGGCGTGCTGGTGCCAGGGTTCGCTGGCACCGTGCAGGTAATCGTGCGCCAGCGGCACCAGCGGACGCGTGCTGAAGTCAAAATGCTGCTGACTCATTGCGCTTTCAGATAGCGGTAGATCACCGCCAGATCCTCTTCACCGTGTCCGGCCTCCACCGCCTGCTGCCAGAGCTGGGCGATATTCTCCAGCGCCGGCAGTGGCGTCTCTGCGGCATCCAGCGCCAGGCGGGCATCTTTCAGCGCCCAGACCAGATGCATCTGCGGCGTGAAGTCGTCGCTGGCGATCATCCCGAGCTTCATTTTCGCATACGGTGCGGCCAGCGGACCGCCCTCCAGCACCTGCCAGAGATCGTCGGTGGAAAAGCCGAACTGCTCTGCCAGCCGGGTACTCTCCGCCAGGCTTTGCATCATGCCAATCAGCCAGCTGTTGATCACCAGCTTCATCCGGGTGCTTTTTCCCGCCTCGCCCAGCCACTGAGTGCCTTTACTGATGGCAGCAAATACCGCTTCTGCGGCCTGCGCCCGGCTCTGATCGCCGCTGGCCAGCACCAGAATCTGCGCATTCTCTGCTGGTGCTTTGGTGCCGGAGACTGGCGCATCGATCAGTAACAAATCGGGGCGTTTTTCTGCGAAAAAGGCGATCAGCGCGTCGGTTTTTTCTACGCCGATGGTGCCCATCTGGCAGAGCGTCGCGCCCTGCTTAAACGCCTCTTTGACCTGATGCAGCACCTGCTCAGTGGTGTCGCCATCAGACAGCATGGCGATCACGACATCTGCTTCACGCACCGCCTCGGCTGGCGAGTCAGCCAGCTGCAAACCCGCATCCAGCAGATCTTCGCCGCGCGCGCGGGTGCGGTTCCAGCCATGAACGCGAAAGCCTTTTTTCAGCAGGTTTGCGGCAAATGCGTGCCCCATTGCGCCTAATCCCAGAACCGCCACTTCAGGTTGTTTCATGCTGACTCCCGTGAGTTTTTTGTCTGCATCCGGGTGAATCGGACGTCTGATCACTGCAAAAGATGGATTCCAGCCTGGCGGTAAACAGAGAAAAAATCCAGCCCGAAACGATGTACCCCAGCGCATCAAACCCTTACCATATGCGGAAATTGTTCCACCTGGTTCATATCCTCTCTTTTTTCAGGCCACATATAATGAAAATAATCTCTCTGCGCCAGGCGACGCTGTTGATGTTGCCTGCCATTTTGCCACTGCCGCTGCTGGCGGCGGATAATGACAATACCCTGGTCGTCACGGCCGCACCGCCGGAAACGGGCCTTAACGAACTCGATACGCCTGCGGCCCTGAGCGTGGTCAGTGGCGACGATATGCGCCAGGCAGCGCCGCGCGTTAACCTGTCGGAAAACCTCAGCAGCGTGCCGGGTCTGCAGATCCAGAACAGGCAAAATTACGCACAAGACCTGCAGCTGTCGATGCGTGGCTTTGGCTCCCGCTCAACCTACGGCGTACGCGGTCTGCGCATCTATGTGGATGGCATCCCGGCCACCATGCCGGATGGTCAGGCGCAGACCTCCAATATTGATATCGGCTCGATTGATCATGTCGAGGTGCTGCGCGGCCCGTTTTCTGCGCTGTATGGCAACGCTTCGGGTGGCGTGATCAATGTCACCACTCAGCAGGGTCAGCAGCCGACCACGCTTGAAGCCAGCAGCTGGTACGGCAGCTACGGCAGCTGGCGAAACAGCGTCAAAGCCAGCGGCGCGACCGGTGACGGCAGCCATGCCGGGGATGTGAACTACACCGTCTCCGCCTCACGCTTCACCACTCACGGCTATCGTGATCACAGTGCTGCGCAGAAAAACCTTGGCAACGCCCGACTGGGCGTGCGTATTGATGATGTCAGCACCCTGACGCTGCTGTTTAACAGCGTTCACATTGACGCGCAGGATCCCGGCGGCTTAACCGAGGCGCAGTGGCGTGAGAATCCACGTCAGGTGGTCAGCAACGTCCCGCTTTATAACACCCGTAAGACTGTCGATCAGACTCAGGGCGGCCTGCGTTATCAGCGCCAGATGAGTGAAAATGACGACCTCAGCGTGATGCTCTATGCGGGCATGCGCGAAACTACCCAGTTCCAGTCGATCCCTGCAGCCGTGCAGCGCAACCCGTCTCATCCCGGTGGCGTAATCGCCCTGACCCGCCACTATCAGGGCGTCGATACCCGCTGGACCCATCGCGACACGCTGCTGTCGATTCCGGTGGCGCTGACCGGCGGACTCGACTACGAAACCATGACCGAGCGCCGCAAGGGCTATGAAAACTTCACGGTCAGCAACGGGGTGACGCAACTGGGCGAACAGGGCAATCTTCGCCGCAACGAGCGCAACCTGATGTGGACGCTCGATCCCTATCTGCAGACCGCCTGGCAACTGACCGATAAGCTGTCGCTGGATGCGGGTGTGCGGTTCAGCACCGTTAACTTTGACTCTAATGACTTCTATATTCAGCCCGGTAACGGCGACGACAGCGGTGATGCGCGCTATCACAAATGGCTGCCCGCTGCGGCACTGAAGTATGCCTTTGACCCAGGCTGGAACGCGTGGATCTCCGCCGGTCGCGGCTTTGAAACCCCGACCATTAATGAGCTCTCTTACCGTTCAGACGGCGCGACCGGTCTGAATCTGGGGCTGAAACCGGCCACCAGCGATACGCTGGAGATTGGTAGTAAGAAACGCATCGGCAATGGCTTGATCAGCGCGGCGTTGTTCCAGACCGATACCCAGGATGAGATTGTGGCGGATGCCAGCAGTGGCGGACGCACTACCTATAAAAATGCCGGTCAGACCCGCCGTCGCGGTCTGGAGTTAAGCCTGGATCAGCAGTTTGCCTGGGACTGGCGGCTGAAGATGGCCTACACCCTGCTGGATGCGCGCTATCGCACTAACGCCTGCGGCAGCGACAGCTGTGACGGCAACCGCATTCCTGGTATTGCCCGTAACATGGCTTACGCCGGACTCGGTTATCTGCCGGAACAGGGCTTTTATGCAGGCAGTGAGGTACGTTATCTGAGCCAGATCGCCGCTGAAGATCAGAATAGCGTGAACACCCCGTCCTACACCGTTGCAGCGGTTAACAGTGGCTATAAGTGGCTGGTTGAGAACTGGACACTGGATCTGTTTGGCCGGGTCGATAACCTGTTTGACCGGCACTATGTGGGTTCAGTGATTGTGAATGAGAGTAATGGACGCTACTTCGAATCCGCGCCGGGCCGCAATTACAGCGTCGGTTTAACGCTGGGTTATGCCTTCCGCTAAATTATAACGGGTAACGTCATTATGTTCTCACGTCTTATCCGTGGATGGGGTGATAAACCCGTGAAACAATACCCGGCGCTAACCGGCATGTTAAGAGTGTTTTTAAGCTGCCACCATGACGACTATGGCAATACCCTCGAAGAAATGCTTCAGAGCTATATTGATCATGACATGCCTGTTATCGAAGCGCGGAATGAAATAAACATCCTGCTTCAGAATGAGGATGATGATTTGAATGTCATTATGTCAGCGATTGCTGGTGAAGAGTTTCGTCCGGCCCCCTGGGGAGAAACGTGGCGCAGTTTTTTGATAAGAGCTGTGGCTGCCCTCAACGGGCCACCGTCGCGGTGGCCCGACGCTTAACGTCACACGCCAATCATGCGCGCGAATTCAGCTGCGCCTTAATATCCTCACAGCTGCCGGTTTCACCCAGGCGCGGGAAGATCAGGTTCACGCTATTGTTGTGCGTATCCAGGTTGAGATCGGTCATCGCATCGGTCGCCAGCGTGACGTTGTAACCCAGCTCATACGCCTGTCGTGCGGTAGATTCCACGCCGATACTGGTCGCGATACCACAAATCACTACCTGAGTAATGCCGCGCTTTTGCAGCTCATCGTGCAACGCTGTGGCGTGAAACGCACCCCAGGTTTTCTTGGTGACCGTAAGGTCATTTTGCTGTGGGGTCATCGCCGGAACCAGCGTGGCCCAGTCGGCGGGCAATTCGCCGCTGTGACGTGCCTGCTCATTGCGGCCCGGCGCCCCACCAGCCACGTTAACCAGCACAACCGGCAGATCGTACGCGCGAAACGCCTCAGCCAGTCCGGCACAGCGTTCGATCACCGGCTGCGGTTCATGAACCAGCGGCAGCGCCACAATGCCATGTTGCAGGTCGATAACAATCAGCGCAGTTTTTGCATCCAGTGTGGTTACAGCCATGTTGAATCCTCAGATTTAATAGTCAGTGAGTCGTTGCAGCAGAGGGAGAACGTCGGTCAGTTGCTGCTGTTCTGCCGGACTCAGTCGCGCTTCCAGCGTCCGGACCAGCCAGTCATCGCGCATCGCGCGACTCGACGTAATCACCGCCAGGCTGGACGTCGTGGGAAGATAGCGGGTTTTACGGCCATCATGGGGATCCGGCTCGCCCGTCACCAGTTCCGCCGCCAGTAACCCGGCGACGGTCGCGCCCATTGACTGGGTGCGTACGCCCTCGGCCGCCGCCAGTTGTGTTACCGTCATCGCCCCATCGCGAACCAGATGACCCAGCACCGCGACCTGCGACCAGGTCAATTCACCAGGCGGCGCTGACTCGCGCAACCGGCGGCCCAGCTTGCCCACCAGCATACGCAGCATTGCAGCGGATTCAGTCAGATCGCTCATTACCCGTCTCCATCGATAAGCGAAAGTATAAAGATACGAAGGTAAACTGTGTAGTTTGCTCAGGTATCAATTTGTAACGTCCGGGCGCTGCAGATAGTGGATCAGACTGTGGAAGCGCAGCGGCGTGCTGAGCGGGTTACGGTAGCTGTGCAGCACATCGGCCCTGAACTGGAACGCCTCCCCGGCGAGCAGACGTCGCCAGAGGTCACCGACGCCCAGCAATAGTTCGCCCTCGATGATCACCACCTGCTCCACACAGCCCGCTTCATGGGGCGAAGAATGACTCTGCGCGCCCGCTGCCAGCTCCACCGCCAGCAGATCAAAACGCAGTTGCGGATCGTAAGGCAGCAGCGACCGTACCGACATGTCGGCATTGGGCTGACTGAATCCAGGCGCGGCGCCTGAAGGCAACACGCTGCCGTCGATAAAAAAGGAAAACGGAACGTTGAAACCGGTGGCAATCTTCCACAGCGTCGCCACGGTGGGACTCGATTCGCCGCGCTCAATCTGGCCCAGCATCGCTTTACTGACGCCGGTTCGCTCCGCCGTCAGCGTCAGGCTCCAGCCATTGGCCTGCCGCAACTGTCTGAGCGCGCTGCTCAGGTGTTGCTGAAAATCCGCCATTTTTTCTCCTGCTTTCTCGTCATCCTGGTGAGTGACGTTATGGCAATAGTGTAACACTTGTGCGTTATAGCGCATCATGCGACCATGTGCGCTATAACGCACAACCTCATAAAGAGTCTGACCATGACGAGAGCGGAACCTCCCCGTTTTACCCTGCCGATGCTGGTCTCCGGCTTCGTGGCTGTGCTGGTGGGCTACAGCAGCAGTGGCGCGATTATCTATCAGATGTTTCAGGCGGCGGGCGCCACGCCCGCGCAGATTGGCGGCTGGCTGTCGGTGCTGGGCATTGCGCAGGGGATCGCTTCGCTGAGCCTGTCACTGCGCTACCGCATGCCGGTGCTGGCTGCCTGGTCAACGCCCGGCGCTGCGCTGCTGGCGACCAGTTTTCACGGCATTTCGCTGAATGAGGCGGCAGGCGTCTTTGTTTTCGCCAACCTGCTGATCGTATTGTGCGGCGTCACCGGCCTGTTTGCCCGGCTGATGAACTACATTCCTGCCTCGCTGGCAGCGGCGATGCTGGCAGGTATTCTGCTGCGCTTCGGGCTGCAGACCTTTGCCGATTTGCAAAGTAACTTTGTACTGTGCGGCAGCATGTGCCTGGCCTGGCTGCTGGCCCGCCGCTGGCTGGCCCGCTATGCAATTCTGGTCACGCTGCTGGTGGGTGTTGCCGTCGCGCTGGCACAGCACGCCATCCACTTTCCGCCGCAGCCGATTAGGCTGACAATGCCGGAAGTCGTGATGCCGCACTTTACCCTCACCACGCTGCTGGGGATCGGCGTGCCCTATTTCCTGGTGACGATGGCGTCACAGAACGCCCCCGGCATCGCCACGCTGCAGGCGCACGGCTACCGTCCACCCGTCTCTTCACTGATGAGCTGGACCGGATTAATTGCGCTGCTGCTGTCGCCATTAGGGGGGTTTTCGGTCTGCGTGGCGGCGATTACGGCGGCCATCTGCATGAGCGATGAGGTCGACCCAAATCCTCAGCAACGCTGGCGTGCGGCGGCGCTGGCGGGGATCTTCTATCTGCTGGCGGGCGCGTCCGGTGCGCTGATCGCCGTGCTGTTCAGTGCCCTGCCTGTGGTGCTGATTGAGGCGCTGGCGGGTCTGGCACTCCTTGCCACGCTGGGTGGCAGCCTCCACCGCGCACTGGATCTGCCTGCCGAACGCGACAGCGCGCTGATCACCTTTCTGATCACCGCATCCGGCGTTTCGCTGCTGGGCATTGGTCCGGCCTTCTGGGGACTGGCGGGCGGCGTCATCGCCCACCTGCTGCTGGTGCGCAAATCCGGCTGATTGCGTCATACTCTCTGAAATAGCGGTGGTTTTTCCGTCAGCCGGTGAAAAAAACAGTGGATTTACCCCCTTTTCTGCCGTTTGATTTGTCCTTGCCCCGCGTAAAATCAACCTAATCGTCGATAACACGCGATTTTCTGCCTCAGACAACGACCGATAAGGGCCCAACAGGTGGCAAAAACTTTTCTGCGCAGCGGTAATTTAGATGCAGTTCTGGCGTTAGGTGAAAATGGCCAGCCGGTCTACGCCTCAGCATTGCAAATTCGTGAAACCCTGCGCCTGCGCCGTCAGAGCGCACTGGCAGATTGCCTGGCCATTCCTCAGGCCAATGAACGGGGCGATCGCCTCGACTGGTATGCCCCTTTTAGCGGCCGGGTCAAATCCTGGCTGGGTGCCAGCGATCATGAACGTCGCGCGGCGCTGCAACAGCTCACCGCCTGTCAGCAGGATATGCAGGATCTCAGTACGCGCGCGCGCGCGGCAGAGAACCCATCGATGCGGCTGTTTGGTGCGCTGCTGAGCAAAACCCTGCAATTCCCCGACCAGCAGTATGTCTATCTGGTTGATGGCAAACCGGTCATCACCTTCTGGGGCTTTGTCGATGCCCAGGCGCGTAGCCGCGATGACGCGCTGGCCTGCCTGCGTGACACGCTGGAAGAGAACCTGCCGGTGGCGCTGGTTGAACCGCTGCCTGAGCTGCCTGCCGCGCCGGTCATCGCTGAACCAGTGATGATCGCTGAGCCCGAACCTGAACCTGAACCTGTGGCTGAACCGCTGCCGGTTGCAGCACCCGTTGAAGCTCAGCCGGCGACGCCTGTAGCGGCTCGCCGCCGTTTCCGCGTCTGGTATCTGTTACCGCCGGTGGCGATTGCTGCCGCCGTGACGGTGGCCGTGTTGCTGCATCGTTCAGAACCCGTAAAAACACCGGTTGCCACTGCGAAGCCAGCGTCAGCCCCGGCGACGGTATCCACTCCGGCCCCGGCTGCGACTCCGGCACCGGTTGCGGCGACACCGTCTGTCACCCCACCTGCCGAGCAGGCAGCACCGGAAAAACTTCCCGAATCGCAGCCGCAGAAACCGGCCAACACCACCACCGATACCGCACCGGCAACCTCATCTGCTACCCTTGCCACAACGGTGACGGCGCCGGTTCCGGCCAAACCCGATGACCTGATCGTGACGCCGGATGCGGTGCGCGATGGCCAGGTACGGGTGATTGATGGCCGCTGGCGTGTCACTATCGACCAGATGCCGACGCCAACCGGTAAGCCTCCGGTAATGCGCTTCCAGTTTAAAAACGGCAAAGGCAGCGTGCAGATCGCCCAGGGCAATACTACCTGTAAAGCGGATGTCAGCGCGGCCATGACCAGCGCCGGTAACCTGGTGATTGAGAGCCGCTACACGGCGAAGTGCCAGAACAGTTCGCGCTACCGTATGCCACTGCTGGTCTGCCATGCGAGTATCGGCGCCGCAGTGTGTGAAGCGCAGTATGCTGATGACCGGGTCTTCCCGATGACGATTAAGCGTGAGAGTAAATAACGATGCTGGCTCCCCTGATCGATGACAAACAAAAAATTTCGCTGATTGAAAACAGCGGCGTGCAGTTTCTGGATTTTGGCCTGCAACTCTCAGATACCCCTGCGCGCCGCCAGTTTGTGCGCCAGACCGCCAACGGCCCGCTGCTGCGCCTGAACGTCGATGGCAACAGCGGTAAGTTCCTGCTCTATCCGGAAGATGGCGGCGCTGCGGAAGTGGTGCGCCCGGAGTCTGATATCGCGCTGGCGGACTCGCTCTCCCTGCTGTCAGCCTGCTGGCTGCCGCTGCCGATGCTGCGCTGTGCCAGCGGACGTCGTTTTATCGGCGGTCCTGAAAACTGGGCGCGGATGCGTCTGGTTGCGCTGCCCGCGCCCGATGCAGCAGGCAATACCCATCGCGTCAGCCTGGCCTTTGATACCCGCTGCGTGGCGGAACAGGATGGCGGTGAACAGCTCGGCCTCAGCACGGCTGATGCTCAGAACGGTGTGACCTTTGCGCTCGCCTGGCACAACTACGAGTTGGGTGATTTTCTTGACCTGACCTGGGTTGACGGCTGGCTGCGCGAATCCTTTACCGACCGCGTCTCCGATCGCCGCGAACAGGCGATTAATCAGGCGCTGCGCGAGTTTGAGTATCAGGCGCACTACCTCAATCTGCTGGAACTGCTGGGCGAACAGCTCGACCTCAGCGAGATCCATATTCAGGCCGCCACGCTGCAGACCCCGGCGGTCAATGTCGATATCATTCTGGATGTCGGTAACTCCCATACCTGCGGCATTCTGGTGGAAGATCATCCGGAAGAGAGCAACGGCCTGAAGCAGACCTATGAGCTGCAGCTGCGCGATCTGTCGCAGCCGCATCAGGTTTACAACGAGCTGTTTGATAGCCGTCTGGAGTTTGCCGAGACCCGTTTTGGCAAAGCGAACTTCTCGCTGGAGAGCGGTCGTGAGCAGGCCTTTATGTGGCCTTCTCTGACCCGCGTCGGCCGTGAAGCGAGCCGTCTGGCCCTGCAGCGTGTGGGACTGGAAGGCAGCACCGGCCTCTCCAGCCCGCGCCGTTATCTGTGGGATGAGGCGCGCTATCAGCCAGGCTGGCGTTTTAACACGCCCGGCGAACAGGCTGAACCGCTGGCCTATGCCGCGCCCTTTACCACCCTGCTCAACGACGAAGGCCAGCCGCTCTCGACGCTGGCACCGGACGATCGTCTGCCGGTCTTTTCTCCGCACTACAGCCGCAGTTCGCTGATGACCTTTATGCTGTGTGAGCTGCTGGCTCAGGCGCTGATGCAGATGAACAGCGCGGCACAGCGTCAGCGGATGCCGCAGAGCCACGCGCCGCGTCAGCTGCGCCATGTGATCCTGACGCTGCCGTCAGCGATGCCGAAGCCGGAGCGTGAAATTTTCCGCCGCCGGATGCAGGAGGCGCTGGCGCTGGTCTGGAAAGCGGAAGGCTGGCTGGCTGACGAAGATGACCTTTCACCATCACTGCCACGTCAGAACCCGAAACCGCTGCCGGATGTGCAGATGGAGTGGGATGAAGCGACCTGTGGTCAGATGGTCTGGCTGTTTAATGAAACCCAGGTCAACTTTGCCGGTCGCGCCGAAGACTTTTTCAGCAGCATGACCCGTCCGGATCGCCCGCGCGATGCTGACGAACTGCCAGGCAAGAGCCTGCGCATCGCCTCGATTGATATCGGCGGCGGCACTACTGACCTCGCCATCACCCAGTATCGTCTGGATGATGGTCAGGGCAACAACGTCAAAATCACGCCGCGACTGCTGTTCCGCGAAGGCTTTAAAGTCGCGGGCGACGATATCCTGCTGGACGTGATTCAGCTGTGGATTTTACCGGCGCTGCAGCAGCATCTGCAGAAAGCGGGCCTGACGCTGGCGGAACCGCTGATGAACAAGCTGTTTGGTCACGACAGCCGCATGGACGGTCAGGCCACGCTGCGTCAGCAGATCACCTTACAACTGTTTATTCCGCTGGCGCAGGCGGTACTGGAACGCTACGAAAACTGGGATCCGCTGGAGAGCCACGCGGAGATCAACGCACTGTTTGGCGAGCTGGTCGATCAGCCTCCGGGCGAAGCGGTACTGGCGTTCGTCAACGGCGAGATTCAGCGCGAGCTGGGCGGTAACAGCCGCTTTGACCTGCTGCAGGTGCCGCTGGTGGTGAGCCTGTCCCAGCTGCACGGTGAATTTATGCAGCACCGGATGGCGATTATCCCGGCGCTGCGCTCAATGTGTGAAGTGGTGTCGCTCTATCAGTGTGACGTGCTGCTGCTGACCGGTCGCCCGTCGCGCTTCCCGGGCATTCAGGCGCTGGTGCGTCATCTGCAACCGCTGCCGGGCAGCCGTATTTTGTCGCTGGAAGGCTATCACACCAGCGACTGGTATCCGTTTAACAAACATGGCCGCATCGACAACCCGAAATCGACCGCGGCGGTCGGCGCGATGCTCTGCCTGCTGGCGCTGGATCTGCGCCTCAGCAGCTTCTGGTTCCGCGCAGGCGATTTTGAACCCTACTCGACGATTCGCTATCTTGGCATGCTCGACGAAAACCAGGCGCTGACGGACGAGAACCTCTGCTACAGCGAAATTGACCTCGACGATCCCGGCTATGTGCTGGATAAAAAGCGCAGTTTCCGTATTCGCGGCAACGTCTGTCTCGGCTTCCGCCAGCTTGATAACGATCGCTGGCCCGCCTCGCCGCTCTATAGCCTGACGCTGAACGACGCCACCCTGGCGCGTAAAGTGGCCGGTGAGAGCGTGCTGCGCATCCGGCTGGCGGTAAAAGCCGGACCCGACGCGTCCGGCCCGGAAAGTCTGGTGCTGAGCGATGCCCGTCTGGATGATGGCACCCGCGTGCCGCTGGAGCAGTTGAGTCTTAAGCTGAATACCCTGTCGGCGACCGGCAATGCCAATGCGCAATACTGGATTGACAGCGGGAGCGTATGTAAACGATGAAAGCCCTGAAACCCCGTCAGCCGCAAACGCTGGCAAAACGTCTTGGCCTGTTGCAGGACGCCCTGAATAACAGTCTGGCCTGGATTGAGAGCAGCCGTGAGCAGTCGCCGCGTCTGGCGCTGGAAGCAGAAACCCTGACGCTGCAACTGCGCCAGGCGCGCGTGCAGACTCAGGCGCTGGCGCAACAGGTGGCGCGTCCGGTGACGCTGGCGCTGTTTGGCCAGTCGCAGGCGGGTAAGGCCTGGCTGCTGAACGAAATGGTGGCCGATGCACAGGGCCAGTTAGTGACCCGCATGGGTGATAAACTGCTGAACTGGTTTCAGCATATCAATCCCGGCAACCTCGATTTTGCTACCGCCACCCGTTTCAGCCATCAGCGCGAGCCGCTTTCAAACGAGTGGCCGGTTGAACTGATGCTGCTGAGTGAAGCGGAGATCGTACGGCTGATGGTCGCCTGTGCCGGCGCGACAACGCCCGACACCGCACAGATCGACAGCGCACTGCAGCGCCTGCAGCGTCATCGCCTCGCCACGCCGCTGGCGGGTCTGGAAGGCGATGCGCTGGTGACACTCTGGTCCTGGTGCCGTCGCCGTGCGCACCACGATGCGCGGCTTGATCGTCATTTCTGGCCGCAGGCGGTTGAGCTGGCGCCCTGGCTCAGCGTTGACGACCGGGTACAGCTTTTTTCACTGCTGTGGCCTGGTCAGCCTGAACTGAATGAGATGCTGCGCACCCTGCTGCATCTGCGTCACCAGTTGCGTAACAGCAGCCGGGTGCTTGCTCCACTGAGCCTGCTGACCGACACATCACTGCTGCCGGCCGAGCAGCTGATTGTGCCGGCCAGTGAGCAGGATCAGCAGCAGCTGGTGGAAGTCTGCCCGCTGAATGGTAACCGCATCGGTAAGGCGCAGAACGTGCCACTGGGATTACTGGCGCTGCTGACGCTGGAAGTGCTGGTCCCGCTGAGTTCCACACCGCGAACCGCACTCTATGATGATGCTGATATGCTGGAACTGCCCGCGCCAGGCCAGTCCGGTGACGCGGCAATCCAGGAAGATCGTCAGCGCCTGCAGCAGCAGGATCCGCTGCGTGCCCAACTGCTGGAACAGAAACGTGCCCTGCTGCCCGGTTTTTACGCCGCGCGTCAGGCAATTGATCTGCTGCTGGTCTGTACCGCAGCCAGCCAGCGTCAGGATGCCGACCTCGCCAGCGAAACGCTGCGCGAATGGCAGCGTCAGCAGCCCGCACAGGAATCTGCAGAGAAACCGCGCCTGATCTGGGCGATTACCCCTTTCGATGCCCGCCATCAGCAGGTCAATGTGGATGAAGCGGTGCAGCGTCAGATGGGACAGCCCGGTCAGCACTGGGGATCGATGCTGGCACTGGATCGCGCGGGCGTCGACCGCATGGCGAGCTGGTTGCAGGATGAGATGCAGCCGGAAGCCCGCCGCGACATGCTGCTGGCTCAGCTGGCGCAGATTCAGCACACTGTGGTGGAGCGGCGTTTATTGCCCTGGACCGAAGCGGGTGCCAGCCCGGAACAGGCGGCACGCAAACAGAATATCGCCGATACGCTACTGAAGTGTTTACAGCATCGGACCGGCCTGCATGGCGAGCTGCTGGAACGCCTGCAGCCGCCGCGTGAGGCGCTGCGTCAGCTGTGGCTCAATCAGTCCGCCTTACAAGGCAGCAAACCGGCCAGTATTCAGGCCCCGGAAAATCAGTTTGGCATCGGGTTTGAATTTGACCTGTTCAGTGAGAGCCCGGCTGAAGCGCCGGTTCAGCCGCGTCAGAGTCTGCAGAGCGCGCAGCACTATCCGCGTCAGGTGCTGCTGCTGTGGCTGGATCATCTGCGTCAGCTGCCGGAAAACCGCAGCCTGCTGGCGTTGCTGAACGTGGATAAGCCAACGATGGAGTGGCTGGTTGAAGAGCTGATCACGGCCGGATTCCGCACCGATATCGCGCAAAAGCTGCAGCAGGCGCTGCATGAGCCCGATACGCAGAGCGTCAGCCATGAATCACGCGCGGATCGTCAGGTGACGCGGGCGATGACGGTGCTGGGGGATTTTGTGGCCTGGCTCGGCTTTTTACAGCGTCCTGAAAATGAACGCCCTGCCAGCCGCGTTAACCGGGGTCAGGTGATTTTCTCGCGGCCTCCGGCTCCCAGCGTCAGCTTCAGTTCCGGTCAGCGTCTGACCAGACTCTCTGCCGCCCCGGCCAACCACACGGCCTACTATATCTACGACTGGCTGGTGGGGCTGAACCAGGTCATCATTGAGAATAATGGTTACACCGGCGGCGGCGATCTGCCGCTGGCAGCCCGCGAAGCGCTGGTTGCGCTGCTCAAGCCGCTACGCGCTTAATCAATGATCAGGCGCAGTTCGCCCTCCAGCGACTGCGCCGCCTCTTCCAGCAGCGCCAGCACCGGCGCTAAATCGGCCTGATGCGCGGCATAGTGCTGCAACCACATTGTCGCAGGCAGCGCCATCCCGCCCGTCAGCCAGTCCCATAACGCATCCAGATTATGTCCAAAGGTCTGCGGACAGCCGCTCTGCTCAGCAAACTGCTGATAAAACGCCGCGCGCGTGGTGAGCTGACGCAGGTCAAAGGTCAGATTAAGCATGATCAGGGCACCTGCCTGAAACTGCGGTAGTGATCGGTGGAGAGAAACACCAGCCCGTCAGAGGAGTAAACCAGGCGATCGGCGTCGCGATGCCCGCAGCGATAATTCACATCCGCTTCATACCACTGACGGCCCGCACGCGCGGGCAGACGCTTCTCACGGTTCGTAAAGCGATCGCCGCCAATGGCTCTGCCTGGCAACACGTCACACAGGTTGCCTTTGGCCGGATTCCAGCCACGCTGGCGCGCGTCGTTTTTGGTGAGGTAGTAGTCCGGCAGTTGCTGATGCTGCAGCACCCAGCGCGCCACGGTATGGGCGTCAGTCAGGGTGGCGATATCGGCCTGGGCAGGGGCTGAAACGGAATTCAGATAGGGTTTAAGGCCGTAGAAACAGGCCGCGAGGACGAGAAAAAGTCCAATCCAGAGTTTTTTTGACATGATGGCATCCGTGACGACAGGACGCAGATGATACCAGTTTTGCGCGCAGAGAAAAGCGCGGGCCAGACAAGCTGGCCCTGGCGAGGTTATGCTGCGTGCGAATCCCCGCTGTGCCGACGCCATGCACCCGGCGCGACGCCATACTGGCGTTTGAAGCTGCGGTTAAAGGATTGCTGAGAGTCGAAACCTAACGATATCGCCACATTGAGAATCGGTTCATCAGTGCTGGTCAGGCGGTCGGCTGATTTCTTCAGCTTCTTAACCCGGATGTATTCACCCAGTGGATAACCGGTGTGCTCTTTAAACATGCGCTGCAGGTGCCATTTGGAGTAGCCCGCGCGCTCTGAAACGGTATCCAGATCCAGACGTGCTTCGATGTTGTTATCAATCCAGTCGATTAAATCGTGAATAAAAGCATCACTCATCATTCCAGTCTCTCCTGTCGCCGTGGCGAAAAGTATTAGTATCAGTTGCAGTTACACTTAAGGGTGGCTGACTATGCCATTTAATGCAAGTTTTATTAGTACATTAAATGCCGCACTATTTGTGGGGTTTTAGCTAAGTTGTTCAGGCTTTCATCGCCCTGCCCTAAACCGCACATAAAGTGTATCTGTTATTCTTGCAGTTGCCAGCCACGCAAGCCTACACTCACCGCGATTAATTGCAATCTTAAAAGTTGCAAATATTGGCCTGCAGGCCGCCTGTTTATATCTATCGCGGAATAACAACAATGATTACGAACCGGGTTCGTCAGGGTTTAACCCTCTTAGGGATGGTACTGCTCATCACGCAACTGAGCGGCTGCGATAAGGGTGTGGCGCAAAACGCCGCTCCCCCGCCGCCTGAAGTGAGTGCCGCACCCGTGCTGATCAAACCGGTCAGTCAATGGGACAATTTCAATGGCCGGGTTGAAGCGGTGCAGAGCGTGCAGTTGCGTCCGCGCGTCTCTGGCTACATTGATGCCGTTAACTATCGTGAAGGCGATGAGGTCAGAAAAGGTCAGGTACTGTTTACCATTGATGACCGGAGTTACCGCGCGGCGCTGGAGCAGGCCAAAGCGGAACTGGCCCGGGCGCGCAGTCAGGCGAGTCTGGCCCGCAGCGAATCGGGCCGCAGCGAGAAGCTGATCGGCACGCAGGCGATTTCCCGCGAAGCGTGGGAGCAGCGTCGTTCTGCAGCCAGTCAGGCGCAGGCGGATGTGCTGGCCGCAGAGGCCGCGGTCGATATGGCGCAGCTGAACCTCGACTTCACCCGCGTCACCGCGCCGATTGATGGCCGCGCCAGCCGGGCGATGATCACCGCCGGTAACCTGGTGACCGCCGGCGACAGCGCCAGTGTGTTAACCACGCTAGTGTCGCAGCAGCAGATGTATGTCTATTTCGATGTCGATGAGAACACCTTCCTGAACTATCAGGCGATGGCGCGTCAGGGCCAGCAGCGCCATGCGCTGCCGGTTGAGATTGCGCTGGTCGGCGAACAGGGTTTCCCGCACCAGGGCAAAATTGACTTCCTGGATAACCAGCTGACCGCCAGCACCGGCACCATTCGTATGCGCGCCCTGCTCGACAATCAACAGCGGCAGTTTACGCCTGGCCTGTTTGCCCGCGTGCGTCTGCCCGGCAGCGCGCAGTTCGAGGCGGTGCTGATCGATGATAAAGCGGTATTGACCGACCAGGATCGCAAATATGTCTACGTGGTGGATGGCGAAGGTAAAGCGCAGCGGCGCGATATCCAGCCTGGCGCGATGGTGGATGGTTTGCGCATCGTTAAATCGGGTCTGCAATCCGGCGACAAGGTCATCATCGCCGGTCTGCAAAAAGTATTTATGCCCGGCATGCCGGTCACTGCTCAGCCGGTCGCCATGCGTGCGGCAGTCGCTCAATAACCCGAGGCCGCTATGGACTTTTCCCGCTTTTTTATCGACCGGCCCATTTTTGCTGCGGTGCTGTCGATCCTGATTTTTGTGACCGGGGTGATTGCCATCCCACTGCTGCCAGTCAGTGAATATCCCGACGTGGTGCCACCCAGCGTACAGGTGCGCGCCGAGTATCCAGGCGCTAACCCGAAAGTGATTGCGGATTCCGTGGCGACGCCGCTGGAAGAGGCAATCAACGGCGTCGAAAACATGATGTACATGAAGTCAGTGGCCGGTTCTGACGGCGTGCTGGTGACCACCGTCACCTTCCGTCCAGGCACCGATCCTGATCAGGCGCAGGTGCAGGTGCAGAACCGCGTAGCGCAGGCGGAAGCCCGTCTGCCGGAAGATGTGCGTCGGCTGGGGATCACCACCCAGAAGATGTCGCCGACCCTGACGCTGGTCGTCCACATGTTCTCACCGAACAATACCTACGATTCGCTCTACCTGCGTAACTACGCCACCCTCAAGGTGAAAGATGAGCTGGCCCGCCTGCCGGGTGTCGGTCAGATCCAGATTTTCGGCGCAGGCGAGTATGCGATGCGCGTCTGGCTTGATCCCAATAAAGTGGCGGCGCGTGGTCTGACCGCCTCTGACGTGGTAACGGCGATGCAGGAGCAGAACGTGCAGGTCTCTGCCGGTCAGCTGGGTGCCGAGCCGCTGAAAAAACAGAGCGATTTTCTGCTGTCAATCAACACCCAGGGACGACTGGAGAGCGAGCAGCAGTTTGGCGATATCATCCTGAAAACCTCGGAAGATGGTTCGCTGGTGCGGCTGCGCGATGTGGCGCGGATTGAGATGGGCTCGGGCAGCTATGCCCTGCGCTCGCAGCTGAATAACAAAGATGCGGTCGGTATCGGCATCTTCCAGGCGCCTGGCGCCAACGCCATCGACCTCTCCAATGCGGTTCGCGCCAAAATGGATGAGCTGGCGACCCGCTTTCCCAACGACGTGAAATGGGCCGCGCCTTACGATCCGACGGTGTTTGTCCGCGACTCGATTAAAGCCGTGGTGCAGACCCTGCTGGAAGCGGTCATTCTGGTCGTGCTGGTGGTGATTCTGTTCCTCCAGACCTGGCGCGCCTCGATCATTCCCCTGCTGGCGGTGCCGGTTTCGATAGTCGGTACCTTTAGCGTGCTCTATCTGCTTGGCTTCTCGCTGAATACGCTGAGCCTGTTCGGGCTGGTGCTGGCGATTGGTATCGTGGTGGATGACGCCATTGTGGTGGTGGAGAACGTCGAACGTAACATTGAGATGGGGCTGTCGCCACGCGCCGCTGCGCATCAGGCGATGCGTGAGGTCTCCGGGCCGATCATCGCCATTGCGCTGGTGCTGTGCGCGGTGTTTGTGCCGATGGCGTTTCTCTCTGGCGTCACCGGGCAGTTCTACAAGCAGTTCGCCACTACCATCGCCATCTCTACAGTGATCTCTGCCATTAACTCGCTGACGCTCTCGCCTGCGCTGGCGGCGATGCTGCTGAAAGATCATCACGCGCCGAAAGACCGGCTGACGCGGATCATTGATGCGCTGTTTGGCTGGCTTTTCCGGCCGTTTAACCGCTTCTTCCAGCGCAGTGCCCATGGTTATGAATCGCTGGTGGGCCGTACGCTGCGTCGCCGTGGCGCCGTGTTTGGCGTCTATATTCTGCTGCTGGCGGGTGCCGGATTTATGTTCCACACCGTGCCGGGTGGATTTATTCCGACGCAGGATAAGCTCTACCTGATTGGTGGCGTGAAGATGCCGGAAGGTTCCTCTCTGGCGCGCACGGATGAAGTGATTCGTAAGATGAGCGAAATCGGTATGCAGACCGAAGGCGTCGCCTATGCGGTCGCGTTCCCTGGCCTGAATGCATTGCAGTTCACCAATACGCCGAACAGCGGCACGGTGTTCTTCGGTCTGAAGCCGTTTAATGAGCGCAAACATACGGCGGCGGAGATCAACGCTGAGATCAATGCGAAGATCGCTCAAATCCAGCAGGGCTTTGGCTTCTCGATTATGCCACCGCCGATTCTGGGGCTGGGCCAGGGCTCGGGCTATTCGCTCTATGTGCAGGACCGCGCGGGTCTGGGTTATGGCGCACTGCAGACGGCGATTAATACGCTGTCGGGCAGCATCATGCAGACGCCAGGGATGCACTTCCCCATCTCCTCTTATCAGGCCAACGTTCCGCAGCTTGATGTGAAGGTAGACCGGGATAAAGCCAAAGCGCAGGGAGTATCGCTGACCGCGCTGTTCAGCACGCTCCAGACCTATCTTGGCTCGTCATATGTGAATGACTTTAACCGCTTTGGCCGCACCTGGCGGGTGATGGCGCAGGCTGACGGGGATTTCCGCGACAGCATCGAAGATATCGCTAACCTGCGAACCCGAAACGATCGCGGTGAGATGGTGCCGATTGGCAGCATGGTCAACATTACCACCACCTACGGTCCCGACCCGGTGATCCGCTATAACGGCTATCCGGCGGCGGATTTGATTGGTGATGCCGACCCACGCGTGCTCTCCTCGGCGCAGGCGATGAGTCAGCTCGAAGCGATGTCCGGTCAGCTATTGCCAAACGGCATGAACATCGAGTGGACCGATCTGAGTTATCAGCAGTCAACGCAGGGCAATACCGCGCTGATTGTCTTCCCGATGGCCGTGTTGCTGGCGTTCCTGGTGCTGGCCGCGCTGTATGAGAGCTGGACGCTGCCGCTGGCGGTGATCCTGATTGTGCCGATGACCATGCTCTCTGCGCTGTTTGGCGTCTGGCTGACTGGCGGTGACAACAACGTCTTCGTCCAGGTCGGACTGGTGGTGCTGATGGGGCTGGCCTGTAAGAACGCGATTCTGATCGTCGAGTTTGCGCGGGAGCTGGAGATTCAGGGCAAAGGGATTGTGGAAGCGGCGCTGGAAGCGTGTCGCCTGCGTCTGCGTCCGATTGTGATGACCTCCATCGCCTTTATCGCCGGTACAATACCGTTGATTCTGGGTGAAGGCGCGGGTGCAGAGGTGCGCGGCGTTACCGGTATTACGGTCTTCTCCGGCATGCTCGGCGTGACGCTGTTCGGCCTGTTCCTGACGCCGGTGTTCTATGTGGCCCTGCGCAAGCTGGTGACGCGCCGGTCAGGTAGTGCATCGTCCGTGACGGCGTAAACCGTAAAAGTTAAAAGGGGCGACCATATGATCGCCCCTTTCTTTGCCTGTGATTCACTGATTTCAGCAGACCCCGCCTCGCAGGTTAGCGCCGCTTCAATCTTTCATTCAGCGTTTCTCTGAATCATTATTCATCTTTGATCTTCAGCGTTCTGCTTATCTGCTTATCTGGATATCAGGAATGAATTTTCCAAATAATAAATTGATTAATAATATAAAATTTAAAATTCATACCACATACATCGGTACTCTTCAGTGAAAGCGAAGCTGGCCCTGACACGTCTTACGCTCCCTCTCTTCATCTGCTATTCACTAAGCCAAAACTCCACTCACAGTCATTAACCGTATGACCCTTTAATCCTTTAAGTTAAAGTCTGGCACTTAAATGACTTTTTATCTTTTCCAAAAAAGTCCGTACTGTTTCTCCCCAGGGTTCAGGATAGAACTCTCCCTGACTGATGGATTCAAACGCCTCTGTAAGTGCTTGATCATTTAAGGACAGTAAATACTCTGCTTCCTGACAGACCTTTGCTGCTGTTTTTGGGTTCTCAGTTTCTAAATAACTGTCCAGTACTTCTTCTACCGTTTCCCCAAAAAGATCATAATCCTGACCAAAAAAAACCCGAATAAGCGTTCCAGTATTTTTATAACTTTTATTCATTGATAGCCTCAGAAAGAAGGATATGAAGTCAGAAGATAATAGGGTTTGCCGTTAAACACTTTACGGTGCAAAACAATCCTGACAGCATACGCTTCCAGACGAGTTGTACTGCCTTGCCTGAAACCATAACCGACTACGGTTCGGGACTGCCAGCTTAATTCCAGTATGCTTTCGCTTTTGGCGGCAGCCCAATAGATGATCTTCCAGCGGTTCGCTTTCAAACCGGCGCTTATGAATCGCTCTGCCTGCTCAATATTAACAAATGAACTTGCAAGCGGCGTTTTAGGACTTCGTGCAAGACGCGCGAGCAAATCCGCTTCGGAAATATTTACATGCTTAGCAATAGTATGTCCGCCAGCCTTAATACCTTTAACGGCTTCATGCTCAGCCAGCTTTAACTTACCGAAGCGTACAGAGGCGACACGTGCCGCTCCGGCAGCAAAGGCAAAGGCCGTCGGAACAGAAATATCGACCATTAAACCTATATTCATTGCGCTCTTATTATCGGCGCCAAGCTTTTTAGCCGTCGCTGTGGCCAACTGGAAAGTTGCTGTACGCGTATTTCTGCCTGTCAGTACCTGATTAGCCGCAGCATGAATGCTATCCAGACTATGTACGCCAACGACAACGCATGCCGCTTTTGTCAGTCCGGATGGATCTGGCGCTATGCACAGCGCGGTTGCTCCGGTTAATTCAAGTGTCCCTAATGCAAGATTCAACCCACCGTATAAGCGGTTACTGAGTGATTCACCTTCAGTAACCGTTTCATCCGAGAGAGCAGCAGTGAGCTGAACCGGGGACATCATGATTTTTATATCATCATCCATAATGAAGCCTCATGTGAGCAGTAGATACGTGGCTAAATAGTCTCTTCTTTTCAGATTTTAGATCCACTAAAAACCAGAAAATAGATTTTACATGAATGTGTTCACCTGTCATTTCAGAAAACGAAAAAAACATTAATGTTGTTAAGGATGCTGAATTTTCAAATGTTTATCAGATTCAGCGTGATAACCGACCCCAGGAAAGTGAGTTATTGGCTTATGGCAGATTTAAGGCAGGAAGTTAGTGACCAGCAGGCATAAAAAAAGCCGCTAATCAGCGGCTTTTTTTGCAGAGATCATCAATCTCTTCGGGTTCAGGTTCCGGCACGGCGGTGCAGTTGCTGGTGTCGCGTTTCTTCAGTTCGTTCAGTGCGTCTGCCACGGTGCGTTTTGCCAGCACATCCAGCGACGCCTGCTCGGCTTCATCGGCTATCGACTTGAAGTACCAGCAGAGGTTGGCACTGACCAGACAGCGCGGCGCGACGTCAGGACGCGCGGCCCAGATTTTTTTGTCTTCGATCACGGAGACATAGATATCCCGCAGGGTAATTTCTGCAGCAGGACGGCCCAGATGAATCGAACCGGTACGGCCCAGCGTGGAGACGATAATGCCGTCACGGGTCAGCGGGACCATTAATTTTCGTATGAAACTGGGATTCGCTTCCAGCCCGTAGGCCAGAATCGCGCTGGTAGAGCGTTTTCCCATTTGCTCCGCCATCGCTACGCTCAGAACCATTTGCAAAGCTGTCGGGAAGCGGTAATCAAGCATTTCTTTATCCTGAGTTGCGGTGCATCTTATTGTTTTATTGCCGCATAAGTGAACAATCAATGAGCAATAAATATAACAAACACTGTTGCTTTTTTGAAGCAAACCGGCGGTGACAAGGCACGTATTCACCAAAGCCTGAGGCCCGATAGCACAAGGTGCTTAGCCTGCTAACGGCCCTCTTCCTGCGGAGCAAGGAGAACCGTTCCGTTATGCCGTGGTGGCCGATGTCGCCGGCAATCGCTGCTTCAGCGCCATAACCAGTACCACGTTAAAGATTGCCAGGGCGCAAAGCAACCACAGCGTCGCCGATGCTCCCATCTTTTCAAACACATATCCACCTATCAGCGGCGTCAGTGCCTGCCCCATCAACGCCGGGCGGGCCATTTTACCCACCACAATCGCATAGGACTCTGGTTTGACCATCGCCAGCGGTAAAGTTCCCCGCACGATGGCACGTAAGCCATTTCCTGCGCCATACAACACCATGCTCAGCAACGCCATCTGCGGAAACAATGCCAGCAACAGCAAGCCCAGTGCCACCAGCCCGACGGAAAAAAAGGTGGTACGGATGGGATGACTGCGTTTAAAGGCGATATCGACGAGTCGGGATCCTACCTGACACGGGCCAAGTACGGCGCTGATCGCCAGCGCCGAGGTCAGCGTATGGCCACTGGCCTGCAACAAGGCGATAAGCTGCACGGAAATAGCCGTCATGATCACTGACGCCAGGGTAAAAATGGCACACAGCAGCCAGAACAGCGCAGGCGCAATCTCCGCCGTGCCAGGCTGTGGACTCAGTTTTTTCACAGGCCGCTTAGCATGGCTATCGGGTAAGGCAAACAGATAGGCGGGCAGCACGCAGACGACCATCAGTGCCGCAATTATCAGCGACGCGTTTCGCCAGCCGAATCCGTGGATTAACAACGCCGTTCCCGGCCAGACTAGCGTGGTGCAGAAGCCAGATATCAGGGTGATACCGGTGATCGCTGCACGCGCCTGACCGCCATAGCAGGTGCCGAGCGTGGCAAACAGTGCGTCATAAAGACCCATCGCCATACCGATGCCAATAATTACCCAGGCAAACAGAAACAGCGGCAGAGAGTGGCTATAAGCCATGATCACCAGCCCTACCGCCATCACCATGCCACTCAGTGCCAGCAACAGGCGGCCACCGGTGCGGGCGATAATCCTGCCTGCCAGCGGTGACAGCAGGCCCGATACCAGAATCCCGGTCGAGAGTGCGCCATAAATCCACTGCTGTGACCAGCCTGTCTCAGCCGCAATCGGATTCGCCATCACCGCCATCAGGTAGAACGACCCGCCCCATGACAGGATCTGCACCCAGCCCAGGGTAATAATGGCGGCGATGCCGGGTTTATTGTTCTGATTCACAGGCAATCTCCTGGTTAGCAGGCGAACCGTTTTTATAACATGTTCTGTGATAAGCCAAAATGCGTGATGCCATTTTGACTGGATAGCTATGCAGGCCGCACGATTGTGAGTACAAGCCTTTCAGTATGTTGTAACTATATGGCGCTTGCATCCTCGTCAGGCTTCTGCCACATTGTGGACGTTGTAACTATGGAGGCACAACATGACGCGCTACGACTTAGTGGCTGATATGCATCAATGTGTAAATGACCTGGAACTGGCGCTGGGTGAATTGCGTCAGCAGATTGAAGCGCAGCCTCTGCTGATCGCCCGCGTCTTCAGCCTGCCGCCGGTGGTTAAAGGTCGCGAACATGAAGCGATCACCCGGATTGCCGTCGAGCAGCATCTCGGGGAGAGCGCGTTAAAGATGGCGCTTGACCACTACTGCCGCCTGTTTATGCAGCATCAGTCAGAACAGCTGAGCACCAAGGCTGCCGTGCGCTTGCCTGGCGCGCTCTGTATCGAATGCGACGCGCAGCAGGAGGCGGAGATCGGCGCACTGGTCGACGTCATCAATCAGCTGAAAGCACGGCTGGAGCAGCTGATTACGGTGGACTCTGGCCTGCCGAGTGAAGCGCGTTTTGAGTTCGTCCACCAGCATTTGCGCGGGCTGATCACCCTGAATGCCTATCGCACTATCACCCTGCTGAGCGCACCGGACAGCCTGCGTTTCGGCTGGGCCAACAAGCACATTATCAAGAATCTCAAGCGTGAAGAGGTGATCGCCCAGCTGGAAAAAAGCCTGAAGTCGGGACGTGCAAAAGCGCCGTGGTCACGTGAACAGTGGGCGGAAAAAGTGCAGGAGGAGCTGGCAAGCGTGCGCGCCCTGCCCGCCTCAGCACGGCTGAAAATCAAGCGCCCGGTGAAAGTCCAGCCGGTTGCCCGCGTCTGGCGCGCGGATGAACAAAAACAGACTCAGCTGGCCTGTCCTTCTCCGATTCTGGTTATCTGTCGCGATCGCAGCCAGGTTCCGGTTCTGGGTGAATTGCTTAACTACGATGCCGATAACATTAACCATCGTAATAAACCTGCTGCAGAACCGCTGAATCTTTTAATCCCCAGACTGCATCTGTGGGTCGATTGTCCGATATAAATAATAAAGGCCAGCATTCGCTGGCCTCTGACTCACTCAAACCTTACGAATTCATGCTGCCGACCATCTCTTCCGGACGAACCCAGGCATCAAACTCCTCTTCGGTAAGATAACCCAGCTTCAGCGCCGAGCCTTTCAGCGTCAGCCCCTCTTTGTGCGCCTTCTTGGCAATTTCTGCCGCTTTGTCATAACCAATATGGGTATTCAGCGCCGTCACCAGCATCAGCGATTCGTTAAGCAGTTGATCGATGCGCTCACGCACCGGCTCAATGCCGACCGCGCAGTGATGATTAAAGCTGTCCATGCCATCCGCCAGCAGACGAATCGATTGCAGGAAGTTATGGATTACCATCGGACGGAACACGTTAAGCTCAAAGTTACCGGATGCGCCGCCCATGTTGATCGCCACATCGTTACCCATCACCTGACAGCAGAGCATGGTCATCGCTTCGCACTGGGTCGGGTTAACTTTACCCGGCATGATGGAGCTGCCTGGCTCATTTTCCGGGATGGCGATTTCGCCGATGCCGCAGCGCGGGCCGGAAGAGAGCCAGCGCACGTCGTTCGCGATTTTCATCAGAGAGGCGGCCAGCCCTTTCAGCGCGCCATGCGCATGCACCAGCGCATCACAGGTTGCCAGCGCCTCAAATTTGTTTGGCGCAGTAACAAACGGCTGCTGCGTGAGATCGGCCAGCGCCTTCGCCACGCGCACCGCATATTCCGGATGGGTATTCAGGCCCGTACCTACTGCCGTGCCGCCCAGCGCCAGTTCCGCCACGTGCGGAATGCTCTGCTCAATATGCTTCAGGTTATGCTCCAGCATCGCCACCCAGCCGGAAATCTCCTGGCCCAGAGTCAGCGGCGTGGCATCCTGCAGGTGAGTACGGCCAATCTTGACGATATCTTTGAAGGCGTCGGACTTCTGGCTTAAGGTCTTCTTCAGTACCTGAATCTGAGGGATCAGCTGTTCGCGCAAGGCTATAACGGCGGCAACGTGCATCGCCGTCGGGAAGACATCGTTGGAACTCTGGCTCTTGTTCACATCGTCGTTGGGATGAACCAACCGCGCCATTCCGCGCTCGCCGCCAAGGATTTCACTGGCGCGGTTCGCCAGCACTTCATTCATGTTCATATTGGTCTGGGTGCCGGAACCGGTCTGCCAGATCGCCAGCGGGAATTCATCCGCATGCTTGTCAGCCAGCACCTCATCGGCCGCGCTGACAATCGCCTCGGCGCGGTCAGCGGGCAGCAGTCCCAGATCGCGGTTAACGCTGGCCGCGGCGCGCTTGGTCAATGCCAGTGCATGCACCAGCGCGGTCGGCATTTTTTCGGTTGAGATGCGGAAGTGCTCCAGTGAGCGCTGTGTCTGCGCGCCCCACAGTTTGTCTGCCGGTACGTCGATGGGGCCCATTGAATCTTTCTCAATGCGATTGGCTGCCATGAATACGTCTCCTTCATCTGGTTTTTAAAAGAATGACCGCCCGGTACGTCATTACGATCGACTGCCGGGCGGTCAGGATAGTAATACACAATAATTTAACATTATCAGAGCTTAGCGTCCTTTTGCGCTGGAGATGTATTTTTACCGGCAGTTTCTGCTTTAATACTGGCAATAATTTCCCGTGATAAAGGGTTATACAATGCAAAAAATGAACAATACGCTGCAAAACTACGCATGGGGCAGCAAAACTGCGTTGACTGAGCTTTACGGAATCGCCAATCCACAGGGACTGCCGATGGCGGAACTCTGGATGGGCGCACATCCGAAAAGCCCCTCCACCGTGATTGACCAGGGCAGCGAGCGTTCGCTGCGTGACGTGATTGATGCCGCGCCTGCCGCCATGCTGGGCGAAGCGGTGGCGCAGCGTTTTGGTGAACTGCCCTTCCTGTTCAAAGTGTTGTCTGCCGATCAGCCGCTGTCGATTCAGGTCCATCCCAGCAAACGCGCGGCCGAAGTGGGCTTTGCCCGTGAGAATGCGGCGGGTATTCCGCTGACAGCTGCTGAGCGTAATTATAAAGATGCCAACCACAAGCCGGAGCTGGTCTACGCGCTGACGCCCTTCCAGGCGATGAATGGCTTTCGCACCCTGACGGAGATGGTCTCACTGCTGGAGCCGGTTGCGGGCGCACATCCACAGATAGCCCATTTTCTGCAGCATCCCGATCAGGATACGCTGGCCGCGCTCTTCTCTACCCTGCTGTCACTGGAGGGTGAGGCGAAATCGCTGGCGCTGGGCATCCTGAAATCCGCGGTTGATGCACAACAGGGTGAGCCGTGGCAGACCATTCGCATGATTGCGGCAGAGTATCCTGACGACAGCGGCCTGTTTTCGCCGCTGCTGCTGAACGTAATCACGCTGCAACCGGGCGAGGCGATGTTCCTCTACGCGGAGACCCCGCACGCTTATCTGAAAGGCGTGGCGCTGGAGGTGATGGCAAACTCTGATAACGTGTTGCGGGCCGGTTTAACCCCGAAATATATCGATATCGCGGAGCTGATGGCGAACCTGAAGTTTGAAGAGAAGCCAGCCAGCACCCTGCTGACCGAACCAGAGCAACAGGGCAACGCGCTGCGCTTCCCGATTCCGGTGGAGGATTTTGCCTTTGCCATTCATACCCTGAACGCAGAGCCACAGCCGCTGGCGCAGCAGAGCGCCGCACTGCTTTTCTGCATCGAAGGCCAGACGGTGATCGCCAAAGGCGAGCAGCAGGTGACGCTGAAACCAGGTGAATCCTGCTTCATTGCCGCCAGCGAATCCCCCGTAACGGTCGCAGGCACGGGCCGACTGGCGCGGGTATTTAACGACTTAGGGTGAAGCGGCTGACGGAGTGCCTGTTAACTGCTATTATTTCAACCTATTAGCTTTTAAACGCCTGCGGGCGTTTTTCTTCAGTCGCTGGGGTAAACCTGCGGCATAAGCGGACTCAAGGATAAGGACGAATCAGCAATGAAAAAGACCAATGTTGCCGTAGGTGTCATCATCGCACTGGGCGTAGTCTGGACTGGCGCGGCATGGTTCACCGGCAAGCAGATTGAAAGCCACAGGGATGAGCTGGTGCAGAACGCCAATGCCCAGCTGAATGCTTATGCCCCGAACAGCCGACTGAAGATCAGCTATCAGGACTATCAGCGCGGCGTGTTCAGCAGCAAAGTGAATCTGGTAATTCAGGCCAACTCGCAGACGGAAGATAATCCTCTGCTTAAACCAGGCCAGAGTATCATCCTGAACGAAACCATCGATCATGGCCCTTTCCCGTTTGCTCAGCTGAAGCATTTCAATCTGATCCCGAGCATGGCGTCGGTTCATACCGAACTGGCTAACACCGATGCGGTGAAAAAGCTGTTTGAGCTGACCGGCAACAAGTCACTGATTAATGCCGATACCCGTATCGGCTACAGCGGTGCCACCGATACGGCGCTGCGCGTTCTGCCGGTTGATTATCAGAATGCGCAAAGCGGCGAGCGTCTTGCTACCAATGGTGGCACCTTCAACGTCAGCGCGGATAACAAAGGCGACAAAGTGTCGCTGGACAGTGACGTTGATAGCCTCGCGCTGACCAGTAAAAATGAGATGGGCCAGCCGGTGCTGTTCACCATTAATGGTCTGAAGCTGAGCGGTAACACCCATCTCAGCCCGGAAGGTGTGCGCATTGGCGACCAGTCAGTGGATATTGAGAAGGTCAATGCCAGCATCAATGGTCAGGACGCCCTGACGCTGCACAAAATGAAAGGCACCTCCTCTTTCGATAACAGCGCCGGTAAGATTGGCGGCAATATCGACTACAAAGTTGAAGGCATTCAGCTGCAGAAGCAGGATTTTGGTCAGGCAGCGCTGAAGATGAAACTGTCACAATTTGATGCGCAGGCGGTAAAAGCCTTCTCCGATCGTTACAACGCGCAGATGCAGGAACTGCTGAGCCAGCCTGGCGTCGCGGAAGATCCTATCCGCTACCAGGCGGGTGTGCATCAGATTCTGATGAGCAACCTGCCGATGCTGCTGAAGGGCTCACCTGCGATCAGTATCGCCCCGCTGAGCTGGAAAAATGATAAAGGTGAAAGTACCTTTAACCTGAACGCTAATTTCAACGATCCCTCTGCGGTGACCGGCGAAGCCCAGACACTCAGCGCCATGGTTGATCGGGTACTGAAGAGTCTGGACAGCAAGCTGGTCATCAATATGCCAATGGCGACCGAAACCATGCATAAAGTGGGACTGGCTGAAGGATATCAGGCCGATGACGCACAGAAGCTGGCAGATCAACAGGTGAAAGGACTGGCGGCGATGGGTCAGATGTTCCGCCTGACCCAGCAGCAGGATAACAATATCGTCACCAGCCTGCAGTATACCAACGGTCAGGTGAACATGAACGGCGACAAAATGACGCTGGAGCAGTTCCTCTCCCGCTATATGCTGGGTATGCCGACCAGCGAGGGGATGCCGCAGTAATTCTCTACTCTTCCTTTAAAGGCGACCTCTCCGGGTCGCCTTTTTTATGCCGAGCCGCGAATAACCAGCTGCGGCGGCATAATCACGTTCTGCCGGGCGGCATCGGGTTGCGCTATCCGTTGCAGGATACGCTCAGCTGCCACACGGCCAATCTCCCGGGCTGAACTGGTGACAAACGTCAGCGGCGGATCGGTCAGTTCCGCCTGCGGTTCATCGCCAAAGCCCATCAGAGCCAGCTGCTGATCGTAATAGCTGTCGACTGCACCCCGCGCGAATGTTCGCCCGGTGCGCAACAGCCCAAAATAGCATCCCAGCGCGGTAGTGGCGTTATAGGCCAGCACGGCAGTCAGCCGCGGATGGTGCTGAAACAGCTGTACCGCCGCGTCAGCCGCCTCTTTTTGCGTGTTACCGCATTCAATAATCCACTCAGGCCGGAACGGCAGCCCATATTGCAGCAGGGTGGCGCAGTAGCCGCCAAGACGTTCTGCCCGGGTCAGTGATGCGCTATGGCCGCCCAGCCAGGCAATGCGCTGATGCCCCTGACGAATCAGGTATTCTGTGGCCAGACGCGCAGCCTGAGCATTATCGGGGCGGATAGCGTCCACCTCCTCCAGGCTACTGGCGCGCGCGGCACAGACTAAGGCCATATTCACCTCTCTGGCCCGCGTCACGATCTGGCTGGCCTTATCGGCACCGCCTCCCAGCACTACGCCATCCACTCCCTGAGCGACCAGTGACTCAAAGCAGTGATGCAGATGCTGTCCCTGGGCGCCGCTCTGCGTCAGGAACAGCAATTTGCCCTGCTTCTCCAGCGCTTCACTCAGACCTGCCGTCATTTCGGCATAAAATGGCTGGCTGAGATCGCGGACGATCAAGCCAATCACGCCACTCTCACCCCCGCGCAGCATGGTTGCCGAACGGTTGCGCACGAAACCGAGTTGCTCAATGGCCTCGTTCACGCGCGCCATGGTGGCCGCAGAGATCCGTCCTTTGCCGGATAACACCAGCGATACCGTGGTCACCGACACGCCCGCCGCCGCCGCAACATCATTGATGGTGATTTTACTCATCAGATTACTCAACTGAACTACAGCATTAGAAAACAAGGTAAAACGTTACACCTTATGACGTCAGAATTATATCGTCCATGACCTGAAGAGTGTGATTCAGCGCGCATAAGATTCAGGTAAAACGTTTTATCATCCCGCCACTTCACTCAGTGGTCCGTTTATCCAGGAGCGTTCATGTCACCCTCTCACCAAAAAATGTCCGTCTGGGAATTTTTCCAGAGTCTGGGCAAAACCTTTATGCTGCCGGTTGCCCTGCTTTCCTTCTGCGGCATCATGCTCGGGATTGGCAGTTCGCTGAGCAGTCGTGATGTCCTGACCCTGTTACCTGTGCTGGATCACCCCTGGCTGCAATATCTGTTTCTCTGGATGGCCAAACTGGGATCGTTCGCCTTTAGCTATCTGCCGGTGATGTTCGCCATTGCGATTCCGCTGGGTATGGCGCGCGAGAACAAGGGCGTGGCAGCGTTTGCCGGCTTTGTGGGGTATGCCGTGCTAAACCTCAGCATCAACTTCTGGCTCAACATCCACGGCATTCTGCCAACCACCGATGCCGCCGTGCTGAAAGCTAACAACGTTCAGCCGATCCTGGGGATCCCGTCGATCGATACCGGCATTCTTGGCGCGGTCATTGTGGGTATTGTGGTGTTCTGGCTGCATGAGCGCTTTCATAACATCCGACTGCCCGATGCGCTGGCTTTCTTTGGCGGCACCCGGTTTGTGCCGATTATCACCACGCTGGTGATTGGTTTACTGGGACTGGTCGTCCCGCTGATCTGGCCTTTTTTCGCGCGGGGTATCACCGGATTAGGCTGGATGATTAACAGCGCGGGTGATTTTGGCCCGATGATCTTTGGTACCGGCGAACGTCTGCTGCTGCCGTTTGGCCTGCAGCATATTCTGGTCGCCATCATGCGCTTTACCGATGCAGGCGGCACACTGGATGTGTGTGGCAAGAGCGTGAGTGGTGCCTTAACCATTTTCCAGGCGCAGCTCGCCTGCCCGGAAACCCACGGTTTTGCTGAAAGCGCGACCCGCTTCCTGTCACAGGGTAAAATGCCTGCCTTCCTGGGTGGTCTGCCAGGTGCTGCCCTGGCCATCTATCACTGCGCTCGCCCGGAGAATCGTCATAAGATCAAAGGCCTGTTGATCTCCGGTGTGGTGGCCTGCGTGGTCGGCGGCACCACCGAACCTATCGAATTCCTGTTTCTGTTTGTCGCCCCGTTCCTCTATCTGATCCACGCCCTGCTGACCGGCGTTGGCTTCAGCATCATGGCGATACTGGGCGTCACTATCGGCAATACAGACGGCAATATCATCGACTTTGTGGTGTTTGGTGTGCTGCACGGGCTGTCGACCAAATGGTACTGGGTACCCGTTGTCGCAGCGATATGGTTTGTCGGTTACTACCTGATTTTCCGTTTCGCCATTCTGCACTTCAATATCAAAACACCGGGCCGCGAAGTGGAAAGTGCCAGTGCGGTTGCGCAGCAGGTCAGCAATGCCGGTAAAGGCAAATCTGTCTATAACTCACCGGCTATTCTGGCGGCACTTGGCGGCGTGGAGAATATTACCTCGCTGGATAATTGTCTGACGCGTCTGCGTCTGACCCTGGCGGATATGAGTAAAGTAGATGATGCGGCGCTGAAAGCCAACGGCGCGATAGGTGTGGTCCATCTTAATCAGACCAGTCTGCAGGTGGTTATCGGTCCACAGGTGCAGTCGGTGAAAGATGAACTGTCACACCTGATGAATGTCACTGCCTGATGTGCCGGAGCCGATAATGTTTAACTTTGACGAAGTCATCGATCGCCGCGGCAGCTGGTCGACCCAGTGGGATTTCGTGGCTGACCGCTTTGGCGTCCCCGATCTGCTGCCATTTACCATTTCGGATATGGACTTCAGAACTGCGCCAGCGGTTCAGCAGGCGCTGGCGCAGCGCGTAGCACACGGCGTGTTGGGTTACAGTCGCTGGCAGCATGACGATTTTCTTTCCGCCTGCTGCCACTGGATGTCCAGCCGTTTCGGCTACCAGCCCGATGCTGACACGCTGGTTTATGGACCCTCGGTGATCTATATGGTGCCGCAGATGCTGCGCCGCTGGAGCTACCCGGATGATGAAGTGGTACTCCACACCCCCGCCTACGATGCTTTTTATAAAACGGTACGCGGCAATCAGCGACAGGTGCTGGAGATGCCGCTGCAGCGGGATAACGGTAGCTGGCGATGTGATATGGCCGCGCTGGAGACGCGCCTGGCGCGCCCGCGCTGCAAAATCCTGTTGCTCTGCAGCCCGCACAATCCCACCGGCAAAGTGTGGACAGCAGCTGAGCTGCAACAGATGGCGGCGCTCTGCGATCGTCACGGCGTGCGGGTGATCAGCGATGAAATCCATATGGATATGATAGTGGGTAATCAGCCCCATACTCCGTGGGCCAGCGTGGCGCGCAGTGACTGGGCGCTGTTTACCTCGGCGTCGAAAAGCTTCAACGTGCCGGGCCTGACCGGTGCGTGGGGAATCATCCCGGATGTGGCAGACAGAGCCGCCTGGTTTCAGGCGCTGAAAAATGCTGACGGCCTTTCGTCGCCGGCCGTGCTGGCCGTCACGGCACACGTTGCCGCCTACCGTCAGGGCGCACCCTGGCTGGATGCGTTACGCAGCTATCTTTATAATAATTTCACACTGGTTGCCGATCGCCTTAACGCTGAGTTTCCCGCACTGAACTGGCACATTCCCGAGGCGACCTATCTCGCCTGGCTCGATATCAATCCGCTGGGCATTCCTGAAGAGGCCCTGCAACAGGCGCTGATCCAGCAACGGGTCGCAATTATGCCCGGATCGACCTACGGTGATGCAGGCAAAGGGTTTTTGCGTCTTAACGTTGGCTGTCCGCGCAGCAAAGTTGATGAGGGCGTTTCACGCCTGATTGCGGCGATCCATCAGTTGCAGGGCTGACATTAACCGGCGAGGCAACCATTGCTCGCCGGTTATGCGTAATTAAGCAGCATCCGGCGCAGCTGTTGCGCAAATAGCTGGCGCTGTTGCGCAAGATATTTTTATAATGCTCTGCACTTCACCGACAACTGAGCGAGTGCGCCATGATCGATTCTAAAATTCCTCTGACTGATATTCACCGCCACCTTGATGGCAACATCCGTGCACAAACCATTCTCGATTTAGGTCGCCAGTTTAACCTCGCCCTGCCTGCTTCCACGCTGGAGACGCTGCGTCCGCATGTGCAGGTCGGCCAGAATGAGCCTGACCTGGTGAGCTTCCTGCAGAAGCTCGACTGGGGTGTAAAAGTGCTGGGTGATCTGGATGCCTGCCGCCGGATCGCGCAGGAGAATGTCGAAGATGCCGCCCGCGCGGGCATTCACTATGCTGAACTGCGTTTTTCCCCTGGTTATATGGCGATGACCCACAACCTGCCGATTGCCGGTGTGGTTGAAGCGGTAATCGAGGGCGTGCGCGCAGGCCGTCAGCAGCACGATATCGACGTGCGTCTGATCGGTATTATGAGCCGTACCTTTGGCGAAGATGCCTGCCTCAGCGAACTGGAAGGTTTGCTTGCCCATCGCGATCACATCACCGCGGTCGATCTGGCGGGTGATGAGCTGGGCTTCCCGGGCAGCGAGTTCCTGAGCCACTTTACCCAGGCGCGCGATGCCGGTTTCCGCGTGACCGTCCATGCGGGCGAAGCGGCCGGACCCGAGAGCATCTGGCAGGCGATTCGGGAGCTGGGTGCAGAACGTATCGGTCACGGCGTGAAAGCGATTGAAGATCGCGCGCTGATGGATTTCCTGGCGGAGCACCGTATTGGTATTGAATCCTGCCTGACCTCCAATATCCAGACCAGCACCGTGCCATCACTGGCGCAGCATCCGCTGAAGACCTTCCTGGAGCATGGCATTCTGGCGACAATCAACACGGATGATCCGGCGGTTCAGGGCATTGAACTGGCGCATGAGTATCATCACGCCGCTCCGGCTGCCGGTCTGAGCGCGGCGCAGATCCGTCAGGCGCAGGAAAATGGTCTGACGATTGCGTTCCTTAGCGAAGCAGAGAAAGCGGCTCTTCGCGCACGGGTGCAGTAATCCTGAAGCGTAGCGACAAAAACGGGCCCGGATATCCGGCCCGTTTTTATGGTAACGAGGTATAGATCTTTTCGCTGTGGGACCGAGCCTGCGCAGAGACTACGGTCAGATCGGAAAGACGCAAAAGCCGTCATCCGTGACACGCTCGTCCCACGCAATTACGCACCTCATCCCTGAGGTGCGCCCGTACCGGGCCAACGCGTTGCGTTGTTCAAAAACGCTCCCGGCGTTTTTGTCCATGGCGTGGGACGCTTTCCTCTTCTGACCCTGTTCCCTGCACGTTAAGTTAGTTAGTTGCGGCCAGAATCGTTCTGAGTGGGTTGTGGCAGCAGAGTGACGGGCCGGATATCCGGCCCGTTTCGCTTTTTTACTTATTGCGTTTTAAGCACCGACCGATTAAACGCGCTTTAGCGACATCGTCTGGCGTTTCTCGGCGGATTGCAGACCTAACTCGATCAGCTCCATCACATGAATCGCCTCTTCCGCTGTCACCGGATTGTTACCACGTCCGGCAATCGCATCGCGGATGCCCGCATAGTAAGCGGGATAGTTGCCTGGCTGGGTCAGCTGGGTCGTTTCGGTCAGGGAATCTCCGTCAACCAGCGTCAGAGTGCCATCACGCATGTCATAGCCCCAGTCTTCCTGCGGCGGGAAGTCACCTGACTTCAGGCGATCTTCCTGCGGATCAAGACCATATTTGACGTAACTGCCGCGCGTGCCGTGGACGGTATAACGGGCAGATTCTGCCGCTACCAGCATGCTGGCGTGCAGCACAACACGGCGCTGCGGATAAGTCAGCGTCGCGTGGAAGTAGTCGGTGGTCTGCGCGCCCGGACGCATCTCGGCCAGATCAACCGTGATAGCGACCGGCGGGCCAAACAGCTGCAGCGCCTGGTCCAGCAGATGCGGCCCCAGGTCATACCAGATTCCGCTGCCTGCGCCTTTCATTTCACGCCAGCGATTACGCACTTCCAGACGGAAGCGGTCAAAGTGCGATTCGAAGTAGCGCACTTCACCCAGCGTACCGGCCTCAATCAGCGATTTCAGCGTCAGGAAGTCACTGTCCCAGCGGCGGTTGTGGAACACCGACAGCAGCAGCCCTTTGGCTTTCGCCAGCGCATCCAGTTCACGTGCCTGTGACAACGTCACGGTGAACGGCTTATCGACTACCACATGTTTACCGGCGTTCAGCGCTGCTTTTGCCAGCGGGAAGTGCGTGTCGTTGGGGGTAGGAATAACGATCAGTTGCAGCGTCGGGTCGTCCAGCAGCGCCTGAGGGTCGGCCACTACCTTAACGGCGGGCCAGTCGGCGTGGACTTTGCTGGCGTCGCTACTGGAAATGGCTGCCAGCTCGACGTCCGGCGTCCCCGCAATCAGCGGGGCGTGAAACGTTTTACTGGCAAAACCGTAGCCGATCAGACCAACACGTAATTTATCGCTCATTTGGATTCCTCTCAGAGCCTGATTGACCAGACTCTTAGTTGATAACCTGATTGATTTAAGACTATTAACCAAATGACGACAAGCCGGAATTCCCCGAAAAAACTAAGAGATAGCACTTCGCGCCAGCGGCCAGGCGGTCTGAGCGGCCAGGCTGTCGTGCGCATCCTGATTACGGCGGCGGAAGTCGCTGGGACTGACGCCGACCCGCTTGCGGAACACCCGCGAGAAGTAGAGCTGATCGTCATAGCCCACTTCACGTCCTACCGAGGCGATCGGCTCCTGGGTGGTCTGCAGCAGCAGTTTCGCGCGGATTACGCGCTGATCTTCACGCCAGCGCAGCAGGTTCACGCCCATCTGCTCGCGGAACAGATGCGCCAGCCGCGACGGCGACAGACAGACGTGGCGCGCCACCTCTTCAATCTTAACCTCGCTGGCGAGATGGTTGGTGACGTACTGGCAGGCTTCAATCACGCGCGGATCGCGAATTAACTGATGGCTACGAGGATCTTCTTCAACGGCGCGCAGCAGCAGCCGTTCCAGCAGGTTCATCGCCAGCTCTTCCGCAAAGCGACGGCCCGAATTGTGGGTCTGTTCGATACTGGCAAACAGGCGGTCAAATTCGCCGCGCAGCGATTCAGGCAGCAGCAGACGTCCCACGCCCTCCTGCTCATCCTGCCAGCGCAGCCAGTCGTGCCAGTAGGCGCGCGGACGGAAATAGACCCAGCGGTGAAACCACTGCGGGCTGTCCGGCGCGCGACCATAATAGTGAGCCGTTTTCGGCTGAAACAGCAGCATTTCGCCAGGTTCGCAGTCAAATGCCCGCTCGCCGTCAAATACCCGCCCTTTACCTTTGATAGTGAGATTCAGAATGTAACCTTTCATGCCGTGCGGGCGATCGATAAAGAAATCGAGCGGGCCATCTGCGGTAATGGGCGTCAGCCCCGCCACCAGCCAGGCATTGAATGAATAGCCCGGCAACAAGGGGTTTTGCTGCTCGGCCGGTAATTCACGGTGATACATAGCGTCCTCACTCAGTCTGTTATTGTTCGGATAGCCCGCAGAGGCTTCTGCCTCTGCGGACCAACGGCTCGCTCAATCAGGCTTTTTTCTGTTTGTAACGGTCAAAAATCACCGCAGCTAACAGTATCAGACCGCGTACCACATACTGTGAGAATGGCGAGATATTCAATAAATTCATCGCATTCTCTACCGTGCCGAGGATCAGCACCCCTGCCACCACATAGGAGATTTTACCGATGCCGCCCTTCAGCGAAACGCCACCCAGCACGCAGGCAGAAATCACCACCAGCTCATAGCCGATGGAGGTCATTGGCTGGCCGCTGGTCATACGTGACGCCAGGATGATGCCCGCCGCCGCTGAAACCAGACCGGAGAGGATAAAGATGATGATGCGGGTGCGCACCACCGGCACACCGGCCAGACGTGCTGCTTCTTCATTGCCGCCAATTGCCAGGGTGTTACGGCCAAAGGTGGTTTTGTTGAGCAGGAAGCCGAAGATCAGCATCGTAGCCAGGGTCAGCCAGATGGGCGCAGGCACGCCAAGCCAGTTGGCAAAGCCCAGTTCGAAGAAGCGCTCATCTTCGATACCGACCGCTTTACCGTCAGAGAAGATATAGGCCAGGCCGCGCACAATCTGCATGGTCGCCAGCGTGGTAATCAGCGCATTGATCTTGAGGCGGGCAATCACAAAGCCGTTGATAAAGCCGGTGATCATACCGAGTACCAGGCCGGCACCCACGCCAATCCACAGGCTTTCGGTCATGTTAATCACCACGGCGGTAACCACACCCGCACAGGCGATGACGGAAGCGACCGACAGGTCAAAATCACCGGAGGCCAGACAGAACAGCATGCCGCAGGCGACCATGCCGGACATCGACATCGCCAGCCCTAAGCCTTTCATATTGATAAACGAGCCGAAGTTCGGCACAAAGATCGCACAGACAATAAACAGCAATGCAAATACCACCAGCATGCCGAAGTTGTCCCAGATGCGACCTAACTGCAGGCCGCCGCGTGAAGCGGGCTGCGGCGTATTTGAGGTCGTGGATGAAGCCATGATGATCTCCTGTCAGGCCACGGCGGCCGCTTGAGTGGTTTTGGGCATCGCCAGGCTCAGCGTCTGCTGCTCCGTGGCGTCGTCGTGTAGCAGTTCACCGGCAATGGCACCTTCGCGCATCACCACGATGCGATCGGCCAGGCCCATCACTTCCGGTAAATCGCTGGAGGCGAACAGCACCGCAATGCCCCGGTTCGCCAGCTGATAAATCAGGTTATAGATTTCATGTTTGGCACCGACATCGATACCGCGCGTGGGCTCATCCAGCAGGATCACCTTCATATCCTCTGACAGCCAGCGTCCCAGAATCGCCTTCTGCTGGTTGCCGCCGGAAAGGTTCATGATCAGCTGATCGGCGCTGGGCGTTTTGATGTTCAGCGAGCGGATATGGCTGTCGGCATTTTTATTTTCCCAGCCGTTTTTAATCAGGCAGCCCGCAGTAAGGTTATGACGACGGGCGCTGATGTTGATGTTGTCGCGCACCGAATGCACCGGAATAATGCCCTCGGCTTTGCGATCTTCCGGGCAGAGCATGATGCCCGCACGGATGGCATCGATCGGCTCCCGCAGCGGCAGCGGTTTGCCGTCCAGAATCACCTGACCGCCGCGCAGACGCGTGCCGCCAAACAGCCCTTTCAGCAGTTCACTGCGACCGGCACCGACCAGGCCAAACAGGCCGACGATTTCACCGGCATGGACTTTCAGCGAAATCGGCGTCCGCACGCCCTTCGCTTCGACCTTGTCCAGCTCCAGCCGCACCGCGCCTTTGGCACGCGGTGAATAGCCATAGATATCACCAAGGTTTCGTCCCACCATCGCCTGCACCAGATCGTCGTGATGGGTGTTAGCCATATCGGTAAACGTCCGCACGTAGCGGCCATCTTTAAAGACGGTGATGGCATCGCTGAGGGCGAAGATCTCCTCCATGCGGTGTGAAACGTAGAGCACCACCCGGCCCTCCTCACGGAGCTGACGGATGACGCGGAACAGGTTGTCGATTTCACGCGCCGACAGGGAGCTGGTTGGCTCATCAAAGGCGATAATACGCGCGTTACGCGCCAGCGCTTTGGCAATCTCCACCATCTGCCACTGCCCCAGCGACAGATATTTCAGCGGCATATCGGGATCGATATCCATGCCGAGATTTTTCAGTTGCAGGCCCGCCTCAAAACGCATCAGCTTACGGTTGACCAGCCCATGTTTGTGCGGGATCTGACCGAGATAGATGTTCTCTGCCACGCTCATTTCCGGCACCAGATGCAGTTCCTGGTAAATAATGGCGACGCCCGCGTCCAGCGCATCGGTGGTGCGCTGAAAGCTCATCGGCTGGCCTTTAATACGAATCTCACCGCCGCTCGGCTGATAACTGCCGCTGAGTATTTTTAACAGCGTCGATTTGCCTGCGCCGTTCTCGCCCATCAGAGCATGGACTTCACCGCCACGGCAGTCGAAGGAGATATCCTGCAACGCTTTGACGCCAGGGAAGGTTTTACTGATGCCATGAAACGACAGAAATGCTGAATCAGTGTTCATGTTTTTCCTCACTCTTTCGCGCCACCGGCCGGTTATGGCGGGCGGCGCGAAATTGGCTATTAAGGATGCCAGGCGACAAACTGCCTGGCAGGCTCAGGGTTACATCAGTCCTTTTTTCGCCAGTTCAGTTTTGAAGTTGTCACGGGTGATCAGCACCACATCGGTAACTTCGGTGAATTTCGGTGGCTCTTCACCTTTGCTGACCCAGTTGTAGAGCATCTGGCTGCTTTTGTAGCCGTGGATATCCGGGCTTGGCAGCAGCGATCCGTAGAAGCCGGTTGCCTTCTCTTTCGACAGTTCACTGATGGCATCCACGCCGTTGATGCCGATACCGATGACGTCAGCGGCTTTAAAGCCCTGACCTTCGGTCGCACGCACGCCGCCCAGCACGGTGTTGTCGTTCATGCCGACAATCAGCCAGTGTTTGACTTCAGGATGCTGAACCAGCAGAGAGTTACCGGCGTCAAACGCGCCAGGGATGTCGTTAGATTTGGTGGGGACTTGGTAGATCTGCGCTGCCGGGAAGCCAGCGGCTTTGATGGCGTCCATGGAGCCGCCGGTACGACGACGAGCGGTGTCGAGTTCGTTGGCGGTAATCGCCATCACGCCGGTGGTTTTCACATCCCAGCCGCGTTTCTGCATCTCTTTATAGAGTTCCTGACCCTGACGCTCACCAATTTTGGTCGCGGCCATCATCACCAGCGGCACGGTATCCATTGGTTTGCCTTTGGCGGTGACGAACTGGTCATCGACCGCGATGACTTTCAGACCGTAGCCACGCGCTTTTGCCATGATGGCAGAGCCGAGTTTCGGATCGGGCGTACAGATAACAAAACCTTTCGCGCCGTTAGCCGCCAGGCTGTCGATGGCATTCAGGGTTTTTTCACCATCCGGCACGGCAATTTTAATGACATCAAAGCCAAGATCTTTGCCCGCTTTGTCGGCGAATTTCCATTCAGTCTGGAACCAGGGTTCTTCTGGTTGCTTGACTAAGAATCCCAGCTTCATGGTCTCGGCGATAGCGGATTGTGACATAACCGCTGCCAGGCCGATGGCCGCGAACGCTTTAGTGAATTTATGCATGATGCTCTCCGGTACCAGGTTATTTTTCGCTGCTAATAACGAATCGGTGTAAACGCTACCAGTTTGTTTTGTTTTGTGGGTACAGCCATAAATCAGTGCGTTAGGCTGGCATGTGCTGACAGACTGTCCAGACGCTGGGCTAGTTTTAGCGGTATTAGCGAAGAAAAATGTAGAGCGGTATCACATCTTAAAATCACGACAAAATGATCCATATATTCAGCAAATTTAACCGGACCTTAACTTTTGCAATGGATCACAAAATCACTGCCGATGACAGAAAAGTGCATATTGTCAGCCAGCGATGACTAACTGATTTGGCGCGCCGAACCCAGGATACAGGAGTTAACTAACTACAGGAGATTCCGATGCGTGCTGGAGCCATCACCCTTGGGCTGGACTTTGGTAGTGATTCGGTGCGTGCGCTGGCCGTGGATTGTCATAGCGGCAAAGAGCTGCAGAGTGCGGTGTTCAGCTATCCGCGCTGGCAACAGGGCTTATACAGCGATCCGCACACTAACCGTTTTCGTCACCATCCACAGGATTACATCGACGCCATGGAGCAGGCGCTGCTCGGCGTGCTGAATGCACTGAGTGAAGATCAGCGCAACGCCGTGGTCGGCATTGGTGTTGACAGCACCGGTTCGACCCCTGCCCCTATTGACCGCGACGGCAACGTGCTGGCGCTGCGTCCGGAGTTCGCCGACAACCCCAACGCGATGTTTGTGTTGTGGAAAGATCACACCGCTATAGAAGAAGCAGAAGAGATTAATCAGCTGTGCCACAGCGGCCGCTTCCAGGATTACAGCCGCTATATTGGCGGAATTTACTCCTCTGAGTGGTTCTGGGCGAAGATTCTGCACGTGTCGCGTGAAGATGCGGCCGTGCGTGACGCCGCTGTCTCCTGGGTCGAGCTGTGCGACTGGGTGCCAGCCCTGTTAAGCGGCACCACCGCACCTGACAAATTGCGTCGGGGGCGCTGTGCGGCCGGGCACAAGGCGCTGTGGCACGGCGACTGGAACGGCCTGCCCGATGTGGATTTTCTCAATGCGCTGGACCCGCTGTTAACGCAACAGCTCGACTCTCCCCTGTTTACCGATACCTGGACCGCTGATCTGCCTGTCGGCACGCTTAGCCCTGAATGGGCGCAGCGTCTTGGCCTGACGCAAACCGTGACGCTTTCGGGTGGCGCATTTGACTGCCATATGGGCGCGGTCGGTGGCGGTGCCAAACCCTATACCCTGGTGAAAGTGATCGGCACCTCGACCTGCGACATCCTGATTGCGGATAGTGAAAAGGTCGGCGATCGCGACATCAAAGGCATCTGTGGTCAGGTCGATGGCAGCGTAATGCCAGGCGCTATCGGGCTGGAGGCGGGTCAGTCTGCCTTTGGTGATATCTACGCCTGGTTCAGCCGTTTACTGGGCTGGCCGCTGCAGCTGGCGGCGCAGCAGCATCCGGAGCTGAAGCCTCAGCTGGCTGAGATGCAAAAGAGTCTGATTAAAGATCTGACCGAGGCCTGGGCCGCAAACCCGCAGCTCGACCATCTGCCGGTGGTGCTGGACTGGTTTAACGGTCGCCGCACGCCAAATGCTAATCAGCGGCTGAAAGGGGTGATTACCGACCTCAATCTGGGCACCGATGCCCCCGCCCTGTTTGGTGGTCTGGTCGCCGCCACCGCATTTGGTGCACGCGCAATTATGGAGTGCTTCGAGCAACAGCAGATCCCGGTCGAGAGCATTCTGACCCTGGGCGGCATCGCGCGGAAATCCCCGGCGATTATGCAGGCCTGCTGCGATGTGATGAACCGCCCACTGGATATCGTCGCTTCTGACGAGTGCTGTGCGCTGGGTGCGGCTATTTTCGCCGCCGTCGCCGCCGGTGTGCATGCCAGCGTTCCCGACGCCCAGCAGGTGATGGCCAGCCCGATTGCCGTGACGCTGCAGCCCGATCCGGCGCGCGTCGCACGCTATCAACAACTTTATCAACGCTATCAACAATGGTGCGTGGCGGCTGAACCGCAATACGCCGCACGCCCCGCTTCCGCTAAGAGCCTATCTCAGCAGGCGTAATGTTGCAGGCAGTCTGGACACGGACAGCGCGGAACAATCCGTAGTACACGGAGTACGTGAGGATGACTCGCTACGCTCGCCCTTTCAGGGCCGCCCTGACGGGCGTTCAGGTTGCTAAAGCAGCCTGTGTGAGCACTGCCCAGGTTCAGACTAACAAATAAAATAGCCTATTGAGGTAGGCTCAAAGTAAAGGAGTGATTTTATGGAACAGTCAAACAGCTACAGCGTGTGGTTTGTCATCGGCACGCAGCACCTCTACGGGGCGGAGACGTTACGCCAGGTTGAACAGAATGCACGTCAGGTGGTAGAGGGTTTAAATCAGGCCGGTTTACCGCTGCGTCTGGAGCTGAAACCGCTGGTTAAGTCACCGGATGAAGCGCTGGCTCTGTGTCGCGACGCCAATTATGACAAGGAGTGCGTCGGTATCATTACCTGGCTGCACACCTTCTCCCCGGCCAAAATGTGGATCGGTGGTCTGAGCGTGCTGAATAAGCCGCTGCTGCAATTCCATACCCAGTTCAATGCGGAGATTCCGTGGGACAGCATGGACATGGACTTTATGAACCTGAACCAGACCGCACACGGCGGCCGCGAGTTCGGTTTCATCGGCGCCCGTATGGGCCTGCAGCACAGCGTGGTGACCGGTCACTGGCAGGATAGCGCCAGCCAGCAGCGCCTCGGCAACTGGATGCGTGCAGCACTGACAAAACAGGCCAGTCAGCAGCTGAAAGTTGCGCGTTTTGGCGACAACATGCGTGAAGTGGCCGTGACCGAAGGCGATAAAGTCGCCGCGCAGATTCAGTTCGGTTATTCGGTGAATGGCTGGGGCGTCGGCGATCTGGTTGAGGTGATCAATGGCGTCAGCGATGGCGACGTGAATGCGCTGGTCGAAGAATATGAAAGCCTTTATCGCTTTACCGATGTTGCCGCTTCCGGCGGCGAAAAGCGTCAGAACGTGCTGGATGCCGCGCGCATCGAGCTGGGTCTGAAGCGTTTCCTGGAAGCAGAAGGCTGCCACGCTTTCACCACCAACTTCCAGACGCTGCATGGCATGACGCAGTTGCCAGGTCTGGCGGTTCAGCGTCTGATGGGTCAGGGCTATGGCTTCGCAGGTGAAGGTGACTGGAAGACCGCTGCGCTGCTGCGCATTTTCAAAGTGCTGGCAGGCGATCGCAAAGGTGGCACCTCCTTTATGGAGGATTACACCTATCACTTCTCACCCGGTAACGATCTGGTTCTCGGCTCGCATATGCTGGAGGTCTGCCCGTCGATTGCCATTGAAGAGAAGCCATTGATCGATGTGCAGTTCCTGGGCATTGGTGATAAAGCCGATCCGGCGCGCATGATTTTCTCAACGCCAGCGGGTCGCGCGATTAACGCCAGCGTAATTGATATGGGTGATCGTTTCCGTCTGCTGGTTAACGTGGTGGATGCTATCGAACAGCCGAAACCGCTGCCGAAGTTGCCGGTTGCGCGCGCACTGTGGAAAGCCCAGCCGTCACTGGCAACGGCATCCGAAGCGTGGATTCTGGGCGGCGGCGCGCACCATACGGTGTTCAGCCAGGCGCTGACGCTGGATGATATGTATCTGTACGGTGAGATGAACGATATCGAAGTGCTGGTGATTGATGAGCACACGCGTTTACCTGCGTTTAAAGACGCACTGCGCTGGAACGAAGCGTATTACCGTTTGAAACGTTAATAACTAAAGGGCGCTGTTCAATTTTTTAATTAACAGCGCTCTTAAGTAAGTTAATGAAACGGCCGACGCAGGATTATGCGGCATCAGTTTTTGATAAATACTGTGCTATTCAGTCGGGAATGACGGGCGTTCCGTAATTTTGATAGTTCAGCGCATGTTTTTAAAGCCATGATCAAGCCCAACCGGGAAGGAAAGGTATGCCTGAAAAGCAAAGCGTCCGCGCCAGGGATGGCGCGGCCGATCCGCATGGATGCGGGAATCCTTTGCGATCAGGCATATCTTTCCTGACCTTTCTCATCAGCCAACAGCAATTTGTATTAATCCACCATCAATAGAAATATCCACTGTCCTGCTTCTTAAAGCGATGCATTAGCCCAACCGGGAAGGAATGGTATGCCTGAAGAGCAAAGCGTCCGCGCCAGGGATGGCGCGGCCGATCCGCATGGATGCGGGAATCCTTTGCGATCAGGCATACCTTTCCTGACCTTTCTCATCAGCCAACAGCAATTTGTATTAATCCACCATCAATAGAAATATCCACTGTCCTGCTTCTTGAAGCGATGCATTAGCCCAACCGGGAAGGAATGGTATGCCTGAAGAGCAAAGCGTCCGCGCCAGGGATGGCGCGTCCGATCCGCATGGATGCGGGAATCCTTTGCGATCAGGCATACCTTTCCTGACCTCTCTCATCAGCCAACAGCAATTTGTATTAATCCGCCATCAATAGAAATATCCACTGTCCTGCTTCTTAAAGCGATGCATCAGCCCAACCGGGAAGGAATGGTATGCCTGAAGAGCAAAGCGTCCGCGCCAGGGATGGCGCGGCCGATCCGCATGGATGCGGGAATCCTTTGCGATCAGGCATACCTTTCCTGACCTTGCACCTAAATCCAATAGCGATTGTTTTTACTGTCATACAAAAGAGAACCTAAGTCTTTGCTATAACTTAACCCTTTCATGAACTTGCACTTTCCCCCACCAGCCTGTATTGCTTGTAGCCTGACAAAACAAAGGTCGCCAGCGCCATGCACATTGCCGAGCTAAACCAACATCCCGGCTTCGCCGGACAAACCGCACAACTGTTGCACACTGAATGGTCACATCTTCCTGCATGGTCTCACCCGCCTGCCATCCTTGAGCGTTTAAAACAGCGCAATCAGAAACCTTCGGCAGAATTTACTCTTATTGCCACACCGGATGGCGAAACGGTGGTCGCGACCTGTAGCGTCATTCGCTATGAACTGGATGACATTCCGGCACGAGAATTCTGGATTGGTGAGGTGGTGACGGACAAGGCATTCCGGGGTCAGGGCGTGGCAAAAGCGTTAATACAGCAGGCGATTGCGCGAGCCAGACAACAGCAGATGGGTGAACTGTGGCTCTATACACCCGATCAACAGGCGTACTATCAGCGTTCAGGATGGCAGGCAGTGGAACAGCGGCAAATAGCGGGTGAAGAAGTCACGGTAATGGTGCTGCCTCTGGCGCAGTAAAAGGCGGCTCCTGCGAGCCGCCATTGACCGGAGTACTGAAGAACTCAGGAAGGTAATCGCTTAACGGGCGCGTTCTGCTGACGATCCCAGATGACCGTCAGTAACCGCTGCAGGGCGATAAACGCAAACAGCAGAATTCCGATGGCGATCTTGGTCCACCAGGAACTCAGCGTACCGTCGAAGTTAATCCAGGTCTGAATCAGCCCCTGAATCAACACACCGAACAGCGTGCCCAAAACTGTACCGACACCACCCGACAGCAGCGTGCCGCCAATCACCACCGACGCGATCGCATCCAGCTCCACACCCAGCCCTGCCAGCGCATAACCTGCCGAGGTATAAATCGAGAACACGATCCCGGCCAGCGTCGCCAGCGTGGTGGAAAGCATATAAATCTTAATGGTGGTCGCACGGGTCGAAACGCCCATCAGCTGGGCGGATGTCATATTGCCACCGATGGCGTAAACCCGGTTACCAAAACGCGTGCGGTGCGCCAGAATAATCCCGCCAGACACCACCACCAGCATAATCACCGCCAGCAGGCTGAGACGCCCACCGCCCGGCACTTTCCACGCCAGACTGGAAAGCATGCTGTAGAACGGATGATCGATAGGAATTGAGTTCTCCGACACCAGATAACTGCATCCGCGCAGGAAAAACATCCCCGCCAGCGTAATGATAAATGCCGGAATCTTCAGCGCATCGATCAGCCAGCCCATCATGGCGCCGAACAGCGCGCCCAGCGACAGAATCAGCGCAAAGGCCAGCAAGGGATCGATATGAAAATCACCGATCGCCCGGGCAAGAAACACGCCGGTAAAGGCGATCACGGCACCCACAGACAGATCGATACCGCCCGATAAAATCACGAAGGTCATGCCGACGGCGATAATCCCAAGGAAAGCATTATCGGTCAGAATATTGCAGATTACCCGGGTGGAGGCAAAGCCCGGAAACTGACTCAGACAAAACAGGTAACCCGCCACAAACACCAGCAAGGTGATCATCAGCGGAAGATGACGTTTAATCATGTCGGGCGTCTCCGTTTCAACATCGCAATAAACCGTGGTGACTGCAGCAACAGCACGCACATCACCACCACCGCTTTCACCACCTGATTCAGCTCAGGCGGGAAGCCGGAGAGCAAAATCCCGGTATTCATCGACTGAATAATCAGCGCGCCGATCAGCGACAACACCAGATTAAAACGGCCACCCATCAGCGACGCACCGCCAATCACCACGGCGAGAATCGCATCCAGCTCCAGCCATAATCCGGCGTTATTGGCATCCGCACCGCGTATATCCGCCGCGACGATCAGCCCCGCAACAGCGGCACAAACGCCACTTATGGCGTAGGTTGACATCACCACCAGCCAGCCTGTCACACCCGCGTTACGGGCCGCGCGCAGATTAATCCCAACAGCTTCGATAAACAGACCCAGCGCGGTTTTGCGCGTCAGCAACCAGACCGCCAGCGCTACCACCAGTGTGATCCAGACCGGGACCGGCAACATCCACAGCGAGCCGTTACCAAACCAGCCAAGACTGTCACTGTCGAACGTCACAATCTGCCCCTGCGTAATCAGCTGAGCGATTCCGCGCCCGGCGACCATCAGAATCAGCGTGGCAACAAATGGCTGAATACGCAGCAGCGCCACCAGCACGCCATTCCATACGCCACAGGCTAAACCGGTTCCCAGCGTGCAGAGAATAATAAACGGCACACCGTGTCCGGCTACGGTCAATGTCGCAGCCGTCGCGCCTGCTATCGCCATCACCGCACCCACGGAAAGATCGATGCCGCCGGTGGCGATCACCAGCGTCATCCCGATCGCCAGCAGGGCAACCGGTGCCGCACGGTTAAGAATATCGATCGGACTGCCGAACAGACGCCCATCCTGCAGATGCACGGCAAAAAAGTTATTGGCCACCAGACTGTCAATCAACAGCACCAACAGCAGCGCGGCGATTTGCGGCATCCCTGGCGGGAGTTTCAGCTTACGACGTGGCGTTTTTTCAGATGTCATAGGGGACTCAAGCATGTTTTACCCCTCCGTCCGCGATAGCATTGACGATCGACGCTACCGAAAGCTGCTCCAGCGGAATTTCTGCCACCTGCTTCAGATCGCGCATAATCAACACCCGATCGGCATAACCGACCAGCTCTTCGAGTTCAGAGGAGATCACCAGCAGCGCCAGACCATCGGCGCACAGGGATTCAATTAAACGGATAATCTCGGCGTGCGCGCCCACATCAATGCCGCGCGTCGGTTCGTCGAGGATTAAAAACTGCGGTTTGGTCACCAGCCAGCGCGACAGCAGCACCTTCTGCTGGTTGCCGCCCGATAACAGCTCCACAGGCTGCTCTGCATGCGGCGTACGAATACCCAGACTCTTGATAAAACGATCGGCAATCGCCTGCTGCTCACGCTTCTTAATTGGCCGTAGCCAGCCGCGCTGCGCCTGCAACGCCAGAATAATATTTTCACGAACCGAGGCCGCGCCGATAATCCCGTCAGTCTTACGATCTTCCGGGCAAAAACCCATGCCCAGCTGCGAGGCTTTCGCCGGATTAGTAATGCGCTGCACCTTGCCTTTGATCTTCGCTGTTCCTCGGTCGGCACGACGAATACCAAACAACACCTCGGCGGTTTCGGTGCGGCCCGAACCCAGCAGCCCCGCCAGTCCCACTACTTCGCCTGGACGAACTTCCAGGTTAAAGGGCTCGATGGTGCCTTTCCTGCCGTAATCCTCAAACGACACCACCGGCTGATTGCTGCGCAGCGTGCTGCCCTGCCGCTGCAGCGCCGTCTCCAGCAGTTCGCGACCCAGCATCAGCTTAATCAGCTCAATCTGCGGCAGCGTGGCGGTATCGCGGGTGGCGATAAACTGCCCGTTACGCAGCACGGTAATCCGGTCAGTAATGCGGTACACCTGGTCGAGAAAGTGCGTCACAAAAATCAGGCTCATCCCTTTGGCTTTTAACTGCGCCATCAGGGTAAACAGCATCTCAACCTCGCTGGCATCCAGACTGGCTGTCGGCTCATCCAGGATCAAAACCTGGGCGGAAAGATCGACCGCGCGGCAGATGGCGATAATCTGCTGCATCGCCACCGAGTAGTGGCCCAGCGGACGTGTCACATCGAGGGAAAAACCATAATTCCGCATCAGCGCATCGGCCTCCCGCACCATCCGGCGACGGTCGATCATGCCAAAGCGGCGCGGTTCGCGGCCAATATAGAGGTTATCTGCCACCGACATGTTCGGCAGCATATTTACTTCCTGATAAACGGTGCCGATGCCCATCTCCTGCGCCTGCGCCGTATTATGCGGCGTAATCGGCTCACCATTCAGGGTGATAGTCCCTGCATCACGGCTGTAAACACCGGTCAGCACTTTAATCAGGGTGGATTTGCCGGCACCGTTCTCCCCCAGCAGCGCCATGATCTCCCCTTTACGGATATCAAAGGAAACATTATTCAGCGCTTTGACGCCGGGAAAACCTTTGCTGACGCCGCTGATGGATAACAGCGGTGTTTCATTTTGCGTGGTCATTCTGCTCACTCCGCCTCACGTCATGAAAAACCGCCCCGTAGGGCGGTCTGCGGCTGGTCTGCGGCTGATCGGTGAATCAGTAACCCATGCCTTTTTTGGTATCCAGCTCCTTCTGCGCGTCGGCAGGCAGGAACAGCTTAGATTCGGTCTTGATCACTTTTGGCGGCAGCGTGCCATCTTTCTTGAATTTTTCCAGCGCATCAAACGCCGGGCCAGCCATGTTTGGCGTCAGCTCCACGTTGGCGTTAGCCTCACCCGCCAGCATCGCTTTATAGATATCCGGTACACCATCAATCGAGCCGGTCAGAATATCTTTGCCCGGTTTCAGGCCAGCTTCTTTAATCGCCTGAATGGCACCGATCGCCATATCATCGTTATGCGCGTAAACCATGCAGATGTTTTTGCCGTTGTTCTCCGCCTTGATAAAGCTCTCCATCACCTCTTTACCCTTACTGCGGGTAAAGTCACCCGACTGCGAGCGGATCACTTTAATGTTTGGATGGTTGCTGATCGCTTCAGCAAAGCCTTTCTTACGATCGATTGCCACGCTGGCACCCACCGTGCCCTGCAGTTCCACCACGTTACACTGCTTGTCGCCCACGGTTTTCACCAGCCAGTCGCCAATCAGCTTGCCTTCCAGCACGTTGTCAGCCGTCACCACCGCCTGATAGAGCGATTTGTCTTTTACCACAATGGCGCGGTCCAGCAGGTAAACCGGGATTTTGGCATCTTTGGCTTCTTCCAGTACCGGCTCCCAGCCGGTCTGCACCACCGGTGCGATGAAGATGGCATCAACGCCCTGAGCGATGAACGAACGTACCGCCTTGATCTGATTCTCTTGTTTCTGCTGTCCGTCGGCGATTTTCAGGGTGATTCCGCGTTTTTTGGCTTCGCTTTTCGCTACGTTGGTTTCCGCCGAACGCCAGCCAGATTCCGAACCTACCTGCGAGAAGCCGACCGTCATATCTGCAGCGAGTACCGGGCCGGTTAACGCGGCGCTGACCAGCGTGGTCAGAAGTAAACGTTTCCACATAGTTTTTAATCCTCTGAAAGGCGTTTGCTGTTTAGGGTAGAGAGCCTGCTTAGACTGGACTAAAAAAGCGTGCATAATGGCGACATACTTCACAAAACAGAGCAATTTAAAGGGGTTACGTGTAGTCACACGGTTTGACTGACGAGGGAGTTATGGATAAAACGGCTGAGTAGAAAAAATCTGCTCGTTAAATAATTGTAATAAACAGAATCGCTTATGCTTACTGCCACTGGAAACGATTACAGCCAGGCGTACAAAACGGGTTATCCGGCCTGCGATGAACAAAAAATGGGATTTGTGATAGTCCGCACAGTAGATCGCTGCCCTGAGTCAGGCGCGAAACGTTTCTCTGGCACTAAGTGCAGAATGGTTAATTTTTTTGGGCTAAAAGGGTGAGAAAGAAGCCACTAATGCATTGTCAGCGTTGAATAAGAAAAAAAATAATATTTAACCTCTGCTTTTAAACGCTTTATGCCGGCTCTGTCCGTAATTAGTTAGTGAGGTGTTTAAGTTAGAGACGCTGAGTTGCTGGCTCAGACAATAGTAAAAAAGCCAGATATGGAGTTTTAGTGACTAATAAGGTGCTTTTATCTGATTTTCGCCTTTTTTAAGCCGCATGATCTGGACAGCATAAGCTTGCCCCCTATACTGAGCACTCCTTTGTTACTTCTATCTGTTATGGCAATGATGACTGCGCACGATTACCTGCTTAAATTCCGCAAAGTAAATAATTCAGACAGTCTGGAAAAGCTTTTCGATCATCTTAATTACTCCCTGACGAATGATCTGGAAATCATCAATATGTACCGGGCTGCCGATCACCGACGTGCTGAACTGGTCTCTGGCGGACGGTTATATGATCTCGGCTGTGTCCCTAAAACGGTGTGGCGCTACGTGGTCTGATTTCCGGCTGATTTATCGCGGTTTATCCCGCTGATCTTGTCCGGATGGGCGTGCCCCTCTGGACATGTTATTCTGCTGCGCTTCGACTCCCCGAGACAGGAATAACCACGATGAATGAACAGGTTGCTGCGCCGCGTATTGGTGGCTGGCTTTTGCTGCCGCTGGCCTGGCTGATAATGACCCTGTTAACCACCGTTCTGGTGCTGGCGATGTATCTGACACCACTGTTTAATCCGGAATGGCGTGTGGCGCTATTTTCTCACGGCAGCACACTCTTCTCTTACTGGGCTATTTCCCTGCTCACCGCCGTGGCGGTCTGGGCTTATAGTCTCTGGATCAGCTGGCTGTTCTTTAAGCGCTCCCGCCGCCTGCCGCGTCACTACCTGCTCTGGCTGCTGATTACTGTGCTGCTGGCGCTGAAAACCTTTGCCTTTACGCCGGTTACCGATAGCCGTGCCCTCCAGACATTACTGCTGTCACTGCTGGCCGCTGCGGTGTTTGCGCCCTACTTCAAACGCTCAAAACGGGTAAAAACGACCTTTATCGCGCCATAACGCTGTGAGTTATGTCAGGAATTTAATTCTGAGTGCGGTCTGCCGCTCAGCGGATGGCGCAGGTGTTGAGATACGCCGCGCTATCAATGATAATAAGCCGCTTTCTGGCTCCCAGGCGAAAAAATGACCGATTATCTGCTTCTCTTTGTTGGCACCGTGCTGGTGAATAACTTCGTATTAGTGAAGTTTCTCGGCCTGTGTCCTTTTATGGGCGTTTCCAAAAAACTGGAAACGGCGATTGGCATGGGCCTCGCCACGACATTCGTCATTACCCTGGCCTCGATCTGCGCCTGGCTGGTCAACCATCTGATCCTGCTGCCGCTGGATCTGGTCTATCTGCGTACCATGGCCTATATCCTGGTGATCGCCGTCGTGGTGCAGTTCACCGAAATGGTGGTGCGTAAAACCAGCCCGTCGCTCTATCGTCTGCTGGGTATCTTTCTGCCGCTGATCACCACCAACTGTGCGGTGCTGGGCGTGCCTCTGCTGAGCGTCAATCTTAACCACACCTTTATGCAGGCCGCGCTGTATGGTTTCAGTGCCTCTATCGGCTTCTCGCTGGTGATGGTGCTGTTCGCCGGTATGCGCGAGCGGCTGGTGCTGGCCAATGTTCCTGCCCCATTTAAAGGCAACTCCATCGCCCTGATTACCGCGGGCCTGATGGCGCTGGCGTTTATGGGCTTCAGCGGTCTGGTGAAATTCTGATGACCGCGATCTGGATTGCTGTTGCCGTATTAAGTGCGCTGAGCCTGGTGTTCGGCGCGCTGCTGGGTTACGCCTCGCGCCGCTTTGAGGTCGAAGAAGATCCTATCGTTGAGCAGATTGATGCCATTCTGCCGCAGAGCCAGTGCGGTCAGTGTGGCTATCCGGGCTGTCGCCCCTATGCGGATGCGGTCGGTAACAATGGTGAAGCGATCAATAAATGCGCGCCAGGTGGTGAGCAGACCATGCTCAAGCTGGCAGCCCTGCTTAACGTTGAACCGCAGCCGATTGATGGCGATGAAACGGCGAAAGAGCCGGTGCGGACCGTGGCGTTTATTGATGAAGCCAACTGCATTGGCTGCACCAAATGTATTCAGGCTTGTCCGGTGGATGCGATTGTCGGGGCAACCCGCGCCATGCACACCGTGCTGAGCGATGTCTGCACCGGCTGCGATCTCTGTGTCGCGCCCTGCCCGACTGACTGTATTGAAATGCGTCCGGTTGCCACCACGCCAGCTAACTGGAAGTGGGATTTAAATACCATTCCTGTACGGGTGATCCCGGTAGAAACTCATGCTTAATCTGTTTAACTTCCTGAAAAAAGAGAAGGTCTGGGATTTTCAGGGTGGTATTCATCCGCCAGAAATGAAAACCCAGTCCAACGGCACGCCGCTCTCCGAACTGCCGTTGCCGCACCGTTTTATTATCCCGCTGAAACAGCATATCGGACATGAAGGTGAGATCTGCGTTGCGCCTGGCGACAAAGTGCTGCGTGGTCAGCCTCTGACATTTGGCACTGGCCGCATGCTGCCAGTCCATGCGCCCACCTCCGGCGTGATTGAAGATATCGGTCAGCATATGACCGCGCACCCTTCAGGTCTCTCTGAGCTTTGCATTTTCCTGACGCCAGATGGCGACGACCGCTGGATGCCGCTGGATCCGCTGCCTGACTACCGGCAGCATCCGCGCGCCGACATTGTTCAGCGTATTCACGACGCTGGCATCGCCGGTCTCGGCGGCGCGGGTTTTCCCACCGCCACCAAACTGAAGGGCGGCCTGCGCGGGGTTAAAACCCTGATTATTAACGCGGCGGAGTGTGAGCCTTATATCACCGCTGACGATCGTCTGATGCAGGACTACGCTGCCGAAGTCCTGGAAGGCAGCCGTATTCTCGCCTGGGTGTTACAGGCTGAACAGGTGCTGATTGGCATTGAAGATAACAAGCCTGAAGCCATTGCCGCACTGAAGCAGGCGCTGGGTAGCGAGCGCGATCTGCACATCCGGGTCATCCCGACCAAATATCCCTCCGGCGGTGCCAAGCAGCTGACCCGCATCCTGACCGGGAAGGAAGTGCCGCACGGCGGGCGTTCCTCCGATATCGGCGTGCTGATGCAGAACGTCGGCACCGCCTGGGCGGTTAAGCGGGCCATTATTAATGGTGAACCGATCACCGAACGCGTTGTGACGCTGACCGGCGAGGCGATCGCCCAGCCGCGTAACGTCTGGAGTCGTCTCGGCACCCCGATCAGCCATCTGTTGCACCATGTCGGGTTCACGCCTGCGCCGCGTCAGATGGTGATCATGGGCGGTCCGCTGATGGGCTTTACTCTGCCATCGCTGGATGTGCCGGTGGTGAAGATCACCAACTGTATTCTGGCTCCATCTGCCAGTGAAATGGGCAACAACGACGAAGAGCAGTCCTGCATTCGCTGTTCAGCCTGTGCCGATGCCTGTCCGGCCAAACTGCTGCCGCAGCAGCTTTACTGGTACAGCCAGGGCGGCGATCACGATAAAGCGCGCGCTCACCATATTGATGACTGCATCGAATGTGGTGCCTGCGCCTATGTCTGCCCGAGCAATATTCCGCTGGTGCAATATTACCGTCAGGAAAAAGCGGAACTGCGCGCCATCGATCTGGAAGCGAAACGCACGCTGGAAGCCAAAGCACGCTTCGAAGCCCGTCAGGCGCGACTGGAGCGTGAAAAGCAGGCTCGTGAAGCGCGTCATGAAGAGGCGAAACAACGCGTTGCCCGCACCGATACCAGCGAACTGGCTGCGGCCAAAGCGCGGGTGAAAGCCCGCCAGACGGCCGAACCGGATGAGGCAACGCTTGAAGCCCAGCGTGAAGCCCGCCATGCGCAGGCGCGTCTGCGTCAGGCCGAGGCGCAGGCTGAAACCCAGCCGGTGACGCGTCAGACCGTCGATCCGCGTAAAGCGGCGGTTGAAGCGGCTATTGCCCGGGCGAAAGCGAAGAAAACAGTGCCGGTTGAGGCGGCGGATAACCAGGCTGAGGCCAGTGTCGATCCGCGTAAATCGGCAGTAGAAGCCGCCATTGCCCGCGCCAAAGCGAAGAAAGCCGCTCAGGCTGAAGGCACCGAGGCACCGCAGGCCGCAACCGACAGCGCTGCAGAAGCCGTGCCAGACGCCGCCGCTGAGACCGATCCGCGTAAAGCCGCGGTTCAGGCTGCCATTGCCCGCGCCAAAGCGAAGAAAGCCGCACAGGCTGAAGGCGCCGAGGCACCGCAGGCCGCAACCGACAAAACTGCAGAAGCCGCGACAGACGCCGCCGCTGAGACCGATCCGCGTAAAGCCGCGGTTCAGGCCGCCATCGCCCGTGCCAAAGCGAAGAAAGCCGCACAGGCTGAAGGCGCCGAGGCACCAAAGGCCGCAGGCGACAAAACTGCAGAAGCCGCGACAGACGCCGCCGCTGAGACCGATCCGCGTAAAGCCGCGGTTCAGGCCGCTATCGCCCGCGCCAAAGCGAAGAAAGCCGCACAGGCTGAAAACGCCGAGGCACCACAGGCCGCAACCGACACCGTTGCAGAAGCCGCGCCGGACGCCGCCGCTGAGACCGATCCGCGTAAAGCCGCGGTTCAGGCCGCTATCGCCCGTGCCAAAGCGAAGAAAGCCGCACAGGCGGAAAGTGAGGCGGATGCCGCTTCACGTGATGCCGCAGCACTGGCCACCGCCGCGCATTTTGCGGTGGATAAAGCGGAGCAGGCCCAGGAGCAGGCAAACAACGCCAATGCAGAACCTGAACAGGCACCTGAACTGAATCAACCCGATGATGCGCGCAAGGCCGCTATTGCTGCCGCCATCGCCCGTGCCAAAGCGCGTAAAGCGCAGTCGTCTACGACGCTTGAGGATTAAATGGCTTTTCGTATCGCAAGTTCTCCTTACACCCATAATCGCCGCAGCACCGGCAATATCATGCTGCTGGTGGTGCTGGCCGCGGTGCCAGGTTTTGCTGCACAGTGTTATTTCTTTGGCTACGGCACCTTTTTACAGGTCTTACTGGCGACGCTGACCGCCTGGCTGACAGAGGCAGCGATTCTGCGACTGCGCAAAGCGCCCGTTGCCAGCACCCTCGCGGATAACTCGGCGCTGCTGACCGCCGTCCTGATCGGTATCAGCCTGCCGCCGCTGGCGCCGTGGTGGCTGGTGGTGATCGGTACCCTGTTTGCTGTCGTCATTGCGAAACAACTCTATGGCGGACTGGGCCAGAACCCGTTTAACCCGGCGATGGTCGGCTATGTGGTCCTGCTCATCTCCTTCCCGGTGCAGATGACCAGCTGGTTGCCGCCCGATACGCTTCAGGCGATCAAACCCGGGCTGATGGACAGCCTGAGCATGGTGTTCCGGGGCCACACGCTGGCGGGTGAAACCATGCAGCAGCTACAGATGGGTGTTGATGGCATCAGCCAGGCGACGCCGCTTGATACGTTTAAAACTGGTTTACGCGCGGGTCACAGTGCTGAACATCTGCTGGCGCAGCCGATTTACAACGGCGTGCTGGCGGGCCTCGGCTGGCAGTGGGTTAACGTGGGTTATCTGGCCGGCGGCCTGTTCCTGTTGTGGAAAAATGCTATCCGCTGGCATGTCCCTGCCGCCATGCTGCTGTCACTGGCCTTCTGCGCGACGCTGGGCTGGTTCTTCTCACCAGAATCGCTGAACAGCCCGCTGATTCATCTTTTCTCCGGTGCCACCATGCTGGGTGCGTTCTTCATTGCCACCGATCCGGTGACCGCTTCAACCACCAACCGTGGCCGCCTGGTGTATGGCGCGCTGATTGGACTGCTGGTCTGGCTGATCCGCAGCTTTGGCGGTTATCCCGATGGCGTAGCGTTTGCTGTGCTGCTGGCGAACATCTGTGTGCCGCTCATCGATTACTACACCCAGCCGCGCGTTTACGGCCATCAGAAGGATTAAGCGATGCTGGAGACGATTCGCAAAAATGGGGTAACGCTGGCGATTTTTGCCGCGATCACCACCGCCGCCACGGCAGTGGTAAATACCGTAACCAGGCCGACGGTGGAACATCAGACCCTGTTGCAGCAGAAAAACCTGCTGGACCAGGTGGTGCCTGTTGAGCTTTATGACAACAACATCCAGCAGGACTGTTACGTTGTCACGGATGCAGCGCTGGGCAACAGTGCGCCGCACCATCTCTTCCTGGCGCGTAAAGGTGGGCAGCCGGTCGCGGCTGCGCTGGAGACGACTGCACCTGACGGCTATTCTGGTGCGATACAGATGCTGGTCGGTGCTGATTTCCAGGGTAAAGTATTGGGCGTGCGGGTGATTGAACACCACGAAACGCCCGGTCTGGGGGATAAGATCGAACTGCGTATCTCTGACTGGATCAACAGCTTTAATGGCAAAGTGGTTCATGGTCCGGCGGATAAAGCTTTTGCGGTTAAGAAAGATGGCGGTGAATTCGATCAGTTCACCGGTGCCACCATTACCCCACGCGCGGTGGTCAATGCAACCAAACGCACCGCGCTGTTAATGAAAACGCTTCCGGAGAGACTCTCTTCGTTACCGGTATGTGGAGACGCAAATGAGTGAAGCTAAAAGCCTGCTGGTCGGTGGATTATGGAAGAACAACTCAGCGCTGGTGCAGCTGCTGGGCCTCTGTCCGCTGCTGGCGGTCACGGCAACCGCCACCAACGCGCTGGGTTTAGGTCTGGCGACCACGCTGGTGCTGACCCTGACCAACAGTTTTATTTCCGCCTCGCGCCGCTGGGTGCCATCGGAAATCCGTATCCCGATTTATGTGATGATCATCGCCTCGGTGGTGAGCTGCGTACAGATGCTGATCAACGCCTATGCCTATGGTCTTTATCAGTCGCTTGGGATTTTTATCCCGCTGATCGTGACCAACTGCATCGTGGTTGGCCGTGCTGAAGCCGTCGCCTCTAAAAGCAGCATCCCGCTTGCCGCGCTGGATGGCTTCGCCATCGGCATGGGCGCGACCTGCGCCATGGTGGTGCTGGGATCGCTGCGCGAAATTATCGGCAGTGGCACGCTGTTTAACGGTGCCGACCAGCTGCTCGGTCCCTGGGCGAAGTCGCTGCGTATCGAAGTGGTCCATTTCGACTCGCCAATGCTGCTGGCGATGCTGCCGCCAGGCGCCTTTATCGGCCTGGGCATGATGCTGGCCGGAAAATATCTGATCGATCAGAAGATGAAACAGCGGGCAGCACTGCGTGCTCAGGCGGCCGAAACCGCGCCGCCTCAGGACGCTGTCGGGAAACCGGTGTGAATCAGACCAAACGCACCGAAATTCTCCGTCGGCTGCAGCAGAATAATCCGCATCCGACCACCGAACTCAACTTCAGCACGCCGTTTGAGTTGCTGATCGCGGTGCTGCTCTCGGCGCAGGCGACCGATGTCAGCGTGAACAAAGCCACCGCAAAGCTCTATCCGGTGGCCAATACGCCTGCCGCGATGCTGGCGCTGGGTGTGGATGGCGTGAAGGAATACATTAAAACCATCGGCCTGTTTAACAGCAAAGCGGAAAATGTGATTAAAACCTGCCGCATTCTGCTTGAGCAGCACAACGGCGAAGTGCCGGAAGATCGTGCGGCACTGGAAGCCCTGCCCGGTGTCGGCCGTAAAACCGCCAATGTGGTGCTCAACACCGCCTTTGGCTGGCCGACGATAGCCGTCGATACCCATATTTTTCGCGTCAGCAACCGGACGAAATTTGCGCCGGGTAAGAATGTGGAAGAGGTGGAGCAGAAGCTGCTGAAGGTGGTTCCGGCGGCGTATAAGGTTGATTGCCATCACTGGCTGATTCTGCACGGTCGCTACACCTGCGTAGCGCGTAAACCCCGCTGTGGCTCCTGCCTGATTGAAGATCTCTGCGAGTATCCCGACAAAGTCGAGTGATTGCACTGATGAAAGACCCGCTGCGGCGGGTTTTTTATTATCCGGCGATCACTTCTGCTAACGCGTCTCCTGCCCGATCCCCCTTTTCGCTGCTCTCCCTGTTCGTACGAATAACAGTACAGTTTGTCGGGTTGTTACATTGATGTTGATGATGGAGAATCGCCGCCCCTGACGATAAGAAAATGTTATGACACAGTGAGTAAAGTAATGAACAAAAGCGCTTCTGCCGGAAGCCATCCTCTGCGCCTGTTTCTGGCGCGCCTCTGGCCACATCCGCTGGCAGTGAGTAAAAAGCATGTGGTGATCGCCGGACTGGGTGCCGGTATCGGCTTGATCCTGACCAGCCTGCTGAGCCACTGGGTGCTGGGCGAACTGAACCTGTGGTTTGTCGCGCCGGTCGGTGCCTCGGCGGTTTTACTCTTTGGTCTGCCCGCCAGTCCGCTGGCTCAGCCGTGGGCAATCGTCGGCGGCAACAGCCTGTCAGCGCTGGCGGGCGTTACCGTCAGCCAGCTGATCCCTGATCCTGCCCTTGCCTGCGGCGTCGCAGCCTGTGTGGCGATCCTGTTAATGTTCCAGCTGCGCTGTCTGCATCCGCCCGGCGGTGCCGTTGCGCTGACCGCTATTCTGGGCGGCCCTTCGGTGCAGCAGCTTGGATATCACTTTGTCCTGACGCCGATCCTGCTCAATTCACTGACCCTCGCCCTGCTGGCTCTGCTGTTTAATAATCTGGCCGGTCGTCGCTATCCGCATCCGCTGGCCCCGGAAGAAGTTAAACCCGATCCGGTAGCCATGCCGGTGCCGCTGACGCGCGCCGATCTGCATCAGGCTTTGCAGGACGGTGAACTGCTGGATATTGACGAGGATGATTTGCAGGCGCTGCTGCTGCGTGCTGAAGAGATTGCCCAGCGCCGTCAGTTCAGTGGCTGAAACCTGTCTGCCCGCACTGGCACATCTTTCACTGTCGGCGCGACTTCTGGCATTCAGGTCTCCCCTGAACCCTGGTCCTGAGAAGTTGATCGCTGCCACAGTTTTACTCTGCCGCTTCGCCCACGCCACTCCGTAACATATTGATAACACAACCGTCCAGGCCGTACGCCCATCGGCTCCTGGGCGGATGCCCATAGAGCTGGCCTTTTCAGCGCCCTACACTTTGCTCTTCTTTACGTTTCTCATGAGGAAGACCGATGGATAGCGCCTTGTCCCCGCAGCACGATGAGCTGATCGCCTCCGCCATCAAAAAGTTCTTCACCCATATCATCCCGATGCTGGTGGTGATGCTGATTATTAACCAGATCGACCGCGCCAATATTGGCTTTATCAAAGCGGAGTTGCGAACCGATGCCGGGATCAGCGCGGCGGCCTTTGGGCTGGGCGCGGGCCTCTTTTTTATCGGCTATGCGCTGTTTGAGGTGCCGAGCAACCTGATGATGAAGCGCTTCGGCGCCCGCGTCTGGCTGACGCGCATCATGATAACCTGGGGACTGGTGGTGGTCCTGACCGGTTTCGTCACCTCACCGATCCAGTTTTACCTGCTGCGTTTTTTACTTGGCGTAGCGGAAGCAGGCTTCTTTCCTGGCGTGCTGTTCTATTTCCGTCAGTGGGTGCCCAATGCCTGGCGCGGCCGTGCCACCGCGATGGTGCTGAGTGCCACCGCTGGCGCCTTTCTCTTCTCCGGCCCCATCACCGGCGCGATCCTGATGATGCACAATTTCCTGGGGATTGCAGGCTGGAAGTGGGTGATGTTTCTCGAAGGCGGTGCGTCGGTGCTGGTCGGCATTCTCGCCGCCTGGGTGCTGGTGTCACGACCTGGCGAGGCGCGCTGGCTGAGTGCCGCGGAGAAACAGGCGCTGGTGCAGCAGCTGCAGAATGAAGAGGCGCAGCGTGACGAGCTTAACCGCGAGCCAGGCAAAATGTCGCTGCTACGTAATCGCAGCCTGCTGTTCTTCTGCGCGATCTTTTTCACTATGACCATGACCGGCTATACGCTGGTGTTCTGGCTGCCGCAGATTATTCAGCGCATTCAGGGCTTCAGCAGTTTTGGCATCGGCATTCTCACCGCCGTGCCCTGGCTGTGCGCCATTATTGCCATTAATCTGCTGAGCCGCTTTTCAGACCGCCACCGCGACAAACTCGATAAAGCGCTGGGTGTCGCCATGCTGGTCGCGGCCTGCGGCACATTTATGGCCACGCTGGGTTCCCCGTGGTTTGGCTTCCTGGCGATGATCGTGGCCTGTATCGGCTCGAAAGTCAGTGCGACCTTTTTCTGGCCGATGCCACAGGGAGAACTGCCCGCCTCGATTGTCGCGCCCGGCATTGCGCTGGTGAATTCCGTTGGCAACCTTGGCGGCTTCTTCGCACCGACGGTGTTTGGCTATCTGGAGATGAAGACCGGCTCCACTACCGGCGGTCTCTATGCCCTGACCAGCGTCTCGTTGCTGACCGGACTGTGGCTGCTGCTGCGCCGCAAGCCATCCCCGCCTTCCCTCGATCCTATGGAGAATCAACATGTCAGACAGTCCAGTCATTAAAACAATGCGGGTAGTGCCGGTCGCCGGATATGACAGCATGCTGCTGAACATTGGCGGCGCACACAACTGCTACTTTACCCGTATCCTGGTGATCCTGACTGACTCGGCTGGCCGTACCGGCGTCGGCGAAAGTCCCTGTCACGCTTCAACGCTGGCGTTGCTTGAGCGCTTTCGTCCGCAGATTGAGGGCAGCGAACTCCTGCGGCTGAATGCCACCATCGCCACGCTGTTTGCCAGCGACGCGCGACACCAGCAGACCGCGCATACCGACGACATTCATATTCCGCAGATGAACCCGGAGAAGTTTTACAACGCCACCGCGGCGATTGAAGCGGCGCTGCTTGATCTGCTGGGTCAGCACCTGAATCTGCCGGTGGCCGAGTTACTTGCCAGCGGCAAGCAGCGCGATCGGGTGCCGGTCCTCGGCTATCTGTTCTATATCGCCGACCGTAACCTGACCAGCATGAACTATCAGGCGGGCCACGCGGGTGGTGATGCCTGGCTGCAACTGCGTCATGAGAAAGCGATGGACGCGGAAGGCGTGGTGCGGCTGGCGGAGGCGGCAGCGGAGCGCTATGGCTTCCGCGATTTCAAACTCAAGGGCGGTGTACATCACGGCGAAGTGGAAGTGGAGACGGTCAATGCCCTGCTGGCGCGCTTCCCGCAGGCGCGGGTAACGGTTGATCCCAACGCCAGCTGGTCGCTGGATGAGGCCATTTATTATGGCAAACAGCTGGCGGGCCGCATTCCCTATCTGGAAGATCCCTGCGGCGCGGAGCATGGCTATTCCGGCCGGGAAACGCTGGCAGAATTCAGGCGGGCCACCGGCGTTCCGGTTGCCACGAATATGATCGCCAATGACTGGCGACAGTTGCAGCATGCGCTGCAGCTGAATGCCATCGACATCCCCCTGGCCGACCCACACTTCTGGACGATGCGTAACGCACACACCGTGGCGCAGCTCTGCCATGAGTGGGGCCTGACCACCGGCTGCCACTCAAACAACCACTTTGACGTGTCGCTGGCGATGGTGGCGCATCTGGGGGCAGCCGCACCCGGTGATCGCCTGACCGCCTTTGATACCCACTGGATCTGGCAGGATGGGCAGCAGCTGACGCAGCATGCGCCGCAGATTCGGGATGGCTATCTGGAACTGCCAGAGGGGCCAGGGCTGGGGATTACCCTGAATATGGAACGGGTTGAAGCGGCACATGCACTCTACAACTCGCTACCGGATAAAAACCGAAACGATGCGCTGGGCATGCAGTTTCTGATCGATAACTGGTCCTTTAACGCAAAACGCCCGGCCATGCTGCGCTGACGAGCATCGCCCTGTGACAGTGTCACAGGGCGATCGCGTTTAGCGTTGCGCCAGCGCCGCCTGCATCCAGGCAATCACCAGCGGAGAATCTTTGTCCTGCAGGGCGGCGCGTTCCGACTGAAACAGCGTGGCGACATAGAATGGGTGATCCGGTAGCTCGACGCCACGCACATCGCCCGCGTTGTCCCAGGCAGTAATGCGCAGCGTATTATCGCCCAGCGCTGCACTGAATTCCGGGTTAACACCAAAGTTACAGTGATAACCTTCATCACTCTCCAGCGCGCCATAGGCTCTGGCAATGCGTGACCCGGGTCCGAACCTCACCGCGCCGCGCTGTTCCACCAGCGAACAGCTCAGCGGGGCAATCACCATCCTCCCCTCGGTGTCCGTCTCGGCATGACTGGCATCCTGCCAGCCCAGTACGTTGCGCGCATACTCGATCAGCGCATACTGGAAGCCACCGCAGGAGCCAAGAAAAGGCTTTCCGGTTTCACGCACCCAGCGGAGTGTATCAAACACGCCGGCATCATTTCGATAGGGGCTACCGGGCACCACCCAGACGGCGTCGCTGAGTTGCAGTTCTGACTCATCCAGTCGGTCAGTGGCGATCCACTCCGCTTCAGCGGTGATATTCAGCCAGCGGGCAGCACGTTCAATAGCAAGGGGGATAGCCTGATGGGCAACCGCATCGGCGCGGTAGTCACCAACCAGGGATAAGCGCAGGGGGGACGACATAAACAGATCCTTTTCGGGGAAATTGAGAGGTTACAGTAATGTTAATTTTCTGTCGAGGGCGAGCTGAAAGCGGATTATCGCGATACGTTTTTTAACACGCACGGGCGGCTTTTCACCGGCAGGCTGAGCTGATTTTTATCTTGCCAGCGCCTGTGAGCACTCTCAGCTGCCGCGTCAGACGAGACGACGCAACCGGTTTCTTTTTTTCCTTTCTGAAATAAATCATCTGTTTGTGCACAGGATCATCATTTGACGGTTTTTGCGGCAATGCCAGGCATGTAATGTCCGATAATTCGGCAGATTGACTGTGAATTAATCAGCAACCTGCCGTTAGTGCTGCCTGATTATCATTCAGCAAACTATTTATCTGGTTAACCGCGCATTAGCAGTTAATGTTAATACTCTCCAGTGCAAGGCGCTTATCCAGCGTTTATGCGCTGCTATTTTCACTACACTCAAAATTAAAAACCAATTAACAGTTTGCTATAAGTTTTTTAACCCAACATTCCAGGGTCGGGCGGGTTGTCAGAAAATTCTTGCCCTGCCGCCCGTAATCAGCCAAATTAGTCGCCGCTTTTCCCTTCTAATAACAATCTTGCGCATGGAAAACTCACATGACGCGGACTTAATTCCTGTCCCGAAACAGGGTATGAAAAAACTGAGGTACATGTGTCAACTGCAAACAAACACACTGATGAGGCTGTCAGTCTCAATGCGTTTAAACAGCCGAAGGCGTTCTACTTAATCTTCTCGATTGAGTTATGGGAACGTTTTGGCTTCTATGGCCTGCAGGCCATTATGGCGGTTTACCTGGTGAAGCAACTGGGGTTGTCTGAATCAGACTCCATTACCCTGTTCTCTTCATTCAGTGCGCTGGTGTATGGTCTGGTCGCGATTGGCGGCTGGCTCGGTGATAAGGTGCTGGGTACCAAACGCGTCATCGTGCTGGGTGTCCTGGTGCTGGCGCTGGGCTATGCGCTGGTGGCGTTCTCCGGTCATAACGTCAGCATTGTCTACATCGGTATGGCGACCATCGCGGTGGGTAGCGGCCTGTTTAAGGCAAACCCCTCTTCGCTGCTCTCTACCTGCTATGACAAAGATGATCCGCGTCTCGACGGTGCTTTCACCATGTTCTATATGTCGATCAACATCGGTTCACTCTTCTCAATGATGCTGACACCGTGGTTAGCGGCGAAATATGGTTATAGCGTAGCCTTCTCACTGTGCGTTATCGGTCTGATCATCACCCTGTTTAACTTCCTGTTCTGCAAACGCATGGTTAAGGATTACGGTTCTAAACCCGATTTCGCTCCGTTGCAGATCGGAAAACTGCTGATGACGCTGGTCGGCATCGTCGTACTGATCGCACTGGCCAACTGGATGCTGCATCACCAGTCTATCGCACGACTGGTGCTGGCGGTGATTGCCCTGGGTATTGTGCTGGTGTTTGCCAAAGAGGCCTTTGCACTGCAGGGTGCGGCACGTCGTAAGATGATTGTTGCCTTCCTGCTGATGGTCGAAGCGATTCTGTTCTTCGTGCTTTATATGCAGATGCCAACGTCACTCAACTTCTTTGCTATCCGCAACGTTGAGCACACCATTCTCGGCATTACTTTTGCCCCCGAGCAGTTCCAGGCGCTGAACCCGTTCTGGATTATGCTGGCCAGTCCGCTGCTGGCGGCGCTCTATAACAAGCTGGGCGATAAACTGCCGATGCCGCACAAGTTTGCCTTTGGTATGGTGCTCTGCTCCGCTGCGTTCCTGGTGCTGCCGGTGGGTGCGAAGTTCGCCAGCGATGCCGGTATCGTTTCCGTTAACTGGCTGATCCTGAGCTATGCGCTGCAGAGTATCGGTGAGCTGATGATCTCTGGCCTCGGCCTGGCGATGGTGGCACAGCTGGTGCCTCAGCGTCTGATGGGCTTTATCATGGGTTCCTGGTTCCTGACTACCGCTGGCGCGGCAGTGATTGCCGGTAAAGTGGCAAATCTGATGGCCGTGCCTGAAAACGTTACCGATCCACTGATTTCGCTGGCGACCTACAGCCGCGTATTCCAGCAGATTGGTATCGTGACGGCGGTGATCGCCCTGCTGATGCTGATTACGGCGCCGATGCTGAACCGCATGGCGCAGGATCCGGACGCGAAAAAAAATAACGTGCAGGCGTAATTCACGCTGCACTTCAGCTAAGCCGGGCTCTGCCCGGCTTTTTTTATGGCTTGCCGCAACGCCCTTCGCAGATCCCTGATCTTTGTCACTGGTAATCCCGCTTTGACTCTTTACTATGCAAGGATTCCATTGCAACAAGGAGTACCTGGTCATGAAACTGTTTTGCAAAGCGGGTGCCTGCTCTCTCTCACCCCATATTGTTATGCGTGAATGCGGACTCGACTTCACTCAGGTGAGTGTTGATCTGGCCACAAAAATCACTGAACGGGGCGATGACTTCCGCCAAATCAATCCTAAAGGCCAGGTGCCCGCGCTGCAGCTCAGCGACGGTTCTGTGCTGACAGAAGGCGTCGCCATTGTTCAGTACCTGGCGGATCTGAAGCCCGATCGCCATCTGCTGGCACCGGTTGGCAGCCTGACGCGTTATCACACCGTGGAGTGGCTCAGCTACATCAGCAGCGAGCTGCATAAAAGCTTTGGGCCACTGTTTCGTCCCGGTTACTCCGATGAGGTAAAAGCGCAGACCCGCAGCCAGCTGGAAGCAAAATTCCGCTATGTCGATGAGTCACTGCGCGACAAACAGTGGCTGATGGGGCTGCATTTCAGCGTGGCGGATGCCTATCTGTTTGTGGTGACGCGCTGGGCAAAAGCGCTGGGACTGGATTTATCCGGCTTTACGGCGCTGGGCGCGTGGTTTGATCGTGTCGCGGAACGTCCTGCGGTGCAGGCGGCGCTTAAGGCGGAAGGCTTAGCCTGAGTCAACAGGGCCGGTTATCCGGCCCTGATGCGTTACAGTTTTTCTGCCGCGAAGTGCTGCGTCGGCGTGGCGATGGCATCCTGTGCCGCCACCAGCTGCAGTTCATATTCGCCCATCTGATGGGTTTTCAGCATCACCTCGTACACCGCTGCGGTGACATGCTCCAGCGCATCCTGCAATGATTTGCCGTGCAGCAGATTCACCAGCAGCAGACCGCTGGTGAGATCGCCCACGCCGACCGGCTGACGGACACCGAAATCGACCAGCGGACGGCTGATGTGCCAGGCATCTTCAGCCGTCACCAGCAGCATTTCAAAGCGATCGCTGCGACGACCCGCACGCGCCAGATGCTTCACCAGCACCACGCGTGGTCCCTGGGCAATCAGTGCCCGCGCAGCGTCTACCGCCGCGTCGACGTCCGTGACGGTGCGCTCGCTCAGCATCTCCAGTTCAAGCAGGTTCGGGGCGATAATGTCGCTGGCAGGCATCGCCATTTTACAGTGAAACTCCGCCACACCCGGCGCCACGATGCAGCCTTTCTCCGGATGGCCCATGACCGGATCGCAGAAGTACCAGGCATTCGGGTTGGCCGCTTTGACCTGACGGACAATCTGCAGAATCTGCTCGCCCTGCTCTGCCGAGCCCAGATAACCGCTCAGCACCGCGTCACAGGTCTTCAGGCGGTCGATGTCAGCAATGCCTTTAACAATGTCGGTTAAATGCGTTGCAGGCATCACCGTGCCGGTCCAGTGGCCATATTGCGTATGGTTGGAAAACTGCACGGTATTCAGCGGCCAGACGTTTGCGCCCATACGGCGCATCGGAAACTCAGCCGCCGCGTTACCAGCGTGACCAAAAACAACGTGCGACTGAATCGCTAAAATATTTTTCACTTGTTTGCCCTGTCCTGCCTTGCCATAAAAAAAGGGCCGGAAACCGGCCCTGAAATCTTACTGCCAGTTAATCAGGCAGTAATGTTTCTTGCCGCGACGCAGCAGCGTATAGCGGTTAAACAGTTTGTCACTGTCGCTGAAGCGGTACTCCGCATCGGACTGCTTTTCACCGTTCAGTGAAACGGCATTGGAGCCGATCATGGTGCGCGCCTGGCCACGGGACGGCACCAGCTCTGCTTTCACCAGCGCCTGCTGCAGATCATCGTCAGCGCCCAGCACGATAGTTGGCATACCATCCTGCGCCAGCTGTTCAAAATCGGCTTCGGTCATTTCGCTCACGGATCCGGAGAAGAGGCTGGCAGTAATGCGTTTCGCCGCAGACAGACCCGCTTCGCCATGCACCAGACGCGTCACCTGCTCAGCCAGCACGTACTGCGCACGTGGCGCGGTGCCGCTGTTTTTATCTTCTTCTTCCAGCGCGTTGATCTCTTCCATGCTCAGGAAGGTGAAGAACTTCAGGAAGCGATAGACGTCAGCATCCGCGGTGTTGATCCAGAACTGATAGAACTTGTACGGGCTGGTTTTCTTCGCATCCAGCCAGACTGCGCCGCCTTCGGTTTTACCGAATTTGGTGCCGTCAGACTTGGTGATCAGCGGAACGGTCAGGCCAAAGACCTGGTTCTGATGCAGACGACGGGTCAGATCGATACCGGAGGTGATGTTGCCCCACTGATCAGAACCGCCAATCTGTAGCGACACACCGTGCAGCTCGTTCAGACAGGCGAAGTCATAGCCCTGCAGCAGATTATAGGAGAACTCGGTAAAGGAGATGCCCTGATCGTCACGGTTCAGACGCTGCTTCACCGCTTCTTTGTTGATCATCTGGTTAACAGAGAAGTGCTTGCCGATATCACGCAGGAAGGTCAGCACGTTCATGCCGCCAAACCAGTCGTAGTTGTTGGCAGCGATGGCGCTGTTGCTGCCGCAATCGAAGTCGAGGAATGGCGCCACCTGCTGGCGGATCTTTTCAACCCATTCGTTGACGGTTTCACTGGTATTAAGTTTACGCTCTGCGGCTTTGAAGCTCGGGTCACCAATCAGGCCGGTTGCACCACCGACCAGCGCCACCGGCTTGTGGCCGGCATCCTGAAAACGCTTCAGGCAGAGCAGCGGTACCAGATGGCCCAAATGCAAGCTGTCAGCAGTGGGGTCAAAGCCGCAATAGAGCGAAATTGGCCCCTGCGCCAGTTTCTCTGTTAACGCGTCTTCATCCGTCACCTGGGCGATTAGGCCCCTCTCCTGCAATTGTTGTATCAGGTTACTGCTGGTCATTACTGACTCCAAATTGATCAGACTGCACCTATGCTGGTACACAGCTTTCCGCTGAGTTGCGGAATCGAAAAAAATCAGGGCTATAGCATAAAGCGCTGACGCTTTCTGTGCCAGCGCTGATAGGGGCGAATCGTGCAGATTCAGGGTGCCAGACGGTCGATTTTCCAGCCGTCGTGATCGCGCTGATAGATGAAACGATCGTGCAGACGATGTTCGCCACCCTGCCAGAACTCCATCGTGTGAAATTTCACCCGGTAGCCACCCCAGAAGCTGGGCAGCGGCACTTCGCCCTGCTGGAACTTCTGTTTAAGCTCCAGGAACTTTCCTTCCAGAATACCGCGTGCCGAAATACGGCTCGATTGCTTCGACACCCAGGCACCAATCTGACTGTCGCGCGGACGACTGTGGAAATATTTCAGCACCTCGAGGGGCGACAGTTTTTCCACTTCACCCAGCACCATCACCTGACGCTCCAGATAGTGCCACGGGAAGTGCAGAGAGATGCGCGGATTGTGCGCCAGCTGCAGCGCCTTACGGCTGCCGAGGTTGGTGTAAAACACCATGCCCTGCGCATCGTAGTGCTTCAGCAGCACGATACGCTGCCATGGCTGGCCCTGCTCATCCACGGTTGCCACGGTCATGGCGGTAGGATCGGGCAGTTTTGCCTCACAGGCCTGGCTTAGCCACTGTTCAAACAGCGCGATCGGATCGTCCGGCAGATCCTTACGACGCAATCCACCGCGGGTATATTCACGCCGCAGATGGGCAATGGTGTGTAGCGTTTCGCTGTCGCTCATAATGCTCGCCTATTCAGATAACAAGTCAGCTGGCAGGTTGCAGCTCACAATCATTCACGACAATTTTATCGTTACGTTCGATAAATGCGCCGTTTCCTTTGGACCAGAACACATAGGTGTTATCGCTGTAGCGTGCGCCGGAAGCGGATACCGTCTGCTTCAGCGTCAGAGGCTGCCCATCCATGATGAAACTGACCTGCTGCTGCGCCTCGTCCAGCGTCACGGTCAGGGGCATGGTTCCGCAGCGATAGTGCAGGGTCTGCGGCGACGGCGGCTGTTTATGCATCAGGCTACAGCCTGACAGCAGTAGCACCGCGGCAACGGTTAATCCTTTCAACATAAGCGGGTCTCCTTCACGAGTGAAGCTGGCATTATAAGAAGGATTGGGCGCGAAGTAAGTGGGAATCCACGCCAATCTGGCAGATGCTGTCAGTCAGGCTGAATTATTGCGCCTTTTCAGACGGTTGTCTGAATGCACAGGCCGCGTTCTCAGGCTACGCTCTATAGATCTTAAGCGAGGAAGACAAACATGAAATTTGATAACGAAGATGCATTTAAGCTGGCAGTGGCGTTTATGAACCACAAAGAGAATGCCACCATCGCCAGCAGCTACTTTAAAACCTTTATCGACACCTACCAGAAATTTGACCGCTGGCTGAGCGCATCAGACCCGGTCAGCGCCATGAAAGCAGAAAAAGCGGCCGCCAAAGCGGGCGAAGACTCCATCCTCTGATCCCCTTCTCCACAGGTCCGATAGCCTTCAGGGTATCGGACCTGTGAATCCCGCCAGACATTCACCCCATTGCTCACTATTTCCGCACCGCTATTCTGGCTTTTACGGAAATATCCGCTCTGGCTGCCGTGCTTATTTCCCGCATCAGCATCGATCTTATTTCGATACAGCGCATCCTCTGCTGAAATGGCACAGAACGGCTGGGTACATTTGCAATAAATGCTATTTCACGCCGTCATCCCCCCTAATCAGCACCACACACTCCGGTTTTGTTTAAAAAACAGGCAGCGAGACGCGACAGGGCCAGCAAACCTGATAAAGCCGACTATGCTGTAAACGTTCGGATATACTTCATGGAGCAGAAAAAATGAAAATGAAATCCCTGTCAGCCATTGCGTTGCTGGCTCTCTCTTTAGGTACGCTGGCAGGTTGTGCCTCAAACCAGTCGATTAAGACCACCGATGGCCGCACGATTGTCACCGATGGCAAACCGCAGATTGATTCAGATACTGGTCTGGTTTCTTACCGCGATGCTCAGACAGGAAAAACTGAGCAGATCAATCGTAATGAGATCAGTAATATGAGTGAACTCGACAACTAATATAAGGTGAATAAGATGAAAAAAGCGCTGATTTTACCTCTCGCCGCATTGATTGGTATGACCGTATTAACCGGCTGCACCCGTACCAGTTATGCGATTCAGACTAACGATGGACGCACCATTATTAGTGATGGCAAGCCTTCTGAATCGGATGCCGGCCTGCTGGCTTATACCGATGCAAATGGCGTGAAGCAGCAGATTAATAAAGCGGACGTTAAAGCGGTCTCTGAAGTACCGAAGAAATAATCCGATCGCTGTTGCCCGATGAATAAAGCCGCCCATGGGCGGCTTTATTTTTGCCTGCGCCTGGCACGAAGTGGTGCACAGTCCTGGTTTTATTCCCCGGTGGTTTATAAATCAGAAATATCCGCTGCGGCGTGGCCATAATATGGCAGGCAACCGTGCGGATAGTGGTGCAGATAATAATCTGATAACGAAATGCGCCGTTCCGCCCTTATCTGAATTTCCGGCAACTCCCAGCTTTTTTAACCAGCATAATAGCTCAGCTTATTTCTCACAAAAAACCTCAGCCTGTTTTTATGCTTTGATATGAGTGGTTTACCGCCTCGATTAAAGGTTCACTTTATTTTCGGTAAATTTTAATCATAGCGCCCTGCTGTTTCCCACCTTTTAGTCCGGAACGCCTTTAACTAGACTCTTTATATCGCTACTTAATCAGGAGGGTGCAGATGGTTTATCACGACAAAACAACGGGTCATATGATTCTTGGTGAAGCTGCAATTAATCTGGCTTTTGACGAACAGGAGATTACGCTGGTAGCACTGATTCGCCAGCTGAGCGAAATGGCCGAACAGGAGCGCAACGATGAGCGGGTCACGCAGATTGCCGATGCGCGCAACTGGCTCAAAGGTTTTATCGAATCCTCAACGCGCGACCGTGCCGAATTAAACTGGCTGGTCGAGACCGGACAGGCACCGGTTAATCTTAAAGATTATCGTTAGTCATGTGCGGGTCATTGCTGTTTTTTTAGGGTGCCGGGCACGCGCCTGGCCTCACAGCCAGAGACGCCGGGCCTGCGTGGCAGTGGAATAGTGCATGTCGGCCAGAACGTGACCAGAACGTGAATTGCAACGCTCTGCACCCGGCTCCTGTGTCGGCCTGAAACGGCTTCCACGCAGATTGATGAGTGCTATTGCTCTGCACTCATCGGCCGGTCATCTGGCCGTTAACCGGTCCTCGTCGGCTTCTCTCCGCCTCTCTTCACGGTCAGCGCGTCAGCGGCTCCCCGTTTTCAGTCACCTGCAGCGTTTTTGGATGTTTCGCTGTAGGGGTTTCAAACCCACCACGGGCAGCAAAAACAGAACAGCCAATGGCTGCCACGAGTGTCAGTAAGATTGAGGTTTTCACGAAACGCGCCTTAATTTTCTTCGCTACAGGATAAAGCGTGAAAGCCTGGCACATAATCAGATGAGGGGAAAGGAGAGTGCAGAATTTCTCTGTCTGGAAGCCCATGTCCGGGAAGTCTGTTTACTGATTGAGCGGCCTTGCCTGGTTACCCCAGTACTTTCAATGCCAGCGCCAGCGTCTTTTCTTCGTTAGTCACATCGCTGACCTTACCTGCCACCCGCAATCCAAAAGCAATACAGAGAATTAAACCGGCTGCCGCCTCGCTGTCCAGCGTGTTATCGATAGATCCATCCTGTTGTCCCAGCTCCAGCAGCGAGACCAGGAAGCGTTGATTACGCTGAACGACCTCATCAATGCGCTGCGCGAGTGGCTGATCCATCGTCTGCAGCGCAATCGCGCTGGCGACGACCAGACAGCCGCAACGCCCTTCTGTGGCACGTGCCGAATCCAGGTAGAATTGCAATAGCTCGGTTATTTTCCCCCGCCCGCTGGCACAGGGTGCCAGACGACGGTGCAACTCACTATTTCTCAGCAACAGATAGCGTTCGAATACCAGCAGGAAGAGCGAGCGCTTATCTTTAAACGCCTTATAGATGCTGCCTGCGGAGAGATGCATCGCCTCACCCAGATCGTTCATTGAGGCCGCATGATACCCTTTTTGCCGGAAAACGATCATGGCGTGATCCAGAGCCTGTTCGATCCCGAACTCTCTGGGGCGTCCCCGCTCTTTGTTTTTATACGTTGTGGCTGTCGTGGTCATTGTTACCGGCCTGGGGAGGTGTGTTGCTGTCAAAATCAATGGCGATTCTATCCCAGGCGCGGGTAACAAGCCAGGCCGTCCGTCGCCCGTCACGCGCAGACGGCCCGTTATTTCCCGGACGCATTAATATGATTCGCCGCTGTCTGACCAGCCGCCGTCTGGTCTGCGGTGCAAGCCGGACGCGATTCATTCAGATAAGGATGTTGTCTCTGTGCGGCCTTTTTCCCGCTGCTGGCTGCGCTTCAGCGCGTTTATTTTTAACAGCCATAACGTAAATTGCTTAATAAGCAGGCTGGCGTGGTTTTCATTGTCAGCAAAACATAGAAAGAGTCGGGTTTTTATATTGCTGTTATCGTCGATCGCATAAATCTCATATTCGTCATGATGGCGGGATTTTATGATTGCTGTGAAATGTATTGCGGGCCAGAGCATCACTCTGGCTTCAAACTGCCTGAAATCCATTATATTTACCTGGTAATTTGCTTAAATTACCCGATGAAAAACTACTCATCGGGTCAGGCAAAGCATAACTTCCTGCCACTTTAATCGCGTGATAAAAAAAGCTTTTAGCAGAGGCCGCGGCTTCAGCAGCAGAGGAACATCGGGTCAGCCTTCACTTAAGCGCAACCACAGGCAGATCGGTTATCCGGGTGGTATAGGCAGGCGACAGCATCTCGCGTTTCATCGACCAGGCTTTGTTGATCCCCTGCCCGGCAAACCACAGCTTCCCGCTGCCGAGCTTGTTGACTGTGTCGATCAGCTTCATCAGCTCTTCGCTATTGCGGCGTGGCTGATGTTCGTCAAACAGATCAAACTGAGCCACGCCCTGGCTGAAAAAATCCCCCAGCACGATGCCGGCCTTCATATAGCGATGTCCCTCAATCCAGATGTTATCCAGGCACGCCATTGCAACTCTGATGATGTCGCGTGTGTCCTGCGTCGGAATCAGCAGTTGCTCCATCGACTGATTGCCATAAAAGGGTTCGTCAGTCGCATGCGGACTGGTGCGCACAAATACCCCTACCTGACGGCAATATTGATTCTCACGGCGCAGCTTCTCCGCCGCGCGCTCGGCATACGCGCAGACAGCCTCGCGCATCTGATCGTAGTCGGAGATACGGCTGCCAAACGAGCGCGAACACATGATTTGCTGTTTTACCGGCGTCACTGACTCCAGCTCCAGGCAGGATTCGCCACGCAGCTCTCTGACGGTGCGCTCCATCACCACACTGAACTGTTTGCGAATAGCCTCAGTGCTTTGATCGGCCAGATCTTTTGCCGTCATGACGCCCATGGCGTTGAGCCGTTTGCCGATCCGATGACCCACGCCCCAGACTTCCGCCACATCAATCAGCGCCAGCAGCTTTTTTTGTCGTTCAGGGTCCGACAGGTCGACAATGCCGCCGGTTTTGCTCCACTTTTTGGCCGCAAAATTCGCCAGCTTGGCCAGCGTTTTAGTCTGTGCAATGCCGACGCCCACCGTCAGATGGGTCTCTTTGCCTATTCGTTCTCTGACCTGACGACCAAAGGTCTCCAGCGCCATACAGTTCTGCACGCCGGTGAGATCCATAAACGCTTCGTCGATCGAGTAGATCTCCACCGATGGCGCCATCTCTTCCAGTATGGTCATCACCCGATGGCTCATGTCGGCGTAGAGCGCATAATTTGAGCTGAAGACCTGCACCGCGTGACGCGTTAGTTCTTCACGCATCTTAAAATAGGGCGCGCCCATTTTGATGCCGACTTTCTTTGCCTCGGCGCTGCGCGCAATCACGCAGCCGTCGTTGTTCGACAGCACTACTACCGGTTTACCTTTAAGATCAGGCCGGAAAACGGTCTCACACGACGCGTAAAAGCTGTTTACGTCGACCAGCGCGAACATGGTCAGTGGGTCGCTTTAATAACAAAGGTCACAACGCCAAACACCTCCAGCGCATCTTCGGTCTGGATAGCGATCGGTTTAAATTTGGTATTCATCGGCATCAGTTGCAGACAGGGATGAAGCTGGAGACGTTTAACGGTGAATTCACCTTCGACCGCGGCGACCACAATATCGCCGTGTGAGGCGGTGAGTGAACTGTCGACCACCAGCATGTCACCATCATTGATGCCCGCCTCAATCATTGACTCGCCGCTGACACGGACAAAATAGGTGGCGCTGGGGTGCTGGACCATCAGCGCATTGAGATCAATGCGTTGTTCGACATAATCCTGCGCCGGGGATGGAAACCCGCACGGCACACGTTCGATATATAGCGGTAAAGGCATAACGGCACGAATGTCCGCAGGTTTAATGAATTCCATAATTTCGCTCCTTTTTCAGATTACTGTATATAAACACAGTAATAGCTAATCCCCCTTTTAATCAAGTGACATGGAACATCTTTAAGCGAAAGGGTTGATGGTAATGCACTTTTTTTTAAACGTTTTTTCGCATTGCCGTCAGAATAAGCAGAAACGGGTTACTTTAGCCGCATCGCCGGAATAGCGTCGATTTCTTCTTACAGTAAAGAATCTTATAAATTCACCGGCTGATTATTTTTACTTAAGGAAAATCTGACAACGCTTCTCTGGCATTCGGAGAGGTTTGAATATTACGGGCGGGCTGGTTATTCTGCTTTTTTAAGCATGGAGGGGTTATGGCAGACGACGATCGAATCAAACATCTTGAAGAGGCAGTTGCGCAGTTAAGGGTTGAGACTACGGTATTAAAAGCGATACTCGGTCAGCAAATTGCGCTGAATAATCTCAATTACAAAGGGAAGTTTGACGATGTACTGGCGGCGCTGGCGAAAGAGTATGCCGAACGCGGTCTGGAAGAGGGCAATAACCAGGCTATCCATGATGCCCTGCGTCAGTATATTAAATATGAGCCACCCGCAATGGAATAAGCGGATTTTCCGGCAGCGTCCGATTGCCGGACTTTATCGGCTCCTGAACGCTGCCACCGCCCTGTCCTGCACCGCCTCCGCAGAAGCCTCAGACGATACCGGTTAGTGTTTACACCTCGCTGTCACTCTCCAGCGCATCCTGAATCGCGTCGGCCAGATTAGCAACTTCATTCGCCACGGCCTGCAGATCCCAGGCGGTTTTTGAGCCGGTTGCTGAGGTGGAGGCGCTGACGGACTCCTTTGCCACTGACAGAGCAGCAGCCACGGCGACCGAACGTTTATGTTGTTCCTGAGTCATGCCCGCAGGCGGAATTGCGAAATAGTCGTGAACCATGATCATTTCCTTGTGATAAATAAGGGGTCAACCTTAGCCTTCTGCATCAGGCGTGGGAAGTGAATTATGCGGCATGGCCTGTCAGACGGCCAGGATTGCAGCAGCACAATCGCACCCGCCACTTTTCCAGCGCTGAAACCTGTACAACTTTGGCTGAAATCGGCGGAAAAAAGCGGTTTTAACACGTTGATGTGTCGTCAGCCCAATTCTCAGCCTGCTGGCCTGAAAATCGTCACCCCTCTGAAAACCTCACCAACGCACTGTATTTATTCAATTAACTATCGAAAACCTCTTTTTTCACTCTAAACATACTTTTAAAATACACCACCGACCAGTTAAATTTTGTCAAATTTCATTGTACAACTTTGCGATTCTTGTATAACTTTGTCTCGTGATGTTAAATCACTTGTAACGAAAGGTGCTTTGCACCGCATCTGAAGGTGTTGTGGATTTCCACCTTCAGATGCATTTTTTTTTGCGTCAGCCGGTAACCGGATCTGAATCGACGCGTTCTTCCCCCAATTTCTTATGAGGCCTGACATGCAAACAACGATGAATACAGAGTCTCAGATTTCTGATTACTTCATGAACTCTGGCACAGCGCTGACCACTGAAAAACAGGTTATCGCCGCAGTCCATGCCGAACTTGCCCATGCGAAAACCCATGTCTCCGATAAAGACATTGTGCTGGGCCTGATTCACCGCCTGGAGAGTGAGCGTGACGTGGTTAAGCAGGATATTTACCGTCAGGCGCTTGAACATGTTCTGCAGCGCGCTTCGGCGACCAGCGACAGCTAAAAATCTGTGTCTGTTATGAGGGAACGCGAATTAGCATGGATGCTTTTCCCGTCCGGAATCAGCCCCTGTTATGGGGCTTTTTTTATTTCTCCTGCACTGAATCACTTGTCCCCTTCACACCGCTAAGATTGCCTGCCCCACCGGACCAGATATAGCTCCGGAAAACACCGTTTTCGCCATTTATTCAACCTGAAATTCCGATTAATTGCTGTCGTTTCGCTTTATTTATCCGATATCTGTGTCCAGGCTTTTTCTGCATCCACTGCAAACACAGACGAGGAAAATAATCATGTTTCATCATTCATCAAAACTTCAATTCCCGGTTCGTGTAGAGAAACCCGATCCAGAATTTGCCATGCTGCTCCAGCAGGCCATCGGCGGCGTCGAAGGTGAGATTCGTGTAGCGATGCAATACTTTTTCCAGGCGATGGGCGCGCGCGGTGATGTGCGGATTCGTGATCTGCTGATCTCGACCGCTACCGAAGAGCTGAGCCATATCGAAATGCTGGGCTACGCCGTGGCGCTTAACCTTGAAGGCGCCCCGCTCTCTTACCAGGAAGCGTCAGCGAAAGATCCGGTGGTTAATGCGATTCTGGGCGGAATGAACCCGCGCCATATCCTCTCTTCCGGTCTGGCAGCAATGCCGGTTAACGCCAACGGCATGCCTTTTGATATGAGTCATATCTATGCGTCCGGCAACGTGGCGGCCGATATGCTGGCTAACGTCACCGCAGAAGCCACCGGCCGCGTACTGGCGACCCGCCTCTACAACATGACGGAAGACAAGGGCATGAAGGACTTCCTCTCCTTCCTGATAGCCCGTGACACCATGCACCAGCAGCAGTGGCTGGCGGTGATCGAAGAGATGGGCGGACTGAACGCGTCGCTGCCGATCCCGAACAGCTTCCCGCAGGAGCATGAGGCGCAGGAGCACTCTTACTACTGTCTGAATACTTCGTTGGATAAACCGCTGCCGGAAGGTCGCTGGAGCAGTGGCCCGGCTTACGATGGCCATGGTCAGTTCAGCGCGAAACAGCAGCCAGAGATTCTGGGTGATGAGCCGCTGCTCGGCAATGCGCGTCCCGGTTCTGGTGCGCAGTCTGAGCAGATCGACGGCATTACGTCACCGAAGCCTTAACTGACACAGGCGTGCCGGTCCGGGCCACACCGCGCGGTGTGACCCGGACCGGTTGTTTTACGCTAACGGATTTTTATGGAGGAATATTCATGTCATCGATTCAACGCCCGCAACCCCCTTTTGCCGAACAGCAACAAACGCCACCGGGTAAAACCGTGGCGATGCAGCCTCAGCCCGATCACGGCGAGCAGAGTTATCAGGGTTCAGGCCGCCTGGCGGGGAAAAAAGCCATTATTACCGGTGGCGATTCCGGCATTGGCCGGGCCGTCGCTATTGCCTTTGCCCGGGAAGGGGCCGATGTCCTGATCTCCTATCTCGATGAGCATGAGGATGCGCAGGATACCGCCCGGCTGGTTGAAGAAGCGGGACAGAAAGCGGTTCTGGTGCCTGGCGATATTAGTGAGGCGTCACACTGCAACGCCCTGGTCGATAAAGCCGTCGAAGCCTTTGGTGAGATTAATATTCTGGTGAACAACGCGGCGTATCAGATGACGCGCGAATCGCTGGATGAGATCAGCGACGAAGAGTTTGACCGAACCATGAAGACCAACCTTTACGCGATGTTTTACATCACTAAAGCGGCAACACGGCATATGCCTGCTGGTGGATCGATCATTAATACGGCCTCGATCAATGCTGACCAGCCGAAACCGAAGCTGCTCGCCTACTCCGCCACCAAAGCCGCCATTATTAATTTCTCTGGCGGCCTGGCAGCCTTACTGGCTGAAAAAGGTATCCGTGCCAATGCAGTCGCGCCCGGCCCTATCTGGACGCCACTGATCCCGTCGACCATGCCGGTTGAACAGGTGAAGAACTTTGGCAGCGAAGTGCCGCTGCAGCGTGCCGGTCAGCCTGCTGAACTGGCACCAACCTATGTGATGCTGGCCAGTGATGAAGCCAGCTACATTTCAGGAGCGACCATCGCCGTGACGGGCGGTGTGGCCATTATTTAACGTTCGCCGATTCCCTGGTCGCTTCGGCCAGGGGATTAGCTATCAGCTTCTGTGTTATCCCCCACTGGTAGAGTTGTTCCCGCGCCAGATTCTTCATTTTCACTTCGCACATGATATCGAAATCCTGAAACGACAGTGCCCATGCATTCAGCGTCGGATTAAAGAAGTAATCAGAGTGCGCCCGCAGTTTGCTTTTGCTCACGCCCAGCTGCTGCTGATCGGGCCAGCCCTCCTGCGGAATCATCCCCTCCTGCGAAATCGAATAGTGCAGCACCGGCCGCACGCCGCGCCAGGATTCGATCACTCTGGCTACACGCGCGTCATCCGGCTGAATAAACTCACTCTCTTTTACCCAGTGATGGTGAATATCCAGCACCACCGGACAGAGCGGCGCTGCCTGCAGCACGTCATCCAGCGAGCAGGAGATCTCATCATTCTCCACCGTCAGCATCCGCCGCGCTTCCGGGCTGAGCTGATTAAACGACCGTTTGAAACCGTTGAATCCCGCCTTGCCGTTCATATGAATGTTGATTTTAAAATCCTGGAAGGTCTTGCCATATCCCATCAGACAGGCGCAGAGCGTGTGATACTCCACATCCTCCAGCGCGCGCACCACCACATCGGGATTATCGGAGGCGAGCACGGTATATTGTCCTGGATGGAATGAGAGCCGGATGTGATGCGCCCGCGCCAGCTCGCCACAGCGGGCAAAGAGCGGATAGAGTTCGGGCAGAAATTCGGTGAACAGTGGCGTGGCCTCGGGGACCGTATAGAGCGGTAACAGATCGCTGCCAATACGCATCATCCTGAGTGGCTCAGGTAAGGTGGCCAGATGCTCAAGCGTCAGGTAGAGATTGTTGAGGTTAGTGACGGTAATCTCATAGATCAGCTGATGACGTTCATCGTGCGATAAACTCAGAAACCGTTTACGGGTGGTGGCGCGAAGCGGGAAAAACTGTTTGCCATCGCTGTTGAGATACTTACATGCAAAGCCTAATTTCATGTCTGCTCCTGATTTATGCTTATCAGAAGTGTAACAGGCCCCTGGCGACCAGCCAGTCGCGGGCCGCAGACTCAGGCTGAATAATTACAGGGAGACCCACTATGCAGGGCCATGAGATCCAGCGCATCGCCATTGAAGCGGCTGAGCGGCTGCCCGCCGCTGAATGCAGCTATCCATTCGGGCCGGAACATCAGGTCTATAAAGTGTGTGGAAAAGTGTTTTTACTGCTGACCGAACTGCGGGGTGTGCCGATTATCACCCTGAAATGCGAACCGCAGCAGGCGGAGCTGCACCGGGTGATCTATCCCTCGATCACCGCCGGTTATCATATGAATAAACGTCACTGGATCACGGCCTATCCCGGTGACGACCTCTCGCCTGGCTTGATTCAGCAGCTGGTTGAGGATTCGTATCAGCGTGTGGTTAAGGGTATACCCGCCTCGCGCCGCCCGGCCTGGGTGGGATAAACCCCGTGGAGGGGATACGTGTGGCTGGATACAAGCTGCGCCTGATAAGCATTAAAAACCCGCCCTGACCAGCGGGTCATCCGATCACGGCTCTCAGTGGTGCAGCATCTCATCCACGACCTGTGAGTTCATCATCTGGTAAGGATAATAGGTCGGCCAGTTATCCATCTCTGCCAGCAGGGCTTGCTGAGAATCGTTGCCCATAAAGATATGGAAATGGGCAGATTTACGCGGCCCGATGGTGTGGTCGCTGAACTGCACATATTTCGGCGCTTTGCTGCCCGCGTCCTGGCATTCAAACAGGTAGCGCACCCCTTTTTTACCTGAGTCATAGGTCAGGATTTTGTGGCCCGCATACCGGTAGTGGCAGGCGCTGACCTGATCGCCGATGTGAAACTCCATCACGCCATTTTCAATACCGATGGTATCGACGTCGGTGGCGTAGCCTTTGCGGTAATACGCTTTATACTCCTCTGCCGTTTTGCTGTGATCCTGCTGCGCTTTCTTCTGCCAGACCGGGTCCAGCTCCCCGCTTTGCAGCAGCGGATAAACCGACTGCCACAGGCCATCCCAGTCAGCGAGCGGACGATCTTTCACATCGCTGTCAGCAAAAACCCCTTCTGCCGCTTTCTGCTCCAGGGCTGACAGCGGTTTTCCATGTGCATGCGTGCCGTGTGCCAGCGACGGCTGGCTGACTAACAGTGCGCCCAGTAGCCCAATCCATTTACCTGCATGATTCATCAAAGTCTGATACCCCGGTCAACGTTACAAAATGAAATGTTATGATATAACATTTCTAACTTCAACCAAAAGCAGCAAACGCCAGCATTAATTTTATTAATCGGTTAATGCCCTGCATCAGGCAATGAGCGCCTCCTGCGGCGGCAGATTCTGCATCCTCTGAAAGCTCACTTTCCGTATAGCAGGCGCGGGCTGGAACGCCGTTAAGCCAGACGGCACAAGGCATGAATAAGCGAAGCGATAATCCGGATTGAGAGATAAGTGCGCTTTTCTGGCGGACAAAAAAGGCACAGTCGTCACAGTTAAATGCCCGATTTAACCTCAGTATTGTTCAGGTTGTTCTATATTTAGTGTCGTCGAAAGTAAAATAACAGCTGGAGCATGAATTAATGTCGAAAGAAACAGAGAAGAAACCCCTGAGCGAGCGCGCCCCCACCACCGGTCCGGAATCCTCAGAGCCGGGTCTGGGTTCACTGGCACCAAAAGATGGTTCGCATCAGCCCCCAGCCGAACCGACTCCGCCAGGCAAGCAGCCCACCGCCCCAGGCAGCCTGAAAGCGCCTCAGACGCACAACGCCAAACTTGACCAGCTTGAAGCCAGCCGCAAAAACGGCACCGACCGCGCCCTCACCACCAACCAGGGCACACGCATCGCCAACGATCAAAACTCACTGCGTGCCGGTTCGCGCGGTCCGACGCTGCTGGAAGACTTTATTATGCGTGAGAAAATCACGCACTTTGATCATGAGCGTATCCCGGAACGTATTGTTCATGCCCGTGGCTCAGCCGCACATGGCTATTTTCAGCCTTACCGCTCCCTGAAAGATCTGACCAAAGCGCAGTTCCTCAGCGATCCCGAGCAGACCACGCCGGTTTTCGTGCGTTTCTCCACGGTTCAGGGCGGTGCCGGATCGGCTGATACCGTGCGTGACATTCGCGGTTTCGCCGCCAAGTTCTACACCGAAGAGGGTGTCTTTGACCTGGTGGGCAACAACACGCCGGTGTTCTTTATTCAGGATGCGCATAAATTCCCTGACTTTGTGCATGCCGTTAAGCCGGAACCGCATAACGAAATCCCGCAGGGCCAGAGCGCCCATGACACCTTCTGGGATTACGTCTCTCTGCAGCCGGAAACCATGCACAACGTTATCTGGGCGATGTCTGATCGGGGTATTCCGCGCAGCTATCGCACCATGGAAGGTTTTGGTATTCACACCTTCCGCCTGATTAACGCAGAAGGTAAAGCGACCTTTGTCCGTTTCCACTGGAAGCCGGTGGCCGGTAAAGCGTCGCTGCTGTGGGACGAGTCACAGAAACTGACCGGTCGCGATCCCGATTTCCATCGCCGCGATCTGTGGGAAGCCATTGAAGCGGGGGATTTCCCGGAATATGAACTGGGCCTGCAGCTGATCCCGGAAGAGGATGAGTTCAAATTTGACTTCGATATTCTGGATGCCACCAAGCTGATCCCGGAAGCGCTGGTGCCGGTTGAGATTGTCGGCAAGATGGTACTTAACCGTAACCCGGACAACTTCTTTGCTGAAACCGAGCAGGTGGCGTTCCACCCAGGCCATATCGTGCCGGGCCTCGATTTCTCCAACGATCCGCTGCTACAGGGTCGTCTGTTCTCCTATACCGATACGCAGATCAGTCGTCTGGGCGGACCGAACTTCCATGAGATCCCGATCAACCGTCCGACCTGCCCGTACCATAACTTCCAGCGTCAGGGCATGCATCGTCAGGATATCGACACCAATCCGGCGAACTACGAGCCGAACTCGATCAACGATAACTGGCCGCGTGAAACCCCACCTGCTGCAGAAGGCGGCGGCTTCGAGAGCTATCAGGAGCGGATTGAGGGCCATAAAGTGCGCGAGCGCAGCCCCTCATTTGGTGAGTACTATGCACAGCCGCGCCTGTTCTGGCTGAGCCAGACTGAAGTCGAGCAGCAGCACATCATTGGTGCCTACTCGTTTGAACTGAGTAAAGTGGCGCGTGCTTATATCCGTGAGCGTGTGGTAGATCATCTGGCACGCATCGATACTAAACTGGCGCAGGGCGTGGCGGATAACCTGGGACTCGCTCTGACGGATGAGCAGCTCAACATTCAGCCGCCTGCGCCGGTGAATGGCCTGACTAAAGATGACAGCCTGAGCCTCTACGCCATTCCGGATGGCGAGATCAAAGGTCGCCAGGTCGCACTGCTGCTCAGCGATGGTGTGAAGGCGGCTGATGTGCTGGCGATTTTGCAGGCGCTGAAAGCGGTGGGTGTTCACGCCAAACTGCTGGCTCCGCATATGGGCCAGGTGCGCGCCGATGACGGTTCAGTGCTGCCGGTCGATGCGACGTTCGCCGGTCTGCCCTCTCTGACCTTTGATGCGGTGATGGTGCCGGATGGCAATATCGATGCCCTGCTGCTGAGCGGCGATGCTCGTTACTTCCTGCTGGAAGCCTACAAGCACCTCAAGGTGATTGGTCTGGTGGGGGAAGCGCGCCGCTTTAAAGCGCAGTTCGGTCTGGAAGATGCGGATCAGGAAGAAGGTATTGTGCAGGGCGACTCGGCGGAGAGCGCGCTGATGTCTGAGTTCACTCAGGCGATGAAAGCGCACCGCGTCTGGTCGCGCAGCCAGAAGGCACAGTCCGTCCCGGCCTGATGTCAGCGGCACGATGCCGCATGCCGCGTCACAAAATAAAAAACCGCCCTTGGGGCGGTTTTTTTTATCAGAAGGTCTGCCAGTTATCGTTGTCCGCCAGGCGGGCAGGCTGAAGTTTTGGCACGGCAAGGGCTTTCGCCACCGGCGCAGCAGAGAACGCCACCTGCAGAGTGCCGGTTTTGAATACCGATACCGTTTTACGCAGGTAGCTCGCCTGCTCTTCCAGTGAGGCGGCGGCAGTCGCGGACTCCTCCACCAGCGCGGCGTTCTGCTGCGTCACACCATCCATTTCCGAGACCGCTTTGCAGACCTGCTCAATGCCACGGGTCTGTTCAGTGGAAGAGGCCGCGATCTCTTCGATTAGCTGCGTGACACGACTCACCGACGTCACGATGCTCTCCATCGCGACGCCCGCCTGAGAAGCATGACCGGCACCGGTTTTAATTCGCTCGGCTGAGCGGTCAATCAGTCCCCGGATCTCCTGGGCAGCGCTGGCGCTGCGTCCGGCCAGCGAGCGCACTTCACCCGCTACCACTGCAAATCCACGACCCTGCTCACCGGCACGCGCGGCTTCAACGGCGGCGTTCAGCGCCAGAATATTGGTCTGGAAGGCGATACTGTCGATAATGGCGATGATACCGGCGATCTGATTCGAGCTTTCGCTAATCTGATCCATGTTGGCGATGACCCGGGCGACAGTCTCACCGCCCTGCATGGCCGTGGCTGAAGCCTCTTTCGCTACCGTGGTCGCCTGCTGCGCATTGTCTGCATTGAGTTTCACCGTTGAGGTGAGCTGCTCCATACTGGCTGCGGTCTGTTCCAGCGCGGCAGCCTGCTGTTCGGTACGGGAAGAGAGATCGGTGCTGCCCGCAGAGATTTCCGCTGCACCGGTAAAGATAGAGCGGGTGGCGTCATCGACCGAGGTAATGGTCACCACCAGCGCATCGCGCATCTGTTGCAACTCCTGAATCAGCAGGCCCATCTCATTGCGGCCTTCATGCTGAATATCGGAGGTCAGATCGCCGCCTGAAATGGCGCGCATATGGCCGGTCAGCCTGCCCAGTGGGCCAATCAGCAATTTCTGCAGCCCAATCCAGACCGCGACCCCAATCACGCCGGTGATCAGGCCAATAGTCAGCAGCGCCCAGAGCGCATCCGTCAGGCTACGCTGGTTATGCTCCGAGGACGCTTTCATCAGCTGGATGTTCACTGCACGCCAGGCCTCATAGGCACTGTCGAGCTGGTCCTGCGCCGCCTGTGCTTCAAGGTTGCCGTAGCCCGCATAGTTGCCCTGCTTCAGAAAGGTAATGGAGGCCAGCATAGTGTCACGCATCTGCTGGTAGGCGGTCTGCACCTGCGTCGCCTGGGCTTCACCCTGGCCCTCTTTGCGCGGCAGCGCCTGCCAGGCTTTGAAGTCCGCATCGGCGGCAGCAGCAGACTTTCCAGCCTGCTCCAGCAGCGCAGCCATGGCTGCCAGTGATTTTGGATCCTGCTGATTTTTCAGGAAACGGATTGCCACGCGGTTGATGGTGACGCGGGTTTTAATCAGGGTTTTTACCGCGTCACTCAGATGCTGCTGCTGCAGCGTAAGCTGCTCTGCCGCCACGAAGTTTTTGTCGGCTTTTGAGACGCCGTTATAGAACAGAAATCCGGTCAGGGTCAGTAACGCCACAAAGACCACCAGAACAGCAGCGATACCGTGAGTGATTTTAAGATTTTTAAGCATGTCCGCAGGCTCATATCAGAGGAGATAAAGCTGTTATCGGCCAGCGCGGCGTTTATCTGAGTGTTGCACCAGAGAAGGTAACAATCCGCAGGATGGAGGGTGCTGCCAGCGCGCCGTTACGCAAAAAAAGCGGTGCGGCTCAGCCTGAACGCATTCGGCGCTTAACAACCGTCCCCGTGCTGTGGTTGAATTCGCCCCTTATCTTTTTTGCACGTGGTTATCATGCATTACATTCAGAGTCTGATGAGTTTTATTGAGGGAAACAGGGTACTGTCGATCAGCTTCAGCCTGTTGCTGCTGATTATGGCCGGGATGGTCACTCACCTGATCTGCAAATTTTTCATCGTCAAAGTGATCAGGAAGGTCTTTTTCAGCAGCCACAAAAAGGGCGTGCCGCTGGATAAAGATGTCCGCCTCTCTCAGAAGCTGTCAAATTTTGTGCCGGTGATTGTGGTCTACAATTTCCTGCAGTTTATGCCGGGCCTGCCTGAAAATCTGAAAGTGGCGATTCAGACCATCTGCGGCATCCTGTTTTTTGTCTATCTGTCGATCTTCTTCAACGAAGTGCTGGAGATTGTTAACAACTCCTATTCGCGCAAATCAAAACGCAAGAATCACTCGATCAAAGGCTATATCCAGATCGGCAAAATCCTGGTGCATATTATTGCCGCGATCATGATTCTGGCGATTATGTCCAACAAGTCACCGGCGATTATCATCTCCTCGCTGGGTGCGGTCGCCGCAGTGCTGATGCTGATTTTCCAGCATACGCTGCTGTCGCTGGTGGCGAATATTCAGCTCTCCTCTAACGATGTGCTGCAACTGGGCGACTGGATTGAGATGCCGGACAGAAATATCAGTGGTGAAGTGATCGATATTGCCCTGCATACCATCACCATCCGCAACTGGGACAACACCATTTCGCGCATCCCGACCAAGAACTTCCTGACCGAGACCTACACCAACTGGCAGGCGATGTTCTCTTCGGGCGCACGCCGCATCATGCGCAGCTTTTATCTTGATCAGAAGTCGATCACCTTTGTGAATCAGGAGATGCTGCAGGCGATGAGCCAGATCCGCCTCGCTGGCGAATCGATCACTGAGCTGCTGGATGGACGTGATATCAATGCCGTGGGCGACCGCTGGTTTATGGAGAACGGTATCACCAATCTGATGGTGTTCCGTAAATACCTGACCGCCTGGCTGGCGCAGCGTGACGACATTCAGAAAGAGATGTATATCGTGGTGCGACCGCTGAAACCGTCGCCGGATGGATTGCCGGTGGAGATCTACTGCTTTACCTCCTCTATTTTCTGGGCCGATTATGAAAATACTCAGGCAGCGATTTTTGAGTATATCTACGCGATGGCCCGCCACTTTGAGCTGCAGATTTATCAGCATCCGGCAGGCTCCGATTTTGCCCGTCTGGCTCAGCCGCGCCCCGACAGCCGGGATGCACAGCAGAGCGGCGGGCAGTAACCAGAATGCGCGGTGGCGATCTGCCGCCGCCGTGATTCACGTTTGCTCAGCGCATTAACTTTTACTCAGCGCATAGTTCAGCACTTTGTCATTTTTCATCTGCACGGTCAGCGTCTGCCCTTCGGTGGTATTCAGGGTGCGCGCCTCGCTGTAGTTCCACTTCAGCAACCGCTGCCCGTCCGGGTAAGGCGTTTCACTGTCAGGCTGACCGAACAGCGCGATCAGCTGGGCTTTGGTGGTCTGACCGGCATGAATTTGCTGCAGATTACTGCTGTCCAGCCTGTGTCCGACCCGGTTAGAACAGGCGGAGAGCAGCAACAACGCGGCTAACAGAACTCTTTTCCTCACGTAACATCCTTCTGAAGTGTTCAGCGCCGCAGGTCATCCGGAGCGACCTGCGCCATCGCGCATAAGCTTATAGCGAATCGGCGCCATCTGGCAGGCTTTTCTGCGCCTGGCTCCTGCTTTCGCCCCGCCGGATGCAGATTCACAGCAATTAACGCAAATTAATGCCTCTCTACCCCCCGCCGCCCTGCGATTGCAACATCTTAGTCTATGATTACTCACTGTATGCCGCGTGGAAGCGGTCTCACGGCCCGTTTTCCGCCACACCACGCTGAATACCAGTCCGGCTTTCTGACTGAAGAGACGCGCCAGCCCACCTGGCCTCCTGGTCTCGCTGATAGCTTTAAGATTTTTTGACGCTTGCGTCATCGACATCCTTTTCGTGCGGTGGCCACCATCGCGCATTTCCAGGCTAAATGAGGCAACTGAATGGAATCCAAATCTTTTTTTAAAAGTTGGGGCGCTGAACGGGTTGCCAGCGACGAGGTGCGTTTCCGCCTCTGGGCAACCGGTCAGCAACGCGTGACGCTGCGGCTCTCCGGTAAAGACATTGAGATGACGCCGCAGGCTGACGGCTGGTTTGAAACTCAGGTCGCTGGTGTGGCAGCCAATGCCGAATATGATTATGTGCTGGCCGATGGTACAGCGGTGCCCGATCCCGCCGCCCGCGCTCAGAAAGCAGAGGTCAATGGCCCGTCGCTGGTGATCGATCCTGACGCTTATCAGTGGCAGAACACGAGCTGGAAGGGTCGTCCATGGCAGGAGTCGGTGGTCTATGAACTGCACATCGGCACCTTTACGCCTGAGGGCACCTTCCGGGCGGCGATTGAGAAGCTGCCAACGCTGGCTGAAACCGGCATTACCATGATTGAAGTGCTGCCGGTGTCGCAATTCGGCGGTAATCGCGGCTGGGGCTACGATGGCGTGCTGCTCTATGCACCGCATGCCGCCTACGGTACACCCGATGATTTTAAAGCCTTTATTGACGCAGCACACGGCCACGGTCTGTCGGTAGTGCTGGATATCGTGCTGAACCACTTCGGCCCGGAGGGCAACTATCTGCCGCTGCTCTCACCAGACTTCTTCCACAAAGAGCGCCAGACGCCGTGGGGCGCCGGTATCGCCTATGACGCTGATGCGGTGCGCCGCTATATCGTGGAAGCGCCGCTCTACTGGCTGCAGGAGTTTAATCTGGATGGCCTGCGCTTTGACGCCATCGATCAGATTGACGATCCCAGCGACAAGCATGTGCTGATTGACATTGCTGAGCGCATCCGCGCCTCGATTACCGATCGCCCTATTCATCTGACCACCGAAGATTGCCGTAACGTCACCTTCCTGCATCCGCGTGACGAAAACGGGGACGCTCCGCTGTTTACCGGCGAATGGAACGATGACTTCCACAACGCCGTGCATGTGCTGGCAACCGGTGAAAGCCACGCCTATTACCAGGATTTCGCCGACCAGCCGGAACAGCGGGTAGCGCGGGCGCTGGCAGAAGGCTTTGTCTATCAGGGCGAAGTCTCGCCGCAGTCGGGTGAACCACGCGGCGTGAAAAGCAGCAGCCAGCCGCCGGTCGCCTTTGTCGACTTCATCCAGAACCATGACCAGACGGGCAACCGTGCGCAGGGCGAAAGGCTCATCAGCCTGGCCGGCGCAGAGCGCACCCAGGTGCTGCTGGCGATGTTGCTGGTCTCGCCACATATTCCGCTGCTGTTTATGGGTGAAGAGTATGGCGAAACCCGGCCGTTCCTGTTCTTCACCGATTTCCACGGCGATCTGGCCAAAGCGGTGCGTGAAGGTCGCGCCAGAGAGTTTGAAGGCCATGCCGGTCACGGCGAAACCGTGCCGGATCCTAACGATGTCACCACCTTTGAACAGTCGAAGCTTAACTGGCAGCGAACAGAAACGCCGGAAGGTCAGCAGTGGCTGGCGCTGACGCGTCAGCTGCTGGCCCTGCGTCAGCAACATATCGTGCCGCTGCTGCAGACCGCCGGTGGCGATGCAGGTCAGGTGGTGAAAACGGCGGAAGGTTTCCTCGCGGTGCGCTGGGACTTCCCGCAGGGCACGCTGTCACTGGCGCTGAACGTCGGCAACAGCACACAGCCGATCCCCGATCTGCCAGGCGAAACGCTGTTTGCCTGGCCGCAGGCCGCCAGCGAACTGATTCCCAACGCTATCGTGGTTCGCCTGGCTAAGAGAGAAGCAGAATGAATATTCCAACCGCAACGTACCGCATTCAGTTCCGCAACGGCATGACGTTTGACCGTGCGGCGGCGCTGGTGCCCTACCTGAAACAGCTGGGTATCAGCCATCTTTACGCGTCACCGATCTTCAGCGCTACTGCTGAATCGACCCACGGCTATGACGTGACCGACGTTAACCAGATCGAGCCGTCGATTGGCGGCCGTGAAGGATTTGATCGCATGGCTGCTGCGCTGAAAGCCGCCGGGCTGGGGCTGATCCTCGACATCGTGCCTAACCATATGGCCGCCTCGCTGGAGAACCCGTGGTGGCGCGACGTCATTGAGCATGGCGAAAAGAGCCGCTATGCGCATTACTTCGATATCGACTGGTCACGCCGCCTGACGCTGCCGTTCCTCGGTGACACCTTTGAGGCGGTGCTGGCCAACGGCGAGATCAGCGTGAAGCGCGATCCGCAGACCGGCAAACCGGCGCTGGCCTACTTCGACAATTTCTATCCGCTGGCACCTGAGACCTGGCAGGATCGGGAAGAAGCGGTGCTCGCCCTGCGCGACGCGGCAGAGATTGCTGAACTGCATGACCAGCAGCCGTGGCGGCTGATGTCCTGGCGCGATGCGCCCAACGATCTCTCCTACCGTCGCTTCTTTGAAGTCACCGGTCTGGTAGGCGTGCGCGTGGAAGACAAAACGGTCTTCGATGCCGCACATCAGCTGATCCTGGAACTGGTTCACAGCGGTGCGGTGCAGGGCTTACGCGTCGACCACGTGGATGGCCTGGCCGATCCGCACGGCTATCTGGAACAGTTAAGCCAGGCTGCCGGTCCCGACTGCTATCTCACCGTGGAGAAAATCCTGGGTGACAATGAACAGCTGCCTGATGCATGGCCGGTTTCCGGCACCACCGGATATGAATTTATGGCCGCGCTCGCCAATCTGCTGGTCGACAGCGATCAGCTGAGCGGACTGCGCAAAGCGTATCAGGCCGTCATCGGTAAAACCGTTGATATGAAAGCGGAGCTGCGCGCCGCCAAACTGCTGATGGCAAACCGCAATTTTGCCGGTGAATTTAACCGGTTACTGCAGCTGGCACTGAAGATTGCCGACGCAGAAGGCACGCCACAGCCGGAAGCGGAACTAAAGAATGCGCTGCGTGAACTGCTGGTGGCGTTCCCGGTCTATCGCACCTACGGTACGCCGCAGGGCCTGACCCCAGCCGACACCGCGCTGTTGCAACAGGTGGTCAGCGAGGTCAAAGCCAGTGCCCATGCGCCCGACAGCCAGGCGCTTGATTTCCTGACCCATATTCTGCGCGCAGAGGTTGCCGACTCCGCTCGCGACGATGCCACGCAATTCCGCACCCGCTTCCAGCAGCTGACCGGACCGCTGATGGCGAAATCGGTGGAAGATACCCTCTTCTTCCGTCAGCACATGGCGCTGGCGCTGAATGAAGTGGGCGCTGAACCGCTGGCGCGCCACTTCTCGCTGGATCAGTTTCACGCTGAAATGCAGGCGCGGCGCGAACATCAGCCCGATGCGCTGTCGGGCACCTCCACACACGACACCAAGCGCGGTGAAGATGCGCGTGCGCGACTCTATACCCTTACCGAAGCGCCGCAACGCTGGGCGGAATGCGTCAACCGCTGGCGGGAGATGAACCACGATAAGGTCGTACGTCTGAAAGATGGTCCGGCACCCGAACCGGCCGTGGAGTGGATGCTGTATGAAGCGCTGGCGGGCGTCTGGCCAACCACCCTGCAGCCGCAGGATGCGGAAGGTCTGGCGGCGCTGGAAGCCCGCTTTGTGGTCTATGTGGAAAAAGCGCTGCGTGAAGCAAAGCTGCGTACCGACTGGGCCGACAACAACGACGCCTATGAGGAGGCAGTGCTGGGCTATGCCCGTCACCTGCTTGCGCCCGCCAACAGCACCTTCCTCAGTGACTTCTGCCAGTCGCTGCAACCCTTTATGCGTGCCGGTCTGGTCAACAGTCTGACCCAGACTGTGGTGAAGCTTACGGCGCCTGGCGTACCCGATATTTATCAGGGCAGCGAGGCCCTGGACTTCAGCCTGGTCGATCCCGATAACCGCCGCGAACCCGATTTCGACGCGCTGGCGGCGATGCTTAACGCGCCACAGCACGACGGCAGCGAGGCGCACTGGCTGCGCGGTCAGGTCAATCAGCAGGCGATTGTGAAGCTGCTGACGCTGCGTCAGCAGCAGCCTGCCCTGTTCCGCTACGGTGACTATCTGGCACTGTCGGCAGAGGGCGAGCAGCAGAATAATGTGCTGGCCTTTGCCCGCACCGGACAGGATCAGGCGGTGATAGTGGTTGTATCACGGCGGGTCTTTAACCAGCTGCCGGAGAATCTCGACCAGCCGCCCGCTGCACGCTGGGCTGACACGGTCATTGCGCTGCCCACCGCACTGGGCCAGCGCCGCTACCAGGATGTGCTGACCGGTAAAACGGTGGCTGCGGGCGACCAGTTGCCGCTTACCGGGCTGGCATCGCAGTGGTGTGCCGTGCTGGTGGCACAGTGAATTCCGGAAAGAACTTTTTTTATTACGCGTCAATCTGTTCATTGAATAACGAGGCATAAATGTCAAACAGTCAGCGTTTTGAAATTACGGCGGGATACAGCCATTTACTGGGGGCCAACTTTGATGGTCAGGGCGTGAACTTCGCCCTGTTCAGCGCCCACGCCGAGCGGGTTGAACTCTGTCTGTACGATCCCAGCGGTAAAACGGAAATTGCCCGTCTGGAGCTGCCGGAATATACCCATGAAGTATGGCACGGCTATATTCCGGGCCTTCAGCCCGGCGCGCTCTATGGCTATCGCGTCTATGGCCCTTATGACCCGGAAAATGGTCATCGCTTTAACCCGAACAAGCTGCTGCTCGATCCCTACGCCCGTGAACTGGCGGGAGACATCGCGTGGAACGAGGCGCACTTCGCTTACGATCTCTATCATGACGATAAAGATCTGACCTTCGACAGCCGCGACAGCGCGCCGTTTACGCCAAAGTGCCGGGTGATCGATCCCAACGAATTCGACTGGCAGGATAAAAACCGCCCGAATGTGCCGTGGCCGAAAACCGTCATCTATGAAACCCACGTTAAGGGCTTCACGCAGCTCAACACCGCCCTGCCACCTGAAATGCGCGGCACCTTTGACGGCATGAGCCACAAATCGACCGTCGACTACATCAAAAGCCTGGGCATTACCTCGGTCGAACTGCTGCCGGTACACTGGTTCCCGGATGACCAGCACCTGCTGGATAAAGGGTTGAAAAACTTCTGGGGATATAACACGCTGAACTTCTTTGCCCCCGCCACCCGCTACTTTGGGCCGCGCGGCATTCAGGGCTTCCGTGACATGGTGCGAGCCTTCCATGATGCCGGTATTGAGGTGATCCTCGACGTGGTTTACAACCACACCGCCGAGGGGAATGAACTGGGGCCAACGCTGTCGTTTAAAGGCATCGATAACTTCTCCTATTACCGTACGTTGCCAGACCAGCATCGCTATTACATCAACGACACCGGTACCGGTAACACCGTCAACACCTCGCATCCGCGTGTGCTGCAGATGGTGCTCGATTCGCTGCGTTACTGGTCAGAATCAATGCATATCGACGGCTTCCGTTTCGATCTGGGTACTATTCTCGGTCGCGAGCCTGATGGTTTTGACCCGCGCGGCGGCTTCTTCGATGCCATCATGCAGGACCCGGTCCTGTCGCAGAAAAAGCTGATTGGTGAACCCTGGGATATCGGTCCGGGCGGCTATCAGGTGGGCAGCTTCCCGCCAGGCTGGGCAGAATGGAACGATCAGTATCGCGATACGGTGCGTGACTACTGGAAAGGCAACAACGTCTCCACAGACTTTGCCGCCCGCCTGCTGGGTTCCGGCGATCTCTACGATCAGCACGGTCGTCGTCCATGGGCCAGCGTCAACTTTATCACCGCACACGATGGCTTCACCCTCAACGATCTGGTGTCGTACAACGACAAACATAACGAGGAGAATGGCGAAGACAACAACGACGGCCACAACGACAACCGCTCTTACAACTACGGGGTTGAAGGCCCGACCGATGATGAAAGCATCAACGCGGTGCGTGAGCGTCAGAAGCGCAACTTCCTCGCCACGCTGATCTTCTCACACGGTACGCCAATGCTGCTGGCGGGCGACGAGTTTGGCCGCAGCCAGATGGGCAACAACAATGGCTACTGCCAGGACAGCGAAATCTCCTGGGTACACTGGGATAACCTGCCGGAATCTGCCGAGGCGCTGCGCGAGTTCACCCGCCAGATCCTGACGTTACGTGCTCAGCAGCCGTTACTGCGCCGTGAAAACTGGCGTGATGGCATGGATATCAAATGGTTTAACGCCGGTGGCGGCTTCCAGCAGGCTGAGCAGTGGGATGAAGGCTCAACGCTGGGGGTTTATATCGGCCGACCGGACCTCCAGACCGAGGAAGGCATCTGGCACGACGTCCTGATGCTGTTCAATCCGTTTGAAGGCAATGTACCGTTCCAGATCCCGCAGTTTGGTGAAGGCGGCTGGGTGCTGGAACTGACCACCAGCGACACCGCGAAGCGCGGTCTGGTGATCACCAAGGAGAAGGATTTCGAACTGGAAGGACGCAGCTTCGCCCTGTTCAGACGTCCATAGCCGCTGACCCGGTTAAAAAGCAGTCATCTGGCGCAGCGCATTTCGCGCTGCGCTTGTGTTTCTGGCGATCGCTGCCAGGCTTAACCGGTTGTTAACAGTGAGAATTGATGCTGAAAAGGAGGCATAATGTCCAGATTTACGCAGAAAGTTGTGGTTGTGACAGGTGCCGGATCCGGCATTGGCGAAGCCAGCGCAAAACGCTTCGCTGAAGAGGGTGCATCAGTGGTGCTGGTGGGCCGTACCGCGCAGAAACTGGAAGAGACGCTGGCCGACATGACGCCAGGCGATCACCTGGTGGCTGCCTGCGACGTCTCAGAAGCCGCACAGGTTAAACAGCTGTCAGAAACCGTGCTGAAGAAGTATGGCCGTGTTGACGTGCTGGTAAATAATGCCGGCGTCATCGTGCAGGGCCGCATCCATGAGGTCGATCTCGACGCATGGAAAACCCTGATGAAAACTGACCTTGATGGGGTCTTCCACGGCGTACACTATTTCATGCCTGCCCTGTTAAAGAGCAAAGGCAACGTGGTTAACATCTCATCAGTTTCCGGCTTAGGCGGCGACTGGGGCATGAGCATCTACAACGCGGCTAAAGGGGCGATTACCAACTTCACCCGTGCGCTGGCGATGGACTACGGCGCAGATCGCGTCCGGGTCAATGCAATCTGTCCCGGCTTTACCTTTACCGATCTGACCGAAGATGCCAAACAGGATCAGGCGCTGCTGGAGCGCTTTTACGACCGTATTCCACTGCGCCGGGCCGGTGAAGCAGATGATATCGCCCGTGCCATTCTCTTTATTGCCAGCGATGAAGCCAGTTATATTACCGGCGTTAATCTGCCGGTCGATGGCGGAATTACCGCCTCAAATGGCCAGCCTAAACAGGCTTAAATAAAGAGCAGGGCAGCGTCTTTACGCTGCCTTTTTTTATTCTAACCGGCCCGCAGCATTAATTCCCTTTATTATCCTTCTGCCACAGCAGAACAATAACTGCCTGCATACAAATTAATGTTTTGGCGTATGACGGGTTGGCGTTGCCGCGCGTGCCGGTTTAATTGCCGTGCTGCTGCTGGTCGGGCAAATAAAAGTGCTCAGGCAGGCATTACAGAGTATGGCATTAGCGTGATGGACTTTCGCCACGGCCAGCGCCTGCTGGCGAGTATAAAGCGAACCAATAAAAACGCGTTTATCGTTCTTTGACAGATTAACGCAACCTTCTTTGTGTAAAATCCATCCACCCATGGGACGCGGGCACAGATAATAGTAGCTGGCTTTGAGCATGGTAGTCATCCTGATAGTTGCTGTATGTATCTTAAAAAACGAACCAAAATTCGTAAGAGGTTTTTTTTGTAATCTGAAGCTTTATTAAACTAACTGAGAATTATCCCTAAAACCACTTTATTGCGTGAGTCTGGCTGACTTTGAGAATATGCCCTTTTTCATTGCTGATGTCGCTTCAGGCATTCCACGCGCTGTAACGCCCTCACCCTCACTGTCGCCCCGCTTACATTTATACTGCTAATGCATCACAAAAAAAGCAAAAAACAAAATAAAACTTAAAAAACAACACATTATAAAATAAATCCGCGCACCATGGGTGACGCGCTACTCAGATATGATTAGAGCAGAAGCTGAAAAAGATCACCCCCGCAGGGGTATTTATGAGTATTGATAAACTGAACCTGAATAAGAGTGAAAGTGGTGCACAGCGTGCCTTTAAGCGGAACGCCAGCTCCCCTGGCATCAGGGATTTATCAATACCAGCGGGCGTAATTAACAGCGACCGGCTTGAAAAAGTAAAACGATCGGTTTACTTTTAAAGCATGAAAAAGAGAAACGATATCATCCAGGCCGCCGAGCGGCTCTTCTACACCCACGGTTTCCACGCCACCAGCACTGACCAACTCTGTCGCGAAGCGGGCGTCTCTACCCGCACGCTCTATCATCACTTCGCCTCACGCGAAGCGCTGACCGCAGCGGTACTCGACGCGCGCGAGCAGCGCTTTATGGCCGATCTGCTGCCACCGCAACAGCCTGATGCGATAGCGCATCTGTTCAGGGTGCTGGGCGAGTGGACGGCAGCGAACGGTGCCCGTGGCTGCTTCTTTCTTAAAGCCTGGGGAGAGTATGCCGAGCGGGACAGCGAACTGGCCGCTCAGGCGCTGGCCTTTCGGGCCACGATGCGGGCTTATATCACCCATTGTGTGACGCATCTGCGCGGTGCTGAAGATAAGTCGCTGAGTGATACCATCTGGATACTCTTTGAGGGTGCCATTACCACGGCGCTGATTACCGGTCCCGCCGCTGCTCAACAGGCGGCACAGGTCGTCAGTCAGTTACTTCAGAACAGGGCGACAGGATGAGAGCGCCCATCGCGCTGGCGCTGACCGGCTTCAGCCTGATCGCCGTGACCTATGGCATGGCGCGCTTCTCGTGGGGATTGATGCTGCCCGCTATCTCAGCGGAGATCCCCTTCAACCCGCAGCAGGCGGGTATGCTGTCAGCCTGCAGCTTTTTGGCATATTGCCTCACCATACTTACCGCAGCCGCGCTGGCGGATCGCTATGGCACCCGGCTGACGGCGCTGCTGGCCTCACTCAGTGCGACGGCGGGTCTGCTGCTGCTCGCCTGTGCCTCATCAACGCTGCTGCTGGCGGCCGGACTCTTTATTGCCGGATTGAGTGCCGGTCTGGCTTCACCTGCCCTGGCGGCGGCGGTCAGCGATCGAATCCCTGCTGCGGGTCAGCCGCGCATCAATACCCTGATCAATGCCGGCACCAGCGCGGGCATTATCCTGACGGTGGTCATCCTGAGCGTTCTGCCCGGCGGCTGGCGTGCCGCCTGTCTGCTGTTCGCTTTGCTGTCGCTGGCCTGTGTGCTGCCGGTGATGCGCGTGTTATCGGGTCACGCCGCCAGCCGCCCCACCAGAGTGGGTCACTGGCACCAGCGGCTGTATCGCCGCTCCATGCATCGTCTGATGAGTATTGCGTTGATTTCGGGTCTGGTCAGTGCAGCCTGGTGGAGCTTTGGGTCAGCGCTGCTGCGACAGCATGTCGGTGTTGATGAGGAGACCGCCCGCTTACTCTGGCTGATTGCCGGAGGCGCAGGCATCGTGGGTGCGGCAACCGGGCCGGTCGCTGCCCGTATCGGGCTGAAGGGTGTATACCGGCTCTCACTGTGCGGGATGGCAGTGCCACTGCTGGTGCTGGCCTGGAGTCGGGGCGAATCCACCGGTTTAGCGATCGCGGTTGCCTGCTGTGGCGCAGGTTACGTCACGCTATCGGGCGTGCTGCTGGTGTGGGGCGCACGCGCCACTGCTGAAGATCCGGCGACCGGCGTCGGCATCCTGTTTTTTATGCTGGCGGTGGGCCAGGTAGCGGGATCGCTGCTGTTTGGTCAGCTCTACGCCTCTTTGGGTGCCAGTACGGCATTGACGCTGTTTGCGGTCAGCGCCCTGCTGTTGCTGTTTATTGCACCCGCGCAGAACAGCAGCGAGTCGGCTAAATAAGCAGGCGTAAACGAATGGGTTGGCAGAAAACAGGGAAGTTAGAAATAGCGTCGATGCTATTTACCAGACAGTGCCAATATTATCGCCCGGAGAATGAGGAAATATTACGCAGGTGTTATGGCTGAAGCGATAAACTCATCGCGGCGTCCGTTCAGATCGCGCGGATATTTTTAATGCGTGGATTTATTTTCTGCTGAAGCAAATCTTCTTCGGGACCCAGATAATAAGGCACAGCACACTGCTTACCATCTTTGGTAAAAATAATCTGGTTATCATGCAGGAATAACGCAGTAAAATGGCCCAGTACCACACCATTTAATTCAAAGCAGTGATTTCTTGCTGCACGCAGCCCCTGCTTACTATTCAGAAAATCAACAAATCGCATCACGCTGCGCCTCCATTTAATAAATCAACCCCATCAGAACCGCGAAGATAATAGCCTTAATGCCGGCCCGGATCATCCGGCTGACGCTGTTTTCAGAATAGGCTTAATTACCATTCAGTAGTGGCACTAAACCGACGTGATTTTTTATCTGCTTCCTGCCAGGAATAATCCTGCCGAACGACGCACTCATAAAATTTCATGAGCGCGTAATATTTATATTGCGCCCTCACATCGCCCGCTATACCGTTGTTTTTCCACCAGGTGCAGACTTTCGGGGCAAAACCGCATAATGGAAATTTTTGAGGCAGATGAACGCCACATCACGGCGATTCAGCAGATCTACGCCTGGCATGTCCTTAACGGCACCGGCTCATTTGAGACAGTGCCGCCCGACGCGGCAGAGATTGGCGAGCGGATGCGGAAGATTCAGCAGGCGGGCCTGCCGTGGTTTATCGCTTTCAGCGACGGAGAAGTACGTGGGTTCTGCTATCTGACGCCTTATCGCCCGCGCCATGCCTACCGGCATACGCTGGAAGACTCAATTTATATCGATCCCGGATTTCAGAAGCGCGGAGCCGGTTCGCGCCTGTTAAACCATGTAATCCGCTGGGCTGAGCAGGCAGGGTTCCGCCAGTTGATCGCCAACGTCGGCGACAGCGAGAACCAGGGCTCGATTGCCGTACATCGCGCCGCAGGCTTTGAGATGACAGGTATCCTGCGCTCGGTAGGTTTTAAACAGGGTCGCTGGCTGGATACCGTTTTTATGCAGCGCTCTCTGGGAACGGGCAATACCACGCTGCCGGTTGATTAAAACAGAGTCAGAGTGAGAAAGACGTACTGGCCCTCGTTTTCCCCGGAAGAAGCTTCTGGTAAGGTGCCATAACAAAAAATAAAAAATTCCGGAAACCTTTATGTTGTCGACAATCATCTATCGCAGCCACATTACTGAACATGTGCCGCTTGAGATCCTGAATGGTTTGGCGCGGAAAGCGAATAAAATCAATAAATCCTCAAGCGTCACCGGAATTTTATTATTCAATGGCACGCATTTTTTCCAGCTGCTGGAAGGTCCGGAGGCGGCGGTCAATGCAGTCTATAGCCGGATTTGCCAGGATCCACGCCACCATAATCTGGTCGAACTGCTGCGCGATTACGCCCCGGCACGCCGTTTTGGCCACGTCGGTATGGAGCTGTTCGATCTGCGGCTGCATGATAAAGAGACGGTACTGGAGGCGGTGCTGGCAAAGTGCACCACAAAGTATCAGCTGACCTATGCCGATCGCGCACTGCAGTTCCTGCGCACCTTTGTCGAAGCGCGGGAAAAAGAGAACTATTTTGAGATCCCGGCCGCCAGCGGCTGGACGTTTATCTGTGACGAGTCAGAACAGCGTGAAGGCAACGCATCGCTGGTGGCTGCGGATGAGGTCAGCTTTGCTTTTCAGCCGATCGTTGACCCCTTCGCCTGCGAAATCGTCTCGCTGGAAGCGCTGCTGCGCGGCCCGCAGGGTGAACCGCCGCTCGACTATTTTGCCCGACTGTCACGTGAGCAGCTCTATCAGCTCGATCTGAGGTCGAAAAAGATCGCCTTCGCCCAGGCGAAGCAGCTGGGGATTGAGGGAATGACTCTGTCGATCAATCTGCTGCCGATGACGCTGGTGGAAGTGCCCGACGCCGTCCCGTTTTTGCTGGATGAGATTGCTGCGCAGGGACTGGTGCCAGAGCAGATCATGGTTGAATTCACCGAGAATGAAATTATCTCGCAGCCTGAGGCCTTTGAAGCCGCCATCAGGCAGCTGAAGGCGGCCGGCATCAGCCTGGCGCTGGATGATTTCGGTGCCGGTTTTGCCGGCCTGTCGCTGCTGACGCGCATTCAGCCCGACAAGATTAAAATCGACCGTACCATCATCGCTGATGTGCATAAAAGTGGGCCGAAGCAGGCGATCATTCATGCCATTCTGAAATGCTGCTCCTCGCTGGAGATCGGTGTTATCGCCGAGGGTATTGAACAGCCGGAAGAGTGGATGTGGCTTGAAGCGGCAGGCGTGACCCAGTTTCAGGGCTTTTTGTTCTCAAAACCTGTACTCAATGGCGTTGCGGCCGTGGCCTGGCCGGAGCTGATCTGACCGCCTCTGCGATTTGGATGAATTTGCAATTTCCTGCCTTGCTGGATCACCCGGCGGCTGCTAAATAATTAACAGCCTCGGGGGATCATCTTTCTGTCATCTTCCCGCGGCAGAGTCAGTCATTACCCAGTCAGTGATTAAATGTTTAGCAGTCAGATGTTCAGTGTTTAGGCCAGCGCTACGCGCCATGCGTGCGACGTGACTCCAGTGACAGCATTTGAGGAACTGAATGAAGCAAATCATCCGCGGTGATAAAGAACCCTCCCATATTCTCGCAGCGACTCGTGCGCTTGAAGCGCACTACTCCCGCTACGGAGAAGGTAATAAGTACCATCCCGTTATCTATTCCATCGCCTACCGCAGCCGGTTTTATCAGGTTGAGGTGATTACCCGACGTGAAACCATGGTTGCCTCGGTGATTACTGGCGTTCGCAACCTGACGCATCTCTCCGGCGCCGCCTGACGGCCACCTGTCATCCTGCGGGGGCAGATTGCCCCCGACTCCGCGCTTAGCGTCGATAGAGTGAATTCGCCGGAAAGATTGCGCCAATCACGCTTTTTTCCCGTGCGCCCGTTACCGCAGGCAGATTGCCCGGCAGGCCGGAGAGCGTGCGGAAAGCCAGCCAGGCAAACGCCAGCGCCTCCATATCGTCACCACTAACACCCGCCGCATCGGTAGTCGTTACTTCCGTTCCCGGAAGATGCGCTGCCAGTCGTGCCATCAGCAGCGGATTGCGGCTGCCGCCGCCACACACCAGCAGACGGTCGCAGCCATCATTGAGTAACACCTGCTGCGTGATGGTGATGGCGGTCAGCTCGACCAGCGTAGCCTGCACGTCCTGCGCAGCCAGACCCGGGAAATAGCGCAGATGCTGCTCCAGCCAGCTGAGGTTGAAGTGTTCGCGCCCGGTGCTTTTCGGCGGCGGCAACGCAAACCAGGGCTCACGTAGCAGCGCCTCCAGCAGTGCCGGAATCACCGACCCGCTGCGCGCCCACTGCGCATCTTTGTCATACGGCTGAGCCTGATTACGCCAGATCCAGGCGTCCAGTAGCATATTGCCGGGGCCGGTATCGAAGCCGCGCACCGGTTGACCCGGGATCAGCAGCGAGAGATTGGCGATGCCGCCAATATTCAGCACCATGCGGCGTTCAGTAGCATCCATCAGCAGCGCCTGATGAAAGGCAGGCACCAGCGGCGCGCCCTGCCCGCCCAGCGCCATGTCACGGCGGCGGAAATCTCCTACCACGGTGACGCCGGTGGCCGCCACGATCTGATTATGATCGCCAATCTGCAGCGTATTGGGTGCGTCACTCTGTGGCTCATGCCAGACGGTCTGACCATGACAGCCAATCGCCGTGATATCGCTGGCGTCAAGCGATTCGCGCTTCATTAATGTCACTACCGCTTCAGCAAACAGCTGGCCGAGGCGGGTATCAAGCTGGCCGAGCTGCGACAGCGTCAGGGACTGTCCCTGACATATCGCCAGAATCGCCTGACGCAGTTCTGGTGGCATCGGATGGCAGTAGCTCGCCTGCTGCGCCACCATATTTTCATCAATGGCAGCCAGCACCACATCCACTCCATCCAGGCTGGTGCCTGACATTACCCCAATATAGCGTCCTGATTTCATAGCCATTCCTTACTTCCGGCGGGAAGTGCGATTCATCTGCGGTTAGCCTGACAAATAATGATCGCTAATTCTATGATTAAATTCTTTTTATCCAATCGTGCTGACTGATAACGTAATGGGACTATTTTTAATCCACGATTGAATTATTGTTGATCCTGCATAGTCTATGCTTCGTCCAGCCGTGTTTTATTCGGACAGGGATTAATTTGCCAGGTTTGTGTCTTATACTGTGAGCAGGATACAGCGGTAAACGTGGCACCTTCTCGACTAAAGGAGTTTCAAATGATTAAGCGTGTAATTGTGGTCGCTCTGGCCGGTGTGATGCTGGCAGGTTGTAGCAATACCAGTACGCTGTCGGGTGATACCTACAGTGCCAGTGAAGCTAAGCAGGTGCAGAGCGTTTCGTACGGTACCTTAGTCTCAGTACGTCCGGTAAAAATCCAGGGCGGCGATGAGAGCAATGTCATCGGTGCTATCGGTGGTGCGGTGCTGGGTGGCTTCCTGGGTAACACCATTGGTGGCGGCAGCGGACGTAGCCTGGCGACAGCCGGTGGTGCGGTTCTGGGTGGCGTAGCAGGCCAGGGCGTACAGGGCGCAGTCAATAAAACCGATGGCGTTGAGCTGGAAATCCGTAAGGATGATGGCAACACCATCATGGTGGTTCAGAAACAGGCCGCCACGCGTTACTCTGTTGGCCAGCGTGTTGTGATGGCATCCAACGGCAGCCAGGTGACGGTTTCACCTCGCTAATGAAGCTAAACAAAAAACCGACGCCTGGGCGTCGGTTTTTTTATTTCTCTTTATGCTGAAGTTCGAGAATGTTTTTCTCAAGCCGGGCGATCAGCGTCACCATCTGACTGATCTCTTCCCGACTGATGCCGGACAAAATGTCGTCCCGCGTCTCATCAATCACACTCTCAACCTGTTCGATTATCGGCTCGGCCTGCTGCGTCAGCTTAATGCGCTTGGCACGACGATCGTTGGCGCAGGTCGAACGGGTGATTAATCCTTTCTCTTCCAGCTGATCCAGCGTGCGCACCAGCGAAGGCTGTTCAATACCAATCGCCTTGGCTAACTGAATCTGCGACTGTTCGGGCGGCAGTTGATGAATATTGTGCAACGTCACCCAGTGAGTCTGAGTCAGCTCAAGCGGCTTCAGCCGCTGATCAATCAACGCGCGCCAGATGCGCACCAGGCGAGATAAATCCGTTCCGAGGGGCGTATCCATTTCATCTCCTTATAATTAGCTTGCTAGCTATCAAGCCAGATTTTACACTATTCTGCGAGTTTACAGGACAAATTACAAATCCCGGACCAGGCCACGATAACGTGGCAGCGCTTTCACTCTGACGTTTGGGTTAACGAAGGATGTTATCACGTGCTCACTCCTGCTTTTTCAGGTGCGAATCCGCTGACCGATCTGGTGGTGGGCGCCTCACTGTTTTTCCCGCCGATATTCAAAGCGGTGATCCTCGGCTTCTTTTTCTGGCTGCTGATCCACCCTCTGGTGCGTGGCTGGATCTACTCCGGCGATGTCTGGCATCCCACCCTGTTTGATCTCTCCCTGTTTGTGCTGTGCGTTACCGCCGCACTCTGGCTCATCGGTCACGGATAATCGATATGAAATTTAACGCGGTAAAATACTTCTCCACGCTGATTGTGTTTGCCCTGGCGCTACTGGCCGGTGGCTGGCTCTGGAACTACTACATGCAGTCGCCCTGGACCCGTGACGGGAAAGTACGGGCAGAGCTGGTGGATATCACGCCTCAGGTGTCGGGACGAATTACGCAACTGAAGGTCAAAGACAATCAGTTTGTGCATCAGGGCCAGCAGCTGTTAACGCTGGACCCGGTGCCGTGGCAGATCGCGCTCGACAATGCCGCCGCCCAGCTCAGCAAAGCGCAGGCGGATCTCGCGAAAGCGCAGCATGAATTTAATCGTCGCAGCAGCCTGCCGCGCAACATCATCTCTGCAGAGGACCTTGATGCCGCGCGATTAAGCGCCGGCGCGGCGGCCGCCAGCACCAAAGCGGCACAGGCGGAGTGGGAACGAGCGCGCTGGAATCTGCAGCAGACGACGCTGACCGCACCGGCGGATGGCTGGATCACCAATCTGACGCTGCGTCCCGGCAACTATGCCACCGCGGGTTCGCCTCTGTTTGCTCTGGTCGACAGCCACTCTTACTACGTAATGGGCTACTTCGAAGAGACCAAACTGCGCCATATTCACCCAGGCGCAGCGGCCCAGGTGGTGCTCTACAGCAATGGTATGCGGCTGCAGGGTCAGGTGGATAGCATTGGCCGCGCCATCTATGACCAGAGCATTGAGACCGACAGCGGCCTGGTGCCCGATATCAAACCCAACGTGCCCTGGGTGCGGCTGGCGCAGCGGGTGCCGGTGCGTATTCGTCTCGACCCGCTTCCTGCCGATGCAGACCTGGTGGCGGGAACCAGCTGCACCATCACCATCCAGCCATGAATTTTCAGTGGCTGGCCTGGGATCAACTGCCCTGGATTAAGGCGAACGCCGGCCAGTGGCGCTATGCGTTGCGCAACGCTATTGCGATGTGCCTGGCGCTGAGCATCGCCTACGCACTGGATCTGGATGAGCCGTACTGGGCAATGACCTCTGCTGCCGTGATTAGCTTTCCCACCGTCGGCGGCGCGATCAGTAAAAGTCTGGGGCGCATCGTTGGCAGTCTGATGGGGGCCAGCGCTGCGCTGCTGATCGCCGGACATACGCTTAATGAGCCGTGGCTGTTTACCTTTGCCATTGCCGGCTGGCTGGCGCTCTGTACCGGCATAGCGAACCACTACCAGAATAATGTTGCCTACGCCTTTTCGCTGGCGGGCTACACCGCCGCCATCATCGCCTTTAGCAGCGTTAACATCACCGATATCACCTCGCTATGGACCATCGCTCAGGCACGGGTTTGCGAGGTGATCTCCGGCATTCTCTGCGCCGGATTAATGATGATGGTACTGCCGAGTACCTCCGATGGTGAGACGCTGATTACCTCACTGAAACAGATGCATGCCAGGCTGCTGGAACATGCGGTATTACTGCTGCAGCCCTCAGCCAGCGAGACCATCCGGACCGCGCATGAAAATGTCATCAGCCAGATCCTGACCATGAATCTGCTGCGGATTCAGGCGTTCTGGAGCCACTACCGCTTTCGCCGACAGAACAACGTGCTGAACTATGTGCTGCACCAGCAGCTGCGACTCACCAGCGTGCTCTCCAGCCTGCGACGCATGCTGCTGAACTGGCCCGACGCGCCAGAGGCGCTGTTTGACGCGCTGCAACAACTGCTGGCGGAGCTGGCGAAACCGGCGTGTGATAAATATCGTCTGGCGCAAATCCTGCGCAGCGTGACCCCGGCAGCGGATGGCGACTACCGGCAGCGCGCTTTTTGTCAGCGGCTGCGCTACTTCTGCTGGATGTACCTCAACGTGCTGCGCTGGATCCGCCTGCTGGATCGCGCCGATGCCGACACCCGCTTTCAGCCACCGCCGGTTCCGGCGCTGGCGCGCGACAGTGACAGCGCCGAGGCGGGCTGGAGCGCCCTGCGTACCTTCTGCGTTATCGTGCTGGGCTGCGCCTTCTGGATCAATACGCAATGGTCTTCCGGTGCCGCCGCGCTCACCTTAACCGCCATTGCCTGTGTGCTCTACGCTTCATCACCCTCACCTGGCGGCAGCGTCACGCTGCTGCTGAAGACCCTGCTGTGGCTGTTTGCGTTTAGTTTTGTGATGAAGTTTGGGCTGATGGTGCAGATCAGTCAGCTGTGGCAGTTTTTGCTGTTTCTGTTCCCGCTGCTGGTGACGCTGCAACTCTTTAAGCTGCAACAGAAACAGCGCGCCGGGATGTGGGGACAGTTCATCGTCTTTATGGGTTCGTTTATCGCGGTGACTAATCCGCCCACATTTGATTATCAGGACTTCTTTAACGATAACATCGCCAAAGTCTGCGGGGTGCTGCTCGCCTGGCTGGCGTTCCAGATTCTGCGACCCAGCTCTGATGCGCGGCGCAGCCGACGGCATATCCGGGCGCTGCGGCTGGCGTTTCTCGATCAGCTGCGGCAGCGGCCCCGGCTCAGCGAAAGCCGCTTCGAATCGCAGATTTACCACCGCATCAGCCAGCTCAGTCACAGCCGGGACGAGCAGGCTCGCGTCTGGCTACTGCGCTGGGGCGTGGTGCTGCTCAACTGCTCGCATATCGTCTGGCAGCTGCGTGAATGGCGCGCCGGTTCAGCCGCACTGATGGGGTTTCGCGATCACTGCCTGCAAGACTTACAGCAGATTATCAGCAGCCGCGGCGTGCGCCACAGCTCGCTGGATCGGATGCTGACGCAACTGGAGGAGACCATCACCGCGTTACTGGCGCGGGAAAGCAACGAGGCCAGCGAGCTGGCGGGGATTATCTGGCGGTTACGCTGTTCACTGGCACAGCTGAAGCAGGCGGTGCCGGAGTGATCACTGGCAATATTGCTGCTGTTGCCGGTTAAAATCATCCTGCAGCTGTTGCAGCGTTTTATGGCCTTCGAAGCGGGTTTTATCCATTTCGGTCATCGGTTCAATCACCAGCACTTTCTCATCGGGTGAGAAGATAAACCGGCGTGTCAGTTCGGTACCGGTAAAACTCTGACCATGAATGCCACCGCACACCATCGTCATGGTGCGGCGATAGATAGTGCTATCCGTGAAATTGGTTTCGGTGGCGCTGCGAAAGACCTGATCGCAACCCTGCGCTTCCAGCTTACGCACCATGTTGCGGCTCAGCCATTCACGACCCTTCGCGATCTTTTCACAGGTGATACGCATTGGGTTGGTATCGATGGTGCGCTGCAGTTCGCGTCCGGTTTCGGTGACCAGTTGCGTATCATTGGGTTTATCGCATCCCACCAGCAGCAGACACAGCAGTAATGCGCCCTTGAATTTCATTTTCCTGCTCCTTTCCCGATCACGCTTTCTTACCTGAATCAATATCATAGGGGGGAAATGTCAGGGATGGTACAACAATTCATAAACAGGCAGGAGAAAAGCGGGCGGCCATCGCCTGCCGCCCGGAAACTCAGATGACACCGCAGGCGTAGCGTGCCCCGCCACCGCCCAGCGGTTTAGGATGGTCGGCATGATTGTCACCGCCGACGTGCACCATCAGCGCTTTGCCTTTGATCTCTTTTAACGATTTCAGACGCGGCGCCAGCACCGGATAAGTGGCGCTGCCTTTGTCATCGACATAGACCGCGGGCAGGTCGCCCAGGTGCCCCTCTGCATAAGGCCCCAGATGTTTGCCGCTGTTGGCTGGATCAAGGTGACCACCCGCCGCACCGGCGGCGACCACTTTGCCTTCAGACTCGCCCGGTTCACAGCTGCCTTTAGCATGAACATGGAAACCATGAATGCCCGGCTGAAGGCCCTGCAGATCCGGCGTGAACTGCAGACCATACTGTGTCTCGTCAATCTTAACGGTGCCCAGCGATTTCCCAATCCCTTCAGCGGTAACCTGATGGATCGTAACCTGCTCGCTGGCAGCCAGTGCTGAGCCGCAGGCGATCAGTGCGAATAAGGCAACTGCTTTCATTTTCATGGTGACTCCATTTGCATACCAGGGTTTGAGATAAGTCTGGTCGCTGTTGCACTATTTTGCCGGAGATTGACGCAGTTTTACGCTTCAGGGCACATCAAATCCCAGCGCCGCCTTGCGAATACGGAACCACTGCTGACGCGACAGGGATAAGTTCAGTGCTCCGGCGGCTTCGCTGACCCGCGCCGTTTTACCTGAGCCGATGATTGGCAGCGGGCGCGATGGCAGCATCAGTATCCAGGCATAGACCACCTGCTCAAGGCTGGTGGCACCGGTTTCCTGCCGCACGGCTTCCAGTTCGTCACGCAGCGGCTGGAAATGGGGATCGTTAAACAGGCGACCGCCACCCAGACAGGACCAGGCCATCGGACGAATACGCAGCTGCTGACACTGATCCAGCGAGCCATCCAGCAGCACACTTTGCTGCACGGGTGAGATCTCCAGCTGATTTGTCACCAGCGAGAACGGCAGACGGGATTGCAGCAGGGAAAACTGTGATGGTGTGAAGTTAGAGACGCCAAAATGCAGAACCTTGCCGCTGTGATGCAGCGCCATAAAGGCTTCGGCCACCTCGTCAGCCTCCATCAGTGGATCGGGACGATGGATCAGCAGCAGGTCGAGACGATCGGTGTGGATATGGCGCAGTGAGTTTTCAGCACTCTGCAGGATATGACGTTTGTCAGTAATGTAGTGGCCTATCTGATGCTCAGGCTGGGCGCGGGTGGCGATGCCGCACTTGGTGACAATCTGTAGCTGGTCGCGCAAGCCGGGTGCCAGTTTCAGTGCCTCGCCAAACGCCGCCTCACACTGGTAGTCACCGTAGATGTCCGCATGGTCAACGGTAGTGATGCCGAGCCTCACATGGTGCTCAATAAAGGCGACCCGTTCCTGTGGCGACATCCCCCACTCCATCAGACGCCAGTACCCCATGACCAGCGGTGAAAAATCGGGCCCCTGTGAAGCGATGGCTTGCGGTTCTAACATGACGATCTCCCTGTTGCGCGTTGGCTGAAATTAGCGTGTCAGAGAGTATAACGGAAAGCGCAAAGTCGTCAGAATAACTCCGGCTGTTGGGGCGCGTGTGGCTCCTCACCTTTCTGTTGCCGTTGCAGACGCTGACGCCGCTGCTGACAAAGACGAATGACCTCACGCTTTTGCGCATCGCTGAAGCGCAGCCAGTTGAACCGCTCATCGCGGCTGCGTAAACATCCCAGGCAGTAGCCGCGCGCATCCGTCTGGCAGATGCCGCGACAGGGGCTGGGAACCGGGAAAAACTCAAGCTGCTCGGCCACCGCGCCTCCGGATTCACAGAATAAACAGTCCAGTAAAAAGCGTAGCCTGGTTGCGCAGGAAGTAAGCCCCACCCGGTCAGAATTATCCTGTTCTTTGACTCAGGAGTGAACACTCTGTGCCAAATAGAGAGGGTTGCGTTGCATTAGACCGACTGGTCTACTAATCTCACTGCCATGAATAAGACGCTACAACGCAACGAAACCCGCGAACACCTGCTCCAGACAGGTGAGCAACTCTGTCTGCAACGCGGCTTTACCGGAATGGGCCTCAGCGAACTGCTGACGCAGGCGGCGGTGCCGAAAGGCTCCTTCTACTACTACTTCCGTTCTAAAGAGGCGTTTGGCGTGGCGTTACTGGAGCGCTATTTTGCGCGTTTCCTGCAGGATGTGGCGTTGCAGCTTAACCAGACCGAAGGCACGCCGCGGGAGCGTCTGCTTAACCACTTTCGTGCTGCCGTTGATCTGTTTGTTCAGCAGGGCCACATCGTAGGCTGTCTGGGCGTCAAAGTCTCCGCTGAGGTGTGCGATCTCTCAGAACCGATGCGTGATGCACTGCAGCAGGGTGCCGGAAAGATCACGGCACTCTACGCCCGGACCCTGATTGCCGCAGAGCAGCAGGAGTCGCTGAGCCTGCCGCAGCCCCCCGCGCAGATGGCGGAATTGCTGTCGCTGCTGTGGCTGGGTGCCAGTCTGCAGAGCAAAATTTCCCGCGAGGCGCAGCCACTGCGTCTGGCATTGAGTACCATCGAACAGTGGCTTGAACGCCGCTGATTTTTAAAAAACATGTTTGTAGACGACTGGTCTACTAATCAGGAGCTATTATGGCGAGTACCCAGCTGTTTCGTCCGCTAAAAGTCGGTGCAATTACCGTCCCAAACCGCGTATTTATGGCACCGCTGACCCGTCTGCGCAGCATTGAGCCAGGCGACATTCCTACCCCAATGATGGCGGAGTATTATCGCCAGCGCGCCAGCGCCGGTTTGATCATCACCGAAGCGACCCAGATCTCTTTCCAGGCGAAAGGCTATGCCGGTGCGCCAGGCTTACATACTCAGCCACAGATTGCAGCGTGGAAAGCGATTAACGAAGGCGTGCATCAGGCTGGCGGTCACACCGCAGTACAGTTATGGCACACCGGTCGTATCTCACATAACAGCGTGCAGCCGGAAGGCAAAGCACCGGTTGCGCCATCGGCGATTGCCGCTGGCACCCGTACCTCACTGCGTGCTGAAGATGGCAGCGTCTATCGCGAAGATACCTCAACGCCGCGTGAGCTGACAGTGCCAGAGATTAAGCAGATTGTGGCAGATTTTGGCCAGGCTGCGGCCAACGCGCGTGAAGCGGACTTTGACCTGCTTGAGCTGCACTCGGCGCACGGTTACCTGATGCACCAGTTCCTGGCTCCTGGCTCAAACCAGCGTACTGATGAATATGGCGGCAGCATCGAAAAACGCGGTCGCTTTGCGCTGGAAGTGGTTGATGCGGTGATCGCTAACTGGTCAGCCGATCGCATTGGTATTCGCGTCTCACCTATCGGCAGCTTCCAGAATCTGGACAACGGCCCGGATGAAGAGGAAGCGGCGCTGTGGTATATCGGCGAGCTGGCAAAACGCAACATCGCCTATCTGCACCTCTCTGAGCCAGACTGGGCCGGTGGTCAGCCTTATACCGACGCTTTCCGTCAGAAAGTGCGTGATCTCTTCCCGGGTGCCATCATTGGTGCCGGTGCCTATACCGTTGAGAAAGCGGATGACCTGATTGGTCGCGGTCTGATCGATGCGGTTGCGTTTGGTCGCGATTACATTGCTAACCCGGATCTGGTTGAGCGTCTGCAGCAGGACGCCCCACTCAATCCACAGCGTCCGGAAAGCTTCTACGGCGGCGGCGCGGAAGGTTATATCGACTACCCGACGCTGTAACCGGTTCGGGCTGCCGTCCGGGATGATGACGGCAGCCATTATTCAATAGCGATTTTCATCGCTATACTTAGCGCCTGAGTCATCGGGCGATGGCGTTTTATTTAAAAGAGGATGTTATGCGTTTACTTCATACCATGCTGCGCGTTGGCGATCTGCAACGTTCAATCGATTTCTACACCCGTGTGCTGGGCATGCGCGTGTTGCGTCAGAGCGAAAACACCGAATACAAATATACCCTGGCATTTGTGGGCTACACCGACGAGAGCGAAGGTGCGGTGATCGAACTGACCTACAACTGGGGCGTCGATAAGTATGACCTCGGTGATGCCTATGGTCATATTGCGCTGGGCGTTGATGACGCAGCAGCGGCCTGCGAACGTATCCGCAAAGATGGCGGCAACGTGACGCGTGAAGCTGGCCCGGTTAAAGGCGGCTCCACCATTATTGCCTTTGTTGAAGATCCCGATGGATACAAAATCGAGCTGATCGAAAACAAAGATGCCGGTAACGGCCTCGGCAACTAAACCTGCCTGTCAGCCCGCCCGGTCGGGTGGGCTGAATCCCCTTCTCTGCGCTTCATCTGCTGCACCCGGCCCCGTTTTTTGCCATAATACGCGCTGCCCTTTTTCTGCAACGAGATCCTGATGTCTGAATCGAATTCCCCTAATGCACTCAATCAACGTTTCCGTGGCTTCTATCCGGTGGTGATCGACGTTGAAACCGCGGGTTTCAATGCGCAAACCGATGCGTTACTGGAGATTGCCGCTATCACGCTGAAGATGGATGAAGAGGGATGGATTCAGATTGACCAGACGCTGCATTTCAACGTCGAACCTTTTGTCGGATCGCTGCTGCATCCCGAAGCCCTGGCCTTTACCGGCATCGATCCCAGCAATCCGCTGCGCGGCGCGGTCAGTGAATATGAGGCGCTGCACGCCATTTTCAAAATGGTGCGCAAGGGCATTAAAGACAGCGGCTGCAATCGCGCCATTATGGTGGCGCACAATGCCACTTTCGACCTGAACTTTATGTCAGCGGCGGCGGAACGAGCCAGCCTGAAGCGCAATCCGTTTCACCCGTTTGCCACCTTTGACACCGCGGCCCTGAGCGGGCTGGTTTTGGGTCAGACGGTGCTGGCGAAGGCCTGTATTGCGGCGGGCATGGAGTTTGACAGTACGCAGGCGCATTCTGCGCTCTATGACACTCAGCAGACGGCAACGCTGTTCTGCGAGCTGGTGAACCGCTGGAAACGGTTAGGCGGCTGGCCACTGCCCTTCGCGGAAGGCGATGCAGAAGCCACGACATCCGCATAAGGGATGCCGCAATGAAAAAGGCCGACGTGATGTCGGCCTTTTTTTATTCTGCTTCTTTAAATTTTTCTGCAGTCTCTTTGATCAGCGTCTGCAGTTCACCACGTTGTAACATCTCAACGATGATGTCGCATCCACCGACCAGCTCGCCATCAACCCACAGCTGCGGGAAAGTTGGCCAGTTAGCGAATTTCGGCATCTCGGCACGAATGTCCGGGTTCTGCAGAATATCCACGTAAGCAAAACGCTCACCGCAGGCTGACAGCGCCTGCACCGCCTGTGCAGAGAAACCGCAGCTTGGCAGTTTCGGGGAACCTTTCATGTACAGCAGGATCGGGTTTTCTGCGATCTGGCGCTGAATTTTTTCTACAGTACTCATAATTGCCTTCCTTAATTCGTCACATCGTGTTTGTTTATTGTAGCGACTTCGCAGCGTGACTGAAAACGAGATTTTGATCGCTGCCCGATTAAATCGCCATCATTGTTAAGTCCTGCTCCGGGACACCTGAATTCCTGATTATTAACAGCAGGTAACAGATTAATAATTCGTAATAATTTCGTTGATATAAGACGCTGAAAATGTTCATTTTCAGCACAATTGCGTGGGTTGCAAAGATTAATATTAAAAGGCATTACAGTTTTTAAAAGAACTGGACTAGAATGGCCTGGGCGCTGATCCTGGATCAGATTAATCTCAACTTTGTCGCGGTGCGTAGTGGCCCTGACAACTTAACTAATCAACGGACTATGCGTTTAATCATTACGTTTTTCATGCTGGCCTTTGCGCAACTGTTTTTCAACATCGCCGCTGCGTCGCCTCACGCACCGGTGAACGTCAGTACGCATAAAGCAGAGAAAAAGAGTGCGCGCGACGATGAGCGTCGCAAGCGTCGCCCGGTCAAAACGGTGACGAAAAAGACTCGCCTCAGCCCGGTTCAAAAACTAAAAACAAAAAAACTGAAAAAAGTCGAACTCACCGCAAAACAGACGCCTGCTAAGAAGACCTCGCTAAAAACCGCCCGTCTCAGTAAGAACAAAGAGAAGAAACGCTATGGTCATCAGCGCCTGCTGAAAACCGCTGAGGTCACCACCAGCGAGACCGGCACGATTAAGATGAGCAAATCTCACCGTCAGCGCTATCAGAAGGCCCGCGAAACCGCGATGACCAAGCTGATGGGTCAGTTGGGTAAACCCTATCAGTGGGGCGGCACCTCTCCCCATACCGGTTTCGATTGCAGCGGCCTGGTCTGGTACGCCTATAAAGATCTGGTGAAGTTTAAGATCCCACGTACCGCTAACGAGATGTACCACCTGCGTGACGCCGCCCCGATCAAGCGTGAGTCGCTGGAGAAAGGCGATCTGGTCTTCTTCCGTATCAATGGACGCGGTACTGCGGACCATGTCGGCGTTTACCTGGGTGATGGCAAGTTTATCCAGTCGCCACGCACCGGCAAAGATATTCAGATCAGCGCGTTAGGAGAAGATTACTGGCAGCGCCACTATATTGGTGCCCGTCGGGTGATGACGCCGAAAACCATACGCTGAGCAGCAGAACAACCAGAAGAGAGCCGGGATAATCCCGGCTTTTTTATTAGTGCAGAATAGCGGTAAAACTAAAGGCCACAATCATCAGCAGACAGCCCGCGGTGGTCATTAAAGCCAGTTTAAGATCGGTACTCATTGCTTGCTCCTTAGTCACACAATCAGTAGGGGTATCGCATTTTCCCACAGGGCCCGGTAAAAATCTCGTTTTATCCGTTCAGCCTTGTTAGAATCCCGCCTTTGTTGCGCAACGCGCGCAACCCTGATTCCGTTTGCGCACGTTTTCAGGCGCTTTTACGCCGCCAGCGGCCTGTTTACTGGCCTTGAAAGCTGCATTTTTGCGGAAAAAACCCTGAGCAGACGCAAACGTTTAACACTACGCTTATCATAGAGTTAGATAAGCACTGGAGTCCGATTTTCATGGCAACAATTAAAGATGTGGCGAAACGCGCTGGCGTCTCAACGACCACCGTTTCGCACGTCATCAATAAAACCCGCTTTGTGGCTGAAGAGACGCGCAACGCGGTCTGGCAGGCGATTAAAGAGCTGCACTACTCGCCGAGCGCCGTGGCGCGCAGCCTGAAAGTGAACCACACCAAAACGCTGGGCCTGCTTGCCACCTCCAGCGAAGCGCCCTATTTCGCTGAAATTATCGAAGCGGTTGAAAATCACTGCTTTGACAAAGGCTATACGCTGATTCTGGGTAATGCGCATAACGATCTGCAAAAACAGCGCGCCTATCTCAGCATGATGGCGCAGAAACGCGTCGATGGGCTGCTGGTGATGTGCTCTGAATATCCGGACGATCTGCTGCAGATGCTGGAAGAGAACCGCAATATCCCGATGGTGGTGATGGACTGGGGCGAGTCGCGCGCCGACTTCACCGACACGGTACTGGATAATGCTTTTCAGGGCGGCTATCTGGCGGGACGCTATCTGATTGAACGCGGACACCGGGATATTGGTGCAATCCCCGGCCAGATGGAGCGTAACACCGGTGGCGGACGTCATGCCGGTTTCCTGAAGGCGATGGAAGAAGCGGGTATTCAGCCACGCGCCGAGTGGATTGTGCAGGGTGACTTTGAGCCGGAGTCGGGCTATCAGGCGATGCAGCAGATCCTGTCGCAGAAGCAGCGTCCGACGGCGGTGTTCTGTGGCGGTGACATCATGGCGATGGGCGCGATTTGCGCCGCCGACGAGATGGGTTTGCGCGTCCCCCAGGATATTTCGGTGATCGGCTATGATAATGTGCGCAACGCCCGCTATTTCGCACCGGCCCTGACCACAGTGCATCAGCCTAAAGCCCAGCTGGGTGAGAAAGCGCTGGAAATGCTGCTGGACCGCATTACCAGTAAGCGCGAAGTGTCACAAACGATTGAGGTCCATCCCACGCTGATTGAGCGCCGTTCCGTGGCCGATGGCCCGTTCCGCGACTATCGCCGTTAATGCTCGCTTAACCACTCCTGATTAAGCGTTTGCGCATCACCCAGATAGCTGAGCAACCAGCCTGTCGCCGGTGATGCGCGATCCTCTGCCCAGCTGACGCAGCATGGGCTGTCCGGAAACGCCACCGGCAGCGTCAGTTCAACCAGCTCGCCGCTGTCGAGCAGTGGCCTGGCCAGATGACCCGGCACCATCGCCACACACAATCCCGCCTGCACGCAATCCAGCCCGGTTTGCCACTCCGGCACCACCAGCCGGCGCTGGTTATCCAGCGTCCATGTCATACGACGCGGCAGTGCCCGTGAAGTATCTTCCAGCACCAGGGATGGCCAGCTCCGCAGCGTGTCATCATCTATCTGGCTCGCCTGCGTCAGAGGATGGTCGGGCGCAACCACGCAGCGCCAGTTAAGTGTGCCCATATCCCGAAAAGCAAAACGTCCGCCCACCGGTATCGCCTGCGTGGCACCAATCGCCACTTCCACCCGGCCATCGGCCAGCGCATCCCAGACGCCGTTAAAGACTTCATAGCTGATGATCAGCTCCATATCGGGAAAGTGGCGATAGAAATCTTTGACCAGTTGTCGGGTGCGCTGAGGTTTAGCGATACGGTCAACGGCAATGCTTAGCTGGCCGCGCCAGCCGTTAGCCAGCTGCTGACACTGTCGCCGGGTGGCAAGCATTTTTTTGATGACGCTGCGTCCTTCCCGGACAAAATGCTCACCCGCCGGGGTCAGAACCACTTCGCGATGCTGCCGTTCAAACAGCGGTACCGCCAGCCAGTTCTCCAGCTGACGCACCGTATAGCTGATGGCAGAGGGCACCCGATGTAACTCCTGCGCGGCGGCGCTGAAGCTCCCCCCACGGGCGACAGCGTCAACCACCTCTAATGCATATTCTGACCACATAATCTGCCTTCAAAAATTTTAACAGCAATCGGCAAATATTACCGTTTCACAGCAGCAAACGCACCTTTTACACTCTGCCGCGTTTATCCTGCAAAAATGAGAATCAGATGCTGTCGAATAAAGGGTTTATGCCCTACCTTGCCCTGCTGAGCATGCTGGGCTTTTTAGCCACTGATATGTACCTGCCCGCCTTTGGTGCGATGCAGCAAACCTTTAACACTTCACCCGGTCTGATCAGCGCCAGTATGAGTCTCTTCCTGGGCGGCTTCGCCGTGGGTCAGCTCTTCTGGGGACCGCTTTCCGATCGCATCGGTCGTAAACCGGTGCTGCTGTCCGGACTGGCCATGTTTGGCGCTGGCTGCGCAGGCATGCTGTGGGTGAATGATATCTATCTGATGCTGGCGCTGCGTTTTGTCCAGGCGATTGGCGTCTGTGCCGCTGCCGTAAGCTGGCAGGCGCTGGTGGTGGATCGCTACCCTGCAGCGCGCGCTAACAAAGTCTTTGCCACCATTATGCCGCTGGTTGCGCTCTCTCCGGCGCTGGCTCCGCTGCTGGGTGCCTGGCTGATCGGCCACTTCCACTGGCGTTCGATTTTCCTGGTGCTGACCCTGATTGCGGTGGCGTTGATTCTGACCACGCTGCGTCTGCCCACCGTGCGCAAGGCAGCGGGAGAAAAAGGTGCGCAGCCCGGCTTTTTCACGTTGCTTAAATCCCGGGTCTACAGCGGCAACGTGCTGATCTACTCCGCCTGCTCAGCCAGCTTCTTTGCCTGGCTGACCGGATCGCCCTTTATTCTGGCGGATCTGGGTCTGTCGCCCGCCGATATCGGTCTGAGTTATGTGCCCCAGACGCTCGCCTTTTTAATTGGCGGCTTCGGCTGTCGCACCCTGCTCAACCGCTTTAACGGCGCACAGTTGCTGCCCTGGCTGCTGGCCGTCTACAGCCTGAGCATTCTGGCGCTGTTTGCTGTTGCGCTTGCTGGCAGCAGCACGCTGGTAAGTCTGATGGTACCGTTCTGCGGTATGGCGCTGGCTAACGGCGCGATCTATCCGATTGTGGTGTCCAGTGCGCTGATGCCCTTCCCAACCGCTACCGGTAAAGCCGCCGCGTTGCAGAATACACTGCAGTTAGGACTCTGTTTCGCTGCCAGCCTGGCAGTGTCGGCCGGCTTAACTCAGCCGCTATTTACCACCACACTGATGATGACGGTGACAATTGTGCTGGCGCTGTTGGGTTACGCCATGCAGCGTGCCGCAAGCGCACAAACTGTTGTTGCCTCTGCGCAAACTGCCTGCCAGGATAATCAGTGACACACTGACTTTTTAGTTAGCGCCCTAACAATAAGTTATTGAATATTGACCCGCGTGAGCATATACTCATCCGGGTCAACAAATCTGTAATAAATCAACAATATAATAACGTAATAATCTGATTGGCACCCTGCTGCCGGGACGGTATTCGCGCGCGTTATTCTCACCTTACCCGACCTGCTGCAGGCTGTTCCAGTCCTCTGTATCACACAGATAACCGGTTTGCGGAGCCATCCGCATCGTTTCTCATTGCCTGAATAAATTGGCTACTCTTTGTTCAGGTTCAGATTGGACAGGTGGTGGAAAATCTATGAGTTCATCTTATGCAGAAGAAGTGAGCCTCGAAGAAAACCATTGGTATCGCATCGTTCATGAACTGCTGGAAAAAGCGGATATCGAAATTAATGGTTCACGTCCCTGGGATATTCATATTAATCATCCTGGTTTTTTTAAACGTGTTCTGCAGGAGGGCTCTCTTGGGCTCGGTGAGAGCTATATGGATGGATGGTGGGAGTGTGACCGGCTGGATATTTTCTTCCACCAGGTACTTAAACATAAACTCGATCAGCAGCTGCCTCATCACTTCAAAGATACGCTGCGCATTGCCGCCGCACGCTTAACCAATCTGCAGTCAAAAAAACGGGCGTGGATTGTCGGTAAAGAGCATTACGACCTGGGCAACGACCTCTTTTCACTGATGCTCGATCCCTATATGCAATACTCCTGTGGCTACTGGAAAGAGGCGACGACACTGGCGACGGCGCAGGAAGCCAAGCTGGATATGATCTGCCGTAAATTAGCGCTGGAACCCGGAATGTCACTGCTGGATATCGGCTGTGGCTGGGGCGGACTCGCGGAATTTGCCGCACGTTATTATGGCGTTAAAGTGCATGGCGTGACGATTTCCGCCGAACAACAGAAACTGGCGCAGCAGCGCTGCAGCGGATTAGACGTCACGATTCTGTTGCAGGATTATCGCGATCTGAATGAGCAGTTTGATCGTATTGTGTCGGTGGGTATGTTTGAACATGTCGGACCGAAAAATTACGCGACCTATTTTGACGTGGTCGATCGTAATTTAAAGCCTGACGGTATTTTCCTGCTTCACACCATCGGCGCGATTAAAACCGATATGAGTGTCGATCCCTGGATCGATAAATATATCTTCCCCAACGGCTGCCTGCCTTCGGTGCGCCATGTGGCCGATGCCAGCGAACCCCATTTTATTCTGGAAGACTGGCACAACTTCGGCGCAGACTACGACAAAACATTGATGGCCTGGCATGAACGCTTTTTGCAGGCCTGGCCAGAGCTGGCCGATAAATATGGCGAACGCTTTAAACGGATGTTCTCCTATTATCTGAATGCCTGTGCCGGTGCCTTCCGGGCGCGTGATATTCAGCTGTGGCAGATCGTGTTCAGTCGCGGTGTTGAGGGGGGATTACGGGTGGCGCGGTAGGGGTTAAAAAGCGGGCAATTAAGAAGGCGCTGCCCCGGCTGAACACTTGAAAAGAAGGGTCTGTTTTGCTTTAACAGGGAGCGTTGCGCAAGGAACGGGGTCAGATCGGAAAGTCGCAAAACCTGTCATCCCTGACACGCCCGGCCCACGCGATTACGCACCTCATCCCTGAGGTGCGCCCATATCCGGGCCAACGCTTTGCGTTGTTCAAAAACGCTCCCGGCGTTTTTATCCGGGCGGCGGGACGCTTTCCTCTTCTGACCCGGCGCCCTGCGCTTTTATAATGCTGACAGAGTAAAACCGATTGGGCTGTCTGCGGTGCTTACGCGCCTTTTATCAACTCTCTGTCGTTGACTGGCCGGTCAGCATGCTCATCGCCGCCGCGGCATCGCGCTGTGCTAACACCCGCTCAACGGTCTCCACGATTGCCTGCGTGTGCGGATCGATTTCAATATTCACCCGATCGCCAAAGGTCTTCGCCCCCAGCGTGGTACGCTCCAGCGTTTCCGGGATCAGATAGACGCAGAACTTAGTCTTAGTCACATCGCCTACCGTCAGGCTGATACCGTCGATGCCGACAAACCCTTTATGCAGAATATATTTCATCTGCGCCGCATCCTGGATTTTAAACCAGACTTCGCGGTTATGTTCTGACTGGATAATCTTGCAGATTTCAGCGGTGGTCATAATATGACCAGACATCAGATGTCCGCCTATTTCATCGCTGAATTTCGCTGCACGCTCAATATTGACCACATCGCCCTGACGTAAATCGCCAAGGTTAGTCACCCGCAATGTCTCTTTAATTAAATCAAAACTGACGCGGTCGCCTTCAATAGCCGTTACGGTTAAACAGCAACCGTTATGGGCTACGGATGCGCCCAGCGCCAGACCCGGTAAGAGCTCTTCCGGCAGGCGGACAGTGTGGGTACGAAACAGTTCTTTCTCTTCAATGGACACGATTTCTGCGGTGCCCTGCACAATACCGGTAAACATAGTCTTTGCCTCTGCGAAGTTTACGCTAGTTTATCACAGCTCAGGTCGGCTGTTAGATTTCAGCCCGCACCACCGCTTTATAGCGGAGCAAACCGCATTGTGTGACAAAGATTGGCGAATTCTGTTACGCCAGTTACACTAGCTCGCGAAATTTCCCGGGCTTCCTGCCCCTTTTAATTCATTCAATAAGTCAGGTGTTAACGTGCAGAAGTATTTAACAGAAGCGCGTCAATTGCTGGCCCTTGCGATTCCGGTCATCCTTGCTCAGGTGGCTCAAACCGCAATGGGATTTGTGGATACCATTATGGCCGGCGCAGTCAGCGCCACGGATATGGCCGCCGTTGCTGTCGGCACCTCTGTCTGGCTACCGGCCATCCTGTTTGGTCATGGTCTTCTGCTTGCATTGACGCCCACCGTTGCGCAACTCAATGGTTCTGGCCGCCGCGAACGCATCGGTGAACAGATCCGCCAGGGATACTGGCTCGCCTTTTTCGTCTCCCTGCTGATTATGGTGCTGTTGTGGCATGCCGGTTATCTTATCCGGGCGATGCATGACATTGATCCAGTGCTGGCGCTGAAGGCAGAAGGCTATCTGCATGCCCTGCTGTTCGGCGCGCCTGGCTACCTCTTCTTCCAGGTGCTCCGCAATCAATGCGAGGGGCTGTCGAAAACCAAACCCGGCATGGTGCTGGGCTTTTTAGGCCTGATGTTCAACATCCCGCTTAACTATGTCTTTATCTATGGCCACTTCGGCATGCCAGCCCTGGGCGGTGTCGGCTGCGGCGTGGCGACCGCCTCGGTCTACTGGGTGATGTTTATCTGCATGCGCTTCTGGGTGCGCCGGATGGGTAGCATGCGCGATATCCGTATGGAGAGCCGCTGGTCACCCCCTTCCCGTCCGATTCTGAGCCGCCTGATGACACTGGGATTGCCGGTGGCGCTGGCACTCTTCTTTGAGGTCACGCTGTTTGCCGTTGTCGCCCTGCTGGTTTCGCCACTGGGCATCGTTAACGTGGCCGGTCACCAGATTGCGCTCAATTTCAGTTCACTGATGTTCGTATTGCCGCTGTCGCTGGGTGTCGCGACCACCATCCGCGTCGGTTATCGTCTGGGTCAGGGCTCCACCGAGCAGGCCCGGGTCGCGGCCTGGACCGCCCAGGGTGTTGGCATCAGCATGGCGGCGCTGACCGCCATTTTTACCGTGACGTTTCGTCATCAGATTGCCCTGCTCTATAACGACAACCCTGAAGTGGTGACGCTGGCGGCACAGCTGATGCTGCTGGCGGCAATTTATCAGTTCTCAGACTCGATACAGGTGATTGGCAGCGGGATCCTGCGCGGTTATAAAGATACGCGGTCGATTTTCTTTATTACCTTTATCGCTTACTGGCTGCTGGGGCTGCCCGCCGGTTATCTGCTGGCGCTGACCGACTGGGTGGTGCCGCGCATGGGACCTGCGGGCTTCTGGTGCGGCTTTATTATCGGCCTGACCTCGGCTGCGGTGATGATGATCTGGCGCATCAGACGGTTACAGCAATCTCCGGCGGAGATTATCCTGACGCGTGCAGCGCGATAACGTTCGAGGCGGGTCATTCATGGCCCGCAATGACGAAAAAAACGACGGTTAGCACAGTTGCTGTGCAGTCATGGCGAAAAAACTATTTTCCCCTTGCCAGCCTCACACGCTGCCGTTAATATTCGTCCCCGCTGTCGCCCTGACAGCATGTTGCGCTCTTAGCTCAGTTGGTTAGAGCACCACCTTGACATGGTGGGGGTCGATGGTTCGAGTCCATTAGAGCGCACCAAGTGCGTCCGTAGCTCAGTTGGTTAGAGCACCACCTTGACATGGTGGGGGTCGGTGGTTCGAGTCCACTCGGACGCACCAATATTCAGTATGCGCTCTTAGCTCAGTTGGTTAGAGCACCACCTTGACATGGTGGGGGTCGATGGTTCGAGTCCATTAGAGCGCACCACTTTCAGAATTCCTTCAGCTTGCGCAACTCCACTTTTATTGATCTGCATCGCTTCCCCCTTCTGCTTTTTGATTGGTTTTCGCATACTTAGCGTCTATACTGTCCCGCGTTGCTTACTTGAAAGGTTTCAGCGATCACGTGCTTACTGCGATAACTCAAATGATTTGCGCAACAACAGCGTGGTGGTTACCAACCGTAACCGCACAACTTCCCTGCACGCCTGGCCTTCGTCACCTATTCTTACTCAGTACTGCCCTTTTCAGTCTCAATCAGAAATTTCACTTCGATGCGCTGCCATCGGATTCCGCCCTTATTCATCCATCACAACTTACAGAAAATCCGTCATGAAAAAGACTAAAATCGTTTGTACAATCGGCCCGAAAACCGAATCCGAAGAGATGCTGACTCAGCTGCTTGAAGCTGGCATGAATGTTATGCGTCTTAACTTCTCTCACGGCGACTACGCTGAGCATGGCCAACGCATCACCAACATGCGTGCCGTTATGCAAAAAACCGGCCGTCAGGCCGCTATTCTGCTGGATACCAAAGGCCCTGAAATCCGCACCATGAAACTGGAAGGCGGCAACGATGCGGCTCTGAAAGCGGGTCAGACCTTTACCTTTACTACAGACCAGAGCGTGATTGGCAACAGCGAGCGCGTTGCGGTGACCTACCCGGGTTTCACTGCTGACCTGAAAATCGGCAACACGGTGCTGGTCGATGATGGCCTGATTGGTATGGAAGTGACCGAAGTCACTGAAAATACCGTGGTGTGTAAAGTCCTGAACAATGGCGATCTGGGCGAAAACAAAGGCGTTAACCTGCCAGGCGTCTCTATCCAGCTGCCAGCACTTGCCGAAAAAGATAAGCGCGACCTGATTTTTGGTTGTGAGCAGGGCGTAGACTTCGTCGCCGCCTCTTTCATCCGTAAACGTTCAGACGTGCTGGAAATTCGCGAGCACCTGAAACAGAACGGCGGCGAGCATATCCAGATCATCTCCAAAATCGAAAACCAGGAAGGCCTGAACAACTTCGACGAAATCCTCGAAGCCTCAGACGGCATCATGGTTGCGCGTGGCGACCTGGGCGTTGAGATCCCGGTTGAAGAAGTGATCTTCGCACAGAAGATGATGATCAAAAAATGTAATAAAGCACGCAAAGTGGTCATCACGGCTACCCAGATGCTCGATTCCATGATCAAGAACCCGCGCCCTACCCGCGCAGAAGCCGGTGACGTGGCGAACGCCATTCTCGACGGTACCGATGCTGTCATGCTGTCAGGTGAGAGCGCCAAAGGCCGTTATCCGCTTGAGTCGGTCACCATCATGGCGACCATCTGTGAGCGTACCGATCGCGTGATGAAGTCCCGCATCGACAGCCAGAGTGATAACCGCAAAATGCGTATCACAGAAGCTGTCTGCCGTGGTGCTGTAGAGACCGCTGAGAAGCTGGAAGCGCCACTGATTGTGGTTGCTACCGAAGGGGGTAAATCTGCTAAAGCCGTACGTAAATACTTCCCGAACGCGACCATCCTGGCGCTGACCACCAATCCGATGACTGCCCGTCAGCTGATCCTGAGCAAAGGGATTGAGACACGTCTGGTGACTGAGATCGCTTCAACCGACGATTTCTATCGTCTGGGTAAAGAAGCGGCGCTGGAAAGTGGCTACGGCCAGAAAGGCGATGTCGTGGTGCTGGTGTCAGGTGCATTAGTACCAAGCGGAACTACCAACACTGCTTCTGTACACGTTCTGTAAAACGCTCTCTGACCATTATTTTGAAGCGCCTTTATCGGGCGCTTTTTTTTATTTCTACTTAAACCAAATGTCAGAAAATTCCAATCGAAAATAACTATTCAAATACTCTTAATATTAAGGTTAATCCGATTAAATCTCTCTGTTTTCGCTAAATTTTTTTATCATATTCTGTGATTCGCTGCTTCTTTGAGCGAACGATCAAATTTAAGCATCTTCTCATCAAAAATTTATTCTCAACTTAAAAAGCTTTGTGTAATACTTGTAACGCTACATGGAGATTAACTCAATCTAGAGGGTATAAATAATGAATCGTACTAAACTGGTACTGGGCGCGGTAGTTCTGGCTTCAACTATGCTGGCTGGTTGCTCAAGCAACGCTAAAATCGACCAGCTGTCTTCAGACGTTCAGACTCTGAACGCTAAAGTTGACCAGCTGAGCAACGACGTGAACGCAGTGCGTTCAGACGTTCAGGCTGCTAAAGATGACGCAGCACGCGCTAACCAGCGTCTGGACAACCAGGCTCACTCTTACCGTAAGTAAGAGTTCTGGTTTAAAAATGGCGCCTTTATGGCGCCATTTTTTTTGCTCCGAATTCAGTGCCCTTCACAGGCACTTATCCGTTCAGGGCTGAACCGCGTTGCCCTCAGCCTGTGTCACCGGGATATCAGCCCCCACAGATGCGCTCTCCAGCCCCGCAGGCGGCACGGTATCACTCTGCACCGGCTCCCCACTGCTGACCAGCACAGGCATGCCTGAGCGTCGCGCTAAGCTGGCTTTAATCAGGGCACTATCACTCTTCTCACTTTTCATAAACTGCTTCACTCCGGCAGTGAGTGCAATCGGCATGGTCTGTGGATCGTCCTTATCGTTGCGTGACAGCGGCTGATGCACTTCCACGTAGCGTTTCCCATCCGGCTCTACAGCGTACTTCACCGGCTGATTGATGATCTGTACCCGCGTCCCTTTCGGGGCTGAGTTAAACAGCGCTTCGATATCTTCTGAACGCAGACGGATGCAGCCTGAACTGACGCGCATGCCGATGCCGAATTTCGCATTAGTGCCATGGATCAGATACTGGCCGGTGCCGCGCGCCAGACGCATGGCAAACTGCCCCATCGGGTTATCCGGTCCGGCGGGGACCACGCCAGGCAGCGTAATGCCCTCTTTGGCGTAGCGTTTGCGGATGTTCGCCGTGGGCGTCCAGGTGGGATTAGGGATCTTCTGGCTGATCTGCGTCACCATCACTGGCGTGGCTGCACCCAGCTGGCCAATACCGATGGGATAGACAATGACCTTATCCTCCCCTTTGGGATAGTAGTAGAGACGCAGCTCGGCCAGATTCACCACAATCCCTTCGCGCGGCGTATCGGGCAGGATCATCTGCAGTGGAACCGTCAGCTGGGTGCCCGCTTTGGGCAGCCAGGGATCGGTACCGGGATTCGCCTCCAGCATGCTCAGCAGGCCGACCTGGTAGCGCGCTGCAATCGCTTCCAGAGGTTGTTTATTGTCAGGAACCTGAGTCAGGACGTTTTCGCCAATCAGGCGACTGTCAGGTGGTGGCAGCGGATATTCGGTGGCGAACGCGGGTGCAGAGAGCCCAAAGCAGGTCAGCAGCAATGCACCGGCTAAACGTAAAGCAGGTTTCATGCAATTTTCTCGTCAGATAAAAAAACAGACGCCGGATGGCGTCTGTGGAGTGTAACTTAGCTGAGGTTCTGAGCGGTATGGCGAATAGACCGAATCATCGCCTCCAGCCCCTGCGACCGGGTGGGCGTCAGGTGCTGCATCAGTGCCAGTTCGCCAAACCAGTGGCGCACATCCAGCGCCAGGATATCGGCGGGCGGCAGGTTCTGATAGAGGCTAAAAACGATAGCAATCAAACCTTTAACGATAGCGGCATCGCTGTCGCCTTCAAACGCAATGGAACCATCCGCCTGCGGGGTCATTCTGATCCACACCTGACTCTGACAACCCGAAATCACGTTCTCCGGCTGGTGCAAGGTTTCAGAAGATTCCGGAAGCTTTGAACCCAGCTCAATAATGTAGAGGTACTTCTCTTCCCAGTTAGCGCAACGGTTGAAGTTGCGAACCAGTTTCTCTTTTTCAGGCAAATTCGCCATCAGTGACTCCGTTAAAACTGTTCAGCCGCCCAGCAGACGATGAATGCGCGTCAAACCGGCAGCCAGACGATCCACTTCCTCTTCACTGTTATAGAACGTGAAGGAGGCACGGCACATCGCCGGTACATTGTAATGCTGCATCAGCGGCATCGCGCAGTGATGTCCGGTGCGGATGGCAATGCCATATTGATCCAGGAAGCTGCCGACATCGTAGGCGTGGTGTTTACCGAGATTGAAGGCGATAACGCCAGCTCGTGACTGCGGACCGTAGATCTGGATATCCGGAACGGTGCCCAGTTTATCGAGCGCATAGTTCATCAGTGCCGTCTCGCGCTGATGAATCGTATCCAGTCCCAGCGCCTGCACATAGGCCATCGCCGCACCAAAGCCGATAATACCGCCGGTATTCGGCGTACCCGCTTCAAAGCGCCACGGCGCACTGTTCCAGGTGGTGCCGGTAGGCAGCATGACGCGCTCAATCATTGAACCGCCCCCTTCCCATGGTGGCATCTCATCCAGCAGCGCTTTGCGGCCGTAGAGAATACCCACGCCGTTCGGTCCATAGAGTTTATGGCTGGAGAAGGCGTAGAAGTCGCAGCCGATATCCTGCACATCAACCTTGTCATGCATCACCGCCTGGGCACCATCCACCAGCGTTACCACGCCAGCGGCTTTTGCCTGAGCAACGATCGCCTTAACCGGATTAACCGTGCCGAGCACGTTTGAAACATGCGTCACCGCCAGCAACCGCGTACGGCTGTCGATCAGCCCCGCCAGTTGCTCCAGCGCCAGCTCACCGTTGTCATTTAATGGCAGGACACGCACTTCTGCGCCGGTGCGCTGGGCCAGCATCTGCCATGGAACGATATTGGCGTGATGCTCCATCTCAGTGATGATCAGGTTATCGCCAGCCTGGAGGTTACTGCTGCCCCAGGTGTTCGCCACCAGATTGATGCCTTCGGTGGTGCCTTTGACGAAGACAATCTCTTCCTGTGACTGCGCATTGATAAAACGGGCAGCCTGATCGCGCACGTTCTCCATGTCGCTGGTCGCCTGCTGGCTCAGCGTATGGATACCACGATGCACGGCCGCATAGCCGTGCTGATAGAAATGACTCTCGGCGTTAATCACCGAGAGTGGACGCTGTGCGCTGGCCGCACTGTCAAGATAGGCCAGCGGATGACCGTTGACCTCACGCTTCAGGATAGGAAAATCAGCCCTGATGCGTTCGAGATCGAAGTTCATCATATGTCGCCTCCGGGAAAACGTTGCGCGATACGCTGCAGCACGGCCTGACGCATCACCTCATTTTCCAGTGTCTCGGTCAGTTCTGCGGCAAACGCATGAATAATCATGGTCTGTGCAGCATCCTGCTCAATACCGCGCGAACGCAGGTAGAACATCTGCTCATCATCAATACGACCGATGGTGGCACCGTGGCTGCACTTGACGTCATCCGCATAAATTTCCAGCTGCGGTTTGGTATCGACTTCTGAGAGCTTGCCCAGCAACAGGTTGTTGTTGGTCATCTGCCCGTCTGTCTTCAGCGCATGCTGTGCCACTTTAATGTGGCCGTTAAACACCGCACGGCCTTTGTCACGCACGATGGTTTTATGCATCTGGCGGCTGACGCAGTGGCCCTTGTTGTGCTCCAGGTAAGTACGGGTATCCGCCACTTCCTGTTTCACCGGCAGCACCAGGCTGTTGATCGCCAGCGTGGTGTTTTCGCCGTTCAGCTGGGTACTGGTGTTGTGACGCGACAGCCCGGCACCCAGCAGGAAGCTGGTGCTGCTGACCTGGCCATCATTGCCAATGACCAGATCGTTATGCGCAAAGTGATAGCTGGCGCTGCTTTCAAAGGCCAGCTTCGTGTGCGTCAGTTTTGCATTGTCGCCTACCGCAAAGGTAAAGCGCGTGCCGGTGAAATGGGCGCGCTCATCCAGTGAAACGTAGTGCTCAATCACTTCCGCTTCGGCACTCTCTTCCAGCTGCAGGTGATGACGATAGTGAACCGTGTTCATACCCGTCTGCTGACCGCTGGTGATATGCAGCAGATAGACCGGACGCGCAGCGGATTTACCGCGTGCCAGACGCAGGGTCGTCACCTCTTCTGCCAGACTTTCTGTCAGATGCAGGAAGACTTCAGGCTGAACCGCAGCAGGCAGCGGACGGCGCTCGGCGGCCACGCTGTGCTGAACCTCAAACAGTTCGCAGTCGCGACTGCTGAAGGCTGGCTGGAACTGACCGTCAACATAGACCAGACGGATCGCATCCAGCGGCAGCGCCAGTGCATCAACCTGTTCAGCGCTCAGGGTCTGCGGCGCGTCAGGCAGTACAAACTGCTGTGACAGTAAGGTGTCCAGCGGCGTGTACTTCCAGTTTTCGTGCTTGCGGGTTGGCAGGCCAACGCGCATCAGTTGCTGCCAGTGCTGCTGTGCCTGCAGAGAACGCACGTCGCCACGCGACTCAAACAGGTGATGCCACTGTTGCAGCGCAGAATCACTCTTCGTCGGTAAGCCAGCCATAACCTTGCTCCTCCAGCTGTTTCACCAGCGAGAAGTCGCCAGATTTCACGATTTTGCCCTGATACAGAACATGAACGAAGTCTGGCTTGATGTAATCCAGAATACGCTGGTAGTGGGTCACGATGATAAAGGCACGCTTCTCGTCGCGCAGGCTGTTTACGCCATTCGCAACAATTTTCAGCGCATCGATATCCAGGCCTGAGTCGGTCTCATCCAGGATACAGAGCTCTGGCTCCAGCGCCGCCATCTGCAGAATGTCGTTACGCTTTTTCTCACCGCCGGAGAAGCCGACGTTGACTGAGCGGGTCAGCAGATCTGCCGGCATCTTCAGCAGCTCAATTTTCTCTTCAATGAAGTCCTGGAAATCGAAGCGATCCAGCTCTTCCTGCTGACGATATTTGCGTACCGCATTGACCGAGGTCTGTAAAAAGAACTGGTTGCTGACGCCCGGAATTTCTACCGGATACTGGAATGCCATAAAGATGCCTTCACCGGCGCGCTCTTCAGGGGCCAGTTCCAGCAGATCTTTACCTTTGAAGCTGACCGAACCGCCGGTCACTTCATAATCTTCACGGCCTGCCAGCGTCGCTGACAGGGTACTTTTACCTGAGCCGTTCGGGCCCATGATGGCATGTACTTCGCCGGGTTTAATTTCGAGATTCAGGCCACGCAGAATGGCTTTATCTTCAACACTGACCTGCAAATCTTTAATGCTTAACATACTTATTCCTTCACATTGCTTCCGGCAACGCGTGTGACGGCATCAGCCCACACTGTGCTCAAGGCTGATGGCTAACAATTTCTGGGCTTCCACAGCAAATTCCAGTGGCAACTCCGAGAATACGTCTTTACAGAAGCCGTTCACGATCATCGAGATGGCGTCTTCTTCACTGATACCGCGTTGCAGACAGTAGAACATCTGATCTTCGCCGATACGTGATGTCGTGGCTTCATGCTCAAGCTGAGCGGTATTGTTGCGGGTCTCCACATACGGGAAAGTATGTGCGCCGCAATCAGGACCGATCAGCATCGAGTCACACTGCGTAAAGTTACGGGCATTGGTCGCGGTTGGCATGATTTTCACCAGTCCGCGATAGGTGTTCTGACTTTTACCGGCCGAAATCCCTTTGGAGATGATGGTCGACTTGGTGTTTTTACCAATGTGGATCATCTTGGTGCCGGTATCGGCCTGCTGACGACCACTGGTCAGTGCCACTGAGTAGAATTCACCCACCGAATAGTCCCCGCGCAGAATGCAGCTTGGGTATTTCCAGGTGATAGCAGAGCCGGTTTCAGACTGTGTCCAGGACATCTTGCTGTGGTCGCCTTCACACAGCGCGCGCTTGGTCACGAAGTTCAGGATACCCCCCTCACCTTCGCCGCCCGGGAACCAGTTCTGAACCGTCGAATATTTCACTTCGGCATTTTTGTGGATGATGACTTCCACCACGGCCGCGTGCAGCTGATAGGTGTCACGCACTGGCGCTGAACAGCCTTCGATGTAGCTGACGTAGCTGTCTTCATCAGCAATCAGGATGGTGCGTTCGAACTGACCGGTTTTCGCTGCGTTGATGCGGAAATAGGTAGACAACTCCATCGGGCAACGCACCCCTTTCGGGATATAAACGAAGGTACCGTCAGAGGCGACCGCCGAGTTCAGCGCCGCAAAGAAGTTATCGTTCGCCGGAACAACCGTGCCGAGATACTGCTTCACCAGCTCCGGGTGCTCCTGAATCGCTTCGCCAAAGGAACAGAAGATAATCCCCTGCTCCGCCAGCTTGCCGCGATAGGTGGTCGCCACCGAAACGGAGTCAAAAATGGCGTCAACCGCCACTTCACGGCCTTCACGCACCGGGACACCCAGCTGATTAAAGGCGTTTTCCACTTCCTGTGTCAGATAATCGCTGGCTGGCGCGCTGCCTGAAGCCTGCAGTGCACCGGGTTCTGATGCGCAGCTGTCATCACAGTTGCCGCAGGAAGGCGCGGAGTAGTAGCTGTAATCCTGATAGTCGAGTTTTTCGTAGTGCGCTTTCAGCCAGTGTGGCTCTTCCATTTCAAGCCAGGCACGAAACGCTTTAAGACGAAACTCCAGCATCCACTCTGGCTCGTTACGCTTGGCCGAGATCGCCCGCACCACATCTTCATTGATGCCGTTGGCAAATTCTTCGGTTTGCAGTTGGGTAAAGAAGCCCTCTTTGTAGTTGAGCTTGCCTTCCCAGATTTGTACATCGTCAGATGTTTCGCTGTGTCGTGACATATTTCACTTACTCGACGCCAAAGCTCTCACCGCACCCGCAGGCGTGCTGAGCTTTAGGGTTATTGAATTTAAAAATCTGATTCAGGCCTTCACGAACGTAGTCCAGTTCGGTGCCATCAACGAATGGCATCGCCTGTAGCGGCACAAACAGCGTTGCGCCATGGAATGAGAACTGCAAATCATCCTCGACTGGCTCTTTCACCAGATCCATGACGTAACCAAAACCGGCGCAGCCGGATTGTTTTACGCCGAGCCGCAGACCCTTGACATCGGGGTCCTGAGCCGCCAGATTGAGAATTTGTTGCGCTGCGGTTTCAGTCAGCGTCAGCCCTTTCCAGACAAAATCGTCGGGTGAGAAAGAGTCTGTATTAACGGATGCCATGTTGATACCTCTTGAGTCCGGACCTTTTCAGGCTATCCCCCTATGGTAATGATCTGACCAATCACTTCAACCTCTTGTTTTGCAGGGATAATCATCTTGTGCGGTTTTATTTGCTTAATTATTAAGCATAGCCTCTTCAGCTCACCTTGTGGTGAGCGCGTCAGCATAAATAAGCCAGTGTTAACCTATTAATAAATCACTCTTTTTTAAATAACCATTTTTGATAAAAATGCTTATTGATAGGTTACGCCTTTCTGCGATGTAAACAGATTGTTATTTCCGATTATACCGACAGGCAGGATAAATCGATAAATTTTTCTGCCCGCCAATTGCAATCACAGCCCAATTGAATATGATAATTATTATCATTCACATTCAGGGTGGCGTTATGACGCTTTCTGTCTCAGCCTGGCTGCAGCACAAAATCGACGAATATCAGTTTGCGGTGCGTGATATCACCGTCGACTTTTATATGGCGCAGGCAAAGCTCGACCGGGCCGACTGCACGATTCATCAGCTACGTCAGTTTAACGATGCCTGTCAGGATATGGCAGAAATCTGCCAGTTGAACGGTGACGACCAGAGTTACCTGCATGCCATGGGTAAACTGCATCACCGACTGGTGCAGGAGATGGGAAACAGCGATCGCGATCGCCTGTTTCGCCTTCAGGCTTATCAACTGGCGCGATTGTCCCTGACCCGCCTCTGCCATCAACTGGCAATGGTCGGGGAGTGGAACCAGGCCACTGCGCTGCAAAGTGACTTCATGCGTCACGCAGGCTGGATATTCTAATCCAGCCAGGGCGTGACGTCGCGCACAATTTTTTTACATTAGCTCTAACAATGCCTGAAGCGGATGACGCATTCCGTTGCCCTCTACACGCTTGACCTGACTGCGGCACGAATAGCCAGTGGCCAGGCAGCGCTGGCGTGGCAGGCGCTGAAGCTGGGGATGCCAGGAGAGCGCGTAGATCCCCAGCGAGTTTTCAAGGTTCTTACTTTCGTGACCGTAGGTGCCTGCCATACCGCAGCAGCCAACATTGATGTTCTCCAGCTTCGCGCCAAAACGGGAGAAGATCGCCTGCCACTGATTCGGTGTGGAGGGCAGCGCGGTCACCTCGGTGCAGTGTGCAAACAGATACCAGGATTCTCCGCCCGTGGCCTGCACGTCACGCTCTGCCAGTGCACGCTCTAACCACTCATGTACCAGCAGGACGTTAAAGTCGCCGCGTGATTCGCCCAGCGTCTGACGATACTCATCGCGATAGCAGAGCACCGTGGCCGGATCGACACCGACCATGGGCAACCCCAGTTTTGCCACCCGATTCAGGAAATCGGCGGTGCGGGATGCCGTGCGGGCGAAACGGTGCAGGAAACCTTTCACATGTTGCGCTTTGCCATTTGGCGAGAATGGCAGGAGCACGGGCCGGTAGCCCAGTTTCTCAATCAGCCTGACAAAATCGTTAACCAGCTGCGCCTCATAGAAGCTGGTAAAGGGATCCTGCACCACCAGCACACAGTTTGCGCGTTCAGCGGCTGACAGCCCTTCCAGCTGCTCCAGCGTCATGTTCATGGCGGGATGACCACTGAGTTGCTGTTTCAGATTAGGGGCCGAAAGCAGCGGCAGATCGACCATACCAATATGGGTTTTACTTATCTCTTTCAGCCACGGCTGGCGCAGGAAGAAGTTAAATACTTTCGGTGCTTTCGCCATCAGCGGCGCATAGCCCTCCACTGCAGCCACCAGGTGATCGCTGACCGGACGCAGATAACGGGTATGGTAGAGCTGTAAGAAGCGCGAGCGGAAAGCGGGCACGTCAATTTTAATCGGACACTGGGTAGAGCAGGCTTTGCAGGCCAGACAGCCCGACATCGCCTCTTTCACCTCGTGCGAGAAGTCATACTCCCCTTTGCTGGCGTGCCAGCTATTGCGGGTACGGGCAATCAGAGTGCGAAGCGACAGCCGATTTTCGGGCAGCTGCTTTTCCAGGGTGAGCGGATCGACGCCCTGCCCGGCCAGCAGCCGCAGCCACTCCCGCGTCAGCGTTGCCCGCCCTTTGGGCGAGTGAATGCGGTTGCGGGTGATCTTCATGGAGGGACACATCGGGCTGCGGGCATCAAAGTTAAAACACAACCCGTTGCCGTTACACTCCATCGCGCCACGCCATTCATCCCGGACCGTTAACGGGATCTGACGATCATAGGTTCCGCGCTTCACCGCATCGACCTGCATCATTTCATCATTACTGTTGTATGGCGTACAGATCTTGCCCGGGTTCAGGCGATTGAGCGGATCAAAGGCCGCTTTGATGCGGCGCAATTCGTTAAACAGCGTCTCACCGAAGAATGCCGGACTGTACTGGGCTCGAAACCCTTTGCCATGTTCACCCCACAGCAGGCCGCCGTAGCGCGCTGTCAGCGCTACGACTTCGTCGGAGATCTGCTTCATCATCATCTCCTGCTGCGAATCACACATATCCAGCGCCGGACGCACATGCAGTACGCCTGCATCGACATGGCCAAACATGCCGTAGCTCAGCCCGTGGCTGTCGAGCAGCGCGCGAAACTCGACGATGTAGTCCGCCAGTTTTTCCGGTGGGACCGCGGTATCTTCCACAAAGGGAATGGGTTTAGCCCGGCCTTTGGCATTTCCCAACAGACCCACCGCTTTTTTACGCATGTTGTAGATGCGTTCAATGCCATCCAGGTCGTTACAGAACTGATAGCCAATCACGCCGCCCTGCTGCTGCGCCATCAGTGCGTCAAGGCGGCCACAAAGCTGTTCAATCTGCTGATCGATCAGCGCGGCGTTGTCGCCGGCAAACTCAACAATATTCAGGCCCAGCATCTCTTTGTCGGGTACATCGGCGATCAATTCGCGCACTGAGTGCCAGACAATGTCTTCGCGCGCCAGGTTCAGCACCTTAGAGTCAACGGTCTCTACCGAGAGCGCCTGCGCTTCCACCATAAAAGGCGCATTGCGCAGGGCGGAGTCAAAGGAGTCATATTTGATATTCACCAGTCGGCGCACTTTAGGCAGCGGCGTGATATCAAGCCGCGCTTCCGTGACAAAGGCCAGCGTGCCCTCTGCGCCGCACAGCAGGCGCGTCAGGTCAAAGGTTTGCATATCGTCGCTGAAGACATGGCGCAGGTCATATCCGGTCAGGAACCGATTCAGCTTTGGAAACTTTTCCAGAATCAGCGCACGATGCTCGCGGCAGCGCGTCAGCACCTGCTGATAGAGCCGGCCTTCGGGCGTCGCCGTCTGCGCCAGGGTTTCAGCCAGCGCGGTAGCCATTGGACGCGTATCAAGGATATCGCCGCCCAGCAGCACGGCGCGCAGGCCCAGCACATGGTCCGAGGTTTTGCCATAGACCAGTGAGCCCTGGCCGGAAGCATCGGTATTAATCATGCCGCCCAGCGTGGCACGGTTACTGGTGGATAACTCCGGCGAGAAGAAAAAGCCGAATGGCTTCAGCCAGGCGTTAAGCTGATCTTTGATCACCCCCGCTTCAACCCGCACCCAGCCCTCATCGGTATTGATCTCCAGGATACGGTTCATGTAGCGCGACATATCCACCACAATCCCCTGATTCAGCGACTGACCGTTGGTGCCGGTACCGCCGCCGCGCGGGGTAAATACCAGACTGGCAAAGCGCGCTTCTCCGGCCACGCGGGCGAGCAGCGCAACATCCGCAGTCGAGCGCGGAAAGAGCGCCGCGTCGGGCAGCAATTGATAGATGCTGTTATCGGTGGAGAGTGAGAGACGGTCGGCATAGCTGGTTGCCATGTCACCGGTAAAACCCTGCTCTTTCAACGACTCAAGGAACGTCAGCACCAGTTGAACGAGGCCCGGTGCCTGCGAAATCTGTGGGATCATGATTGTCTGACCGAAGGTGTTGTAAACGTTTGCGTTTATAGATTAGCGATTTCTCGTTTTATCATATTTTTCCTGCGCCTGCCCTTTTTTCAGAAAAGGCAAAAACCTTTCTCCGCAACTCTGTTTAAACCTCAGCAAATAGATCATGATAAAAACGGGCATCCGAATGCCTGAAAATGAAGGATTAAGACGAGGTTATGAGTCAATGATGAAAAGCCAGTACCGGGATATGGATTTACCGCAAATACTCTTCACCCTGATGTTCATTCTGCTGCTGATTGTCGCCTGTTTATGGGTCGTGCAGCCGTTTATTCTGGGCTTTGCCTGGGCCAGCATGGTGGTGATTGCCACCTGGCCATTGATGCTGAAATTTCAGCGACTGTTATGGGGACGCCGTTCCCTGGCGGTGATCGTGATGACACTGCTGCTGCTGCTGCTGTTTATTATCCCTATCGCCCTGCTGGTCAGCAGCCTGATTGATAACAGCGCGCCGGTGATTGCCTGGGTTACTCAGGGGCATATGATGCCGCGACTGTTATGGCTCAACGATGTCCCGATGGTCGGCAAGAAGCTTTATGTCAGTTATGACACGCTGGTGGCGAGCGGCGGTGCCGGCGTCATGGCGAAAATACAGCCCTATATCGGCCGTACCACCGGCTTTTTTGTCGCGCAGGCCGGCCATTTCGGACGCTTTATGATCCATCTGGGCGTGATGTTACTGTTCAGCGTGCTGCTCTACTGGCGTGGCGAACAGGCTGCCCAGGGCATTCGTCACTTTGCTTTCCGCATGGCGGGACGGCGCGGTGATGCCGCCGTACTGCTGGCGGCGCAGTCCATTCGTGCCGTGGCGCTTGGCGTAGTGGTGACGGCGCTGGTGCAGGGCGTGCTGGGCGGTATCGGTCTGGCGATCTCCGGCATTCCTTACGCCACGCTGTTGACGGTACTGATGATCCTCTGCTGTCTGGTACAGCTCGGCCCGCTACTGGTGCTGGTTCCCGCCATTATCTACCTCTACTGGAGCGGAGATACGACATGGGGAACGGTGCTGCTGGTCTGGAGCTGTGTGGTCGGCACGATGGATAACGTGCTGCGCCCGATGCTGATCCGTATGGGTGCCGATCTGCCGATGATCCTGATTCTTTCTGGTGTTATTGGTGGACTGTTTGCGTTCGGGATGATTGGTCTGTTTATCGGGCCAGTGGTTCTGGCGGTCTCTTATCGTCTGGTTTCCGTCTGGGTTCATGAAGCGCCTGCCCCGGATAGTGACCAACTGGCCGTGGCTGATGCCCTGGCGGATCACGAGGATACCCCGCCTGCTGTATGATGGGATGCAATAACCCGCTGCGCCGCTACCCCCATAAGCATTGATTAGTGCGGTTAATGATGATTAACCGCACCCCTTCTCTCAGATCAGATAAATTCTGTTTTCCATTAGCGATTTTTAAGAAAAAAGCCACCTTTGGCCTGAAAGTGACCTTTTCGGGCCAAAAAAGATTACTTTCTGCACTGTTTCTTAAGCCAAATGGCGAAGTAAAGGTCACAAAAGATTATTGGCTTTAAACTAATAAGAGGATTCTTAAAGACGACAGCCAGCCGTATGAATAACATGTTTCCTATGTTCGAAATCAACCTGATGATTTTCAGACAATCTCATTCCCCTGAGTAGAGTAAAGAATTGCTGTGTGTAGTCTTTGCCCATCCCCTGTGATGGGCTTTTTTTTTGCCTGAATCTGACCAGATATAAACAGAAAAGGCCCGCATAGCGGGCCCTGAAGAGTGCTAACAACCCGTATCAGGCTGTTTTATTTAACTGCGCCAGACTCACCCAGGTCTCCACCACCGTGTCCGGGTTCAGTGACAGACTGTCGATGCCCTCTTCCATCAGCCATGCGGCGAAATCCTGATGGTCTGACGGTCCCTGCCCGCAGATTCCGACATATTTCCCCTTCTGCTTCGCGGCCCTTATGGCCATTGAAAGCAGCATCTTCACGGCCTCGTTACGCTCGTCAAACAGCGCGGAGACGACGCCAGAGTCGCGGTCCAGCCCCAGCGTCAGCTGAGTCATGTCGTTTGAGCCAATAGAGAAGCCATCGAAGTGCTCCAGGAACTGATCCGCCAGCAGGGCATTTGACGGGATCTCGCACATCATAATGATCTTCAGCCCGTTCTCGCCGCGCTTCAGTCCCTGACGCCCCAGCTCTTCCACCACAGCCTTCGCCTGCTCAACGGTGCGCACAAACGGAACCATAATCTCGACGTTTGTCAGGCCCATCTCGTTGCGAACACGTTTCACCGCTTCGCACTCCAGTGCAAAGCAGTCCCGGAAGCTGTCAGCGACATAGCGACCCGCACCCCGGAATCCCAGCATCGGGTTTTCCTCTTCCGGCTCGTAGCGTTCTCCACCCACCAGGTTGGCATATTCATTGGTTTTAAAGTCAGAAAGTCGGACAATTACGCGTTTCGGCGCAAAAGCGGCGCCAAGCGTGGCAATTCCTTCAGTCAGGCGAGCGATGTAAAACTCCACCGGATCATCAAATCCTTTCATCATTTTACGGATCTGCTGCTGCAGCTCCGGCGTCTGTTGGTCAAACTCCAGCAGCGCTTTAGGGTGGACGCCGATCATACGGTTAATGATAAATTCCAGCCGCGCCAGACCCACGCCTTCGTTAGGCAGACAGGCGAAATCAAAGGCGCGATCGGGGTTGCCCACGTTCATCATGATCTTCAGCGGCAGTTCAGGCAGTGAATCGACCTGCGAACTGGTGACGTCGAAGTCGAGCAGTTGATCATAAACGTAGCCGGTATCACCTTCGGCACATGAGACCGTGACGTTATGCCCCTCTTTCAGCCGGTCAGTGGCATCGCCACAGCCCACCACTGCCGGAATGCCCAGCTCACGCGCGATGATCGCAGCATGACAGGTCCGTCCGCCGCGGTTAGTTACAATCGCTGACGCCTTTTTCATGATCGGTTCCCAGTCCGGGTCGGTCATGTCGGTCACCAGCACATCGCCTTTTTCTATGCGGTTCATTTCGCTGATATCGTGGATGACCTTCACAACGCCTGCGCCAATACGATGACCGATAGCACGACCTTCCACGACAACGCTGCCCTGCCCCTGCAGCGTATAACGCTCCATTACCTGACCATTTGAACGTACGGTTTCAGGGCGCGCCTGAACAATAAACAGTTTGCCGGTGTGCCCATCTTTGGCCCACTCAATATCCATCGGGCGCTGATAGTGCTGTTCAATCAGCACCGCCTGCTTCGCCAGCGCCTGCACTTCCTCATCGCTCAGGCAGAAACGGTCGCGTTCGGCCTCAGGCACATCTTCGATCCGCACCTGCTCGCCATGCGCCTGGGAAGCGGCATAGACCATGCGAACCTTTTTCGAGCCCATATTGCGGCGCACAATCGACGGACGATCGGCTGCCAGGGTTGGCTTGTGCACATAGAACTCATCCGGGTTAACGGCACCCTGCACCACCATTTCCCCCAGCCCCAGTGCGGCGGTGATAAAGACCACCTGATCAAAGCCGGACTCGGTATCAATGGTGAACATCACACCCGAGGCGGCCAGGTCTGAACGCACCATGCGCTGTATTCCCGCTGAGAGCGCAACACCACGATGGTCATAGCCCTGATGCACACGGTAGGAGATAGCGCGGTCATTAAACAGCGAGGCGAAGACATGCTTTACCGCCACCATGACGGCGTCGATGCCCTGTACATTCAGGAAGGTTTCCTGCTGGCCGGCAAAAGAGGCATCAGGCATATCTTCTGCGGTTGCAGAGGAGCGCACGGCAAACGACGCGGCATCATCATCAGCAGAAAGCTGCTTATAGGCGTCCAGAATGGCGGACTCCAGCTCGGGCAGGAACGGTGTCTCCACGACCCACTGACGAATCTGCTTACCCGCTTTTGCCAGTGCATCAACGTCATCAATATCGGTCTCATCCAGCAGCGCATAAATGCGCTGATTCAGCCCGCTTTGATCGAGGAACAGGTTAAAGGCGTAGGATGTGGTCGCGAAACCGTTGGGCACGGAAACGCCCAGCGACGACAGATTAGTAATCATTTCACCCAGAGAGGCATTTTTGCCCCCCACCCGGTCAACATCATGCATGCCAAGCTGGTTATACCAGAGCACGAGTGGCTGTTCGCCTTTACTGGACATTGAGCTTATCCTTTATCAATTATCAATGAATGGACACAGGGAGTAATCTGTCTTCAGCCTGGCATATCACCCTCTCAATAACGATCTGTTGAATCGTTAAAGCAGAATTTCAGCCACAGTTTCGGAATTGTGAGCGCATTATTTTGCTGTTGCGCAAAGTCGCCTTTTTTCTCTAAATGATTGATGCCACAGGAAATGGCAGATTTTCAGCCACTTAAGCATTCAGTTTTGTTGCGCAACAACTGCGTGGCTATTTGCGGCTTAACGACGGATTAAAAAGAATGCTGGCTCAACGAGCCACCCTTTCATTTTTAGTATCGTGATGAAACGACAGACAAATAATCCGGACAGACATTCCAGAAATTAAAATCAGAGATGATTTATTTAATCGCATGGCCCATGCTGAATGCTCACTCTTGTCTGAGGCTGATTTCGTTATGACAACTGACAGAAGCGTTTTTTATATCTCCGATGGTACGGCCATTACGGCTGAGGTGCTGGGTCATGCGGTGCTGTCGCAGTTTCCGGTCAATATCACCAGCCTGACGCTGCCGTTTGTGGAAAATGTTCAGCGGGCGCTGGCGGTTAAAGCCCAGATTAACGCGCTCTATCAGCAGAGCGGTGTCCGGCCGCTGGTCTTTTTCTCCATCGTGACGCCGGAAGTGCGCGACATCATCGTACAGAGTGACGGCTTTTGTCAGGATATCGTCCAGGCGCTGGTCGCCCCGCTTCAGCAGGAGCTGGGGTTATCGCCCGCGCCGGTGGCACACCGTACCCATGGACTGGATGCCAGTAACCTGGGTAAATATGACGCACGTATCGCGGCCATCGATTATACCCTGGCGCATGATGACGGCATCTCGCTGCGCGGGCTGGAAGATGCGCAGGTGATTCTGTTAGGCGTCTCGCGCTGTGGCAAAACCCCCACCAGCCTCTATCTGGCAATGCAGTTTGGTATTCGCGCCGCCAACTATCCATTCATTGCCGACGATATGGATAACCTTAAACTCCCGCCCGCGCTGCGCGCGCATCAGAATAAACTGTTCGGGCTGACCATCGATCCGGAACGGCTGGCTGCGATACGTCAGGAGCGAGCGGAAAATACCCGTTACGCCTCGATGCGTCAGTGCCGGCTGGAGGTGGGCGAAGTGGAAGCGCTGTTTCGCACTCATCAGATCCGCTATCTCAACAGCACCAACTACTCCGTGGAGGAGATTGCGACCAAAATTCTCGACATTATGGGCCTGACTCGCCGCATGTACTGATGGGTAACCGGCGCTGAACTGTAAAGCGGCGCTGCCGTCGCTTTTGATTTCATTATTAAATTCCGGGTTGAATTCGCAGACTAATGGTTTATTGTGACCACCATCACTTCCCGGTATTTCACCGCTGCGAAGAACCGTTTTCGAGAAACCCATGAACAAAACCGACGAACTGCGTACCGCACGCATTGGTAGTCTGATTACCCCCGCCAGCCTGGCGGCTGAGCATCCTGTCTCTCCGGCAATTGCCGACAATGTCACCGCTGCCCGTAAACGTATTGCCCGTATTCTGACTGGTGAAGATCCCCGCCTGCTGGTGGTGATTGGCCCCTGCTCGCTGCACGACCCGAAAGCGGCACTGGAATATGCTGAGCGTCTGAACGCGTTACGCCGCCGCTATGAAGATCGGCTGGAGATTGTGATGCGCGCCTACTTTGAAAAGCCGCGCACCGTAGTGGGCTGGAAAGGCTTAATCTCCGATCCGGATCTGGATGGGAGCTACGATGTGAACCGCGGCATAGGCATCGCCCGCCAGCTGCTGATTGATATCAACGCGCTGGGCCTGCCTACCGCCACGGAATTCCTGGATATGGTGATCGGCCAGTTTATTGCCGATCTGATTAGCTGGGGCGCGATTGGCGCACGCACCACCGAAAGCCAGATCCACCGCGAAATGGCATCGGCCCTCTCCTGCCCGGTCGGCTTTAAAAACGGCACCGATGGTAACGTACAGATTGCCGTGGATGCGATTCGCGCCGCGCGCGCCAGCCACATGTTCCTTTCGCCCGATAAGCTGGGCCAGATGACTATCTATCAGACCAGCGGCAACCCGCATGGTCATGTGATCCTGCGTGGCGGCAAACAGCCTAACTATCATGCCAGTGATGTCGCCGCCGCAGCCGAAAGTCTGTCGGCGTTTAATCTGCCACAGCAGCTGGTGATCGACTTCAGTCACGGTAACTGCCTGAAGCAGCATCGTCGTCAGATGGATGTCGCGGCAGAGGTGGCAGAACAGATTAAAGCGGGATCGCAGGCCGTTGCTGGTGTGATGATTGAAAGCTTCCTGGAAGAGGGCAATCAGAAAGTCGTCAGCGGCGAACCGCTGGTCTATGGCAAGTCGATTACCGATCCCTGCCTCGGCTGGCAGGAGAGCGAAAAGGTGCTCGCCCTGCTGGCCGAGGCGGTTTCTCACCGCCTCTGAGTCTGCATCAGCTGGAGCAGCTCACTTTCAGGGTTTTGCCCCAGTCTGGCGGCCGCTGACGATATTCAGCGGCTGTCTGATCGCTAAAGGGTTGCTGTAACGCCTGATGCAGACGTGCCAGCGCCCCCTGCTCTCCCCGCTCCGCCTCTTCAATCGCCTGCTGAGCCAGATAGTTGCGCAGAATCACCGCCGGATTGGCCGCCTTCATCACGGCCTGACGTTCTGCATCGCTGACCTGCTCATCCATCAGACGGCTGCGGTAGCGCTGATACCAGCTATCAAACGCCTCACGATCGATAAACTCATCCCGCAGCGGTGAACGGCTGTCAGCCTGTTGCGTCTCACTAAGCAGGCGGAACGTCAGGGTGTAATCGCTATGCTCCTGCGTCATCAGTGCCAGCAGATCGGTCAGAATCTCATTATCGCTGCTCTGCTGCGTCAGCAGACCGAGTTTCGCCCGCATCCGTTCGCCCCAGACCCGCATCAGTTCAGGTTCGTAGGCGCTCAGTGCCGTCCGCAACTGCTCGGTGGTCAGCAGACCCGACAGCGCATGTGCCAGCCGGTTAAGATTCCACATACCGATCATTGGCTGATTTTCAAAGCTGTAGCGCCCCTGATAGTCGCTGTGATTACAGATGAAGTCAGGCTGATAATCATCCAGAAAACCAAAGGGGCCATAGTCGATGGTCAGACCCAGAATCGACATGTTGTCCGTGTTCATCACTCCATGAGCAAAGCCCACGCTCTGCCACAGCGCAATCAGACGCGCAGTGCGTAACACAATGTCGGTAAACCACTGTTGATAGCGGTCTGCTTCAGCGTCCAGATGCGGCCAGTGATGGCGAATGGCGTAGTCGGCCAGTTGCTGCACTTTCTCCTGCTGCTGGCTGTAAAAGAAATGCTCGAAATGACCGAAACGCAGATGACTCGGTGAAATGCGCATCAGCATCGCGCCACGCTCTGTTGTTTCGCGGTAGACCGGCTCATCACCTATCGACAGCGTCAGCGCACGCGTGGTGGGAATGCCCAGATGATGCAGCGCTTCCGAGGCGAGAAACTCACGCACGCTGGAACGGATCACGGCACGACCATCCCCCATGCGGGAATAAGGCGTCAGGCCTGCGCCCTTGAGATGCCAGTCCAGCTTGCTGCCATCCTCCAGACGCTGCTCACCCAGCAGAATGCCGCGCCCGTCGCCAAGCTGGCCCGCCCAGACGCCAAACTGATGGCCGCTGTAGACCTGCGCCAGCGGCTGCATGCCGGGCAGCAGTGCGGCACCGTGCCAGACGGCATGACCCTTATCGGCAAAGAGCGCGCTATCCAGCCCCATTGAGGCTGCAAGCGGTGCGTTATGATACAGCAGGCGTCCGCCTGCCAGTGGCGTGGGGTTCAGCGCGGTGTAACACCCGGTAAGTTCACGGAACCAGGTGTTGTCGAAAGAGGCCTTGCCTGAGGACATTGTTTCTCCCATGCGATGCACAGCGTTACTTAAGGTTAGTCCTCTAGTGTAACGCTGATAGCGGGGATTAACAGGAAGTATCAGCCGGGATGCTGCGCGGATGGCACACGATCGTCGGCGCAGATCAGTGAATGCAGCGCGTCAGATTTTACCACCGGGAAGAGCGAACCCTGAAACTCGGCACCGCTCAGCTGGCTGACTTTATCCAGCAGCACGTCGTCATCAATGCCACAAATAATGAGGCGGTCACAATGGGCGCGGAAATTATCGATAATGCTCTGAATAAATGGCACGAATGAAGCGCGCTTTGCCAGCGAATGAATAAACTCTTTGTCCAGGCAGATGCAGCTGAATAAATTATCGTAGACCGCATTAGAGGGGGTCTTACCCGCGCCGAAATGAGAAATCGCTAAATTAAACTCAGCATGCAGGCTTGCCAGCAGGGGATTATTTTTTCCCAGTTTTAGTTGCGGAAACGTTTCAGTGATATTCAACAGAATGAATGGCAACTGCTTTATTTTGCGCATCACTAATTCACTGGCCAGCAGCGTCCGGGCCATGCCTTCATCAATACGTATAAATGCTGACACGGAATGCGCTTCAAAAAAGCCGCGATTCTGCTCCAGCAATCCAATCTGACTTTGCAGCAGGCGCAGCTGCTGCGACTCATCGAGCTGCGGCAGCAACAGATCCTGCGGCAGGGTGATGGGGGCACTTTCATGCACAAACTGCGTGACCAGCTCGACAGCGGTCAGTCGCCCATTAACATCACAGACAGGATAAAACCAGATTTCCGACTGATAGTCGGCCGAAAGATGAATTTTCATTTTAATGCCAGAATATGCGGCGATGGGGATATCGTATAGTAATGGTCAGGCGCAGGCAATAGTGCCAAATCATTGAAGAGATGAACTTCTTTACTCTTCCATTGCCGTTTGGCAGCAGGTGATCACCCTTAAGCCAAATAGTAGCGATAAAACAGCGGTTATTAGTGGAATTAAATAAGCGTTTATTATGTTTATTAAAACCCACGCTCAATAACTGTCATTTAAAATAAACCTTTTACTCTCTGTTTTAACTCTATTTAAAATTGGACTTAAGTCTGATTCCCCGGACCTGCGTTTAAATACGACGCGCCTGCCAGAACACTTTTCGCCAGTAGACATTGTCGAGCGAGGAGCGGATGACGCCCTGGCTGGTTGAGGCATGAATAAAGGCGTTATCGGTGTCATAAATGCCAACATGCAGGCCATTCTCCCCGCGACCGGTTTTGAAGAAGACCAGATCGCCTGGCAGCAGCTCGTCTTTGCTGATTCGGGTGCCGATATCGCTTTGAGCTGAGGTGGTGCGCGGCAGTTGCAGCGCAAATTTATCGCGGAAAGTCAGATAGACAAAGCCGGAGCAGTCAACCCCGTTACGACTCATGCCGCCATAGCGATAAGGCGTACCACGCCAGTTACCGAGCTGATCGTTCAGTTCCGCAATCACGGTGATCGAATCGGAAAGACGGCCATTAATCGGCGGAGCGTGATGACTGCATCCCGTCAGCAGCAGAACTAAAATCAGCAAACCCAGGCGCATCGCCAAATGTCCTTATCAGAAGTTGCAACCGGCTTAATGTAGCGGTAAAGCCCGCCGGGTAGCAAGTGTCAGGGCAATACGGTCAGCAGCGTGCGTCCTTCAAGTTCAAGCTGCCGGAAAGCAATCTGGTAGATCGGTGTCAGGCGCTGCGGCGTCAGAACCTCAGCCGGTTCACCCTGCGCAATCAACGCTCCCTGATCCATCAGCCAGACCCGATCCGCCTGTTGCAGGCTGTGGTTGAGGTCGTGACTGCTGGCGATAACGCTGATGCCCGCCGCGCACAGGTCGGCAATCAGATCGTCCACCGCTTTTTGCTGGGCGATATCCAGCGCGGTCATGGGTTCATCAAGGATCAGCAGCCGCCCGTGTGGATTGATGTTGGGATCAACCTGCATACAGACCGCCGCCAGCCTGACGCGCTGCCATTCACCACCGGAGAGCCGGGTCAGTGAACGCGATAACTTATCCTGCAGCTGAAGCTGTTTCAGCAGCGTGCTGAGGCGATCGTCTGTCTGCCCCCCCGCCTGTTTCAGATGCAGACGCAAATAGTGCCAGACCGGCATCTGACTCAGCGGTGCCTGCTGCTGAGGCAGCCAGCCGCGAACCCGGGCCATCGCTGCGCCGTTCCAGTCACTCAGCGGCTGTTCGTCCAGCAGCACCGTGCCGGAGGCGGGTTGCAGTCCCGCAATCACACTGAGTAAGGTGCTTTTGCCTGCACCGTTCGGGCCTGCCACGTGCAGCAGCTGACCGGCGGCAAGCTCACCGGTCAGTGGCAGCAGCCGTCCGGGGACGGCGGCCTGTTGCAGGCGCAACAGCATCTATTTTGCCAGCGCCTGCTTAATGGTTTCCAGAATGATCGGATCTTCCGGCGTCATGTCAGGTGCAAAACGCTGGATCACGCTGCCGTCACGGCCAATAAGGAATTTTTCGAAGTTCCACAGGATGTCGCCCTGCTCTTTCGGCGCGCGTCCTTTGCTCTCCATACGCTCGTAAAAGCCGCTGCCTTCCGGACGCACCGCGTCAGGTCGGGCCGCGATCAGCTGAGCATAGAGCGGATGACGGCCTGCGCCATTCACCTCGGTTTTAGCAAACATCGGGAACGTGACGCCATACGTGGTGCTGCAGAAGGTTTTAATCTCCTCACTGCTGCCCGGCTCCTGCTCCAGAAACTGGTTGCAGGGAAAACCGAGTACGCTGAAGCCCTGATCCTGCCAGGCTTTCTGCAGATTCTCCAGCTCTTCATATTGCGGCGTCAGACCACATTTCGAGGCAACATTGACCACCAGCAGTACCTTGCCCTGCCATTGTGACAGCGTGGTTTTTTCCCCATCGAGCGTAACCAGTTCAGTTTGATAAATGTTCATGCTGTTTCCTGTTGTGGATGCTGTTGTGGATGCAGAGTCGCCAGCCGAAGCTAGCGTGAAGATTTCACCAGTAAAATAATAAACAGCGGCGCGCCCAGTGTCGCCGTCACGACGCCTATCGGTAATTCCGCCGACGTCAGCGCCAGGCGTGCCACAATATCGGCTGCCAGTAATACACCGGCGCCAGCCAGCGCCGATGCCGGCAGCAGATAACGGTGATCGCTGATGCCGCTCATACGCAGCAGATGCGGGATCACCAGTCCGACAAAGCCAATAGCACCGGCCATCGCGACGCTGATGCCGACCAGCCAGCCCATGGCGAGCACCAGCAGGTTACGCCAGTAGAAGAGAGACAGTCCGAGCTGGCGGGCAGATGTCTCGCCCAGCGCCAGCAGATTAAGAATCTGCCCGGTCGCCCCCAGGGCCAGCATCACCGGCAGCAGCGCCAGCATCATCCAGCCATAGCGCCAGTCAATCCCGCTGAATCCCCCCATCATCCAGTACATCAACTGACGCAGATCGAGGCTGGTGCTGAAGTAGACCGCCCAGGTCATGATGGCACTACAGATAATCCCCAGCGCCACGCCGGTAAGCAATAGCCGGGTGACCGAGAGCTGACGATGGGCAAAATGCAGCAGGATGAGCGTAATTATCAGTGCACCGGCCATCGCCGCCAGCCCAAGGCTCCACAGCGAACCGCTGCCCAGCAGCACGCCGAGCACCAGGCCAATACCGGCACCGTTCGAGACGCCGAGCAGGCCGGGTTCCGCCAGCGGATTTGTAAACAGCGCCTGCATCACCACACCGCATACCGCCAGCGATGCCCCGACCAGCACCACCGCCAGACTGCGGGGCAGCCGCAACTGCCAGACAAAGAGCCTGCCGCTTTCCGTGAACCAGTCTGAGGGCGCGATCCAGCTGTCACCGGCACACAGGCTGAGACAGAGCAGTGCAGAGAGCATAAGTGCTAACACAATAAGCCATTTCTGGCCGCGCTGGTCGGCCTGGCGCGCGAGCTGGTCGAGCAGAGACATAAGCGGGATTAGCTGAGAAAACAGAGATTTGATTGTAGAGGGATTGCAGAAAAAAGAAAGGCAGATGAGGCGGTTTGCTCTTTGCCGTCAGGGAGAATAACGGGCGCGGGAAGCGGGATTACTGCGTACTGAAACCATGAAAAAAGGCCGCTTGCGCGGCCTTTTTGAAACGCTGAAATTCAGTCAGTCTCTTTGGGTGTAGCGTTCTCTACGCGGCTTTTCAGCTTCTGTCCTGGGCGGAACGTTACTACGCGACGCGCAGTAATCGGAATATCTTCACCCGTTTTCGGGTTTCTGCCAGGACGCTGGTTTTTGTCACGCAGGTCAAAATTACCAAACCCAGACAGTTTTACCTGTTCTCCATTCTCCAAAGCGCGACGTACCTCTTCGAAAAACAGCTCTACTAACTCTTTGGCATCGCGTTTGCTCAGCCCGAGTTTCTCAAACAGGTACTCTGACATCTCAGCTTTTGTAAGCGCCATAGGTTCAATCCCTCAAGGTTGCCTGGAATCGCTCTTTTAATGCCGCAACGCATTTGCCAACGGTCGCGGCAATCTCCTCTTCTTCGAGTGTCCGGCTGGTATCCTGCAAAATCAGGCTGATTGCGAGGCTCTTGTAGCCCTCAGAAACGCCCTTACCGCGGTACACGTCAAACAAGTTTACGCCAACTACCTGATTTACGCCAACTTTCTTACACTCCGCGATGATATCTGCTGCGGGGACGTTTTCAGCCACCACAACGGCAATATCACGACGGTTCGCCGGGAAGCGAGAAATCTCGCGCGCGTCAGGCAGGACGCGGTCTGCGACCTTATTCCAAAGCAGTTCAAAGACTAAGGTGCGGCCATTGAGATCAAGCTTACGTTCCAGCTCAGGATGAACCACGCCGATAAATCCGATATGTTCATCATGCAAATAAATCGCCGCGCTCTGTCCTGGATGCAACGCCGGATTCGCTTCAGCACGGAAGCTGATGTCATCCAGTTTGCCGGTTAAATCGAGCAGCGATTCTAAATCGCCTTTCAAATCATAGAAGTCAACTGTCTGACGCGCCAGATCCCAGTGCTCTTCAACGCGGTTACCGCTGATGACGCCAGCCAGCATAAGATCCTGACGGATGCCCAAATCTGCCTGGGTATCCGGCACAAAGCGTAAGCCGCTCTCAAACAGGCGCACGCGGCTCTGCTGACGGTTCTGGTTGTAGACTACCGCGCTGAGCAGGCCGGTCCAGAGTGAGAGACGCATGGTCGACATATCGCTGGAGATTGGGCTCGGCAGCAACAGCGCCTCTTCACCCGGGTGCAGCAGCTGCTGAATTTTCGGATCGACGAAGCTATAGGTAATCGCTTCCTGATAGCCCTTGTCCACCAGCAGGTTTTTCGCGCGCTTCAGCGACAGATTCGCTTCGCGATGCTGAGTCATCACCAGACCCGCCTGTACCGGCACATCCGGAATGTTGTTGTAGCCATAAATACGGGCCACTTCTTCAACCAGATCTTCTTCAATCGCCATATCGAAGCGCCAGCTCGGGGCGACGGCCTGCCACTGCCCTTCTCCCACGGTCACTTCACAGCCGAGACGCGTCAGAATGTCAGTTACCTGCTCATCCGCGATCACGTGGCCAATCAGACGGTCCAGCTTTTCACGACGCAGCGTGATCGTCGCTGGCACAGGCAGGGCGGCCTGATGGGTCTGATCGATGATCGGGCCCGCTTCACCGCCGCAGATTGACAGCAGCAGCTGGGTAGCACGCTCCAGTGCGGTATGTTGCAGCGCCGGATCAACACCACGCTCGTAGCGATGTGACGCGTCGGTATGCAGACCATGACGACGGGCGCGGCCGGTAATAGAGAGCGGATCAAAGTAAGCGCACTCGAACAGGATATTCTGCGTTTCGCCGTTCACGCCCGAATGTTCGCCACCAAAGATACCAGCCATCGCCAGCGCTTTCTGATGATCGGCGATCACTAAGGTATCACTCTGCAGGCTGGCTTCAGTGCCATCCAGCAGCGTCAGCTTTTCGCCTTCTTTCGCCATACGCACCACGATACCGCCGTCGATGCGGTCGAGATCGAAGGCGTGCATCGGCTGACCCAGCTCCAGCAGAACGTAGTTAGTGATATCCACCACCGGATCGATAGAACGAATACCACAACGACGCAGCTTCTCTTTCATCCACAATGGCGTGGCAGCAGCAACGTTTATGCCTTTTACTACACGGCCCAGATAGCGTGGACAGGCTTCTGTCGCGTCAACCTGAATCGGGAAAGTGTCGTTCAGCGTCGCAGCGACCGGCTGCATCTCCGGCACGTTCAGTGGCAAACCGTTGAGGACGGCGACATCACGGGCGATACCGATCAGACCCAGACAGTCAGCGCGGTTAGGCGTGACGCTGATTTCGATGGTGTTGTCATCAAGCTGCAGGTAGGTGCGGATGTCGGTGCCAATGGGCGCATCGGCTGGCAGTTCGATGATGCCGTTGTGGTCGTCGGAAATTCCCAGCTCGGAGAAAGAGCAGAGCATGCCTTCAGACGGCTCGCCACGCAGTTTAGCCGCTTTGATTTTGAAATCACCTGGCAGCACGGCGCCGACGGTGGCGACCGCGACTTTCAGTCCCTGACGGCAGTTCGGCGCGCCACAGACGATATCCAGCAGGCGATCGCCGCCCACGTTGATTTTGGTCACACGCAGCTTGTCTGCATTCGGGTGCTGGCCGCACTCCACCACTTCCCCGACCACGACGCCGTGGAAGGCACCGGCAACCGGATCAACGCCGTCGACTTCCAGACCGGCCATAGTGATTTGTTCAGACAGCGCAGCGCTGTCCAGGGCTGGATTTACCCATTCGCGTAACCAGAGTTCACTGAATTTCATTGGATATCCTGCCCTTACTTAAATTGTTTGAGGAAACGTAAATCATTTTCAAAGAAGGCACGCAGATCGGTCACGCCGTAGCGCAACATGGTCAGACGCTCCATGCCCATACCAAAGGCGAAACCGGAGTAGACTTCCGGATCGATGCCGACATTGCGCAGCACGTTAGGGTGAACCATGCCGCAACCCAGCACTTCCAGCCACTTGCCGTTTTTACCCATGACGTCAACTTCTGCTGATGGCTCAGTAAACGGGAAATAGGAGGGACGGAAACGAATCTGCAGATCTTCTTCGAAGAAGTTGTTCAGGAAATCGTGCAGCGTGCCTTTCAGGTTGGTAAAGCTGATGTTTTTATCCACAATCAGCCCTTCCATCTGATGGAACATCGGGGTATGGGTCTGATCGTAATCGTTACGGTAAACGCGGCCCGGCGCAATAATGCGAATCGGCGGCTGCTGAGCCTTCATGGTACGGATCTGCACGCCGGACGTCTGGGTACGCAGCAGGCGCGTGGCGTCAAACCAGAAGGTGTCGTGATCGGCACGGGCCGGGTGATGGGCAGGAATATTCAGCGCATCGAAGTTATGGTAATCATCTTCAATTTCTGGCCCGGTTACGACGCCAAAGCCTAACTCACCAAAGAAGGTCTCAATGCGATCCATGGTGCGGGTCACCGGATGCAGGCCGCCATTCTCAATGCGACGACCAGGCAGAGAGACATCAATGGTCTCTTCAGCCAGACGGGCATTCAGCACCGCAGCTTCCAGGGCATCTTTGCGCGCATTCAGACGCTCGGTGACCTGCTGCTTCGCTTCATTGATTACCGCACCCGCTGCCGGGCGCTCTTCGGCTGGCAGCTCGCGTAACGTAGTCATCTGCAGTGTCAGATGTCCTTTCTTACCCAGGTATTCGACGCGCACCGCGTCAAGGGCGGCGATATCCGTCGCCCCGTCGATGGCCGCCGTGGCGCTGGCCACCAGTTCTGCGAGTTGGGACATAGTTTCCTCTTTTTCCAGTCAGGCTGGTCAGTTCTCGTTGGGACCTGCCGGTCCAATATGCTAGCGCCAGAAACAAAAAAGCCTCCACGAGGGAGGCTTTTAGCGCGATTTTTCGTTTCTTTTCTTATGCGCAAAAGCCCCTGGATGTCAGGCGCTAAAGTAAAAAAAGAAACGGAAAATAGCAGCGTTCATGCTTGCGGTTACCTTGTCATGCGATACAGGGGGTCTATTGAAATGCTCAGCGCCGGAAATGTCAATCTTTTGCGTAAGTTACAGGCAATAAAAAAGGGAGCAAGCTCCCTTTTCAATCTGACTTACGCCAGGGCTGATTTCGCTTTTTCGACCAGTGCAGAGAAGGCCACTTTATCGAATACCGCGATGTCGGCCAGGATCTTACGGTCAATCTCAATGGCTGCTTTTTTCAGACCATTGATGAAACGGCTGTAAGACATGCCGTTCTGACGAGCCGCTGCGTTGATACGCGCGATCCACAGCTGACGGAACTGACGCTTACGTTGACGACGGTCACGGTAAGCATACTGACCAGCTTTGATAACAGCCTGGAAGGCAACGCGGTAAACACGTGAACGTGCACCGTAATAGCCTTTAGCTTGTTTTAAGATTTTTTTGTGACGTGCGCGAGCAACTACACCACGTTTTACACGAGCCATTTAGCTCTCCTGTTTAATATTCTGATTTAATGAAAAAATTACTTATGCGTACGGCAGGCAGGCAATTACCAGACCCAGATCGCCTTTTGACACCATGCCTTTAGGGCGCAGGTGACGTTTACGCTTAGTAGATTTTTTGGTCAGAATATGACGCAGGTTTGCGTGTTTACGCTTGAAGCCGCCAGAAGCGGTCTTGCGGAAGCGCTTAGCCGCACCACGTACAGTTTTAATCTTTGGCATTTTAAAAATATCCACTTCGCATTGTTAATAACATGACCCAGACAGGCGAACAGTTAACCGCACAGCGCGAACGCTGCGCGGTTAGTGTTACTTGAAAGCCTACTGTTTCTTCTTAGGAGCGAGCACCATGATCATCTGGCGGCCTTCGATCTTCGAAGGGAAGGATTCGACAATGGCCAAATCCAGATCTTCACACAGGTCTTTACGGACGCGGTTAAGCACTTCCATACCGATCTGCTGGTGCGCCATCTCACGACCGCGGAAACGCAGCGTGATTTTGGCTTTATCGCCTTCTTCCAGAAAGCGAATCAGGTTGCGTAGTTTGACCTGATAGTCGCCATCATCGGTTCCAGGACGGAATTTGATTTCCTTAACCTGAATAACTTTTTGCTTCTTCTTCTGTTCCTTAGAAGATTTGCTTTTTTCATAGAGGAACTTGCCGTAATCCATGATGCGGCAGACCGGCGGTTCGGCATTCGGGCTGATTTCGACTAAGTCGCCGCCCGCTTCCTCGGCTTTTTCCAAAGCTTCGCGTAATGTGACAATGCCAATCGGCTCGCCATCCATGCCTGTTAAGCGCACTTCAGTTGCGCGGATTTCACTGTTGATTTTGTTCGGACGCGTCGGTAGTACTCGTTTTCCGCCTTTAATACTTTATTCCTCCAATTGTTGAAGATTTCGGCTGCGAATCTCTTGTTGAAGTTTCTCAACAAACACATCGACATCCATCGACCCAAGGTCTTTACCACGGCGGGTGCGAACGGCAACTTTGCCAGATTCCACCTCTTTATCACCGCAGACCAACATATAAGGGACGCGACGTAATGTGTGCTCGCGGATTTTAAAGCCTATCTTCTCATTTCTCAAGTCTGCCTTCACACGAATGCCAGCATTCTGCAGCTTACGCGTCAAAGACTCAACATATTCTGCTTGTCCGTCGGTAATATTCATTACCACGACTTGCAGCGGTGCCAGCCAGGTTGGGAAGAAACCGGCGAATTCTTCGGTCAGAATACCGATGAAACGCTCCATTGACCCCAGAATCGCACGGTGAATCATCACTGGCGTCTGACGATCATTGTTTTCACCCACGTAGGTTGCTTCAAGGCGTTTTGGCAGGGAGAAGTCTAGCTGAACTGTTCCGCACTGCCAGGCGCGATCAAGACAATCGTACAAAGTAAACTCAATTTTAGGACCGTAGAACGCGCCTTCGCCTGGCTGGAACTCAAACTCAATATTGTTTTCGTTCAGCGCCGCAGCCAGATCTTCCTCGGCACGATCCCACATCTCATCCGTACCGATGCGCTTCTCAGGACGGGTGGATAACTTCACCACAATCTTTTCAAAGCCGAAGGTGCTGTACATGTCATAAACCATGCGGATACAGCTGTTCACTTCGTCACGCACCTGCTCTTCAGTACAGAAGACGTGTGCATCATCCTGGGTAAAGCCACGAACACGCATCAGGCCGTGCAGTGCGCCTGAGGGTTCATTACGGTGACAGCTGCCGAACTCTGCCATACGCAGCGGCAGGTCACGGTAGGATTTCAGACCCTGATTAAAGATCTGAACATGCCCAGGACAGTTCATCGGTTTGATGCAATATTCACGGTTCTCAGATGAGGTGGTGAACATTGCTTCTTTATAGTTTTCCCAGTGCCCGGTTTTTTCCCACAGGACGCGATCCATCATGAATGGACCTTTAACTTCCTGGTACTGGTACTCTTTTAACTTGCTGCGGACAAACACTTCCAGCTCGCGGAAGATGGTCCAGCCGTCATTATGCCAGAAGACCATGCCTGGTGCTTCTTCCTGCATGTGGTAGAGATCCAGCTGCTTACCAATCTTACGATGGTCACGCTTCGCCGCCTCTTCCAGACGCTGCAGATAGGCTGCCAGCTGCTTTTTGTCTGCCCATGCGGTGCCATAAATACGCTGCAGCATTTTGTTGTTGCTGTCGCCGCGCCAGTAGGCACCGGAGATCTTCTGCAGTTTAAAATGATGGCAGAACCGCATGTTCGGCACGTGCGGACCGCGGCACATGTCGACATATTCTTCGTGATGATACAGGCCAGGCTTATCGTCATGGCTGATGTTTTCATCAAGAATGGTGGTCTTGTAAATTTCGCCGCGCGCCGCAAAGACGTCGCGAGCTTCCTGCCAGCTGACCTTCTTCTTCACCACATCGTAGTTGGTTTCAGCCAACTGATGCATGCGTTTTTCCAGCAGGTCGATATCTTCCTGGGTCAGGGTACGATCGATGTCGACATCATAATAGAAGCCGTTATCAATGACCGGGCCAATCGCCATTTTGGTATCCGGCCACAGCTGTTTAATCGCATGCCCTAACAGGTGCGCACAGGAGTGACGGATGATTTCCAGACCCGCTTCATCTTTAGCGGTAATGATCGCTACGGCGGCATCTTCAGTGATGGGATCAACAGCATCAACCAGTTCACCGTTAACACGGCCAGCGATACAGGCTTTCGCCAGACCAGGACCGATGTCCAGCGCAATATCCATCACACTGACAGGGCGGTCAAACACGCGCTGGCTGCCATCAGGAAGCGTAATTACAGGCATTTCATATCCTTATTTGCAGTGGTAAGCCACACGAAAGCCTACATGCAACGTAATGTAAAATTAGTGACCCGGCGTGATATCAGACCCACATTGTCGGAATGTCGCCAGGATTTCAGTGCGGGGCCGATGATAGCAGTTTTCCCCGGCGAGAAAAACCCATGCCTTTTTCGCTAAGCCCTGGAGAAATCAAAAAAAAGCGGCCTGACACACTGTCAGGCCGCTGTGAATGCTGCTGCAAAAATGCGCTTACATAGCGTAAGAGAGCATGATTGAGGTTTTGGTATCGGTGCGATCAGGCGCAGATTCCGCCGGATTGTTGTTCCAGCTGACGTTGTAAGCCAGCTTCAGCGCGAAGTGGCTGTTGATCGCCACCTGCAGGCCGGTTTCGGAGTTCACCGTGGTGTCTTCTCCGAAGCTGCTCAGCACTGACACGCCCTGAATAAATTTAGTGGTGTCGGTCAGCTGCCACTGATAGCTGACTGCGCCATAGCCCAGCGCTTTGGTCTGATGACCACCCGCGTGATAATCGTCATAACGTACACCCGGACCCAATTCCGCACGCAGCGAGTGCACCGGTCCATTCAGAATCTGACGACCGTAACCGGCTGTCAGCACGTCGCGTGAATCGTAACCATTGAAACGATCGCTTAACCAGCTCGCCTGTCCAAACAGGTAGTCATACGAGTTGAGGTTGTAACGTGAACGACCACCGATGTTGTAAGTTTCAGAAGAGCGCTCATCGTTTGACGAGGTGTTGGCTGCGTTACCCCACAAGCTGTAAGCCATAGATGACTGATACCAGGTCATATTGGTCTGAGCCGTCATTGATGAACTGGTGGTGTTACCGGTTTGCGCCAGATATCCCGCAGCAGCAGAACCTTCAAACGGCTTTTTAGCTGTTGAAGGGTCATCCATTGACGTAAATACGGCGTTATCGGCCATTGCCTGGTGACAAAAAGCTCCGGCGGAGAGCAAAAGAACAGCAGACAGCTTGTTATAGGCTTTCATTAAATGTGATCCGTGCGACTGTTTAAAAAACGGAGAGTCTGAAGCGTTTTGCCGGGCATTCAATGCAATTTACGGTAAGTTTTGTAAAAAATTATTAACTTACACAAAATGCCTGGAATCGCCCTGACAACCCCTGTTAATTGGGACTCATCTTATTAACGTCGCGCATTATAGTGCTGCCCAAACGAAAAGCCAGACGCAACGGCAGAAGATTTTTACGTTATGCTGCTGGCTCCTGACACGAATTTACGCTACGCATCACGTCACACACGCAGCATCTCCTTCATAATTCGCCTGATTTTTCACCATGGTCTACGCTCAGTTCAGTTTCCCTTCCCCGGAGGTGCCTCATGAGCAACACCTTAACCCGCTATATCGTGACCTTTCACTATCAGGAGTCGGGCTTAAGTGACATCCTGGAGCTGACCAGCGCAATGACCGCCGCAGGTTTCACGACCACGATGACAGATGACGACGGCCATCCGCATGAACTCGGTACGAACAGCTATGGCATCGTCAGCACGCTGGAGGCTGAGGATCTGCGGCAGCAGGTCACTGCGGCCGGTGAAAGCGCGCTGGGTCAGGAACCCGAGGTGACCGTCACGACCTTCGAAGAGTATCTGCGCGATGCTGCCGATCATCGCCCTGCCACCTCAGCGCCAGAATAAAGGGTGCAATTGCGCGGTTTTTGGTGAATATTTACGCAATACAATCGAACTTACGCAGCGAATAACGAGGATAGCCCAATGTGGTCAGCCATTAGTCGTCTGTTAAGCGAGCAGTTAGGCAACGCCGAAATCACTCAACGTCACGCCCTCGCGGGGGGTGATATCCATCCCACCTGGCAGATCCGCTACGGTGATCACGACGTCTTCGTCAAAAGTAACAGCCGCGATATGCTGTCGCTCTTTACCTGGGAAGCAGACCAGCTGGATTTGCTGGCGCGCACCGGCACGGTTCGGGTGCCTAAAGTCTATGGTGTGGGTCATCATCGCGAGGAGAGCTTTCTGCTGCTGGAATATATCAGGCCACAGCCGCTTGATGAGCAGAGTGCATATCAGCTCGGTCAGCAACTGGCGCATCTGCATCAGTGGAGCGAGCAGACGCAGTTCGGCCTCGATTTCGACAATAACATCACCACGACGCCCCAACCCAATAGCTGGCTGCGACGCTGGTCGGTTTTTTTTGCTGAACAGCGCATTGGCTGGCAGCTGCAGCTGGCGGCAGAAAAGGGAATTCAGTACGGGGATACAGAGCTGATCGTTGCCTGCGTGCAGCGGGTGCTCGCGTCACATCATCCGCAGCCGTCGCTGCTGCATGGCGATCTCTGGCCGGCTAACTGCGCCAGCAGTGAGAGTGGCCCCTGGCTGTTCGACCCTGCCTGCTACTGGGGCGACCGTGAGTGCGATTTAGCCATGCTGAGCTGGTACCCTGACCTGCCTCGCCAGATTTACGACGGTTATCAGGCGGTGTGGCCGCTACCGGATGGTTTTTCGCAGCGTCTGCCGGTCTACCAGCTCTACTATCTGCTCAACCGGGCTAACGTCTTTGGCGGGCACTGGCCAGGCGATGCACAGTTCGCCATTGGCCAGTTGCTGGATGAGGATGCGCTGGGCGCCAGTCAGGCCAGACCGGCCTGACAAAGATCGCGGTCAGATAAAGCCCAGCAGCGACAGCGCAAAATAACCGGCTATCGCAATCACCACCGGCAGGACATAGAGCGGGAAGATCTGCAGGAAGATGGTGTGGCGAGGTACGCGCACCTTCTCTTCCAGTTGCTGACGGCTACGCCCTTCACTGCCTTTTGCCTGCTCCAGAATCATCTGATCCTCAATGCCTTCTTTGACATGACGCGCCTGACGTCCCATCCGCGCGCCTGACGACTCCAGCGCCAGCCCGACAAAAATCAGAATGTAGATCAGCCAGAAACCCAGGTTCATCTGACCATTAAATTCCGGTACCGGCGAGTTATGCCAGAAGACATTCAGGAATGGCGTGTTAAAGCGCAGCATGTCGACGATGACGTGGACGAAATCGAGCATGACGGCATCAATGCCTGGCTGCTTTTCGCTGTGCTTAAACATAAAGCTCAATACAGAAATAATGGTCGACAGCAGCGCCACTAAAAAGAGCACCCAGCCTGCCACTCGCTTGAGGATGGCGATACGGCCAGCCTGTTGATAGGTCATAATATCTCCTGAACCCGGAATCCAATTTGCCGTCAGTTTACCTGCCAACGGTGAAATTTCCCAAATAAAGCGTGGCCTGTCAGGCAGAGCGTGCGCCAGTAAAGAATGATGTTAAGGTAATGCTGACTTTAAAAGGAGACCCCCTGATGCCTTATCACCGCCCTGTCCTTGCCGCCCTGTTTGATATGGATGGCTTACTGATCGATTCTGAGCCTCTGTGGGATCAGGCTGAGCTGGATATCTTTTCAACGGTGGATGTTGACCTGTCACGTCGCAGTGAAATGCCCGATACCCTGGGTCTGCGCATCGATCAGACTGTACGGATGTGGTACGAAACGCTGCCCTGGCATGGCCCCTCTCAGCAGGAGGTCACTGAGCGGATTATTACGCGCGCCATGACGCTGGTGGATCAGACGCGGCCACTGCTGCCGGGCGTGGAAACGGCGCTGCAACTGTGCCGGGAACAGGGGCTGAAAATCGGCCTTGCCTCCGCATCACCGCTAAAGATGCTGGAACAGGTGCTGGAGATCTTCAATCTGCGCCCTTATTTCGATGTGCTGGCTTCAGCAGAAGCGCTGCCCTACAGCAAGCCCCATCCGCAGGTCTATCTCAACGCCGCCGCCAGCCTTGCGATCGATCCGCTCAACTGCGTCACGCTTGAAGATTCGTTTAACGGCATGATCGCCACCAAAGCAGCGCGTATGCGATCGATTGTGGTGCCCGCCGCTGAACACCGTGACGATCCCCGCTGGACGCTGGCGGATGTCCGGCTGGACAATCTGACCCAGCTTAGCCTGCAGCATCTGCAGGGATAATAACAGCCCGCTTATGGCGGGCTTTTTATTGCCTGTTGCACCTGTCACTTGATCTGACCCGCAAAAAATAAAACAACGTTTCATTTTTATTGAATTCCCATCCCGCTCTGCCTAAGATGCCAAAAGCGTCCCCGTTTGGGGCATGAATAACCTGACCTGCAGAGAGGCCTGAGATGGACGTTCGTCAAAGCATTCACAGCGATCACGCTAAGCAACTCGACACTGAAGCACTGCGCCGCGAGTTCCTGATTGAGAAGATATTTACTGCCGATGATTACACCCTGACCTACAGCCATATCGACCGCATCATTATTGGCGGCGTCATGCCGGTGAATAATCCGGTCACTATCGGTGATGAAATGGGAAAACAGCTGGGCGTCGCTTATTTTCTTGAACGCCGCGAGCTGGGTATGATCAATATTGGCGGCCCGGGTCTGGTAGAAGTTGACGGTAAAGCGTGGGAAATCGGTCACGAAGAGGCACTTTACATCGGCAAAGGTGCGCGCAACCTGCAGTTCCGCAGCCTGAACCCGGCACAGCCGGCCAAATTCTATTACAACAGTGCGCCAGCACACAGCACCTTCCCGGACAAGAAGATCACGCTGCAGGAAGCGGCCACCGCGACGCTGGGTGATGCCGCGACCTCCAATCGCCGCACCATTAACAAATTTATCGTGCCGGATGTGTTGCCCACCTGCCAGCTCACCATGGGCTTAACCAAACTGGATGAAGGCAGCCTGTGGAACACCATGCCCTGCCACACCCACGAACGCCGCATGGAAGTCTATTTCTACTTCGATATGAGCGAAGAGTGCGCCGTCTTCCACATGATGGGGCAACCGCAGCAAACCCGCCATCTGCTGGTACACAACGAGCAGGCGGTGATCTCACCCAGCTGGTCAATTCACGCCGGTGTCGGCACCCAGCGTTACACCTTTATCTGGGGCATGGTGGGTGAGAATCAGGTCTTTGATGACATGGACCACGTCAAAATCAGTGAACTGCGCTGAGCAGAGGAGAAATACCATGGTACTGAGTACGTTTAACCTGGAAGGTAAAGTCGCGCTTGTGACCGGCTGTAACACCGGTTTAGGGCAAGGTATGGCGCTGGGTCTGGCCCAGGCGGGTTGTGATATCGTCGGCGTTAACCGTGATGGCCCGGATGATACCCAAAGTAAAGTGGAGGCGCTGGGTCGCCGGTTCTGGCCGGTGCAGGCCGATCTGATGCAGACCAGCGTGGTGGCCTCAGTGGTTGAACAGGCGCTGGCCGCTGCCGGTAAAATTGACATTCTGGTCAACAATGCCGGCATTATCCGCCGTGAGGACGCACTGAATTTCAGCGAGCAGGACTGGGATGACGTGATGAACCTTAACAGCAAGAGCCTGTTTTTCCTGTCGCAGCAGGTTGCCCGTCAGTTTATCGCGCAGGGTAATGGCGGCAAGATAATCAATATCGCCTCCATGCTCTCCTTCCAGGGCGGTATCCGGGTGCCCTCTTATACAGCGTCGAAAAGTGCCGTGATGGGGCTGACCCGTCTGATGGCGAACGAGTGGGCAAAACATGGCATTAACGTCAATGCCATCGCTCCCGGTTACATGGCCACCAACAATACGGAACAGCTTCGTAATGATGAGTCGCGCAGTGAAGAGATTCTGGGACGTATTCCGGCAGGCCGCTGGGGCGTGCCGGATGACATGATGGGCCCGGTAGTCTTCCTGGCCTCTTCCGCGTCTGACTACGTGAATGGCTACACCCTGGCGGTGGATGGCGGCTGGCTGGCGCGTTAATCTTACTGGCGGACAGTGTTTCATCGCTGTCCGCCTTGTTAATAATATTCATGCTTCGTTACAGCGTCACATGTTCTCATTTACTGGATAAATCCCTATACTGGATGCATCGACAGTTTTCTTTGCAACCAGGTTCTATCATGACGGGCGAAGGCCACATCATTTTTGCCATTGCCAGCGCTATCTTTGCGAAGCGTGCTGAGCTGACACCGGTGCTGGCGCAGGCCGACTGGTGGCATCTTGTTCCCTCAGCGCTGCTGACATGTCTGTTGCCCGATATCGATCACCCTAAATCTCTGCTGGGACAGCGACTGCGCTGGCTCTCTCATCCTATTGCGCGCGCGTTCGGCCATCGCGGCTTTACCCACAGTTTGCTGGCGATAGCCGCCGGTTTATGGCTTTTTCAGATAAACCTGCCCCAGTCGTCGCCGATACCGCCTGATGTCCTGCAGGGTCTGACGCTGGGCTACCTTAGCCATATTGTGGCCGATATGCTGACGCCTGCCGGGGTTCCGCTGCTGTGGCCCTGCCGCTGGCGCTTCCGGTTGCCGATTCTGCGCAGTCAGAAAGGCAACCAGCTTGAACGGGCGTTGTGCCTGGGACTGGTGGGATATGCGCTCTGGTTTCCGGTGGGCATGCCATCTTTTGGTGCAAACGGCTGGCCGTCACAGCTGTTCGATACGCTACAAAATGGCGTCGGACGGTTGATTTCCAGTCATACTGCGCAATAAATCAGCACAAAACGCCTTTAAGTTATAAACCATGCCATTTGGATATAAGGCACCCTCTTCGCCTGCTGTTACCATTCCTGCTGTCTTAATTCGTGATTAACATTATGCGGCCTTTCCAGAGCGAAAGGCCGCATTACTCTGGAGTTTCAGTATGGACCTTCCTCTTACGCTTAATATCGTAGCCTTTGTGGTGCTGCTGGTATTGCTCTCTCGCTTCAGCCGTCAGAACTGGAGCCTGTCGAAAAAAGTGCTGACCGGTCTGGTAATCGGCGTACTGTTCGGCCTGGTTTTGCAGTTGATCTACGGCGAAAACAGCGCAGTGGTCAAAGAGTCTATCAGCTGGTTTAACATCGTCGGTAATGGCTATGTCCAGTTGCTGCAGATGGTCGTAATGCCGCTGGTGTTCGTTTCCATTCTGAGTGCGGTTGCCCGTCTGCATAACGCCTCGTCGCTGGGAAAAATCAGCGTACTGACGATTGGCGTACTGCTGTTTACCACCGCGATCTCGGCGCTGGTCGGCGTCTTCGTGACCGGCCTGTTTGGCCTGAGCGCTGAAGGTCTGGTTCAGGGCGTGCAGGAGACTGCGCGTCTCAGTGCGATTCAGAGCAACTATGTCGGCAAAGTGGCTGACCTGACCGTGCCGCAACTGGTGCTCTCCTTTATCCCGAAAAACCCGTTTGCCGATTTGACCGGAGCCAGTCCGACCTCGATTATCAGTGTCGTTATCTTCGCCGCCTTCCTGGGTGTGGCTGCACTGCAGTTGCTGAAAGATGATGAAGTTAAAGGTCAGCGCGTGCTGGTCGCGATCGATACGCTGCAGTCCTGGGTCATGAAGCTGGTGCGTTTAGTGATGAAGCTGACGCCTTATGGTGTGCTGGCGCTGATGACCAAAGTGGTTGCCGGTTCTAACCTGCAGGACATCATCAAGCTGGGCAGCTTTGTGGTCGCCTCTTACCTCGGTCTGGCCATCATGTTTGGTGTCCACGCCCTGCTGCTGTCGGTAAATGGTATCAACCCGATGCGCTTCTTCCGTAAAGTGTGGCCGGTTATTACCTTCGCCTTTACCAGCCGCTCCAGCGCAGCCAGCATTCCGCTGAGCGTGGAAACCCAGACCCGTCGTCTTGGCGTGCCTGAGTCGATTGCCAGCTTCGCGGCCTCTTTTGGTGCCACTATCGGCCAGAACGGCTGTGCCGGTCTCTATCCAACTATGCTGGCAGTGATGGTTGCGCCAACCGTCGGGATCAACCCGTTTGACCCACTGTGGATTGCGACACTGGTCGGGATCGTAACGCTGAGCTCAGCAGGCGTTGCCGGTGTCGGCGGTGGTGCAACCTTCGCGGCACTGATTGTCCTGCCTGCGATGGGCCTGCCGGTCACCCTGGTGGCGCTGCTGATCTCCATTGAGCCGCTGATCGATATGGGTCGTACAGCCCTGAACGTCAACGGTTCCATGACCGCCGGTTCTCTCACCAGTCGCTGGTTAGGTATGACCGATAAGCGCGTCCTGGAAAGCGACGACAACGCCGAACTGGCGCACCGCTAATCTGCTTTGAACCTGGCGCGCCCGCGCCAGGTTATTCCCGCCCTTCTTCTCCATAATCTCCCCCATTAATGGCAACGCCGTTAAGAAAGCGTTAAGCATGGTAAACAGGCGAAAAATCGCCGCTTTAGTGCTTGTCTTTGCCGGGTAAAAAGCGAATTCTGCATCCAGTCTTATGAGGAGAACACCTGATGAAAAAGATAATCGCCTCGCTTCTGACGCTGACGCTTTTGACACCCGCTCTGGCTTTCTCTCATCCTGGCGACTGGGGCCCGCCGGGTGGATGGGGTCGACATGGCGGCCACGGGCCACACTGGGGCGGGCCCGGGCCGGTGCGCTTTTTGCCTGAAGCCGCAACCGCGGTGCTGATAGGCGGACTGACCTATTATCTGCTCAACGGCAATTATTATCAGCGTCACGGCGATGAGTATGTGGTGACAGAGCCGCCTGCAGAGTCGCGGGTCAGCAGTGAAATGCGGGTACTCGACTTTAACGGCAAACGCTTCTATGTGCAGGCTGGCCACTTCTACCAGCGACAAATAGATGGCGATTATGTTGAGGTGCCGCGCCCGGCAGGTTTGTAGTCAGCGCCACAACGAAAAACGGCCCGTCATAATGACGGGCCGTTTGCTATTCAGGGGTGCTATGAGTTACTGCTGAACCTGCGGATCGGTGTCATATTCCGCACAGCTCTGGAAGCCGTAGTTCATGACACGGCCAGTGTCGTTATAGCTCACGAAGTAAGTCTGAGCTTTACCGTCGCGCTGACCCAGTACATAAGTCTGGCAGGTGCCGCGCGCATGAACCATGGTGATTTCAGTAGAAGGCGTACCGGCGATCTGACGAACCTGATCACGGGTCATACCCTTTTTAACATCCTTTACCACTGGCTTAGTCACGTAGCTTTCCGCACGATCGTAAGTCGTACAACCAGACAGTGCAGCCAGCGTCAGCGCCGCAGCGATACATCCCATCACTTTATTCATCTTGTTGTTCCTCATTTATTGTCCATGTGGAAACAAGCCTGGAACATAAATGCTGATTTATCAAGTTTATGACGAACAATTAGTGGCCTGTCAAATGTCAGGATTTCGTAAAGAAGGCTGTTTTGCTGTCAACGCAGACGTATACTGCCCGGCAAAACAGGCACCCGATAGCGCCCCGTTTTCAGAGACCGCACCGTCATCCGCGCAGACGCAGATCGGCGTGAATGTCGCGTTACCGGACGCTGTTTTTCGCAGCCTTACCCGCTTTCTGTTTACCCCATCGCTGACAATCCCGAGGATAAATGACCCCTGTACACTCCAATCGCCTGGTTTATGCCATTACGCTGGGCCTGCTGGCCGCACTGGGCCCGCTCTGCATCGACCTCTATCTCCCTGCACTGCCACAAATGGCCCAGGACCTGCACACTGAAACCGCTACCGCGCAGCTGAGTCTGACCGCTGGCCTGTTAGGTCTCGGCTTTGGCCAGCTGCTCTTTGGTCCGATGAGCGATAAGTTCGGCCGCCTGCGCCCGCTGACCCTGTCACTGGTGTTGCTGTTTATCGCCTCGATGGGCTGTGCGCTGGCGCAGGATATTAACCAGCTGCTGCTGGCGCGGCTGTTCGAAGGGTTAGCAGGTGCGGGCGGCGCGGTGCTGTCACGGGCGATTGCACGCGATATGTACAGTGGCCATGAGCTGACGCGATTCTTCGCTCTGCTGATGCTGGTCAACGGTCTGGCACCGATCGGCGCACCGGTATTAGGCGGCGTGCTGATGACGATTTTAAACTGGCGCGGCATCTTCATGGTGCTGGGCGGCATTGCCATTCTGCTGATCCTGCTGGCGCGCTGGAAGCTGCATGAAACCCTGCCTGAGGCACGCCGCAGTAAAGGATCAATATTCTCCGCCTACGCGGCATTGGGTCAGGTGATTACCCATCGCCCCTTCATGGGCTTCTGCCTGACCCAGGGATTTATGATGTCCGGCATGTTCGCCTACATCGGTGCCTCGCCGTTCGTGCTGCAGCAACTCTATGGTCTTTCGCCCCAGGCCTTTAGCTTCTGCTTTGCGGCCAACGGGTTTGGCCTGGTGATTGCTTCACAGACCAGCGCCCGCCTCTGTCCATTGTGGGGCGAATATCGGGTGCTGAAAGGCGGACTGACGCTGGCCTTTGTCGCCTCCAGTCTGCTGCTGCTGGCCGCGTTGCTGCATGCTCCCTTAGCGCTGCTGCTGGTGGCACTGTTCTTTACCATTGCCAGTAACGGCGTTATCGCTACCACCGCCTCGTCCCTGGCGATGCAGAGTCAGGGCCATCGCGCTGGCAGCGCCTCTGCAGTGATAGGCGTTACGATGTTCACGCTGGGTGCGATTACCGTGCCGATTACCGGCATCGGCGGCACCTCGGTGCTGAGCATGTGCGCCACCATTTTTGGCTGCTTTATGACGGCGATTCTGATGTTTAACGTGCTGGCGAAAAAACCGCTGCCGCAGGTAAAAACTCACTGATTTCGCAACGTTTCATGGTAATGAGTTACCGCTTTGGCTTGTTGTTTTCGCAAAGGCACGTTAGCTTTAATAAAACGTTCGCATCGAGCCGACAGGCCACTGACCTGAGGAGAAGTTCATGTCACTGCAGCAGGAAATTATTGAAGCCCTGGGTGTGAAGCCCACTATCGACGCCGACCAGGAAGTGCGCGTCAGCATCGATTTTCTCAAAGCCTACCTGAAACGCCACAGCGGCCTGAAAACGCTGGTGCTGGGGATCAGCGGCGGTCAGGATTCAACCCTGGCGGGCGCGCTGGCGCAGCGGGCGATCACCGAACTGCGTCAGGAGAGCGGTGATAACGACTACACCTTTATTGCCGTGCGTCTGCCCTATGGTGTGCAGGCGGATGAGCAGGATTGTCAGGACGCGCTGGCCTTTATCAAACCCGACCGTTCGCTGGTGGTAAACATCAAAGAGTCGGTGCTGGCCAGTGAGCGCGCGCTGAAAGAGGCGGGTATTACGCTTTCCGATTTTGTCCGCGGCAATGAAAAAGCCCGTGAGCGGATGAAAGCGCAATACAGCATCGCCGGCATGACCAAAGGCGTGGTGGTCGGCACCGATCACGCGGCTGAAGCCGTGACCGGTTTCTTCACCAAGTATGGCGATGGCGGCACGGACATCAATCCCCTGTTCCGCCTGAACAAGCGTCAGGGCAAGCAGTTGCTGAAACACCTTGGTTGCCCGGAGCATCTCTATCTGAAGAAACCGACTGCCGATCTGGAAGATGATCGTCCAGGCTTGCAGGATGAAGTGGCGCTGGGCGTCACCTATGAGATGATTGATGACTACCTGGAAGGCAAAAGCATCAATCCTGACAGCGCCCGCATCATCGAAGGCTGGTATCAGAAAACCGAGCACAAACGTCGTCCGCCGATCACGGTATTCGACGACTTCTGGAAGTAATCCTGCCCCTCCCTTGCCGCGGCAAGGGAGGCTTCTCTCACTGACTTTGTTGATCGCTGCATGCCTGCCACCGTTTCGCGCGCGACCCTCATCGGGCTTGTCGCCATTCTGCTCTGGAGTACGACCGTTGGCCTGCTGCGCAGCGTCAGTGAAGCCTTTGGCGCCACCGGTGGTGCGGCGCTGATCTACACTACTACGGCGTGTCTCCTTTGCCTGAGCCGGGGCCTGCCCAGACCTGGCGCAATGCCCGCCATCTACCTGTGGCTGGGGGGCGTACTCTTTGTCGGCTATGAAATCTGTCTGGCACTGGCCATCGGGCTGGCCAGCGATCGCAGCCAGTCGCTGGAGCTGGGGATGATTAACTATCTCTGGCCCTGTCTGACCATCGTGCTGGCCATCCCATTTAATCAGCAGCGTTTCCGTGTCTGGCTGTGGCCAGGACTGCTGCTGTCGCTGCTGGGGATCGTCTGGGTAATGAAAGGCAGCGGCAGCGGATCGCCGGCGCTGTTGTGGCAGAATATGCTGCGTAACCCGGTCGCCTATTCACTGGCCTTTATCGCCGCCCTGACCTGGGCGCTCTACAATAATCTCACCCGCCGCTTTGCCCGTGGTTCTAATGGCGTCACGCTGTTTTTTATCCTGACTGCACTGGCGCTGTGGCTGAAATATGCCTTCAGCGATCACACTGCACCGATGACCGTTACGCTGGTGCCGCTGCTGGAGGTGCTGTTTGTCGGGCTCTCCACCGCCATCGCCTATTCCGCCTGGAATCACGGGATTCAACAGGGCAATCTGACGCTGCTGGCCACCGCCTCCTACTTTACGCCGGTGCTGTCGGCCCTGATGGGATCGCTGTGGCTCGGCCTGACGCCGCCGCTGGCCTTCTGGCAGGGCGTGGCGATGATCACGCTCGGCTCGCTGATCTGCTGGCGGGCAACACGGTCTCTGTAACCAGACGGCTGGCGATCATTTCACCTGCCTGTTATGCTGTATGGACAACCAGTAAATGGAGTCCATCTTGGTCAGACGTTCTGCCATACTTCGCCCCGAACCCGACGCGAATGCAATTTATCAATATCCCGAACACCTGCGTGAGTGGCTGGAAGGCCTGCCAAATCATCCTGGCGTCTATACCTTTCATGGCGAAAGTGAGTCGCTGCCGCTCTATATCGGTAAAAGTGTGAATCTGCGTTCGCGGGTGATGTCCCATTTCCGCACCCCGGATGAGGCGAAAATGCTGCGCCAGTCGCGGCGTGTAAGCTGGATCCCTACCGCGGGCGACCTCGGCGCGCTGCTGCTGGAAGCGCAGATGATCAAAACCCAGCAGCCGCTGTTCAATAAGCGATTGCGCAAAAACCGGCAGCTCTGTTCATTGCAGATTACCGACGGCAAACCGAATGTGGTCTACGCAAAAGACCTCGATTTCAGCCAGTCCCCCAACCTGTTTGGGCTCTATCGCAGTCGCTTCGCCGCGCTGGAACGGCTCAAGCAGCTCGCGGATGAGTATCAGCTCTGTCATGGCCTGCTGGGTCTGGAAGCGCTGAGTGCGGGGCGAGGCTGCTTCCGCTCGGCACTGCGCCGTTGCGCCGGGGCCTGCTGTGGAAAAGAGCCGGTCAGCGATCATCAGGATCGACTGCTGGAGGCGCTGGAAAACGTGCGGGTGTTCTGCTGGCCGTGGCAGGGTGCCGTGGGGCTGGTGGAGGAAGGCAAAGAGATGACGCAGATCCACGTTATCGACCACTGGTTCTATCTCGGTTCGGTCAGCAGCATGGATGAGGCCAGAAAACTGCAGCGGCCCAAAGGCGGTTTTGATCACGACGGCTACAAAATCCTCTGCCGCCCGATTCTGTCAGGTGCCTACCCTATTTTGCCGCTATAAAAAAACCGCCGACGCTGCCCACTCACCTTCAGTGGACAGCGCCGGCGGTCTCAGACCGTTCGCTTAACGAGTGTTATTCAGCCGGTTCTGCTGGCGGTGCCATTTTGCCCTCGTGCGGGCCTTTCTCAGTCAGACGCTTTTCAAAGTTAGCGTTGTACTGTTTTTTCTGCTCCGGCGTCAGCACGTTATAGAGCTTGTTCTGGGTTTCCAGCATCTTCAGCGCATGCTCTTTGGCATTGGCGGACATCTTCTCTGCCTGTGCTTCTGCTTTGCTCTGGTCGAAGCTGTCAGAGGCAATAATGCTGTGGGCCGCACGACGCTCGTCCAGTGACGGGCGTTTCATATCTTTGTGGCTCTCTTTCATGATGTCGCGCATCTGAGTTTTCTGCGCGTCGGTCAGGTTCAGACCTTTAAACATCATCTCCATGCCGTGGCGCATTGGCGGCTTGTGCATCGCTTTTTCGCTGCCTGCTGGCGGTGGAGTCAGGTTGTCAGCGGCTGCATGGACGGCGCTGGCTGCACCAAACGCCAGCGAAGAAGCCAGTAAAAGGGAAGTCAGTTTGCGCATAATAGTGTCCTTATAATTCATGATAATGACGACAGCACTCTGTCGCGTCTTCGGAAACAAGCATACGACGCTGAACGTCAACTACTCAGAGCCTGAGTAAAGCCGTGAAAGCATAAAAGATAAAAATCGGGCAATCATGAAGAGAATAAGAAGAAAGGCGTGAGGAATTGAAAATGTTTATGAATTTAAAGCGAATTTGGCAGAAATCATGGAGGAGTGTAAGGGTTACGACAGGAAAGCGGAAGCCGATCTTCCACTTTTCCTGTCGGTTTTTTAGCGCCGATGGTCTGCGCTGTTAACAACCGCTATCAGACCGGCAGCGCCTGGGTCTGTTCGCTCTCTTCAATCAGCATCAGTCCGGCACGCAGCCCGGCGGCCACGTTAGGGTTAGGGAACAGCACATACTCCCGCGCCTGCTGCACGTAATAGCGGGTGCTACCATCTTCCGCCAGCAACGTCCCCTGTGGAAACGCGGTAAAGTTCAGCGTTTCCGGCGACATATGCAGCGTAAAGTGCTCACTCAGTCGGGTGATCTGCTGCGCGACCCGATAGTGACGCGGTTTAACCGCCGCCGCAGGCAGCGCTTCGCCATAGAGTAAAGACGCCAGCGCCTGCTGTGCCGCACTGAACTGACTGAGGTCGTTTTCGCCAAACGGCAGCGCTTTGCCCAGCTCCAGGGTACAACTGGCCGCACCGAAGTGCTCGCAGCTGAAGTGGGTAAAGGTGCCGCCCGGCGAGCGATGGAACACCAGCGCTTCCAGCCCGGCAGCGGCCAGCCAGTCAAGAAACGCGGGCGGCCAGGGGCGTTCATTGTGCGGCATTACGCCGAATTGAGGATGATAAGAGCCACGAATAGCCGTGTGCATGTCGAGATGCCAGCGCGTTTCATCGCACTCGCCCAGCTGCCAGAAGGTCTCCAGCGCCTGCTCCAGCCGCAGCACGCGGCGTGCCTCATCACCATCATCAATCTGCTGCCAGCGTCCGCCAAACAGCCGGTTAATGTCATAACGCACATAGCGCTTACCGGTGCGTAGCGCTGAGGGATTACCCAGAATCACCAGCATGCGCTGCTGTAACGGCTTTTCGCCCCGCAGCAGCGGATTAACCAGCTGGTTCACCATTTCTACCGGGGCCGTTTCATTGCCGTGGATCCCGGCAGAGAGCACAAGCGCCTGTTTAACCGGCACCGTCGGCTCCATCAACAGTATGCCGTGATACAACCATTGCCAGCGAAGATGCGCCGTTTCACCACTACGCTTACGCGGCACCTCGCCGGAGAGCGTTTGCTGTAAAAAGTCCTGCATCGTTCCTCCTTTTCGCCCTGAGCAGGCGGCAGCCTGTGCTGCCCCCTCCTTCACTGCTGAAATGCATATACATTTCCTAAGTCTAGCAGCTTCGTCAGTTCATCCAGCGCGTCGCGTCCCTCACGCAGCAATTGTGGGTCGACCAGATCGGCCTGGGTCAGGCGATCGCGGTAATGACGGTCAACCCAGTTATTCAGCGTGCTGAAGAGCCGATCGTTCATCAGCACCGCCGGATTCACTGCCTGCTGCTCCTGTGGTGTCAGCACCACCCGCAAACGCAGGCAGGCTGGACCACCCCCGTTATACATGCTTTCGCGCAGATCAAACACCTTCAGGGCTTTGAGTGGCGTGTCAGCCTCAACCTGTTCACAGAGATAGCGCCAGACACCCGGATGCTGACGTGACTCCTCCGGCAGCACCAGCATCATGGTGCCGTCGGGACGGCTCAGCAACTGACTGTTAAACAGATAGGTCTCCACCGCATCTTTCACTGACACCCGATTTTCCGGCACTTCCAGCGCCACAAAACCGGGAACGCGCGACCGAAGCTGCGCCAGCAGTTCAGGCTGATTAACAAAGGCGTGCTGGTGGCAGAAGAGCATCTGCTGATTACTTACCGCAATCACATCGTTATGGAACACGCCCTGATCGATCACCGCAGGATTCTGCTGCGCATACAGCACGCTTTCCGGTGAGAGCTGATGCAGACGGGCGACCGCCTCGCTGGCTTCCCGGGTCTGACGTGCCGGATAGCGCTGCGGGGCTTTGCCCTCATGGCTGCTGTCGCGGCCATAGACAAACAGCTGCACGCCGCGCTCACCATAGGCGCCGCCCAGTCGGTTATGGTTCGCCGCCCCTTCATCGCCAAACATCGCCACCTGCGGCAAAGCATCATGCACCGCAAAATGGCGATCGTCGCGGAAGATGGAACGCAGCAGCCAGGCCGTTTCCGGCGCTTCTATCGCACGGTGGAATTTGTTGTTAAGGTTCGCCACCGTCAGGTGAACCCGGCCATCAAGGCTGTCCGCTGACGGCGAGACCGTGGCAGCATTGGCGACCCACATCGCCGAGGCTGAACTGACGGCGGAGAGTAATCCCGGTGCAGTTTTGCCGGCCGCAGCCAGCACCTGCTCATCGCTGCCACCAAAGCCGAGCTGGCGCAGCGCCGCAATATTGGGCCGCTCATGCGGCGGGATCACCCCCTGAACGTAGCCCATATCGGCCAGCGCTTTCATCTTGAGCAACCCCTGCTTTGCCGCCAGACGGGGATTCGACGGCTGCAGCTGATTGCGGGTCGAGGCTTCGTTGCCAAACGACAGCCCGGCATAGTGGTGTGTTAACCCCACCAGCCCATCAAAGTTGGCCTCGGTTGCCTTCATGACGTCGTCTCCTGGGTGGAGAAATCGAGGCCCGGCGACAGCGTGGCGGGCAGCGTCAGGTCAGGCGTCTCCAGCGAGGCCATCGGCCAGGCGCAGTAGTCCGCCGCATACCAGGCGCTGGCGCGATGGTTGCCCGAGGCACCAATGCCGCCAAACGGTGCGGTACTGGCTGCGCCGGTCAGCGGTTTGTTCCAGTTGACGATACCGGCACGCGCTTCAAGCAGCAGCTGATCAAACTGCTGGCGTGAAGGCGAGATCAATCCGCACGACAGGCCATAACGGGTCTGGTTCGCCAGCGCTATCGCCTCTTCAAATGTCTCATAGCGGACTACGCCTAACAGCGGACCAAAGACCTCTTCATCCGGAATGCCCTGCACGCCGGTTAAATCGATAATACCTGGCGTCAGGATGGCACTGTGGCGATCCGGCCAGCGCATTTCCAGCAGCACCTCGCCGCCCGCCTCAACCCGCCGTTGCCACTCACCCATAATCTTCTCTGCTGCGCCGGTGGAGATCACGCTGCCCATAAACGGCTGCGGTTCAGTATTCCAGGCGGCGGGTTGCAGTCGCCCCGCCACCTCCACCAGTCGCCGCAGAAACGCATCCCCTGCATCGCCGCGTCTGACCAGCAGACGCCGCGCGCAGGTGCAGCGCTGACCGGCGGTTATAAAGGCTGACTGCAACGTGATGTTGACAGCCGCATCAGTGTCCGCCGGATCTTCAACAATCAGGGCATTGTTACCGCCCATCTCCAGCGCCAGCATCTTTTCAGGCTGACCGGCAAACTGGCGATGCAGCTGATAGCCGGTATGGGCGCTGCCGGTAAACAGCAGGCCATCAATCTGCTGACAGTTGGCCAGCGCCTGACCAGTCTCACGTCCGCCCTGTAACAGTGCCAGCACGCCGGCAGGCAGGCCCGCAGCCAGCCAGAGCTCAACGGTTTTTTCGGCGGTCAGCGGCGTCAGTTCGCTGGGTTTAAATACCACACAGTTGCCCGCCAGCAGCGCTGGAACGATATGGCCGTTTGGCAGATGTCCCGGGAAGTTATAGGGACCAAACACCGCCAGTACCCCATGCGGGCGGTGGCGCAGCGAGCTTTCGCCTTCATGCTGTTCACCAGTGCGGCTATGGTAGGCCTTCACCGAAAAGCCGATTTTGTTGATCATCGCGCCCACTTCGGTCAGCGCTTCCCAGCGCGGCTTGCCGGTTTCACGGGCGATGGTTTCCGCCAGCGCCGTTTTATGCGCCTCAAGCCCGGCGGCAAATTTCTCGACGATCGCCTGCCGTTCCGCCAGCGGGCGTCTGGCCCAGGCTGGAAATGCGTCGCGCGCCGCCTCACAGGCTGCGGTGACCTGAGCGGCTGATGCCGCGTGACCCTGCCATAACGTCTCGCCGCTGACCGGATCCGCTTTCGTCAGAATCTCAGCGTCACCGTCCAGCCATTGTCCATTTATCAGATGTGTCATGCTGTTTTCTCCTCTTTGCAGAGCGTCACCACGCGCAGGCTGTCGCCCGGCTGGCAATGGAGCGCCCGCATCTGTTCATCCGTGAGTTGCACGCTGTCGCTGTCAGCCTTTGCCGGAATCAGCGCCACACGGAACTGGCGATAATCGCTATTGGCAACCAGACAGAGCGGTGCATCAGCCGGGTTTTCGCCCCGTTCTGCGCTGCGCAGACGGCTTTTACGCACGGCGCGGATATGATCGATATCGCACTCCAGCGTCGGGCCGCCATCAAAAATGTCGACATAATTGAGGTAGCGGAAGCCCTCCGCTTCCAGTACAGCCCGCGCAGGCGCGGTTTGCGGATGGACCTGTCCAATCACCGCCTGCGCTTCCGGTGTCAGGTAGTCGATGTAGAGCGGATGTTTCGGCATCAGTTCAGCGATAAACGATTTCTGTCCGGTGCCACTAAGGAAGTCCGCTTTGCTGAATTCCATAGAGAAGAAGCGGCTGCCGACGCTCTCCCAGAACGGCGAATGGCCCTGCTCATCGCTGACGCCACGCATCTCGGCCACCACCCGGTTGGTGAAACGTTCACGGAAACTGGCCATAAACAGGAAGCGTGACTTCGACAGCAGATAGCCGTTTTTGCCATCACGGTAATCGGGATCGAGAAACAGCGTGCAGAGCTCACTGCTGCCGGTATGGTCATTACTCAGCGACAGAGTGGGCAGCGCGGCATAAACATTCAACTCTTTTGAGGCGTGCACCTGGGTACCGACGCGAAAGTTGTACCAGGGATCCTGCAGACCCACCGCCACCTCAATGGCGCAGATACCGACGGCGCGGTTATCTTCGCTGTCGGCCAGCACAAAGACATAGCCCTGTTCGGCACGTGGCAGAGAATCCTCCCAGGTCTGCAGCGATCGATCGATACGCGCCTGAAGCGTCGCGCTATCAACCGGTAACGAGGTCAGCCCGCCACCGGTTTTGCCCGCCAGCGCCATCAGCTGGCTTAAGTCATCGCGTTCAACCGGACGGATTACCATCATGATGTTGACCCTCGCACCAGGCTTTCACACACTTCGGCAAAGCGGGCCATGCCCAGCTTCACTTCCTGCTCACTGATATTCAGCGCCGGGGCAAAACGCACCACATTGGCACCCGCAATCAGCACCATGACGCCCATTTCCGCGGCGGCAAGGTTGATCGCTTTGGCTTTACCGGCAAAATCGTCGCTGAGCACCGCGCCAATCAGCAGGCCAAGACCACGCACTTCTTTAAACAGATGCAGACGCTGGTTGATCTCATCCAGTGCCGCAACAATCCACTGGTGACGTTCTGTTACACCCGCCATCAGTTCAGGCTGGTTGATCAGCTCCATGACTTTACCTGCCACTGCGCCCGCCAGCGGATTGCCGCCATAGGTGGTGCCGTGGGTGCCAACGCCCATCACCAGCGCCAGATCTTCGCGCGTCAGCATCGCACCAATCGGGAAGCCGCCGCCCAGCGCTTTGGCGCTGGTGAGCACATCCGGCGTGACGCCATAATGCATGTAGGCATAAAGCGAACCGGTACGGCCAACGCCACTCTGCACTTCATCAAAAATCAGCAAAGCCTGATGCTTATCACAGAGCTCACGCAATCCACGCAGAAACGCCGGATCGGCAGGCAGCACGCCACCTTCACCCTGAATCGGTTCAACAATGACTGCGCAGGTATGGTCATTAATCAGTTCAGCCGCCGCCGCCAGATCGTTAAACGGGGCATGCTGGATCTCTGGCGGCAGCGGCGCAAAATCTTTTGAGTAAGCGGGCTGACCACCGGCTGTTACCGTAAACAGGGTGCGGCCATGAAATGCATTCTTAAACGCCACGATGCCACTTTTATGCGGACCAACACGATCATGTGCCACCTTGCGCGCCAGTTTCAGCGCCGCTTCGTTCGCCTCCGCCCCGGAGTTACAGAAGAACACCCGGTCAGCGAAGGTGGCATCGATCAACTGCTTCGCCAGCCGCAGGATCGGTTCGTTGGTGTAGCCATTACCGGTATGCCATAAACGTGCGGCCTGTTCCTGCAGCGCCTGTTGTAATGCCGGATGCGCATGCCCTAACGCATTGACGGCGATGCCACCGGCGAAGTCGATATAATCTTTGCCGTTTTGATCCCAGACGGTGGAGCCTTCCGCGCGAACCGGTATAAAAGTCGCAGGCGCATAAACCGGCATCATCCATTGATCGAAATCGTGACGTGAAACGTGCAGTGCCATAACCCACTCTCCTGCTTTACTTTACCGGCCGGGTAAAGCTTATGTTTTAAAATTGTTAAAAGATGTTGTAGTGCAGCCCTACTGTAGAGTGCAGTTAACGTGCCAGCCAGAGAATTAATGCATAAAATGGTCTTCACGACGTAATATCAATGAGTTACATGCTGACAATATTCACTTAATTTGCATATATAGTGAATAGTTGTCTGATTGCAGCGCCAGAACCGGGTTTTAAACAGCAGAATTATGCATTCACGGGATGAAATATCGCTTTTGTGATCGCTGATAAATTATCTCTCCAGAAAAGCCCCTCCACTGCCCTGTTTTAGCGCAGTTTGCCTCGCGCTGGTGCAGCCATTACGCGGGGAACTCGCCCGGAAATGTCAGAACACCCTGGTTTTATTTAACAAAAGTTTTTCATTTCCCCCTGCAGACACATTAATCTGCGTATCTTTTTCAGGCTATTTTATAAACAGGCTGATCAATATTTAATCAGCAACTCTGACTATTATTCCGGAGGTGATTATCGGGCCAGAAAGAATATTCCAGAAAGATGAACAAATATTAATACGCAGACTAATGGTTAGGATAAAAGCCTTATAAGGCTATTCTTAGCGGATAATCACCCATAATTAAATCAGGGGTTATATTGATTTAAAAATGTACAAAAAAAGCCCATTTAAGACCACTACACACAAATACAATCCATTGATAAATATATATAAAATCAGATAACTCATGATTACTTATTAGAAGAAAATCTTATTACTTTACAATTTAATCTTCTGTTCCTGGCTGTTATTCATCAGCTGAATATAGACATCACATTTTGTTACTTTTATTGCACTTTGTAGTTTTACCTTTTTGTGTCATTTTCTTTTCACCCCATACCAGGGGAATAATAATTAATGAATACAGGGTAATAATTAAATGATGAAGCGCACTTTACTGGCGGCTGTCATGCCGTTACTGATCGGTCTCTCCTCCGCGCAGGCCGCAGAAGTTTATAACAAGGATGGCAATAAGCTGGATCTGGTCGGCAAGATTAACGTGTCACACCTCTTTTCTGACGATAACAACAACGATGGTGATACCTCCTCTTATGCCCGCTTTGGCTTTAAAGGCGAGACAAAGATTACTGACCAGCTTACCGGCTACGGTTTCTGGCAGTATCAGTACAGTCTGCATAACTCCGAGGGCAGTGACGCCCAGGCCACCAACCGTACCCGTCTGGGCTATGCTGGCCTGAAGTTTGGCGAGGCGGGTTCGCTGGATTACGGACGTAACTACGGCCTGGTCTATGACGTGCTGAGTTATACCGATATGCTGCCGTTCTTCGGCGGCGACTCCGGTTATACCGACGCCTTTCTCTCTGGCCGCTCAACCGGTGTGCTGACCTGGCGTAACAGCAATTTCTTTGGTCTGGTCGACGGCTTAAACCTTGCCGCGCAGTATCAGGGCAAAAACGATCGCAGCAGTAACATTGACGGCGTGCGTCGTTCCAACGGCGACGGCTTCGCCCTCTCCGCTTCCTATGACTTCGATTTCGGCCTGAGTTTTGCCGGCGCGTTTGCCAGCCTGGATCGCACCACGGCGCAGAACGCTGCCGCACGCGGAGAAGGCGAAAAAGCCCAGCACTGGGCGACCTCGGTGAAATATGATGCGAACCAGGTCTATCTGGCTGCCATGTACGGTGAAACGCTGAACGCCACGCCAATTACTGGCGGTTTCGCTAACAAAGCGCAGAACTTTGAAGCCGTGGCGCAGTATCAGTTCCTGAACGGCTTCCGTCCGTCCGTGGGTTACGTCTCATCCAAAGGCAAGGAAATTGAGAATATCGGCGATGCCGACATCATTAAATACACCGCCGTGGGTGCCACTTACTACTTCAACAAGAACATGTCGGTCTATGGTGAATACCGCATCAACCTGTTGAAAGATAACAATCCGCTTCGCCTGGCGACCGACGACATCACAGCCCTGGGTCTGATTTACCAGTTCTGATGTGACAGCGGGCCCGGCTCTGACCGCCGGGCCCGTTTTTTGTTTTAAACACGACCACAGAGAGTGTTACGCGCTTTCAGCCCAGCGACCTGACTAAGCTAACGGCCATCGCCTCTTCCTGCATCAATTCCTCCACGTTAGCGGACGCCAGCAACGTGGTGGCCTGCCCGGCAGGAACCGGACGGCTGAAGAGATATCCCTGACCATAATCACAGCCGCGCTTTCTCAGCCACCTCAGCGTGGCAACATCCTCAATGCCCTCAGCAGTAATGATCACATTAAGCCCCTGACAGAGTGCCAGCAGCGTTTCCACCACTTTTCGCTGCTCAGATCCGGTCACGATTCCGGCGATAAACGTCTGGTCAATTTTGATTTTGGTAATACCCAGCCCCAGCAAAACCGACAGGTTGGAGTAGCCGGTGCCAAAATCATCCAGCACCACTCCGATACCGGCCTCTTTCAGCAGACGGATCGCCTGGCGGGCATCGTCAGAAATGGCCATGACATTCTGTTCGGTGATTTCAAGTTCCAGCATTACCGGCCCGGCATGCTGCATAATGCTGGACAAACAGCTGGTCAGCGACGGTCTCAGCAACTGCTCCGGGGTAATGTTCAGCGACAGGCAGAGCCCGGCTGGCCATGCCCGGGTTGCACTGACAGCATCCTGCAGCAGCGCCACGGTCATGCTGTCCATCAACCCCAGCCGCTCCACCACTGGCAGAAACTCTGCAGGTGAAACCGTCTGACCGGACGCAGTGATCCAGCGCGCCAGTATCTCAAAGCCGGTAATGTTACCAGTGCGCAGTGAAACCAGCGGCTGCAGAAAGGGAACGATGGCATGTCCGCTAACGGCGGCAACAACCTCCTGCTCCAGCCTTTCCCGCTGGCGAAAGCGCAGCTCCATGTCCGGGGAGAATCGTGCCAGACAGGCGCACTTATCCTGCTTCGCCTCGTACAGCGCCAGATCCGCCGCCCGCACGACATCGGCCTGACCCGTGCAGGCTGAGCTGGCGATGCCTGCTGAAAGGCTCAGGAAGGTGTGCGGACCGGTCCGGATGGATACCGCATGCTGGCAGAAGCTTTCGGCGGCGGCCAGCGCCTGATCTGCCTGTGAAGCCTGGGCAACAATGGCAAATTCATCCCCACCGATGCGAAACACCTGACTCCCGGTATCCGCCGAAGCGATCAGCAGATTGGCCAGCGCGACCAGCGTGGCGTCGCCCTGACGATGACCGTTCAGGTCATTGATATTCTTAAAGTCATTGATGTCGAGCAGCGTCAGGGTGTAGGGCGTCCCGTCGGCATCAAGCGCAGCAATGTGTGCAGTGAACGATCGGCGGTTCATGACTCCCGTCAGCGCATCAGTTCCGGCCAGCCTGAGCGCATTTTTTTCCGCACGCAGCGTGTTGTGGATCAGACCCGCGATAAGCAGCGCCGGAATAATCATTGCCAGTCCGGCAAACGAGGTGGAGGTCAGGATAAACCGCAGCCGCTCGCTGGTTTCAAAATCGGGATCATAGCTCAGGCCCAGCAGGCTGGAGATCCACGCCTCGAGCCCGAATTCCCACAGCGTGGAGAGTAAAATGATGGTCGCAATATTCAGCATTGCGAGCCAGAAAAGTTTCAGGCGCATGCGTTAGTTCCCGGTGATGGAAAGTGTCAGAGTTTTGTTTTAATTTTCAGTAAAAAACCGGGGCGTACTTCTCATACAATGTCTGCTAAGCTGCCGACAATTATCACCCCTCCGCTATTTTTACTCATCGCATTCGCACGTTCTCACCCGCCTTACGGCAGTGAGGCAGACGTTCTGCGAAGCCCGATGCGTGTCGGTTACGTCATCAATGTCGAATAGTGTTCTATCGGCAGCAGCAGCCAGATTAACAGGCCCGTCCGGTTAAATTTGTGCATTCCGGTGTTTTTAACGGGTTATGACGCTGGCGTATCGCGCGGCTACAAAGCGCGAAAAGGCGCACATTCGTCAGGCGATAAAAAGCGATTTATCAGGATATTGGCCGGAATTTCGTTATCACTCCCGTTACGATTTTTGTGGCATAACGGGGTGGGTATACGTGCAGTTTTTAATTTCGTTAAATTAAATAGCGAACAATTTAGTTAAACGTAACTCTCCAGAAGTTCTCTCGCCTGCCGATACCGGTTTACCCAATGAACTCTTTCGGAACGAGAGATGAAAATTTCAACGCGCCTTAGCGCAGGTTTTGGCTTGCTTATTCTGCTGTTTATTATCTGTACCGGCACCGCGATTCACGCGCTGGATAGCGCTCGCGATGGTATGGACGAGGTGGTTAATGTCCGTTTGAAAAAGTACCAGACGGTGCTGGATATGCGCGGTGGCGTGCGGGATATGGCAATCGCGGTGCGTAACCTTGCTCTGCTGACCGATCCCGTTGCCATGAAGCCAGAATGGGAACGTCTGCAAAAACAGCGGACGCTCTACATCAGCAACCGCGAAGCACTCTCAGGCATGATGCAGACCGACCCCGGACAGGCAGGACGGGAGGCGATGAGCAGAATCGAGTCCACTGAAGAGGCCGCTCTCTCCACGCTGATGACCGCCGGGAAACTGGGGATGGAAAATCGTCAGCAGGAGGTCACCGACTATCTGTTAAAGGTGGCGCGTCCGGCTCAGCAGAGCCTGCTGAAGGCGATAAACGATCTGACCGAGCTTGAGATGCGCAGCAGCCGGGATGCGGTAGTGGATAACGGCATCGCTATCGCCCGCACCACCTGGATACTGATCATCCTGGCGGTGCTCTCCGTGCTGGCTGCCGTCGTCACCTGCGCGTTTATTGTGCGGATACTGATGCGCCAGCTGGGCGGCGAACCGGTGCAGGCTCAGACGCTGGCTGCTGCGATTGCCGCCGGTGATCTCACCTCGCCGGTCACGCTGCGCCGTGGCGACAGCACCAGCCTGCTTGCGTCGCTCAGCGGCATGCAGACCAACCTGCGCGAACTGGTTACGCAGATCAAAGGGGCATCCGCCTCGGTGGCGCTGGCGGCCGATGAGATTTCGCAGGGCAATACCGAGCTTTCATCCCGTACCGAGCAGCAGGCTGCTGCGTTGCAGGAAACGGCCGCCAGCATGGAGCAGCTCACCGCCACGGTAAAAAGCAACGCCGCGGGCGCGCAGCAGACTGCCGGTTCAGCGCGCGAGGCCGCCACCCTGGCCCAGGCGGGCGAAGCAGATGTCCAGCGCCTGTCAGAAACCATGCATGACATTTCGCTGAGTGCCGTTCGGGTACGCGATATTACGTCGGTGATTGAAGGCATCGCCTTCCAGACCAATATTCTGGCGCTCAACGCCGCCGTAGAAGCCGCGCGCGCTGGTGAAGAGGGCCGCGGATTTGCCGTGGTCGCGGGTGAAGTCCGCTCGCTGGCCCAGCGCAGCGCCACCGCAGCACGCGACATCAAGCAGCTGATTGAGCAGGCCGTGACGCAGGTCGAGGATGGCGTGACCGTAGCGGCCGGAACGGGTGAGCGCATCCTGAAGATTGTCAGCCGCGTCGGTGAACTGGCCGATGCTATGGACAACCTCTCCCTCTCCTCCGGTGAACAGATGCAGGGCATCTCCCAGGTCAGTATTGCGGTGAGTCAGATGGATGGCGTCACGCAGAATAACGCCGCGCTGGTGGAAGAGTCCTCTTCTGCATCGCAGTCACTGCTGGCCCAGGCGCGCGACCTGCGCGGTATGGTAGAGACCTTCACCGTATAAGCCCTATCGGCGGGCGGCTTCAGCCTGGGTTAAATGCTGAAATTGTCCTGCCGATCTTAGCTGCGTTGCACCCGGCGCACGTTGTGCGCAAGGGTTGCGACCGGTTATGTTGACTTCAATTTAATTTGACTCAATACTGTGCCGACTTTCAATCGGCGGCGCAGCTAAAGGCTTTTTCTCCCGCTGCGATAGCGCTTAAAAGTCTGGTGTCTTACACCAGAAAGAGATGCTGCCGAAATCAACATCTCCCCGAGATACTATTCGCGAGACTTCACGGCTGACCAACAGCCTGGGGTCTGGCTGTCCCACCCCGGACTCAGAATGAGTAAAGATATGAATGACGAACCCGCGGGGATCTCCGATACGCCTCCCGCCAGTGCAGCGCCTGAAACCATCGACCAGTTTCTCTGCTTTGCGCTCTATTCCGCCTCACTTGCCATGACAAAGCTCTATCAGTCGCGGTTAAAACCGCTGGGTCTGACCTATCCGCAATATCTGGTGCTGCTGGTGCTGTGGGAGAAAGATCGCCTGACCGTCTCTGATATTGGTGCACGTGTCCGGCTTGATTCCGGCACGCTCAGCCAGCTTCTGAAGCGGCTTGAAAGCGGGGGCATTATCTGCCGCCAGCGTGACACGGGAAATGATGAGCGCCGGGTACTGATCTCCCTGACAGAACAGGGCCACCAGCTTAAAGTCGCGGCGGCTGGCGTCCCGGCTGATATGATCTCGGTGATGGATACCGCCTGTAGTGAACTTGGTGAGCTGACAACCCAGGTGGCAACGCTGCGCGAAAAGCTGCTTAAGGCCCTGCCATGATGCTGGCTTATAAAAAACCTGTGACCAGGCTGATAAAGCTGAATCGCCTGAGTGTTGCCTCTTCAGGTGCTATTCAACAGAACGGTTGCGCTGGAGTTTCTATTGAGTACCGATAAACCGGCAGATATGGCTGACGTCCATGCCGTTGTAGGGCAGGCCGTGTCGAGCCTGCTGAAGTCAGGCAAGACGGCAGGCTTACAGGACATAATTGCATTCCTGCAGCATCAGCAGGCACGGTCGGTAAACGGTCAGCGAGAAGTCTACGCCAGAGCGGTGCGTATTGTGATGAGCATGGTTAACTGATAACCGGGCCGCTGCGCTAAACGGCGGCGCTGCCCGCGCCTTCTTAATATCAATACCCTGCCCGCAGCGCAGCGTCGTTCCTGCTTTCACCCGGCGATTCCCGCTGTTATTTCAGGATCAATAGTGATGTCACTCTGCCGCACCCGCGCCTTCGTCAACCCGACAACTTATCTCTGCCAGTAACCGCTGTCGGGCCTGCAGACGTTAACAACGCCGTCTGCACACCACCGCCGCTATTCACTCCCCCCAATCCTTTCTGTGCAGTAAAGCATTCCTGCTAAAGTGTGGTGCCACCGGGTGCCATCAAATCATAACGATCGTTCTGCGGGGCCTCGTCCACGGTCATCGGTGGCTGAATTTTCAGGGTGATCCAGTTAGAGGTCACACGCTGCTGCTTGCTATCCTCCAGCGTTACCGACAGGCGATATTCGTTGCTGGCGTCTGGCGACGGATCCCATTGCGGTAAGATCACACTCCAGCCCTGCGGATCGGCGTTATTGGCCGGAGGTGTCAGGCTCAGCGCCTGCGTATCGCCCTGCCAGCTTACCGCCTTGATAGCATTGCTGGCGCGCACCTGCAGCTTCAGCGGCAGACTCTCGCCACTGCTTAACTGCCAGGGCGGTGTGGCCAGAAACACGGACAGCGTTTTGCGCTGACGGAAGGCGAGCACCGGCGTATCACTGCGGGTGACGGTATCGTAACGGCTGCCGCGCAGGGAGTGCGCCTCCGCGACGTTTCCGGCATCGAGCTGACGTCGCAGCGCCACGCCAAAGCGATAGTTGAGTTTCAGCCCCAGCTGATCCTGACTCTCACCGGCGCTGCTGGTTTTATGGGTAGCGGACAGCGTCACCAGCGGCACGGGAGTGTAAGAGAGGCCAAACGACATGGCGGAGGGATTGTGATAGCGGTTGCCGCTGTTAAACAGATCGACATTCTCACCCAGATATTGCTGATAGCTCACCGAAACGCCCAGCTGACGATAAAAGGGCAGATAGCTCTGGCTGGTAATATCGTAGCCGCGCGCCATGCGCTGCTGCTGCGAATCGCCCAGATTTTTCCAGCCGGAAAGCGGCTGATAGTAGTTGGCCGAGAAGCGCATTGAATCGCTCCACGCTTCCGTGCCCACAGAGGCGCGTTGCAGGCCGCTGCTGAACACGCGGTCAACAAAGCCGTTGTAACCCAGCAGCCAGTCACCGGCATCCCAGCGTTGCCCCAGTCCTGCATTGCCAACCAGGCCATCGCCGGTATCGTGCAGACCAAGCTGGCTGAAGGTGAGCCGGCTGTTTTCGTCGGCCAGTGCGCTGAAGAGATCGCCGCCGGTGCCGGTAAAGTTTCCGTTCATGTCGACTTTCAGATCCAGCTGCGCGGTGCCGTAAGGGGAAAGCAGTGACTGCCCTTCGCTCTCAACCCGATCGGCCACTTCATCGCGCAGATGATTGAACGCCCAGACGCCCGCCTGCTGACCAAACGTGACATTGCTGTCGCTATTGTTACTCGCTTCACCGATACTCTTGGCCACGGCCGCCAGCTTTTTGCTCCACTCTTCATCCTGATCGCTGGCACCGCCGAGCGTCGGCAGCGACTGACTGTAGCGCGCAGGATTGTCGAATGGCGTCTCTGACACCGCTGTTTCAGTCTGGAAGGCGCGGGCGCTCTGCGTGGCAGTCAGCGACAGCGCAATCAAAGAGAGAACCCCTGTTTTCCGTATCATGTCACCCGGCACATTGATTAGTTCGTAGCTGCAATTAAAGAAAAATCATCAGCTATTACCTTAACATATTGTGACGGCGATGCAGGACAGCAGCGGCGAATTGTGCATATAACAGAAAAGTCCGGGTCAGAAAAAGGCCTGCTTTTACAGCAGGCCTGCGATCTCTCACCGCATCAGGAGAAGATCAACCCGCCATCCACATTGATGGTCTGCCCGGTGATGTATCGCGCATCCTCTGATGCCAGAAACGCCACCAGTCCGGCGACATCTTCCGGCTGACCGGCACGCTTCAGCGGAATATTTTTCACCCACTCCGCCATCAGCTCCCCTTTACCGTAGGTTTTCTCCTCGCTGCTGAGGATCTCGCCCCAGACGCGATCGTTGTAATCCCACATCTCACTCTCAATGATGCCAGGACAAAAAGCGTTAACCGTAATGTTCCACGGCGCCAGCTCCAGCGCCAGACTCTGGGTAATGCCTATCACCCCCATTTTGCTGGCGGCGTAGTGCGGTGTGTAGATAAAGCCCTGTCGTCCCTGCCCCGATGAGGTGTTGATCAGGCTGCCACTGCGCTGCTGCACCATATATTTCGCCGCTTCACGACAGCAAAGCCAGACGCCGGTGGTGTTAACCGCCAGAATCCGCTCAAAGTCACTTTTCGGCATGGTGTCGAAGCGATCAATGGTGATCACGCCCGCATTCTGTATCGAGACGTCGATCTGACCAAAGCGTTCAAAGGCCTGCTGATAGAGCTGCTGCACCGCAGCTTCATCCGTGATATCGACCTGCAGCGCCAGAATCTCACTGCCATACTGCTGCTGAAGCTGGTCGGCTGTAGCGAACACCCGATCAGCATTCGACACCATCACCAGCCTGGCCCCGTCGCGGGCGAAACGCGCCGCGATCCCGGCCCCGATGCCACGACAGGCACCGGTTATCACCACTGTTTTTCCACGTTGTTCGCGGCTCATAATCGCTCCTGTTAACTGTGACGAACATCAGTAAGGGGGGCTGCCTGCTGCTTTTTTTCATGGCGACGCAGCAGCACCACTTTGCTTTGCAGACGTTGCTGGAACTGGTCGATGACTACCGCAGTCACAATCACCAGACCTTTGATTACCATCTGCCAGAAATCGCTGACGCCCATCATCACCATGCCATCCGCCAGGAAGACGATCACGAAAGCGCCAATAATCGAGCCGGAAACCCGGCCACGTCCACCCGCCAGCGCCGTGCCGCCCAGCACGGTGGCACCAATGGCATCCATCTCAAACATGTTGCCGGTCATCGGGTGCGCAGTCTGCAACTGAGAGGCCACCACCAGCCCGACAAGCCCCGCGCAGAGGCCGGAAAAGGCGTAGACAAAGACTTTCACCTTGATAATCGGCACGCCCGCCAGTCGCGCGGCGGACTCATTGCCGCCAATGGCGTAGATGTAACGACCCAGCGGGGTTTTGCGCGTCAGGTAGAGGCCGAGCAGTAAAAAGCCGAGCATCAGCCAGATTGGCAGATAAACGCCCAGTACGGTGCCGGAGCCGAGCAGCGAAAAGCCGGTGTTGCCCAGCGCGGGCACTCCCACCAGGTTGGCATAGGTGCCGCCGTCGTTGAACAGCAACGCCGCACCGCGCGCCACATACATCATGCCCAGGGTGCAGATAAAGGGTGCGACGCCCAGTCGGGTGATCACCGTGCCGTTAATCAGCCCCACCAGCACGCCAAAGATGGCCACCACCAGAATCACTTCAGGCACGTTGAGAAACAGCGTATTGCCGCCCCACAATGGGATACCATTGGTGAGCAGTGCGCCCGCCACCATGCCGCAGATCCCGGCGACCGCGCCCACCGAGAGATCGATACCGCCGGTCAGGATCACCAGCGTCATACCAATGGCCAGCAGGCCGGTAATCGCCACGTGCTGCGTCATGATCAGCAGGTTAGAGGGGGTGAGAAAGTTCGGCACCATCACGCTGAAAAAGCCGACCACAATCAGCAACGCAATAAAGGTGCGGGCCTTGAGCAGGTACATATAGAGCAGATATTTTTGGTTCATGAAATTCTCCGGCCAGCTTAGAGCCTGGCCCGCCAGGCGTAATAGTTTCAGGCAGTCTGGACACGGACAGCGCGGAACAACCGGCACGTACACGCAGTACGTGAGGATTACTCGCTGTGCTCGCCCCTTCAGGGCCGCCCTGACGGGCGTTCAGGTTGCTAAAGCAGCCTGTGTGACCACTGCCCAGGTTCAGACGGACAAATAAAATAGCCTGATGGGTCAGGCTCTTACTCCTGCGGGGTTGATGCCGCAATCAGATGTTCTCGCGTCGCCGCTGCGCGCGGCAGATCGGCAGTAATCCGGCCATCGGCCATCACTAAAATGCGGTCCGCCAGCGCCATCACCTCATCCAGTTCAGACGAGGAGAACATCACTGCCAGCCCCTGCTGTGCCAGACTGCCAATCAGGTGATAGACGTCGGTTTTGGCACCCACGTCGATACCGCGCGTTGGCTCATCCAGCAGCACCACCTGCGGCCCGGTCATCAGCGCTTTACCCAGCACCACCTTCTGCTGATTACCGCCGCTCAGCGCCGTAACCGGCAGGTCGGGATCGCTGACTTTAATCGCCAGATGGCCGATCATCTCACTGACCCGCTGCTGCTCCCTGGCAGGATTTAACAGCCCCAGCGCACGTCGAAAACCGCGCAGGCTGAAGTCAGAGAGCGTCATGTTGGCGGTGACCGACATCAGTTCAATCACCCCTTCGCCTTTGCGATCTTCGGGCACCAGCGCTATGCCACTTTTCAGCCGCTGCTGGAAGCTGCGCTTCGCCAGATCCCTGCCCGCTAAACGTACCCGGCCCGACTGACAGGGCATCAGGCCAATCAGCCCCTTGAACAGCTCGGTGCGTCCGGCACCCAGCAGACCATAAATGCCGATCACCTCGCCTTTGCGCAGCGTAAAACTGACGTCATTAAGCTTGTAACCGCCGTTCTGATGCAGCGCAGTCAGGCCCTCTACCTCCAGCACCGTTTCCCCCTGTGGCGCAGGCTGATAGTCGAACTGCTTTTTCTTGTCACCCACCATCTGGGCGATAATCCACGGCACGCTGGCGTCCCGTACCTCGCGCTCACTGATAAAACGGCCATCGCGGAAAATGGTGATGTGATCGCCAATCTCCATCAGCTCTTCCAGCCGGTGAGAGATGTAGATAATGGTGACACCGCGCCGCTTAAGCTGATCGATGACGTTAAACAGCACTTTCACTTCAGACTGGCTCAGGGCGCTGGTCGGTTCATCCATGATAAGTACCCGGGTATCCTTCGACAGCGCCCGGGCGATCTCCACCAGCTGCTGATGACCAATACCCAACTCACCCAGCGGCGCGTAAGGATCGACATCCAGCTGCAGCCGCTCCAGCAGCGACTTTGCCAGCGCGTACTGATACTTTTCATTGATTACCCCGCGCTGGAAATACTCATTGGCGATAAAGATGTTGTCCATCACGTTCATGTTGGGAAACAGATTCAGCTCCTGAAAAATGATGCTGATCCCCTGCTTCTCCGCCTGATGCGTGGAGTTCAGCGACACCACCTTGCCATCCAGCAGAATCTCGCCCGACGACGGCGTCTCTACACCCGCCAGCATCTTCATCATGGTGGACTTACCGGCGCCGTTCTCACCGATTAGCACGTTAACTTTATTGCGGTAGACCCGATAACTGACCTGATCGAGCGCGGTCACGCCGGGATAAAGACGCGACACGTTGCGCGTTTCGATAATCACGTCGCCGGACTGTTGCGGTTGAGGATTTTGCATCTGCCGCTCCTTATTGCCGGGTGATCGCAGCCGGAGTGATATCCGGCAGCTGCTGCGGAATGTCCCAGCTGCTGAACACGCCGGAAACCCTCACTTTATCGCCCACCTTCGGCGCAAACTGCTGCATCAGAGTGGAGGCGTGCTGGTTAATCGCCTTGCCGTAATCACCAAACAGCACCTGGTCATTGAAGTCCTGATAGCTCACGCCTTTGTAGACATCCCGCAAAGCGGTACCACGAATGATCGGCCCCACCTGAATTGTGACACTGTCACCTGATTCATCTTTCACGGTCATCTTCCCGCTGCGTGACGTGGTATTTACGGCGGTCACCTCGCCGCTAACCGAGACGCTGAAGACACAGGGATTCTCAGCCTGACTGCGATAGCCGTAGCTCTGACAGGCACTGTCGAAGTCTTTAGCAGACTGAAGCGACTTCATCAGCGTCGCCAGCGGTTTAGCCTCTGCCTGAACCTGCGGCACCAGTTTCTGCTGCCAGAGCTGGTCGATGTTCGCCATTTTCGGATTGGGGGGATTTTTCAGGGCAGCCAGCTCCTGCTGCGACACAATTTTGCAGCCGCTTAACAGCAAGACCACCAGCGTCAGCCAGACTCTTCGGGACATCATCTTCTCCCTGGCGCCCGCTTTCGCAGGCGCGACAGCGTTTAATTACGACTTGTAGTTAAAGTCCTGTACACCTTTAGCATTTTCCGGGGTAATCAGAATGCCGCGGAACATCACCCGCTGTTTTTCCGGCTTCACGCCCTTCTGAATGAAGTTATCGAGATCGGTCACCCCTTCAGCGGCAATCGCCTGCGCCTGCAACATGACCGTGGCTTTCAGCGTGCCCGCTTTCACTGCATCGCGTTCGTCGTTGCTGCCATCAATCCCCACCACGATGACATCGTTGCGACCGGCTGCCTTCAGCGCAGCAATGGCGCCCAGCGCCACCGGGCCGTTACCGCAGATCACCCCTTTCACATCCGGATGCGCCTGCAGGATGCTGTCCATAATGCGCTTGCCGTCGATCAGCGTGCCTTTGGCATCCTGACGTGCCACGCTCTGCATATCAGGATACTGATCCAGCACCTGATGGAACGATTTCGAGCGTGTCACGCAGTTGTTATCCGCCAGGTTACAGGCGAGTTCGGCGTATTTGCCCTTTTCGCCCATCTTTTCAACAAAGACGTTGGCAACGTCTGAACCCGCCTGGAAGTTGTTGTGGGTGATCTGCGCCAGCGCCACGTCATCCACCGGGATTTCGCGGTTGATCAGCACCACGGGGATCCCGGCATCTTTGGCTTTTTTAATCGCCGCCACGCTGGCGGTGGAGTCGGCGTTATCCAGCACGATACCCTGCACTTTTTTACCGATAGCGGCGTCGATTAGTTCGCTCTGTTTCTTCACATCTTCGCCGTGCGACAGCACCGTTGTTTTGTAACCCAGTTCCTGCGCTTTGAGATTGGCGCCTTTGGCTTCGGAGGCGTAGTAGGGATTATCGAGTGAGTTAACCAGAATCATAATGGTGCCCTTTTCGGCGGCAAACGCCGCCTGCGAAACCAGACAGGCAGCCACGGCAGTGCACAGCAAGGTACGGTTTTTCATGATGTTCTCTCTTATCGTTATGGCAGGGTATGAATTCCCGGGTGCTGGATTGGCCTTACCAGATGGTAAAGCCCCCATCGATCATCAAATCGGCGCCGGTGATCATGTCGCTGCCGTTGCTGGCGAAAAACAGCACCGCAGCGGCGATCTCATCGGTATAGGCAAAGCGTCCGAGCGGAATCAGCTTCTTCATCTGCTCGCCCTTCTCGCCGCGCCAGGCCTTTTCGCCCATCGGCGTCAGCACTACGGTGGGCGACAGGGTGTTAACGTTAATCCGATGCGGGGCAAACTCTTTGGCCATCACTTTGGTCATGCCCAGCAGGCCCGCTTTGGCTGAGGTGTAGGCGACATGGTTGTCGATAGCGATGGATGCCGCCTGGGAGGCGATATTAATAATTTTGCCGCCCGCACCGGCACGGATCATCAGCCGTGCGGCGGCCTGTGAGCAGAGAAAAGGCCCGGTGAGATTCACCGCAATCTGCTTCTGCCACTCGGCAAAATCGGTCTCGATCACCGGCTGCAGCATCACGTAGCCTGCGCAGTTCACCAGGATATCGATCCGGCCATAGTGGGAAACCACATCGTCAAAAGCCTGTTCAACCGACGCGGGATCGGTAACGTCACAGCAGACAAACTGCACCCGCTCGACGGGGAAATCTGCCCTCAGGCTGGCCACCTTCTCTGCTTCAAACGGCGGATAGAGTAGTGCCAGACTCGCGCCCTTCTCCAGCAACATGCCATTGGTCGCCATCGCGATACCGCCCAGCCCGCCGGTCACGACGGCCACTTTGCCGGCCAGATTCATTGCGGTATCCACGCCGTAGCGCAGGTTTACGTCATATTCACCACTCATCCCACTCTTCCCCTCAGATTTTTGCCGATGCCGTTGACTCACTCATTTTCGAACAAAAATATAAGCTATCGAAAAGAAATGTTGTGTGGAGCAGATCAAATTTCGACCATCTGCCCTGCAAAGCGGCTTATCTGATTGAAAAGACGTGATCTGGCTTCCAGTCCCGAAATAAAGGCAGCTGGTTGCAATCCGGAAAGCGTGAGAGATTCAATAACCTGCACATTTTATATTTTCGTTCGAAAACCAAAGGCAGATCAGGCTATCTCGCATTCATAAAAATGGCGCGTTAAACTCAGCCACAAAGACCTTGTTCGCCCGACTTCTCAGGTTATTGGAAAAGGGAGCATTTCGATTGAAAAGCAAAAGTGAGCAGTTCGCTGACATGCAGCAACGCCGCGAGAAAATTCTGGAGATGATCCGTGAGGATGGCACGGTCACGGTTAAAGCTTTGACGGAGACCTTTGGACTGACCGAAGCCACCTTACGCAGCGACCTTCGCATGCTGCAAAAACAGGGCTTTGTGCAGCGCTACCATGGTGGCGCGACGCTGATGACGGGCAAACAGAATACCGGGGCGATGCTGCTGGAGCGGCAGACACATCTGGAAGAGAAAGAGGCGATTGGCCGGCTGGCGGCGCAGCATATCGAAAATGGCGACACGGTGATTTTCGATTCCGGCACCACGACCACCGCGATCACCGATGCCATCAGCCACATCCGCCGCCTGTCGGTCGTGACAACCGCGGTGAATATCGCCCTGAAACTGGGCGGCGAGCCGGGGATCAATATCCTGCTGACCGGCGGTACCTTTAAATTTCCGACGCTCTCTACCTCCGGCGAAAAGGCGGCCAGCTTCTTCGAAAACGTGCTGGCCGGTAAACTCTTCCTGGCGACCGCCTGCATCTCACCGCGTCTGGGCCTGAGCTTCCCCAGTGAAACCGACATCAAGGTAAAGCTGGCGATGATCAAATCCGCCAGCACGGTTTACGTGGTCGCTGACTCCAGCAAAATCGACAAGGTTTCGATGTTCGCGCTGCCCTGTGACTGGAGCAATATCCACTACCTGATCACCGACAGCGGCATCAGCACTGCGCAGGTCAAAGCGTTTGAAGCGCTAGGCGTGAAAGTGCTGGTGGCCCCGCTGCCGCTGAAGCGGGCGATGTAATGCTTGTTGAAACAACATCGATTCAGCCACTCGCTGTCATCAGACAGCCACAGGATTAAGTTACGCTCCAGAGCGAATGCTAAGCAGGGATGTAACGGATGATAAAACGATGAAAAACGAGATTTTCGAGCGCAGGAAAGCGCGGGCTTTAGCCCTGATGGCAGCGAAGAAAATATGGCCGAGTAACTCTGCTCCGCCATTACATCGTTTGTTATGGAAAATGAATATCCATCTTCCACCCCCGAGTTTCACTCCTTTCTGGCTCAATCTTGTGGTGTTTGCCAGCATGTACACGCTTATGATGCCACTGCTGCTCTTATTGCCTTCTCTTCCGGGCGTGTCTGACGACAACTATTCGCTGATACCCAATCTGATCGCAGGTCTGTTCTTCGGTACGACAATGGCACTGTTTCACGCATATCGAAAAAAGGTTCACAACCTGCCTGTGTGGGAGGAGCTTTAAAGCCAGCTAAAGCTCCATCGTCTTTTATACAGTGCACCTGCACGATGGTGCCTCCACTGTAAGCACGCACTATCGCTAATCGTGCAGGTAAGGCCTGCCTGAAGAGCAAAGTGTGCGAGCCAGGGATGGCGAGCCCAGTCCGCAGGGATGCGGGATCCCTTTGCGATCAGGCAGGCCTTTCCTGCACGACGCACCGTCTTACCAACCCTCACCTGCCTTCCCACACTGGACTGCTCTTTTCGTCCTGCTCGGGCACTTCCACTCTCATCAACCGCACTCAATCCAGATCTGATCCCAAAAAAAACCGCACCGCCGCCAGCCGGGCAGGAAGGGCCTGCCTGAAGAGCAAAGTGTGCGAGCCAGGGATGGCGAGCCCAGTCTGCAGGGATGCGTGATCCCTTTGCGATCAGGCAGGTCTTTCCTGCACGCCGCACCGTCTTGCCGCACCGTTCCGGCCTTACCACCAAGACATACGCCCACTCAATCCAGACCTGATCCCGCAAAACCCCGCACCAATGCCAACAGTGCAGGTAAGCCCTGCCTGAAGAGCAAAGTGTGCGAGCCAGGGATGGCGAGCTCAGTCCGCAGGGATGCGGGATCCCTTTGCGATCAGGCAGGTCTTTCCTGCACGACGCACCGGCTCACCGTCTCCCCACCCCGCACCTGCAAATCCGCCCGATAAAACCGCACCACTTCACCCACCATCAGCAACGACGGAGACACCGGCTTATCCCGCGCCACCGTCTCCGCTAATCCCCCCAGCGTGGTAATCAACACCCGCTGATCGGGCCGGGTCCCATTCTCAATAATCGCCACCGGCGTCTCCGCATCACGTCCCTGCGCCTGCAACTGCGCACTGATCGACGCACTCCAGCTCAACCCCATATAAAACACCAGCGTCTGATTCACCGCCGTCAGCGCAGCCGCCTCCAGCTGCGGCTCGCCGTTCCGCCCATGCCCGGTAATCAACCGCAAAGACTGCGCGCAATCCCGATGCGTCAACGGAATTCCGCTGGCTGCCGCACAGCCCACAGCCGCCGTAATCCCTGGCACGACCTCACAGCGAATCCCGGCCTGCTGCACGCTCACCATCTCCTCGCCTCCGCGACCAAAAACAAACGGATCGCCCCCCTTCAGCCGGATTACATTGCGTCCACTGCGCGCCAGTTCCACCAGCAACTGATTAATCTGCGCCTGCTTCAGACCATGCTGCCCCGGCTGCTTACCCACATCAATACACAACGCCTGCTCCGGCACCTCCGCCATCACCGCGTCACTCACCAGCCGGTCATATACCACCACCTCAGCACGCTGCAGCAACCGCAACGCCTTAACGGTCAGCAGTTCCACATCGCCAGGGCCCGCACCCACCAGCCACACCGCGCCCTGTTGCGACACGGCATCCACCGGGGCCAGTAACTTATCCAGAGAATCAATTGCTCGTGTCATCATTCCTCCGACATCACTTCGGACAGCAACAACTGCTTCAGCTCCGGAATACAGGAGCCGCACTGCGTGCCGCACTTTAGCTTTTCGCCCAACGCCTGAGTTGTACGACACCCCTGCGCCACCGCCTGTAAAATCGTCTGCTCACCCACCGCCATACAACTGCAAATAATCCGTCCCGTGGCCGCGCCCTGCGCGGGCTGTCCTGCCAGTACACTGTGCCGCCCTGCCGCATCCTGCGGCGCATGACTAAAGGCCTCGGCGACCCACGCACTATCAATCGACGGCAACACGGAGCCGGCATAAAACGCCAGCTGCAACTCGCCGTCACGCCATGCCAGCAACCGGTAATCATTGCCGCTGCCGGTCGCAACCTGCCTGTGACAGCCTGAAAGAACAACCTGCCCGTCCAGCCAGACCTGCGGCGAGCCCTCGCCCGCCACCGCATAACGCTGCACCGCCGGATAGGGGGTACGCGCCCAGTAACGCAACCCTGTGGGCTGCGCTATCTCGCGCTGCCATAGCCAGCCCTGCCAGCTCACCCTCAACGGCAGAATCCGCACCGACGTCTGCTTCAGCGCGGGCTGCCCCGAAAACGGACAGGCGCGGGCGGCCACCAGTAAATCGACGTGACTCTGCTGACTGAACTGCCGGTTCCAGTGCATCGGCACAAACAGCTCGCCGCGCCGCATCCCGGCATCGACACGCACCCGCACGCTAATCCAGCCCTGAACAGACTGCACCCGCGCCAGTCCGCCCGCCGTCACGCCATACGTTGCCGCATCCGCCGGATGCAGCGCGACAAACGGTTCATCGCAATGCTGCATCAGACGCGGCACCAGCCCGGTACGCGTCATGGTGTGCCACTGATCGCGCACCCGTCCGGTATTCATCAACAACGGATACGCCGGTTCGCGCGGGGCGACAACCGGCGTGGCCGGCACCCGCAACCGGGCCTTACCATCCGGATGAAAAAACCGACGATTGCCAAACAGCCGGGCGCAGCCCTGCGGACAGGCCGCGTTAACCGGCCACTGCACCGGACGCAGCGCATCCCAGTCAGCATTACTCAATTGCGCCAGGCCGCTGATATCAAACGCCCTGGCGCCCCGGTTCTCGAAACCTGACAACGCCGCATGCTCACGGAAAATCTCTGCCGGATGCTGCCAGTTAAAGCCTTCATCAAACCCTAAACGCCTGGCCACCTGCGACAGCAACCACCAGTCAGGCCGGGCGTCACCGGGTGCGGCGGCAAAAGCGCGCTGACGTGAAATACGCCGCTCGGAATTGGTCACCGTGCCGTTCTTCTCGCCCCACCCCTGGGCGGGCAGCAGAATATTGGCAAAGGCGCTGGTATCGGTCTGCGCCATCACATCTGATACAATCACCAGCGGACAGGCCGCCAGCGCCTGCGCGACGCGGTTGCCCTCAGGCATCGACACCGCCGGATTGGTGCCCATAATCCACACTGCTTTCACCGTGCCATCCGCCAGTGCCCGGAAAAGATCCAGTGCAGTCAGTCCCGGTTCCCGGGCAATGGCCGGACTGCGCCAGAAACGCTGCACCCGTTCGCAATCCGCTTCAGTAAAATTCATATGCGCCGCCAGCTGATTCGCCAGGCCACCCACCTCCCGTCCGCCCATGGCATTTGGCTGTCCGGTCAGCGAAAAAGGACCACAGCCCGCGCGGCCTATTTTGCCCGTCAGCAGATGCAGATTAAGAATCGCCTGGTTATTGTCGCTGCCGGTGGCGGACTGATTAATCCCCATGCACCATAGCGTCAGCACCCGATCGTGCTGGCTGAAAAGCTGGAAAAAGTGCGCGACCTGCTGCACGGTTAAGTCACATGCCTCTGCCACTCGCGCCACACCCCACTGCGCTGCGGCGGTCAGCGTCTCGTCCACACCATTCAGGTGCGGCAACATGCTGGCATCAATGCCATCCTGCTGCGCCAGCCAGTGCAGCAGACCGGAAAACAACGCCGTATCGCTGCCGGGCCGCAACGGCAGGTGGAGATCGGCCTGATCGCAACTCGCCGTACGCCGCGGATCGATAACGACAATACACATCGCCGGACGTTGCAGCTTCGCCTGCATCAGCCGCTGCCACACCACCGGATGCGCCCAGGCAGCATTAGACCCCACCAGCAGCACCAGGTCGGCCTGCTCCAGATCCTCATAGCAGCAGGGCACCGCATCGGCCCCCAGCGCCCGCTTATAACCGACCACCGCCGACGCCATGCAGAGCCGCGAATTCGTATCGATGTTGGCTGCACCGATGTAGCCCTTCATCAGCTTATTGGCGACGTAGTAATCCTCGGTCAACAGCTGGCCGGAGCCGTAAAACGCCACCGCCTGCGGGCCATACTGATCGATAACCGCCCGCAATCCCGCCGCCGCCGCATCCAGCGCAGCGTCCAGGCTGACGCGCTGCCCGTTAACCTCGGCGTTCAGCAAACGCCCTTGCGGCGTCAGGGTCTGGCCCAGCGCTGCGCCTTTTACGCACAACCGACCTGCATTCGCGGGATGGTGCGGATCGCCGATCACGGTTGCCTGATGCGCCCCCTGCGGGGTGACGCAGACGCCACAGCCGACGCCGCAATAGGGACAGGTACTGTTCATGATGCCTGCGCCAGCTGATCCAGCGGACGATTTGCCAGCCAGATCTGACCCGCTTCCAACTTCACCGGCCAGCAGCGCAGCTGATGCTGCGGGTTATCCAGGCTCTGTCCGTCACGCAACCGTATCCGCTGCTTATAGAGCGGGGAGATCACCACCGGCTCGCCGCCCACATCGCCAAGGATCCCACGTGAGAGCACGCTGGCGTCGCTGCCGGGTTCGCGGTCTTCCAGCGCAAAAAGCGCATCGCCAAAGCGGAACAGCGCAACACGTTCGCTACCCAGTCGCGCCCCGATCCCCGCCTGCTGAGGAATCGCCTCCAGTGTACACACCGCGCTCCACGGCTCGGCTGGCGGCGGTAACAGCGGACGATCGGTAACGGCCTCCGGCTGACGCTGACCGCGCACCCGGCTGTAGTGCAGCGTCTCATCCGGGCGATCGCTGTTGACCGTAGGGGTAAACAGCGCAAGTCGTGAAGGATCCGCCAGCGTGGTCTGCCACTCGCACTGATACGCGTCCACCACCCGCTGCATCTCCTGCTCCAGCGTCTCGCCCAGACCGAGGCTATCCTCAATCACCACCTGACGCAGATAGTCCAGGCCGCCTTCCAGATTGTCCATCCAGACGCTGGTGCGCTGCAGCCTGTCTGCGGTGCGGATATAGAACATCAGCAGGCGGTCGACATAACGCAGCAGCGTGGCATCATCGAGATCGCTGGCGAACAGGTCGGCGTGGCGCGGCTTCATGCCGCCATTGCCACACACATAGAGATTCCAGCCCTTTTCCGTGGCGATCACCCCGATATCTTTGCTCTGCGCTTCCGCACATTCGCGGGTACAGCCCGATACCGCCATCTTGATCTTGTGTGGGGCGCGCAGCCCCTTGTAGCGGTTCTCCAGCGCAATGGCGAAAGCGGTTGAATCCTGCACGCCGTAGCGGCACCAGGTCGACCCCACACAGGACTTCACAGTGCGCAGCGACTTGCCGTAGGCGTGACCGGTTTCAAAACCCGCCGCCAGTAGCGTCTGCCAGATATCAGGCAGTTGATCGAGCCGCGCGCCAAACAGGTCGATACGCTGACCGCCGGTGATTTTGGTGTAAAGATCGTAACGCGCCGCCACCTCGCCAATCGCGATCAACCCCTGCGGCGTGATTTCGCCCGCCGGGACGCGCGGCACCACCGAATAGGTGCCATCTTTCTGGATATTGGCGAAATAGCGGTCGTTGGTGTCCTGCAACGGCAGATGCGCCGGTTTTAGCAGATAGTCGTTCCAGCATGAGGCGAGCAGTGACGCCACCAGCGGTTTGCACACTTCACAACCCTGCCCCCGACCATGTGACGTCAGCAGCGCATCAAAGGTTCTGAACTCACCGGCCCGCACCAGGTGATAAAGTTCCTGGCGCGAATAGCTGAAATGTTCACAGATATCTTTTTTTACCTCGACACCGAGGTTTTCCAGCTCAAACTCCATCACCTGTTTTACCAGTGCCGCACAGCCGCCGCAGCCCGTAGCCGCTTTGGTGCAGCTTTTGATGCTGCTCATCTCACCGCATCCGCCTTTCACCGCCGCGCAGATTTCGCCCTTGCTGACGTTGTGACAGGAGCAGACCTGGGCGCTGTCAGGCAACGCCGCGACGCCTGGCGCTTTCGGCGCCCCCGACAGCGCAGGCAGGATAAGGCTTTCTGGCGCGGCAGGCAGCGGTAACTCATTGAGCATCATCTGCAGCAGCGTGGCGTAGTCGCTGCTGTCACCGACCAGCACGCCGCCCAGCAGCCGGGTGCTGTCGGCAGAAACCACGATTTTCTTGTAGATGCCTTTTGGCCCGTCGGTCCAGTGATAGTGCTGACTGCCCGGCGTGCGGCCATGCGCGTCACCAAACGACGCCACCTCCACCCCCAGCAGTTTCAGTCTGGTACTCATGTCCGCGCCGCTGAAGGCGGTGGATTCAGCCGCCAGATGCCCGGCCAGCACGCGTGCCATCTGATAGCCTGGCGCGACCAGACCGAAGATCTGACCGTTCCACAATGCGCATTCACCAATGGCAAACACCTCTTCATCGCTGGTCTGGCAGCGATCGTTAATCTCAATGCCGCCGCGCGGTCCCAGCGTCAGGCCCGCTTCACGTGCCAGCTCATCGCGCGGCCGGATACCGGCGGAGAACAGCACCAGATCGCCGGGTAAACTGCTGCCGTCAGCAAAGCGCAGCACCACGCTACCGTCGGTCTGACGCTCAATCAGTTCGGTCTGTTTTGAGGTGTGAACCGTGACGCCCAGCGCATCGATCTTCTGGCGCAGCATCAGCGTCCCGCCCTCATCGAGCTGCACTGCCATCAGGCGTGGCGCAAACTCCACCACATGCGTTTCCAGCCCGAGCTGCTGCAGCGCATTCGCCGCCTCCAGACCCAGCAGGCCGCCGCCAATCACGATGCCGCGCTGGCTATTGCGGGCGCAGGCAGCAATGGCATCAAGGTCATCCAGCGTGCGGTAGACAAAGCAGCGTTCGTCGTCGTGGCCCGGTACCGGCGGTACAAAAGCACGCGAGCCGGTAGCCAGCACCAGCTTATCCCACGCCAGCTCATTGCCCGCGCTGTCACGCAGACTGCGCTGCTGACGATCGATCGCTACGACTGCGCAGCCGCTGCGCAGTTCGATGCCGTGCAGGGTAAAAAAGTCCGCGCTGACCAGCGACAGATCGTCGGCCGTTTTGCCGTTGAAATAGTCCGACAGATGCACCCGATCGTAAGCCTGCTGACGCTCCTCGCCGTAAACCACGATGTGGTAGTGCTGATGCAGTTCGCGGGCAACCAGCTGTTCAAGAAAGTGGTGACTGACCATGCCGTGACCCACCACGGCTAATACCGGTTTACTCATCTCAGGACTCTCTGCAGCCTGCGGCTGCGGTTCAGGTTGACGGGAATCGAACAGGGCTTCGAGCGTGACAGCTTCGGTGTGCAGCAGACGCGCCAGCAGCGCGGGACCCTGCCGGGTGTCGCCAGAGAGCAATACGCCACAGAGGCGGCCCTGACGAAGAAACAGACGGCGGTAGTCGCCGGAGATCGGATCAAAACTGCTGATGGAGGGTGCCTCACTGACATCCCCGGCGCTGAACAGCGAAATGCCACTGACTTTGAGCCGCGTCGCCTGCGGCTGGCTGACAAAATCCGCCAGTGGCGACCCCGCCAGCTGTGCGGCCAGAATCTGCGCCTGCGTCAGGCAGGGTGCGACCAGGCCAAAGGTTTCGCCGGCAATTTCGCAGCACTCGCCTACGGCGTACACCGACGGGACCGCTGTGCGTAACTGCCCATCGACCAGAATGCCGCGCTGACACGGCAGACCCGCTGCCTGCGCCAGCGTTATCTCCGGCTGAACGCCGATGGCAATCACCACCTGCGTGGCGGCGCAGTGACGACCGCTGGTCAGCGTCACACCCGCCTCGTCAATAGCCGTGAGTCCGCTGTTCAGCACGCAGCGGATACCGCGCTGCTGGAGTGCCGTCAGCAACAGCTCGCCCGCCTTTGCATCCAGCTGGCGATCCAGCAGCCAGGGTTTGTGATGAACCAGCGTAACCTCACGCCCACGGGCACAGAGTGCCGCCGCCGCTTCAATGCCGAGAAAACCACCGCCCAACACCACCACCGGTCCCTGGCACGCCAGGAGTTGCCGGACGTCGGCGATACTGCGAAAACCCAGTACGCAATCCGCGTTGATGCCGGGAATGGCGGGCAAACGGGGCTGTGAACCGGTGGCAAACACCAGCCGATCCCAGCCCAGCTGGCGATAATCGGTCTGCACTGTACGTGCCGCCAGATCGACCTGCAGCACGGTTTCGCCGGATAGCAGCGTGACGCCGTGCCGCTCATACCAGTCGCGATCGTGGATCAGCGTTTCACTGAACGGCGTTTCACCCGCCAGCACCGGCGAGAGCAGCACACGGTTGTAATTGCCGTGCGGCTCGCGGCCAATGACCGTGATGGCGAAGCGCTGCGGTGCACGTTGCAGCAGGCTCTCCACCATCTGCATTCCCGCCATGCCATTACCTATCACCAGCAACCGTTGCTTCATGGTCTGTTCCTTACGCCGCAGTGGTCTGTTTTTCATAGAGGAAATGCAGCACTTTCTGTCGCAACTGGTGGTAGCGCGGCTCATCCGCCAGCGCCACCCGTGAACGCGGACGTGGCAGATCGACAGTGAGGATCTCGCCAACCTGCGCCGCCGGGCCGTTAGTCATCATCAGCACCCGGTCTGACAGCAGCACGGCTTCATCCACGTCATGGGTAATCAGCACGATGGTGGTGTTCAGCTCCTGCTGAATGCGCATCACGCTGTCCTGCAGATGAGCGCGGGTTAAGGCGTCCAGCGCGCCAAACGGCTCATCCAGCAGCAGCACGCGTGGCTTCATCGCCAGCGCCCGCGCAATACCGACGCGTTGCTTCATACCGCCGGATATTTCGCCGGGCCGCTTGTGCATGGCATGGCTCATCTGCACCCGGTTAAGGTTGTGCTCGATCCAGTCACGCATCTCCGCTTTGCTGAAGCGCCCTTTAAACACCTGTTGCACCGCCAGCTCGACATTCTGAAATGCCGTCAGCCACGGCAGCAGCGAATGGTTCTGAAACACCACCGCGCGCTCCGGACCGGGGCCAGTGATTTCGCGGTTATCACACAGCAGCACGCCGCTGCTGGGCCGGGTTAAACCGGCAATCAGGTTCAGCAGCGTCGATTTGCCGCAGCCGGAGTGGCCGATCAGGCTCAGGGTTTCCCCTTCGTGAATATCAAAACTGACATTGTCCAGCGCCAGAAACTCGCCGCTGGCGGTGGCAAAACGCTGGCTGACCTGCTGGACGCGAATGATCTGTTGCATCGTGCTCTCCTTATTTATCCCAGCTAAAACGACGGACCAGCAGCATCAGCCCCTGTTCCAGCAGCAGCCCGATTACGCCGATGACCAGAATGGCGACCAGAATATTTTCCACGTTGAGGTTGTTCCACTCATTCCAGATCCAGAAGCCGATGCCCAGTCCGCCGGTCAGCATTTCGGCGGCGACGATCACCAGCCAGGCGATGCCGATAGAGAGACGGACCCCGGTCAGCACCGCGGGCAGCACGGCGGGCAGCAGGATCCGGCGCATCACCGTCCACTCAGAAAGCTGTAACACCCGCGCCACGTTGAGGTAATCCTGCGGAATACGCTGTACCCCTTCGGCGGTGTTAATGATCATTGGCCAGATCGAACAGATAAAAATGGTCCAGCTGGCGGCAGGCTCGGCGCGCTGAAACAGCAGCAGGCCAATCGGCAGCCAGGCCAGCGGACTCACCGGCCGCAGCAGGGCGATGACGGGATTGAACATCTGCGCCATAAAGCTAAAGCGACCGATTAAAAAGCCCGCCGGAATGCCGACCAGCGCGGCCAGGCCGAATCCAATGCCGACGCGTTGCAGCGACGCCAGCACGTTCCAGCCGATGCCCTGATCGTTGGGGCCGTTGCTGTAGAACGGGTCAGCGAACAGGACCTGAGCGGCCTGCCAGGTGGCGTAAGGCGAAGGGAAACCCGGTTGCGACAGCGCCGCGATCTGCCACACCAGCAGCATTAATAACAGGCCACCGGTGGCGGGAATGGCGCGCTGCAACAGCGGACGCAGACGCGCCGGACGGGCTGCGGCTTTCGGGGTGACCTGTAACGGAATAACGGTGGCACTGTTGTGACTCTGCACCGGCTGCGCCAGGGCGCGCGCGTCAGTTTTCATAGCAACCTCTCTTAACGTTTGATAGCGAAACTGGCGGCATAGGCGGCAGGATCGCTGCCATCCCAGACCTTGCCGTCGATGAAGGTACTGCTGCGCATTTCACTGGCGGGCAGTGCAACCTGTCCGACTGCGCTGGCGGCCTGTTTGTAGATGTCGATGCGGTTGATCTGGCGCGCCACCGCGAGGTAGTCGGGATCGCTGGCAAGCAGGCCCCAGCGTTTCATCTGGGTCAGGAACCACATGCCGTCTGAGAGCCAGGGAAAACTGACGTTGCCGTTGTCAAAGAAGCGCATCGGGTGAGCGTCCTGCCACGACTGCCCCAGGCCGTTCTGATACTGACCGAGCATCCGACCCTGTAACGTCTCCACTTTGGTATTGATCCAGGCGCGGCCGGCTAACACCTGCGCGGTTTCGCGGCGGTTGTCGTCCGAGGCATCAATCCAGCGCGCGGCCTCCAGCACAGCGGCGGTGAGTGCACGGGCCGTGTTGGGGTTCTCTTTCACCCACTCTGCGCGGGTGCCGAGCACTTTTTCCGGATGCTCCGGCCAGATCTGCTGGCTGGTGGCGGCGGTAAAACCGATGTTGTCGCTGATGGCGCGCTGGTTCCACGGCTCACCAACGCAGAAGCCGCTCATGTTGCCAATTTTCATGTTCATCACCATCTGCGGCGGCGGCACGACCACGGTGCGCACGTCATCAAACGGGTGGATGCCCGCATTGGCGAGCCAGTAATAGAGCCACATGGCATGGGTGCTGGTCGGAAAGGTATGGGCGAAGGTAAAGCTGCCTTTGGCGCTGCCATCAATGGCCTTTTTCAGGCTGGCCGCATCGGTGACCCCACTGGCTTTCAGCTGGTTCGACAGGGTGATCGCCTGGCCGTTATGGTTGAGCGTCATCAGGTTCGCCATGTCGTGCTGCGGACCCGCTACGCCCAGTTGCAGGGCGTAGATCATGCCGTAGAGCACATGCGCCGCATCCAGCTCACCGGAGGTCAGTTTGTCGCGCACCGCCGCCCAGCTCGCCTCTTTGCTGACCTGCAATGTGAGACCATACTTTTTGTCGAAGCCTTTCACAGAGGCCATCACCACCGGCGCGCAGTCAGTGAGCGGGATAAAGCCGACCCGCACCTGCGCTTTTTCTGGCGCATCTGATCCCGCTGCCCAGACCGCATTTCGTAATCCCGGAACGATCCAGGCCGCACCCAGCGCGGCGCCGGAGATCAGCGCCTGACGTCGTGTCAGTGAAAATGGCGTTTTGCTCATCTTGTTGCCCCTGAACAGAAATAAAAAAAGGCGTCCTCCGACAAGCCGAAGCCTGCGGATGGACGCCTTTATCCAAAGCACTGACCCCACCGCCATTGGCGGGAGCAATGCGTACTCTCTATAGGGATTAAGCAAAGGATGTGCCAGATCGCCGAAACAGCCTTAATGCCGATCTGCGGTGACGCACTGTTGAAAAATTAACCGTTTTTGCACGTTTCTGACGCAGATCACGCACAAAGGTTGTGCAGCTACCTCATCCGGGTTAGTTGCTCAGGGTCTTCGCTACCGCCAGTACCGCCTGCGCGATCTCCAGTACCCGCTTATTCTGATTCATCGCACTTTTGCGTAATGCCTGCCAGGCGGCCTCTTCTGTGAAACCCTGCTGCTGCATCAGCCAGTGTTTGGCCTGATCGATCACCCGCCGCTCGTCCAGTGAGGCGCGCATCGCCGCCAGTTCATCCGCCTGCTGCTGCAAACGCTGCGACTGTTCGCCAATCAGCGATAGCACCGAGCGCCCCAGCTGCGGGGCCAGACCGTCGCTGTCGAGCGCCGCCGCGCCAGGCAGCCAGTCCGCCCCGGAGACGTAAAGCGAAAAATTGCTGTCGCCCTGCACCACTGTTCCTGCCGCCTGCTGTTGTGCCTGATCAATGGCAGCCCGGCAGCGCTGCATCAATGTCGCCGTCAGGGCATCCTCCAGCATTTTCATCTGATCCAGCCGCTCAGAGAGCAGGGAAAACCAGTGCAGCGCGCCGGTCTCATCACAACGGCCGCCGGTGCAGGCGATGCGACGAAGGCGTTCGATGTCGCGGCTGGCCTGAGCCAGCGGCTGCCAGGATTCACACGCGGCGCTGTCAGCAAACTCCCGGAAGGTGATAAAGCTCTGCTCCTGTGCCGCAATCAGGGCGACCATCTGGCTGCGCTGGTCGGGGGTGAACTGACGCGCCGCAAAGCCGGCTGAGCCGATGGCCCGCTCCTGCCCGGCCAGTTCTTTGCCCTGCATAAAACTGAACAGGGCGATCAGTGCACGGGAGATGCCGGGATAGCTGGCGGTGTCGGCCGCCTCAAACACCAGATTGAGTAAAGTACGGATAACCTGGTTAAAGGCGGCCATCGCCGCGGCCTGATCAAGCTCACGCTGGCTGATTTGCTGGCGCAGCGCAGGCAGTCCGGCCAGCGCCTGCAGGGCAGCGGCAATCAGGTTGCAGAAGCGGCTGTAGCCGGGCTGCGCTATGGCGGCCGGCAGCGCCTGATAAAAATGCTCCAGGCCGGCGCTGACCTCCTGCTGGCGGGCATGACGTTCGGCGCTGAACAGCGCTCCGTCAGAGCAGATCCAGAGATTGTTTGCGCCACGTTCCCGCTGCAACCGATGGACCAGTTCACTGACGGCAGCCATCAGCTCGCCGGTTTCCAGAAGACGTTGCAGGCTGGCGATATCGCTCGCGCGTGATGCCTGCAGCCAGGTCAGGGCGTCCATCATTGCTCACCTCAGTGCGGTTAAAACCTTTCAGAAGCAAAAGGCGTGCCGCTTTCCTGAAAAAAGAGGGTCTGAGCAGGGGCGTAAAATCTGATTTTGATAAGTTTCTTAACGCAAACTGATAAATTTTTTCGGCAACAAGTTATTAGTAAATCTTAATAGTTTCCAATCGGATTCATTGCATGTCAGAATGCGCGGCACTGTTCTCAACCAGTTTGTCTCTGCGATAATTCAGTTCGATTTAACTATCACATTACCTGGCGCTTTTCTTATACCGAAACCCGCCCGTAAAGCGCCTGCTATCACGCATCAGCAGCGGGTGCAATGGTTTGAATTCTCAAAAGTCTTAGGTAAACTGAATGCGTTACTATCCCGATGTAATCTGACCCTTTTTTTAAAAACAGAATTTCGGCACGATGCGGCGCGATAAAGTTCGCCTCCTGGCATCGGGCCTGGCAATATGCAGATACTTTGATGAGATCACGAGGAACATGGTGAAAAAGAGTCTTGCGTTAACGCTGCTGGCGGTTCTTACCCTGGCAGGCTGTAAGGCCCCGCCGCCGCCCGTCACTGACGATACGCTGGTTACCAGCGAAATTAACGGCGTCAAACTGGTCCATCGACACGCTGTCGCGGCACCGACTGAATTTGAGCCGGTCAATCAGACCTGGCGGGCGCTTTATGGCGCATCCGTCATGACCTCGCCTGATTACGGCGGCAAAGTGGTTCGCTATCTCGAAACGGGTAAACCGTTCGAAGTATTAGGTAATGTGGAACACAGCTGGCTGGCGATTGCTGACCAGGCTGACGGCCCACTGATCGGTTATGTGCCATTAAAAGCGGGTGTAGAGAGCAGCCGTTACGATGCCACCGTGCAGAGCGATCGTCCCCGTCCCCGCAAAACGAAACAGGTCTGTGTGGCCGTCGGCGGCGCCAGCAAAGCCTGCCGGACTAACGATACCGCGACCTGGATCTTAGACTGAATATGAAATCCGGCGCATATTGCCCGCAGAACCGTCCCGGGCTGCGGGTACAGGGATTTGCCATTGGCTGGAAGATCACGAATTAATGACTGTGGAATCCCCTGCGCGTGAGGCGACCCCCTCAGGCAATGAGAATCTCTTACTTCAGGCTGCGGCGCCACTGCTGAACGCGGTGGTGCAAATTCGTCAGGCAGCTACCCACGATGACCCTGCGGGTCTGCGCCAGTCTCTGATCGATGAAATCCGCCAGTTTGAACAACGCTGTAAACAGGCAGGGCTGCCGTTTGAGATGATTATCGGCGCGCGTTACTGCATCTGCAGCGCGCTCGATGAAGCGGCGGCGCAAACCCCATGGGGCACGCGCGGCGTCTGGTCTGGCAACGGCATGCTGGTGACCTTCCATAATGAAAGCTGGGGCGGCGAAAAATTCTTTCAACTGCTGTCGCGCATTTCACAAAGTCCGCAACAACACCTCTGGCTGCTGGAAGTGGTGCAATACTGTCTGCTGCTGGGCTATGAAGGCCGCTATCGCGGCAGTGAAAATGGTCGCGCCCAGTGCGATGGTATCCGTAAACGCCTGAAAACCCTGATTGACGAAACGCGTGCCCAGCGCCAGACAGCGCAACCGCCACTGGTGGAAGTGCATCCGCTGGTGAGCACCCTCGCCCGCCCGATGGTGCCGCTCTGGGCCTGTGCCATGCTGGTCGCGCTGGTCGGCTGCCTGATCTACAGCGGCCTGAACTGGCGTCTCGGCAATGCCGCCGAACCGCTGCTGCGTACCATCTATCAGACGCCGCTGCCGCAGATTACCGCGGGCCGTCGTCCCTCTTCCCCGCAGGCGTTGCTCGATCTGCGTCAGCGCCTGAATGATGTGATTGCAGCCGGGCAGCTTGAGGTCAGCGATGGTGCCTTTGGCAGCAAAGTGATCATCCCCGCGGACAAACTGTTCGCCGAACAGGGCACGGTGATCAATCCGGTGGGGCGCGCCCTGCTGGCCCGCGTCTCAACCGCGATGAAAGATGTCAAAGGGACCATTCTGGTGTCGGTGTTTACCGATGATCATCCGGTGGATAACAGCCGCTTTGCCTCCAGCTATGAGTTCTCATTTGCCCGCGCCCGCGCCATCACCCAGTTGTTACAACTGCAACTGGCTGACGGTCATACGGTTCGCTCCGAAGGCCGCGGCGACAGCGACCCGCTGCTGCCCAACGACAGCAGCGAAAACCGGACCCGCAACCGCCGCGTTGAAATCACCCTGTTTGCCGCGCCTGAAACGCTCAGTAATCATCAAGGAGCACAATAATGCGCGCCTCCCTTCGCCTGCTGCTAACGCATCGCCTGCTGTGGAGCTTTATTGGCGTCACGGCGCTGAGCTGTCTGGTCTGGATGCTGGGACCGTTCTGGTCATGGGGCGAATCGCGCCCACTGGAACCCGTACTGCCTCGCCAGCTCACCGTAAGCGCCCTCTATTTTCTCTGGATCCTGTTCCAGCTGATCCCGTCGCTCTATCGTGCCTGGTTCAACAGCCGCTTACTGACCCAGCTTCAGCTGTCGGGCAACGACGACCCGGCGGAACGTCAGATGACCGAAGAGCGGCTCAACCAGCGCTTCAGCGAAGCTGCGATGCAGCTGAAACGCACCCAGTTTGGCCGTCGTCACAGCGGGAACCTGCTCTCACGCTTTAACGCTAATTATCTCTATCAGCTGCCCTGGTACCTGGTCATGGGTGCGCCCGGCGCTGGTAAAACCACCGCGCTGTTTAATGCCGGCCTCGATTTCCCGCTGACCGATACGCTGGGCAAAAATGCGGTCCGCGGCGTCGGGGGCACCCGCAACTGTGACTGGTGGTTTACTGACAGCGCGGTGCTGATTGATACCGCCGGTCGTTATGCGTTGCAGGAGAGCCAGCGCGTGCGAGATGCCGCGGAATGGCACAGTTTTATCAATCTGCTGAAACGGTATCGCACCCGCCAGCCGATTAACGGTGTGATCATGACCATCAGCGTCGCCGATCTGCTGAGTGATTCAGCCGAGGCGCGTTTCGCCCAGGCCAGCGCGCTGCGAGAGCGCATGGCAGAACTGCATCAGCAGACCGGTATTCACTTCCCGGTTTATGTGATGGTCACCAAAACCGATCTGCTGAAAGGCTTTATGAGTTACTTCGGCTCGATTGATAAAGCGCGGCGTGACGCCATCTGGGGCTTCACGTTTAACTGGGAGCTGGGCAAGCCGCACAAAGATGACTGGCATCGCCATTTTGGCCAGCAGTTTCAGCGGCTGGAACAGCAGCTCCAGCAACAACTGGCGGAGCAGATGACCCATGAGCGCGACCTGAACGAGCGCGCTGAGTGCTTCCTCTTCCCGCAGGAGTTCGCCTCGCTGCGTCCACTGCTGAACGAATATCTGGATATCGTTTTTTCTGACCATCAGGATGCGGTCGCCTGGAGCCCGCGCGGCCTCTTCTTCACCAGCGGAACGCAGGAAGGCCTGCCGTTTGATCGCGTAATGGGTGAACTGAGCCGCAAACTGCAGTTGCGTCAGGCGGGCGATCACTCAATTGCGGCCTGGGACAGCGTTAATCGCAACAGTCCAATTCCCGGCAACAAAGGCCAGAGCTTCTTTATTCGTGACCTGCTCAGCGATCTGATATTCAAAGAGAGCGGCCTGGCCGGCAGTAATCGCCGCTGGGAGTACCGTAATCAGCTGTTCCACTGGATTGGCTACGGCGTGCTGGCAGGCGCTCTGCTGATCGCCTCCAGCCTGTGGGGCATCAGTTACTACCAGAATCAACAGTATCTGCAGCAGGTAGCCGCACGGGTACCGCTTATCCGTGAGCAAAGTCAGCAGGTGATTCATCAGCCTGCTGATAATATTTTTGATCTGCTACCCTTTCTGAATAACCTGGTGAAGTTGCCGCTCTCGGCGCGCTTTTCCCTCGATAATCCGCCGCTTACTATGCGGGCGGGCTTATACCGGGGTAATCAGATCAGCGATGCCGCTTGGGTGCTTTATCAAAATGCGCTTAAGTCTTTGTTGCTGCCGCGTGTGGCGCAGCAGATCACGAATATCCTGCGCAACGACCCGGGTGATGATAACGCCTACAGCCGCAATGCGCTGCGCGCCTATCAGATGCTCTATCAACCGCGTAATTATGATGGCGAGTTTTTACGGGCCTGGCTGCTGCAAAATTTACAGCGATCCCTGCCCGATACGGTAAGCGCCCGCGACCTGCAGCAGCTTGACTGGCACCTGAGCCAGCTGCTGGATCAGCAGATTCAGTCGTCGCCTTATGCTCGTGATAATGCACTGATGATGCGCAAGCTTGCAGAGAATCTGAAAATTGCGGACCAGGCGGGCGGCATGCTGGCGGTAGCGCCGCGGCACCCGGCCCCGCAATCAAACTCGCATAGCGAGTAATGGTGAGGTGAACATGGCTGCTTACACGGCCCCCGGCTGGTATGGCAAGCTGCCGTCGACCGGTGACTTTCTGCACCATCGACTGAGCGAGCAACAGATTAGCCCGTGGAATCACTGGTTCCAGCAGGGATTAATGCACTGGCATCAGCAGGCGTATTCCTACAGCGCGGACTTTCTCCATGCGCCGGTGTGGAACTTTGTGCTGCCGGTTACCGCGACCCGGCCGCAGATACAGATGGGCTGTCTGCTGCCCTCCTGTGACCGCGTCGGACGCGCCTGGCCGCTGCTGGCCCTGCACAGCTTCACGCTGGCTCAGTGGCATCCTGCTCAGCTGACCATTTCCGGCGACTGGTTTCAGGATCTGGGCGCGACACTGTTACGGGCGGTTCAGACACCGCTGAACGGCGAGCAGTTAGAGCAGCAGATACAGGCTTTGCCACCGCTGCTGGTGCCGGCCAGGAAGCCCTCTGAAATCATGGATGTGATCGGTTTTCAGGATCTGCCCTGCACGCTGAGCTGGCGTGAAGTGGCTGAACGTTTCGACCCTCAGCAGCATATGAGCTACTGGTGGAGTAACCGCAGTGATGGTTTTGCCCACGCGACCCACAAGCACAGCGGCAACCTCACCGCGCAACTGTTTTCGTTACTGTTTAACCCGGCGGCAGGTTCACAGCCGGGACGTAATGGCCTCTATCCTCCCATGTTCGAGTGAGGCCGGAAGCGTTTGCCGTTCAATCTGGGATAACTCATGCAATTTACCATTGTGCAATGCACTACGGATGTTCCGGTCAGAAGCGTCGCGTTTCAACCGCCTGGCGGCACCATTGGCCGCAGTCAGGACAACGATCTGGTGCTGCCAGATGAGACTCGGGCCATTTCGCGTCTGCAGGCGCTGGTTCACCTGTCGCATGACGGAGAGTGCCGTCTGACGAACCAGGGCAGCGTGACCCCGGTGGAGCATAACGGCATTACCCTGGGTCGCGGCATGCAGGTCGTGCTGAAGCATGGCGATGCGTTGCGCATCGGTGACTATGCGCTGGAAGTACGAGACCCCGCCTGCCACGACACGCAGAGCGATCCGCTGGCGCTGTTTGCTGGCGACAGCGCTCAGCCCGCAAATCCGCTGGGCATCCACGAACATCATGAGGTTGAGGACCGGCTGCTGGTCAGTGAGGCAACGCCCTCACGCCACGAGCGCCACAACGATGCGCGACTGGCTATCGACCCCCAGGCCAGCGAGCCGCGTCGGGCGCTGACGGCGCAGCCGGTGGATCAGGATCGGCTGATCGCCGCACTGCTGGAGGGGATGGGGCTGAGCAACGGTCACGCCACGCCGGTGGATGAAGAGCAGATGCGCATTACTGGCCGGATGCTGAGCCTCTTTTCCCAGGGCACCGTCGCGCTGCTCTCTTCGCGATCCATTCTCAAGCGTGGTGTCAAAGCGGACATGACGATGATCCTGAATGAGGCCAACAACCCGTTCAAGATCCTGCCCTCCGGCAAAACCGTGCTGATGCAGATGTACCAGAGCCAGATGCCCGGGTTTATGCCGCCGGAACAGGCGGTACGCGATGCCCTGGTCGATTTGCAGGCCCACCAGCTGGGGATGATTGCCGGTATCCGCGCCATTATTGCGGCGATGCTGCAATCCTTTAATCCGCAGCGGCTGGAGGAGCAGGCGCGTGCCGATGGCGTGGTGTCAAAAATGCCCTTTTCCGCCATGAAGAAGGCGGCGCTGTGGGACTACTTCACCCGTAATTATCAGCGTACGGCCGGAGAGATCGAAGATGATTTCCATACGCTGTTTGGCGAGGCCTTTCTCCATGCCTATGACATGGAGGTGAATCAGTATAAGGACTCTCAGACGCGGGTAGATGAACCATGAAAATCGTTTTTGCCAGCCGCTGCCAGCAGGGGCTACGCGATGAGAATCAGGATCGCACCGGCGCAGAGCTGGATGAGCGTAAAGCCTGCTTTGTGGTCTGCGATGGCGTGGCCGGTCTGCCCGGCGGCGAGATGGCGGCACAGCTGGTGCGTGACACCCTGCTGAGCCAGTTACAGGCGCACGCCGACCTGACGCCGGAGATAGCCCATCAGGCGATTGAACAGTGCCGCTTAGCGCTGCATGAGGCACAGGGTAAAAATCCGAAATATTCACGCATGAGCACCACGCTGGCGGCCCTGTTTATCGACCGTGAAAAACAGCGCGCATGGTGGGCGCATGCCGGTGACAGCCGGGTTTACCACTTCCGCCGCGGCGTGCTTCATGAGGTCACTCGCGATCACAGTCTGGCCCAGCAGCTGAAAGAAGCGGGCTATGAAAATACCGGCATTAACAGTAATTTACTCTATAATGCGCTCGGCGCTGAACCGCCTCGCTTAGTAAGCTTTTCGCAGGAGATTGCGCTGGAGGATGGCGACGCGTTTCTGGTCTGCACCGATGGCTTCTGGCTGAATCTGGCCAGTCATGAAATGGAACAGGCGCTGCGCATGGTGAATGCCTGCGAAGAGTGGCTGGCTCTGATGGAACAGGCGGTGAGCCGCAACGTTAAGAAAGATAATCTCAGCGCACTGGCGGTCTGGATTGGTGAGCCGGAGGAGGCAACGCTGCTCTATTCACTGGCTGATTCGGCGCGCTTTCTGCCGCCTCGTTTTTGATTCCAAGGATCCTTATGAAACTGTGGTTGCCCGGCATCATCACCCTGCTGATTGCCTTTCACGCCCAGGCTGAAAATTATCGGGTCGTTTACTCCCCCAGCCTGGCGCTGGAGGTCTATATCGATAATGTGGTGAGTAAAGCGCCTGACGACTGGTGCAAAGAGACGCTGCCACTGCGCATCGTCTCCGGCAAAAGTAAGGATTCGGCGGTGCTGACCACCTTTTTACCGCGCGTCGGCACCCTGCTCGCTAATCAGTGCGGATTACTGGACGAGCTGCCCTGGCAGATGACCAGTAAAGAGGGTGGCGTACTGGCCAGCGGCAGCGCCAGTAAGCTGCAGAACTGGCGTCCTATCGTGATGGCAGATGCCACCGCCAGCGCAAGTGAGAGTAATGCTGCACCGCTTGACCTGTCTCGGCCCGCCAACAGCACGCCGCTGCAACATTTTGATCTCCCCAGCGGCTGCCATTTTCGCACCGCCTGGGATGAAAATGCCCAGACCCTGTTTATCCCGGATGTCAGCAAGCAGCAGTGCTCACCGGATGGCTGGGCAGAAGGCAAAAGTGAGCTGATGCTGGCGACCCCTGACCACCCAACGCCGGTGGCAGTCACCTTTTATCAGGGCTATCCCATCGCCAATCTGACGATCCCGGACAGCAAGCTGGAGGTTATCGCCGCGAACAATCAGCGCATGATTGTGACACGCCCGGATGCGAATGATAGCTGGCTTGTGCTGCCCTTTGATGCCAAACAACATGTCTGGCGCTTCAATGGTGCCCTGTTGATAAAGATGGATAAGAATGCTGCGCAGCAGGATGCTGACGCTGTGAAATCGCGAGTTGATACGTTGCGCAGCCACTGGGCGCCCTATTTCATGCCACAGCAAAAAGTGAATGTGTTACTCATCGACACCCTGCACGCGGATCTGGTTGATCCTGCCATTGGTGCCTGGCGTAACATCAATTAATTACCGCGCAGCCTGGCGAGCAGGCCGTGTACAGAGAGTTCACTATGTCGGCAAATGATAATCCGAAAACCGTTCCGAATGCCCTGCCTGACGGATACCGTTTCAATGAGTTTGAGATCAAGGAAGTGATCGGAGGCGGCGGCTTCGGCATCGTCTATCGCGCGTGGGATCACCAGCTTGAACGCACTATTGCAATCAAAGAGTACATGCCGGTGTCGCTGGCCGTCCGTGCCGCCGACTTAACGCTGGAGCTGCGCGGTGAGCGTTTCCAGAAGCTGTTTAATGCCGGGCTCACCAGCTTTATTCAGGAAGCGCGTCTGCTGGCCCGCTTTAACCATCCGGGACTGCTGCACGTGCTGCGCTTCTGGGAGCAGAACGGCACAGCCTATATGGGCACGCTCTACTACAGCGGTATGACGCTGAAAGAGTGGCAGGTAACCAGCCCGGCGTCGATCACTGAAGCCTGGATCCGCCGCCTGCTGCCGCCGCTGCTGGGTGCTATCAGCACCATCCATCAGGCCGGCTATCTGCATCGCGATATCTCGCTCGACAATATTCAGATTCAGGAGAACCAGCTGCCGGTTCTGCTCGATTTTGGCTCGGCGCGTAAAGAGATTGGCAACCTCTCTGACGAAACGGAAATCATGCTTAAACCTGGCTTTGCGCCGATTGAGCAGTACAGCGAAGAGGGTGAAGTTGAACAGGGGCCGTGGACCGATATCTACGCCCTGGGCGCGGTGCTGCATAACCTGATTACCGGTAATCCGCCGCCGGTCAGCGTGGTGCGCTGCATTGAAGATAATTATCAGCCGCTGGTCGAACGCCAGCCAGAAGGCTACTCACTGCCGCTGCTGCATGCCATTGACTGCGCGCTGGCAATGAAGCCAGGCGATCGCCCACAAACGATTGATGCCTTTGCCGCGTTGATTGATCTGCCGGTCAGTGATGTGGAAGCGGTGGTAAACAGCTTCCCGGTGCCGGGCGAGTCGCCTGCTCTGCCGGTCGAGGAGCCGGTGGAGGCTGCTGCGCCAGTGGTGATGGCGATGAATCATGCCGCCGCCTCCGCCGAGCCGGTGACGCCGCGCACGGTGCGTAAACTGTCGCCTGGATTGCTGGGTCTGGCTGCCGTGGCTATTCTGGCCGTGGTTGTCGCCACCTGGCTGGCGAATCGCCACAGTGCCACACCAGAGGTGGTTAACAACAGCTCAGCCATGACGCAGGCGCCCGCATCGATTCCGTCAGCCGCTGCCGTTCCGGCCGCGCTGGCGACCGTCTATCTTAAGCTGGAGAGCGGTGAAAGCGTGGTGCTTAACGGACAGCCGGTCGAGGTAAAACCGGGCAGCAGTGGATTTGCCGCGCTGAATCTGGCGGCGGGACAGTACAAAATTGACGTTAAGAATGGCAGTGAGACGCACACTCAATCCCTGACCATCGATAAGCCCGGCACCTGGCTGATTAATCCGGGTAACTAAGCCCGGTAATCCGCAGCCGGATCGTAAAAGGGCGCGACACTGTCGCGCCCTTTTACTCTGCTTATGCTCCGGTTCAGGCCTGCTTCAGACAGGCTTGCTGAAGTGTGCGCACCTGATGGGCCAGCCGGCTCAGACTCTCCTCCTCCATGCCGCGCCGGGTCAGCTCCTCTTCCAGAGCAAACAGATATTGCGCATTCGAGCCGAGTGGGCCACTGGCCGCAGCAATCAATGGCGCAATCGCCTCCGGGCAGGAGTCCGATTCATACAGCGGATGACGCGGATCCATAATAAAGGTCAGCGCAGTGACGCTGCGACCATCCTCCAGCTGTAATTCACACCAGGTTGGAAGATAGCAGCCGGTGATCATCTCACGCTTCCACAGCAGCGCCAGCTCTTCATGCAGCCGCTCTTCCGGCAGACGAAACGCCAGACCCGTGGTTCTGCCGCCCTGCTTCAGCGCCAGCATGCGGCCGGGATGCGTGGCGGTGCCACGTCCGGCAATCAGCCGCAGGCAGAAAGCACGATGCCAGCCCTCCAGCGAACCGGACGCCACTTCATCCGCCTCAAAAATCGGGTTCCACATCAGCGAGCCGTAACCAAAGATCCATACCGGGCTGTGATCGGGACGACAGGCCAGCGTGGCTGCCAGCGAGGCCGCGCGCTGCTCGCAACTCCAGAGCAACGCCTCTTCGATATCCCCGAACGACGTTTTACAATCCGCTTTTAATAGAAATTCCCGGGTAAGCAATGCGACCTCCTCAACGTCAACGGCGTCCTGCAGAATGGCTCCTTTAACATGATCTCCAAAACGGCGCTGCGTTTCGTTCATCAAATTGACATTAATCTATTTCCGCGCGGGGTTACAAGCGTGATTCCGGTCGCAGGTCAAAAAAAACCAGATAAACCTTATAGCGAAGATGAAAAAAAGGGCCAGATTATCCTGGCCCTTTGGCGTGAACAGGCTAGCGACGGCATTAACGTTTAGGATGCCACTTATCGTCATCACCTTTCTCATACTCTTTCTTTACGGCTGCCCAGGCGACTTTGTGCGCCACCTCTTCCCGCGAATCATCGCCGCGTCGATCCTTAGCCTCTTTATATTCTTCCCACGCGCTATTAAATGCCTGCTGATAGATATCCTGCGCATGCGCGGGAAGCACGTGTTTTACGTTGTCAGGTAAGTCGGTTCGTTTAGAGTAAGGCATAACGGCTCCTCAGTTTATGGATTCCTGTTAAGCCTGGCGCAACAGAACAAAAATACAAACAGCCACTTATCTCCCCTTCAAATTAAAAACCAGAAACAGGCCACACAAGTTACAATGATAAACAGATTTTACGGCATTTGGCGGTCAGATAGATGGTTAAAGAGAAATTGTTGTGGCCTGATTAATATTGCAATATTTGAGATAACTTCAGGTTAATACCGCTTCGACCATTTATTGCATTTAAGTAAAAAGCAGTAAATTTTTCCCGTTCGGACCGGTGAAAAGATAAACTGCGCCCTGCCCTAAAACTGATTATATTTCTAACAGCAGCACTCGCTGTGTCCGGATAATCATTAACCAGAGAGGATGGTGAATGCCTTCACATGAAAAAACACGTCACAAGGAATTCTCGCTGATACTTCCCCTTATCACGCTGGGTATACTCTATTTTTTTGGTGCAACCACATCATTTCCGATTGTAGTCGGTATCAACTTAGTGGCGCTGGTTGCCATTCTGAGCAGCGCTTTTAGCGTTGTACGGCATGCCGACGTGCTGGCGCACCGGCTGGGCGAGCCCTATGGCTCTCTGATCCTGAGTCTGTCCGTGGTGATTCTGGAAGTGAGCCTGATCTCGGCGCTGATGGCGACCGGTGATGCCGCACCCGGGCTGATGCGCGATACGCTCTATTCGATCGTGATGATTGTAACCGGTGGACTGGTTGGCTTTGCGCTGCTGCTGGGCGGTAATAAGTTTGCGACGCAATACGTGAATCTGGCGGGCGTGAAGCAATATCTGATCGCTATCTTTCCCCTGGCGATTCTGGTGCTGGTGTTTCCCAACGCACTGCCGGGCGGTAATTTCTCTGTCACTCAGGCACTGCTGATCGCGGCGATTTCAGCGGCGATGTATGGCGTGTTCCTGCTGATTCAGACCAAAACCCACCAGAGCCTGTTTGTCTATGAGCATGAAGATGAGAGCGATGATGGCGACCCGCATCATGGCAAACCGTCTGCCCACAGCAGCTTCTGGCATACCAGCTGGCTGATCGTGCATCTGATTGCGGTCATTGCCGTGACCAAGATGAATGCTAATACGCTGGAAAGCCTGCTGACGGATCTGAATGCACCGGCACAGTTTACCGGTTTCCTGGTGGCCCTGCTGATCCTCTCACCGGAAGGCCTGGGGGCGATCAGGGCCGTGCTGATGAATCAGGTGCAGCGCGCCATGAACCTCTTTTTTGGTTCAGTGCTGGCGACCATCTCACTCACGGTACCGGCGGTAACCATTATCGCCACCCTGACCGGACAGGAGCTGATATTTGGTCTGGAGCCGCCGCAGATGGTGATTATGATGGCGTCGCTGATTCTCTGTCAGCTCTCCTTCTCGACCGGACGCACAAACGTACTGAATGGAGCCGCGCATCTGGCGTTGTTTATCGGTTATCTGATGACCATCATGCTGTAACGTCACCGGATTTCAGGCGAAAAAAAAGAGCGAATCATCGCTCTTTTTTTGTCGTTGAAAACCCAGGTCAGAATACATCTGGCAGCAACAGATGAACTCGACGTGAAGGGAACAGGGGCAGAGGAGAAAAGCGTCCCGCGCCAGGGACGGCGCGGGCCGAGCGGCCATGGATGGCTTTAGCGTCTTTTCGATCTGCCCCTGTTCTCTGAACTGGCTCAATTTCACAGCGAATCCAGCAGCACTTTCCCACAATCTTATTAAGCGACTCAGTGCTCTTTTTTACTGCAAACTTATTTGCTGGTATCGAGTTCCGGGAAGCTTTTCACCAGATCGTCAATCGCTTTCATCTGCACCAGGAATGGCTCCAGCTTATCCAGCGGCAACGCGGATGGGCCGTCACACAGGGCGTGTTCAGGATCCGGGTGCGCTTCGATAAACAGACCGGCAATGCCGACCGCCATACCGGCACGCGCCAGCTCAGCCACCTGAGCACGACGACCACCTGATGCTGCGCCAAACGGATCGCGCGTCTGCAGCGCATGAGTGACATCGAAAATCACCGGGCTGTTTTTGGTGACTTTCTTCATCACGTTAAAGCCGAGCATGTCGACAACCAGATTGTCGTAGCCGAAATTGCTGCCGCGATCGCACAGGATGACCTGCTCGTTGCCACCTTCAGCGAACTTATCAACGATATTGCCCATCTGACCCGGGCTGACGAACTGGGGCTTCTTGACGTTGATCACCGCGCCGGTTTTCGCCATCGCTTCCACCAGGTCAGTCTGACGCGCCAGAAACGCGGGCAGCTGGATCACATCAACCACTTCAGAGACCGGCTGCGCCTGGGACGCTTCATGCACATCAGTGATAATTTTGACGCCGAAAGCCTGCTTCAGCTCCTGGAAAATCTTCATCCCCTCTTCCAGGCCAGGGCCACGATAGGAGTGAATAGAGGAGCGGTTCGCTTTATCAAATGACGCTTTGAATACGTAAGGAATACCAAGTTTACTGGTGACGGTAACGTAGTGTTCGCAGATGCGCATCGCCAGGTCGCGCGACTCCAGAACGTTCATCCCGCCAAACAGTACAAATGGCAGATCGTTTGCAACTTTGATATCGCCAATACTCACGACTTTCTGTGTCATGCCCTTTCCTTTTCAGTGGGTCCGCTTAGTGCAGCGTGACCTGTTTTTGTTCGATTGCGTGAATCTGAACTTTGATCATTTCGCTGACCGGGTCTTCAGGACACTGCTCAACGAAGTACGTTAAATCATTCAGGGCGATATGTTCGCACTCCAGCTGCGCGTAGATCAAACCGCGATCGCGAATTTCGTAGGGATCGTCAGGATCGATACGCAACAGCACCTGACTGACGTTCAGCGCCAGCTCCATCTTCTTCTCTTCCATCAACGCCGCTTTCAGCGTGTCGAGCATCTTGCGCATCACGGTGACGGTTTTGGCTTCGTCGAGATCATCGTCATACAGACGCGCTGTCGGGCTGATATTGCCTTTGAGCCACACTTCCAGCGTGTGCCGGTCAAGCGTTTCCCCATTAAACGGGTTGATCATCCACTTATCGCCATCAATCCAGTCGGCGCGCAGAATCAGCTGCGTCGGGAAGATCACCGGCATCAGCGGCAGTTCCAGCTCGGCGGCGATGTGCAGCAGGATAACGCCCAGTGACACCGCCGTGCCCCGACGGGTCTTCAGCACATTGTCGATCCAGAGGGCATCAGAAAGATTGTAGACGCCACTGGCACCGCAAAATCCCCACTGGCGATAGAACAGTTCCAGCAGCTTTTCGAGCTGCATGTCAGCATCTTCGGTATGGCTGACATAGTCACGTGCTTCGGCGACTAACGCCGCAAGTTGTGCTTCCACCGACAACGCCGGAAAATCGGCGCGGATGGCAAGCGTGGCACCAATCACCGCTTCACACAGCGGTGTCTGGCTGAAATCTAATTGTTCGGTCGAGGTCATGCTATCCCCATAACGGCATTTTGGTCAGCGCCAGCTTAATGATGGCCACCAGGGCGATTAACGCTACCAGAAAAGCGATCCAGCGGGTGCGATCAGTGCGTGGACGGCGACTCAATGCCACAAATCCTAAGGCGATGTAGATGATAACCGCTAAAAGCTTCTCCGTCAGCCAGCTTCCTTGCGGTGTAAAGGGATAGAAGTGGGTAATCATCACCAGTGAGATACCGGTCAGCAGTAACAGGGTGTCGTTAGCGTGCGGCAGGATGCGCACCCAGCGTTTCGTCATCATTGCCGATCCACGGCGCAGCCAGTAAAACCGCAGCAGGAACAGCGTCACGGTAAGCACCACCGTTAAGATGTGCAGATTTTTAATCAGGGGATAAAAGGCGAACATCATGAATCCTTTTCAAAGCGCTTTTATGAAGGGAACTGACCTAAGGTCACACGCGGATTGCCACCGTAATCATCGACGGTTTCCACGGCGTGATAGCCTTTTTGCCGCATCAGCGTGGCGACCGCCTCGCCCTGCTGCCAGCCATGTTCCAGCAGCAGCCAGCCACCCGGCAGCAGCCACGTGGGTGCCTGCTCGATCAGCGTACGCAGATCCGCCAGTCCCGCCTCGTCCGCCACCAGCGCGCTGCGCGGTTCAAAACGCACATCGCCCTGCTCCAGATGAACATCGCTGGCATCTATATAGGGCGGGTTGCTGACAATGAGGGTAAAGCGCTGTGGCGTCAGCGCCTGGAACCAGTGACTGAGCAGAAAGGTGGTGTTGGTGAGGCTGAGCTGCTGCGCATTACTGTTCGCCAGCTCAACGGCGGCTTCAATGCGATCCACGCCGGTGACCTGACAATCGGGACGCTCGCTGGCCAGCGCCAGCGCAATCGCTCCGGTGCCGGTGCCCATGTCCAGAATGGTTGCCGGTGTCGCGGGCAGATGCGCCAGCGCCTGTTCAACCAGCAGTTCGGTATCCGGGCGCGGGATCAGTGTGGCGTCATTGACGCGCAATGGCAGCGACCAGAACTCGCGTTCGCCCACCAGATGCGCCACCGGCTCACCGCGGGCGCGACGCGCCAGCAGGCTATCCAGCTGCGTCAGCTGCTCATCGCTGAGCACCGTTTCATCAAAGGCGATTAACCAGCTGCGTGATTTGCCGGTCACAAAACCTAACAGGATCTCTGCGTCACGCTTCGGACTGTCACCACCGCACAGCGTGGCGATCGCCTGTTTCAGCCAGTGACGAATATCCATTAATCCTGACCAGCCAGCGCCGCCAGCTGATCGGCCTGGTACTCCTGAACAATCGGTTCAATCAGGCTGTCGAGTTTCCCTTCCATCACTTCATCCAGACGGTAGATGGTCAGGTTGATCCGGTGATCGGTCACGCGGCCCTGCGGGAAGTTGTAGGTGCGGTTACGGTCAGAACGATCGCCGCTGCCCAGCAGGTTGCGTCGGGTACTGGCTTCGGCGGCGTGACGGCGGGCCATCTCTGCAGCGTGAATACGCGAGCCCAGCACCGCCAGCGCTTTGGCTTTGTTTTTATGCTGTGAACGTTCGTCCTGACACTCCACCACGATACCGGTTGGCAGGTGGGTAATACGAATAGCGGAGTCGGTGGTGTTAACGTGCTGACCGCCTGCGCCGGATGAGCGGAAAGTATCGATCTTCAGATCGCCCGCATTGATTTCCGGCAGTTCCGCTTCCGGGATTTCCGGCATCACGGCAACGGTACAGGCTGAGGTATGAATGCGGCCCTGGGATTCGGTCTCCGGGACGCGCTGCACGCGATGGCCGCCTGACTCAAACTTCAGGCGTCCATAGGCACCTTCGCCGGTCACGCGGGCGATCACTTCTTTGTAACCGCCATGCTCGCCTTCGTTGGCGCTGATGATCTCCACGCGCCAGCGACGCGCTTCGGCATAGCGGCTGTACATGCGGAAGAGATCGCCGGCGAAAATCGCCGCTTCATCGCCGCCGGTTCCGGCGCGCACTTCGATAAAACAGGCGCGCTCATCGTCGGGATCTTTCGGCAACAACAGAACCTGCAACTGCTGCTCCAGCACGTCACTCTTCTCACGCGCTTCCTGCAACTCTTCCTGCGCCATGTCACGCATTTCAGGATCGTCGAGCATCTGCTGCGCGGTTTCGATATCTTCCTGCACCTGCTGCCAGTCGCGGAAGCAACGGGTCACATCGGTCAGCTGAGCATATTCGCGTGACAGCGCACGGAAACGCTCCTGATCGGCGATCACGCCTGCATCGCCCAGCATCGCTTCCACTTCTTCGTGGCGCTCCTGCAGGGCTTCCAGTTTGGCAACTATAGAGGTTTTCATTTAAATGTGGGATTCCCGTAACAGGTGGCGACAGCGGTGTGCCTAATCGAGACCCAGGCTGTCGCGTAAAATCTGCAGGCGTTCATTATCGCCGTCGCGGGCGGCCTGCTGAAGTGATTTGGTTGGAGCGTGTATTAAACGGTTGGTCAGCTTGTGCGCCAGTTCCTGCATGACTTTCTGCGGATCGGCACCCTGCTGCAGCGCCTGCAGCGCACGGCCTTCCAGCTCAGCGCGGATCTCTTCCGCCTGAGAACGATATTCACGGATCGTATTCACCGCGCCCTGTGAGCGCAGCCATGCCATGAATTCGCTGCTTTCCTGAACCACGATGCTTTCGGCCTGAACCGCGGCCGCCTTGCGCTGCGCCAGGTTCTGCTCGATGATCGCCTGCAGGTCATCCACGCTGTAGAGATAGGCGTTAGGCAGGTCGCCCACTTCCGGCTCTACGTCGCGCGGAACTGCAATGTCGACCAGCAGCATTGGCTTGTTACGTCGCGCTTTCAGCGCGCGCTCCATCATCCCCTTACCGATAATCGGTAGCGGACTGGAGGTTGACGAGATAATAATGTCGGCTTCTGCCAGACGGGCGTCGATCTCCGCCAGGGTGATCACCTCTGCACCCACTTCCGACGCCAGCGTTTCGGCGCGTTCGCGGGTACGGTTGGCGATGATCAGATTTTTGACCTGATGTTCACGCAGATGACGCGCCACCAGCTCAATGGTCTCACCTGCGCCAACCAGTAAGACATTGACGGAGGAGAGCGATTCGAAGATCTGACGGGCCAGCGTACAGGCGGCAAACGCCACCGACACCGCGTTGGCACCGATATCGGTTTCCGTACGCACGCGTTTGGCAACCGAGAAGGTTTTCTGGAACATGCGTTCCAGTTCACTGCTCAGCGCCTGACCGCGTGAGGAGTCGGCAAAGGCTTTTTTGACCTGACCGAGGATTTGCGGTTCGCCCAGCACCAGTGAGTCGAGTCCGCTGGCGACGCGCATCAGGTGGCTGACCGCCTCGTTATCCTGATGCCAGTAGAGGCTGTTTCGCACATCCTCTTCATCCAGCTGATGATAATTGCATAACCAGCTCACCAGACGCGCCTGTAAGTCGGCCTGCTGCTCTACACTCAGGTAGAGTTCAGTCCGGTTACAGGTGGACAACACCACGCCGCTCTGCACCATTGGCTGTGATAACAGGCTGTTTAACGCCTGCTCAAGCGTCTCCGGCCCGAACGAGACGCGTTCGCGCAGAGCAATGGGGGCTGTCTTGTGATTGATTCCGAGAGCGAGCAGCGTCATAGCGGTTTTGGTTGGGATGTCCCAATAATGTCAGGGTTTTGTGAGGCGCATTCTACAAGATGCGGCAGATCAAGAAAAGCCATACAAAGGCTATGACTGTAATAAGATTAACCCGATCGTGCTCAATTTGCTGCATAACAGCATTGACGGTTAAAACCGGGACGGTTAGCGTTATCCGTTACGAATAATAAATGTGTCCGAGGAGATGACCACTTGATGCTTAATTCACCACGCAATCTGTTGCGCCTTTTGCCCCTTGCCAGCGTGCTGCTGGCAGCCTGTAGCGTCAACAAACCGCAAGGCCCGGGCCCCAGCGTTACCGCGCCACAGTGGCAACAGCATCAGCAGGCGGTCTCAAAGGTCACGCACTATCAGACCCGCGGCGCCTTTGCCTATCTTTCTGACAAGCAGAAAGTCTATGCCCGCTTCAACTGGCAGCAGACCGCGCCCGATCGCTATCGCCTGCTGCTGACCAATCCGCTGGGCAGCACCGAACTGCAGCTGGATGCGCAGGGCTCGGTGGTACAGATCGTCGATAACAAAGGCAAGCGTTACGTCAGCAACGATGCGCAGAAAATGATTTCGCAGCTGACCGGCATGAATATTCCGCTGGCGAATCTGCGCCAGTGGATGATGGGTCTGCCAGGCGATGCCACCGACTATCAGCTTAACGAGAGCTATCAGCTGAGCAGCCTGAACTACAGCCGCGACGGTCAGAACTGGCAGGTCTCTATTGCGGGCTACGACAGCAAAGTCACCCCGCCGCTGCCTTCGAGCCTGGAGCTGAAAGAGGGTGACCAGCGGATTAAACTGCGTATGGACGGCTGGACCGTTCAATGATCACCCACTGGCCTGCCCCGGCAAAACTGAATCTTTTTCTCTACATCACCGGCCGTCGTCCCGACGGCTATCACAACCTGCAGACGCTGTTTCAGTTTCTTGATTACGGTGACCAGTTGCAGATTACCGTCGATCAAAGCGGCTCGATTACTCTGTTAACGCCCGTGGCAGGCGTTGCGGATGCGGATAACCTGATTGTCCGCGCCGCAAACATGCTGAAACAGGCGGCGCAGGATAACAATCGCCTGTCCGCTCACGCGGGCGCGCAGATTGCCGTTGAGAAAAACCTGCCCATGGGTGGCGGTCTCGGTGGCGGCTCCTCTGATGCGGCAACCGTGCTGGTGGCGCTGAATCATCTGTGGCAAACCGACTTCACGCCGGATGAGCTAGCGGCGATGGGCGTGAAGCTGGGCGCGGATGTGCCGGTGTTTGTCCAGGGCTTCGCGGCCTTCGCCCAGGGTGTGGGTGAACAACTTCATCCCGCAGAGCCGGAAGAAAAGTGGTATCTTGTCGCCCATCCCGGCGTGAATATCAGCACCCCAGTAGTATTCAACGACCCCGAACTGACGCGAGATACTCCATCGCGCAGTTTATCGACGCTTTTAGCATCACCCTTCACCAATGATTGTGAAGCAGTGGTAAGAAAACGTTTTCGTGAGGTTGATGAGCTTGTTTCCTGGCTGCTAGAATACGCGCCGTCACGCCTGACTGGCACGGGCGCTTGTGTGTTTGCTGAGTTCGACACCGAGTCTGCTGCCCGCCAGGTGCTGGAGCTTGCCCCGAATGGGGTACGCGCATTTGTAGCCCGGGGCGTAAATGTTTCGCCGCTACAGCGTACCCTGCGAGGCGATTAGCGAATGCGTGACAGTGTCACCACGTTCCGGACACTGCACGTTTCGCATCAACACACCCGTGTGAACGCACATGACCGTACGCGCCGGTTACAGTCATGCCGTTCATTCTCTGGACGCAAAGCCTGAGGTTCTTCTCGTGCCTGATATGAAGCTATTTGCTGGTAACGCCACCCCGGAACTAGCACAACGTATTGCCAACCGCCTTTACACCAGCCTGGGAGACGCCGCTGTAGGACGTTTCAGTGATGGTGAAGTGAGCGTACAGATCAACGAAAATGTACGCGGTGGTGATATTTTCATCATCCAGTCCACCTGTGCCCCCACCAACGATAATCTGATGGAACTGGTTGTGATGGTCGACGCGCTGCGTCGTGCTTCTGCTGGTCGTATTACCGCAGTCATCCCCTACTTTGGTTATGCCCGTCAGGATCGCCGCGTGCGTTCCGCGCGTGTACCTATCACCGCTAAAGTAGTGGCAGACTTCCTTTCCAGCGTCGGTGTTGACCGTGTTCTGACGGTTGACCTGCACGCCGAGCAGATCCAGGGCTTCTTCGACGTCCCGGTTGATAACGTATTTGGCAGTCCGATCCTGCTGGAAGATATGATGCAGATCGGTCTGGAAAACCCGATTGTTGTTTCTCCCGATATTGGTGGCGTAGTACGTGCCCGTGCTATCGCTAAACTGCTGAACGACACTGATATGGCCATCATCGATAAACGCCGCCCTCGCGCGAACGTTTCTCAGGTGATGCACATCATTGGTGACGTTGCTGGCCGCGACTGCGTGCTGGTCGACGACATGATCGACACCGGCGGCACGCTGTGCAAAGCGGCTGAAGCGCTGAAAGAGCGTGGTGCTAAACGCGTATTTGCTTACGCGACCCACCCGATCTTCTCCGGCAATGCGGTTGAAAACCTGCGTAATTCTGTGCTCGACCAGGTAATCGTCTGCGATACCATCCCACTCTCTCAGGAGATTAAGTCACTGCCGAATGTGCGCACGCTGACCTTATCTGGCATGCTGGCCGAAGCCATTCGCCGCATCAGTAACGAAGAATCAATCTCGGCAATGTTCGAGCATTAATCTTCGCGGAACCGGGCCCTGTGCCCGGTTTTTTTATGCCTGCCGGGCGCCCGATTAACGCGCTTCTTTTTCTGATATTTTCGCGATAAATTTCCCCAAAATCGACTATTTTCAACGCCACCCACTCTTTTGATAAAACGCCGCGTTCCCCGCTTCTGCCCTGTGCCGTTAAGTGGTAATTTGCAGCGCACTTTTCATAAGAACCCTGACCGCCATGAGCCTGGATATCTATACGTTATTTGTCTGCGAGCTTTATGTGCTGGGGTTTCTGAGCATCATCATGTTTTTTGCCTGGATCGGATCGCAGTATGATCGCGTTCTCGGCTTCACCTGCCTGTCGCTGGTTTTTACCCTGATTGCGGTATTCTTAAGTAGCCTGCGCAGCAGTGGCCTGCATTTCCTGCCCGTTGCAGTGGGTAACGTTTTAGTGATGCTGGCTTACGGCGGATTGTTAAATGCGTTCCGGCGCTTCTGCGGTAAGCCCATCGGCACTCACTGGCTACTGGGCGCCCTGCTCTGGGCACTCCTCTGCTGTTTCCCGGCGTTCTATTACAGCTTACCCAAACGGGTGCTGGTGCTCTGCATCGCCTGCATCGCCTATACCGCGGCACTGATCCAGCTGGTCTGGCTGGCGCGTGATACGCTAAAGGTGACCTTCTGGCCTGCACAGTTGCTGCTGTGGATCCATCTGCTGTTTCACCTGGCTCGCCTGTTTCTGGACAGCGCGATTCCCAGCACGCTGCCTGGCGCCATTGGCGGATCAAACTTCTCGATTTACGTCATCCTGGAATCGATTCTGTTTGTCATCGGTCTGACATTTACTATCCTGGCCATGGTGAATGAACAGATGCAGTCAGTCTTAGAGCATGCCTCGATGCACGATCCTCTGACCAGCGTCTGGAATCGTCGGGCTTTATTTAATGAAGCAGAGAAGATTGTGGTGCGATGCCGCCGTCAGAACCGGCCCTTTAGCGCGATACTGTTCGATCTGGATCATTTTAAGAGCATTAATGATCGGTATGGCCATCAACAGGGCGACCAGATATTGATTCACTTTTGCGACATTGTCAGAGGATTGATACCGGCTGAGGGGCGTTTTGCGCGACTGGGCGGAGAGGAGTTTGCGGCAATAATTCCGGCGGCGGCAACAGAGGCAGAGGCCTGGTGCGAGACGATTCGGCGGGAGGTCTGTGCGTCACAACCCAATTCAATTGCCTATTCGGTCAGCATTGGGTTTGCCACGGTCACACATCAGCAGCAGGGTTTTGACGATTTACTCGCACTGGCGGATAAAGCGCTCTATCACGCCAAGGCCAGCGGCCGGAACCGCATCGCGCAGCATCCGGTCACTGCTGGCATCAGTTAATGGTGAGAATTGTGCGACCGGCGACAACGTTTGTCATAGTGACGATGCCAGTAATAACGATCTTCAACCTTTTCACGACCACTCAGACCCGCCCCGACCAGCCACATCATTGCACCAACAAAGATGCCTAAGATTGCGCCCTGCGCCAGCGCATCTGGCAGATCAAGCGAGGGAAGCTGGTTCATAATTGAGAAACCCACGCCCAGCACCATTGTGACTAATCCCAGTACCATCAAGCTGTTACCCGCTACGCGGCAGTGTTGATGTTTCATGCTGCACCTCCATCCATATGAGTCAATAACCGCACACAATGTTAAGTGCCATAAGCTTAGGCAATGGGTGAAGATAACGTTGCGGACTGGATCACACATCAGCCATAAATAATTAACTGGCCCTGATTGCAGCCTGTTGATTTCGATGGAAATGATTAATCACCGTCATGAACCATTTCGATGCTTGTACTTTGTCATCTCGGCCATGGCGAAGTAAACTAACGCCCTTTCGCGATAACAGCAGGATAATCATTGTGAGCAGCATTAAACTGATTGTGGGCCTTGCCAATCCAGGCGCTGAATATGCCGCCACGCGCCACAATGCGGGTGCCTGGTATCTGGATTTACTGGCTGAGCGCCACAATCAGTTACTGAAAGAGGAAGGCAAATTCTATGGCTATACCGCGCGCCTGGCGATAGCCGGAGAGGATGTGCGCCTGCTGGTGCCGACCACCTTTATGAACCTGAGCGGGAAAGCCGTGGCGGCGATGGCGACCTTTTATCGCATCGCGCCAGAAGAGATCCTGGTGGCGCATGATGAACTCGATCTGCCACCCGGCGTGGCGAAGTTCAAGCAGGGCGGCGGGCATGGCGGCCATAACGGGCTGAAAGATATCATCAGCAAAATGGGCAACAACAACAATTTCCATCGGCTGCGCATCGGTATCGGACATCCCGGCGATCGCAACAAGGTGACCGGATTTGTGCTGGGCAAGCCGCCCGCCAGTGAACAGAAGCTGATTGATGATGCCATTGATGAGGCGGCGCGCTGTACCGAACTGTGGCTGAAAGAGGATCGTATCAAGGCGATGAACCGGCTGCACGCCTTCAAGCCTGCTTAAACGCCCGAATCGTCGTGATTCCGTGTATAATGCGCGAAATTTTTCAATTCGTCTCCGACAGTCCGCCTTCTGGCGCACTGTCCATCCAGTTATAAAGGGTATCAAACCATGGGATTCAAATGCGGTATCGTGGGCCTGCCGAACGTCGGTAAATCCACTCTGTTTAACGCGCTGACTAAAGCGGGCATCGAAGCGGCTAACTTCCCCTTCTGCACCATTGAGCCAAACACGGGCGTGGTGCCGATGCCTGACCTGCGTCTCGACCAGCTTTCTGAGATTGTTAAGCCGCAGCGCGTGGTGCCGACTACCATGGAATTCGTCGATATCGCCGGTCTGGTAAAAGGCGCGTCAAAAGGTGAAGGCCTGGGCAACCAGTTCCTGACCAACATCCGTGAAACCGAAGCGATCGGCCACGTGGTGCGCTGCTTTGAAAACGACAACATCATCCACGTGGCGGGTAAAGTGAACCCGGCTGAAGATATTGATGTGATCAACACCGAGCTGGCGCTGTCCGATCTTGAAACCTGTGAACGTGCGATTCAGCGCGTGCAGAAGAAAGCCAAAGGCGGCGACAAAGATGCTAAGGCTGAGCTGGCTGCGCTGGAGAAGTGTCTGCCGCATCTTTCTGAAGCGGGCATGCTGCGTTCACTGAATCTGGATGAGGACGACAAAGCGGCAATCCGCTATCTGAGCTTCCTGACTCTGAAACCTACCATGTACATAGCTAACGTCAATGAAGATGGTTTCGAGAACAACCCGTACCTGGATCAGGTGCGCGCTATCGCCGAAGCGGAAGGTTCAGTCGTGGTGCCAGTGTGCGCCGCCGTTGAGTCGGACATTGCTGAGCTGGAAGATGAAGACCGTGACGAGTTCATGGCAGAGCTGGGACTGGAAGAGCCAGGCCTGAACCGCGTTATCCGCGCCGGTTACTCCCTGCTGAACCTGCAGACCTACTTCACCGCTGGCGTAAAAGAAGTGCGTGCATGGACTATCCCGGTTGGCGCGACGGCTCCGCAGGCTGCTGGTAAAATCCATACCGACTTCGAGAAAGGCTTTATCCGCGCCCAGACCATCGCGTTTGAAGATTTCATCGCTTATAAAGGCGAGCAAGGTGCTAAAGAAGCCGGCAAGATGCGTTCAGAAGGTAAAGAGTACATCGTGAAAGATGGCGATGTGATGAACTTCCTGTTCAACGTCTGATTAAAAATTGTTGTCTCATGGGGTCTTACTGAATCTCATGAAGCTCAAAAATCATAAAATCCACGCCATTGCGTGGATTTTTCATTTCAACGCCGTCTCAATAGTCTCTGTCAGCACATTTCAACAATGCCGCAATCATTCCCTTAAAAAGGTTTATTGCTCGAGCTCCGCGCTTTCTGGTGCAAAAGTCAGCGAACGAATCTGATGCTGCCTGAGCCCCCCCTTTTCCCCTGCTCTTCACCTGAAAGCGGCGCTTATTCAGCCACGAATAAACTGCGCTTCGCACTGCCGGGCTATCTCCCACAGTCTGTTACGGATCACCTGCTTAAGCTGCAGAGTGGACTGCGACTGTGGCTGGTCACGGCGGCTGATCAGCATCACTTCAAACGGCAGGGGCTGTGCTATGGGTAGCAGCTTTAGCTGTTCGGCATAGCGACAGGCAGTGAAGAGATCCACGACGCCCGTGCCGCCGCCTGCCAGCACCATATCCGCAATGACCGAATAGGTTTTAATCGACAACGACACGGCGGGATTCAGTTTTTTATCGCGCAGCGCTCGGTGAAGTACGCGTCCAAGCGGATCCTGAGCCTGCATCATCAGTAGATTATTGTGGCATAACCACGCAAGCGTAACGGGTTCATTACGGGGGTGATTGAGCGGTAACAACGCGACCATCGAAGACTGAAACAGAGGTTCAGCCAGAAGATCCGCATCGACCTGCTGACCAAAAACCAGCGCGAAATCGAGCTGATTATCCAGAATCATCTGGCATAAGGTACTAAAGTGCTCGGTGACCAGTTCGACACTGACCGAGGCCATCTGTTGCCGCCAGGTGACCAATGCGGGCGCCAGCACCATCTGACCAAAAGCGTGAGCCGCTCCGACGCGAACTAACTGCCCTTCGCCCCGCCGCAGCTGTTCGGTGAGCTGGGTGATAGATTGCAGGCGCTGGCAGAGATCGTCTATTTCAGGCAGGAGACGTCGTCCTTCTGCCGTCACACTCATTCCCTGTATACGTCGCTCAAACAGCGCAAATCCCAGTTGCTGTTCAGCATGATTCAGCACACGGCTGATATTGGGCTGCGAGACATTGAGCAAGCGCGCCGCAGCGCTGATGCTGCCGGTCTGTACGATGGCCTGAAACACCTCTATATGGCGGAGCCGCATGACTATTTACCCTGGATGGAATACCGAAAACGAAGGCCTCTCCGACAGGCTGCACGATCAGGTCCGGGCGGAGGGTGAGAGAGCAATCATTATCCTGTTGCAAAAACTGTACCGCAAAACCGGTGCAGGCTCAGCTGCCTGTCTCGCCCCCATCCGCACCCGGCAGTCCCGTTTGAAGTCTCTGCAGGGAGCGGGGTTCGCGCTGCCGTGGTGCAGTTAAAGGAGCGCTGGTCAGCAGCACGGGTTGCGCGGATTTAAGCCAGCAACGATTCTGACTCGTCAGAGGGAAGATGCGCATGCACAGTCCGCACTACAGGTGTGTGCCTGGCAGCGCGGTTTCAGGAGAACCGGAACGGCGGGCTTAACGGGCTGACGTTGCATGCAGCCCGGGATAATTTCGCTATGACTGTGTGCTCGCCAGATAAGAGAATGCACTGAGTAAGCTGATTAACGTTTCCATATTCTCCGCCTGATACGCCACGGTAACGGCATCCAGGCGCGTGACGCCGGGGATCAGGCTGAACAGATCGGCCAGCACCGGTTTAGTGGCCTGAAGGCGCATAGCGTAAGGTGCCGTCAGGCGGCTCGTGTTCACCTGAGGGGGATGTTGCAGTGCGGTGCTTGCTGCGGCAGCGATCGCACGCTGTGCCGCTTGTGGGCTGAATGATTCCGCGCAGGTATGAGAAATGGCGCGTTTTACACAGACGTAATTGACTGCTGAGTAGTGTTCCGCAATCCAGCTCTGTAACTGATCGTCGCCGGTGACCAGCAGCAATGGCGTGCCGTGCTCAGCGGCGGCGGCCGCATAAATATCGGTTTCTCCCATCACCAGACCATTGATATGAATACGCCAGAATGCCCGGCCGTTGATGGTATGCGCCAGTACGCCCGGTTCACCTGCTGCGCTGTGAAATCCCACCAGAAACAGCCCGTCGAACGTCTGCTGCTCTATCCCTTCCACCATCGACAGGACACGGGGTTTTCCCTGCACCAGCCGGGCGCGGGGATCGATATTTTCCGCACGCAAATTGGTCATCTGCGCATGGCTGTCTGCCACCACCACTTCCGTTGCCCCGCCTGCAAAAGCCCCCTCAATTGCGGCATTCACTTCCTGCTCCATCAGACCACGGGCCAGCTGATGTTCCGGGTGGCCGGGTGTACATTGCTCCGGGCGCATGACCCCCGCGATGCCTTCAATGTCGGCCGAGATAAAAATTTTCATGTCGTTAATCTATCCAGAATCTGCGTCAGTGAGGGGCGATGATGACCGCGAAAGCCGGTAACAGCCTCAGCGCTCAGCAAAGCATCCAGTACAGCCTGTTCAGTTGCATCTGCCGCTGCAGCAAGCAGCGGCTCCAGCGTGTCGTCCTGTGGCGGTTGCGGCAGAGGTTGCGTTGAAAACGCCACCGCAATGTCGCCCGATCCGTGGCCCCAGTAACTGCCCAGCCGTCCCAGGCCGGCGCCGGCTCGCTTCGCGATGCGCTTTAACTGACGTGCGTCCAGCGGTGCATCCGTCGCCATGATGATGATGACAGAACCGGCATCCAGCTGCGGCGCCTCTCCGGCCAGCAGCGGCGCAATCATCTCGCCAGCCCGGACGCCATCAAGCGTTAATGCCTCCAGTGCGCCGAAATTGGCCAGCACCAGCACGCCAAGCGTGGCGTTGAGCGAGGGAATAACCCGCGAGGCGGTTCCGATGCCCCCTTTCAGGCTGAAACAGCTCATCCCGCGCCCCGCGCCGACGCTGCCGCGCGCGAAGTCCGCTGAGGCCGTCTGCAATGCCTCCTGCGCCATCGCTTCAGTGATAGCCAGCGCCTGGATATCATTCAGCCAGCCATCGTTGCACTCCAGCACCAGCGGATTGACCGTGGGCAGTGTTCGTCCCAGTTCCGGGTTACGACGGATGGCATCCCGCACCAGCGTGGTAAACAGCGTGCCGACCGCCAGCGTGTTACCGAGCAGAATCGGCGTCTGAAGCACGCCAAGCTCCTCTATCTGAACCAGTCCGATGGGTTTCGCAAAGCCGTTCAGGACCTCAACCCCACACGGCAGCGGCGTGAGAAACAGATTGCCGCCCGGCGGTACGATAGCGGTTACGCCAGTCTGCTTTTCGCCTTCATTCAGCGTGCAATGTCCGACACGCACGCCCGCAACATCGCTGATTCGATGGGTGGGTCCGCAGGCGCTTCGCGGCTGCCCGAGCTGACGCAGATCACGCCAGCGGTTCAGCAGCAGTTCACGCTGCAATTGTTGGAAATCCATAGTCAGCCCTTGAGTTTGGGATCGAGCGTGTCGCGCAGCGCATCCCCAAGCAGATTAAAAGCCAGCACGGTAATAAAGATCGCCAGCCCCGGAAATACGCTCATGTGCCACGATCCGGCCATCATCATGCTTCGGCTCATCGCCAGAATATTGCCCCATTCAGGTACGTCAGGCTCCGGACCCAGTCCAATAAAACTCAGGCCCGCGGCTGTCAGAATACTGGTGCCAATGCGCATAGTGAAATAGACAATCACGCTGGAAAGCGTGCCGGGCAGAATATGCCGCAGGATAATGACTCTGTCTGGTGCACCTGCACAGCGCACGGCTTCAACATAGGCAGCCTGTTTCAGAGAGAGCGTCGAAGCCCGCACGATGCGGGCAAATACCGGCACGCTGAATACCGCGACTGCGATAATGACATTGTTCAGACCCGTCCCCAGCAGCGCCACCACCGCAATGGCCAGCAACATACCCGGGAACGCGAATAATACGTCGGCACCCCGCATGATCAGCATATCAACCCAACCGCCGTAATAGCCCGCCAGTAAGCCCAGCATGACCCCGACCAGCATGCCGATCGTCACCGACAGCACGCCGATATAGAGCGAGATCCGCGCGCCATAGATAATGCGGCTGAGCAGGTCGCGCCCCAGTTCGTCGGTCCCCATCCAGTGTGCCGCCGTTGGCGGCGACGATAACGCCATCCAGTCCGGGGCCATGGGATCCCAGGGCGCCAGCCAGGGCGCAAAAATCGCCACCACAATCAACAGCAGCACAAACCCGCCTGAGACCAGCGCCAGAGGGTTCCGCACAAGGGCATGCAGGAAATCGCGCCACGGCGAACGAATAATCTGAGGCGGATTTTCAGTCAGCGATTGAATAATCATTTTGGCTCCTGTCGCAGACGAATGGCCGGATTGACCACCGCGTAAAGCAGATCGACCAGCAGATTAATCACAATAAATTCAAACACGAACAGCATCACCAGCGCCTGAATCACCGGCTGATCCTGCGCTTTGATCGACTCAATCAATAACCAGCCTAACCCTGGCCAGTTGAAAACACTCTCCACCACGATGGATCCGCCCAGCAGAAAACCGAACTGCAAGCCCAGCATGGTAATCACCGGGATGAGCGCATTACGCATCACATGTTTCCACGTCACCAGGCGGTTACGCAGCCCTTTGGCTTTGGCGGTACGCACGTAATCTTCCTGCGCCACCTCAAGAAAGGCCGAGCGGGTAAAACGCGCCATTACCGCCGCAACCGACGAACCCAGCGTGATGGCGGGCAGGACTATATCGCTGGCCCTGTTAAAGCCGCTGACCGAGAACAGCCCAAAAGGCATCGCGACGAACTGGATGAGCAACAGCCCCAGCCAGAAGGCTGGCATCGAAATGCCGCCGACCGCCACGCTCATCAGCGTCCAGTCCTGCCATCTTCCACGTTTCAGTGCAGCCATCACGCCGAATAACAAACCGAGAATGACGGACCAGGTAAAACCCGCTAAGGCGAGCCACAGCGTCGGCATAAAGCCCTCTTTGATCACCTCCAGCACCGGTTGCTGGGTACGATAAGTGGTGCCCAGGTCGCCCTGCAACAGGTTGCCGATCCAGTGGAGATACTGCTGCGGCAGCGGATCGTTAAGCCCGAGATGCTGACGCGCCGCTTCGATCGCCTCAACCGGCGCATCCGGTCCGGCATAAATACGCGCCGGGTCGCCCGGCATGAGCTTGATAAAACCGAAAACCAGCAACGAGACCACCAGCAAAACCGGGATCATCTCCAGCAATCGGCGAATGATGTATGCAAACATGCCATTCCCTGAAATGAGGTGCGACTGGCCTCCTCACGTCCCTCATCCGTTCCGGACAGGGGACGAGGAAGAAGAGACCGTCTTATTTAAAGGACGCCTGAGTGAACAGTAAATTGCCATCAGGCAGCATCGAAACGCCGCTCAGCGTGTTGCGTTTGCCGACCAGATTGTCTGGCGTGCCAAGGAACGCCACCGGTGCTTCTTTCCACAACACCTTTTGCGCTTGTGCATAGGCGATGCCACGCTTTGCCGGATCGGCCGTCGCCAGCCCGGCAGCAATTGCTTTATCTGCATCAGGGTTACTGAAGTAAGAGACGTTATACGAGGTCGGAACCCAGGATTCGGTGGCAAACAGCGGACGCAGCGCCCAGTCGGCATCCCCTGTAGAAGTCGACCAGCCGCCATAATAGAGGTCAAACTCCGCCTTTTTCGGGTCCTGAACGCCCCACAACTTAGCGTTGCGCGTGCCGGAATCCATCGGTGTTACCGTGGCACGAATGCCTGCCGTAGCCAGTTGCGCTTTCAGCACCTGAGCGGCACGGACGCTGGCCGTGGCGTTGGTCACCCAGAGCTTAAGATCCAGTCCCTCCGGATAACCCGCCGCTTTCAGCAAGGCTTTAGCCTTATCCGGCGCATAGCCGTAATCAGGATCGCCCTGTTTCTGATAGAACTGTACGCCTTCCGGAATCGCGGATGTGGCAGGTTTACCCAGACCGGCAAAGGCCACTTTCAGCCACAGATTACGGTCAATCGCATAGTTGATTGCCTGACGCACCCGAACATCGGCCAGCGGCTTGTGCTGCGTGTTGATCGCCATGTAATAAAGATAAATGCTCGGATCGCGCTGAATGGAGAGGTGGCTGTCCTGCTGAACGGCCGCGATGAGGTCTGAAGGCAATGGCCAGATGGCGTCCACCTGGCCCGATTTCAACGCTGCCACCCGTGTCGCATCTTCGGGACTCGGCGAGAAGATGACATGGTCGACTTTAGGCCATCCCTGCTGCCAGTAACCTGCATATCTGGCCAGCGTAACGGCTTTGCCTGGTTTCCAGTCGACAAAGGTAAACGGACCGGTTCCCACCGGATGCAGTCGCAACTGCGCTTCGTCCGGATATTGCTTAAGAATTGACGGGCTCCACATCACCGCGGAAGGATGCGCCAGGGTGTTGATAAAGGCACCGAACGACTGATTCAGATCGATTTTTATCTGGTCGGGTGCCAGCACCGTGACCTTATCAATCATTTTGTAGAGGCTGTTACGCTTCAGCCCTTTTTTCTGATCTGCCAGACGATCAAGGTTCGCTTTGACGGCTTCTGCATCAAAAGGGGTACCGTCCTGGAAGGTAACGCCTTTGCGCAGCGTCAGCGTAAATTCGGTGGCACTGTCATTAGAGGTATAACCGGTCGCCAGCCAGGGTTGCAGCTTCATCCGGGAATCAAACTGGAACAGGCGCTCAAAGATGCCGCTCTGAACCGAGTAGCTGACATTATCCGAGGTGTCGTGCGGATCCAGCCCCGTGATATCGGCATACATTGAAATGCGCAGATCCTGTGCCTGCGCAGTCATGACCAGCGTCGTCGTCAATGCGAGGGCGAGCGAAGTACGGCGAAACAGCGTTTTCATAAATTCTCCTGGTCGTTAAGGATTATTGCAATGCAATGCCGTCAGCTACCCAGTGCTGGGGGGCAACCTGCCGATATCGGGTTTTAGTGACCGTTTCACCCACCTTACGCAACGGCGAGGGGATTTCGCTGTCATCGAAAATACGGGGTTGACGGTTTTCGGGATCCGCTACCGGCACGGAGGCCAGCAGTCGTTGGGTATAGGGGTGTTGCGGCTGATTAAATACCGACTGACGCGGTCCAAGCTCCACAATCTGGCCGAGGTACATCACCGCGACGCGATTCGCAATACGCTCGACGACCGCCATATCGTGAGAGATGAAAATCCATGCCACGCCCGTTTGCTGCTGCAGGTCCATCATCAGATTGACCACCTGCGCCTGAATCGAGACATCAAGGGCCGATACCGCTTCATCAGCAATAATCACTTTCGGTTTCAGCGCCATGGCGCGGGCAATAGCAATACGCTGACGCTGACCGCCAGAAAATTCGTGCGGATAACGACGCGCGTGCTCTGGCAGGAGACCGACGCTCTTCAGCAGCGCATCTATCTGTGGGGAAGCCTGTTCAAGCGAAGAGACCATGCCATGTAACAGCAACGGCTCGGCAATGGTGAAACCCACTGTCAGGCGGGGATTCAGTGACGCATAGGGATCCTGAAACACCATCTGAATTTCACGGCGGAGCGGCTGAAACTCTGCCTCTTTCAGGTCAGAGATTTCCTTTCCTTCAAAGTGAATACTTTCAGCTTCACTGTTGATAAGGCGCATCAGCGCCCGTCCGGTTGTCGATTTGCCGCAGCCGCTTTCACCCACGATGGCCAGGGTTTCACCTGGCCACAGACTAAAATCAATCTGCTCAACCGCATGCACGTGATGCGTCAGGCTCGATAAGATGCCGCTGCGAATCGGGTAATAGACTTTTAATCCGCGCACATCCAGCAGCGGCGCCACGTCATAGCGAGCGGTATGCTGTTCGCCTTGCACAGCCTCGCGGGCACCGGGCAGAGGAAAGCGTTGCGGCCACCTGTGTTCCCGCATATCACCGAGTTTTGGTACTGCCGCCAGTAACGCTTTGGTATACGCATGCTGCGGGGCGGCAAAAATCTCAGACACGGTTCCCTGCTCTACCACTTCGCCACGCAGCATGACCACCACGCGATCGGCGATTTCCGCTACCACGCCCATATCATGAGTAATAAACAGCACCGCCATTTGTTTCTCACGTTGCAGCTCACGCAGAATATGGAGAATGCGCGCCTGTACGGTGACATCCAGCGCAGTGGTAGGCTCGTCGGCAATCAGGAGTTGCGGATCGCAGGCAAGGGCCTGGGCGATCATCACACGCTGCCGCATGCCGCCTGACAGCGAGTGAGGATAGCTTTTCATGACGCGATCCACATCGGCGATACGCACCTGTCGCAGCAATTCACGCACCCGCGCATGGGCCTGCTTTTTGTCGCACAGATGATGATCGCGTAATGCCTCGGTAAGTTGATTATCAATGCGCAGCACCGGATTCAGCGAGGTCATGGGCTCCTGAAAGATCATCGCCATTTCACGGCCACGCAACGTGCGGCGCTGAGCATCATCCAGCTTTTCTAACGCATGCATTTCTCCGCTGCGGTCGCGGAACTGCATGCTGCCGCCATCGACACGTCCGTTGTTTGCCAGCAAGCCCATCACAGCCAGCGACGTGACAGATTTACCTGAGCCGCTTTCACCCACGACGGCGACGATTTCACCTGGATGAATGGCAAAACTGATGCCTTTGAGTACCTGATTCTCACCGCTGCGTCCATGAAACGAGACGCTGAGATCCTGAATTGCCAGCACAGGAGAGGCAGAGGCAGCGCGGGTTGCAGGGGAAGTACGTTGTGTGTCCGTCATCGTCGCCTCACAGAGTTATAGCCAGATACGGCCTTGGGAGTAGCTCAGGAAAGGAGAACTGTCGGCGGCTAGCCAGATGGGGCCATCCAGATCGACGAACTCAGCGTTAACCGCGACGGGCAATGCGGCCTCCATGGCCAGTGACGAGCCCAACATGCAACCGACCATAATGCGCATATTGAGCGTCCGGGCTTCATCCACCATCGCCAGCGCTTCAGTCAGGCCACCGCACTTATCCAGCTTGATGTTGATCATCTCGTAGCGATCGCGTAATCCGGCAATATCCGCCCGCGTATGGCAACTCTCATCGGCACAGACCGGTATGGGATGTTTGAAACGTTTCAGGTCATGATCCTGTCCGGCGGGAAGGGGTTGCTCCACCATCGCGATGTTGAAGGCCTTAAGCGCCACCAGCAGGCTTTCCAGTTCCAGACCCGACCAGGCTTCATTGGCATCGATAATGAGCGTGGCATGCGGTGCCGCCGCGCGAATCGCCGCCACTTTTTCCAGAATCGCATTACGGTCGAGCTTAATTTTGAGCAGGAGGGCGCCACGTGATACGGCATCCGCCGCCGCCAGAGCCATACATTCCTGCGTATCGAGGCTAAGGGTTTCTGCCGTAATGACCGACTCTGGCTGAGAGCAGGTGCTCTTTTGCCAAAGCGTTTGATTAGCCCGTGCGGCATCAAGTCGCCATAGCGCACAGTCCAGCACGTTGCGCGCTGAACCGGCGGGTAAGCGGTGTTGCAGATCATGACGGCTGAGGCCCGACTCAATGTCAGTGCGTACCGCTTCGAGCATGGCCTGAACGCTATCCGGCGTCTCATCGTAGCGGGCCGTCGGGGTGCATTCGCCCTGCCCGATGAATCCCTCCTGCTCCAGGGTGACACGGATGACCGTCACGGCGGTACGGGTACCGCGTGCGATAGCAAAGGGTCGCGCCAGCGGCAGCTCCACCACATCAATCTGCAACTTTCTCATTTCAGCCACGCTCCTGAAGCAGTGCGGCGATCTCATCAATACCAAAACGCACAGGATCTGTGGCCGGTAAACCAAACTCAGCGCTGATTTCGGCGCAATAAGCGAGCGCCTCTTCTTCGCTGTAATTGGAGGTATTGATAGCAAAGCCAGCGAGTTGAACAGACTCACTGGTCACCTGCGCGGCTCGCAGATTGGCTTCAACGCACGCCTGCAGGCTGACCATGGGCTGGTGTGGCAAATGACGCATATGGGGTCGTCCCATTTCATGGCACATAACCAGCCAGTGTGGTTGCGCACCGTGCATCAGCCCCATACTCACGCCCGCATAGGAGGGATGGAACAGTGAGCCCTGGCCTTCAACGATATCCCAGTGGTCCTCGTCATTCGCCGGTGAAAGCGCTTCTGCTGCACCGGCAATAAAATCAGCGATGACCGCATCGACAGCGATGCCCTCCCCTGCGACCAGAATGCCGGTCTGCCCCGTGGCACGAAAATCAGCTTTCAGGCCGCGCGCACGCATCGCCGCTTCCAGCGCCAGTGAGGTGTACATCTTGCCCACTGAGCAGTCCGTACCGACGGTCAGTATCCGCTTACCTGAACGCTTCTTACCGCTGCCCACACTGAGCGCTGGACGCATATGACGCAGGTCAAAAAGCTCAACGCCCGAAGCCTGTGCAAGCGTCACCAGTTCCGGTTCGTCTACCAGCCGATGGTGCAGACCACTGGCCACATTCATGCCTGCTTTAATGGCACCTTTGATCGTTTCCAGCCAGTGCGCTGGCAGATAACCCCCGGCATTGGCAGTGCCAAGCACCAGCGTTTTTGCGCCGCGCGCTTTGGCGCCGGGAATATCCAGTTCATCCAGACCCAGACTGACCGTGCAGCCCGGCAGTTTAATTTCGCCAACGCACTGCTCCGGCCGCCAGATATGAATACCGCGCGCCGTTTTTGCCGCAAGGGGATCGGTAACATCGCCAAGAAAGAGTAAATAGGGTTGTGGGATTAGCATGTTGTCTCTCGTTTCAGCCAAAAGATCAGGTTCTGAAACCACTATTTCATGCGTTCTGAAAGGTGACGAATGCTTGTTTAGCAGGAGGGTATAACGGCAGGTTATAGCCAGAGGTAATAGTGATGATGGATGGGTTTTTCAGGGAGTTTGGACAGGGTAGGGATTAAAAGAAGGAGTGGGTCATAGGAAAAAGATCGTGTTGAGAGAAAAATAGAAGAGAGTCGCGGAATGGGTATTCCGCGATAACAGTACTACAGATCAGTATGGGTTATTTCATGCGACGCTGCCGGGCGACGCTGGCGAGGCGTTGTGTCCGGCAGTAAATGGCAAACAGGATGAAAGCCTGCCCGTTAAGTATCCAGCGAGCACCCATCAAAGCCGCGAGTGCCAGAATCAGCCACAGGCCCGAGTGGCTACCCATAACTACGCTGTAGCTCAATAGTAAAACAGTCGATATAAGCAACATCGCACAGACGTAAGCCAGCCCCGCCACACCGGCTGTATGGCCTCGCGCAAGCAGGTAACTGGCCGTGAGTATCGCGCCAATAACGACGATTGAGGGAACAAAAAAACTCAACGCATGTATTTGTGGACTGAGCGGAGGTAAAGCGTGCAGAAACGTCAGCAAATTAAATGCAAATGCAATCAGCAACAGCATCAGCACTATCGCAACCGGGAAGCCGTTTTGCCTGGGAAGCGACTCAGAAGGCTGTTTAAAATAACGTTCAAGCTCTGTAGTGGAACGGGCAAGTATCGAATTATCCTGCCGTGCGATTAACTGATCTATTTCGCGACCATGTTGCAGTAGTTCAGTGATACTTCGCCCGACAAGCCATGATAGAAATTGCATTAAAATACCGCCAGTGATTGAATTGTTCCCACAATATAGCGCCCGGAGCGCGGCACGTTACCTGGAGCAGCAATGATACCACTGACAGCACTGCCTGCCACAGCCGCTGCGCTCGTGACGACCTGCGCGAGTTGCTTAACAAGTTCTTTTTGCACCGACTCTACAGGGAAACGCTTTGGATAAAGTCCTGCACGGATGGCGGCTTTAAGCTCTTTATTACTTATACCAGGGTTTTGTGCCTTAATGATTAATTCAGTAAGGCGAGCCCGGTCCTGCCTTGGATAGTTCCTGAGCCACTCCGTTGCTTTTAAAGAAGAGACTGATTTCATCGCTCGCCATGTTGCCAGGGCTTCTTTTAACGCACCGCCCACACTGGCTAGTGAAATAAGGTCAAGGGACGTTGAAGTGGCAACGTACCAATCCTGAGAGTCCAGCCACGCTACGTTTTCACCACCGTTTTCGACGAGATCATAAACCCGGTAAATACCATTGACACATTGCACGCCTGTTGCGGCAGCGCCAGCATAACCAATAGCAACAAGCACGCCGCTACTGCCAGCGGTTATAGGCGTTGCTGAAGCGCCGATAACCGCTACACCAGCGGTGATAATCATTGCACCACAGGAAAGCACGGTCGAGGCAATCTCCGTTCCCATTGAGGTTACGCTTACGGCTTCACTAAGTGACTTGCCCGTATTAGACGCTGTGGCTTGCTTAGGCGTTTTGGTCACAATCAGATGTGTAACGATACCACTTTGACCATTAGGATGACGCTGACCAGGCCGAACAAGATAACGCTGTGCGCCATCTGCATAGATGATGCCAGCCTGATAAAACTCCCGAGTACAATCCATTGCTGCACCCAGCGCTTTGAAATCAAAATCAGGTGCCCCATAACCGGTCATCCTCGCGATGTCATAACCCGGTAAGTTATTTTCGGGATTCATTCCTGGCAGGTTCATTTTATCTCCTTATAGGCTCAAACTGATGAAGAGAGAGTTCTTAGAAATTGAAATTTGAAATGCAGGTCCAGTCATTACCGCAACAGGATTACATATCAATAAGCATACAATACGCTAAAAAACCATCATGCTTTAATTAAACAAAAGAGCAATAGTTATTCTACTTAACCTTTCACCAAGGACATATAATAGCAGAACCACACTCCATCATAAAAAATTTTTAAAATAAATTGAGCAAAACAACAATAACATTATTCAGGCGGTAGTCACCATAGTAGCAATAGCGCTAACAGGTATGTCCGTCATCTTTTTCAATCGTTTGGCCTTGAATATCGTAGTGCCTGCAGGCATTTATAATCCTTACCAAGATTAATAGCTAAACCTTAACGCCCTACATTATAATTTTCTGCAGTAACACTACACATTAATATATTGACAGGGTGATTAACTTTAAATTCATCTCCACTCAATATATATCCCACACGTAAATGATCTTTCATTAGACTGTACTGTTATCTCACCCCATGAAAATTCCCAAACATGACCATAAGGAGGATCTTTTAATTCACCCTTGTAATCATTTGGATACTTTTTCATCACCCACTCATACAATCTTTTCTCTTCATCAATTAAAACGTTAAAATTTGCTCTTTTTTCCCAATTATTAATGTTTTTATAAAAATAACCAGTTTCACTGATCAGGAACACGCTCTTATTAATAGAAAAAATAGCAGGCCTAAATTGCACATGGAACGGTTCATTGTGCCACATAACATTTTTTGCAGAAAAATAATATTCCCCTACACTTATAAGATCATCAGATGATTTAAAAAACGAAGAATTAATAAATTTTTCGTAAGAAGAAAGTTCTATTTTACTTCCATCTACAAGCAAAGCACCATTCTCTTCTAAAATCATTTTTTTCATATATCAATTACTTTTCCAGGTTTCAGTTTAAGCCGAGCCTCTTCCGGTATATAAAACTGTAGCCCTCCTCCTCGACCATACTGAGCATTAGCTTCAGCACGTCCTCTGGCTACATGTATATCTTCGGTAACGTAGTAAGCTCTCACCTTTGAACGCATTGTAAATGCTGGGTCTAGCATAACTTGCAAAGCTTTATGATAGCCAAGTGGATCACCTTTATACTGCCTGACTGTAGGATGGCTTACAGTATAAGCAGGTAACCGATCTCCATTAGGATGAAGAGCATAAAGTATCGTCCCTTTTTTTATAACCGTATTCTCATAAACATCGATGCCTGGATAATCTCTATTCCCTGGCCCCTGCCACTTCGTCGCTTCTTTCGCAGGGTCTTTACATTTCATCAACCCCCATGGATCCACCCAACCCAGCGCGTTCGGCGCATACTGGTAGAGGTTGATCCCGCCCGCCAGCCCTATCGGGTCCTGCTGGGTAAACCGTCCGCTGTCCGGATCATAATAACGAAACAGATTGTAGTGCAGTCCGGTTGATTCGGCCCCTGCGGTGCCTCACCCCATTGGGGCCATCGCTGAAGCGATGTTCAAATTTGCTTAAGCAAATTTGTCCCGGTCCAGGTACTGGCCCTGCATACGCAGGTTCTGCTGAAAGGCTGGCATCCGCTGGCTGAACTCGCGCAGCAGCTTGCCCCACGGGCTGTTGATACCTTCCCAGGCTTTTTGCCCTTCAGTGTCAGTCAGCAGTTTCGGCATTCCGTTGGCCGCATTATGGAACCAGTAAATCTCCGGGCTTTCCACACCATCAATACGCGTCACTGGCAGCTTGCATCTATGGCAAATAAAACATTTTATAAAAATATTTTACTGCCTTTGAAATCAATAAAATTAAAAATAAAACTCATCAAACTACTATGAATGGTTTGTTTTATCTCTAACTTGAGTGCATATTATTACTTCATAAGCATCTTGCTCGCTTAATTTTGCCTTATTAAACTCTTCTACGCTTATCTCACATTTAACATCTTTATTAGTAACACCACCAGCATCATAGTTGATATGATATTTGCCATTTTCTTGAGTAAGAAACATACCATAGGCGCTAAAAATAGCCTTTTCCATTATACAATCCTTACTTTAAATTTTATTGATAACCTCTTTATTCAATAGTGATGAATCTATGACTGCTTCAGCACCTCATCTTGGTTTATACCTATCGGGCACCCGAAAAATCGTTTAACCCAAATCATTGCCAGATGGCATACGTAATCTTGTTGAGTTTAGTATGGCGACTCTGATTGGTAGACTCCCTAATTTAACTTACCCATCCTCACATATTAAACATACGCTTTACAAAGGTTTTTTAAATAATTTTATCAAGTGCATGGTTTTTGTTTCCTTGCACAAAAAATCATAAAAAAGCTTTTACTCAAGAAGAATATAGTTACCTCCGGGACACTCTATAATAAATTCACAAACTCACTCTTACTGCCAGTGATCCAGTAATTCTATCCACATTTCTTTTTCACCAGGAATAACTCTAACAACATCTCTATTTTCTTTTATGTATTGCATATACTTTTGATATATAGCCCTGATTGTTACAGTCTTTTCAGAGCGAGAACCTTCAATTAGGTATATTAATTCTTCAAGATAATTGGGTGATTCAACCCTGGTTTTGAAAAATTCTTTCAGATAGTCAAGCACGTCATTGTATGAATGGTAATTCATTTATTCCTCCGGCAAAATATCAATATCATCAAAGCTTACCTCTCGTTTTTCAGCATACATTTGTTGTACGCCACCTTTACCGTACTCAGGATAAGCATTTGTAAACTGTTCTAACGGCGCGCCTATTGCGTCCCCGAACATCCTTGGATGCCGTACTTGAGGAGTGCCATTTTCATATAACTGCAACGTATCAAACCTTCCTCTAATTCTTGCATCACTCCATGAAACATCCCCAGGTAAAGTTGGATCAACTTTCTCCGGTCCTTTTATCTGAAAAGCATCACGAGCTGTTTTACCGGTTTCAAATTTTTCGAATCCAAAATATGTAACTGGAGCTTTTTTATTTTCAAGGAGACCAGGAACCCACTTATCTACGCTTCCATCGTCCTTCAAGTATCGGACATACCTATAAGCTGTGGATGGCATTGTCGCACTTGGCCCTGCTGGCCCAACATAGAAATCCGGTTTATCCTTATTTCCACTACTACACCGACTCAGCCCCCAAGGATCCACCCAACCCAGCGCATTCGGCGCATACTGGTAAAGGTTAATCCCGCCCATCAGCCCTATCGGGTCCTGCTGGGTAAACCGTCCGCTGTCCGGATCATAATAACGAAACAGATTGTAGTGCAGTCCGGTTTCCCGGTCCAGGTACTGGCCCTGCATACGCAGGTTCTGCTCCACCACAGGAACACGCTGGCTGGACTCGCGCAGCAGCTTGCCCCACGGGCTGTTAATG